>DBGAQS010000017.1:0-37470 GCA_048434495.1 Collinsella sp. | reverse complement strand
AACGTCCATTACAGTCGAAATTGTCAGCCCGGGCCCGTCTCGGGCTACGATTGAGGCGCGCCCAGAACGGGCCGCCGACCGGGCGCCCGCGCACGGCCGAACGTCCCTGCCCCCGAGAGGGCCCGTTGGGTGCTGCCGGCGCGGGACGCGCCGCCCCCGACGGCTGATAGGAAAGTGCCGGTCCTCGGGGCGCTACGGCGAGTACTACCGGGCCTGCAGGACGCGGGGCATGGGCCACGGGCGGGCGCTCAAGGCCGTCGCGAGAAAGCGGCTCAGGGCGATATACGCCGTGATGCGCGACCGGGTGCCCTACCGGGAGTAGCCCCGACGGTTGACAAAACTATAGGAACACCCAATGGCTATGTCACGGATACGTCAGCGTTTGGTATGCCTGCAATGTGCAGCGCATAAAATCGATGCCGCAGGGCGATGCTGATGCTATAGTTACTGCGGTTAATGAGGGTCAAGAGAAAGGTTACAGGTGAAATCCAAACCTCGACCATACAGTCGATGACCCCATGCAGGTGCTTTTTGCGCATGCACGGGGTGTAAGCGTCGAGCGGCGTGCCGCCCGCGCATGCGTATACATATCCAGAAGCCCCCGGACGCCGCACGCGCGGCCGCGTCCGGAGGAATAATGATGGGGAGCACCATTGAATTATCTGAGTGAGATGCTCAAATTGCCAGTCTTGGACGTCGACGGCGAAAAGCTCGGCGTGGTCAACGATTTTGGCATTGCAACCGGCGAAGTTTTTCCGCACGTGACGTCGCTCGCGTTCCGCGGTCCCGGCAAGACGCCGTTCATGATCAGCTGGCGCAAATGGGTCGACCGCATCGACGAGACGGGCGTGTATCTCAATACGTCTGCCACCAATATTCGCTTCTCGTACCTGCAGCCGACCGAGCTCCTGCTGGCGCGCGATGTTCTCAATAAGCAGATCGTCGACACGCAGGGCATGAAGGTCGTGCGCGTCAACGACATCAAGTTTTCCATGTCGGGCGAAAATCAGCTGCGCCTGCTGGGTGCCGAGGTCGGCGCCCGCGGTCTGCTGCGCGCCATCAGCCCTGCACTCGAGCATATCGTCGAGGGCTTTATGAAGCACCTGGGCAAGCCGCTCAGCGAGGACATTATCGCCTGGTCCTACATGGACCTGCTCGACCGCTCGACCAAGAACATTCAACTCTCGGTGTCGCACAAGACGCTTGGCGAGCTGCATCCTGCCGACATTGCCGACATTATCGAGCAGCTCGACCCGCGCCTGCGCGCGCAGGTGTTCGCGCAGCTCGATACGGCACAGGCCGCCGAGGCCATCTCGGAGTTCGATGACGACGAGCTTATGACCGAGATGCTCGAGGGCCTGTCCGATACCGACGCATCGTCGATGCTGGCCATGATGGACCCGGACGACGCTGCCGACCTGATCGACGAACTCGATTATGAGAAGGCCGAGAAGCTCCTGCGCCTGATGGGCGTCAAGGAGGAGAAGGCGATTCGTAATCTGCTGGGCTACGAGGACAACACCGCCGGCCGCATCATGACCTCGGAGTTTGTCTCCCTGCCCGCCACGGCAACGGTCGGTGACGCCATCGAGGCGATTCGCGAGCTCGACGAGGACTTCGAGAGCGTCTACTACGTCTATACCGAGGATCCGAGCGGTATGCTGACCGGCGTGCTTTCGCTGCGCACGCTAATCGTAGCCGACCGCGACGCCACGCTGGGTCAGCTGGCCTATCGCGACCTGGTCTATGTGTCGCCCGACGAGGACCAGGAAGACGTGACGGACGAGATGACCAAGTACGACCTGGTTGCCATCCCTGTCTGCGACGAGAACCGTCATATCCTGGGTATCGTGACCTTCGACGACGCCATGGACGTTATCGCCGAGGAGCATCAGGAAGACCTGCAGATCGCCGGTGTCGGCTCGGGCGATAGCGCGTCGGATGACTCGACGAACGTGCTCAGCTGGTTCGTGCATCGCCAGTACTGGGTTGTTGTATGGGGCATCGCGTCGTGCATCATGGCGACCGTGCTGGGGACGGCGCTCGGATCCGCGCATCTGGTGGTGTTCCCCATGTGCGCCATGCCGCTCGTGCTGCTGGCGGCCTCGCGCATGGTGTCGTTCGTCAAGAACTACTTCTTGGAGTATGACGGTCGCGACGACGAGCCCAAGCCGTATCTGGGGTTCTTCTTCCAGAGCACGGGCATGGGCCTGATTCTGTCACTCGTGACCTACCTGTGCGCCCAGCTGGTGCGCACCGCTGCGTTCCCCGATGCGCCCATGTTTGAGGAGCAACTCTTTACCGGGTGCTTTAATATCGCTGCCATCATTTGCCTGGTTGGCAACATGAGCGCCGTGATTTACCTGATGGTGCTGTTCTGGCGTGACGAGCATGACCTCAACACGTCGGGCACCGCCATGAACGTCATTGCCGTCATGATCTCGTGTGTGGCGTATTGCATCGCCGCGGTGCTGCTCGCCATGTCAGTCATGGGTTAGGTGGTCGCGTGCAAAATACCAAGCAAAAGTCGGGCACCAAGCAAAAGCTGACCATCGCGGCCATCTTTGGCGCTATGGGTCCCGGTCTGCTGGCGGCGCTTTCGGGCAATGACGCCGGCGGCATTGCAACGTATTCCAGTGCGGGCGCCAGCTATGGCTACAAGATGCTCTGGATGCTTCCCGTCATGACTGTGCTGCTCATCGTGACGCAGGAGACCGCGGCGCGCTGCGGCTGCGTCACGGGTAAGGGCCTGGCATCGCTCATTCGCGAGCGCTTTGGCGTGCGCAAGAGTGTACTTGCTATGGCGGCGCTGTTGATCGCCAACACGGCTGTGACCATTTCGGAGTTTGCGGGCATCGCCAGCGGCCTTGCTCTCTTTGGCGTGCCGGCGAGCATCTCGGTGCCGTTGGTGGCGCTGCTGGTATGGATGCTTACCATGTCGGGTAGTTTCCAGCGCATCGAGAAGATTCTGCTGCTGGTGAGCTGCGTGTTCGTGACCTATATCGTCGCCGCGTTTATGGCTGGCCCCAACTGGGGTGAGGTCGCGGTCGACCTGGTCGTGCCCAACATTCAAAATGACCCCAGCTACGTGTCGCTCGTGGTCGCAACGATCGGTACCACCATCGCACCGTGGATGATCTTTTTGGCTCAGAACAACGTGGTCGATAAGAATGCGGGCGAGGACGACATTGTGCTGCAGCGTATTGATACCGTGAGCGGCTCGATCGCTGCCGATATCATTGCCGGCTTTATTATCATCACGACCGGCACGGTGTTGTTCCCGGCGGGTATTCAGATTAGCGATGCTGCCGATGCTGCCCGCGCGCTGGAGCCTATTGCGGGTCAGTGGTCTACGGTACTGTTTGCCTCGGGCCTGGTCGCGGCGAGTTTCTTGGCTGCCTGCGTGCTGCCGGGCGTTACGTCGAGCGCTATCTGCGAGGCATTTGGCTGGGAGCGCGGTGCCGATCGCAGCTGGGACGAGGCCCCGGTCTATCGCGGCATCATTACGGCCATCATCGGCATCTCTGCCGTGCTGGTGCTTATGCCCGGCGTCGATCTGTTCCAGATTATGATGACCTCGCAGGTCATCAATGGCGTGCTGCTGCCCGTGGTTCTGGTGTTCCAGGTGGTTATTGCCGCTGACCGTCACATTATGGGCACTAACCGCAACGGCCGCGTGTGGAATGTGCTCACTTGGGCGACTATCGGTGTGATTACGGTGCTGACGGTCGTCATGTTTGTTCTGCAGGCGATGGGTTACAGCGCTTAGCGCCTCTTTTGGACTCCAAACAGGCCGCAGCGATGGACTGCGGCCTGTTTTTTGCCCGCTATAGGGCGTTAGTTATATGGCAGTGGACAAAAAATGCCAAATATGAGTACTGTTGCCTTGCCGATAGCATTTACGACCAAGAAAATAATGAACATAGTTAAGAATCTGTTTATTAAAAGCGGGTCTCCAAGTCCTAAGCCGGCCATTCTGGTCAACTGGAAGGGTCGCGCGCTACCGCATGAGCGCCATTTTGGGTGGTTTTGCCTGCTACTAAAATGGTAACAGTACTCATATTTGCCCCTTTTTGTCCACGACCCCTTGGAGCCGGCTCGAAAAGAGTGATTTTGGGTTGTTTGCTGCGGGTGTGGGCTTGGAAACAACGTTCGGGGTGGCGAGGTGCCCAGAATTCGGTCGCAAGGAGGGCGTTCCTCGGCTGTGTCAGGAGTGTCCCTAGGTGCCGGCACATAAGGAACGTCCCTAACTGCCGGAGGGGGTGCCTGCCGTGGCAGGCACCCCCTCCGGATGTGGGAAGTTTGCGTTGCAGGTTACTTGTCGGTGCCCAGCTTGTGCGGCTTGAGAGCGAGCGCATTGACGAGCGCGTCGGTGGCAGACTTGACGGCCGCCGGCTGCGGATCGTTGACGTGATCCTCGGGATGCACGGGCAGGTCCTTCTTGACTGCATCGTGGATCAAGTTGAGGTACTCAGTCACGCCAGTGGTCGACAGGTGCGTGCCATCGCCATCGAACAGGTCGTTGCGATTGGCACTGTATCCGTACCAGTCGATAACGCGCACGTTCTTGTAGCGCGTGGCGGCGTTGGCGATGGCCTGGTTGGTAGAGCCAACCCACGGCTGCGGGCTGCGCGTGTTCACAAACACCACAATACGCTTATCTCCTGCATCGGTCATGATGGCGTCGATCTGGTCGTCGGTTACCAAGCCGTTGGTGCCCAGTGCAAAGACCACGATCTTGCCGGCAAGGTTCTGTTGGAGATAGCCCTCAAATGTCGCGCGGCCCGCATCAAACTGGCGGCCCTTTTCGGCATCGATATGGCTGTGCGGGAACACGCCGTCAAAGGAATCAACGGCGCGCAGCGACACGGAGTCACCGATCATCAACAGGTCGTAGGAGCCATCGGGGAAGCCGTCGTTGTCCTTGTCGGTGTCGTCGGCCGCCTGCTGGTCGGTGGGCGCGGTGTTTTTGGCTTCCTTGTTGAGGACTTCGGCGCCCTCACCGCTCAGTGCGGAGGTCTCCGGCACAAAGATCAGGCCGCCCAGCGCGATAACAAGCACGATCCCGCAAGTGGCGCACACGGGAATATGCGCGCGCACCCAGTTGGCGGGCGTGGTGGTGCCGTCGCGGAACTCGGATACGGTGCGCCCAAAGGCGCCCTTTCTAAACGGCGTCTCGATAAAGCGATATGAACATTCGGCTACGGCGACCACCAACAACACCTGCAAAATGTACTGCCACCACGGCGTATCGTTGATGTTGGCGACCGGGTTCATGAGCAACAGTAGCGGATAGTGCCACAGGTAGATGCTGTACGAGCGCTTGCCAACCCACACGAGCGGCTCGGCGGACAGTGCGCGGGCAACCATTCCCTGGGGCTGCACGCAGGCCGCGATGACCATGAGCGTGAGGATGGAGCATAACAGCGTGCCGCCGCGATACTGGAACGCGGTGTAGCCGTTGGTGAGCGCGACCATGGCGGCAAGGCCAACCAGACCCACGACGCCCAGCACATCGATGGATGCGGGCGAGGACCAAAAGCGCACGAGGGCGCTCGGCTGTGCCGGGACGGTCTCGGCTGCGCCGTCGGTCGTAGCGTCATGCTTGCTTTCGGCGTTCTTGCCGTGCTTGGCGGCGCCAGCCAGGCGATTGAGCCCCAAACGATGAGCGAGACACACCGGCGCCAGGTCGCGATCGGGGATAAAGGCCATCCAGGCGCCCAGCAGCAGCGAGAAGACGCGGGTGTCGGTGCCGTAGTACACGCGGCTGGGGTCGGCGGCAGGGTTGTAGAGCACCATCATGGCAAGGGCGGATACCGCTGCGAGTCCCAGGACCACACGGCGCGTGTTGGGTTTGCTCACATGCATGGACACCATGGCAAACAGCAGCGGTGGCCAAACCAGGTAGAATTGTTCCTCGATGGCGAGCGACCAAAAGTGCGTAAGCGGCGAGGGATCGCCCAGAGCATTGAAGTACGAGACGTTTTGGGCAATCTGCCACCAGTTGTTGAAGAACAGCAGCGACGGCAGAATGTCGGGGCGCATCTTGGTGAGCATCACGTGGTTAAAGATGGTGCACAGCGCGCAGGTCACGAACACTACCGTTACCACGGCGGGGACCAGGCGACGGATGCGGCGGATCCAGAAGCTCTTAAGGTCGATGCGGCCGGTCTTAGCGACTTCGTTGAGCAGCAAACGCGTGATCAGATAGCCCGAAAGCACAAAGAAGATCGTGACGCCAAGCAGGCCGCCCTGAGCCCACGTGAGGTTGAGGTGATAGAGCACCACCGCGACGACGGCAAGCGTGCGCAGACCGTCGAGCGCAGGGATGTAGCGGGACTTGGGGCGAGCAGGCGTCTGCTCCGCGGCGGGAGTGTTGGCGCGGCCCGCGTTGTTGGCAGAAGCGCGATGGGGGCTCGCGGTGCGTCGCGGCTCGTTGGCACGGCGTTCGCCCTTCACGCGTTCGTGCGGCGCCGGCTCGTTGCCCGTGCGGCGTCGACCGCGCGAGCCCGATTGCGAGAATTGTTCCATAAAACATCATCCAATGACGAGAATAATCAGCACGTATTCATTGTAGCTGCCTGCCCCTGTGAATGCTTGCTGCTGGCGTAAGCTCAAGCGCGCGTCCACATCAAAGTGGACTAAAGTTATAGGGGGTGCGAGAGTGCACAATCGTTGGTCGACGGTGGGCGCAAAGCCTGAAGACGAGGAGGTTTCCATGGCGGATCACAGCATCGTTGCGGTGTTCGGCAGCATGAACATGGACCTTTCGGTGGCGTGCGAGCGCATGCCGCGTGCGGGCGAGACCGTCGGTGGCAGCGGTTTTATCACCAACGCTGGTGGCAAGGGCGCTAACCAGGCCGTCGCTGCTGCGCGCATGGGTGCGCGCACGTGCATGATTGGCGCTGTTGGGCGCGATACCTTTGGCGATGCGCTTGTGGCAGGGCTCCAGGATGCCGGCGTGGGCGTTGAGTTTGTGGCGCGTCGCGATGACGTGGAGACCGGTACCGCGACTATCATTCGCTGCGAGAGCGACAACCGCATCGTGCTGTCGCCGGGCGCCAACCATGCGCTTGCGGGCGAGGACGTTGCCCGCGCACTGAGGCGCTTGGTGGCCAACGAGCTCGACGGCGATGCCAGCGAGTTTGCCCCGGCTGCTGGCGGCGTCTTTATCGCCCAGGGCGAATGTGACCTTGCAGCGACGGCCGAGGCGCTTGCTTGCGCTCACGAGCTGGGGTTCTATACGGTCTTTAACCCTGCGCCCGCCTGCGATTTGCCGGCAGGAGCGTGGCCTGCGGTCGACCTGGTCTGCCCCAACGAGACCGAGTGCCAGGTGCTGACGGGCATTCTGCCCACGGATGATGCGAGTTGCGTCGCCGCGCTCAATGCGCTGCTCGACAAGGGCGCCGGTGCCGCGGTCATCACGCTGGGCGGCGCCGGCTCGGTTACGCTCGGCGATGGCGGTGAGCCGCTGCGCATGCCGGCGCTTTCGAGCGCGGTGGTCGATACGACGGCCGCGGGCGATACGTTTATTGGTGCGCTTGCTGCAGCTCGTCTGGAGGGTCTGCCGCTCTTTGAGTGCATGGCCGCGGGTGCTCGCGCCTCGGCGGTGACGGTGTCGCGCCTGGGCGCACAGCAGTCGATTCCCACGCGTGCCGAAGTTGAGCGCGTGTTTGATTTAGACGGTTTGGATGTAGACGGAGAAGCGGAGTAGAACAATGGCAACCAAGAAGCTGATCCTTGATCTGGATATGGGTGTGGACGATGCCATGGCGCTTGCCTATGCCATCGCGAGCCCCGAGGTGGAGCTCGTCGGCATCACCACGTGCTTTGGCAACGTGCGCGTCGAGCAATCGGCGCACAACTGCCTGGCGGTGCTCGATCTGCTGGGTCGCCCCGAGGTTCCGGTGTACCTGGGTGCCGACCGTCCTCTGCAGGCGACTGAGCCCTATACGCCGCCGGCGTCCACCGCGCTCATTCACGGCAAGAACGGCATCGGCGGCGCGAGCGTGCCCGCGTCGCCCTACGAGCCGGTGGGAGCGACCTCGGCCGGCGGCAACGCTGCGGTCGATTATTTGATCGATGCCGCGCGCACTTATGGTCCCGATCTGGTCTACGTAGCGACTGGCCCGCTCTCCAATCTGGCGCTCGCCCTGGAGCGCGATGCGGCGGCGATGATGTCCATCGGCCGCGTGGTCGTGATGGGCGGCGCCCTTACCGTGCCCGGCAACGTGAGCGCGGGCGCCGAGGCCAACATGGCGAGCGACCCCGAGGCAGCCGACGCGGTGCTGCGCTCAGGTCGCAAGCTCACCATGGTGGGCCTGGACGTGACGCATCGCGTGGTGCTCACGCGCCGCGACATTGCCGGCTGGACGGGTTCGGGAACCATGGCCGGCTGCGCATTTGCGAGCATGGTCGAGCACTACATTGGTTCGTACGAGATGAACGCGCCCTACCTGGGCGGCTGCGCGCTGCACGATCCGCTGGCGGTTGCCGTGGCGATTGATCCCACGCTCGTGGGTGCGCTCGGCTGCAATCTTCGTGTCGACCTGCTGGGCGAGTACCGCGGCCGCACCATCTGCGACGAGCACCGTCTGTCCGATCCAGATAAGAGCGCGCTCGTGGCGCTGACCGTCGACGCCCCGCGCTTCCTGTCCGAGTTCAAGGCCCGTATGGCTCGTGTCCTGGGCTAAATGATTTTCACGCCCCGTCCCATGTAGTCAATTTGGGACGGGCTTTTTTAGCTACCGAGTAAATACGCCCGTTGGGGGAATAGTCGCGTCGCTTCGCTTGACAACAGGCTAAACTAGCTATTAAACATTTACTATTCTGTTTAGATTGAATTTGCGGTCGTTTAGTTGTCGAGTCACGGGGCGGTCAGGCCACGATGCTCCGCCACGACCGTTGCTAGGGGGAACAATGGCCAAAGCAAGTGTTCGCGAGATCAGCCGCATCACCGGTTTTTCGCCCGCAACCGTGTCCAACGCGCTCAACCGCAAGCGCAGCGTGAGCGAGGAGACCGCCAAAGTCATCCTGGAGTGCGCGCAGTCGCTCGGCTATCAGCAGTCGACGCAGCTCGAGAGCATCCAGTTTGTGCTCGCGCGCAAGACGGGCGCCATCCTGGACGAGAGCACCTTCCACCCCGCGGTCATCGAGGGCGTGGAGCGCCAGGCGCGTCGCCACGGCATGAGCACGAGCTTTGTCTCGCTCGACTTTAGCGACCTAGACGCCGTGCGTCCGCAGGTCGAGGGCCTGATCGCCGATCCGTCCGCTGCTATCGTGCTGATGGGTACCGAGCTGGGTGAGGAAGACTACGCCTTGTTTGCCAACGCTGCCGCTCACCTGATCGTGCTCGACGGCTGGAGCGATCGTCAATACTTTGATGCCGTGGTCATTGCCAATACCGATTCGGTGCTGCGTGCCGTGGACTACCTTATCGAGAAAGGTCACAAGCAAATCGGCTATCTGGCGGGCGACCTTCGCATCCGCAACTTTAAGGACCGCGAGCGCGGCTATCGCCAAGCGCTTGAGGATGCGGACCTCGAGGCCAATCCGGCATGGCGCGTCACGCTGGGCACCACGCTCGAGGGCGCTTATCGCGACATGGGCGCGTGGCTCGACAATGCCTCGCACGACGACCTGCCGACGGCTTTCTTTGCCGAGAACGACGTGCTCGCCGTGGGTGCCATGCGCGCGTTCAACGAGCACGGCATTCGCGTGCCCGAGGATGTCTCGATCATCGGCTTTGACGACCTATCTCTGGGCGCTTTTTCCAACCCGCCGCTCACCACGGTGCATGTTCCCAAGCACGAGGTGGGTGAGATCGCGGTGCGCCGCCTGGTGGGCAACATCCGCAATCCCAAGAGCTATACCTGCAAAACGGCTGTGTCGACCTATTTTGTCGAGCGCCAGAGCGTGCGCGAAATCTAGGCGGAGACGGCATCGCCTGCAGCGTGCCAAAGCTCGCTAGGGCAGTAAACATAGCGCTATTCAAAAGAGGGTCCTTCGGGGCCCTCTTTTTGTTGCCCTTGTATGTTCAGATTGTTTACATACCGTTTAGGCTGATTTCTCTACCGTTTACGAGACTTTCGCGCTAAACTTTTAAACAAAAGAGTAAAACATTTAGTAAACAGAACAAAACGAAACATGCGTCTGTTTACTGAACATGTGACTAGGGGAGGACGTACATGGACAAGATCAAGCTCGGCTTTGTGCCCACGCGCCGCAGTATCTTTAGCGCGCCGGACGCGATCAAGTATCGCGGTCTGACGGCTGATCGCCTGCGCGAGATCGGCGTCGAGATTGTGGATATCGACGACATCAACGACGAGGGCCTGCTGTTCGACGACAGCCATATCGCGCCTATCGTCGAGAAGTTCCGCGCCGAGGGCGTCGACGGCATCATGCTCTGCCACGCCAACTTTGGTACCGAGTATGTCTGCGCCCGCCTTGCCCGCGAGCTCGGCTTGCCCGTGCTGCTGTGGGGGCCGCGCGACGAGCGCCCCGAGCCCGACGGCACCCGTCTGCGTGATAGCCAGTGCGGTCTGTTCGCCACCGGCAAGGTCCTGCGCCGCTTCCAGGTTCCCTTCACCTACATGACCAACTGCCGTCTGACCGATCCCGAGTTCGAGTGCGGCGTCTGGGACTTTTTGGCCGTGTGCAACGTGGTCAAGACCTTCAAGCACACCCGCATCCTGCAGATGGCCACCCGTCCGTTCGATTTCTGGTCGACCATGTGCAACGAGGGCGAGCTGCTCGAGAAGTTCAACATCCAGCTTTCGCCCATCCCCATGACCGAGCTTGTCCAGGCCGTGCGCGACGCCCAGGCTGACGAGCAGGCCATGGCAGCCATGCTCGCCCACATTGGTGACAGCTTTGAGATCTGCATCCCCGAGGACAAGGTTCCTGCGGTCGCAGGACTCGCCATTGCCATGAAGCGCCTGGTCGAGAAGTACGGCTGCAACGCCGGCGCCATCCAGTGCTGGAACGCTCTGCAGGACGAGTTGGGCATTATGCCCTGCGCCGCCAACGCAATCCTCAACGAGATGGGCATCCCCATCGTCTGCGAGACCGACATCCATGGCGCTATCACCGCGCTGATGGTCGAGGCCGCCGACCTGGGCCGTCACCGCGGCATGTTCGCCGACTGGACCGTGCGTCATCCCGATAACGAGAACGGCGAGCTGCTGCAGCACTGCGGCCCCTGGCCCTGCAGCTGCGCGGCCGTCAAGCCCAAGCTCACTTACCCGCTGGCGTTCGATCACCCCGGCGCGCTGACGGCCGAGGCCAAGCACGGCGACCTCACCCTTGCCCGCTTTGACGGCGACAACGGCGAGTACTCGCTGCTGCTGGGCAACGCCCGCGGCATCGACGGCCCGGCCGGCATGGGCACCTACCTGTGGGTCGAGGTCGACAACCTCAAGCGCCTCGAGGCCAAGATCGTCGAGGGTCCCTACATCCACCACTGCGTCGCCATTCACGCCAACGTGGTGCCGGTGCTCTACGAGGCGTGCAAGTACATCGGCATTGTCCCCGACCTGTACGACCCCATCGAAGAAGACGTCAAAGCTTACCTGCGAGGAGAGTAGAAATGGCAACTATCGAAGAGCTTGAATCCCTGCGTTGGGACCTTCGCCGCGATTGCGTCGATATCATCATGGCTGGCGCCGGCGGGCACATCGGCGGCGACATGTCGGTCATCGATGCGCTGATGACCCTCTACGCCAACCACCTCAACATTTCGCCCGAGACCGTCGACGATCCCAACCGCGATCGCTTCGTGCTCTCCAAGGGCCACGCCATGGAGGCCTACTACGCGGTGCTCTGCCACGAGGGCTATCTTGACCTTGATGACGTCAAGGCCCGCTTCTCCAAGTTCGGCAGCCCCTACATCGGCCACCCCAACAACAAGCTCAAGGGCATCGAGATGAACTCGGGCTCGCTGGGCCATGGTCTGCCCGTGGCCGTCGGCATGGCGCTTGCCGGCAAGATGGACGGCCGCGACTACCGCGTCTACACCATCATGGGCGACGGCGAGCTTGCCGAGGGCTCGGTCTGGGAGGGCGCCATGAGCGGCGGCAACTACCAGCTCGATAACCTATGCGCGCTCGTGGACCGCAATCGCCTGCAGATCAGCGGCAGCACCGAGGACGTCATGAAGCAGGACTCACAGGAGGAGCGCTGGGCCGCTTTCGGTTGGAACGTGCTCTCCATTCCGGGCAACGACATTCAGGCCATCGACGCCGCGCTGACGCTTACGGCCGAGACCAAGGGAAAGCCCACGGTTATCATCCTCAACACGGTGAAGGGCTATGGCTCGTCTGTTATGGAGGACAAGGCCGCCTGGCACCATCACCTGCCCAACGACGAGGAATATGCCCAGATCATCGCCGATTTCGCTGCCCATAAGGAGGCCATCAATGGCTAACAAGATCGCCAACCGCAAGGTTATCTGCGACACGCTGCTCGAGGCCGCCGCAACCGACAAGGACATCGTCGTCCTGTGCTCCGACTCCCGCGGCTCCGCGTCGCTCACGCCGTTCTTTGACCAGTATCCCCAGCAGTCCGTCGAGGTCGGCATCGCCGAGCAGGACCTGGTGAGCATCGCCGCCGGTATGGCCTCGTGCGGCAAGAAGGCCTGGGCCGCCTCGCCGGCGTCCTTTGTGACCACGCGCTCGTATGAGCAGTGCAAGGTCGACGTTTCGTACTCCAACACCAACGTCAAGCTCATCGGCATCTCGGGCGGCGTTTCCTATGGCGCCCTCGGTATGAGCCATCACTCCGCGCAGGATATCGCCGCCATGAGCGCGATTCCCAACATGCGCGTGTATCTGCCGAGCGATCGCTTCCAGACCGCCGAGCTCGTGCGCGCCCTGGTTGCCGACAACAAGCCGGCCTACATCCGCGTGGGCCGCAATCCGGTGGAGGACGTGTACACCGAGGACGAGTGCCCGTTCCAGATGGACCGCGCCACCTGGGTGCGTCGCGGCACCGATGTGACGATCGTCGCCACCGGCGAGATGGTCCGCCATGCCGTGGACGCCGCCGATCTGTTGGCCGAGCGGGGCATCTCGGCAACGGTGCTCGACATGTACTGCGTCAAGCCGCTCGACGCCGAGGCCGTGATCGAGGCCGCCGGTGCCACGCGCGCCGTCGTGACCGTCGAGGAGCACAGCCCCTTCGGCGGCCTGGGTTCCATGGTCGCGCAGGTCGTGGGCGAGCATTGCCCGCGTCCGGTCAAGTGCCTGAGCCTGCCCGACGCGCCGGTCATCACCGGCACGAGCCCCGAGGTCTTTGCGCACTACGGCCTGACGGGCGAGGGAATCGCCAAGACGGTCGCCGAGTTCCTGCCCGCAGAGTAACTGGAATGTGACAAAGGGACCGTCCCTTTGTCACATTCGTTTTGAAAGGGGTGGCCATGGGCCGCTACATCATCGGTATCGACCAGTCCACGCAGGGCACCAAGGCGCTGCTGGTGGACGAGGGCGGCCATCTGATCCATCGTGCCGATCGCCCGCATCGCCAGATTGTCAACGAGGCCGGCTGGGTGAGCCACGACCCGGCCGAGATCGCCGCCAACGTGCTGGCCGTGGCGCGCGCCGTGGTGGAGGAGACCGGGGTCGATCCGGCCGACGTCGTCGGCATCGGCATCTCCAACCAGCGCGAGACTACCGTTGCCTGGAAGCGCACGACGGGCGAGCCGCTGTGCGACGCCGTGGTGTGGCAGTGCGCCCGCGCCCGCGAGCTGTGCGACGAGCTTGCTGCGCGCGAAGGCGTGGCCGAGCTGGTGCGCGACACGACGGGTCTGGTGCTCTCGCCCTACTACCCGGCGGGCAAGATGGCCTGGATCCTCGCGAACGTTCCCGCGGCTGCCGAGGCCGCTGCGGCGGGCGAGCTGTGCCTGGGCACCATCGATGCCTGGGTGGTCTGGACGCTCACGGGCGGCGCGGAGTTTCGCTGCGACTGGTCCAATGCCAGCCGCACGCAGCTCTTTGACCTGCGCCGTGGCTGCTGGAGCGAGCCGGTGTGCGAGGCCTTTGGCGTCGATGCAGCCTGCCTGCCGCAGGTGACCGATTCCGATGGCCTGTTCGGCATGACGAACCTGGGCGGCTTTTTGCCGGCGCCCGTGCCCATTCACGGCGTGCTCGGCGACAGCCACGCCGCCTTGTTTGCCCAGGGCTGCCATAGCCGCGGCATGGCAAAGGCGACCTATGGCACCGGCAGCTCGGTCATGATGAACGTCGGCGACGAGTTCGTCGCCAGCTCGCACGGGCTTTCGAGCTCGCTTGCGTGGCGTATGGACGGTGTGACCGAGTATGTGCTCGAGGGCAACGTGAGCTACGCCGGCGCCGTCAAGACGTGGCTGCGCGACGACCTGGAGCTCATCAACAATCCCGAGGAAGTCACCGACCTGTGCTACGCCGCCAATCCGGCGAGCTGCGTCTACTTTGTGCCGGCGTTCACTGGCCTGGGCGCGCCGCACTGGGCGAGTGACGCCGAGGCCTGCGTCTTTGGCATGACGCGCACCACGGGCCGTGCGGAGTTCGTAAAGGCCGCCGACGAGTCGATCGCCTATCAAATCTTTGACGTGATTGATGCGATGGTCGAGGATTCGGGCGCGGCACTGGCCGAGCTTCGTGTTGACGGCGGCCCCACGCGCGACGCGTACCTGATGCAGTTTGAGAGCGACTTGGTTGGCTCGCCCATCCGCATCGCGAGCAACGACGAGATGAGCGGTCTGGGTGCGGCCTGGGCCTGCGGCATTGCGCTGGGCATGTACACGCGCGACGTCGTTGACGTCTACGGCGCTCGCGGCATCGTGGAGCCTGCCATGTCCGCCGACGAACGAGCCAAAAAGATCGCCGGCTGGCGCCATGCCGTGAAATCTACAATCGCGTACACCGCCTAGCATGATTATTCTGAGACGGGGATTAAAAACTCATTGATCCCCGTCCCGGGCAGCTCATTTGGGACGGGGCTTTTTTGACTGGTATGATTGGTGCGATCATTCGAACCAGCTAAAAGAGCCCCGTCCCAAATTGACTACCGAGAGGATCTGCCATGGAGCGCATCGCGAGTTTTTCCGTTGACCATCTGCTGCTTGAGTCCGGCGTGTATGTGAGCCGCATCGACCGCGATCCGGCGACCGGCGCCGCCGTCACCACGTTTGACCTGCGCCTGACCACGCCCAACAAGGAGCCAGTTATGAACACGGCGGAGTGCCACACCATCGAGCATCTGGGTGCCACGTTCCTCCGCAATCATGCCGAGTGGTCGAGCCGCATTGTCTACTTTGGCCCCATGGGCTGCCGCACGGGCTTTTACCTGGTTGTCTTTGGTGAGCTGACGAGCGAGGAGATCTTGCCGCTCGTGCGCGAGCTGTTCGAGTTTGTTGCTGGTTTTGAGGGCGATATCCCCGGCGCCGCTCCCGAGGAGTGCGGTAACTATCTGGACCAGAACCTCCCCATGGCAAACTGGCTCGCGCGTCGCTATCTCGACCGCGACCTGGCCGATATCGACGAGAAGCACCTGCACTATCAGCAGGCATAGGGCCGCCCTCTGCCTCCAAACCGTTCACACGGGGATATCGACCGTTTAACTGTTTAGAAGTGTTTATTCGAGGTCATTAGCACTAGCTCGCTTAAACTAGTCCTCAGAGTGATATTCAGGCAAGGCTCCTGAAGCAGCATCTGTCGACATTGATTGTCGGATTCTGCTTCGGGAGCCTTGTTCTGTTTAGGGGGGGACACATGGAAATTGTTAAACGAATTAATACCAGCGCTGTCCTCTGCGTCGATGGAAATGGCAGACAGTTGGTTGCATTCGGCCGTGGTCTGGGGTTTAAGAATGTCGGAGACGAGGTCCCTCTTTCGGAGATTCAACGAACGTTTTATAACGTTAGCTCTCGCTACATCGCTCTCGTTGACGAGGTCCCCGACGAGCTTCTCGAGCTTACCTCGGATGTTATTGATATGTCGACAGGTTTGCTGTCTTATGAGGTGAGCCCTAATTTGCCGTTTATCCTTGCGGACCATATCGCGTATGCGGTTAAGCGCAAAGAGCAAAATATCGTTGTCCGCATGCCTTTATCGTTTGATGTCCGCCAACAATATCCCGTCGAATTTAGAATCGGCGAGTATGCACTTAAGATAATCAGGAAACGTCTTAACGTTAGGCTTCCAGCTCATGAGGCAGTTGGAATTGCCATGGCGTTTATCAATAACATGGCCGATTCGGACTCATGCGAAGTAGTTAAAGAGTTTAGCGCGGATATCTACGATCGTGTTCTGGAGGAGTCAACCGTTGCTGTTGAAAATCGGCTTGGCATTCAAGTTGATCGGGAAGGTTTCGATTACGCAAGGTTCGCAACCCATCTTCAGTACTTATTCAATAGGTTGAACTCTGGCGAAAGCATCGTGAGCGACAACCGCAAGATGTACCTCTCGCTCAAAAAAGAATATCCGGTGGCATCAATGTGCGCCGATGATATTGCTTCTGTTCTCAGCCGACTGACGGGGCGGGAACTTATAGACGAAGAAAGACTCTACCTCATGATGCACATCAATCGAATTGCATCGAAAACAAGGTAATTAGTTGGCAAAGGCGCGCGCTTTGCTGATGGTTACATATAAAACTCAACATGGGAGAAATGGTATTTATGGCAGATACAACCAAGCTCGCTGCCGAGATTCTCGAGATGGTGGGCGGCGCAGACAACGTTACATTTGTAGCTCACTGCATGACTCGTTTAAGGTTCAACCTTAAGGACGAAAGCATCGTAGACGATGCAAAAGTCAAGGCGATTGATGGCGTGATCGACATTCGCCATTCCGCGGGGCAATATCAGGTGATTGTGGGACCTAAGGTCGATAAGGTCTATGAAGTCGTTGCCAAGGAAACCGGGATTGATGCCGGAGATTCCGAGGCAAGCGAAGGAGAGACTAAGGGCTTTCTGGGAAAGCTAATGAAGCTCATCAGCGGCATCATGATGCCCGTTCTTCCTGCCTTGATCGCATGCGGAATGATAAACGCCGTCCTTAGTATTCTGACGACGGCGGGTGCTGTTTCCGCCGAGAGCGGAATATACACTCTGCTGTACGGCATGGGAAATGCCTGCATGTATTTTCTGCCCGTTCTTGTCGGATCATCTGCTGCTCAGTTCTTTGGAACCGATCGATATATCGGTGCGGTACTCGGTGCAATCCTGATTTATCCGACTTTCGTTGCTGCGGCCGGAGCGGGCGATGCGCTGGATTTGCTCGGCATGAAGTTCACAATGGTGAGCTATTCCTCCACGGTGTTTCCTGCTATCGTGGCGGCTTGGTTCGCATCCGTTCTTAATAAGTGGCTGCGGGCGGTTCTTCCCGATGTTGTGGCATTTGCGCTCGTCCCGTTCCTGACGGTTGCTGTTGCCGCCCCCGTCTCGCTCCTTGTGATCGGCCCCGTTATTCAGCAGGCGAGCTCTTTGCTTGCGACTGCAGTGCTGGCGGTCTATCAGTTCAGCCCCGTCCTTTGCGGCGTTATTCTCGGGCCGATATTCGGTCTCGTTATGATCCCCCTTGGACTCCATTGGGCCCTGATCGTGCTTTCCATCAACAATATTATGACCGTCGGCTCTGATCCTATCCTTGGACTTCTCTGCTGCAGCATGGGTGTTGTCGGCGCTTGTTTGGCGTTTGCCCTCCGCTCGAAGGACCCGAGTGAAAAGAGTCTTGGGTTCAGCTGTGCCATTACGGGCTTTTTCGGGATTACGGAACCGGCGCTGTACGGCATCATCTTGGAGCACAAGAAGATCATTATCGCTTCCATGGTCGCCGGAGCAATCAGTGCTGTTATCCCGGCGATTTTCAACACCTGTACGTTCGTTATGACGTCGAGCGGCATTTTTAGCTTCCCCGGTTATATGGATCCTTCTGGTGATATGAGCAGCCTCATCGGCGCAATTCTTTGCAATGTCGTCGGTTTAATTCTTAACTTCGTTCTCGTTTACATCCTGTATCGCCCTGATGAAGAGGCAGTAGTGGAGTAGACAATTATTTGGGATGTAAGCTGCCGAAAACCCCGCGGCAGATTGCATGTGGTGGGCTTGCCGTTGATTCACGCGAGCCCACCCTCATTTTTGGAGTGACTAGCTATGACAATTACAGCCGATATGACGTTTGGCGAAATCGCGCTCCTTCCTGAGTTCGCTGGCTTTGGCGAG
Source organism: Collinsella sp. (assembly GCA_048434495.1). Taxonomy (GTDB): domain Bacteria; phylum Actinomycetota; class Coriobacteriia; order Coriobacteriales; family Coriobacteriaceae; genus Collinsella. Next base: position 19,268 of record DBGAQS010000017.1, on the reverse strand, counting down.
CACCTTATGCTTTGCCGGCCTTCAACTTGGGAGCGCATGTGGAATAAACCCATCGTGTCTCATATGAATTCTGATGCTAATCCATATGAAACTACTCGCGTTTTGCGTGGATTGAATCGGATTGTCGAGCTCGTGGATGACGGGAGGCAAGTTGCCTACGATATATGGGATGAAGCCGACTGCATCCGTGATCCGACTCGACGCAACACGAAACTGTTCTTCTTTCCCGGGAGACCCGGGGCTCCCTTTATCATTGCGGTTTCGGGCGGAGGTTATCAGAGCGTTTGTCATCAAATGGAAGGCTTTCCCGTTGCCCCCGAGCTCAACGATGCGGGCTATAACGTGTTCGTGCTGTCATACAGGGTGAGGGTCGAGCCTTTGATGCCGCGTCCAATCGACGATTTAAATCGAGCTGTCCGTTTTGTCTTCGAGAATTCAGCGAAATTTAATGTCGCAAAAAGTTATGCAGTTATCGGCTTTTCTGCTGGTGCGCATTTAACTGCCGAGTGGGGGACGGACAACAAGGGATTTGCGTCCTACGGATGCGAGGCACCCAAAGCCTTGGTCCTGTGTTATGCACCGATTGATCTTCGTGGCTTTGAGAACGCATCAGACAATAGATTTCTTGATTCGGTGTGCGGCGGGGCTGGTCGCGACTCGCTCGATGATTTCTGTATTAATCAGCATGTGTGGGAGCAGTATCCTCCGACATATCTTTGGCAATGCGCTGACGATGATATTGTATCGCCCGACAATTATGAAAAGATGGTCGATGCTCTGGATGCAGCTGGAGTACACCATGAGGGAGTCATGTATTCAGAAGGGGGGCACGCATTGATGAAGCCCCATGCGCCGGAGACCGACTACTGGTGTATGAGCGTTATTGAGTTTCTTAAAGATTATCTCGACTAGGAAGCTGCATGTCGCTTTTTGAGCGGGTGATTTCGTCATGCAATGTTTTCGGTATTGATCGTGGTCGTGGATGAATGATGTTCTAGAATGTTCATACTGTCACATAAACGAACAGGAGCGAACATGCATATCTACTCTGTATCAGATCCCGAGTTCAAATCCTATGGTCGCGTGTGGGACGACGTGCCGTCCAACCTGACCGCCCCGCTTGTCGAGGCGCTTGCGGCTACTCCCATTCCCGAGGGCACCAAGTACGTGGCCTCCGCACCCGAGCTCGAGCAGGTTGAGGGTGTCGACACGCTCGGCCTGCTCATGTACGGCGGCCGTCCGTTCCAGCTGGGCTGGTGCAACGGCCACAACACGCGCCTCAACTGTCTGGAGTATCACCGTGCCAGTGAGTTTAATTTGGGTGCGCGCGACTTTATTCTGCTGCTGGCCAAGCGCGAGCAAATTGTCGACGGCAAGCTCGACACCGCTCAGGTCAAGGCCTTTCGCGCGCCCGCCGGCACGCTCGTCGAGGTTTACGCCACCACGCTTCACTACACGCCCTGCATGGTCGACGACGGCGGCTTTCAGGTGATGGTGGCGCTGCCGGCGGGCACCAACGGCCCGCGCCCCGAGGCTGCAGCCGACATGCCTGCCGCCGGTGACAGCTACTGCTACTGGAAGGCCGACAAGTGGGTCCTCTGCCACGCCGACAGCCCCAAGGCGGCCGAGGGCGGTTACGTGGGCCTCATCGGCAAAAACCTCGACATCACCTGCGACTAGGGGCTTCCTGTTTGTCTCGATCTGTAACATCTAGCGGGCTAAATCGTCTCTACCTGTTACAGATTTAGACAAACCGTAGAGGGCTGCCCGAAAGATCTCGATCTGTAACACCAGGCCCGGTTTTGGCGGCCTACCTGTTACAGATCGAGACAAACCGGGCCCAAACCACCACAAAGGTGCCTGTCCCCTTTGTGGTGGTTTGGGGCGGCGGTATCAAAAAGTGTCAGACGGGGGCGGCTGCGGGGCGCCTGTGCGCGAAAAGAAGTGTCGGCCTGCGCCGCTGTCGTTGAGCAGCGCGCTGTTTGCGGGGATACTGAAGCTACGACAAGCAGCGTATGAAAGGATCGATGTATGGCTTTCCGTAAAGACTTCCTGTGGGGCGGCGCAACGGCTGCCAACCAGTGCGAGGGTGCCTACAACGTGGACGGCCGCGGCTTGGCCAACGTGGACGTGGCGCCGCACGGCCCCGAGCGCTACGCGGTGGTCTCCGGCCAGCGCAAGATGCTCGACTTCGAGGACGGTTATTACTACCCCGCGCAGACCGGCATCGATTTCTACCACCACTACAAGGAGGACATCGCCCTCTTTGCCGAGATGGGCTTTAAGACCTTCCGCATGAGCCTGGCGTGGACCCGCATCTTCCCCAACGGTGACGAGACCGAGCCCAACGAGGCCGGCCTGGCCTTCTACGAGGACGTGTTCCGCGAGTGCCAGGCGCACGGCATCGAGCCGCTCGTGACCATCACGCACTTCGACTGCCCGATTCACCTCATCAAGGAGTACGGAGGCTGGCGCAACCGCAAGCTCATCGACTTCTACAAGAACCTCGCGACCACGATCTTCACCCGCTACAAGGGCCTGGTAAAGTACTGGCTCACCTTTAACGAGATCAATATGATCTTGCACCTGCCGTTTATGGGTGCCGGTCTGGTCTTTGAGGAGGGCGAGAACAAGGAGGCCGTCGAGTACCTGGCCGCCCACAACGAGCTCGTCGCCAGCGCTTGGGCAACCAAGATCGCCCACGAAATCGACCCCGAGGTCAAGATCGGCTGCATGCTCGCCGCAGGTAGCTACTACCCCTACAGCTGCCGTCCGGGCGATGTGCGCCAGGCGCAGATTGACAACCAGAGCAACTATTTCTTTGTCGACGTCCAGAGCCGCGGCTACTATCCGGCCTATGCCGTCAAGAAGCTCGAGCGTCTAGGCATCGATGTGGGTATGACGGACGAGGACCGCGAGATCCTGGCCGCCAACACCGTCGACTTCATCAGCTTTAGCTATTACAGCACCCGTTGCTCCGCCGGTGCCGATAACCCCGATGTCGAGCGCACCCAGGGCAACGCCTTCGCCGGCGCCAAGAATCCCTACCTGCAGGAGAGCCAGTGGGGCTGGGCCATCGATCCGCTGGGCTTCCGTATTACGCTCAACGACCTGTACGACCGTTATCAGAAGCCGCTGTTTGTGGTCGAGAACGGCCTGGGCGCCAAGGATGTTGTCGAGGAGGATGGCTCCATCAACGACGACTACCGTATCGACTACCTGCGCCAGCATATCGCCGCGATGCGCGATGCGGTGACCGAGGACGGCGTTGACCTGCTGGGCTACACCACCTGGGGCCCAATCGACCTGGTGTCTGCCGGCACGGGCGAGATGTCCAAGCGCTACGGCTTTATCTATGTCGACCGCGATGATGCGGGCAACGGCACCCTCAAGCGTTCCAAAAAGAAGAGCTTCGACTGGTACAAACACGTCATCGAGACGAACGGCGAGGACCTGGCCTAAGGCTTCCCAACAACCATAGCCTCCTAACCAAAACGCCCGGCGAGCAGTTAATGCCCGCCAGGCGTTTTGTTAAAAGAAGTGAAAGCACTCATTGGGGACGTACTTAAATGAGTGCCCGCAGAATGAGAGTGGATAATCTCCCGTTTTTAGCCTGTTTGTGGGCTCAAAGTGGGAGATTATCCACTCTCGCCATTTGGGCGTCCAAAAATCCTCGCTCGTTTTGTCTTAGTCATTGGGGACGTTCTTAAACGACTAGTCGCTGGCGACGTCCCTCGCCGTCGGCGGATTTTGGGACATGTGGCCCGCTTTTTGGGCCCGCCTGTCGGTACACTAAAAGCACTATGGGTACCCGCGAGCGACATATCGGCCACGCGACCGCCCGATCCGCGCCCGTGGCGGATCTTAGGGGCGGCAGGCTCTTCGCCATGCCGCGATTCCTTGTTGGCATATCGCATGGCGCGTATCGCCACCGCGTCTTTGTTATCGCCGGCGCCATTACCGCGCTGTTCCTTATGCTTTTGGCAGTCTTGCCGGCACTGTTCGCCTCCGACCCCAAGCTTTCCAACACCGTGCCCGCCTATAGCGAGGTGTCCGAAGAGGTCGTGGATGCGCTCGTCCACTCGAGCTCTCTCCCGCTGCTTGTCGCCGCAATTGCATTTTCAATCTGGGGTGTGTTGGCGTACCTACGCTGCTTGGACTACGTCTTGCGCCGCCGCCTTGTTGCCATCGCCGCCATTTGTGCCCTGTGGATGATCGAGGTCATCCTCAAATATAAGTCGTTCACGCCGTTCTATGCCACCGTGCTGTGGTACCTGTACTACGTGCCCATGACGCTCATTCCGCTGATCTACCAGCTGTGCGGTCTGCGCCTCGCGGGTTTGGAACAGCATCGTATGGGGCGTCGGTACCGCACCGTTTTGTGGGTCATGGCTGTCCTGCTTATCGGCTTTGTGCTTACTAACGATGTTCATCAGCAGGTCTTCCATTTCGATCGATCGAGTGGAACCTGGAGCAACGATTACACATATGGTTGGGGCTACGGTACCGTTCTGGTATGGACAGCCTTTAACTTTGTGGCCTTTTTTATCCTGGTGGGCCGGTCCTCGTCCTTTCGCATCCAGCGTTTCTCGGGCACGGCGGCGCTCGTACTGCTGGGTGGCGCATTCTTTGCCGTCTCGTATGCGTTGCGCGTGCCCTGGGCATGGAGGCTCAACTTTTCGCTCGTCTATTGCGTCCTGTGCGTGGTGGCGATGGAAATCTGTCTCGATTGCGGTGTCATTCCGTCGTATCACGACATCGCCGGCATCTTCGACACCTTGCCGCTCGACCTCAAAGTTCTAACGCGCGACCTGCAGGAAGTCTATGCCACGCCGGCGTCAAAGCCAATGCCGGTAGGCGTGCGCGAGGAGTTGCGGACCCAGGAGCACGGCCACGCCCATGCCTTTGCTGTGGCGTCCGATCCCGATGTGGTGTACCGTGCCTTTCCACTGCTGGGCGGATCGGCCCTGCTTGCCCAAGACGTGTCGGATCTCAACGAGCTTAACCGTGAACTGGCACATCGTCGCATGGAACTGCAGCGTCAAAACGAGCTGCTCGCCGCCGACTACGACCTTAAGACGCACCTGGCAGATCAAGAGGCCGAGACCTTGCTGGTCCAAGACGTGGACCAAGCACTTGTCCGCGCGCTCGAAGGGATGTACGACCTGCTGAGTTCGCTGCCGCCGTTGACCGACGAGGCGTCTTCGCACGAGCGTTACCGCATGCTGCAGCGCGCCAAGATGCTCGTCGCCTATTGCAAGCGCAAAGGGTCGCTCACGTTGGCACAGCACGGTGAGAGCGGTTTTGATCGCGACCGCATTCAGCTCATTGCCAACGAGCTCGCAAGCGACCTGCGCACCATCGATATCGATTGCGCCTCGATTATCGCCATACGGCGCCCGTTGCACGCCAGTACGGTAAGCGCCCTGTACGACTGCGTGTATGACTTTGCATTTTTTGCCTACACCACCGACCATCCGGCGCTTATGTATCACTTGGGCGACCATGACCGATGCAGTGTCGAGCTGCGCGCCACGCTTTTTTCCAACGATGATGAAGATCTTTCGCAGACGCTCGCTGCGCAAGAGCTCGAAAGCGCTCTGCAAGGGCGCAACGTGGCATACCGCCTTGAGGGCGAGCCCGGCCAGCTGCACATGATTGTCTTGATGCCGAGGGCGGGTGAGTGACGATGCAGATTTCGCTCGTTCTTCCCCAAATCGTTGCGCTCGATGTTGTCTTTGCCCTGGCTGCGTGCCTGCAGACGATCCACGTCCCGCTCATCGCATCGCGCCGCTCGCCCTATAACCGTAAGGTGATTTGCGCCTACGAGGCGAGCCTTGTGCTTCACCTGGTGGTTTCGGCGCTCATCTTATTCGCGTCGTCTGGCTCGTATCTGGTGGCGCCGCTTGACGTTTGCGCCAGGGCAATGGGCGGAGCGTTGTGGCTCAATGCCGCAATCTTTGCCTATGGCGTGGTACTTATGGTGCACTATCGTCGCCTCGTCATGCTGGCCGAACTGTTGCTTGTTGTCGCCGTTACACCACCGGTGGTTTTTGCCATGGGCTCGGCGTGGACCGTTGTCCTTATCACGGAGGGGGCGTTCTTCCTGTTCCGCTCCATCGCGGCGCTCTTGATGGACGTCCGTAACCGCCAGGAGGATATCACCATGTTCTCGACGATCGAGACCATCAACGTGATTCCCGTGGGCATCCTGTATCTAGACCCGAGGGGCCGTCCGCTGCTCATGAACCGCTGCATGCGCAAAAACCTCGTAGAGCTCCATATGCCCACCGATCTAGGTGACATGAGCGGCACATGGAACGACCTGCGCAAACTTAGCATGCAAATGCCCGAAAGCAGTAGGAACCGTGTGCGGATTAACTTGGACCGTTTTGGTGAGGCTCGCGCGGTGATCGAGATTTCTCCCGCCGAGATTCGCCTATTTGTACACGACGAGGTTATGGTTTCGGGCCGCCTCTTTGAGCGCATTATCGGACTGGACGTGACGGAATATGCACGCGCCTACGACCGCTTGGCGCAAGCAAACCACCTGCTTGAGCTTGCGGGCCAAGAGCTCCAGTCCCAGATCGAAGAGGTTAAAAAGGTTGCCGACAATGCGGCCTACCTACGTATGCGTGCCCGCGTGCACGACGTGATCGGGCAGCGCCTGTCCATTCTTCATCGCTATTTGGAGGAGGGACGTCTGGACGATGAGTCGCTCGAGCAGATTGACCCGTTGCTGCGCTCAATCGCCGCCGATTTGCGCAGTGGCGGTGCCAGCGAGCCTGCAGAGCAGCTGGGTGATATCGTCCATGCTTTTGGCCTGGTGAGTGTGCAGATCGATGTTGAGGGTGTGCTGCCCGAGGACGCGCGCGTCGCCGCCGCATTTTTGCAGATTATCCGCGAGGCCTCGACCAATGCCACCAAGCATGCGCAGGCACATCGGGTCCACGTGCGTCTGTGGCAGGAGGGGGCGGATGCTGGAGCCGTCGCGCGCATGACGATTTCTAACGACGGGTCCCCGGCCCCCGTATCGTATCGCGAGGGAACGGGTATCCCAGGTATGAGGCATGTCGCACAAGATCTGGGTGGCAGCCTAGAGGTCCACGCCGCCCCGCCCTTTACGCTTGCGGTGTCCATTCCGCTTAACGCCAACGACACGTCCCAAAGGAGAAGCTCATGATCCGCGTCCTTATAGTCGAAGACCAGGCCATTCTGCGCGAGAGCCTGGCACGCTCCGTTGGTGACCAGCCCGATATGACCGTCGTCGCCGCGATTGCCGATGCCTCCGAGGCCTTGGGCGTCGCACTCAGGGAGCGCCCGGACATGATACTGATGGACGTGTGCACCGAACACGATTCAAACGGCATCGTGGCGGCGGCGCGCATCAAGGAGCAGCTGCCCGAGTGTCGCATCATTATCATGACGGGCATGCCCGAGATCACCTTTGTCGATCAGGCTCGCGAGGCGGGCGTCGATAGCTTTGTGTACAAGAACGTCGGTATCGACGAGCTGTTCGCTGTGATGCGCTCCACGCTGGCGGGCTATTGCACGTTTCCCAAGCCGCCCGAGAGCATTTTTTCGGGCACGGCGGCCCTCGACGATGTCGAGCTATCGATTTTGCGCCTTGCCTGCGAGGGCAAAAGTCGTCGCGAGATCGCGGCCGAGCTGTTTATGAGCGAGGGCACCATCAAGCGCCGCATTTCGGAGATCCTGAGCAAGACTGGCTACGACAACATCATGCGTCTTGCCGTGCATGCGGTGACCGAAGGCAGTATCGTCCCCAATATGGAGCGCCCGTAGTCGGTGCGCCACCCGTGCTCCAACGCCAAAGATAGGCCGCCCGCCGTTTCGCATCTAAAAACGGCGGGCGGCCTGCTTGTATGGGCAGTGCTGTCGGCATAAAGCGGCGGGGCCGCAGGATTATCTCCTGCGGCCCCGCCTGACATGTGCGCGGATGTGTCCGCCAATCCGCGGCTATCGGTGTCTGCCGTTACGCGATGGTTGCGCTGTAAGAGGCGACGTCCTCGTAGGAATCGGTCAGGTAGGCGTCGATGCCGATGGTCGTATTGACCAGGTCGTCAAGGCTGTCAAGCTCGCCGTTCGAGAACGTGAATTCCTCGGTGGCGTTGGTGCCGGGCATCAGGTGAGCCGAGAACCAGGGTTCCTTCATGGTGCCGTTGACGTTGGTCTTGCCGGAAGGAGCGTAGAAGGTCAGGTCCTTGTCGCTCTTGTTGGTGATGTTGACGACAAAGCCGATGTCGCCCCAGTCGTCCTTGAACTTCTCGGTGATGGTGATGGTGCACAGATCGTCATCGGCGACGGTGACGGCGGGGGAGATTTCGACGCTCTGGACATCGTCGTCTTCGACGGCCTCATCGATCTCATCTTCCTTCTCGGCCGCCTCGCGATCCTTCTTCACCGTACCGGACAGGTCCTTGTCGGACTTGGTGAAGATAAACTTGTCGCCGTCCACCTCCAGGACGAGCTTGTCGTCCTTGAGCTTCAGATCGTGCGATTCATCTTCGGCGGTGACGGTTGCGGTGGTGGCGTCCTTGGCCTCCCACTTAAGGTCGACAACCTCAAGGAACAGGTCGAGGGTGCCCGTGCCGTCCTCATCGAGGATCAGGATGCAGTTGACGCCCCACTCTTCGAGCATATCCATGTACTCATCGGTGAGCTCTTCGCCATCCAAGGTTCCACCCGAGTACTGCCAGCTGCCGACGAAGTTGGCCTTGGGGTCTTTGCCGCCGCCGCTGCAGCCCGTCAGGGCAAAGGCGAGCGCCAGGACGCATGTCAGAAATGCGAGTACGGACTTTTTGAACGTTGTCTTCATGGTGTCCTCCTTCTTGTGTGAAAGCCCATAGAAGCAAATGCGGGGGTGGCGGACCCCCCCCGCCAATTACCAGATAGAGGGGCTAGGGCCTGGGCGTTCCGCAGTTGCTGCAGAACTTGCCGCCGTTTTCGCTGCCGCAGTTGGGGCAGAACCACTTGGCCGGTGCCGGGGCGGGTGCGGGACTGCCACACTCGGGGCAGAACTTGCCGGTGTTGGTGGCGCCGCAAGTGCAGGTCCACGTGCCGGCCGTGGGGGCAGCGGCAGGAGCCGGTGCGGGGGCGGGTGTCGGAGCCGGCTGCGGGGCGGCCTGCTGCTGTGCCTGGCCGGCGGCGAACAGCTGGCTGGCGTTCATGCCGCCCATGCCGCCCGCCATGCCCATGCCCATAAAGCCGGCCATCGCGCCGTTGGGGTTGGCGGCTGCCATGGTGGGATCGCGCATGACCGCGGCCTTCTGCAGGTCCTTGATCATCTGCTCGTCTTCTTGCGAGGCGGCGATGGAGTTGACGCCAAAGCTCACGATTTCGACGCCGCGCAGGTCGCGCCAGTCGGCCGAGAGGACCTCGTTGAGCGCGCGGGCGAGCTCGGTGGTGTGACCGGGGATGGCGCTGTAGCGAATGCCCATCTCCGAGATCTTGGCAAAGGCGGGCTGCAGGGCGGTGAGCAGCTCTGACTTAAGCTGGCTGTCGATCTTATCGCGCGTGTAGCTATCGGTCACGTTGCCGCACACGTTGGTGTAGAACAGCAGCGGGTTGGTGATGCGGTACGAATACTCGCCGTTGCAGCGAACGGAGATGTCGACGTCCAGGCCAATGTTGTTATCGACTACGCGGAAGGGCACGGGAGAGGCGGTGCCGTACTTGTTGCCGATGATCTCCTTGGTGTTGATGAAGTAGACGCGCTGGTCTTTGCCCGCGTCGCCGCCAAAGGTAAAGCGGCTGCCGATATTGGCAAAGGTTTCCTTGATGGAGTCGCCCAGGTTGCCGCTAAAGACGCTCGGCTCGCTGCCGGTGTCAAAGACGAACTCGCCGGGCTCCAGCGCGACCTCGATGATCTTGCCGTTTTGCACCACGAGCATGCCCTGGCCGTCGTTGACGGCGATGACGGAGCCGTTGGAGATGACGTTGTCCTCGCCGCGCGTGTTGGAGCTGCGGCCGCCGGTGCGCTTGCTGCCCTTGCAGGCCAAGACGTCAGCGGGCATCGATTCGCAATAGATAAATTCCTTCCACTGGTCGGCCATGACGCCGCCGGCAGCACCCAATCCAGCTTTCAAGAGTCCCATGGTGATCTTCCTTTCTCGTCAAAGGCCGGGTGGTATTGGTCAGGATGGTTAGTCGTCCTTGTCGTCCTTCATGACGACGGTGGTCTCGGTGTGGCTGAAGGTGTCGTGCTTCTCGGTCAGGTCGAGCTCTCCGCAGTAGTAGTCGGCGTGGGTTGCCTCGTTGGCCGTCTTGAGCTGGCCTACCAGCAACACGTCCGCGATGATTACGATGATCAGTGGCGCGACGATGTTGATGAGGATGCCCTCAACATCAAAGGTGAGGTAGTCCGGATCGAAGGCGTTCTCTCCCATAAAGAGAATCTGGGAGAGGACAAACCCGATCACAAAGAACAGCACCGAGGCGATGGCGAGCTTGGGCTTGGAGCGGGGGAGCTCGCCGACCATGCGACCGGTCTGGCCGTTCATGGCAAACAGATAACTCTTGCCGTTCCACGAGGTGGAAAGCATCCACACGGGGAACAGGGCGTAGTCGCTGTCTTCCCAGGTGTAGTCGAGCTGCTTGCTTTCGACCGTGGCGTCGTCATATTCGTCGACGACGGTCTCGCGCAGGGCCGAGATCGTGCTCTCCTCCATGCGGCGCTCGGCACGTGCCTTGCAGGTCTCGCAATCTTCGTCGTAGCGGTTGGCGATGTAGCCGGGCATATACGCGACCGAAAACGGGCGCAGCGCGTCGTAGTCAAACGGCTCGATGGCGTCCATATGGCCGTCGGGCATCTTGGACGATCCGTCGACGGGCACGCGCTCAAACGAGATATTGCCCTTACGGTAGGCGTCGTAGTGGTCGGTGGTCGTGACGGTGCGGTCGGATTCCTCGGTTACAGTCTCGTTGGTCGCATCGAAGTGCACTTCGCCGTCCACGTGGGCACCGTAGAGCCAAAACGGCACGTAGACACCTTGGACTTCGTCGATGTGGTTGCCGGTGACAAAGCTCTTGGGCAGCAGGATCTTGCCCTTGTAGTGGTCTTTGAGCGCGGCCATGACATCGTCGCGCCCGAGCTTAAACGGAATCACCAGGTCGGGTGAGAAGTCGCCCGAGAGCTGGCCGGGTGCCACGGCGGAGTTGCCGCAGTATGGGCAGGTGGTAACGGCGACAGTGCCGTCCGAGACCAGCTCGGCGCCGCATGACGAGCAGATGTAGCCGGCGTTTTGAGCCAGCTCCTGCACGGCATCGTCGACAGCAGGCTTGGGGGCCGCGGCTGCGGCATCGGCTTTGGCATCTGCCTTGTCCTGGCGCTCGCGATAGAGGGCCTCGACTTCTTCGACTTCAAAACGCGAATCGCAGTAGTCGCAGACGAGCTTTTGCTCGGCACTGGCAAAGTGAAGGGGACCGCCACACGCGGGGCACTGATAGTTGACGCTCTCAAAGGCCATGATCGGTCCTTTCCGTGCCGGAGGCTATGCGCCGATGGCGCCGCCGCAGTATTCGCAGCGCCCACTGGCATCGGGAATGGTGGTTGCACCGCAGAAGGGGCAGGTGACCGCGGTCTTGGGGGCCTTGGCGGCCACGACGCTGTCGCGCGTCTCCTGGCGCAGCTGTACCAGCGCGTCGCGAACTTCGGTTGCCTGGCGCTTGGCCTCGCGGTATTCGATGGAACCGCGCTGATCGATGGTGGAGTCGTTCACGCGCAGGTTGATCTCGGTAAAGTACGGCGTGTTGACGTGGATGGTCAGATTAAAATCGTAATCCAGGTCGTAGCGCGGCGGGCTGTAGCTCTCACGCTCGCCGTCCTTGGTCTCGCGATAGATCTCGGTGCGATGCTCGTCGATATCCATATCGCAGCCGAGTACCTGCGAGAACTCGATGATGTCGGGATTGGCGTCGCGCCAGCGGCTCTGCGAGGTAATGATCAGCAGGCCCGCGTCCTCGTCGAGCATGATGTTGGTGCGCCCGGCAGAAAGCGTGCGCGTGGGGTTGAACGACGCCAGGCGCTCGGCATTGGCCTCGCGGTAGGCGAGCTGCTCGCGGATATCGTCCGCGGTGCTGGAGCGATAGCCGTGAAAGTAGGGGGAGAGCTTGCCGGCGCACTCTTTGCACAGGTAGCCTTCATTGATTTTTGTCTTACCTAGAAGTCCCAGCTCGGTACCGCAAATCGCGCACTCTTTCTTCTCGAACATCTTGTCAAAGAAGCCCATGGCTGCCTCCCATCAACTGGTAGCGTGTGTCACTTTTGATGATGGGGGAGTGCGCAGCCTTTCACGATACCCAGACGGCTCAACGAGTCTCCACAACTGGGACACATGGCCCATTTTTCCTACTCATTGGGGACGTACTTAAATGAGTGAAACTACTCATTTAAGTACGTCCCCAATGAGTGCTCGCAGAACGAGAGTGGATAATCTCCCATTTTTGGCCTGCTTGTGGGCTCAAAGTGGGAGATTGTCCGCTCTCGTTGTTTGGGTGTCCAAAAATCCCCGCTCGTTTGACGCCTGGGGACACTCTTTGCCGAATGCGGCGGCTGCCGAATGTGGGCGCCGCCCTTGCTATGCCACGGTTACGGCGATTTGGGCGTAGCGGGTGCAGGGGCGCTCGGCGCGCGTCTGGACGGTGAGGGTGAGCACAAGGCGGTCGCCGGGCCGCGCGTCGGCGGGCACGATGAAAGCGGTGTCTACCGTGCATTCTTGCCACATCGACAGGTCCTGGACGCCTGCATAGCTCGATGGGTCTACGGCCACATCCCAATGTGCATCGAAGCCCTTGCCGTCGGGGTCGACGATGGTCGCTGTAAGGTTGACGCGCTCGCCGGCTGTGGCGCTGCGGTCGGCAGTGACCTCGACAACATGCGCCGGATGCGAGCAGATGGCCGGATCATGGGCACACCATTGCGCGCGGGCGGCAAAGTCTTCCTGATAGGCACGCAGATAGGGATTGAGATTGTCGTCTGCGGGCGTGCCGATGGAGGCAAAACCGGCGGGCGCGTTCGCATCGGGATGCCCATCAAAAAACATGCGTCCCAGCAGCGTATCGAAGCCGCGGTCGTCGATACCGCGCAGGCCAAACGGCAGCAGCGGAATATAGGTCATGCTGTCGCCTTCGGCCATAAAATCGCCGCGCTCAAACTGCATCGCGGGCATGCCTTCCAGGCCCCAATCCAGACGGGCATGCTTGCCAAACTGAAAGCGCTCAGGCTCGTTTTCGTAGACCTTACCATCGCCATAGAGCATATAGCGTGCCATGAGGGGGCCGTTGCCCTGCGTGAGATTCTGCTCGGGCCAGGGAGCCTTAAACAGCGGCAGCGTATCGGGCTGAGCTGTTTTGGCGTCGAAATAGTTGCCATACATATAGGGCGTACGCCAAAAGATGAGCTCGGGAAAGAGCTCGCGCCCATGGTCGAGCCACGAGTTGTCCTGTCCCACGCCATCGGCAACGCCCATCACGCGCACCTTCTGATAGACCTGCTGCTGCACGGCGGGCCACTCGGGCGTGGCGCGATAGCGCTCGGCAATACTCATGAGGGCGCGAACGATCGTATTCATACCACCCCAGCTGAGCAACCATAACGTACGCGGATCATCATCCAGAATCGCCTGCGCAATTACGCGAGACCCCTCAGTTTCCTCAGTCACATCACCCTCAAAGGCAACATTTCCCACAAAGGTGCGCTCGATCATCTGGGCGGGCGTGGGAAACGGCGGCTCACCGGCAGCGGCCGCATTTGCCTGCAACTGCGGCCAAGCCTGGGCATATTCATTACTCCAGAGACTCTCAATCCAATGCTCGGGAAACGGCCGATACTCACGAAGCTCGCCGGCTAGCGGATCGGGCTCATGAGGCACAACAGCCCACTCATAAGAGCGCCGCCCTTTGGTCCGCCAATGCGAATTCACCTCGCCGAGCGTATGAACCCCATCCCCAAGAAAGTGATACTGCGAAGCCGTATACACCACAGCCTGAACATCAAGCAAGTTGAGATACAGAGCCAAATGAACTAGTGAGTTCATATCATCGACTTCCATATCAGTGGTAACAATCACCCGAGTCAACTTCTGGGACATAGGAACAGCTCCAATCAAAATCAATTCAGCCAGTTACGCGCAAGGCAAGACTAAACCCCGGTCCCCGCGATGGGAGGGCTTAGCGGTCGACCCTGGCCGACCACTCCCAGCAGCCCACCGGCTCGCCGTCGATGAGTACGTTGCCCCCGTCGAAGTCTTGATAACACAGGTCGTTGAATTGGTGGATCCACACGCCGTGGTTGAACGTCTTCTTGGCCGAGCCGTCGGCCTCGCGATACACGCCGGTCAGGTCCTCGACATGGCTAAAGTAGGTGAGGTGCACGTTGGCGCCGGCATCGCGCAGGCGCGCCGTGAGCGGCAGCACGGTCTGTTGCGGTGACACGAGCTCGTCGCCCTTGGAGTGCGTAAACCACAGCGGCGTCTTGGCGAGCGCGGCCACGTCCTCGTCCGTGGCGTTGTACCACGGGGCGCAGCAGGGAAGGCCCGCGGCGAAGAAATCGGGGTAGTCGGCGCACAGGCGCAGGGTCATAAAGCCGCCGTTGGAAAGACCGGCGACCACGATGCGGTCGGTGTCGATGCGGTCGGCATGCTCGGCGACAAACTCATCGATAAGTGCCTTGAGCACGGGGGAGTAGATGCTCTGGTTGGAGTGACCAAGCTGCTCGACGCCGTTGTCCATCCAAAACGTGGGCGACTGCGGTACGAGCACCCAGGCAAAGCCGCCAAAGTAGCGCTGGATCTGCGCCTGGCTGATGGCCGTCACGCGGTTGCCGATATAGGCGCGCGTGGCGCCTTCGCCCTGCGTGGCGCCCTTGCCCTCGCCGGCGCCGTGCAGATACACCACGAGCGGTGCCTTTTGGGGCACGGCCGTGGCCTCGGGCGCAAAGGGGTTGAAGCATGCCGAGTCCTCGGCCTTAAAGCTGGGCTCAAAGAAGCCGTATTCGAGCGCGATACCGTCGACGGCGGTCTTTTGCGTGTCGTTGCTCCAGCCTTTGAGCGCAGGGCAGATATCGCCACGGCAGGTGTCGAAGACCAGGCCGCAGGTGGGATCGTCGCCGTCGTTGCCGGGAAGAGCCGCGAGCTGCGTGATGTGCAACTGGTCATCGAGCATGCGCGAGCCCATGACGCCGCCTTCGATCTTTTTGGTCAGGCGCTGCTCGGCGACCTCGAGCGCCACATGGGTGCCCACGGCGAGCTTACGTCCGTTCTCGTCGCACGGATATGCGGCGAGAATGTCGATGTAACCCACGGAGGGCGCGGCATGGTCGGCGCCGCGTTCCTTGCGCATCAGAACATCGCCCGAGCGCTCGTGACGCTCTACATATATATGGAAGGTGTTCGCGTCGATGTCGTTGGCGCGCACGGTGCAGGGCAGGTCGAGTACGACCTTGCTGATCCAGGGGCCAAAGTCGCCCAAGGTGGTGACGGTTGCGTAGGTACACAATTTGAGTTCCATGAGCTGTCTCCCTTGCGCCGCGAATGCCTGGCATCTGCGGCAATACAAACTAAACATGTTTAGTGTAATCTAGAATTGAAGAATAACCAGATGAACTCGGTAAACGGCAAAATTGAACACGTCGTGAACTACTAAACATATGTTTACTAGCTTCTAGCAGGGATTCTGTTGATGAGTTAACAGATCAGTGAGGTGTTCATCAAAATAAAATCCCACGTAAATGGCTATATATCAATAGAGGGTCAAAGAGACCATCTCCCGCCATTCAAATACGTTCACCCCCGATTTCCTACCGTTCACCGGACTGTAGACGGCAAAATTGCCATAAATTCGGCGCTCCGTGTAAACTAAAGCCAGTAAACGTTCAGTAAACACCTTGTTTACAAAAGCGTATCCAAGGGTCCGGCAACCGTAAGGGGTTATAGTCGCCGGGCCAAAGGCGTGCCTAAGCCCAAGGGGGCTGGCACACGAAGATATGGGGAGGGGTCCCATGGCAGTAGATAACAAGCAGATTGCCACCGATGTCCTCGAGCTCGTGGGCGGTGCGGAGAATGTTTCCGTTGCCACCAACTGCATGACGCGCCTGCGTCTGACGCTCAAGGATAACAGCAAGGCCGACGTGGAGAAGATCAAGAAGGTCAAGGGTGTTCTGGGTTGCCAGTTTGCCGGCAGCCAGCTCCAGGTCATCATCGGCCAGAACGTGCCCAAGGTGCTCGCCGAGTTCGTCGCCATCTCCGGTGTCAAGCAGGGTGAGGCCGTCAACGAGAACCTCGATGCTCCCAAGGAGAAGTTCGAGCTCAAGAACCTGCCCAATATCATCCTCGACTATCTGTCGGGCTCCATGACCCAGCTCATCCCGCTGCTCATGGCCGGCGGTCTGTTCCGTACCATCGCGGCCGTCCTCGGCCCCACCATGCTCGGTGTGCTCTCGGCCGACGACCCGACCTATACGTTCCTCTACACCACGCTGTACGAGGCCACGTTCACCTTTATCCCCATCTACCTGGGTTATGCCGCGGCTAAGAAGCTCGGCGCCAGCCCGGTGCTCGGCATGCTGCTCGGTGGCGCCCTCATGGCTCCTTCCGTGGTGAGCGTCGCCACCCAGGAGGGCGGCGGAATCATCTCCGTCTACGGCATCCAGATCGCCGCTGCCAACTACCAGCAGTCCGTCCTGCCGATCATCCTTTCGGTGCCCGTCCTGTACTTCATCGAGAAGTTCTTTAAGAAGGTTATGCCCGACGTGCTGTCCACGGTCTTCACGCCGTTCTGCACCATGATCGTCACGATCCCCATTGCCTTCATCGTCCTCGCTCCGATCGGCAACGAGATCGGTACGCTGATCGCCAACGCCCTCTTCGGCCTTGCTGACCTTGGCGGCATCGGCATCCTGATCGTCATGGCCATCCTCGGCGCCTTCTGGCAGCTCTTCGTGGTCTGCGGCATGCACATGCCCGTCATCCTGCTCGCCCAGGTTCAGATCATCGCTGCCGGTTACGATCCCTTCGTCTTCGTTTCCACCAACTGCGCTATGGCCGCTGTCTGGGGCTGCGCCTTCGGTGCCTTCCTCAAGATGAAGAACCCCGACGAGAAGTCTCTCGCCATCGGTTACGTCATCTCCGCCATCGCCGGCGGCGTCACCGAGCCCGCGCTCTTCGGTATCCTCATGCGCTTCCGTCGCACCATGTTTGGCATGTTCATCGGCGGTGCTATCGGCGCTGTGTTCTCCGGCCTCATGGGTGTTACCTACTACCTCGCAGGCGGTGCCTCCAACTTCCTGGTCTTCACCAACTACCTGCAGGGTGGCCAGATGAACACCGTCTGGGCTATCGTTGGTATGGCAATCTCCTTTGTCATCGCCGCTGCCGTCGTCTTTGTCTCCGGCTTCTCCAAGGAGGAGCTCGCCGAGATGGAGGCCTAAGGCCAAACCGTTCGGTCGCATAAGACCTCACCTACACGACAGGGCCCCGTCAGGCGTAAGCCCGGCGGGGCCCTTCTTGCAAGGTAGACTGATGGAGGCGGGTGAGATTCGCCCGCGAGGGTTTGCCAAGCGCCGGGGGCTTTCGCGCGGGGTTATCGCGAAAGCCCCCGGCGGTTCGCAAATCCTTTATCAAACGAAAGGACATGCAGATGAGTTTGGGAAAGCTGACCGCCAACGGTCGCCAGGACGGCTTTTTGTGCGAGGGCAAACCGTTCTTCTGGTTTGCCGATACGTGCTGGAGCGCATTTACGAGCATCGCCGAGAACGACTGGGATTACTACCTGACCCGCCGTGCCGAGCAGGGCATGAACGTGCTGCAGATCAACACGTTGCCGCAGTGGGATCGCTGCTGTCCCGACCTGGGCATTCGGCCCTATGCCAGCGAGGATGGCGTGCACTTTGATTGGTCCTGCCCCAACCAGGCGTATTGGGATCGTGCCGCCGCCATGTGCCGCGCGGCCGTCGAGCACGGCATTCGTCCGGCGCTCGTGCTCATGTGGTGCAACTACGTGCCCGGTACCTGGGGTGCCAAGATCGCCGAGCGTTGCGGTGCCGAGATTATGCCGCGTGAGGAGGTTCGCGCCCACGTTGCCCGCGTCGTCGAGAACCTGGGCGAGTTCGACCCCGTCTACGTGGTGGCGGGCGATACCGACTTTGCCGGCGACGAGGCGATCGCCTATTACGAGGACGCCCTCGACGAGGTCGTCAAGCGCGCGCCCGAGGCACTGCGCACCATGCATATCAACCGCGGTAACCGCACCATTCCGGCGCAGTATCTGGACCGTCTGGACTTTTATATGTTCCAGCCCGGCCACAACTACGAGGGCCAGCCCGAGGCATGGCGTCTGCCGCAGGACTTTATCGCCAACTATCCCAAAAAGCCGATGGTCAACTCCGAGCCTTGCTACGAGCAGATGGGTGCGTCGCGCAACGTCTTCTGGCGTTTTACCGCGCAGGATTGCCGCGCGAGCGTATGGTCGTCGATTCTTGCCGGCGCCAGTGCCGGCGTGACCTATGGCGCACACGGCGTGTGGAACTGGCAAACATCGCGCAGCCAGGGTTCGGTCCTGGGCGAGGGCTTTGACATGCCCTTCCGCTGGCAAGAGTGCCTGCAGTTTGCGGGTGTGTGGGACTTTGGCGCGATCGAGCACGTGCTTGCCGCCCTAGGCGCTACGGCTGCCGACGATGCACTTGCCGTGGTTCCGGCGCAGGAGCTCCTCGACGACGCGCGCGAGTCCATCCGTGTGGCGCGCGTTGGCGATCGCATCGTCGCGTACCTGCCGCGTACCACGGCGCTCAAGTTTAAGCTCGACGGCGCGCGTGGCTGGACGGCGACGGTCCTCGACATGGAGGACAAGCGCATCGCAAAGCTGCCCGTCCGTGACAACGGTGACGGCACCGTGCGCGTGGCGCAGCATCCCTTTGAGCACGACGCGCTGGTGATCCTGGCCCCCGGGCGCTAACGGCTCTTCTCCAACATTTACAACCCAGTCCCTTTCATTAGGCTGCGACGGAATGGTTCCTGCATGACGGCTTCAAGCTGCCAAGGGGAGCCATTCCGTCGCACCCTTTGCTTACTCATTGGGTACTCATTGGGTGTTCCTATAGTTTTGTCAACCGTCGGGGCTACTCCCGGTAGGGCACCCGGTCGCGCATCACGGCGTATATCGCCCTGAGCCGCTTCCTCGCGACGGCCTTGAGCGCCCGCCCGTGCCCCATGCCCCGTGCCCTGCAGGCCCGGTAGTACTCGCCGTAGCGCCCCGAG
>DBGAQS010000016.1:0-26712 GCA_048434495.1 Collinsella sp. | reverse complement strand
TGAACTGCCTCCCATTTCTTGGACACGAGAAATGGGAGGCTTTTTATGCGTGTCGACTTGAGGGTGAAACACGACATCGAGGCCAGGAAGGCGGCGATCGGGCTCTTCGAGCGAGGGCACGGCTTCGAGTCGGCGGCGAAGGCGCTGTCGGTCCCGCGCAACACCGTGAGACAATGGCTCTACGTATACCGGTCGTTCGGAAGCGAGGTGCTGCTATCCATGGACGGCAAGCAGACCAGGTACACATACGAGCAGAAGGTCGCCGCCGCCTCGGCCGTGCTCGACGGCGGCATGGGCAAGCAGGACGCCATGAAGGCGTTCGGGGTCATGTCCCTGGCGCCGCTCAAGAGATGGTGCGCGCTCTACCGCGAGGGCGGCGCCGAGGCGCTCAGGCCCAAGCCCAGGGGCAGGCCGAGGGGGTCCGGCCCCAGGCCGCGCGAGCGCACCCGCGAGCAGGAGCTCGAGGAGCGCTGCCGAAGGCTCGAGACCGAGGTGGCCTACCTAAAAAAATTGCGTGCCCTGGTCGAGAGGGACGGGCTCTGACCAGGGCGAAGGTCGAGGCCGTGAGCGCCCTGCGCGCGGAGGGGTGCAAGCTGGGGAGCCTGCTGGAATGCGCCGGCCTGGCCCGGTCCAGCTACTACTACGCGCTGTCGCACCCGGCCAGGCCGACGCGCCCGGAGCTGCGGGACGCGGTGGCGGAGATCTTCTCGCGCACGGCCAACGGGTGCGGCCACCGCCAGGTCGCCATGTGCCTGCGCGCCGAGCTGGGCGCGCGCATAGCCGACAAGACCGTGCTCAAGATGATGCGGGAGATGGGGGTCCGCTGCGGCATCCGCCGCGAGACCGACTACCATAGGTACAATTCGTACAGGGGCGTCGTGGGCGAGACGTTCGAGAACGTCATCGGGCGCGACTTCGCCGCCGACGGGCCGTGGCAGAAGATGGGCACCGACGTCACCGAGTTCAAGCAGCCCTGGGGCAAGGCCTACTTCGCGCCGGTATACGACTTCGGCAGCAAGGAGATAGTCGCGTGGTCGACGTCGGCCAGCCCGGACATGGCGCAGCAGGCCGAGCTGCTCGACCAGCTGCTGGCGAAGATGCCCGAGGGCGCGACGCCGGTGCTTCACAGCGACATGGGCTGGCAGTACCAGCACGCCGCATGGTGCGGGAGGCTGAAGGAAGCCGGGATCGTCCAGAGCATGTCCAGAAAAGGCAACTGCATCGACAACGGCGCCACCGAGCAGGTCTTCGGCCACATGAAGGACGAGTTCTTCCGGGGAAGGACATGGCCCGACTTCGAGTCCTTCAAGGCGGACCTGGACGCGTACGTCGCCCACTGGAACACGAGGCGAAGGCAGGTTAAACTGAAGGGGCTGACCCCGGAGGAGTTCCGGAACCAGCCCCTTGCGGCGTAGTTCTTATTTAAGCCGTCCAAGTTTTGGGGTGCAGTTCATTCATGAGACAAGGGCCGCTTATTTTGTCACTAAACAATGGGGAAGCTAGCAGCGGTCCAAAATTGAGGTCAATAAATGAAACGGCCCCTGTTGCATATCCTGCAACAGGGGCCGTCCGATGTTTCACATGAAACGTTTTGGAGTGCGACTCCCCTATGCGTTCTTCTGAACTTTGAAGCGCTGTTTCAGCTGTCCGCAAGCGGCGTCAATATCGTTACCACGGGAGTTACGAATCGTGGTCTCGATGCCACGGGACTCAAGACGACGCTGAAGATCCTCAACCTTATGAATCGGCGACGGCTTGAGCGGGCTGCCCTCGATGTCGTTAAGCTGAATCAGGTTAACGTGGCACAGCGTTCCCTCGCAGAAGTCGCAGAGCGCCTGCATCTCGGGATTCGTATCGTTGACGCCTTCGATCATGGCATACTCATAGGTCGGGCGGCGGCCAGTCTTCTCGGTGTAGAGCTGAAGCGCTTCGTGAAGGCGAAGCAGCGTGTATTTCTTAACACCGGGCATGAGCTTATTGCGCGTCGACTGGATGGCGGAATGCAGGGAAACGGCAAGAGTGAACTGCTCGGGGATATCGGCAAATTTGCGAATACCGGGAATAACGCCGCTGGTAGAGACGGTGAGGTGACGAGCGCCGATACCGATGCCATCGGGATCGTTGAGGATACGCAGTGCCTTGAGAACCTCGTCGTAGTTGGCAAACGGCTCGCCCTGGCCCATGAAGACAACGCTTGTGGCACGCTCGCCAAAGTCGTTGGATACATGAAGCACCTGGTCGACGATCTCTTGAGCGGTCAGAGAGCGCTTGAGGCCGTTGAGACCGGTAGCGCAAAAGGCGCAGCCCATGCCGCAGCCTGCCTGGGTGGAAACGCAGACGGAAAGCTTGTTACGACGGGGCATGCCGACAGTCTCGACGGAAATGCCATCGTGGTACTCGAGCAGATACTTGCGCGAGCCATCTTTGGAAACCTGCTTGGTGAGTTCAGTCGGCGTATCAAAGGCAAAAGCCTCTTTAAGCTGCTCACGGAAAGCCTTGGGGAGGTTGGTCATATCGTCAAACGAACAAACGTTCTTCTCAAAGACCCATTCGATGAGCTGCTTCGCGCGGAAGGCGGGCTGGCCAAGTTCGGCCACGAGCTCGCGAATATCGTTTTGGCTCAAGTCGCGAATGTCCTGAGATTTAGTCCTGGGATTCATGGAAGCCTTTCGATTTTGGGGAAACGTAGAGGGTATCGCTACAATATGGTATCAGCTGCAGAAATTATAGAGGAGGAGTCTGCCCATGCCGGGTAAAAGCCTAGAGAACATGCACGTAGCGGTCTTGGCGGGCGGTCATTCCGCCGAGCGCGAGATCTCGCTCGATTCGGGAAAGAACGTTGTGGTGGCACTGAAGGAAGCCGGCTACACCTCGGTGGAGCTGCTTGACACGGCCGCTGATGACTTTATGGTAACCATGGCGACCGGCGGATTCGATGTGGCATTTATCGCCATGCACGGCGCCGGCGGTGAGGATGGCGCCATGCAGGGTGCCATGGAGACCCTGGGTATCCCCTACACGGCCTCGGGCGTACTTGCCAGCGCCTGCGGTGCCGACAAGGAGGTCTCTAAGCTCCTATACGCCAAGGCGGGCATTCCCATTGCCCCCGGCCTTGCGCTCGAGGTGGGCGATGAAGTCGATATCGATCATATCGTCGAGGTTTGTGGCGAGCGCTGCTTTGTGAAGCCGGCCGTCAACGGTTCCAGCTATGGCATTTCCCTGGTCCATGAGCCCTCCGAGCTGCCCGCGGCAATCGCCAAGGCGTTTGAGTACGGCGACAAAGTGCTGGTCGAGAAGTGCATCGAGGGTACCGAGATCACCGTCGGCGTATACGGCGAAGATGACGTACGCGCCCTGCCGATTGTCGAGATTCGTAAGCCCGAGGACTGCGAGTTCTACGATCTGGACGTGAAGTATGTCGACCCTACGGATATCCATCGCATTCCGGCGCAGATTTCACCCGAGAATTACGCTCGCGCTCAGGAACTTGCCTGTGCCGCTCACAAGGCCCTCGGTTGCCTGGGTATCTCGCGCAGCGACTTTATTGTGAGCGAGGACGGCCCCGTTATCCTCGAGACCAATACCATTCCCGGCATGACCGATACGTCGCTGTATCCGGATGAGATCCGCCACACCGACGACATGACGTTCCCGCAGGTCTGTGACAGCCTGATCCGTATGGGCCTTCGTCGAGCGGGCATTGCATGCTAATCGAGGACGCGGTTTCGTCAGGAACGCCGCAGTTTGTCATCGACTCCTATGCCACGCTTGCTGACCGCGCCAAAACGCAGTCCTTCGGCCTTATCGAGGAAGATGTGATTGTCCTCGATACCGAGACCACGGGTCTTTCGGTGCAGGACAACGAGCTGATCGAGATCTCGGCGGCCCGTCTTTCGGGCCGCGAGGTCATCGACCGCTTCGATACCTTCGTGCATCCCAAACAGCTGATTCCCGCCGAGATTACCGAGCTCACGAGCATTACAAATGCCGATGTGGCAGATGCCCCGTCGGCGGTTGAGGCCGTCGCCGCTCTCGCCGATTTTGTCGGTGGCTGCCCGGTGATCGCACACAACGCCACGTTCGACCGCTCGTTTATCGAGTCGGTCAAAGGCGGCGTCAACGTGAGCGATATTTGGATCGATTCGCTGGCGCTGTCGCGCATCGCGCTTCCGCGCCTGGCCTCGCACAAGCTGTCTTTTATGGCCGATCTGTTTGGCTGCGACTCGGTATCACACCGTGCCAATGCCGACGTCGACGCCCTGTGTGGCGTATGGCGCGTGTTGCTCGTGGCGCTCACCGACTTGCCCCAGGGCCTCATGGCGCGCCTAGCCGACATGCATCCGGACGTGCCTTGGTCCTATCGTCCTATCTTCTCATTCTTGGCAGGGCAGAACCCTGGTTCCATCTTCTCTCTCAGCGCCGCTCGTGCTGACGTTCTCAAGGCCGATCGCGCCGACGATCGGGTGGACGCCGATGAGCTGCCGGTTCTCAAGATGCCGAGTCGTGAGGAGATCGAGGCAGACTATGCACCAGGTGGCCTGGTCAATCGCATGTATCCCACCTACGAGCCGCGTGATGAGCAGATCGCGATGGCGCTCGAGGTCCGCGATGCGCTGGTCACGGGCACTCATCGAGTAATTGAGGCAGGCACAGGCGTCGGCAAATCGATGGCCTATCTGGTGCCTTTTGCCGAGGCAGCACGCCGTAACAACATCACGGTTGGTATTGCGACCAAATCGAACAATCTTGCCGACCAGCTCATGTACCATGAGCTGCCAAAACTTGCGGAGCAACTGGACGGTGGTCTGTCATTTTGCGCTCTCAAGGGGTATGACCACTATCCGTGCCTGCGCAAGCTCGAGCGCATGAGCCGCGGCCAGGTCGAGATTACCACCAAGCGCGATCCGGCGGACACGCTCACGGCGGTCGCGGTCATTATGGCGTACGTCTGCCAATCAGCCGATGGCGACCTTGACTCGCTCGGCATTCGGTGGCGCAGCGTCAACCGTCCCGACTTTACGACGGCCTCGCGCGAGTGTGCTCGTCGCCTCTGCCCGTTTTTCCCTGATAAATGTTTGGTCCACGGCGCTCGCCGTCGTGCGGCGCATGCCGATGTGGTGGTCACCAACCATTCCCTGCTGTCCCGCAACGTCGCGGCCGAGGGCAGGATTTTGCCGCCGATTCGTCATTGGGTAATCGACGAGGCCCATTCCATCGAGCGCGAGGCGCGCCGTCAGTGGGCGCGTGTGGTGTCGGCGGACGAATCACGCGTCCTGTTCGAGCGTCTGGGTGGCTCGAGCACCGGCGCGCTAAGCCAGGTTTCCCGTGATTTGGCAACCTCCGAGGGCTCTACGCTCTATCTGGGCCTTACCGCCAAGGCGACGTCGACGGTTGCGCGCGCGAGCATGGCGATCGCCGGCGTGTTCGATGGCGTTCGCGAGCTCGGTCGCCGTGCCCGTGGGGGCTATGACAATGCCAATCTATGGATTGGCCCCGAGCTGCGCGAATCTGACGACTGGCATGATTTCTTACAGTCGGCCTACACTGGCATCGACGCATTGGAACAAGCTGACAAGAGCGTCGACGCGCTGGTGCAAGCCGTCGCCGCCGACAAGCCAGAGGTTGTTGTCGACCTGGGTGATATCTCGCGCCGCCTGCATGAGCTGGCCGAGAACCTAAAACTCATCATTGATGGTACCGATGAACACTACGTGTATTCGCTGCAGGTCAATCGCAGGCTGCGTGCCGGCGGAGAGTCAATGACCGCAGAGCGCATCGACATTGGCGAGGCCTTGGCAACCGAGTGGCTGCCCGAGGTTCACACGGCTATCTTTGCCTCGGCGACCATGACGGTGTCCAAAAGCTTTGAACACTTTAACCATGCGGTCGGCCTCGATCGCATCGGTGCTTCAACATCCTCATCGCTGCACTTGGACTCGAGCTACGACTTCGATTCGAACATGGCTGTAGTCGTTGCGGGCGATATCCCCGATCCGCGCGATCGTGAGAGCTATCTTACGGCGCTCGAGCGCGTGCTGGTCGACGCCCATCTTGCCATGGGCGGATCGGTGCTCACGTTGTTCACCAATCGGCGCGACATGGAGGACCTATACGCCCGCGTTGAGCCCAAGATGGCCCGTGCAGGCCTGGAGCTTAACTGCCAGCAGCGAAATTCGTCCCCGCGCCGTCTGCGGGACCGTTTTATCAACGAGCCGACCTCGTCGCTCTTTGCGCTCAAGGCCTTCTGGGAGGGGTTTGATGCCAGCGGCGAGACGCTGCGCTGCGTCATCATCCCCAAGTTGCCGTTCTCGAGCCCCACGGACCCGCTCTCGTGCGAGCGTAATCTGCGTGAAGATCGCGCCTGGGCACGCTATTCGCTGCCCGAGGCTGTGCTCGAGGTTAAGCAGGCCGCGGGGCGTTTGATTCGCTCGTCGACCGATAGCGGTGTGCTGATCTTGGCGGATCCTCGCCTGGTGACGAAGGGCTACGGAAAGAAGTTCTTAACGTCGCTGCCCACGAGCTCCTACCAGCGCATCGAATCGGCGCAGATCGGGCACTATCTACAGCTGTGGCGTGCACGCCACGAGCGGCGGCGCTAAAGCGGACAGACGAGGGTTTTTGCCATATCGCACAGACGCTTTGACAGGGCGGGGTCATCCAAGATGCGGATGGCTCCGCCCGCTGCGATTATCTGGCTCAGCAGCCAACGCTCGGAGCCGTAATGTACGGTTACCGTTGCCATGTCTGTCCCGCTGCGCTCGATTAGGGTGATGCCGGCCCAGTCCAGATGCTCCGCCATATCGAATGGCATCAAGAGCTTTGCGCTACGCTGCGTCCGGGCAAGGGAATCGTGGAGGGATGCAACGTCCGGTGCGTGAGGCACGACGGAGTCTTCCGTCAAGGCGAGTCCCTCGATTTTATCCATGCGATAGGTGCGCTGCTCATCGACCGCGATGTCCCAGGCAATCAGATATGTTTGGTCGCCGTTTGCTGCAATGCACAAGGGGTCGACCAGACGCTCGCGTGGCCGCGCATCGTCCATCGAGCGATACGAGATACGACAGCGAACGCCGTCCTGAATGGCGCAGCTCAGCTGCTGCCAGTGCGACCCGTGGTTGACGGTGTCAAAGACGTGCTGGTTATAGCCGAGCTCTTCGGGTAGAAGAGCATGTCGAATTCGAGCCGCCGCCTGGGGCTCGATCCCCAACGATTCAAGTTCGTGGTTGAGCACAGCGCCCTCGGCGGCACTCAGGCGCAGCGGTAGTACACGCCCGGCGTCACCGGTGAGGACCACGCGCTCGCCGTGGCATTCGCAGATGATACGCGCACCCGATTCTCGGTCCGCGAGCGTCGAGACGATCTCGAGAATCTCGTCGAGCGACGCCCCCGTGATGTCAAAGCGACTGCAAATCTCGGTTCGTGTCATGCCGCTCTCGCCGGCGGCGTAGAGGGCCTCCATGATGTCGATGGCGCGCGAGAGCCTCTGCTCGCTGGTGAGTTTACGCACGGGCATGCTCGTGCACCGTCCTTTCAATGAGGTGGTTCCACGCCTGCTTGAGCGATTTGGGGGCCATGGGCCTCATGCCGTCCATGGCGTGGGCCATGCAAAATGAGGCGGCGGCTTCAAGATCGCGCACGTCAACGGTCCAAGTCCATCCCGAATCGGTGTGTGCGAGCTCACCTCGCCCGCGCGTGAGGCCGTTGATCATATCGATCTGCGTCTGCGGGGCGAACGAGAACGTAGCCGCAACGGGCGGGCGGTCGGCAAAATCGAATTCAAAGAACAGGTAGTCGTTGAGATTGAAGTCTGCAGGGATGGCGTAGGCCTTCGAAGGACGCCAAGCGCGAACGATACGGTCGCAGCGGAATGTCCTGATGTCGTCGGTGGCATTGTCGAGGCCGCAGAAGTACGCAACGCCCTCGCGCTCGAACATGCCGTAGACGCAGACGGTACGCTCTTTCTGCTCACCGCGTCCGTTCTGATATAAAAATCGCAGCGCGCATCGCTCGGCAAAGGCGCTCCATACCGCATCGACGGTGGGAGAGCGGCGGATCGGTGCTTCGTCCGCCGTCGTCCTGCCGGTGAGGTAGGCAATCTTGGAACGAATATCGGCAAGCGGCGCGGCAAAAGTGGATGAGCCGGCCGCTATTGTCTGGTCGATAGCGTTGAGCAGGATATCGGCGTCGTCTGCGGTGATGAGGCCGCCTGCCGCAAACGTGTGCTCGCGGTCGATTGTCCATGAGCTTTCCTCGGTCTCCTGCGCGCCGGCGGGGCGAACCTCCTTGATTAAGATGCCGCGTTCGAGCAGTTTGTCACGATCGCGCCGAAACTTGCGCTTATCCGAGTCGATATTGCCCGAGCCATATCCCAGGTCAGAATCCAAGACGATCTGCTCGGTCGTCAGCGGTTCGGGGGAGCTGTTGAGCACAAAGAAAAGATTGAGGATGCGCTGAGCCGTTTTATCGAAACTGGGCTCCGAATTCCCCTTTTTAATTGTCGTGGTCGCGTCGCTTGCCGTCATAGAGTCCTCGCATGAGAAGATGGTTTGCTGCCATGATTCTAGTCCGATATGGAGATTAGGCTATATCCTTGTCCGCTCGGGACGTTAAGATGGCCCGAATTCGGTCGTTTGCGCTCGCTCGGGGTATACTTTCGACTATATACGGTTCTAATGTGCATGCATTGGGCCTATTTGTCGGATTATGGATGTGGAGCGCACATGGCGAACACCCAGAACTATATTAACCACCTGCTGCAGAACACCGGCATTACGCCAGCATGCAGCGAAGAAGAGCGCTTGGCTGCCGAGGATATCGCTCAGATCTTCCGCAACCACGGCTTTGACCCCGAGGTTCAGGAGTTCAATGCCCCGGCGCCCAGTAGGTTGGCATTTGCCGTTACCGGTATTCTTGCGTTTGCCGGCGCCCTGCTGATGGGCATCGGCGGCGGTATCGGCTTGGTCGGCACCTTGCTGGCCATTGTCGGCGCCGTTCTTTACGTGCTCGAACGCACGGGCCACCCCGTGGTTTCGCGCCTGGGCAAGACGGGCGTGAGCCAAAATGTCATCGCCTACCACAAGGCCTCGGGCCCGCTCGCGTCTCCGCGCAACCGCCCGGTGGTCGTTGTCGCACACTACGACTCTCCCCGTGCTGAGCTGCTCGCCCGCGAGCCTTATGCTTCGTATCGTGCGCTCATCGCCAAGCTGTTGCCCGTTGCCACGGTTGCCCCTGCTGCCGTTGCCATCCTGCGTATCCTGCCGCTCCCCGGCGCGCTCAAGGTTCTGCTGTGGATTGTCGCGATCCTCGCTTCCCTCATTGCACTTGCCAACGCGGCAAACATCATCTCTAACCGCCACATTCTTCCCTATACGTCCGGCGCGGTGTGCAACAAGTCTTCTGTCGCCGCTATGCTCGGTGTTATGGACAACGTTGCTCCCTTCCAGGGCGAGAACGAGTTTCCCGACGATGTTCCGTTCGATACCTATTTTGGGGAGCAGAAGCGTCGTGCCGAGGAGATGGCGCGCGCAGCAGCGGAGTATGCCGCGGCCCAACAGCAAAACGACTATGGCAACACCATCGAGTATGAGGAGCCTACCTACGAGGAGGACGAGTTCGGCCAGCCGATTGCTCCCGATGCTCAGTTCGAGTCCGAACAGGGCGAGGCTTTCGATGGGCAGATCGATGGCTTTGAGGGTGCGCCTGCCGACGAGACGCTGATTGGCGATATCGTGCCCGAGGCGCAGGACCAGGCTGCCCAAGTCGAAGAGCCCGCTGCCGAGGCCCCCGCTGCCGAGTCGGCGGAGGAGTCTGTTGTGGTCGAGCCCAGCGAGCCTGAGCCTAAGCTCTATCGCAATGCCGCCGGCAACATCCGCTTTGGTTCGGATGCCATCCGCGCACTCGGCATGCTTCCCGAGTCCTGTACGCTCGATTACGAGGAGGGCGAGGAGCCGACATTCGAGCCCGAGCCTGCCCCCGTCGCGGATGCACCTGCACCCGCCGCTGTTGCGGACGACGGGTCCGCTGCGGCTTCTCCTGCCGTTGCGGAGTCCGAGGCTATGCCTGCAATCGATCCCGCAGCGGGACTGGACATTCTGGCACCCGCCGCGCCGGCGCAGGACGTCGCGGACGAGTCTGACGATGATTATGCCGAGCAACCGCGACGCGTGTCTTACGAGAGTGATACCGATTTCTCGGCCGAGATTCCCGCGGCGACGCCCCATGCCGATATTGCATCCGCCTTCTCTTCGATTGGGGCCAGTGCTTCCAGCTTCTTTAAGGGTGCATTTGCAAAGGGCAAGAAATTCATCGACGACTTTGAGGAAAAGCGCGCCATCGCACGCGAGGCTGCCGAGCAGGAGGCTATCGCTCAGCAGCAGGCAGCCGAGGCGGAGCGTGAGCGTGCGGCGCAGGAGTTCGAACAGAACGAGGCTCAGCAGCCCGTGGCCGTCGACGCTGCCGAAGCTACGACGTCTTTTGAGTCCCAGCAACCGGCATCCGCTGATGTTGTTGAGGCGACGACGTCTTTCGAGCCCCAGCAGCCCGTTGATGGCACCATGTCGTTCGACGCCGCGCAGTTCGATGCCACGATAACGTTTGAAAAACAGGGCACCGCGATTGCTGAGCCCCTTGAGGCTTCCGATGATCAGGCCGCTGTGGCAAACGATGCCGAGACCGCCGATGCGGTTGAAGTCCCGGATGCTGCCGAAGACCAGGTCGTTGAGGTCAGTGCTGAGGAAGAGCAGCACGTAGCGGTTGAGCAGAACGATTCGGCCGAGGTCGAGCAGGATGAGGCAGCTGTGGTCTCCGAGGTTTCCGAGGCGCCCGAGACGGACGAGTCGAGACCTTACTCCACGCAGATTTTCACCATGCCGACTCCGGGTGGTTCTGGCTCCACGGTTGCCAACGTCGCCCCCGCTCAGGACGAAACGGTCGATTCCCTCATGGCGCAGATTTCGTCTCAGGCCACGCCGCGCCCGCAGATGAATGTTCCCGATCCGTCGTCGGCACCGTCGCCTGCACCTTCCTCGTCTCCGTTGGCTTCGGTTCCCGATCCGTCGCTGCCGTCGATGAAGCAGGCTAACGTTGCGTCTCGCACGTCACTGTTCGACCTTCCCGACCCCTCGGCTCAGGTCGATGACCCCTTCGCGACGGCGCAGGGTCCCGAGCCCACGTCGGCGCCCGTTGCACCTTCCATGCCCGTCGCGTCGGGCGCGCAGCCGCTCGAGACCATCTCGGCTCCCGCTTCGGCCGCGCCCAAGCCCCGCAAGCGCGGTCTGGGCGGTCTGTTTGGTCGTAAAAAGAAAAACGATCAGGACAGTATGAGCGACTGGCTGGGTGTCGAAGACGATTACGATGCCAAGAAGTCCGGCCGCGGTATCGGCTCGTGGGATAACTTCGAGGACGATAACGACGGCTGGAAGGGCGGCGCTACGTCTTCCGATGGCGCATCTGACGAAGACATGCTCTCGGCTGTCGCCTCCATGGGAGATGACGAACTGCTCGGTCACGATATCTGGTTTGTGGCGACGGGTGCCTCGGATTGTGATGGCGCCGGCATGAAGGCGTTCTTGGCTTCGCATCGCGATAAGCTCCGCGGCGTATTCTTCATCAATCTTGAATCCGTCGGCGCCGGTAGGCTTTCGGTCGTGACGGTCGAGGGCGAGCAGCAGCTGCTTAAGGGCGACCGCCGCATCATGAATCTGGTCAGCAAGGTCTGTAAGTCGTTCCATGTCGATTGTGGTGCGCTCGAGATGCCCTATGCCAAGACCGATGCCTATGCCGCGCTCGAGGCGAGCCGCCGCGCCCTCACCATCGCCGGTGTGGACGGCACGCGCCTGGCTTGTGCTCGCACCGAGGACGACCTGCCCCACAACGTTAACCCGACGAACATTGCCACGGTATCCGAGGTTGTGACCGAGGTTATCCGCCGTTCGTAGGCGGAGATCTAAGGAGTCAACGTGTTTTCGTTCATTAAACGTCACTGGCCTGTTTATTTGATTCTGACCCTTATTGCCGTTGCTTTGGGATTTGGGGCTGCCTACATCGTGGGTGTAAAGGGATCGACTCCCGCGTCCGCAATCAGCGGAGAGGTGGAGCAGGAGCAAAGTACGGGTGCCGATGGAATCCCCGAGTCCGAGCAAGCGCTCGTCGACGGCGGATCTTCATCTGCAGAATAGCCGCGGCACTTTACATGGCTAAAAGCGGGCGAACCGGGAGACTGGTTCGCCCGCTTTTTTGCATTAGCGCCTCCTCGATGCCGATTCCAGGTGGGCAAACAAGATGGCTGCGGCGCCGGAAGTCAAGAGGGCGGTTAGGCAAGCGGCGATGGGAATAGATCCCGTTGCCGGCAGGTCTTGCGGCAGGGCACATTGTTGAACGACGCGATCTTCGTCATGTGACTCAAGTTTGTCGCCGCCGCCGTTGCGACAGAGGTCGACACGGGCACTGTTGGTGAGTGCAGTTTGTGGCGTATAAGCCGACGTTGCCTGCATGTGCGCGACTGCACCCCGAGCGTCTGTACCAAGGATCGCTTTGGCATCGTCAAAGTCGTCGTGCTCATCTTTGAGATCATCGCGGGTCCAAGAATCCGCATCGCTTCGAGTCGTAAAGTCGGCGGCTACCGCACCGTATTCAATGCGAATGCCCGTTACGACGGTATTGACGGGAAGGTCGAGCTCATGTGCCTCAAGTGTGGTTGATTCTGTGGTCGGGACATCGGTTTTCCAGAGATGCCAACCTTCGTAATCAACGAGGCGACGGTCCTCGCCTAGGCACTCCTTAACTTCTTCGGACTCAAGCCAGGGGTTTTCATGCCCATCGTCAAGTGTCGCGTTTGCCTGTTCGTCGATGCTTGACGAACCCAACGGCGTCGTACGGTACCACACGTTACACAGACCGTTGAGGTCGCCGGCGGCGATAGGGGTTTCGATTGAGACGAGTCTTGCCGTGCCGTCCTTGGCGCACTCAAGTTCATCGGTAATTGTGAACTCATCAACCCAGGTGGTCGACTCGTTTCGCGCGTCGATGGTGTAGGAGAAAAACCCTTCCGTATCGGCTTGTGTCGCGGCACGGTTTTTGCCATCGCCGTTGGCCAAGAGGCCATTCCCGACGGGCTGGGCAATTTCTTGACGCTTGTCGATCTGTCCTTTGATCTCGATTGGCGCGTCCTTCATGGCAAAAGATTGGACTTCTCCCGTAGCCTTCACTTCAAACGTTATCTCCTCGGCAAGGTCGTAGGTCCGCGGGGACATCATTTCGCGCAACGTGTAGGTGCCGGGCGCAAGATGTTCAATACGGTGCGGTTTATCGGATGAGGTCCACGCATCGACTTCGGTTTCGTCTTGTCCGTACAGGGCGAGCCGAGCGCCCTCTACCTCTTGTTTTCCGGTTAGGTCGACTTTTGAGACATCGATCTTGGTGAAATCGTCGGACACTCCGAGATGGGCCTCGATGACGGGCGTTGTCTGGTCGGCATATGACAGCTCGACCGTATGGGGATTCTGGTCTAGGAGGTATCCTTCGGGGGCTTGGGTCTCAACGACTTCGTAGCATGCGGTTCCACATCCCAACGAAAGATGGCTCGCACGAGCGGACCCCTGCTCGTCAGTCGTTACCGTGGCGACAGTTTCGCCGGCCAGGGCAACGATGCTGCCGTCGGGACGAACAATATCGCCTACAGCGCGGATATCAAATACGGCCCCCATGAGGTTGTGCCCATCGGTGGCGTCGGATTTTACGATTTCGATGCTTCCAGTTGCCGCGTCGTCGAAGTATGAGGCGATCGCAACGGGCGTTAGATATCTGTCGGCGGGGATTGTTATCGTGAGGTCCTCTCCGACTAGGTATGGCTTCTTTGACGAGACCTCTCGCACGTAGTAGGTGCCCGGGTTAAGAGATTCGGGCAGCGTGACGGTACCAGTTGCGTCGGTCGTAAAGGTGTTCAGGATATTGTGGGACGGATACCAGCACGTTTGCGAGATGGGCTCGTGGTTGCTGTCGAGCAGCTGGAAGCTAAAGCCGGCAAGGGGAACCGAGGCACCGGTTTGGGCGTCGCGCTTAACAATCTGGAGATGTGTCGATAGGGCATGGTTGTCCACGATGTACTGAAGCTCGGCACCGTCAGCAATCTGTTCAGCCGAGACGGCCCATTCTCCTGCCTGTTTAAAGCCTTCGGGGACGGATTCTGGAACCTCCCGAACTGTGTAGCCGGCACGGTCGTAGGGGATGGCTCCGTGGACGCCATCGGGCCGCTTGCCTACGCCGAACCACGCTTCGGGCTGGTCTTTGGTTGAGGCAAAACCATAGATATTTGTGGTCAACGTGCCAACAACCTGTTGTGAGCTATTGCTGATGACTTCAAAGACAACGCCTTCGGCGGGCTGCTCCAAGCCAGACTGATCGCTGTTGCCTCGATCTTTAAACTTGGAAATCTCAAGGTCAAATGCAATCGGAATATCGGAAATGCGAGATTCGAGCTCGACGACGCCCGAATCGCCCAACTGGTCGGCTCCAACGGTGTAGGTCCAGCTGTCGCTGGGCAGCAGGTAACCCTCGGGAGCCTTCGACTCATAGATGGTGAAGGTTCCCAGGGGAACATCGGCAAGGGCGGCCCGACCGGTTTCGTCGGTCGTAAGGGTTTGCGTCCATCCGGGGGTGGATTGAGAAACGCAGGTAAACTCGGCGCCGGCGAGTGAGACCCCCGCTTGGGCTCCGGCGCCCGTTGCGGCGTCAAGCTTTACGATGCGCAACGTGATAGTGCCTGGCTGCTCATCGATTGTGACATGGCCACCACTGCCCTCCGTGGTAAAGGGGATCCGGTCACGTCGAGGGATATAGCCTGCCGGCGCCTTTGTCTCTACCAGGTAGTATGCCGTGTTGGGCAAAAGTGTTGCCTGCGCTCGGCCGTTGCCGTCCATTTTGAGCGTGCCGACGCGCGCGTCGCTCATGCTCTCGAAGATATCGAATGTTGCCCCGTCAAACTGATAGGTGTCGTTTCCGTTGGTAATGACGGTGTTCGCGGACTGCTTTTGAAAAGAAACGGAGACAGCTGGCAGTACGTAGAGCATGTCTTGACGCTTGCTGCCGCCCGACACGGTTCCCAAATAGCGCCGCGCGCGGTGCGGAGCGGCTTTGATGCCTCCCGATTTTGCATTGTCGTGAAGCCACCGTGCGGCAGCCACAACCTCAGTGTCGGCGGTAAAATGCCCACTTTTTGTCTTGCCTTGAGCTGTTGTGTAGGAGTAGGTGCCGTCGACATGGGTGGTGCCGTTAAGCATCCATACGGCAAGTTGAGTGGCGGCGCGGGCGCGATCGGGCGACAGGTTGTAACCGCCAAACGACGTGGCAGAAGGATATCCGTGACAAACGATCGCCGCGAACTCGTCGTCGAGCCACACCCAGCCTTGATCAAAGTTGAGCCAGGGGCCGCCCGGCTTGGTGGGACCGGGACGTTCCTGGTTCATGCAGTATGCGATTGAGGCGTCTTGAGCCTCGTACTTACCGATGAGGAAGGGCCCGCAATCGTCGCTAATGGTGCGGAAGCCGAGCTGATCGTAGCCGTCGATGGCAAGTGCGGGTACCGGCGCCAGGCAACTGATGAGTAGGAAGAGGAGTAGGAGCAGCGGGCCTGTTGCGATTGCGCTGTGGACAGAGTGCGTGGGTGCGTTGGACATGGCTGCTCCTTATCCCTCGTGCGCCGCACGGGGAGGCTGCGGCGCTTGGGACGAGGCTACCCCCGAGGTTCATGCGGGTAAGTACCGGAAGCTGACCAAAAGCTTGCCCGATTTCCGACAAATTGGGTTCATATGGAACAATCAAATAAAACCGCAGGTAAAAGATGGTGAAATAAGGACACCAGAGGTCCCTGTCTCCACAATTGGACTGTTTTTCAGACGATTCTCCACAGCTAAAACAAGCATCGACACCCTTGTATCGAACAAGACAACCGCGTTATACTAGCCAACACACAAGCGGGCATCGCCAAGTGGTAAGGCATCAGCTTCCCAAGCTGACACTCGCGGGTTCGAGTCCCGTTGCCCGCTCCAAAAAAGTTAAAGCACGATACCGTTCCGGTGCCGTGCTTTTTTCAATAAAGTGCCGGGACTCGAACCCGACAGGGTGCGAGCGTTAAATAAACGCGAAGCGTTTATAGCGAGCAGGCGAAGGCGCCGCAAGGTGCCTGAAGCCGGTGCGCGTCCGCGACGCGGACGCGCGGACGTCCCGTTGCCCGCTCCACCGAGCATGGCAGATTTCGGGAGTGCGGATTCAGCCCGCCTTGCCCTCGCATGTTCCCGAGCCCGGATTCGCCGGCCGCAGCCGGTGCGGATTTGCGAAGCAAATACGCGGACGTCCCGTTGCCCGCTCCACCGAGCAAGGGAGATTTCGGGAATAGCGGATTCAGCTCGCCTTGACCGCTCCACGCCGTAAAATCGCCGCAAAATGTTAGGTTGATGCCCGTAGCTCATACGGGCACCTGCGCACGGTACAATAGTTGAGTTACGACCAACGTGCCAATAACCAAAAAGGAGCCGCTATGATCGATCGCTATACCCGCCCGGAGATGGGACACATCTTCTCCCTCGAGAACAAGTACGCCATTTGGCAGGAGATCGAGGTCCTGGCCTGCGAGGCCCAGGCGGAGCTCGGCAAGATCGGTATTTCCAAAGACGAAGCCCAGTGGATTCGCGACCACGCCAACTTCGAGAAGGCGAAGGTCGATGAGATCGAGGAGGTCACGCGCCATGATGTCATCGCCTTCCTGACCAACATGAAGGAGTACATTGACGCCGACGTTCCCGAGGGCGAGCCCAAGCCCAGCCGCTGGGTTCACTACGGCATGACCAGCTCCGACCTGGGTGATACGGCTCTGTGCTATCAGCTCACTCAGGCCTGCGACCTGATCATCGAGGACGTCAAGAAGCTCGGCGAGATCTGCAAGCGTCGTGCCTTCGAGGAGCGTAACACGCTCTGCGCTGGCCGTACTCATGGCATCCATGCCGAGCCGATGACCTTCGGTATGAAGTTTGGCTCCTGGGCCTGGGAGCTCAAGCGCGATCTGGACCGTCTTGAGGACGCCCGCAAGAACGTTGCCTTCGGTGCCATCTCGGGCGCCGTCGGCACGTACAGCTCCATCGAGCCGTTTGTCGAGGAGTATGTCTGCGAGCACCTGGGTCTGGTTCACGATCCGCTGTCCACGCAGGTCATCAGCCGCGACCACCACGCCTACCTCGCCGGTGTGCTCGCTACCACGGCAGCTACCTGCGAGCGCATTGCGACCGAGGTTCGCAACCTGCAGAAGACCGATACGCTCGAGGCGGAGGAGCCGTTCCGCAAGGGACAAAAGGGCAGCTCCGCCATGCCGCATAAGCGCAACCCCATCACCATGGAGAAGGTCTGCGGCCTGTCGCGCGTCGTGAAGTCCAACGCCCAGGTCGCCTTCGACAACGTCGCCCTGTGGCACGAGCGCGACATTTCGCACTCCTCTGCCGAGCGCGTCGCCCAGGCCGATAGCTTCATCGCCCTTGACCACATGTTCCAGTGCCTCATCCGCGTCATCGACGGCCTGCAGCTGTACCCTGCTCGCATGATGGCCAACCTCAACAAGACCCGCGGCCTCATCTTCTCTTCCAAGGTGCTGTTGGCTCTCGTCGACACGGGTATTACCCGCGAGGACGCTTACGCCATCGTGCAGGAGAACGCCATGGCCACGTGGCACGAGGTGCAGGATTGCGTCTCCGGTCCCACCTTTAAGGAGCGCCTCGAGGCCGATCCGCGCTGCACCGTCAGCCAGGAGAAGCTCGACGAGATCTTTGACCCGTGGGACTTCCTCACCCGCATCGACACGGTCTTCGGCCGCCTGGAGCAGCTGAGCTTCGAGTAGGTTCGGGCATAACGTTAGCTTTTTAGGGCGCTTTGCTGGTAATGTGTGTTGCCGGCAAAGCGCCTCGTTGCATTTAGGGAAAGACGGGGATAATAGTCGTCTCGAATAACATTCTGAGAGGGGATCGCATGATTTCGTTTGATTACAAGCCTCAGGGCGTGTGTGCTCGCAATATTCACCTTGACCTTTCCGATGACGGCAGCAAGGTGCTGGGCGTTGAGTTTACCGGCGGCTGCGATGGCAACCTCAAGGCCATCTCCAAACTGGTCGAGGGCGCTCCTGCCGACCGTGTGATCGAGGTTCTTGCCGGCAATACCTGCGGCATGAAGAAGACCTCTTGCGCCGATCAGCTTACGCGCGCTATCGAGGCTGCTCGCGCCGAGATCGCCTAATGGGTATCGCCGACCACATCAAGAATGGAATATCGCGCCGCGGCTTTGTGCTCGGCGGTGCTGCCGCGGGCGCTGCCACGGTGCTTGCCGGTTGCTCGAAAAAAACGGGCACCAGTGATGATGCCGCTGGCGAGCCGCAGGTTATCAAGGACGATTCCAAGATCATCTCGATTACGGATGAGTACGAGGCAGTCGACATCGATCTTGAGCCGGTGGCATCGTGGACGCTGCCGCTGGGCACGTTGCTGTACTACTGCGAGGGTGACTATGCTGCGGCAATGATGGCGCCCGCATCGGCACTGCACGCCAACACACTCGGTGTGCTCAACCTGGGCGATGGCTCACTTACCACATTAATTGAGGATCCTATCGAGGGCACGGGATATGCTTTTTACGATGTCCGTGCCGGCGATGGCGTGTTTGCGTGGGTTGAGATGAACTTTGCCAATTCATCGTGGAAGCTCTACGCTCAAAATCTGTCGGGCGCTTCGCTCTCTGGCGACGTGGTTGAGCTCGATCGAGGTGGCAAGGACTACGATCCGCCACTGTTTACGGCGTTCGGGTCATCAGTCATCTGGTATAAAATGCCTTCGGCAAGCGGCAATAAAACGAGTAACGATTCGTTTTGCTATCGTCGCGCGCTTGATGAATCTAAGGCCGAGACAATTTGGAAATCGACGGGCCGCTTTGCGTCGGCCCCACGCGCGAGCGACGGCATTTTGACCATCTCGCCGCGTGTCCGCAACGACGAGGGCGTCTACTACGGCATAACGGCAATCGATCTGACCGATGGCAACAACACCAAACGTGCCCAGCTAGTCCTTCCCTCGTCAGTCTCGCCTTTCGAGGCCGTATATATGGGCGATACCTTCGTGTTTTCTATCGAGGCGACCTATAGTGGCGTGGGCAGCCTGGGTAACATGGGCACGTATATCGGTAATGAGGGAGGGCCGTACCTCTTTCTGTCACGCGAGCCGCTCGCATGTGCTGCCGGCAAGAAGAATAAATATCTCGTTAAGGTGCAGGCATCGCATTTTCTCATCGACACCTCTGCCAAGACCTATGGCTCGCTGCTGTCGCCCGACCGCGCTTTGGAGTATGGCGATTATCCAGCTACGGCGGGAAAATCGGACTCATTCCTTACGTACGCCACGGTGCGCAACAGCCAGGGTATACCCGAGACGGTCACCGCACGCCTATTCTCTCTTTAAGCTTAGAGGGGTTAAAAAGGCGCCAACAGGGGAATAAACGCGTTGTAATTGTGAGTACCGCCCGCCGAGCTGCCGCGTCATAGCGGCATCCGGCGGGCTCAGGTGCGTTAAAATGGGCTTGTTCTTAGCTAATTGAGACAGGGGGGCCGTGTTATGGCTTCAGATGCAAAAAAGATTCTGCTGGTCGAGGATGAGAAGGCAATCCGTGACGCCGTCGCTGCCTATCTCGAGCGCGAAGGCTACTGGGTTGTGGGCGTCGGCGACGGTCAGTCCGCGATCGAGGAGTTCGAGAAGCATCAGTTCGACCTGGTCGTGCTCGACCTTATGCTCCCCAAGATCCCCGGCGAGCGCGTTTGCCGCACCATTCGCGATACCTCGGATGTTCCCATCATCATGCTGACTGCCAAGGGCGAGATCGAGGACCGTATTATCGGTCTTGAGCTCGGCGCCGACGACTACCTGATTAAGCCGTTCTCGCCGCGCGAACTTGTCGCCCGCGTACGCGCCCTGTTCCGTCGTGCCCACCAGGCCGACGAGCCCGCCGTCGAGGTACTCGACTTCGGCGATCTGGTCATCGATATCTCGGGCCACAAGATCTTGGTCGAGGGCAAAGAAGTCGATCTGACGGCTTCCGAGTTCAAGCTGCTCACCACGCTTGCTCGTCATCCCGGCCGTGTCTACAACCGTATGGAGCTGGTCGAGAAGGTGCTTGGGTACGACTTTGAGGGCTATGAGCGCACCATCGACAGCCACGTGAAGAACCTTCGCGCCAAGCTGGGCGATGATCCCAAGAAGCCCAAGTGGCTCTACACCGTCCACGGTGTCGGCTATCGCTTCGAGGCTCCGGCCAAGACCGATAAGTCGGACGAGAAATAGGGAAATCACATATGACACCTGCGCGCTTTGAAATCGGACAAAAGCACAAGCAGGAGAGCGAGGCGGGTTCCAAGGCTAGTTGGAACACGCCTCGTTCCGATTCACGGCCAACGATGAGCTATCCCTCGCGCATGGCACTTGCTTTTGCTCTGACATCGCTCATGACGGTATTGGTGCTGGTGGGCGTGGTCTCTGTTGTGTGGGGCACGGTCTTTTCGGATTACACGCGCTCCAATATCGTCGAAATCGCAAATTCTGCTGCTGAAAAGCTTGCGACGTCGTATGAGGAAAACGGCAACTGGACTGCGGGCGAGCTACGTACGGTCGCGACATCGAGTTTGGTGTCCGACGACCTGGGTATGCAGATCGTCAACAAAAAGGGCGTTGTCGTCTATGACGACTCATGGCCTTCGGCAAGTGCGACCGCCGATGTGCGCGAGAGCGAATTGCCGTCGAGCAGCTCGAGTGGTAAAAAAGCATCGCATAGCCCGGTCTCGTCTGCTCCAACCGACTCCGATAGCGTTGCCAACGTCGAAATTATAACGTCTTCGGGCGAGCATGTCGGACAAGTAAAGCTGTGGGCCATCGGCTCCGATGCCTTGCTCACCAAGGCAGATTCTGCGTTTAGGGAGAAGACCTTTAACG
This sequence comes from Collinsella sp., assembly GCA_048434495.1. GTDB lineage: Bacteria > Actinomycetota > Coriobacteriia > Coriobacteriales > Coriobacteriaceae > Collinsella. The sequence continues at coordinate 5,710 of DBGAQS010000016.1, read as the reverse complement.
CCATGGCCCTTGCTGCGGTTGTTGCAGTTTGCATTTCGGTCGTTATCGGATCACTCGTGTCGCGCATGCTCACCAAGCCGATTCACCGTATTACCAGCACGGCCAAGCAAATTCGCGATGGCGATCTGTCTGCTCGTACGGGCTTGCGCGGCGATGACGAGATCGATCAACTGGGCGAGACATTCGATGAGATGGCCACATCGCTCGAGAAGGATATGAAACACGAGAAACGTTTGACCTCGGACGTGGCTCACGAACTTCGCACTCCGCTTATGGCCATGCTCGCAACGGTCGAGGCCATGCAGGATGGCGTATATCCTACCGACGATGAGCACTTGGAGACTGTTGCTTCCGAGACGCGTCGCCTGGCTCGTCTGGTGCAGCAGATGCTCGACCTGTCGCGCATGGAAAACAGCACGGCTCCGCTCAACCTTGAGCCGGTGGACATGGTTCCTTTCGTGCGTTCCATCGTCAATGCCCAGGAGCGCCTGTTTGTCGACCGCGATCTGCGCTTGCGCTTTGCTGACGAGACCCAAGGTCACGACGATGTCGTCGAAGCCGATCCCGACATGATCACACAATGCGTCATCAATCTCATGAGCAACGCCATGCGCTACACCCCCGAGGGCGGTTGGGTCGTGGTGTCGGTGCTCAGTGACCGCAAACACGTCAGCATCGCCGTTTCTGATACCGGCATCGGTATTGCCAAGGATGACTTGTCGCGCATCTTCGGCCGTTTTTGGCGCGCCGATGCCAGCCGTGCCCGTGAGGCGGGCGGTCTGGGCGTGGGCCTCGCCGTGACTAAACAGATCGTCGAGCGCCATCACGGCTACATATCCGTGGAGTCGGAGCTTGGAAAGGGTACGACTTTTACGATTCATCTGCCTCGCGAGCACACGGCGGACGCGGCATCTACTACAATGGAGCACTAGCTTTTCGCTATTCGGTGAAGGAGGGGTTTCGTCCCTGCCGCTCCGAGTTTGCGAAAACGTGCGGGAAAGAACCCGCATTACTGTCGTATTTTGGTAAGGAGTGACTCACGTGACAACGATGGAGCGTCGTCCGGATTCCCGTGGCAAGGTTCGTGATATCTACGATGCCGGTGAAAACCTGCTGATGGTCGCCACCGACCGCATTTCTGCGTTCGACTTTATTCTCCCCGACGAGATTCCGTTTAAGGGAGAGGTGCTCAACCGCATCTCGGCATTCTGGTTTGATAAGTTTGCCGACATTGTTCCCAACCACCTCGTTTCCATCGACCCGGCGGATTTCCCCGAGGAGTTTGCTGAGTACCGTGACTATCTCGCTGGTCGCGCCATGCTGGTCAAGAAGGCGCAGACGATTCCTATCGAGTGCATCGTCCGCGGCTATCTGACCGGTTCGGGCAAGAAGACCTACGACGAGAACGGCACCGTCTGCGGCATCCAGCTGCCTGAGGGCCTGACCGAGGCTTCCAAGCTTCCTGAGCCGCTGTTCACGCCGTCCACGAAGGCCGAGATCGGTGACCACGACGAGAACATCTCGTTCGAGCGTTGCTGCGAGATCGTGGGCGAGGACATCGCCACGCAGATTCGTGACCTTTCCCTCAAGATCTACAAGGCTGCCGCCGAGTACGCCGCGACCCGTGGCATCATCATTGCCGACACCAAGTTCGAGTTTGGTGTCATCGATGGCAAGGTCACGCTGATCGACGAGTGTCTCACGCCCGACTCCAGCCGTTTCTGGCCTGCTGCCAGCTACGAGGAGGGCAAGATCCAGCCTAGCTACGACAAGCAATTCGTCCGCAATTGGCTCAAGGCCAACTGGGATATGACGGGGGAGACCCCGCACCTGCCCGCCGAGGTCATCGATGGCACGTCCGAGCGCTATCGCGAGGCCTTCCAGATCATCACGGGCTCCCAGTTCACAAGCATGAAGGAGAACGCATAAGTGAGTACCCGTAGCGCCACGAACAAGCGCACGCAATCCCACGAAGTTACCGGGGTTGCGCGCAAGTCTGCCGCATCTGCTAAGCCCGCCCGCCAAGCAGCGAGCTCCGTTCGCGTCGTGCCGGCTTCGTCTAAGGCACGCCGCAAAGAGCTCGAGAAGGGCGAGAACCTCGAGGGCCTCTCTAAAGAGGAGAAGCGCGCCCGCAAGGCTAAGCAGCGCGCCAAGGAGGACCGCATCTATACGGTGTCGAATATCCTCCTCAAGCAGGACGAGGACTACACCAAGCGCCGTCGCATCTGGTGGATTGTGCTCGCCATTGGCATGGTGCTCGTCGTGGCAATTTGGGCCTCGCTGTACTTCGCTCCCGCTGGCATGGTGTCCAGCCCTGTCCAGATGGTCGGCATTGTTTTGTCCTACGTCATCATTTTGGGCGACTTTATCTATGACTTCGCTCGTATTCGTCCCTTGCGCAACATGTACCGCGCGCAGGCCGAGGGCATGTCCGAGAACAAGCTCAACGCTCTTATTGAGCGCGCGGCTGCCGAGGAGGACAAGAAGGACTCCAAGAAGAAGTAGCGTTTGCATACATACTTATCGCTAAGATATAAGGCGCGTCGTTTTTGCGGCGCGCCTTTTTACTGTTCTATAGATAGATGGAGTGGCACATGATTCGAGCTGCCCTGACGGTCGAAGAGGCTCTGGAGGGCATGAAGGCCCTGGAGCCCAAGATTAAAAACTACGCGCGCCTGGTCGTCCGCAAGGGCGTAAACGTCAAGCCCGGCCAGGAGGTCGTCGTTCAGTCTCCGGTCGAGTGCGCGCCGTTTGCGCGCGTGGTGGTCGCGGAGGCCTATGCTGCCGGCGCCGGCCACGTGACGGTCATTTGGGCCGATGATGCCGTGACGAGGCTCACGTACGAGCATGTCGAGAAAAGCTATTTTGAGCAGACGCCCGAGTGGAAGCGCATGCAGCTGGATTCCTTGGCCCAGGATGGTGCCTGCTTTGTCTTTATCGAGGGTGCGGATCCTGCGGCCCTTAAGGGCATCGATCCCGCTAAGCCCGCTGCAGCTTCTAAGGCAAGGAACACGCAGTGCAAAGTTTTCCGCCGTGGACTGGATTACAACATCAATCCGTGGTGCATCGCCGGCGCTCCGGTCGTGGCTTGGGCGCACGAGGTGTTCCCAGGAGACGCCGATGAGGTTGCAATCTATAAGCTGTGGAATGCGATTCTGCACACCGCGCGCGCCGATGGCCAGGACCCAGAGAGCGACTGGGAACTCCATGACGCCGCATTCGAAAAGAACCTGCGTTTCCTGAACGACAATCGTTTCGACTACCTGCATTACACCGCGGCAAATGGAACCGATCTGACGATTGGCATGACGAAAGGTCACGAGTGGGCCGGCGGCAAGGGCAAGACGCCCGATGGGCACCCCTTCTTCCCCAACATTCCCACCGAGGAAGTCTTCACCTCGCCCGATCGCATGCGTGCCGACGGTATCGTGTACTCGGCCATGCCGCTCATCCATCACGGCAATAAGGTCGAAGATTTTTGGATTAAGTTCGAGGGCGGCCGCGTGGTGGACTACGACGCCCGCGTGGGCAAGGCAACGCTCGCAAGTATCATCGATACTGACGAGGGCGCTGCTCACCTGGGAGAGGTCGCGCTCATTTCCAAGAACACGCCGATCCGCGAAAGTGGTGTTCTGTTCTACGATACGCTCTATGACGAGAACGCTAGCTGCCATCTCGCGCTAGGTGTCGGTTTCCCCGAATGCATCGAGGGTGGGTATGACATGTCCAAGGAGGAGCTTCTGGAGCATGGCGTTAACGTCTCGAGCACGCACGTCGATTTTATGATCGGCACGGACGACATCGATATTGTGGGCATTACGCCTGATGGACGTGAAGTTGTGATTTTCCAGAACGGCCAATGGAGTTGGGAATAGTCCCAGACCGTGGTACAATGCCACCCGCGGGCCGTTAGCTCAGCTGGCAGAGCAGGGGACTTTTAATCCCAAGGTCCAGGGTTCGAACCCCTGACGGCCCACCATAGAATAGAAAAGCGACTGGCGGATGCCGGCCGCTTTTTTGTTACCGCGGCACGGGTTCGAACCCGAAAGGGCGCGGAGCTGAGGAAACGCATGAGCGTTTGCCAGCGCAGCGCGCAAGGCGCGAAAGCGCCGCAGCGGCCGCCTGCGAAGCAGGCTGAACCCCTGACGGCCCACCCAAAGAAAGGAAAACGAAATGAAAACAGATAGATACGGAATTAACGGCAGCACATTAAAGATAATAGCAGCCATTTCGATGGTTCTCGATCATGTAAGCAGGATCGTCCTGACCAATGGAATTATGACTCACGCATCGTACAGTCAGATATCAGACGAACAGTGGGCGATTCTAAGCGAGGCTTCGGATGTGCTTCATGTTCTTGGCAGAATTGCATTTCCCATATTTTGCTTTTTGATAGTTGAGGGATTTTTGCATACTCATGACATAAAGAAGTACCTGCGAAATATGCTTGTCTTCGCAATCATTGCGGAGCCCATATACGATTTCGTTCAAACCGGGCAACTATTCGACCTTCGGCAACAAAATGTTATGTGTGAGCTCCTGCTTTCCTTGGTCTTTTTGATTGTTCTGGAAAAGATACAAAGTCTTTCAAAACGGAAAAGATACATCGCAGAAACTGCTCTGATTGTTTTGACAGCACTGGCAGCTGAATACACTAAACTAGATGGCGGTGTGTATGGCATTATGCTTGTGGCTGCATTCTATTTATTCCACGACAGCAAGGCCAAGATGTTCTTTGCTGCAGTATGTGCAGTGCTCCTTTCGTCATGCCATATAGTTGGCGGCGGATTTGAGTTTGCTACAGCTAGTGTATTTAATCCTGATGTTGCTGCCGCGGTCGTTTCGTTGCTGCTTATCAATCTTTATAATGGTAAGCGAGGGCTGAAGCTCAAATATTTCTTCTACATTTTCTATCCGGCACATCTTGCTCTGCTTTATGGTGTCTCACTTATTGTTTTGAACTGTCTTTAAAAACTCTCAAACAAGTCTCTGAAAACGGAAACAAATTGACCCTAAGACTGCTTGTGAATTTCCGGAAGACCTGAGAGATGCGAGGATAGGCAACGAGGGCTGCAGAGAGATGCTTCTCAGTTCTCTGGCGGATCGCACGTATCTGTATGAGGATCACTTCCACACACTCATTAATAACAGTGATAAACACGGCAGATCCTCAAAACATGAGGCTGTGGAGGTCGAACGATGCTTCGAAAGCATGAATGGCAGCGAGAAAATGAGTTCGGAAGCGCCCTCTGGATGATCCAGCATAGAATAGAAAGCGATCGGCTCCGGCTGGTCGCTTTTTTGTTGCCGGTGCACGGGTTCGAACCCGAACTTCTCTATATATAAGAACGCTTGGCGAACAAAACCTGCCTTTTACCGACGGGAAACAAATAGCTGATGCTTTTGGAGTAAAGTGGCGCTCCAGAGATGACTGATGCCTTAACACCTATAAACCAGCTGGTCATCGCCAATATCAGAAGCCAATGCTTCAGTTTTAACCTCAGTGATGCGACTGAGGGACTTATTCATTTGTGAACAAAATATGGAGTGCGCGATTCCCGCCCCCGGCGCCCCTCCGGTCTGGCAATATATCTCCTTGCCGCGCGGCCCGGTCGGACCGGATCAGCCGCCAGGCGTGCACCTTGAGAACCGGATACTGCGAGGATGGACACATTCAGTGTCGCATCCGGGCAGACATCGAACCATTTGA
>DBGAQS010000015.1:0-161190 GCA_048434495.1 Collinsella sp. | reverse complement strand
CAGTTCAAGTTGGTTCTCCCCGCTGTCATTTATTCGGTAGTGTTGCAGGCTTACTTTTCGAGATGCTTTTCCAGCAGCTCCAACGCGCGGGCGTAGCCTTGGAGGCCTTCGCCGGTGATGGTGGCGAAGCAGGCCAGGCGGGCGTAGCTTACCTGGCGGAAGTCCTCGCGGGTCTCGACGGCGCTTATGTGGACCTCCACGGCGGGGATGGCGACGGCCTTGAGGGCGTCGAGGATCGCGACGCTCGTATGCGTGTATGCCGCCGGGTTGATGACGATGCCGTCGACCTTGCCGTAGGCCTCCTGGATCTTGTCGACGATGCTGCCCTCGTGGTTGGACTGGAAGACCTCGACCTCGTCAAAGCCCTGCGCGGCGCCCGCCTCCTGGCAGATCTGGACCAGGCGGTCGTAGTTGTCGCTGCCGTAGATACCCGGCTCGCGAATGCCGAGCATGTTGAGGTTGGGGCCGTTGATGACGAGTGCTTTCATGGTTGCTTCCTTTGCGATTGGAAAACCACCACAAAGGCGCCTGTCCCCTTTGTGGTGGTTTTGGTTAGAGAGCGGGTGGGAGGGTGTCGAGGAGGGCTTGGGCGGTGTTGGCGGCGCAATCGCGCGAGTCGATGAGGTAGTCGGCCCAGGCGCGGTAGCGCGGCATGCGCTGCTCGGCCAGCTTGTCGATGCCATCGCGGGCGGTGATGGGGCGACCCTTGTGGGCGAGTTCGTCGAGCTTACGGTTGAGCATCACGATCTGGCTGTTCTGGTGCAGTAGCGGGTAGTTCTCGTCGCGCGTGACCACGCCGCCGCCCGTGGAAAGCACCAGGCCGCTGCGCTTGGAGATGCCGGCCAGCGCCGCCGTCTCCTGCTCGCGGAAGGCCGCCTCGTCGCGCTCGACGATAAAGTCGGCGCAGGGCATGCCCAGGCGCTCCTCGAGGGCGCGGTCCAGGTCGATGTGCTCTCGCCCCGTGAGCAGGGCAATCTGCTCGCCCACGCGGGTCTTGCCCGAGCCCGGCATACCGATCAGCGCGATGTTCTGTTCGCGGCGTGACAGGCGCTCCGTTACGTCCAGAATGCGCTCACGCGGAGTGACCTGGCCGGTGTAGCGCTCAACGGCTAGCGCCGCCTGGGCCACGAGCATCAGCAGGCCGCCGATGCAGGGGATGCCGCGGCGCTCGGCCTCGAGCATGAGTCCCGTGCGTGCAGGGTTGTAGACAATGTCGATGACGCCCTCGAGCGCATCGAGCCCCTCGAGCGTGCAGGGGGCATCGGGACAGTGGGGGAACATGCCGGCGGGCGTGCAGTTGACGAGCAGTGCGGCGTCGGACTGCTGCGCGATGTTGTCGTAGTTGACTTCGCTCGTGCGGCCGACCGGCACGACGATGGCGCCCAGGTCTCCCAGCACCATACTTGCCGTGGTGCCGGCGCCGCCGGTGGCTCCGAGCACGAGGACCTTCTTGCCGGCAACCTCTACGCCCAACTCCTCGACCAGACACTGAAAACCAAAGTAGTCGGTGTTGTCGCCGCGCAAACAACCGTCAGGCAGGCGTGTGATGGTGTTGACGTTGCCCATACGCTCGGCGAGCGGACTCAGCTCGTCCAGGTATTCCATGACGGCGCGCTTGTAGGGGATGGTCACGTTGGTGCCCTCCCATTCGTCACCCGTCATAAAAGCCTGGAGGTCCTCGGGCTCGCGCTCAAATCGTACGTACTCGAGCCCCGCGAGCTCCTTGTAGATGGTCGGGGTGTAGCTGTGGCCCAGCACGCGGCCCAGCACGCCGTAGGGGCGGGTTGCGGCGACATCGGTCATCTAGAGCACCTCCGTGTAACTGCCAAAGTAGGTGAAGCTCTCGCACACGTCGTCGATGGAATCGAGCAGGTCATCGAGGGCCTTGCTGCCAAAGGGGCAGTCCAGGTCAAAGTAGAACATAAACTCAAAGTCGTGCCCGGGGATGGGGCGGCTCTCGAGCTTGATGAGGTTGATATTGAGCGCGTAGAAACGCTCGAGTACGCGATAGAGCGCGCCCGGCTCGTTGGCCGTGGTAATCATGAGCGAGGTGCGGTTGGCGCCGGGGTAGACGCGTGGCTCGCGGCTGATGACGACAAAGCGCGTGTAGTTGTTGTCCGAGTCCTGGATGTTGGGCTCCAGTACCTCCAGGCCGTAGAGTGCGGCGCAGCTGCGCGATGCGATGGCGGCAACATCGGTGCGCTCGGAGCTGGCGACCATCTCGGCCGACATGGCGGTGTTGGGGTACTTGGTGGCGTGCAGGCCGTGCGCCTCGATAAAGCCAGCGCACTGCGCGATGGCCTGACCGTGGCTGTAGACCTCGCGTATGCCCGCGAGCTTGGTGCCGGGCTTGACGAGCAAGTTGTGGTCGATCTTGAGGCGCAGCGAGCGCACGATGTGGAAGTCGAACTGGGCGAGCAGGTCGTAGACGGCGTTGACTGAGCCGGCGGTGGAGTTCTCGATGGGCAGCACGCCAAACTCGCAGAAGCCGTCGCGCACGGCGCGCATAACGCCCTCGAAGGTCTCGAAAAACGCGATGTCGGGCACGTCGAAGAGTTTGCACGCGGCGATTTGACTGTAAGCGCCCTCGACGCCCTGGCAGGCGACGGTGGCCGTTTGAGGGAAGGGCGTGTCGGAGGCTGCAGCCGTGGCATGGGCCTTTTGCGACACCGTGATGCCCTTGAGCTCGTTGATATAGCGCTGCTGCTCGGCCTTGCTCATGCTCATGAGGAGGCGGAACAGGGTGATGGCTTGGGCCTCGTAGCGCTCGGGTGCGCGGCTGGCGAGGTTGTTGAGCTTGGAGCGCTCACGGGCGGGGTCGAAGACGGCCTTGCCCATCTCGATTTTTGACTTGGCGACTTCGGTGGCAATGTCCATGCGCTCAACAAAGCTGTTGAGGAGCGTGGTGTCGATGCCATCGATGGCCTGGCGGATGTCAGCAAGGTCCATGAAGACCCCTTTCACGTGTTGGGGGATGTTGAGGGGTGGGTAGTTAGCGCTGGGCGGCGTCTTCGAGGAGGGCGTCCCAGATGGCAAGGGCGGCGGCTGCCTCGGCTACGGGGACAGCTCGGGGGACGATGCAGGGATCGTGGCGGCCGTGGACCGAGAGCTCGGCATTTTCCATAGCGTCCATGTCCACCGTCTGCTGCTCGCGGCCAATGGAGGGCGTCGGCTTTACAGCCATGCGCCACATGACGGGCGCGCCGGTCGAAATACCGCCCAGGATGCCGCCGGCGTTGTTGGACTCGACCTCGATCTCGCCGGTCTCGGCATCGATGCGATACGGATCATTGTTCTCGCTGCCGCGCATGGCGGCCACGGCAAAGCCCATGCCAAACTCCACGCCCTTTACGGCGGGAATGCCAAACGCGATCTGCGCGATGCGGTTCTCGATGCCGTCGAACATGGGGTCGCCGATGCCCGCGGGAAGCCCGTAAATGCCGCACTCCACGATGCCGCCGATGCTGTCGAGTTCGTCGCGCGCGGCTAGGATCTCCTCGCGCATGCGGCCGGCTGCGGCGGCGTCAATGCACGGCAGATCGTTCGTAAGGATCGCCTTGCGGTCGGCCTCGCGATAGACCATGTCGTCCATCGGCAGGTCGGAGATGCCGCCGATCTGCGCGACGTGCGCCATCACGTTAATGCCGCGGGCCTCGAGTGCCTGCAGCGCAATGCCGCCGGCAATGCACAGGGGTGCCGTTAGGCGGCCAGAGAAATGCCCACCGCCGGCGACGTCGTGCATGTTGTGATACTTCACGCGCGCCGGAAAATCCGCGTGTCCGGGGCGGGGCTTGCGGCGCAGCTCGGAATAGTCCTTTGAGCGCGTGTTGGTGTTCTCGATAATCGCGGCGATGGGTGCTCCCGTGGTATGTCCATCGACCACACCGGCGATGATGTGGGCGGCGTCGGCCTCGCGGCGTTTGGTCGCGGTCTCGTCGCGACCGGGGGCACGACGGTCAAGGAAGGCCTGCAGCCGCTCCTGGTCAACAGCGATGCCCGCCGGGATGCCATCGAGGGAGCAGCCGATGGCGGGGGAGTGCGACTGGCCGAAGATGCTTAAGTGCAAGACGTTGCCAAAGGTCGAGGACATGCTATTCCTCCTCGAGTGTGACCTTGCCGCCCAGCAGGCGGTAGTGGTCGAAGAAATCGGGATAGGACTTGTTGACGGCCTCGGCGCCGTGGATCACGACCTCGCCGGTGGCGCGGCTCGCGGCGATCGCGGCCATCATGGCGATGCGATGGTCGTTGTGCGAATCGACTTCGCCGCCGGTGAAGGCATCGACACCCTTGATGATGAGGTCATCGCTGGCAATGCGCACCTGCGCGCCCAGCGCGGTGAGCTCGCGGGTGGTCGTGACCAGGCGGTCGGATTCCTTGATGCGCAGACGGGCGCAATCGCGGATAAAGGTGCGGCCCTGCGCCAGCGAGGCTACGGCCGAGATGACGGGCACCAGGTCAGGAATGTCGTGGGCGCTCATCTCAAAGCCGGCGAGCTTGTCGGACTTCACGGTGGCGGCGTTGGTGGAGCGCACGATGCGGGCGCCAAAGCGCGAAAGCGCGGCGAGCACGTTTCGGTCGCCCTGCGCGGAGCTCAGGGATACGCCCTCCACGGTGATGGGGTCGGCGCCGATAGCGCCGGCGCACAGCCAAAAGGCGGCGTTGGACCAGTCGCCCTCGACGGCTACGCTGCCGGGCGTGCGGTACGAGCCGCTGCTCACGCGGAAGTTCGTGACTTCGGGCTGGCCGTCCTTGGCCGGAATACGCTCGACGTTGACCTCGACGCCAAAGGCCTTCATGGCCTGGATCGTCAGGTTGATGTAGGGACGGCTCTCAATGAGGCCGGTTACCTGCACGCAGGAGGGCTGGGCCAGCAGCGGGGCTGCCAGCAGCAGGCCGGAGATATACTGCGAGCTCACGTTGCCCGGAAGCACAAAGGTGCCCGGGCGCATGCGTCCGCTCGTCTTGAGCGGAAAACCGCCCAGACCCTGTAGGTCGCAGCCGGCGGCGATGATCTCGTCCGAGAGCGGGGAGAGCGGGCGGGCGCCCAGGCGGCCCTGGCCTACGAAGGTGGCATCCGCACCCAGCGCGCAGGCGACAGGCAGCATAAAGCGGAGCGTGGATCCACTTTCGCCGCAGTCAAGCGTGCCGCCGGCAAGGGCCTTGAGCAGGCCAAACTCAACACTCTTCATGGTGGGGTGGACCTGGAAGCCGTCCTCGACGGTCTCGATGCGAGCACCCAGGGCCGTAAGGCAACGCACCGTAGCCTCGATGTCGGCGCAGGTGGTATTGCAGGTGACGTGTGTCTCGCCGTTGGCAAGCGCAGCGCAGATGATGAGGCGATGCGCCATCGACTTGGACGCGATGGCGGGAACGGTGCCCTTGAGCGGGGACGGGGTGATGCGGGCTAGCATGCGGAAGCGTCTCCCTTCTGGCCGAGGCCCTCGGCAATTAAATCGTGGAAGGTGGAAAGCGGCGTGCGGTCGATGCTGCAACGGCCAATGCCGTGCGGAATTACCAGGTCAATCGTGTCACCGGCGCGCTTTTTATCGTGCAGTGCTTCGGCAAAGACGGCGTCGGCCGAAAGCTCGCAGCGGGTCTTGAGACCGTGGCGTGCGCAGAGCTCCTCGATGCGGCCCGGCAGCTCGGCGTCGCAGATGCCGTGCAGGGCCGCGGCGCGCGTGATGATGCCCATGCCGATTGAAACGCAGTTGCCGTGTCCGAGCTCAAAGTGCTCGCAGGCCTCGACGGCGTGCCCGGCGCTATGTCCAAAATTGAGGAGCTTACGCTGGTTGGTTTCGCGCTCGTCGGCGACGACCACGGCGCGCTTGATGTCGATATTGCGGGCGATGATGAGCGCTACGCGGGCCACATCGCGGTTGAGCAGCTCCAGCGTGAGCGGGGTCTTCTCCAGTTCGGCGAAAAGCTCCGGGTCGGCGATCACGGCGTGCTTGACGACCTCGCCGCAGCCATCGGCGAACTGCTCGGGCGTGAGGGTGGCCAGGCACCCCACGTCGGCGATAACCACGCTCGGCTGCCAAAAGGCGCCGGCCAGGTTCTTGCCGGCAGCCAGGTCTATGGCGGTCTTGCCGCCCACCGACGAATCCACCATGGCGAGCAGGCTCGTCGGGATCTGCACAAACTTGCAGCCGCGCATGTAGGTGGCGGCCACAAAGCCCGCCATGTCGCCCACGACACCGCCGCCGAGTGCCACGATCACGTCGGAGCGCGAAAGCTCGCGCTCGGCCACAAACTCCAAAATGGCAACATAGGTTTCGGCGCGCTTATGGGCCTCGCCGGCCTCGAAGGTGCAGATGCTCACCTCGTAGCCTGACGCCTCCAGGCTCTGCTTAACGGGCATCTGGTAGAGCGGGCCCACGTTGGTGTCCGTCACGATGACGGCCTTGGTGCCGCCGGCGGTGGCGCGCACGAGCGGCCCCGCCTGCTCCAGCAAAAACGTGCCAACATGCACCTGGTAGGGGCGTGCAGTGTCGATATCGATGGTAATCGCCATAAGCTTCGGTCCTTTCGACCTGGCGTGATGGGTGGTCTAGTGGGAGGCCTCGTCGTCGAGTGCGCGCTTAATGCGGTCGCCCTCGGCAAGGAGATTCTCCAGATAGCGCTGGTCGCGGTCCTTGAGCGCGCGGCTGTAGGCGCCAAGCGATTCGATCAGATGGTCGATCTCGAAGGCGAGCGCGTCGGCGTCGTCGATCATGAGCTCGGACCACATTTGCGGGTTGAGGTGCGCCACGCGGGTGAGATCGCGGTAGCTACCGGCCGAAAAGCCGTGGTGGACCTGAGCGGTCGGGCTCTTAACATAGGCGTTGGAGACGACGTGCGCGAGCTGGCTCGTAAAGGCGATGACGCGGTCGTGCTCGGCGGCGCTGGTCACGCTGAACTTGCCAAAGCCCAAGGGGCGTACCATCTCGCGCACCTGGCCCAAAAGCTCCAGTTTGAGCGCATCGTCCACCGCGGGCGGTACGAGCACGAGCGGGGCGCCCTGGAACAGGTCGGCGCGGGAGTGCGCATAGCCCGAGTACTGCGTGCCCGCCATGGGGTGCGCGCCCACAAAGTAAAAGCCGTGCTCGCGGGCTAGCTCAAAGGCGCGCTCGCACACGATGCCCTTGACGCCCACCGTGTCGATCACCACGGGGCCCATGATGGCCTCGGTGTCGGTGGCGTCGGCGAGCGCCTGGGCGTGCGCCTCGAGCCACTCGATGCATGCCTCGGGATAGCAGGCAAGGACGATGATGTCGCATTCGCCGAGCGTCTTGTCGTTAAGCTCTCCGGCGACAGTGCCCATGCTGGCGGCCGTCATGACATCGTCATCGGGGTCCCAGGCCAGCACGCGGACGCCCGCCTGCGCATAGCCGCGGGCAAAGCTGCCGCCGATGAGGCCCAGGCCGACGATGCCGGCGCACTTGGGGCCGCCCTGGTTAACGCGCGCGTTTCTCACTGTACCCATGGGCTACTCCATGGTCTCATGGCAGACAACCTCGCGAATGGCTCGGATGCGGCGCATGGTGTCGTCGAACTGATCGGGGGTGAGGGCCTGAGCGCCGTCGGACCATGCGCGGCTGGGCTCGTCGTGGACCTCGATCTCTAGGCCGTTGGCACCGCAGGCGGTCGCGGCGAGCGCCATGGGCTCAACGTAGCGGGTGTAGCCGGTGGCGTGGCTGGGGTCGGCGACGACGGGCAGGTGCGACAGGTGGTGCAGCACCGGCACGGCATTGAGGTCGAAGGTGTTGCGGGTGCGGGTCTCGAAGGTGCGGATGCCGCGCTCGCACAGGATGACGTTGTCGTTGCCCTCGCTCATGATGTACTCGGCGGCCATGAGCAGCTCATCGATCGTGCCGGACATGCCGCGCTTAAGCAAGATCGGAGTCTTGGTCTTGCCGACCTCTTTGAGCAGAGGGAAGTTCTGGGCGTTGCGGGCGCCGATCTGCATGACGTCGATCTTCTTGTCCAGGAAGACCTGCACGTCGCGCGGGTCCATGATCTCGGTGACGATCGGCATGTCGAGCTCGGCAGACGCCTCGCACAGCAGGTCCAGACCGGCGGGGCCCATGCCCTGGTAGGCGTACGGGGAAGTGCGGGGCTTGTAGGCACCGCCGCGCAGCATCGTGGCACCGGCGGCCTTCACGCGGCGGGCGATGCGGATGAGGTTCTCGCCCTCGACGGAGCACGGGCCGGCGATGACCTGGAACTGATCGCCGCCGATCTTGACGCCGTGGCCGCAGTCGATGACGGAGTCCTCGGGGTGGAACTTGCGGTTGGCGCGCTTGAACGGCTCGGAAACGCGCTGCACGCGCTCGACGACATCCATGGACTCGAGCAGGAATGGGTCGATCTTGGTCGTATCGCCCACCAGGCCGATGATCGTCTCATTCTCGCCGCGCGAGACATCGGTCTTCAGGCCCTTTTTCTCAATCCAGCTGACGATATGGCTGACGGCCTCGTCGCTGGCGCTCTCTTTTAAAATTGCAATCATGGTGTGCCTCTCACCTCGATGGATAACCCTTGCAAAAACGGCCCGCATCGCGAGCCGTGTACATATGGTGCATGAGAGTTTATACTATCTGACTCGCTTTTGCCTTCTAAAGTGGGCCGTTGAGCCGCGTCTTCCTCGGAATTGCAAAGCTTTTTCTTTTATTTTGATAGCCCGTGGTGTACTTGGGTATAATGGCAGACGTTGGCCCTATTAGCTCAGGGGATTAGAGCGTCTGCCTCCGGAGCAGAAGGCCGTTGGTTCGAATCCAACATGGGGCACCATCGAACGTGAGACCGTCCGAACCTCGCATGGTCCGGGCGGTTTTTCTTATACCGACGCGACGTGATGGGACGTGGTATGGCAGCAACGGATATCGAGCGCGGACTCTCGACCGCCGAGGTCGAGGAGCGCATCGCCGCCGGTAAGATCAACCGCAACATGGAGCTCAAGACCAAGTCGGTCAAAGAGCTCATCATCGAGAACCTCTGCACGCTGTTCAATTTGATCAACGTGATCTTGGCGTTCCTGGTCATTTTGACCGGTTCGTTTAAGAATCTGACGTTCCTGTTCGTGGTGTTCCTCAATACCGCTATTGGCGTCATTCAGTCCATGCGTTCCAAGAAGATGGTCGATAAGCTCACGCTGCTGACCTCCAAGAAGGCCATCGCGGTGCGCGACGGCTCCGAGGTGGAGCTCGACCTGGACCAGATCGTGCTCGACGACATCATCCGCCTGGGGCGCGGCGACCAGATCCCCGCTGACGCCGTGGTGGTTTCGGGCGAGGCGCTCGTGAACGAGAGCCTGCTGACGGGCGAGAGCGATCTTATTAAGAAACAGCCCGGTTCCGAGCTCATGAGCGGCAGCTTTATCGACTCGGGTCTGCTGCGCGCCCGCGTGATCCATGTCGGCGCCGACAACTACGTGGCCAAAATTAATAACGAGGCCAAGTACGTCAAAAAGGTCAATTCCGAGATCATGAACGCGCTTAACGCCATCGTGCGCTTTGCGAGCATCATCATGATCCCGCTCGGTTTGGCGTTGTTTGCCTCGAGCGTGAGCGAGCTGTGGGATGCCGCGGGAACCCCAGGCAATAGCGCGCTTTCGTGGTGCTTCTCCGAGCTGTTGGCTGGTCATGTGCCTTCGTCGGCGCTGCTGTCCACGGTGGGCGCCCTGCTGGGCATGATCCCGCAAGGCCTGGTGCTGCTGACCTCGTCGGTGCTCGCCATCGCCACGGTGCGCCTGGCCCGCCGCAAGGTACTCGCGCAGCAGCTCTACTGCATTGAGACGCTCGCGCGCGTCGACGTGCTGTGCCTGGACAAGACGGGCACCATCACGTCGGGCCGCATGGAGGTCGAGGGTACCTATCCGCTGCCGGTCGAGGGTATGGGTGCGGGGGAGGGCGACGCCGCCGTTCCCGTCGATACCACGGTGCTCGATTTTGCGCTGGCTAACGTCGCACGTGCGACCTCGGCCGATGCCAACGAGACCTGTCAGGCGCTGCTCAACTATTACGCCGACCGTCCGGTCGAGGTGTCCGAGCCGCTGTCGGTCATTCCGTTCTCGTCTTCCAAAAAGTGGAGCGGCGCGTCGTTTGCACAGGGCTCATATGTGATGGGTGCGGCGCAGTTTGTGCTCTCTGATCGTGCGTTTGCCCAGGTCGAGAACCGTGTCGCCGAGCTTGCCGATACCTGCCGCGTGCTCGTGGTGGCGCGCGTTGACGGCTTTACGCCCGATGGCGATATGGTGGGCGAGGCCGAGCCCGTGGGCTTTGTGACCATACGCGACGAGATCCGTACCTCGGCGGCCGAGACCATCGGCTACTTTAACGAGCAGGGCGTGACTCTCAACGTGATCAGTGGCGACGACCCGCGTACGGTGTCGTCGATCGCGCGCGTGGTGGGCGTGCCGGGGGCGGACGCTTATGTGGACGCCACGACGCTCGATACGCCGGCCAAGCTCGATGCCGCAGTGGACCGCTACCATGTCTTTGGTCGTGTGACCCCGCAGCAGAAGCGCGAGCTCGTGCAGGCGCTCAAGCGCCGCGAGCACACCGTGGCCATGACAGGCGACGGCGTCAACGACGTGCTGGCGCTCAAGGAGGCCGACTGCTCCGTGGCCATGGCGGCCGGCTCCGATGCCGCGCGTAACGTGGCCGAGATCGTGCTCGTCGACAACGACTTTGCCTCGATGCCCGCCGTGGTGGCCGAGGGCCGTCGCTCCATCAACAACCTGCAGCGTTCGGCTTCGCTGTTCCTGACTAAGACGCTGTTCTCGATGGGCCTGGCGGCGCTGTGCATCGCACTGCCGCCGTACCCTTTCGAGCCGATTCAGATGACGCTCATCAACTTCTTCTGCATTGGCGCGCCGGGCTTTGTGTTGGGCCTGGAGCCCAACAATGCTCGCGTGAAGGGGTCGCTCCTGACGAACGTGCTCAAGCGGGCACTGCCGGCGTCGCTTGCGGTCATTTTGGCCGCGGCGCTCGATATCTTTGTGGCGCGCGTGTTCGGCTTTAACCAGCTCACGCTGTCTACGATGTGCCTACTTACGTCGTGCGCGGCGAGTGTCAGCCTGATCTGGCGTATCTCGCAGCCCCTCACGCCCTTACGTGTGGCGCTCTTTGTGTTTGTAGTTGCCGGCATCCTGACGGGCGTTATCGGATTCCCGAAGCTGCTGTCTATTGCCAACCTGTCGATGGGCCAGATGGTTATCTTGGCTGTCATCGTGGTCATCACCTGCTCGGTGTTCTTTAAGCTCGCCACGATGATGGATTCGCTCAAGCCGCGTCGTCGTCATGCCGCAACTGGTTTTGGCCGCGGTGTGCGCGTCCGCTTGGGTCGCGGTGGCGGCAAGGTGAGCTCGACGGGTTCGACGGCCGAGCGTTTTGCCAAGCGCGTCGCCGCCGACATGGCGCAGCGCCGCGAAGCTCGCACCGTTCGTGAGGCCGAGGCCCGCGCACTCGAGGGCGTGGCCCAGGCCCAGCCCAAGAAAAAGAAGAGTACCGGAGTCAAGCGCTCCCGCGTAACCAAGTCCGCCCAAGGCATCAAAGTCTCGATACCGAGCAAAAAGAAGAAGTAACTACGCGCCCTGGCGATGTTGAATTGGTGCCTTGCTCCTGTGGGGCCTTGGCGATGTTATGCTCTAACCTCGATTGTTTGAATTGCTTCGAAAAGAGGATGCCGTGATCTGTCCGCATTGCCTTAAGACCATCGAGGACGGCGCCTCGTTCTGCCCCTACTGCAACGCCTATGTGGGTCCGGGCGATGGTCCCGAGCACACCGAGTTCGTGTTCTGTGAGGGCTGCGGTGCCCGTCTTTCTCCGCATGATCGTACGTGCCCCAAATGCGGACGCCCCGCTCCGGGTATCCTCTCCGAGGACGCGGCCGCATCCGACCTGGCAGCGGGCCGCACGGCGGGCTTTCCGCGCCTAACGCAAGAGCAGATCGATACCGAGGTGCCGCATGCGCCGGCCTCTGCCGCTGCGGTGCTTTCGGACGCCGCCGACCCCAATGAGACCTGTGTGCTGCCAGCTTTCGATAAGGATTTCGGTATCCCCAAGGTCGATATTCCCATGCCCGTTTCCCTGCATGACGATGCTCAAAAACCCAAGCGCAAGGTGCACCCCGACGAGGACGCCTATCACAAGCACAAGCGTCATATTCCCAAGCCGCTTATCGTAATCGCGGTCCTTGCCGTCGTTTGCGGCGGTGCCTATTGGTTCGTGACGACCGATCCCATGGGTGTTATGCCCGGCTTCTACGACCAGTTTGGCCAAGCTGCACAGACCACCTTCCCCACGCGCCAAAAGGGCGAGGCCACTGAGGACGATACCAAGCAGGACGATTCTGCGGAGGTGGTCCAGGAAGAAACCGTGCTCACCGATGATCAACTCTATACCAGGCTCGACGGTCTGTATCAGACCATCGTGTCCTACGCTGACGAGGACCAGATCGGCGAGGTCATCGATTCCTTTAACAACGGCTATCTCCGAACGCCGCTGTCCACCCGTCAGGAGCTGTCGCAGAGTGCCTACGCCCTGCGCGACCAGATCAAAAAGACGCAAGATGAGCTCAACAACCTTAAGTACCAGGACGATACGGTCTATGCGGATGACATCGCCCACTTAAAGCAGCTTGCCGAGTGGATGTATGAGCGCGTTGACGTGATCTGCCAGAGCTGGGATATCTCGCTGGCCATTCCCGATGGCGAGTCGATGAGTTCCCACCAAAGCGAGATCCTGGCGCCCATCGCGCAGGGTGGCAACAGCGCGCTGAACCAGTACGATGCCAATGTGGGTTCCTGGAAGCCGCAGCAGCGTTCCTAAAATTAGTTCGCCATAGTCGGCATAACCTACGTGCGCAATTGATGTAAGCCCGTGCTTATTGCTACAATTCGTACAAATATGCTTTAAACGCACGAGGAAGGAACCACATGTTTGGTTTTAAGAAAGAGCTCTACACGCCCGAGTATCAGCTTGCCGGCGACGAGTGCGCTGTAATCGAGACGTCGAAGGGTACCATCAAGGTCAAGTTTGACGGCGAGGGCGCTCCCATTCATGTCGCGAACTTCTGCGAGCTTTCCACGATGGGCTTCTATGATGGCCTTAAGTTCCATCGCTATGTGCCCGGTTTTGTTATCCAGGGCGGCGACCCCAATACCCGCGACATGTCCGGCGCCGACGTCGCTGCCGGTCTTGAGGGCCCCGACGGCATGCCCGGTACCGGTGGCCCCGGCTACTGCATCAAGGGCGAGTTTGCCACCAATCCGCGCAACAGCCATGTCGATGGCGCCCTTGCCATGGCACGCTCCATGGATCCCGATTCCGCGGGTTCGCAGTTCTACTTCTGCCTGGGTGCCCAGCATAACCTCGATTCTGGTTACACCGTCTTTGGTACCACGGTCGAGGGTCTCGATGTGATTTCGCAGCTGCGTGCCGGCGACGAGATCGTCCATGTCGAGATCGTTCACGAGTAAAGGGGACTTCCTTGAATAGCCAGCTGATCCAACAGGGCCGCGCCGCTTACCGCGCGGGTGATTTTTCCGCTGCAGCCCAGATGCTTGGGGCGGCAAAGACTCCCGATGAGATTATGGGCGAGGCCGATCACCTTCGTGGCAACGCCTTGATGCACCTTGGCATGTATGCCGAGGCCGCCGAGGCCTATGCCGCCGCCCTCAACGACGGTACCTACGGCAAGCGCGGCGCGCTGCTCACCAACCGCGGCAAGGCGCTCGCCGCCGTGGGCGACTACACGACGGCCGCTCAGGCTTTCTCTGCCGCTACGCAGGATGCTTCCTATGCCACGCCGTTCAAGGCCTATCTGGGCCTGGGCAATGCGCTGTTCCAGTCGGGCGACTATGCCAACGCGGGAACCGCCTTCCGTCAGGCTGCCATCGACGGCGCCAATCCGGCTCCTGCCGCCGCACTCGGCGAGCTCGGTCGTTGCTTCATTAAGCTCGGCCGTCCGGCGGATGCCGTGGAGACTTATCGCACGGCTATCGACTTTGCCGGCCCCCGCGACGACACGCGTGCGCTCAACGCCGGCATGGGTCAGGCGCTTTCTGCCGCCGGCCGTCCCTCCGACGCACTCGACGCCTTTAATGCCGCTACTGCCGATGGCATCTACCAGCTCACCTCCGAGCAGGCCGATGAGCTTGCCCGCGTGCAGGATTCGCTTGCCGCGCTGTCTGCCCAGACGGCTATGGCCACGGCTCCGGCGCCCGCGATGGACGCTCCTGCCGTCGATCCGCTCGATCCTACGGGCGCGACCGGTCAGTTTATGCCTGATCCCTCGGACACCGGCTTCTTTACGCTGTCCGAGTCCGAGATGGTCCAGCAGGACCGTCAGGATCGCAAGCAGGCCAAGGTCCGTCGTCGCCATCGCCATACGGGTCTCAAAGTCTTCATCGTGCTGCTTCTGCTCATTTTGATCGCCGCGGGCGGTCTGGGCTTTGCCTACACGCGCGGCTTTGGCTTCCCGTCTCAGGAGTCTGTCGTTACCGATCTGTTCCAGGCTGCCGGCGACGGTGACGCCGCAAAGGCCGAGTCTTGCCTGGCCTCGAGCCTGTCCGAGGACGCTAAGTCGATGATCATCTCCTCGATTCCGCAGGGTGCCACCGTGTCCGTCGAGGGCATGGATCAGTCCATGACCGAGACGACCGCCAAGGTGAAGGCATCGCTGTCCAAGGGCGGCGTGCAGGAGTACACCGTCAAATTCGTGCGCTCCGACAACCATATCGGCTGGGCCGTTTCTTCGCTCGATATGGATTTCTCGGCTGCTGACAACCAGTAGTGACCTTATGGGATTTAGCTTTGCCCGGCGCTTCACCGCAAGTGAGGTGCCGGGCTTGCGCTAGTATGATGAGCTAGTAGTTTTCCAGCAATCATCCAACACATCAGGAGTTGCGTTGTTTTCTTTGATGGATATGTTCTTCGGTAGCTATGCGGGCGATCTTGCCATCGACCTCGGCACCGCAAATACGCTTGTCTCCGTGCGCGGCAAGGGCATCGTTATTCGCGAGCCCTCTGTTGTCGCCATCGACAAGAACGACGAGCGCATCCTGGCGGTCGGTATCGAGGCAAAGCGCATGCTCGGCCGTACGCCCGGCAACATCGTGGCCGTTCGTCCCCTGAAGGACGGCGTCATCGCCGACTTCGATGTTACCGAGGCCATGCTTCGCTACTTTATCGACAAGGCGTCCGAGAAGCGCTATCCGTGGACTCCGCGTCCGCGTGTTGTCGTCTGCGTTCCCTCCGGTGTCACGTCGGTCGAGAAGCGCGCTGTCTTTGAGGCCACGATCCAGGCCGGCGCCCGCCAGGCCTATCTGATCGAAGAGCCTATGGCAGCTGCTATCGGCGCCGACCTGCCCGTCGAGGAACCCACCGGCTCCATGGTCATCGACATCGGCGGCGGTACCACCGAGGTTGCCGTTATCGCTATGGGCGGCATCGTCGTTTCGCAGTCCATTCGTATTGCCGGTGACGAGTTCGATCAGGCCATCCTCACGCACGTTCGCGATGCCTACAACCTGGCCATCGGCGAGCGTACGGCAGAGGACATCAAGATCAAGGTCGGCTCCGCCGTGCCGCTCAAGGATGAGCTCGACGTCGAGGTCAACGGCCGCGACGTGATCACCGGTCTGCCCAAGACCGTGCGCATCGAGAGCGAGGAGATTCGTCGCGCACTCAACAAGCCGCTCGACGAGATGGCCAAGGCCGTCAAGGACGCACTCGACGCTACGCCTCCCGATCTTGCCTCGGACCTTATGTACTACGGCATTTTGCTGACTGGTGGCGGCGCGCTGCTGCGCGGTCTCGACGTGCGCCTGCGCGATGAGACCGGCGTTTCGGTCAATGTTAGCCCTACGGCGCTCGATAACGTTGTTAACGGCTGTGCCCGCGTGCTCGAGGCCAATGCGTTTGATGGCGGCTTCGTCCAGACCAATGCTTAATTTCCAAAAGGTGGATTCCATTTGGCACGATCTTCGGGTTTCTCCACAAATCTGAATACCAAGCGACGATCAACGGGTATGCGCCCGTTGATTGTTTTCAGCCTGATTTCGGTGTTGCTGCTCACGTTTTATATTCGTGAGGGCGAGGCAGGACCGATTCATGCCGTGCGCTCGGGCGTGACGACGATTACCTCGCCGGTGCGCTTTGTGGGCTCGGCTGTGGCGGCTCCCTTCAATGCGATCGGTAACGTGTTCTCTAACCTTACGGCGTCGCAGGACACGCTTGACGAGCTTAAGAAGCAAAACGAGGAACTGACCTCTAAGGTTGCTGAGCTCTCCGAGGCTCAAAAGACCGCCGAGCGTCTGGAGGGGCTGGTCGGCCTGCAGTCGACCTATAACCTCAAATCGACCGCTGCTCGTATCGTTGGTGCCTCCGGCGATGCCTGGACCTCGACCGTTACCATCGACAAGGGCTCTGCCGACGGCCTTGCCATCAACATGCCCGTGACGAGTTCTGCCGGTGTTATCGGCCAGATTATCGAGGTATCGGCCAAGACCTCTACCGTGCGCCTGATTGGCGACGAGAACTCCGGCGTATCCGCCATGGTGCAGGACACGCGTGCCCAGGGTATGCTGCAGGGTCAGGCTGACGGCACGCTGCGTCTTGAGTACGTGAGCGTCGACTCCGATGTTAAGGTTGGCGACATCATCGTGACCTCGGGCATTGGCGGTGTGTTCCCCAAGGGCCTTCCGCTCGGCACCGTCTCGTCGGTTGAGAAATCGGCAAACGACGTGTACTACACCATTGTGGTACGCGCCCAGACGACGGCCGAGAACAACGAGGAAGTGCTGGTCATCACCTCGCTGACCGACGAACAGTCGGCCTCGGATGAGGACGTGAGCACCGCTAATAGCACGCCGCAGGGAACGTCGCGCGATGCTGCGACCAAGACGAAGGACGAGAGCTCGGATGACGGTTCCGACACGTCCGAGACGACCGATTCCGGCTCGAGCGAATAGGGGGCATGTCCATGGATCTACACGAGCAGGGGATGAGCTCCCGCACGTTTGTAATCGCCGCCATCGTGTGCGTGCTGCTGCAGGCAGGCCTGGCACCGCAGATCTCCATTGCGGGCGGTCGCGTCAACTTTATGATTATCCTGGTGTGCCTAAGCGTGTTCTCGGGCGACCCGACCCGTGCCGTCGTGTGCGGTTTTTGCAGCGGCTTGTTTTATGACCTGTCCGCTGCCGTGCCGGTGGGAGTTATGTCGCTCCTGCTGACCGTGGGTTCTTTTGCCCTGGTGCACAGCGCTGCCGGTCAAACGAGCGGTACCCCGAGTGCGCGCGGCATCACTGTGGGCGCCTTTGCGCTCGTCATTAATGTGATCTACAGCATCATCTTGCTGTTTATGGGTATGGAGACGAGCTTTGTCGTGGCGATCTTCGGCCATGCGCTGCCGTCTTCGATCCTGACGGGTCTGGTTGCCATTCCGTTTTTGATGTCCGGCGTCGTGCCGCAGTCCGGTTATGGATTCTCCGCACGTGGCGGACGCCAGACGGGCATGCGCTTTAAGCCCAAGACCCGTAAGCTCAAATAGGGGAGGCCCGTAGATGTCTTCCCAGATGACGGTTATTATCGCCGGTATCGTGCTGGTTGTGGCCATCGTGGTCGCGCTGGTCATCATGCGTCGCGGCGATTCCCGTTTTACCTACGATACGCAGCATGGAACGGCCCCGCGCGCCACCGAGGGCGAGGGCAATACCGCGGCGACCGCCTTTAAGGGCCGCTTCTCCATCCTCACCACGGGTGTGGGCGCGATGTTCGCGGCGCTTGCCGTCAAGCTGTGGGGCATGCAGATGGTCTCGTCGGACTATTATGAAAAGCAGGCTAATAGTAATCAGACGCGCACCGTTACCACACCCGCTGTGCGCGGCCGCATCCTCGACCGCAATGGCGTGGCACTTGTCCAGAACCGTCCCTCACTTGCTGTCGTGGCCTACCGCGACCTTGCCGAGGATGAGGTTCTGGTTCGCCATCTTGCCAACGTGCTCGGTATGCCCTACGTGGCGGTTCTGCGCAATATTCAGGACAATTCCGAGGGCGCCCAGAGCCTGCATACCATCGCGACGGACGTCCGTCGCTCCACGGTTGCCTATATCAAGGAGCACGCCGGCGAGTTCCCGGGCGTCAAGATTGCCGAGCGTACCGAGCGCCAGTACCCGTACGGCGAGACGGCCTGTCACATTTTGGGCTATACCGGCACCATTACCTCCGAGCAGCTTGAGGCCCAGAATAAGAAAACCTCTGGCGACGATGATGCTTCTGCTGGCCGGATTACGTACCAGTCGGGCGATATCGTGGGCCAGGCGGGTGTTGAGAGCTACTACGAAAACCTGCTGCAGGGTATTCGTGGCGAGCAGACCGTCAAGGTCGATGCCTCGGGCAATGTGACCGGTCAGGCCGGCGCCGTGCCCGCCAAGGCCGGCTCCGACATTAAGCTCACGCTCGACCTCAAGATCCAACAGGCCTGTGAGACGGCGCTGGCGAGCGCCATCGAGCTTGCCAAGACCACTGGCTACAGCAATGCCGGCAACGGCGCTGTGGTGTGTCTCGATCCCAACAACGGCGAGATCCTGGGCATGGCGAGCGAGCCCAAGTTCGATCCGTCCGTCTTTATCGGCGGCGTCTCAAATGACGTGTGGACCGAGCTCAATGATGACAAGGGTTCGCACCCGCTGCTCAACCGCGCCATTAGCGGACAGTACATGTCGGCCTCGACCATCAAGCCGCTCTCGGCACTGGCCGGTCTTGAGTTTGGAACCTACACTTCAACGCAGACAACCAACTGCACGGGCTATTGGACGGGCTTGGGCAAGGCTTGGGGCAAGCGCTGCTGGCTGACGTCTGGACACGGCACCATGACGCTGCAGTCGGGTATTGCCAACTCGTGCGACCCCGTCTTCTACGATATGGGCAAGTCGTTCTTTTATGACGAGCAACATTCCGAGGGCCTGCAGGAGGTCTTTCGTCGCTGGGGCCTAGGCAAGACCTGCGGTATCGATTTGCCGAGTGAGGGCGCGGGCCGCATTCCCGATGCCGAGTGGAAAGAGTCGTACTTTACCGACGCCTCTGCCGAGGACCGCAAGTGGAATGCCGGCGATATGACCAACATTGCCATCGGCCAGGGCGACATTTTGGTGACGCCTCTGCAGATGGCATGCGCCTACATGGGCCTTGCCAACGGCGGTAAGCAGTACGTGCCTCACGTGTTTTTGTCTGCCGTGTCGCGCGATGGCGACGGCGATGCCTATAAGTACAACGGCAAAGGCAAGAAGAAGCGCTTGGAGGCCAAGATCAACAGCGATTCGGATTTGGCTCTTGTTCGCAACGGCATGCACGACGTGATTTACACGGCATCGACGTCCCTGGCGGCTCACTTTGGCACCCTGACGCCGCAGGTATACGGCAAGTCGGGCACGGGCGAGAAAAGCGGCGAGGACGAATACGCGTGGTTCTGCGCCTATGCGCCGGCCGATGATCCCAAGTATGTCATCGCTACTGTCCTGGAGCAGGGCGGCGGTGGCTCAGATACCGCGATGCATGTCGTGCGCGACGTGCTCGGCGCGATTTATGACGAGCCCGATACCTCTTCGGCCTCGGGCGATTCTTCGGTTCGATAGGAGGTTGCGATGGATTTTTCTCCGGCGGATCTGTTCCGTTCAACCAAGACCGGCTCTCGCAGCAGCCTGGACCGCGTCAACAAGCAACTTTCGGCCTCGCGCGGTACGTTTCGCCAAAAGGTGCATATCGGTGTGCTGCTGGCTACCGTCGCGCTCGTTGCCTATGGCGCCATCATTATTTGGTCGGCGTCACAGTTTAAGGCCGACGCCTCATTCTCGCGCCACCTGCTGGGCATTGGCATTGGCGCGGTGCTTGCGGTGCTCGTCTGGCGTACCGATCTGCGCGGCATCTCTAACTTCTCGACGGCGCTGCTCGTCATTGACCTTATTGTGATCTTCTCGCCCAAGATTCCGGGCCTGTCCTATACGGGCGGTCTGGGCATGACGGGCTGGATCAAGATTCCCGGTATCGGCTTGACATTCCAGCCGGTTGAGCTTGCCAAGCTCATCACCATCTTCTTTATCGCCACGCTTGGCTCGCAGTATAACGGCCGCATCGATACCGTTCGCGACTACGTCAAGCTCTGCGGCATGCTGTCCATTCCGTTTTTGGCCGTCGTCGCCATGGGCGACCTGGGCTCGGGCCTGGTCGTGCTGGTCTCGGGCGCCATCGTCATCTGCATGAGCGGTGCACGCCGCGAATGGGTGCTGTCGACCCTGGCCCTGCTCGTGGGCCTGGTGGCCCTAGTCCTGGCGCTCGATTCGGTCTTTGATTCGTTGCTCGGCCACGATGTGCTCATCAAGCAGTATCAGATGAACCGTCTGACGGTCTTTATCGACCCCGATAATGCCGATTCGGACGATGCCTACAACCTGCAGCAGTCGCTTATCGCCGTTGGCTCGGGCGGCTTCTTTGGTAAGGGTTTGGGCCATGCGACGCAGTCGGCCGGCGGCTTTCTGCCCGAGTTCCACACCGACTTCGTCTTCGCCTTCCTGTCCGAGACCTTTGGCTTTTGCGGTTCCTTTTTGCTCCTGTGCCTCTACGTGCTGCTGATCTTTTCGACGATTCGCGTCGCCTTTAAGTGTGAGTCGCTGTTCTTGCGCCTATCGTGTGTGGGCATCGTTGGCATGTGGGCGTTCCAGACCTTCGAAAACATCGGCATGTGCATCGGCATGATGCCGATTACCGGTATTCCGCTACCGTTTATTAGCTTCGGTTCGTCTTCGATGATGATTCAGCTGCTGACGGTGGGTATCGTACAATCCATATGGCGGCATCGTTCGGGCGCCGCGTAACCGCTGGAGGGGTTTGCTATGAAAATTCCCGTAGATAAGCTGACGCGCGCTTTTAAGATGGGCGCGTCCGTTAAGAAGGATTCCGATACGCCGGTGCGCGTCTCGGTCTATTTGGATTCGTCCGCCTCGCGCTTTCTGGCCGAGACGGTGCGTGACGCCTTTGTACCGCAGACGACCTCGGGCATTGTGCGCGTCGAGCGTCTGGGGGAGGAGCGAATTGCTCCAAAGACCGATACCGATGTGGTGCTGGTGCTCTCGTGCGGCTCCGACCGCTTGGAGAGTGCCGTGCAGGAGCTCGTGATCGCCGGCGCCCCCGTGTGCGTGCTTGCCGAGTCTGCTGTGGAGGTGCCGTTTATCGAGGAGTCCACGCCTGTGCTCGGCGTGGTAGCGGCAACCGATAAGACGTATCTGCTCGAGACGCTTGCCCGCTGGATTCTCGATCGCACCGAAAAGGAAACGGCTTTTGCGGCGAACTTTGCCTTCATGCGCATCGCGGCGGCCAATCGTATCATCACCTCGTGCGCGCTCACCAATATGGCGACCGGTGCGCTGGTGTTTTTGCCGGGCGCCGATTATCCCGTTATGGCGCTGGCGCAGGTGGGCATGCTCTTTGAGCTCGCTGCCGTCTTTGGACGCGGCATTAAGCCTGAGCGCGGCTACGAGGTCGCGGGCGTGCTTGTCGGCGGTCTTGTGATCCGCGCGGTCACCCGCGCGCTCGTCAAGCAGACGCCGCATATTGGGTTTGCCGTCAAGGCGCTCACTGCTGCCGCGGGCACCTATGGCATGGGCCGTGCGCTCGTTTCGCTCTACGAGCGCGATGTCGACTACAGCCGTGCCAACGAGGTGGTTACTGCCACGTTCTCCCGCGTTCGCGATCTGGTGACCACGGTCGCGGGCGCTACCCGTCCTATGGCGTCCTATCAGGACGCATCCGATCTCGCTGCTTAGGGGTTTTCCGTTGCGCGTTCCGTATCAAGACTGTTTTCATTTAATTGAGCCGCTGCTCGCCAAGGTCGAGAAACCGAGCCGCTATATCGATCACGAGTGGGGCACGCTTTCCAAGGCCGATGCCGACTACCGTTGCTGCCTGATCTACCCGGATGTGTACGAGGTCGGTCTGCCTAACCAGGGCATCGCCATCCTCTACAACATCCTTAACCAGGCCGAGGGCATCTCCTGCGAGCGCGGCTATGTGCCGTGGCCCGATATGGGTGACGCCATGCGCGAGGCGGGCATTCCGCTGCTGTCGCTCGAGGGCGCAGCGCCGGTCGCTTCGTTTGATATCGTCGGCCTGCATGTGCCGCACGAGATGGCGGTGACGAACTTCCTCGAGGCACTCGACCTCGCTGGCATTCCGCTGTTAGCGGCCGACCGTACCGAGGACGACCCCATTATCATCGCCGGCGGCCCCTCGGTGTACAACCCCGAGCCGTACGCGGCCTTCTTCGATGCCATCCTCATCGGCGAGGGCGAGGAGTCGCTGCTCGAGACCTGCCAGCTGCATCGTCGCCTGCGCGACGAAGGAGTCCCGCGCGCACAGATTGTTGAGCAGCTTGCATCCATTGCCGGCAACTACGTGCCGTCGCTCTATGAGGTTCGTCACGACGAGCCCTGTTCGCCGCATGGCTACACCGTGCCGCGTGAAGGCAAGAATGCGCCGACCGTGGTCTACAAGCGCGTCGTCGAGGATTTCGGCGCCACGAATCCGCTGTCGCAGTCGTGCGTACCCTATGCGCAGCTGGTCCACGACCGCCTGTCTATCGAGATCCTGCGCGGCTGCGCCCGCGGCTGTCGTTTTTGCCAGGCCGGCATGACGTATCGCCCAGTGCGCGAGCGCTCGGCCGACCAGATCGTCTCGTCGGTGATTCAGGGTCTGGAAAAGACCGGCTATGACGAGGTGTCGCTGACCTCGCTCTCCACGACTGACCACTCCTGCATTCGCGACGTGCTCGGCAGGCTCAACCGTCGCCTGGAGGATACGGGTATTCGCGTATCTATTCCGTCGCAGCGCCTGGATTCGTTTGGCGTGGATATGGCCGAGTCGGTCGCCGGCGAAAAGAAGGGCGGCCTGACGTTCGCGCCCGAGGCCGGCAGTCAGCGCATGCGTGACATCATTAACAAGAACGTGACCGAGGAGGACCTGGACCGTGCGGCCAAGGCGGCCTTCGAGGCCGGCTGGAACCGCATGAAGCTCTACTTTATGATGGGCCTTCCCGGTGAGCGCGACGAGGACATCGTAGCCATTGCCAATCTGGCCGATCACGTGCTGGAGCTCGGTCGTTCCGTGGTGCCCAAGGCTCGTCGCGGCTCGATTTCGGTATCCATCTCGGTTTCGGTCTTTATCCCCAAGGCTGCCACGCCGTTCCAGTGGTGCCCGCAGCTCGACTACGACGACGTCAAGCGTCGCCAGAAGCTGCTTATCACGAGCGTTCGCAACCGTGCCGTCCGCGTGCATTACCACGATGCCGAGACCTCGCTCATCGAGGCCGCGCTGTCCCGCGCCGGTCGTGACATGACGCCCGTCATCATCGATGCTTGGCGCTCGGGCTCTCGCTTTGACGCCTGGGTAGAGCATTTCTCGCTCGATAACTGGAAGGAAGCTGCTGCCAAAAACGGCATCGACCTCAATGAGCTCGTGCACCTGCCCTACGAGTTGGACTGGCGCCTGCCGTGGGAGCACGTGAGTCCCGGCTGCACGCGCGGCTTCCTCGAGCGCGAGTACCGTCGCTCGCTCGAGGGCGTCACGACTCCCGACTGCACCCGCACGTCGTGCACCGGCTGCGGGAGCTGCCCCACGCTCCACGTCAAGAATGTATTGATGGGTGATCGCGCATGAGTGAGCGCCTGACCGACAACCCCTCGCTCTTTAGGCTTCGTGTTCGCTATGGCAAGCGCGACCGCCTTAAGTACCTGGGCCATCTCGAAGTAATCCATACCATTGAGCGCATCGTGCGCCGTGCGGGACTTCCCTATGCCGTCACGCAGGGCTTCTCTCCGCACATGCGCGTGGGCTTCTCTTCGGCGCTACCGGTTGGTACGTCGTCGACCTGCGAGTGGTATGACCTGTTTATGACCGAGTTCGTGGCGCTCGACGAGGCGTTTGGGCGCCTGGCTGCGGCGTCTCCGGCCGATCTGGCGCCCATCGAGGCGGCGTACATCGACGTGCGCACGCCGGCGTTGACGGCGCAGCTCACGCGCCTGTCGTATCGCATCGACCTGCACTTGGATCCCGAGGCGCCCGTAAGCCCCGACGAGGTGCGTCGTGCGATCGACACGCTGCGCGCGGACCATGGCATCGACTACGCGCGCGGCAAAAAGAGCAAGCGCTTGGATTTGGATCACACACTCGTGGGCTATGAGCTCACGGCGGGGGAGCGCCCGGACCATCTGGTGCTCATGCTCGACACCCATGCCGACAACGAGGGCTCCATGCGTCCGGAAATTTTGCTTTCCGCTGCTGATGTTTTGTTGCAGGGCTTGACCCCGGGCGTGGATGCACCTATTGTTTCCACCGGTATGCAAGACCTCGTGACCATCTGCTCCTACGATGTCGAGCGTCAGAATCAAGCATGCGAGGACGACGAGGGCCGACTCGTCAGCCCCATACCTGTGCGAACTTGTGGATTTGCTCCACATACTCGTTGACGGGGGTATTTTCGCCTGCTACTATATTCGGCTGTTGCACTAACTGATGCATGAAGGGCAAGTAAACATGTACGCAATCGTTAACACGGGCGGCAAGCAGTACAAGGTCGCCACCGACGATGTCATCACCGTCGAGAAGATCGAGGGCAATGAGGGCGACAAGGTCACCCTGCCGGTTATCTTCCTCAACGATGGTAAGAAGATCGTCACCGATCCCGACAAGCTGGCCAAGGCCAAGGTTACCGCTCAGATCGTTGAGCAGTTCAAGGGCGAGAAGCAGCTGGTCTTCAAGTTCCACAAGCGTAAGCGCTATCGTCGTCTGAAGGGTCACCGTCAGCAGCTCACCAAGCTGAAGATCGTGAAGGTCCAGGCTACGTCCCGCGCCAAGAAGGCTGTCAAGGCAGAGGCCGAGGCTGTTGCCGAGGCTCCCGTCGCCGAGTAGATTACACTCGTAACGAAAGAGTAGGTATACACAATGGCACACAAAAAAGGACTCGGTTCCTCCCGTAATGGCCGTGACTCCCGCGGTCAGCGCCTTGGCACGAAGCGCTATGCCGGCCAGACGGTAACCACGGGCACGATTCTCGTCCGTCAGCACGGCACTCACATCCACCCGGGTGAGAACGTTGGCCGTGGCAAGGACGATACGCTGTTCGCGCTGGTCGACGGTACCGTTGAGTTCCACAAGGGTATCAAGCACAGGGTCAGCGTACGCCCGCTCGCGAACGCGTAATTCACCCTTCATAGAGCACATATGTGGGAGGCACTTGAGTTTTAGGATTCAAGGGTCTCCCTCTTTTTGTAGGAGGCGATTCTGTTGTCACAGTTCACCGATATCAGCCGCATTAACGTGTGCGGCGGCGACGGCGGAGCCGGATGCATGTCGTTTAGGCGCGAGGCATTTGTCCCCAAGGGCGGCCCCGATGGCGGCGACGGCGGTCGTGGCGGCAATGTCGTCATCCAGGCTGATGCTCAGCTGTCTTCGCTGATCGATTACCGCTTTAAGCATCACTTCCGCGCCGAACGCGGCACGCACGGGCAGGGTGCCCGTCGTAACGGCAAGAGCGGCGAGGACCTGATCCTGAAGGTTCCCATGGGCACCGTGGTGCGCGAGCTCGACCCCGAGACGCAGACCCCGATGTTCGAGATTGCCGACCTGGTGCACGATGGCGAGCGCGTTGTCGTGGCGCCCGGCGGTGCCGGTGGCCTGGGCAACACGCACTTTGTGACGTCGGTGCGCCGCGCGCCCGCGTTCGCTCAGCTGGGCGAACCGGCCGAGGAGCACTGGATTGAGCTTGAGATGAAGCTTATGGCCGATGCCGCACTCGTGGGCTTCCCCTCGGTGGGCAAGTCCTCGCTTATCGCGCGCATGAGTGCCGCCCGTCCCAAGATCGCCGACTATCCGTTTACAACGCTCGTGCCGAACCTCGGCATGGTGCGTGCCGGTGAGTATTCTTACGTCGTTGCCGACGTTCCTGGTTTGATCGAGGGCGCGAGCGAGGGCAAGGGTCTAGGCCACCAGTTCCTGCGCCACATTGAGCGTACGGCCCTGATCATGCATGTCGTCGACATGACGGGCGGTTTTGAGGATCGCGACCCGGTTGAGGATTACCGCATCATCAACCGTGAGCTCGAGCAGTATGGCGCAGAGCTCTCGGAGCGCCCGCAAATCGTTGTCGCCAACAAGTGCGATGCGCCGGGCACGGCCGACAAGATTGCCGACCTCAAGCGCGCCGCGCTCGACGATGGACATATGTTCTTTGCCGTGTCCGCCGTGACGGGCGCCGGTCTCAATACGCTGATGCTTGCCGTGGGCGAGCAGGTGGCTAAGCTTCGCGCCGAGCTGGCGGTTTCCGATGAGCCGGTCGATCTTCGCGACGAGGAGTGGGAGCGCCGCCGTCTGCAGCGCGAGAAGCGGTTCCGCATTGTCCAGGAGGAGCCCGGTGCCTTCCGTGTGGTTGGTCGTGCCATCGAGCGCATGGTCATCCAGACCGATTGGGAAAACGAGGAAGCCGTCATTTACCTGCAGCATAAGTTTGCGCGTATGGGTGTTGACGACGCGCTCGAGAAGGCCGGTTGCCGTGCGGGCGACGAGGTCCGCATTTGCCAGCGTGCCTTTGACTTTGAGGGCGCTGAGGACTTCTCGGAGTACGAGGAGCTCGAAGGCGCTGGCGAGGACGTTGCCGTTGAGGCCATTGACGTGGCCGATGCTGCGGATGAGGGCGTCGAGGTTGTCGATGCGGCGGATGCCGCGGACGATGCCGTGACCTCGGAGGGCGAGTAGGCCATGTCGCTGCGCGGTGGAATCGGTTTGCCCGAGCTGCCCATAAAAGTGGGCAAAGAGTTTCGGCTTGGCATTATGGGCGGCACCTTCGACCCGATTCATTACGGGCACCTGGTGACTGCCGAGCAGGCACGCGAGTCGCTCGACTTGGACGCTGTGCTCTTTATGCCGGCGGGCTCTCCCGCCTTTAAGCTTGACAAGCCGGTGACGCCTGCCGAGGACCGTTATGCCATGACTGTCCTCGCCACCGCCGCGAACCCGGCCTTTTTGGCGAGCCGGTTCGAGATTGACCGTCCGGGCGTAACCTATACGGCCAATACGCTTCATGCCCTTCGCGACTTTTACCCGCCGCAGGTAAAGCTCTACTTTATTACGGGCGCCGACGCGATTATCGATATTGTGACCTGGCATGATGCCGAGCGAATCGCTGAGCTTGCTACCTTTATTGCGGCGACGCGACCGGGCTTTGATATCGATACGGCGCGTGCCCGAATCAAAGAGTCGGGGCTGCCGTTCGACGTGCGCTATATTCAGATTCCGGCGCTGGCGATCAGCTCGACGAACATTCGTAAGCGAGTTGCCCGCGGCATGAGCGTGCGCTATCTTACGAGCGAGTCCGTGCTCGGCTACATTCGCAAGCGCAGGCTATATGCCGATTTGGGCCAAGAAGATTTTGAGTGATGGGGGCTACGTTGTCGGTAGAGGATCAGTTTGAGGGCGATGAGCGCGCGCTGCTCAAGCGCATTCAAGAGCTGCTCGATGTTCGCATGAAAGATAAGCGCAAGCGCTATGTGCATTCGCTGGGTGTTGCCGAGACCGCACTTCATCTGGCCGAGGTCTACGGCGTTGACCGCTTTGATGCGGCTGCCGCCGGCTTAATTCACGACTGGGACAAGGTTCTTTCCGATGACGAGCTCGTGGCCCGCGCGCTTCACTATGGCATCAAGGTTGCCGGCTCTCCTTCCGCCGCGACGCCGCTTTTGCATGGCCCTGTTGCCGCCTATGAGCTTCCGCAGCTTTTTCCCGAGCTGTCGCCGGCAGTCTTTCAGGCTGTCGACCGTCACACCGTGGGTGCTTGCGACATGACGCCGCTCGATATGGTGGTCTTTGTGGCAGATGCCATCGAGCCCAACCGCCACGGCGACTATGCCCATGCGCTGCGCAAGATGGTGGGGAAGTCCTCGCTCGACGAGTTGTTCTTCTCCTGTTTTGCGCAGGGTCTGGTCTATGTGATCCAGTCCGGGCGCTATCTTTATCCCACGGCTATTACGATTTACAACCATTACGCCCAGCTGCGCTAGCTCGGGTGTGTCTAGAAAGAGGTATTCCATGGCCGACGAGACCATGACTGACGAGCAGATTCTTGAAGGTGTGGAGCACAAGAGTTTCGTTGCCACGTCCGACCGCACCGCCGCCTCGCTGTCCGCGAGCGGTGTCGCCGCCGAGGATGTCGCCCGCGCCGCCGCGCAGGCCGCCTACGACAAGAAGGGCGAGGACGTGCAGGTGCTCGACCTGACCGAGCTTTCCGACGTGTGCGACTACTTTGTGCTTGCCACCGGTACCAACAACCGCCAGGTCGATTCTATCGTCGACGAGATCGAGGAGAAGGTCGCCGCGGCTTGCGGCGAGCATCCGTTCTCCATCGAGGGCCGCGAGCAGAAGACCTGGATGCTCATGGACTACGGCTCGGTCGTCGTTCACGTCTTCACTCCCGAAGCCCGCGACTTCTACCGTCTAGAAAAGCTCTGGGGTGACGCCCCCCAGCTCCCCCTCGACCTCCTCTAGTGGCTCATTTGATACGGGGCTTTTAGTTAGCCTCGCGCATTTTGCCGGGCAGTTGCGGTTTTCCGTACCTGCCCGGCTTTCTTTTTGCCCAAAGGCGGTTAATCGTTGAAGCGGGATTGGCGGCCGAAGGATAGGGCGGTGTCGCCGAACTTGTCTCGGACGGCGTCGATAGCAACCGAGAGGTCGCGTCGGTCGCTGGATTGGGCTCCGCGGTCGTCGACTTCGCAGAACAGGTCGGTCTGGATGCCGCCCTGATGGTCAAAGTCGCTCATCCCGATACCCGCCAGACGCACATGCATGCCTTCCTGCCAGATGTTGTCGAGCAGTTCGAGCGCAACCGCCACAAAGATGTTCTCATCGTCGGTCGGATGAGGCAGCCGGCGCTGTGCCGAGCGACCGCTTCCATACGAATACTTGAGCTTGAGCGTCACCGTGGCGCCCGTCAGTCCCTGACGGCGCAGGCGGCGTCCCACTGACTCGCCCAACAGCGCAATCGCCGCTTCGATGTCCCCGCGCTCAGTCAAATCTTTCGCAAAGGTGCGCTCATTGCTCACCGATTTAACCTCACGCTCTTCATCGAGACTTGTGACTTCGGAGATTTCGAGTCCCAGCGCACGCTGGCGCATGCGTTCGCCGTTGACGCCAAAAATAGAGGCCAAGGTGGATTCCGGTGCACGTGATAGCTCGCCGAGGGTGTAGATGCGCATGCGGCGCAGTCGTTCCTCGGCCGAGCGCCCGATGCCGCTCATGGCAGACACTGGTAGCGCGGCCAAAAAGCGCTGTTCCGTCCCGGGGCGCACAATCGTCAATCCAAACGGCTTGTCACGCTCGCTTGCGATCTTTGCGACCGTCTTGTTGCAGCCCACGCCAATGGAGCAGGTCACTCCCAGCGCTGCCACGCGGTCGCTTATACGCCGCGCAACCAGTCGCGGGTCTTCGGGCGCAAAGCGACCCGGTGTGATATCGATAAAGGCTTCGTCGATGGATACGCGCTCTACGCGCGGCGTTTCCTCGGCAAGAATCGCCATGACCTGCGCGCTCACCTCGCGGTAGCGATCAAAGTGCCCGTGCGTCCAAATGGCTTGCGGGCACAAGCGCCGCGCCTCGGCCGAGGCCATGGCAGAGTGCACGCCAAAGCGACGCGCCTCATACGAACACGTGGACACGACGCCACGCGAATCGGCGTCTCCGCCCACGATGAGCGGCTTACCGCGCCATTCGGGATGATCGAGCATCTCCACGCTCGCAAAAAACGCATCGAGGTCCATGAGGCCCACCGCCGGACCCGTCCAGGGAGGCGGCGTGACGCCCATGGCATCCTCATAACCGTATGTATGTTCGCGTATTTCCATGTCATGAGTATACCGCGCAGCTCATGTGGGGTGCGTGTATGTGCTTGCAAATCCCGAATTCTTGTCTAAGATATGGATTTGCCCTCGACTACACCGAAGAAGTTGGTCTCACGGACTTCACCTGCCCGCGTCGATGGCGTATTATGTTCAACTGTTTGTTTGTAGTTGCAGCCTAAAGCTGCTTGGTTGGAGGAGTTTCCTTTGGCAGTCAAGATTCGCCTTGCTCGTCACGGCGCTAAGAAGCGTCCGTACTACCGTGTCGTCGTCGCCGATTCCCGCGCCCCGCGTGACGGTCGTATCATCGAGGAGGTCGGCCGCTACAACCCGATGACCGCCCCCAAGACCATCAACCTCGACCTCGAGAAGATCGCCGACTGGCAGTCCAAGGGCGCTCAGCTCACCGACGCCGTCGCCGCTTTGGTCAAGGCCGCCAACGAGGGCGAGAAGACCGAGACCGTCGTCAAGAAGTCCAAGAAGCAGCTCGCCAAAGAGGCCGAGGCCGCTAAGGCTGCCGCTGAGGCCGCTGAGGGCGCCGAGGAGTAAATCGTGCCTGAGGTTGACGCTGCACAGCTCGAGGGTGAGGCAATGCTCTCAGATCGCATCGCCGATCTCGTCGAATATCTCGTTGTTCAGATCGTCGACGACCCGGATTCCGTGAGCCTTGAGGTCATCGATGGTGACGACGCCTCTACGATCGAGGTTTCGGTCGCCGAGGATGACGTCGCTAAGGTCATCGGCCGTCGTGGCCGTACCATCAAGGCCATTCGCACGCTCGCCCGTGCACTGGCCGCTCGCCTCGACACTGCCGTCGAGGTAGAGGTTCTGGGCTAGGACCTTGAGGTCCCAGTACAAAAACATCGCCCGTGTGGTCAAGCCGCACGGAAGGAAGGGGGAGGTCCTCGCGCAGCCGCTGCGGGGGCTTCCTTCTGTATTAGAGCCGGGTATGCGCGTCGCCCTGACGCCGCCGGCGCTCAAGCGCGACCGCTTTTGCACGGTCGTGTCCGTCACCGATACGGGCGATGGCGATCTGGTCTCGTTTGAGGGTATTGACGACTTGACGGCCGCCGAGGGCATCACGGGATGCTATGTGCTGGCAAATCGTGACGACTTTGAGCTCGATTCGCTCGACGCCGCCTATACCGACCTGATGGGCCGCGAGGTGGTCGACGAGCGCTTCGGTTCGCTCGGCACGATTGTCGAGATCATGTCGACGCCCGCCAACGATGTTTGGGTTGTCGAGGGCGATCGGTACGGCGAGGTACTGATTCCCGTGATCGAGCAGGTTGTGCTCGATCTTCCCGACACAGGAACAATTTCCGTCCACGTTATGGACGGCCTGATCGATATGGACAAGTAGGGAGGACAACATGCTGATTGAGACCCTTTCGGTCTTTCCCGAGATGTTTGAGCCCGTCATGTCCACATCGATTTTGGGCCGCGCCCGTAAGGCCGGCCTTTTTGATTTTAAGGCGTATAACCTGCGCGACTGGACGCACGACCGTCATCGTACCGTCGATGACGAGCCGTACGGCGGCGGGCAGGGCATGCTCATGAAGGTCGAGCCTATCGCAGAGGCCATCGAGGCCATTAGCGCAGAGGGTCCCAAGCCCACGGTTGTGTTCTTCACCCCCTGTGGCGAGCCCTTTACGCAGCATGTGGCCGAGCGCCTGCTCAAAAGTGAGCGCCTGCTGTTTGTGTGCAGCCGCTACGAGGGCGTCGACGAGCGCGCGTATGCGTATGCCGATGAGCGTCTGTCGATCGGCGACTACGTGCTTACGGGCGGCGAACTTCCCGCTATGGTCGTTGCCGATGCCGTCGTGCGCCTCATTCCCGGCGCCCTTGGTGATGAGATGAGCAACGTCGACGAGTCGTTCTCGACCGCCGAGGACGGAGGCCTGCTCGAGTACGCGCAGTACACCCGTCCCGCCGAGTTCAACGGCGAGGGCGTGCCTCCGGTGCTTGTGAGCGGCGATCACGCCAAGGTCGATGCCTGGCGTCGCAAGAACGCCATCGAGCGCACCTGCCGCTGGCGTCCGGACTTGATCGAGACGGCGCGGCTCACGCCCGAGGAGCGCGCTTACGCGCAGGTGATCCTTGACGCTTCGTATTCGCAGAGCGAGGAGTGAGTATGGTTCCTACGCAACATTCCGCGTTGAGGGGCGCTTTTGAGTGGATCGCGGTCATCGCGATCGCACTGGTCGCCACCTTCTTGATTCGCTCGTTTGTGGTCGAGCCCTTTGTAGTGCCCACCGGTTCCATGGAGGACACGATCGAGATCGGCGATCAGATTCTGGCGCAGAAGGTGACGCTCGAACTCGGACAGCCCGTCAAACAGGGCGATATCGTGGTGTTTCACAACCCCGATGCCACATCCGAGCATGACGTGCTGGTAAAGCGCGTCATCGCCACGGCCGGCCAGACGGTCGACCTTCAGGACGGCAAGGTCGTCGTTGACGGCCAGGCGCTCGACGAGGACTATACGACGGGCATGAGCTGGCCGCTTTCGGTCCAAGCGCCTGGCGCCCAGGTGAGTTATCCCTACACCGTTCCCGACGGGTGCGTGTGGGTGATGGGCGACAACCGCGAAAACTCTGCCGACTCGCGCTACTTTGGTCCCGTCGATCGCTCTGATTTGATCGCTGTGGCGCTTGTGCGCTACTGGCCGCTCAACCGCATCGGCGCTATCGACTAAAAACCGCTATAGTACAGTACCTAACCGTGTAATCGTTTCGACGAGGGGATATTAGAGGCATGAACGCTTCATCGCTTTCCTTCCAAGACATCATCCTGCGCCTCCAGCAGTACTGGGGCGAGCAGGGCTGCGTCATTATGCAGCCCTATGACTCCGAGGTCGGTGCCGGTACCTTCCATACCGCGACCACGCTGCGCTCGCTCGGTCCCGCCGAGTGGCGCACCTGCTATGCGCAGCCTTGCCGCCGTCCCGCCGACGGCCGCTACGGCGAGAACCCTAACCGCATGCAGCACTACTATCAGTTCCAGGTGCTCATCAAGCCGTCGCCGGTCAACGCCCAGGAGCTCTACCTGGGGTCTCTTGCCGCCATTGGCCTGGACCCCAACGACCATGACGTCCGCTTTGTCGAGGACGACTGGGAGAGCCCGACCCTGGGCGCCTGGGGCCTTGGCTGGGAGGTCTGGCTCAACGGCATGGAGGTCACGCAGTTTACGTACTTCCAGCAGGTGGGCGGTATCGAGGTCGACCCCGTGCCCGTCGAGATTACCTATGGCCTGGAGCGTATCGCCATGTACGCCCAGGGCGTCAACTCGGTCTACGATCTGGTGTGGAGCTACCTGCCCGATGGCACGCCCATGACCTACGGCGACGTGTTCCTCGAGAACGAGCGCGAATTCAGTGCCTATAACTTTGAGGTCGCCAACGTCGAGATGATGCGTCAGAAGTTTGACGACTACGAGGCCGAGTGCCATTCCTGCCTGGAGCGCAAGCTGCCGTTGCCCGCATACGACTGCGTCATGAAGTGCAGCCACGCTTTCAATCTGCTCGATGCCCGCGGCGCTCTGTCTGCGGTCGAGCGTGCCAACTACATCCTGCGTGTCCGCGCCGTCGCCAAGGCGTGCTGCGAGGCCTATATGGCCGAGGTCGCCGGAGTCAACGAGAATGCCAACCAGGAAGGCGAGGTGGCGTAAGCCATGGCAGACGCTAAGGATTTCCTGTTTGAGATCGGTACGGAGGAAATGCCCTCCGCACCGCTGAACAATGCCGTCAAGCAGCTTGGCACCATGATCGCCAAGGGTCTCGACGAGGCCGGTCTGGCCCACGGCGAGGTCCGCGTGATCTCGAGTCCGCGTCGTTTGGCTGCACTCGTGGCCGACGTCGCCACCGCGACCGATGAGGTTCACGAGGTCAAGCGTGGCCCCGCGGCAAACATCGCCTTCGACGCTGACGGTAACGCCACCAAGGCCGCCCAGGGCTTCGCCCGCAAGTGCGGTGTGGCTGCCGAGGACCTGGTCCGTCGTGAGGATACCGACGGTCGCGAGTATGTCTTTGCCGAGAAGAACATTCCCTCCGCACCGGCAACCCCGATCCTGACGGCCCTGTGCGAGAAGACCATTGCCGGCCTGCAGTGGCCCAACTACCGCTCCCAGCGCTGGGGCCACGAGCACGCCACCTTCGTGCGCCCGGTCCGCTGGATTTGCTGCCTTCTGGGCGAGGATGTTGTGCCCGTGTCATTTGCCGACGTGACGAGCGGCAACACCACGCGCGGCCATCGCGTGCTCGGCCCCGGTGACCACGTTGTCGCCAGCCCCGCCGCCTACGAGCAGGTACTCGAGGACGCCGGCGTGCTTTCTACCGAGCGCCGTCGCGAGGCCATCCTTGCCGGTATCTCCGAGGTCGAGGCCGCTCGCCCCGGCTGCCATGTCGATACGCCCAAGAAGGTCTTTGAGGAGGTCATTAACCTCTGCGAGTGGCCGACGGTGCTCGTCGGTACTTTCGACGAGGAGTTCCTCAAGGTCCCGCACGAGATTATCTGCGAGTCCATGCTCACCAACCAGCGCTACTTCCCGATCTATGACGGCGAGGGCAAGCTGACGCGTGAGTTCGTGGTCGTCTCCAACAGCAAGCCCGAGAACGCCGAGCGAGTGATCGACGGTAACGAGCGCGTCGTGCGCGCCCGTCTGGACGACGCTAAGTTCTTCTACGAGGAGGACCTGAAGATCTCCCTCGACGAGTTCCGTGAGCGTCTGTCCAAGGTTGCCTTCCAGGAGAAGCTCGGTAGCGTGCTCGCCAAGTCCGAGCGCATCGAGCAGCTCGCGCTCGCTATCGCCCGCGAGGCTCACCTGGGCGCCCATCTTGCCGCCGACGCTGCTCGCGCCGCACACCTGTGCAAGGCCGACCTGGTGTCCAACGCCGTCGTCGAGTTCACGAGCCAGCAGGGCGTGATGGGCGGTTATTACGCGACCGCGATGGGGGAGAACGACGAGGTCGCCCATGCTATTCGCGATCACTATCGTCCCCGTTTTGCCGGTGACGAGCTGCCCGAGGGCACCGCTGGCTGCATCGTGGCCTGCGCCGACAAGCTCGATACCATCGCCGGTATCTTTGCCATCGGCGAGCCCCCGACCGGCTCCTCCGACCCCTACGCGCTGCGTCGTGCCGCTATCGGCATTATCAACATCCAGCGCGACCGTCTGCCGATCGACCCCACGTCGCTCATCGACTTTGCCCTCGAACTCTACAGTGAGCAGGGCATTGAGTTCGACGCCGCCGAGGTCGCCCAGCAGGTTCGTGACTTCTTCCATGGCCGCCTGGTGAGCATGGCCCGCGACGAAAAGATTCCGGCCGATACCGTCGCCGCCGTCTCCGCGGTGCACATCATCGCCCCGTCCGTCTTCTTCGCCCGCTGCGCCGCCCTCGACGAGGCCCGCAAGAACGACGCTGAGACGTTCGACAACCTGGCGACCGCCTATGCCCGCGCCGCGCATATCTCCAAGCCCGAGCTGGGTGCGGAGTATGACCGCAGCCTGATGGGCGAGGTCGAGCTTGCGCTCGCCGACGCCTCCGAGGCTGCTCAGACCGCCGTCGATGCCGCCCTTGCTGCCGAGGACTACCCGACCGCATTTGCCGCCCTCGCCGCCCTGCGCGCGCCCATCGACCGTTTCTTCGATGAGGTCATGGTCATGGACAAGGACGAGCAGCTTCGCGATAATCGCCTTAAGCTGCTCAACCGCTTCGAGGCCGTTTTCTCCGGCATTGCCAACATCGGTGAGCTTGCCCGCAAAAAGTAAGCCAGCCTGCGCATAAGCGCAAAAGGAGCCCCGCATGGATTGCCCGGTCACCGCTCGTCCCACCGTTATCGTTATCTCCGACTCGCTCGGCGATACCGCTTGTGAGGTGGTGCTTGCGGCGTCCGGGCAATTTGATGAAGGGGCTTTTCGCGTTTTGCGCCTGCCCAAGGTGACCTCCGTGGAGCAGGTCAAGTCATTTGTGGGGCCGCGCGTTGATGCCGACCATCGCGATGTCGCCGTGTTCCATACCATTGTCGATCCGGCGCTTCGCGCCCGCGTGCTCGATTACCTGGGTATGCTGCATATCCGTTCGGTCGACCTGATCGGCCCGACGCTTGCCGTGCTGTCGTCGCTCATCGGTGTGCCGCCCAAGTGCGTTGCGGGCGTGATTCACAAGACCGATGACCGCTATTTCCATCGTATCGAGGCCATGGAGTATTTCGTTGAGCACGATGACGGGCGCGGTTGCGACGATCTGTCGGGTGCCGATATCGTGCTGCTGGGTGTGTCGCGTACATCCAAGACGCCGCTGTCGATGTATTTAGCCTATCAGGGCTACAAGGTCGCCAATGTCCCACTGGCGCATGGCATGGAGCCGCCGAAGTCGATTTACGAGGTTGACCCGATGCGGTTGTTTGGTCTGATCTCGACCGTCGATGTGATTTCCGAAATTCGCGATAGCCGCTTGGGCGATGACTACGCCCGTGCCGTTGCCGGCTCCTATGCCGAGCCCGAGAGTGTGCGCAGCGAGCTTGAGGAAGCCCGTGCCCTCATGAAGCGCCTAGGCTGCTTTGTGGTGCGTACCGATGGCAAGGCCATCGAGGAAAGCGCTGCCGAGATCATTAGCCACTTGGAGGAAATCCAAGATGCCCGTGCCCGCCGCGCCGCCCGCCGAGCCCAGCAAAGCTAGCTTATTGGGGTAGCTAAAAATGCCCGTCTCTAAAAGACTACCTAAAAATAATGCACGATATTGGTAAAGCGATTTAGCAATAAACTAGCATTTGACCTGCAAGCATCTTGCATTGGTATCTTCATAAGGTAACCAACTTTACCTACCGTTTACCGCCAAATTTACCACGTTTACCAACCCCCGCGCCCTCTGCGCAAGCCCGCCCAAAACCCGCCGTATAGTACCCTCACGGCTCGCATTCGGCGGGTCGATTCGTTACCACGGTCGTGCGCGTAAGTGCATGGAAGGGGAAGTATCGTGAGCGATTGCAAGAGGGTTTACCGTTTTGGAACCGACGCCCAGGGCACCTGTGTCACTGAGGGCGACAAGTCCATGAACTTCGTGCTTGGCGGCAAGGGCGCAAACCTTGCCGAGATGAGCCGCATCGGCCTGCCGGTTCCCGGTGGCTTTACCATTACCTGCCAGACCTGTGTCGAGTACTCCGGTGCCGGCAACGTCTGGCCCGAAGGCGCACTCGATGAGATCGTTGCCGCCGAGGCGGACCTCGAGGCCCGTTGCGGCAAGAAACTCGGCGATGCCTCCGATCCGCTGCTCGTGTCGGTTCGCTCGGGCGCTCCGTTCTCCATGCCCGGCATGATGGACACGGTCCTCAACCTGGGCCTCAACGACGATTCCGTCCAGGGTCTTATCGCGCAGACGCAGAACCCGCGCTTTGCCTGGGACAGCTACCGTCGCTTTATCCAGATGTTCTCCAACGTCGTCATGGGCGTCGACGCCGACCTATTCGAGAACGCCCTGACCCAGGCCCGCCTGGTCGCCGGCGTTCGTGTCGATTCCGAGCTTTCGGCCGAGGACCTGCAGGAGCTCGTCGAGACCTTTAAGGGCATCTTCTCCGAGAACGTCGAGGCGACCCTGTATCCCGAGCTCGAGGTCGCCGACGGTAAGCCCGTTTTCCCGCACGATCCGGAGCTTCAGCTGCGCCTTGCCATCGAGGCCGTCTTTGGCAGCTGGATGAACGAGCGCGCCTGCATCTACCGCAAGCAGCACGGCATTTCCGACGAGCTCGGCACCGCCGTCAACGTCCAGGCCATGGCCTTTGGCAACAAGGGCGAGACCTCTGCGACCGGCGTCGCCTTTACGCGCAACCCGGCCGACGGCACCAAGGAGTTCTATGGCGACTTTTTGGTGAATGCCCAGGGCGAGGACGTCGTCGCCGGCATCCGAAACACCGAGCCCATCGCCGACCTCAAGACCACCTCGGGCCTCGAGTCCGCAGGCGAGGAGCTCGAGCGCGTGTTCCTGACGCTCGAGGATCATTACCGCGATATGTGCGATATCGAGTTTACCATCGAGCAGGGCAAGCTCTGGATGCTCCAGACCCGCGTGGGCAAGCGCACCGCCACTGCCGCCCTGCGCATTGCTATCGAAATGGTCGAGGAGGGCCTCATCACCCGCGAGGAGGCTGTGAGCCGCATCGATCCCGCGCAGCTCGACCAGCTCCTGCACCCGCAGTTCGACGCCTCCAAGAAGTACGAGGCCCTGGCCAGCGGCCTTAACGCCAGCCCTGGTGCCGCCGTGGGCGAGGTCGTGTTCTCGAGTGATGACGCCGTCGCGCGTTCCGCCGAGGGCCACAAGGTCATTCTGGTCCGCTGGGAGACCAACCCCGACGACCTGAAGGGCATGGTCGCCGCCGAGGGCATCCTGACCAGCCACGGTGGCAAGACGAGCCATGCCGCCGTTATCGCCCGCGGCATGGGTACGCCCTGCGTTTGCGGCGTTGAGCGCTTCCACATTGACGCGGCAGAGAAGGTCGTGCGCATCGAGGGCAGCGACCGCGTGCTGCGCGAGGGCGATGTCATCTCCATCGACGGCACCCAGGGTATCGTCGTCGACGGCGCGGTCGACCTGGTCTCTGCAGAGCTCACCGGCGACCTGGACACCATCCTGTCTTGGGCCGATGAGATCCGTTTGGACGAGACCGACG
The DNA here is from genome assembly GCA_048434495.1 of Collinsella sp. GTDB lineage: Bacteria > Actinomycetota > Coriobacteriia > Coriobacteriales > Coriobacteriaceae > Collinsella. Next base: position 122,616 of record DBGAQS010000015.1, on the reverse strand, counting down.
GTCACGCCAACCGCGTGCGCGTCAACGCCGACAACCCCGAGGATGCCGAGCTCGCGCTCGAGTTTGGCGCCGAGGCCATCGGTCTGTGCCGCACCGAGCACATGTTCCTGGGCGATCGCAAGAACATCATCCAGAGCTTTATCCTGTCTGACGATGAGGCCGTGAAGCAGCAGGCCCTGGCCGACTTGCTCAAGGTTCAGACCGAGGACTTCCTGGCGATGTTCAAGACCATGTCCGGTCGCGATGTGGTCGTCCGCCTGCTCGATCCGCCGCTTCATGAGTTCCTGGATAATCCTCGCGAGCTCGAGGTCGCCATCACCAAGAAGGAGGCCGCCGGCGCTCCCGAGGAGGAGCTCACTGCCCTGCGCGCCCGCCTGCGTCGCATTGACGGCATGGTCGAGTCCAACCCCATGCTGGGCTTGCGCGGCGTGCGCCTGTCCGTCGTCTTTGGCGATCTGCCGCTCATGCAGGTTCGCGCCGTCGCCACGGCCGCTGCCCGCCTTATCAAGGAGGGTGTCGACCCGCGCCCCGAGATCATGGTTCCGCTCGTTTCCATCACGGCCGAGCATGTCCAGACCCGCGAGGTTATCGAACGCGTGATCGCCGAGGTTTCTGACGAAGAGGGCGTCGAGCTCAATATTCCCGTGGGCACGATGCTCGAGCTGCCGCGCGCCTGCATGGTCGCTGACGAGATCGCCCATTACGCAGACTTCTTCTGTTTTGGCACCAACGACCTCACCCAGACGACCTTCGGTTTCTCGCGTGACGACGCCGAGGCTAAGTTCATCCCGCTGTACATGCATAAGAAGATCTTGAAGGACAACCCCTTCGAGACCATCGATACGGCAGTACTCGAGCTGGTACGCATGGCCGTCGAGAAGGGCCGTGCCACCAACCCCGACATGCACTTTGGCGTGTGCGGTGAGCACGGCGGCGACCCCAAGTCCATCAAGGGCCTGTTTAACGTGGCCGACGTGGACTACGTGTCCTGCTCGCCCTACCGCGTGCCCCTCGCGCGCTTGGCTGCCGCCCAGGCCAAGCTCGAGGCCAAGCGTCCCGCCTAACGTTTTGGGCGTAGACGCCTAGTGTAGCCCCCCTTCATGCCGCCCGTCTCATTTGTGAGACGGGCGGTTATCATGTGCGGGTTTTGTCTTTTTGTCTGCGTAAAAAATTGTTCTTGCAGCAGAAACCCGCGCGTGTATACTCGAATACGTTTGTTCAACTACGTGCCGGCCATGGTGGTACGGCACCTCTAGAAGAGTAAGGAATTGCACATGGATTACATCCGCGCAATCGAGCGTCAGCAGATCCGCGAGGACATTCCTCAGGTTCGCGTCGCCGACAACGTCAAGGTTCACTACCGCATTAAGGAAGGCGACCGCGAGCGCATCCAGGTCTTCCAGGGCGACGTCATCCGCATGGCCGGCGCCGGTGCCCGCGAGACCTTCACCGTCCGCAAGATGTCCTTCGGTGTCGGTGTTGAGCGTACCTTCCCGCTTCACAGCCCCAAGATCGCCAAGCTCGAGGTCGTTCGTCATGGTCGCGTCCGTCGCGCCAAGCTGTACTACCTCCGCGACAAGGTGGGCAAGGCTGCTCGCATCCCCGAGAAGCGCTAAGAAGATCGCAGCGTCTGTCCACTCGTTTGGACACAAGGGTCACCTTCGGGTGGCCCTTCTTTTTATCTGATTTGCATGCAAGGAGGGCCTGGTATGGCCAACATGACGAGCTCGGTTTCGGCATCGCAGGTTGCCGGTGAGTTGGCGAGCGCCACGTTTGAGGAGATTCCCGCCCTCGTGGAGCATTATCGCGAGGACCCGCGCCAGCAGGTGATCAAGGCTTGCGAACGCGCCCTCAAACGCCATGCCAAAGAGCTTGCCGAGCGCGAGCGCGTCAATGACATGTACGAGCTTATGCATGAGCTTGGCGGCGATGGAGTGGTCGTTGGTGTCGACGAGGTGGGTCGCGGATCGGTGGCCGGTCCTTTGACGGTATGCGCTGTCTGCCTTCCTATGGAGCCGCGCGTCTGGGGCATCAACGATTCCAAAAAGCTCACGCCGGCGCGCCGCGAGTTGCTCTCTGTGAAGATTGCCGAGGTGGCGAAGGCGATCGGTTTTTGTCATATCGCACCGAAGGATATCGATGAGATGGGCATGGCCCGTGCTATCCGTACCGCCGTTGCGGGCGCCGTGGCCGATACGGGGCTCGAGCCCGATTGCGTGCTTATGGATGGCAACCCCTTGGGCGCCGTTCCTAACGAGCGCGATGTGGTGAAGGGCGATGCCAAGATCGCCTGCATCGCCGCGGCGTCCATCATGGCCAAGGTCACGCGTGACGAGATGATGGTCGAGTACGACGCCGAGTATCCCGAGTACCATCTGGCCGAGTCGAAGGGCTATGCGAGCCCCGAGCACATCGAGGCCATTCGCAAACATGGACTTTGTCCGCTGCACCGCGTGAGCTTTTGCGGAAACTTTCTGCAGACTGAGCGCCTTTTCTAGGCCAATTGTGGAGACATGGACCTCTGGGGTTTTATAAACCTGCTGGTAGCGGGCCGTATGCAACACCATTGTTGCGTACGGCCCGTTTTTTGACGGCATTTGGTCAGCTTTTGGTTTGCTTCCGGTACTTACCCGCATGAAAGGTGCCCTCATCATCGGGGCAATGCAGTGTGCGGGAAAGGAGACCCCATGAGTGCCGCAAGCAAAAAGAGCAAGACGCAGCAGCTCAAGGAGCGTTGGGAAAACGGCGAGCTCGACTCCGGGGCGATGACGCCCGAGTTTATCAAGGGACTCAGTCCCCGCGAGCTAGGCATGCTGGGCGAGCTGATCACCATCGACTACTTTAACGAGCGCGGCTACACCTTGCTGGAGCAGGGCTATCGTTGCACCGAGGGCGAGGCCGATCTGGTGCTGCTCGATGAGCTCGACGATGTCGTGGTGATGGCCGAGGTCAAGACCAGACGCGTTTCGCTGGATTGCACCACGCGGGTCTTTCCCGAGGAGGCCGTGGACGCCCAAAAGCAACGCCGCTACCGCCGCATCGCAAGTTGCTATCTCATGGAGCATTATCCGCTCAAGGCGATTCGCTTCGATGCTGTGGGTGTCACCATCCGCGGCGGGCATATCGCCGAGATCGAGCATCAGTACAACGCGTTCGATTGGCAGGTGTCGTGATGGCGTTCGAGACGTTTGCCGTTCACGCGGCCTGCATCCGCGGCGTCGAGGCGATTCACGTCACGGTCGAGGTCTCGCTTGCCGGTGGCGTTCCGGGCATCCAGATGCTCGGCATTCCGAGTATGGAGGTGATGGAGTCACGCGGTCGTATTCGCTGCGCGATGCGCTCCGCCGGGTTCGAGATCCCGCGCTCGGGCATTACCGTTAACCTGGCACCCGGCGATATCCGCAAGACCGGTAGCGGCTTTGATCTGCCCATCGCCATTGCGGTGCTTGCAGCCGACGGGCAGATTCCCCGCGACAACCTCGATCGTTGTCTTATCGCTGGTGAGCTCGGCTTGGACGGTACGGTGCTTCCCGTTAAGGGCGAGGTGGCGTTCCAGCTATTGGCTCGTGATTTGGGGCTGTCCTTTATCGCCGGCAGGTCCGATCAGCATGTGCCGCTTGCGGGCGTGGATTGTGGATTCATCGATCATTTGTCTCAGCTTGCCCATGGCATGGGCGATGCCGCGCGGCACTACTTGGATTCTGAAGTGCTCGAGGCGACCTTTGAGCCTGAGCTCGACTATGCCGACGTGCTTGGGCAGGAAGTCGCTAAACGCGGCATGGCGCTTGCGGCGGCAGGAGAACTCGGCTTGCTTATGATTGGGTCCCCGGGATCGGGCAAGACGATGCTTGCGCGCCGTATGACCGGCATCCTGCCTGAGCTTTCCGTTGAGGATCAACAGGAGGCGCTGTGCATCCATTCGGTTTTGGGTGAGAACATTGATGGCTTGTTGGCAGGTCATCGGCCGTTTCGAAGCCCCCATCACAGCATTTCAACGGCGGGCCTCATTGGCGGCGGGCGCCCGGTGCATCCGGGTGAGATCAGCCTGGCTCATGGCGGCGTGCTCTTTTTGGACGAGCTTGCCGAGTTTCCCACGGGTGTGCTGCAGACGCTGCGTCAGCCCATCGAGCGCGGCTACGTCAGGATCGTGCGCGTCGACGGGGCCTTTACCTTCCCGTCGCGCTTTCAGCTACTGGCTGCGAGCAATCCCTGCCCTTGCGGCTTTTTGGGCGATCGCGAGGTGCCGTGTCGCTGCTCGGCGGCGATGGTCGAGCGCTATCGGTCTAAACTGCGCGGTCCTTTGGCCGACCGTATCGACATGATGATCGATGTGACCCGTCCCGACCCCCAAGTGATTATCGAGGGTGCGGAGGGCATGTCGTCTGCCGAGTTACGTGACTACGTTGTGCGCGGTCGCGCCTTTCGCGCTTGGCGCGAATCCCGCATGGACGATGCGGATGCCGAGGCCGAGGATGACGAGACACGGTCCATTGACGGCGTCGTTTCGACCTTTGAGCTCGATGATGCGGCGGAGAAGTGTGTGCTCGGCCTGTCGAAGCGCACGCATCTCACAGGGCGTGGCATCGTGCGCCTGGTTCGCATTGCGCGTACCATCGCCGACGTCGCCGAGAGCGAGCAAGTGACGCAGGACCACGTGCTCGAGGCGGCGATGTACCAGGGAAGGAGGGACCAATGATGGCCGAGGGGACCTTCGAGCTGCACCCAGGTGATGCATTGTATCCCGAGACCGTTTTGGAGCTTTCTGATGTACCCCAGACGCTTTATGTGCGCGGCAACCCCGAGGTGCTTTCGTCGCCCGCGCTCTCCATCATCGGCGCGCGCAAGGCCTCGCCGTATGGTCTTGCCGTGGCAGAGCTTGCGGCAAAGGTGGCGGTCGAGGCGGGAGTGACGGTAGTTTCGGGCGGCGCGGTCGGTTGTGACCAGGCCTCGGGTTGGGCTGCGGTCAACGCCGGCGGCAAACACGTCGTGGTGCTGGGGACGGGTGCCGACGTGGTCTATCCGCGTTCGAGCGCCGGGCTTATTACGCGCACGCTCGATACGGGTGGCGCGGTCGTGTCGATCTCTCCGTGGGGCATGGGTCCGCGCAAGTTTGCCTTTCCGCGCCGCAATCGCGTGATCGCGGCCCTGTCGCAAGCCCTCTTTGTATCCGAGGCGGGTATGCCTTCCGGGACGTTTTCTACAGCCGAGGCTGCGATGGATTTGGGGCGCGAACTTCTTGCCGTGCCGGGGTCGATCCTATCGCCCGAGTCGCGTGGCACGAATTACCTCATTGCGAACGGTGCCTGCTGCATCGTCGACGAGGAATCTATCGAGATGGCTATCTCACGCATCTACGGAACCCTGCGCTACTCGCGCCCCGATGCTCCCGGCATTGCCGACCTGGATCCAACGCAGCAGACCGTGATGCATGCGCTCATCGCCTCTCCGCTCAAGGTCGACGACATCGCGGCGCTCGTCTCGCTCGATGCTGTCGGCGTACTCAAACTCTTGGGTTCGCTTGAACTCGAGGGCCTTATCGAGCGCATGATGGATGGAAGGTATGCGCCCTCCAAGTTTGCCCTTCACGCCCAGACACCCTTCGGTCACAATGGAAAACGTGTCAATTAGAAAGGTGTTTGCAGATGCAGTTCGATCAGGTGACAGTTATCGGTGGCGGTCTGGCGGGTTCGGAGTGCGCGATCCAGCTGGCAGATCGCGGGTTTGCCGTAAAGCTGTGCGAGATGCGCCCCCAGGTGAGCTCCCCGGCCCACCATACCGATCACCTGGCAGAGCTCGTCTGCTCCAATTCGTTTAAGTCGACCCGTCCGGATTCCGCGGCTGGTTTGCTGAAGGCCGAGCTTGAGCGCATGGGTTCAGTCCTGCTCGATTGCGCCCATCGCGCGGCTGTTCCCGCCGGCGGTGCCCTGGCGGTCGACCGCGTCAAGTTTTCCGAGCTTGTCGAGGCCGAGGTTGCCGCCCGTCCCAATATCGAGGTCGTGCACGGCGAGGTCACGCAGATTCCCGAGGGTCACGTGGTCATTGCCGCGGGCCCGCTGTGTTCACCGGCGCTGAGCGAAGAGGTTATGAAGCTCGTCGGTGGCGATGCCCTGGCATTCTTTGATGCGGCGGCGCCGATCGTCGATGCCTCCACGCTCGATATGGACGTGCTGTTCTCGCAGTCGCGCTACGAGGAGCAGGGGAGCGGCGACTATCTCAACGCTCCGCTCAACAAGGATGAGTACGAGGCCTTTATCGAGGCGCTTACCACGGCCGACCGCGTGGTGCTCAAGGACTTTGAGGGCGGCGATCTGTTCCAGGCCTGCCAGCCTGCCGAGGAGGTTGCGCGCACCGGCAAGGACGCCATTCGCTTTGGCGCCATGAAGCCCGTCGGCCTCACCGACCCGCGTACCGGACGTCGCCCCTGGGCGGCGATTCAGCTTCGTGCCGAGAACAAGGAGAAGACCGCTTACAATCTGGTGGGCTTCCAGACCAACCTGACCTTTGGCGAGCAGAAGCGCGTCTTCCATATGGTGCCGGGCCTGGAGAACGCTGAGTTCTTCCGCTACGGTGTCATGCACCGCAATACCTTTGTCGACGCTCCACACGTGCTCGATGGCACCTTTGCCGTGCCCGGTACCGGCGTGCGCCTGGCCGGTCAGATCACCGGCACCGAGGGGTACATGGAAGCCGTGGCGACAGGTCTGCTCGCGGCGCTCAACACCTATGCAGAGGCTATCGGCGCCGATTCCGTCGAGTTGCCCCGCGTGGGCGCCCTGGGTGCGCTCGTGGGCTATGCGACCGATCCTGCCACCGTGGGCTATCAGCCCATGCATGTCAACTTTGGCCTGGTGCCGCCACTCGAGGATGGTAAGCGCCGCAGCAAGCGCGACCGCTACCAGGCCTATGCGGACCGTGCGCTCGAGGCCCTTGACGCCTATCTGGCTACTCGCCCCGATCTGTTTGGAGGCGACCGGTCATAGCCTTTGACCTGTACGACACCGTCGACTCGTTTATCGCCTATATCGCACGCGTCGAGGGACTTTCTCCCAACACGGTGACGGCCTATGGCTCGAGGCTGGAGCGCTTTGCTGCCTGGTGCGAACGCGAGGGCATCGACGCTCGCGCCGCCGACGTACGGACCGTTCGTTCCTATTTGGCCGAGCTGTCGCGTGGCCAGGTGGCGGCTCGGACCCTTGCGGCACACCTGTCTGCCATTCGCTCACTCTATCGGTGGATGGCTGTCGAGGGGATTGTCGAGGGCGATGCGGTCTCGGCGATCGCATCGCCCAAGCTGCCGCGCGACCTGCCGGGCGTCCTTACGACTCAACAGGTGGAGGCACTCCTCAAAGCCCCCGATACCTCAACACCCGCGGGACTGCGCGATGCGGCGATGCTCGAGTTGCTCTATGCCTCGGGTGCCCGCATCTCAGAGCTTGCGGCGCTCAATGTGGAATCCATCTCATGGTCCGAGCGCACACTGCGCCTGTGGGGCAAGGGGAGCAAGGAGCGCATCGTTCCTCTGTACCGTCGCGCACTCGAGGCGACGCGTCTCTATATTGAGGAGGGGAGGCCGGAGTTGCTCGCTCGGGCAAAGCGCCGTGACCTCGCTACCGGGCCGCATCCGCTGTTTATATCGGCGCGCGGCAATCGCATGAGCGCTGCCATGCTCCGGCGGCGGTTCCATACGCTGGCGACGCTCGCCGGCATTCCGGCTGACATCGCCCCGCATGCGATGCGCCATACCTTTGCGACCGACTTGCTCGAGGGCGGTGCGGACCTGCGCTCGGTTCAAGAGCTGCTGGGTCATGCGAGCCTGTCCACGACGCAGATCTACACGCATCTCACACCCGATCGGCTCAAACGTGCCGTGGCTCAAGCCCATCCCCGCGGCGAATAGTGGCTGGGACGTCCCGCGCCGCACTCAGGTGTGTGGTTTTGATTGCGGGTTGGCAGGAAGATGCATTCCTGCTATCATTCATCGGGTTGCTTCACGGCAACATGTTTTTATCACGCACGCGCGGCTACTTCATACCGTGGTGCCCGGGCTTTGGTAGCACATGTCCGGGTTGGTTTTGGAGGATGACCCCGCGCGGAGGCAAACCACAGGAGGTTTAACATGGCTACCAAGATTAATATCCGCACCCTGCTCGAGGCCGGCTGCCACTTCGGTCACCAGACCCGTCGCTGGAACCCCAAGATGAAGCCGTTCATCTTCGGTGAGCGCAACGGCATCTACATCCTCGACCTCAAGCAGACCATCCTCGACGCCGACCAGGCCTACACCTTCGTCAAGAACGTCGCCAAGGGTGGCAACGTGCTGTTCGTCGGCACCAAGAAGCAGGCTCAGGAGGCCGTCAAGAACGCTGCTGAGCGCGCTAATATGCCCTACATCAACCAGCGTTGGCTCGGCGGTATGCTGACCAACTTCGTCACCATCCGCTCCCGCATCAACCGCATGGAGGAGCTCGAGGCCATGGTCGAGGACGGCCGCATGGCAGTGCTCCCCAAGAAGGAGCAGGCTGTGCTCGGCAAGGAGCTCACCAAGCTCCAGACCAACCTCGGTGGCGCCCGCGACATGAAGGGTCTGCCCCAGGCTCTCTTCGTCATCGACACTAAGCGCGAGGAGAACGCCATCAAGGAGGCTCAGCGCCTGAACATCCCCGTCGTCGCTCTGATCGACACCAACTCCGATCCCGACGAGGTCGAGTACGGCATCCCCTGCAACGATGACGCTATCTCCGCTGTCACCCTTATGTGCGAGCTCATGGCTGACGCCTGCCTCGCTGGCTCCGGTAAGGAGCAGGTCTCCGAGGCCGAGATGGCCGCTGAGCCCAAGGCCGAGTAAATCAGTCTTAGTTAATTCTTTTTCATCTCTTTGAAAGGAACCACAATGGCCCAGATTACCGCCGCTATGGTCAAGCAGCTCCGCGAGATGACCGACTCCCCGATGATGGAGTGCAAGAAGGCTCTCGTCGAGGCTGACGGCGACATGGACGCCGCTGTCGACGTTCTGCGTAAGAACGGCCTTGCCAAGGCTGCCAAGAAGGCTGGCCGTGAGACCAACGAGGGCGCTGTCGCCGCGTTCGTCTCCGAGGATGGCAAGACCGGCGCTCTGCTCGAGCTCTCCTGCGAGACCGACTTCGTTGGCTCCAACGCCAAGTTCACCGGCTTTGCTTCTAAGGTCGCTGAGGTTGTCGCTACCACCGAGCCTGCTGACGTCGACGCTCTGCTCGAGAAGCCGATGGGCGAGGAGACCGTTTCCTCCGAGCTCACCGAGATGATTCACATCATGGGCGAGAACATGAAGATCTCCCGCTTCGCTGCCCGCAAGGCCGAGAACGGCGCGCTCGCTTCTTACATCCACATGGGTGGTAAGATCGGCGTCCTCGTCGAGTTCGCCTTCGAGAAGGCCGAGACCGCTCAGGCTGAGTCCTTCAAGACCTTCGCTCACGACGTTGCCCTTCAGGTTGCCGCCGTCGCCCCGATCTGCGCTACCCGCGATCAGGTTCCGGCCGAGACCGTCGAGCACGAGAAGCAGATCTACATGGCCCAGGCTGCCGAGTCCGGCAAGCCCGAGGCTATCCAGGAGAAGATGGCTGTTGGCCGTCTGGAGAAGTTCTACAAGCAGTCCGTGCTCACCGAGCAGGAGTTCATCAAGGACAGCTCCCTCACCATCAAGAAGTACGCTGAGCAGGTCTCCAAGGAGCTCGGCGACACCATTACCGTCGTTGCCTTTGACCGTCTGGTCCGTGGCGAGTAAATAAGCTCTTGTAGCTGGTAATGAGCAGGCTGTGGGTTTTACTCACAGCCTGCTTTTTCATGGCTCTTATCAGAGCCTTTGATATCATATTGAGAGTCTAATTAAAGGAGGATCGCTTTGTCCGACATCCGATATAAACGAGTGCTTCTTAAGCTTTCCGGCGAAGCGCTGATGGGCGACGGCCAATATGGCATCGACCCCAAGGTTACCGATCATCTTGCCAAGCAGGTCAAGGAGCTGCTCGCCGTTGGCCATGAGGTCGGCGTCGTTGTCGGCGGCGGCAATATTTTCCGCGGCATGGCAGGCGCTGCCGGTGGCATGGAGCGTGCTCAGGCCGACTACATGGGCATGCTCGCGACCGTTATGAACGCGCTCGCCCTGCAGGATGCTTTCGAGCATAACGACGTTCCCTGCCGTGTGATGAGCGCTATCCAGATGAACGAGATCTGCGAGCCCTATATTCGCCGTCGCGCCATCAACCACCTTTCCAAGGGCAACGTCGTTATTTTTGCCGCCGGTTCGGGCAATCCGTACTTTACGACCGACACCGCCGCGGCTCTTCGTGCGTGCGAGATCGGCGCCGAGATTCTGATTAAAGCCACCAAGGTTGACGGCATCTACGACAAGGATCCCGTCAAGTGCGCCGATGCCGTCCGTTTTGACAAGATTACCTATCACGAGGTTCTCGTTCGCGGTCTGCAGGTTATGGATTCCACAGCTACGGCCCTGTGCCAGGATAACCGTATGCCTATTTTGGTCCTCAACATCGATGGCGAGGACACCGTCAAGCGCGCGCTCGCGGGTGAGCCCGTCGGCACGCTCGTCTATCAGGAGGATTAAGCATGGCAGAGAACATCACCGCCCATATGGACAAGTCGCTCGAGTCCCTCAAGCATAACTTCTCCAAGGTTCGTACCGGTCGTGCCAACGCCAACATTCTGTCCGACATCACCGTCGATTATTACGGTGTCCCCACGCCGGTCACGCAGGTTGCCGCCGTCAAGACCCCCGAGGCTCACATGCTGCTCATCGAGCCGTGGGATAAGGCGCTCATCAATGCTATCGTCAAGGCCATCGGCGCTTCCGATCTGGGTATTACCCCCAACTCCGATGGCACCGTCGTTCGTCTTCCGTTCCCGGCTCCCACTGAGGAGCGCCGTCGCGAGCTCGTCAAGGAGTGCCGCGAGTACGCCGAGCAGGCCAAGGTGTCTATCCGTAACATCCGTCGCGACTTCAACAACAAGCTCGAGCGCGATGAGGAGCTCACCGAGGACGACGTACGTCGCGAGCAGGCCAAGGTCCAGAAGCATACCGATGAGTATGTCGCCAAGGTCGAGGAGCTTCTGAAGGAAAAAGAAGCCGAGGTCATGGAGATCTAAGGTGCAATACGACGAGCATAAACTGGTCGAGTACTTTGCCGACGCCCCTGCGGGCGTCGGTTTTTCCGACCTTGACCTCAATAACATTCCGCACCATATCTCGTGCATCATGGACGGCAACGGTCGTTGGGCCACGTCGCGCGGTCTTGCACGCACCGAGGGCCACAAGGCGGGTATCGTCTCGCTGCGCGAGATCATTACCGCCTGCGTGCGCCTGGGCGTCGACGTGCTTTCGGCCTATGCATTTTCGACCGAAAACTGGAATCGACCGCAGCACGAAGTCAACGTTCTGATGCACCTGTTTGCCAAGACGTTTATCGACGAGCTGCCGCTTCTGAAGCGCGAAAATGTGCGCGTAGTCTTTTTGGGTGACATTTCCGCGCTGCCCAAGAAGACTCGCGACGTTTTTGAGCGCGGTCTTGCCGAGTGCGCCGATCACACCGGTATGACGCTGGCGCTTGCCGTCAACTACGGCGCGCGTGCCGAGATTACCCGCGCTGTCCGTCAGATCGCATCCGACGCTGCCGCCGGTAAGATCGATCCTGCCGCAATTGATGACGACATGGTGGCTTCCCACCTCTATGCCGCCGGTCTTCCCGATCCCGAACTTGTGATTCGCACCTCTGGTGAGCTGCGCCTTTCGAACTATCTGCTGTGGCAGGTGGCTTATTCCGAATTCTACGTCACCGATACCTATTGGCCCGACTTTGATCGTTGGGGCCTTGTCGACGCCATTTTGGCCTATCAGGGCCGTGACCGTAGGTTTGGTGGACTGAGCAAGACCGAGGAGGCTTAATCGTGTCCGATCGTCCCAAGGCATCTGCTCCCAAGACGCCAGTTTCCGCGGCGCCTGCGCGCAAGGCTGCCACTGCGGGAGCGCCTGCAGCGAAGAGCGGCACCGGTTCGTGGCTGGCGGGCTTTATTACCCGTGCCGCCGCCGGTATCGTCTACGCCGTTGTCTTTATCCTGTGCCTGGTTTTGGGTATCGTGCCCACGGCCATCTTTGTTTCTGTCATGAGCGGTCTGTGCTGCTATGAGTTTTTCCGTATGACAAGGCTCGATGGCAAGATGGCTAACGAGCGCATGGGTATCGCTGCCGCCGTACTCTTTCCGCTGTCGGCACTGGGCGATTCGCTGCTGTTGAACGCCCTGCTGTTCGCTTTGATGCTTGCGGTTGGTATCTGGTATGTCTGGTCTCCGCGCACTCGCATCTCTGATGTTGCCGTGACGCTCATGGGTCCCATCTACACTGGCTTTATGCTGTCGGCTATCGTGCTGCTGCGCGATGCCGTGCCCGGTTTTGCCGGCGCCCTGCTTTCAGTGGGCGTTTGCGCGTCCCTTTGGGTCTCCGATTCGTTTGCCTACATCGTGGGCAGCCGTATCGGCAAGCACAAGATGGTTCCCAAGATCTCCCCCAAAAAGAGCTGGGAGGGGTTTGCCGGCGGCATCTTGGGCTCGGTTTTGATTTGGCTCATCCTGTGGGCGACGCACTTCTACAAGCTCAGCCTGCCCTATGCGCTGCTGTGCGGCGTGGTCGTGTCCATTCTGGGCGTTATCGGCGACCTTATCGAGTCGCGCATCAAGCGCGGTGTGGGCGTCAAGGATTCCGGCAACCTTATCCCGGGCCACGGCGGAATGCTCGATCGTAGCGATTCGCTTATCTTCGGTTGCATCACCGCACAGCTGTTGCTGATGATCGGAGGCGTGCTGTAATGTCCTTCCAGACGACGTATGGCCCCGATGGACGCCTTCGCGTTGCCATCCTGGGTTGTACGGGCTCTATCGGCACCCAGGCGCTCGATGTGTGCCGCCAGCATGCCGATCGCCTGCAGGTGACGGCGCTGTCCGTTAATTCCAGCACCTCGGAGCTCGTTGCCGCTGCCCGCGAGTTCTCGGTTCCGGCGGTTGCCGTTGCCGATGTCGCTCATGGCGATGACGCCGTGCTGCAGGAGTTGCCCGAGGGCACACAGCTCGGCGTTGGCGCGCAGGCGGTTTGCGAGCTCGCGCGTCGCGACGATGTCGACTGCGTGCTCGTCGCTATTGTGGGCGCCGCCGGTCTCGAGGCGAGCCATGCGGCCTTGACCTCGAATAAGCGCCTTGCCCTTGCCAACAAGGAGTCCCTCGTCGTCGGTGGCGACTTGCTTATGCCGTTGGCGCAACCGGGCCAGCTTATTCCGGTCGACTCTGAGCATTCCGCCATCTACCAGTGCTATCTGGGGGAGAACCCGCGCGAGGCCCACTGCATTTGGCTCACCTGCTCGGGCGGTCCGTTCTTTGGCCGCACGCGCGACGAGCTCGATCGCGTGACGCGTGCCGATGCCCTCGCGCATCCCACGTGGGCCATGGGTGCCAAGATCACCATTGACTCCGCCACCCTCATGAACAAGGGCCTGGAGCGCATTGAGGCCATGCATCTGTTTAACTGCGACCTCGATTTCATTAACGTGGTCGTGCAGCGTCAGTCCAAGATTCACTCTATGGTCGAGTTCGCCGACGGCTCCGTGATGGCGCATCTCGGTGCATCCGACATGCGTATTCCCATCCAGTTCGCGTTCTCGTATCCCGAGCGTTGGGATACTCCGGCGCCTCGTATCGATTTCCGCGAGCTGGGGCAGCTCACGTTTGATGCTGCCGACATGGATACCTTCCGCTGTCTGGCACTGGCCGAGCGTGCCGGCAAGACGGGTGGCACCATGCCGTGCGTGCTCAATGCCGCCAACGAGGTCGCCGTCGATGCCTTCCTGCACGATGGCTGCAGTTTTACCGATATCGATCGCATTGTGGAATCCTGCATGGACGCCCACGATATGCAGGTGGTCGATTCGTTTGAGCAGCTTCGCGACATCGATGCGTGGGCGCGTGAAAAGGCTGCGCAGGTGCTCGCCGCAACCCGTTCCTAACCCATAAGGATTGCTTTTTCGTTTTATGGATACTGTTCTGAGCGTTCTCTCATCGGTCTTTTGGGGCCTGCTGATGCTTTCCGTCCTCGTGTTTTTGCACGAGGGCGGCCACTTTTTGGCGGCGCGTGCCTGCGGCGTCCGTGTGACCGAGTTCTTTTTGGGTCTGCCGTGCCGCTTTGACATCCATTACACGTCGCGTCGCATTGGAACCAAGTTTGGCGTGACCCCGCTGCTGCTGGGTGGCTACGCTGCCATCTGCGGTATGGATCCGACCGATGTTTCGTGCGCCGACCGCGTGCTCGCGGCTATCTATCGTCATGGTCGCGTGACCGTGGCCGACCTTGCTGTCGAGCTCGAGCTTTCCGAGGAGGATGTGCTCGAGGCATGCGCCCTTTTGCTGGGCTGGGGCTCCATCGCGCCCTGGTATGAGGAAGGGGAGAAGCCCTCGCCGAGCTACTATCCCACCAAATATCAGACGTTGCCGCGAGACAAGGCAGGCTATACCACCTTTGATGGTCGCCGTTTCGATCGCGAACATGCGACTGCCGAGGGCGATGTGTGGGAGCTGCCGTGCGGCGAGGCCGAGTTCCTTGCGCAAGAGCGCTCGCACACCTATCTTGGCCAAGGCTTTCTCAAGCGCGCCTTTATGCTGCTCGCGGGCATTATCGTCAATATCTTGACGGGTTTTTTGCTCCTTATGAGCATCTATTCCATTGCGGGTGTCACCGTGCCGATGGATACCAACGTGATCGGTCAGGTTGACGAGGGGTCTATTGCCGCCAAGGCGGGTATCGAGGGCGGTGACGCGATCCTTTCGGTTGACGGTGTCTCATGTTCCACTTGGATGGATGTCTACGATGCCATCGGCAAGGCTGCCGGTAAGGATGATATCGCCATCGAGTACGAGCGTGACGGCAAGCAGCATTCGACCACGGTTGCGCTCAAAGAGGACGAGCGCCTAGGTGTGTATGCCTCTACGCAGGTGGTCCGTTTAGACCCCATCACGTCGGCTCGCCTGTCGTTCTCCTATGTCGTGCAGACAGCGGATGGCGTGCTGCGCCTGCTCCAGCCGCAGCATACGATGGAGATTCTCGATCAGTCTTCTTCGATCGTGGGTATTAGCGTTATGTCCTCACAGGCCGCTGCTGCCGGCCCTGCCACGTTCCTTTCCTTTGCCGCCCTCATTTCGTTCTCGCTTGGCTTTATGAACCTGCTGCCCATCCCACCACTCGATGGCGGCAAGCTGCTTATTGAGATCATTCAAAAGATTGCGGGCCGCGAGCTGCCGCTCAAAGTGCAGACAATCGTCAGCTATGTCGGCATCGCGCTCTTTGCACTGCTGTTTGTCTATATGCTTCGTTCCGACATCCTTCGTTTTATTCTGTAGGGGAGTGTTTGGATTGTCTTTATCCCATCCTTTGCCTCGCGAGTTGACGCGCCCCGTGCATGTGGGCGTCGTGCAGATCGGTGGTGGCGCTCCGGTCGTGGTTCAGTCTATGACCTGCACCGATACTGCTGATGCCCAGGCAACGCTTGCGCAAGTGTGCGCGTTGGCGCAGGCTGGCTGCGATATCGTGCGCGTGAGCGTGCCTACCGAGGCTGCGCTCGAGGGCTTTCGCACGATTTGTGCCGAGTCTCCGGTGCCAATCGTCGCCGATATCCATTTTAACCATAAGCTTGCCATTGGCGCTGTCGAGGCTGGTGCCTCTAAGCTGCGCATCAACCCCGGCAATATCGGCGATTGGGCCAAGGTTGACGCTGTCATCGATGCCGCGGGTGCCGCGGGCTGCGCGATTCGCATTGGCGTGAACGCGGGCTCGCTTGAGCAAGATATTGCCGAGCGCGACGACCTCACGCAGCCCGAAAAGCTCGTGA
The DNA here is from genome assembly GCA_048434495.1 of Collinsella sp. GTDB lineage: Bacteria > Actinomycetota > Coriobacteriia > Coriobacteriales > Coriobacteriaceae > Collinsella. The sequence continues at coordinate 106,702 of DBGAQS010000015.1, read as the reverse complement.
TGTCGAGCGAACGCTTTGTGCGGCACTTTGAGGACCGTGGGTTTACCAACATCGTGCTATCCGCCAAGGCCCATAGCGTACAGACGACGCTTGATACCTATCGCGCCCTGTCGCGCGAGATACCGCATGTTCCGCTCCACCTGGGCGTGACGGAGGCGGGGACCAAGCTTCAGGGCACCATCAAGAGCTCTGTAGGCTTGGGTATCTTGCTTTCCGAAGGCATCGGCGACACCATGCGTGTGTCGCTCACGGCCGATCCGGTTGAGGAGCCGCCGGTCGCCTGGGGAATTCTACAGTCGCTGGGCCTGCGTCGCCGTGGTCCCGAGATTGTCTCGTGCCCCACGTGCGCCCGCTGCCAGGTTAACCTTATTCCCATCGCCGAGGAGGTCACCGAGCGGCTTAAGAACTATTCCGCGCCGCTTTCGATCGCCGTGATGGGATGTGCGGTCAACGGCCCCGGAGAGGCATCTGACGCCGACCTGGGTGTTGCCTGCGGACGTGGTCAGGGCCTGCTCTTTTCGCATGGCCAGATCATTGGTAAAGTAGCTGAGGATCAAATTGTCGACGCGCTGATGGCCGAGGTCGACAAGCTTATTGAGGAGAAATAAATGACCCGAGCAATGTATATGTCTAAGCTCTATGCGCCGACGCTTAAAGAGGATCCGGCGGACGCCGAGCTCGCCAGTCACCGCCTGCTGCTCCGTGCCGGCATGATCCGCAAGGAGGCCGCCGGTCTCTATTCCTATCTGCCGCTCGCGTGGCGCTCGATTCGCAAGATCGAGAACATCGTGCGCGACGAGATGGACGCTGCCGGCGCCCAGGAGCTCATGATGCCCATCATGGTCGATGCCGAGCTGTGGCGCGAGTCCGGCCGTATCGATGCCTATGGCAAGGAGCTCGTGCGCTTTGATGACCGCCACGGCCGCGAGTTTGTGCTGGGCCCCACGCACGAGGAGACCGTGACCGCCTTGGTGCGCAATGAACTGCGTTCCTACAAGCAGCTGCCGGTGAATCTCTATCACATCCAGGACAAGTTCCGCGATGAGTTCCGTCCCCGCTTTGGCCTGATGCGCGGTCGCGAGTTCATCATGAAGGACGCCTACAGCTTCTCCGCCACGCAGGAGAGCCTGCAGGAGGAGTACGACAAGATGAAGCAGGCGTACGCCAATATCTGCGAGCGCTGCTACATCAAGGCTCTGCCCGTCGTCGCCGATTCCGGCGAGATCGGTGGCGACACCTCCGTCGAGTACATGGCGCTGGCCGAGGCCGGCGAGGCTTCGCTGGTCTACTGTGATGATTGCGGCTTTGCTGCTGATGACGAGGCGGCAAGCACCAAGGTCGTTGTGACCGAGGGTCCTGGCGACGGTACGCTTACCAAGGTCGAGACTCCGGGCATGGGCACCATCGAGGCCGTTGCAAAGTTCTTCGGCTTCCCCGAGAACGGCACGCGCAAGTCTCTGGCACTCATCGACGCCGAGGGCAAGCCCGTCGTGGCCATTGTTCCGGGCGACCACGAGCTCAACGATTGCAAGGCCGAGCATGTCTTTGGCAAGGGCTATCGCATGATGACTGATGAGGAGCTCCAGACCTACGGTCTGCATAAGGGCTTTATCGGACCGGTTAACCTGCCCGAGGGCATTCGCCTGGTGTGCGACGAGAGCCTGCGCGAGTCCAAGCAGTGGGCCTGCGGTGCCAACGAGGTCGATTATCACTTTACTGGTGCCTGCCCCGAGCGCGACTTTACCGTCGACGAGTGGGCCGACCTGGTAACCGTCGTTGCCGGCGATCCCTGCCCGCACTGCGGCAAGCCGCTCTCTGCTGCTCGCGGCATCGAGGTCTCGCAGGTCTTCCAGCTGGGTACCAAGTATTCCGAGGCCATGGGCGCCACCTTTATGGACGAGGACGGCAAGGAGAAGCCGCTTATCATGGGTTGCTACGGCGTGGGCGTATCTCGCTCGCTTGCTGCCGTCGTGGAGCAGCACAACGACGAGCACGGTATCGTCTGGCCGGTTTCCGTTGCCCCGTACGAGGTCGCTGTGATTCCGCTCGATCCCAAGAAGGAGGAGTGCGCAACCGTCTGCGACCAAATCGTCGAGGGCTTGTGCGCCGAGGGTATCGAGGTCGTCGTCGACGACCGTGACGAGCGTCCCGGCTTTAAGTTTGCCGATAACGACCTTATGGGATTCCCGTATCAGGTGGTGCTTGGCAAGCGTGGCCTTAAGAATGGCACCGTTGAGCTCAAGGACCGTGCCACGGGCGAGCGCGAGGACGTGGCGATCGACGAGGTCGTCGCCAAGGTTGCCGAGCTTGTTAAGGCGGCCCGCCGTTAATCGACGTTTCTGCTATTAGATGTAATTGCGGGACTGCTCCGTATCTCTCTTAGGAAGAGATGCGGAGCAGTCTATTTTGTTGCGTGAATAAACTCGATGGGTAAAGGAAAACCCCACAGCCCATATGAGCTGCGGGGTTTTCTTGTGCCTCCGATGCGAAATAAATCGCTCAGATATTACTGATAATCGACGACGTCGATCCAGTTCTTCAGGAACTCATCGTTCACGTTGCGCTTACGAGCGAGCTCGGAAGCGGCGACGATGCTCGTCCACTGACGCACGACCTGCATGGGCATGTCGGCGCGGTCGCAGTAGAGCTCCAGGTAGGCCTCAGCCTGATCCTTGCTGTTGAGGGCGAAGAGCAGGTAGGTGGTGGCAACGTCGGCAGCAGGGGAGCCCTGGGTGGCGTGTGCCCAGTCGCACACATAGAGCTGGCCGTCGTCGCCGACGATGACGTTGGAGGGGTTGAAGTCGCCGTGGCAGACCTTGAACTCCTTGGTCATGCCGTCCAGACGCTCCTGAAGGTTGTAGCGCGTGGTGGCATTGAGCTGATCAAGGCTGTCGATCATGCGGGCGAACTTGTCGCGCTGACGGTTGAGCAGCGGGGAGGTGTAGCCGTGGATCTCGATTTGGAGGTCGACGAACATCTCGAGGTACTCACCAAAGCGCTGGGGCTCGGCAGTCATCTTCTCGGCAAGGGTGGTGCCCGGAACCTTCTCGGTCACGAGCGCCCAGCCGTTGGCGTTCTCGAGCTGGGAAACCTCGAGAGCCTTGGGGCTGCGGATGCCGCACTCATTGATGCGGGCAAGATTCAAAGCCTCGTTGAACACGTCGGAGACAGGCTTGGTCTCGTTAAAGACCTTGACGATCTTGTCGCCCAGGTCGTAAACGACCTTGTTGCCACGGCGGACGAGCTCGGTCTTGGAATCGGGTAGCAGCATGGTTGCATCCTTTCAACGATGCGATAGAAGCGACGGCGGGGGTGTGTGAAACACCCGTGCACCCCCGCCGTTAAAAACCGTGCTAAAACTAGCAGACGGCGTAGTCCTGAGGCTCGCGGCCGTAGTAGGCGTCCAGGTAGAGCTCCTTGATCTCGCTCATGAGCGGGTAGCGCGGGTTTGCGCCGGTGCACTGGTCGTTGAATGCCTGCTCGGTCATCTCGTCGAGGGTGTCGAGGAAGTACTGCTCGTCAACACCGTAGTCGGCGATGGTCTTCTTGACGCCGATGAAGTCCTTGAGCTCCTCGAGCTTCGTGATGAAGTTCTCGAAGACCTCCTTGTCGTCCTTGCCCTCGATGCCGCAGTACTTGGCCATCTCGGCGTAGTTGTGCAGCGCGTTGGGGTAAGGATACTGGGAGAAGGTACCCATCTTGACGGGAGCCTCGGCGGCGTTGTAGCGCATAACGCGGGTCAGGATGACGGCGTTGGCGAGGCCGTGGGGCAGGTGATGGAAGGCGCCGAGCTTGTGAGCCATGGAGTGGTTGAGGCCTAGGAAGGCGTTGGCGAAGGCCATACCGGCCATGCAAGAGGCGTTGTGCATCTCCTCGCGGGCATGCGGGTCCTTGGCGCCGTTCGTGAAGCTGGAGGGCAGGTTCTCGAAGACGAGCTTAGCAGCGCGCTCGGAGAGGCCCTTGGTGTAGTCGGAAGCCATGATGGAGACGTAGGACTCGATGGCGTGGGTCATGACGTCGATGCCGGAGGCAGCGGTCAGGCCGCGCGGGGCGGTCATGCAGTTGTCGGCGTCGACGATAGCCATGTTGGGGAGCAGCGCGTAGTCGGCGAGCGGCCACTTGATGCCGGTCTCCTTGTCGGTGATGATGGCGAACGGCGTGCACTCGGAGCCGGTACCCGAAGAGGTCGGGACGGCGACGAAGTAGGCCTTCTTGCCCATCTCGGGGAAAGTGAAGATACGCTTGCGGATGTCCATGAAGTCCATGGCCATGTCCTCAAACTTGCACTCGGGGTGCTCGTACATCATCCACATGATCTTGCCGGCGTCCATAGCGGAGCCACCGCCGACGGCGATGATCACGTCAGGCTCAAAGAGAGCCATCTGCTTGGCGCCGCGACGTGCGCACTGCAGCGACGGATCGGGCTCGACGTCGTAGAAGCAGTCGTGGGCGATGCCCATCTCGTCGAGCTTGGCCTCGATGGCGCGGGTGTTGCCATTCTTGAAAAGGAACTGGTCGGTGACGATGAAGGCGCGCTTCTTGCCCATGACGGTACCGAGCTCGTCGAGGGCGACGGGCGTGGAACCCTTCTTGAAGTAGACCTTCTCGGGAGCGCGGAACCACAGCATGTTCTCACGGCGCTCGGCCACAGTCTTAACGTTGATCAAGTGCTTCACCCCAACGTTCTCGGAGACGGAGTTGCCGCCCCAGGAGCCGCAGCCCAGGGTCAGAGACGGCTTCATGCCAAAGTTGTACAGGTCACCGATGCCGCCGTGCGAGGACGGGGTGTTGATGACGATACGGCAGGCCTTCATGACGTGCTCGAACAGGCTGATCTTCTCGGCCTGGGCGGGGTGCACGTACAGAGAGGCGGTGTGGCCCGGGCCACCGGCGAGCACCAGGTGCTCGGCCTTGTCGACGGCCTCCTGGAAGTCCTTGGCGTGATACATGGCCAGGACCGGGGAGAGCTTCTCGTGGGAGAACTCCTCCTTGGCGGGGTCGGTGGAGGTGACCTCGGCGATCAGGATCTTGGTCTTGGCGGGAACCTCGATGCCGGCGAGCTCAGCGATCTTGGCAGCAGCCATGCCGGGGATGCGGTGATCGAGGGCGCCATTCTTGAACATGGCGGCACGCAGTGCCTCCATCTCGGCACCCTGCTTGACGAAGTAGCAGCCGCGCTTCTGGAACTCGGCCTTAACCTGGTCATAGATGGTGTCGATGACGGTCACGGACTGCTCGGAAGCGCAGATCATGCCGTTGTCGAAGGTCTTGGAGTGGATGATGGAGTTGACGGCGAGCAGCACGTCGGCGGTGTCGTCGATGACGACCGGGGTGTTACCGGCGCCAACGCCCAGGGCGGGCTTGCCCGAGGAGTAGGCGGCCTTGACCATGCCCGGGCCACCGGTGGCGAGGATGATGTCGACGTCGCGCATGACCATGTTGGTCAGCTCGATGGAGGGGACATCGACCCAGCCGATGATGCCCTCGGGGGCGCCGGCCTTGACGGCGGCGTCAAGCACGAGCTTAGCGGCGGCGATGGTGCACTTGGCGGCAGCCGGGTGCGGGGAGATGATGATGGCGTTGCGGGTCTTCAGGCTGATCAGCGTCTTGAAGATCGCGGTGGAGGTGGGGTTGGTCGTCGGGATGACGGCGCCCACGATACCGATGGGCTCGGCGATCTTGGTGATGCCATAAGCCTCGTCGCGCTCCAGGACACCACAGGTCTTGGTGTTCTTGTAAGCGTTGTAGATGTACTCTGCGGCGTAGTGGTTCTTGATGACCTTGTCCTCAAGAACGCCGCGGCCGGTCTCCTCGATGGCCATCTTCGCCAACGGGATACGAGCCTTGTTGGCGGCCATGGCGGCCTCATAGAAGATCTTGTCGACCTGCTCCTGCGTGTACGTAGCAAAAAGCGCCTGGGCCTCTCGCATCTGAGCGAGCTTAGCCTCAAGCGCCTCTACGTTGTCCACAATTGCGGGAGTAGTGTTTTCCGGTGACTTTTTCACCATTTGTGTCTCCTTGCGATCGGAGATTTACCCTACGTCTTGCATGATAGCAAGAAATTATTCGGCGAACGGCAAGATTCCCGTAAAAGGCATACTAAAACGCTTCAATAAACTGAAGCGTTTTAACTAAAACTATCTGCCAGTGCATCGCCCCGCTCATTGGGGACAGACTTACATGAGTGGTTTCACTCATTTGGGACAGACATCGATTTGCGATTTTGTCGTTTTGGGCCTGTTTTTGTTGCTGATTGGATATAAATAGGTCACAGGCTCAGCATTTCGCGTTTCTTCTCTCCTTTTAGGTGTTGCCTGTACGGCTTTGAAAGGAGAGACCATGCCCCGATGCGCCCGCGAAATATCGCTCACCGGCTATTACCACGTCTTTGACCGCGGTAACTCCAAACAGATCATTTTTGAAGATGATTCCGACCGCTATCGTTTCCTATCGGACATATCGGACAGGTTTGCGTGCCATGACGTGGCGGTGTTGGCCTGGTGTCTTATGGACAACCACTTCCATTTGATGGTTGATGACCCATATGACAACCTTTCAAAGGCAATGCAGTGCGCGCTGACGGCGTATGCCAAGTATTTCAATGGGAAAACGGGAAGAACGGGCCATCTGTTTGACAATCGCTATTCGCGGGTCGCGGTTGAGTCGGACACGCAGGCAGTGCAGCTGCTCGACTATATTCATCTCAATCCCGTGAAGGGTGCGCTTGACTCGCTCGAGGCGTACCGCTGGTCAAGCTATAAGGCGTATCAGCTGGGCTATGATCCCTTTGACATCTGTGATGCGGCCCCTATGCTTGATGTTGTCGGAGGCTCCCGTCGCTATTGCGAGCATCTCAAGAAAGTTGCGGGGCGCATCTGGTCAGTGGAGGTTCTTCCGCGCCGGCGGATCCCTGATGAGGAGGCCCTTTTCGTTGCGCGCGAAGTCCTGACGAGCATAGATCCTGCGTTGCTCAAGGCCCTGCCACGCCCCGAACGCGATGCCTGCCTGCTGAGGCTCAGGCGGGCACATCTCACGGTCAAGCAAATTGCCCGTATCACCGGTATCGGCGCCACAAGCGTGACCAAGGCTACTGCAGGCTGGAAGGATGCAGCGTGAGATAGGGGCCGGAGCCGATCGGGACGCCGCATGCGTGCGTCATGTCTGTCCCCAATGCGTGAAAACACTCATCTAAGTGTGTCCCCAATGAGTGCAAAAAGGCGCCCTCCGTGGGGGAGAACGCCTTTGGTAAGTTCTATATGAACGCGAGGTCTTTGACCCGGAGAGTCCGAGGTACTTGTTGGTAAGACCTTATTTAGGAGCGCGCAACCTTGCCGGACTTGAGGCAGGTGGAGCAAACGTTCATCTTGCGACGGTGACCATCGACGACGACGTAAACGCGCTGGATGTTGGGGCGGAACTTACGGTTGGTGACGCGGTGAGAGTGGCTGATGGAGCGACCGGCAACGGGGTGCTTACCGCAAACTTCGCAAACTTTGGACATAACTGACCCTCCTTGGGCGACAAACGAACATGTCGCGTTAACAAACAAGCCTGAACTATAGCACAGAAGCAGCTCCCTGTGCGTAATCTACACAGAGATATTCCTCTTTTGGCGATAGTGCTCACGCCACGGCCCTGGACGTAGATCCGATTTGCGTGCAGCAGAGGGGATTATGCCAGCTCGTGCGTGCGTTTTCAAGCTCGTCCCACAAATATATATAGGTTTATGGAGCACCTGCGCCCGTTTACGGATTGTTCTGTATTTATGCTCGCAATTAAGCTCGAGGTTGGCTACACTATCCCTTGACCATTAAAGGGGTACGAGATACCCACATGGAATTACATAGCTGCCAAAGAGCAGCCCTTCCTGTGGGTGTCTGGTCTGCTTTAAGCGGTCGGGCATCTATTTTTTTGACTGTGTCAGCAGTCAAGACATGTGAGGAAGGAGATCGATGGGCACGACTTCCCCCAAGGCGGTCATCATGGACGAGACCGCCGTCAATCGAGCGATGACCCGCATCGCGCACGAGATTCTCGAGCGCAACGAGGGCTGTGAAGACCTCGCTCTGGTCGGCATCGTCACGCGCGGCGACCTTCTGGCAAAGAAACTCGCCGAGGAGATCAAGGAGATCGAGGGCGTCGACGTTCCGCTCGGCAGCCTGGACATCAGCTTCTACCGCGATGACTATGCGACCAATTTCGCTCCCGCGATCCACGCTACCAACATTCCCTTCAGCGTCGATGGCAAGCGCGTCGTGCTGGTGGACGACATCCTGTATACGGGCCGTACTATCCGCGCCGCTCTGGATGCCGTCATGGACCTGGGCCGTCCGAGCCGCATCGAGCTGGCAGTTCTCGTTGACCGCGGTCACCGTGAGCTCCCCATCTCGCCGGACTTTGTCGGCAAGAACGTTCCCTCGTCGCATGAGGAGAACGTGCACCTATATATGAAGGAAGTCGACGGCCACACCGCCGTCGAGATTAACGACGTCGCGCCGGGTTCCCACGTGGGCTCCGCGCCGCTGGGAGGTGAGTAGTACCGTGGCGTTCAACCATAAGCACCTGATCGACATTACCGAGTACTCCGAAGAGGATATCAAGCTCATCCTCGAGACCGCCAAGGCGTTCTCTGAGGTCAACGAGCGTGCGATCAAGAAGGTCCCCACGCTCAAGGGCAAGACCATCGTCAACATGTTCAACGAGCCCTCGACGCGCACCCGCAGCTCCTTCGAGCTCGCCGAGAAGCGCCTTTCGGCCGACAGCCTCAACTTTGGCGGCTCCTCGACCTCCACGGTCAAGGGCGAGAGCCTCGTCGACACCGTCGAGACCCTCAACGCCTACAAGATTGATTGCATCGTCGTTCGCGATAAGCACGCCGGTGCTCCCTACATCGTCACGCAGAACTCGCCCGCGAGCGTCATCTGCGCCGGCGACGGCAAGCACAACCATCCCACGCAGGCCCTGCTCGACCTGTACACCATCTGGGAGCACAAGGGTGACTTCCACGGTCTGAAGGTCGCCGTCGTCGGTGATATCGCGCACTCCCGCGTGTGCGGCTCGCTGATCCCCGCACTTAAGATCATGGGCTGCGAGACCTACGCCGTCGCCCCCGGCACGCTGCTGCCGCCGGCGCCCGAGGTCCTGGGCTGCGACCACGTGACGAGCGACCTCGATTCCGTCCTGCCCGAGCTGGACGTCGTCTACATGTTGCGCGTGCAGCAGGAGCGCCTCGAGGGCGCACCGTTCCCCACGATTCGTGAGTACCACAAGCTCTTCGGTCTGACCAAGGACCGCGAGAAGCTCATGAAGCCCGATGCGATTATCTGCCACCCGGGCCCCATCAACCGCGGCGTCGAGTTCGACTCCTATATGGCCGACCACCCGCAACGCTCCGTCATCCTGGAGCAGGTCTACGCCGGTATCTGCGTGCGTATGGCTATCCTGTATCTGCTGCTTGGAGGTGCCGATAATGGCCTTGCTTCTTAAGAATGCCCACGTCGTCGATCCGTCCGTCGAGCTTGACGGTGTCGTCGACGTCCTGATCGACGGTGACAAGATCGCCGAGGTCGGCGAGAACCTCGCCGCCGAGGGAGCCGAGGTCCGTGACCTTTCCGGCAAGTATCTCGTCCCCGGCCTGGTGGATATGCACGTGCATCTGCGCGAGCCTGGCTACGAGGTCAAAGAGGACATCGAGAGCGGCACCCGCGCTGCTGCCAAGGGCGGCTTCACCGGCGTGTGCGCCATGCCCAACACCGATCCCGTCACCGATAACGGCACCGTCGTGGAGTTCGTCAAGTCCCGCGCTGCCGAGGTCGGCCACTGCCGCGTCTATCCGTCGGGCGCCATGACCCGCGGTCTTAAGGGCGAGGCCATGTCCGAGATGGGCGATATGGTCGCCCACGGCGCCGTCGCCTTCACCGACGATGGTCGCGGCGTGCAGGGCGCGGGCATGCTCCGTCGCTGCATGGACTACGGCAAGATGTTCGGCAAGGTCTTTATGAGCCACTGCCAGGACGAGGATCTGGTCGGCCACGGCCAGATCAACGAGGGCAAGGTCTCGACCCGTCTGGCCCTCGAGGGTTGGCCGGCCGCCGGCGAGGAGCTTCAGATTGCCCGCGACATCGAGATTGCCAAGCTGACCGGTGCCAAGCTGCACATCCAGCACATCTCCACCGCTCATGGCCTGGAGCTCGTGCGTGCCGGTAAGGCTGCCGGTGTCCAGGTGACCTGCGAGGCTACCCCGCACCACATGTTCCTGACCGAGAACGACCTGGACGAGACCTACAACACCTCGCTCAAGGTCAATCCGCCGCTGCGCACCGACGAGGATGCCGAGGCCATCCGTCAGGGTGTCATCGACGGTACCGTCGACGCTATCGTTACCGACCACGCTCCCCACACCCCGTGGGAGAAGGCCCGCGAGTTCGAGCTTGCGCCCTTTGGCATGATCGGCCTCGAGACCTCGCTGTCGCTTGTGCTCTCCGAGCTGGTCAACACGGGCAAGATGAGCATGGGCCGCATGGTCGAGCTCATGGCCATCAAGCCGCGTGAGATCCTGGGCCTCGACCAGGTTCAGGTCAAGGCGGGCTCCGTTGCCGACCTGACCGTGTTCGACCCCTCCGCAACCTGGACGGTTGGCGAGGACGGTTACGAGTCGCGTGCCGAGAACTCCGGTTTTGCCGGCCGCACGCTCACCGGTCGTGCCACCGATGTATTTGTCGGTGGCAAGCAGACGCTCGCCGACGGCTGCATCTGCTAGCATAGCCTTATCGCTTTTGTGCGCGGCGCCCTTGCGGTGCCGCGCTTTCTGTTCGTTTAGACCATGCAACCGCATGGGGGATTGGAGCGTCTATGCCCACACCTTCCACTGCACGCATGCACGACTTCGAGGTCGTCTCGAACCGGGAGATCGCCGACGGCATCTTCTCGCTCGTCATCTCGGCCCCCAAGCTTGCAAGTGCGCTCAAGCCCGGTCAGTTTGTGAACATCGCCGTCCCCGGCGATGCGTCTTCTCTGCTTCGTGTGCCCTTGAGTTTCTACCGCGCCGACGCCGAGGCCGGCACCGTCGAGCTGTGGTACGCCGTCGTGGGCGACGATACCCGCCGTTTGTCCCAGATGGGCCCCGGCTCCACCTCTAACCTGCTGGGCCCCGGTGGTCGTGGCTGGATGGTACCCGAGGGCACCAGGAAGGCTTTGCTCGTCGCCGGTGGTATCGGCGTTCCGCCTGTGCTTTGTCTTGCCGGTATGCTTGCCGAGCAGGGTGTTGATGTGGACGTGTGCCTGGGCTTTGGCACCGCGTCCAAGGCCGTGGGTGTCGATGAGTTCCGCGCGCTGGGCGCCACGGTTAATGTGTGCACCGACGACGGTTCGCTCGGCACGCACGGTTTTTGCACCGATCCTGCCGCAGAACTGCTTGGCGAGGGCGGCTACGACTACGTGGCCAGCTGCGGCCCCGCCGTCATGATGAAGAAAGTCGCCGCCGCTGCCGCTGAGGCCGGTGCGTACTGCGAGGTGTCGCTCGAGCGCATGATGAGCTGCGGTTTTGGCGCCTGCAACACCTGCAATGTCGAGACGGTCGACGGTATGAAGGGCGCCTGCATGTGCGGCCCCGTGTTCGATGCTTCCAAGGTGGTGGTCTTCTAGTGGGTACCGTGAACATGGCCGTCGATTTCGGCGGCGTCAAGATGCGGAACCCCATCAACACCGCAGCCGGTACCTTCGGCTACGGTTGGCAGTTCCAGAATTTCTTCGATGTTTCCCAGCTGGGCGCCATTACCACCAAGGGCTGTGCCGCCGAGCCCTGGCCGGGCAACCCTGCGCCCCGCATGGCCGAGATTCCTGGCGGTATGATCAACTCCGTGGGCCTGCAGAACCCCGGTGTCGCCGCCTTTGCCCGTGAGTCCGGCCCGTGGCTCGAGCAGCTGTCCAAGGACGGTTGCCAGGTCATTTGCCAGGTTGCCGGGCACTCCGTTGATGAGTTTGTGCGCGCGCTCGAGATGTATGTCGAGCTGTGCCCCTGGGCTGCCGGCTACGAGATCAACGTGAGCTGCCCTAATATCGCCGCCGGCGGTGCCGCCATGGGCTCCACGCCCGAGGGCGCCTCTTCCGTTATGGCTGCTTGCCGCAAGGTGACCGATAAGCCGCTGTTCGTGAAGATGGCGCCGGTCAACGTCGCCGAGATCGCCAAGGCCCTCGAGGCTGCCGGCGCCGACGGCCTTTCGGTCATCAACTCCATCCAGGGCATGGCCATCGACGTCCATACCCGCAAGTCCCGCGTGGCCAAGCCCAAGGGCGGCCTTTCGGGCCCGCTGTGCCACCACATCGCCGTGCGCATGGTCTGGGAGGTTGCCCAGGCCGTCGATATCCCCATCAACGGTGTCGGCGGTGTCATGACTGGCGAGGATGCGGCTGAGTTTATCCTGGCCGGCGCCACCTGCGTGTCGGTCGGCATGGCCAACTTCGTCGATCCGTGCGCTTCGCTTAAGATCGCGCATGAGCTCGAGGCCTGGGCCGAGTCCCAGGGCGTAAAGGACATCAACGAGCTGGTGGGTGCTTTCGAATGCTAGAGAATGATGCCCGCGACCGTGTTATCGTCGCCCTCGACTGCGACCGTGAGCGCGCGCTCGAGCTCGCCCACGAGCTTTCGGGCCATGCCGCTTGGCTCAAGGTCGGCATGACGCTCTATTACGCTGAGGGTCCCCAGATCGTCAAGACCTTTAAGGACCTTGGCTTCAAGGTCTTCCTCGACCTTAAGTTCCATGACATTCCGCATCAGGTGCGCGGTGCCGCCCGTTCGGCCTCGCTTGCCGGTGCCGACCTGCTCTCGGTCCACGGCTTGGGTTCGGGCGCTATGCTCGCCGCGTGCCGTGAGGGTGCCGAGGAGGCGCGCGAGGACCGCGCCAAGCTCGTCGCCATTACCGTGCTCACGAGTATGAATCAGGATGCCTTGAGCGAGATCGGCGTCGAGTCTCCCGTGGCCGAGGAAGCTGCCCGTCTGGCAAAGCTTGCCCAGACCAACGGCATCGACGGCATCGTGTGCTCGCCGATGGAGGCTCACGACATGCGTGAGCTGCTGGGTCCTGATGCCCTGATCGTGACTCCGGGTGTGCGTCCGGTGGGCGCCGCCCTTGGTGACCAGTCCCGCGTGGCGACGCCTTCCCAGGCTATCGAGCGTGGCGCAAGCCACATTGTGGTGGGCCGTCCCATCACCGGTGCCGACGATCCGGTTGCCGCCTTTGACGCCATCGTCGCCGAGCTGGTCGAAAACGTCGCGTAAAAGATTCCCCTAAGTCACCACTTTTGGGTCTCATTAGCACAAAATAGCCCCTGTGCCTGCGTAAACTTTCCCATCCTTTGTGTGGAATCGCAGGTCAGGGGCTTAACTTTGGGCGCAGTATATTGCACTTTTTGCGGGTATCGTCTAACCTATGGAGCCGCGATTAGGCATTTTGTACGTTCTACGTGCTAAAATGCCAATTATTGAATCAGATATAACCCAACTATTTGGAGGTACGAATGGCACTCCCTCAGCTTACCGACGAGCAGCGCAAGCAGGCTCTTGAGAAGGCTGCCGCCGCACGTCACGCCCGCGCTGAGCTTCGCGAGCAGATCAAGAAGGGCGAGAAGTCCCTCGAGTCCGTGCTCAACTCCGATGACCCCATCGCTTCCCGCATGAAGGTTTCCACCCTCATCGAGTCTCTCCCCGGTTATGGCAAGGCCAAGGCCGCCAAGATCATGGAGGAGCTCGGTATCTCCGCTACTCGTCGCGTCCAGGGCCTCGGCGTCCGTCAGCGCGAGCAGCTCCTCGAGCAGCTGACCAAATAAGTGAGCGCTCAGGATTCCAAGCTCTTTGTGATTTCTGGACCGTCAGGCGCAGGCAAGGGTACGCTCGTCACTCGTGTGCGCGAGCGCCGCTCGAACCTGGGTCTGACGGTTTCGGCTACCACGCGAGCACCACGCAAAGGTGAGGTCGACGGCGTCAACTACTTTTTTCTGACGCGCGAGGAGTTCGACCGCCGCGTGGCAAACGGTGAGTTTGTTGAGTGGGCCGAGGTCCACGGTAACTGCTACGGCACGTTGGTGAGTGAGGTCACATCCAAGCTCGCCTCGGGCTCGTCTCTGATTTTGGAGATCGATGTCCAGGGCGCCCTGCAGGTGAAGGAGCGTTTCCCCGAGGCCGTGCTGATCTTTATCAAGCCGCCTTCGCTTGAGGTGCTCCGCGAGCGTCTGGTCGGTCGCGGTACCGAGACGCCCGAGACGATTGAGCTGCGTATGGCAAACGCCGCCGATGAGCTTGCCCTTGCCGACCGCTACGACGACGTCGTGGTGAATGACGATCTCGACCGCGCGACCGATGAGCTCGTTCGCGTTCTCGATATGCATGAAAGGATCTGAGGTCCGTGTCCGTTGTAAAGCCTTGTATTGACGATCTTCTGGAGAAGACCGATCACAACCGCTTCCTGCTCGCTTCGCTTGCCTCTAAGCGCGCCTGCGACATCAATAGCATGCTGCGTGGCCAGCACAACCGCGTGCTTGCCGTCCAGGATGTCGATGACATCACCATCGGGCTTTCCGGTGCCGATACCATCTCGATGGCTATGGACGAGATTGTCGACGGTGACATCTCTTACGACGAGGCCCGTTACGAGAAGGCGCTCGGCCACAAGGTTGCTGAAGCCTAAATGGCGGCTCGCGTCTGCCTGGTCCACTATCACGAGGTTGGACTGAAGGGCAAGAACCGCGCACATTTTGAGCATATCCTCATGGATAACATCAAGGCGGCCTTGGCCGCCTTTTCCGTGAACGCCGTGTCTCGAATTTCCGGTTATATCCTCGTGACCTTTAACGAACATCAGGCCGACGAGGCGGCGCGTGTCATTCGCACCGTTCCCGGCGTTGCCCGTGTGTCTTTGGCGTATCACACCAACCGCGACCCGCAGGAGTACTGCGCCGCCGCCGTGAAGGCGCTGCGCGAGTTTGGTTCCTTCGATTCGTTTAAGGTGCACGCCAAGCGCTCCAATACTGACTATGAGCTCACCTCGATCGATATCAATCGTCAGGTGGGCGAGGTGCTGTGTGAGGCCTTCCCCGATAAAAAGGTTCAAATGCACGACCCCGATGCAATGGTGCACGTACTGGTGGTCCAGGGTAGCGTTTACGTGTACGCACGCTCCGAGCGCGGCGTGGGCGGTCTGCCGGTGGGTTCTGCCGGCAAGGTCGTGACGCTGCTGTCCTCGGGTATCGATTCTCCGGTGGCGACCTGGATGCTCGCGCGCCGCGGCGCGGTTTGCGTGCCGGTACATTTCTCCGGTCGTCCGCAGACGCCCGATACGAGTGAGTATTTGGTGCAGGATATCATCCGTGCGCTTGAGCCGGGTGTCCAGATCGGCCGCCTGTACGTGGTGCCGTTTGGCGACTGCCAGCGTGAGATTTCGGTCACCTGCCCCAGCAACCTGCGTGTGATCATGTATCGTCGCATTATGTATTCGGTTGCCGAGCGCATTGCGCACATCGAGGGCGCCAAGGCCATCGTTACGGGCGAATCGCTTGGGCAGGTTGCCTCCCAAACGCTTGAGAACATCATGGCCGTCAACGAGGCCGTGAAGATCCCCGTGTTCCGTCCTCTCATCGGTTCGGACAAGCAGGAGATCATCGCGCGTGCTGAGGAGATCGGTACGTTCGATATCTCGACTGAGGCCGCTCCCGACTGCTGCACGCTGTTTATGCCGCGCCGTCCCGAGACGCACGCTAAACTCGATGCCGTGCATGAGGCCTGGGAGTTGTTCGATCATGAGGAGATGATCGAGCGTCTGCTCAAGCAGACCGAGTACATCGACTTCGAGAGCAACACGTATAAGGCCCCTAAGACCTTAAAACGCAAACATTCGGAGCTTGCTCCGCGTGAGATTTACCAAGATTACGAGTAAATTTGTGCATAGACCGACGATGCGCCTGCATCGTCGGTCTTTTGCTATCTGGGCATTAGGCGATAAACGGTTCATTTGTCGACGTTTGCCTGAATAAATGGACATTATTGCGCAAGGTTTTGGTCAGCTTTTGGTTTGACCGCGAAAACCGGTTTTGGGGCGTGGCTGTTGCGGAGCTCCTTTCCTGACACGATGGTGTTGGGAGGTTTTGCTATGGCGCAGCGCGAACAACATGAACGAGTCAAAAAGATGGACCGCTGGGCGGGCAAACTGCTCGGTCATAAGGCAGTGGTGATGGCGATACTGGTCGTCATTGCGATGGCGAGTGGACTGGCAATGGCGAACCTTGGCGGCAGTGCCGGCGGCGTGTCGTTTGAGCGTACTGATGGTTCGGGCTCGTTAGTGGAGCCGGGATCCGGCGATGCCTCGAGCGGAAAGACATCCGAAGGCTCTTCGACTAAGGCTTCTGCCGCGGCAGAGGTCTATGTCGATGTCGATGGCGCCGTTGTGTCGCCCGGCGTATATCGTCTCAAGGACGGCGCGCGGGTGGCTCAGGCGATTGATGCCGCCGGCGGGCTGGCGCCCGAGGCAGACGTCACGGGGCTCAATCGGGCATCTAAGGTCGTCGATGGACAGAAGATTCACGTTCCAACGGTAGGGGAGCAGCAGGCGTCCATTGCGGAAGCCGGTGTTGATGTTGGGGCTTCCGCATCGTCGGGCGTTAGTGGCGCAACAGGTCTAGTAAACATCAATACGGCAAGCGCAGAAGAGCTGCAGACGCTCTCGGGCATCGGCCCCTCCATGGCCCAGTCGATTATCGATGAGCGGACAAAGAACGGTGCTTTCGCCTCGGTTGACGATCTGATGCGTGTGTCGGGAATCGGCGAGAAGAAGCTTGCCAAAATCAAAGATTGCATCTGCGTATGAGTGCGACCGAGCGCGAGCACGTGATGCCTCCGCGGCCCCTGATTCCGTGGACGATGGCCCTGTGTGCCGGCATGTGCATGAGCTGCGTCTTGGTGCTCAACATAGCCGCTGATGCGCTGCTGAGGGAGCGGGCGCCGGCGGTCGGGCCGCTATGGGCCATTCCCGTTGCGGCAGCGGTATTCGTTGTGCTGGCTCACTCTTGTGCGAGGCTTGCCCCTTTGAAGCGGTGGCTGTATGCCGCGTCCGTCGGTCTCATAGCGGGTGCGGTCGTTTCGGCGTGGTGGGCCGTGGGTGCGCTCAACGCCTCGAAGACGCTCGACGGTCGAGCGGCAAGCAGTCTCGAGTTTGTCGTGCAGGGTGACCCATCCATAAATGACGACGTGTATTCCTATACCTGCGAGGCACGCTCGGACGGTAAGAACTTGGCAACGGTTCGCCTATCGTGTGACCGTGAGTTCAAGGTCGGGGCGCACGTGCGTGTTATCGGTCGCGTGTCACGTTTTGAGAACGATGCGTATGGACGATCGCGCGTGCTTCGAGGCGAGGAGCGCAAGGTTAAAGCCGTTCGAGTCGTGTCGGTCGATGAGGGCTCTCCGGTGCCGCTGCTTCGGCTGAGAAATGGGCTGCTTGCGTCCATCGCGCCTGCGACCGACCCGGCGCGTGCGCTCATAGCCGGTGTCGTCTGCGGTCGTTCGGCCGAGCTGCGCGCCCAGCCGGCGGGCGACTGGTTTTCGGTGACGGGAACGGCGCATCTTATCGCAGTCTCGGGCAGCCATTTGGCTATCGTGGGGTTTGTAATCGAGGGCGTATTGCAAAAGACTCGGTGCTCACGTGGTCTTCAGCGGGCGATATTGGCGATAACGCTTATGGGCTACGCTGCCTTTACGGGCGCGTCTCCCTCGGCCGTGCGCGCGTGCTGCATGGTGTTCGTGACGCTTGTCGTAAACGGCGCGGGGCGTCGTCGGCACGGCCTTTCGGCACTCTTCGTAACCATGTCCATCTTTGTGCTACTGCGGCCGACGGTGCTGTTCGAGCTGGGCTTTCAGCTTTCATGCGCCAGCGTCTTAGCCATTCTGTGCTTTTGTCCCTATGCGACCTACGCGTTGGGTGAGCTAGGTGTGCCATCGGGCGTTGCCAGCGTGCTTTCCGTCACGCTGTGCTCGCAACTGGCGACACTTCCCATTGCAATTCCTGCCTTCGGTACATTCTCGCTCATTGCTCCGTTTGCAAATGCGGTCATCGGTCCGGTGGTGAGCGTTCTGCTCGCTGTGTTGATCGCGCTGGCTCCCTTTTCGCTCGTGGGACCGTTGCGGACTTGGGCGCTCGTTGTGCCCATGATTGCCGCCCGTTGCGCGCTGTTCTTCGAGCAGCTGTTTGCCGCCGTGCCGGGTGCATACGTGAGCGTGCCGCCCGATAGCATGTGGATTTACCTAGTGCCGTGTTTTCTGGCGGTTCTGCTGGTCTGGTGGCCGCGTCCCCGTGCACGTCCTATGGCGGTGGGGCTTGCATGCCTGATGCTCTTGGCTGCGATTCCGTACGTCTATTGGGATCGATTCGCTCCGCCTTCGGTGACGGTGCTCGATGTGGGCCAGGCCGATGCGATTCTTATCCGCCAAGGCGGCGCAGTAGCTCTCGTCGACTGCGGGCTCGACGAGCGTGTGGTTGCGGCGTTGGTTCGCAATAACGTGCACCATATCGATGCCGTCTTTGTGACGCATTGGGATGAGGACCACTGGGGTGGTTTGCCTGCCGTGCTCGAACAGTTTTCGGTCGGAACGATTGCCGTGGCGGCGGATGCGCTGGAGGATGCTCCTGCCGAGGTATTGAACCGACCTGGCGTGGAGTATCGGCATGTGCGCCGTGGGGATATGGTCGACATCGGCTCATTTTGCGCCCGCGTGATGTGGCCATTCGAGTCCGTGGATGGCGAGGGAAATGAGGACTCGCTTGTCCTTCTGCTCTCTTATGTTCAGGAAGGCAAGGGCCTGCGCATACTCCTCACCGGTGATGCCGAGCTCGACCAAGAACGGGAATTCGTGCAGGAGGTGGGGGATATCGATGTCCTTAAACTTGGGCATCACGGCTCCAAGGTTTCAGTCGATGGTGAGTTGCTGGACATTCTGAAGCCCGAGCTTTCCCTCGCAAGCGCCGGTGAGGGGAATCGATACGGCCATCCGTCCGATGCCTGCATCGATGCCGTTAAGGAAGCGGGTGGTGTGTTCGCGTGTACCATCGAACACGGCGACATTACCGTCACACCGACTGCGAATGGCTTTGCGATGCGATGCCAGCGACCGTGACGACGTCGTTGGCGTGTGGTGGGCCCCTGGGCTAGAATGGCACGGAACGAATACGAAGGCCTGCGGGAGGGGAGCGCAATGTCCGAAACCGGTTTGCTGCCGGCATATCTGATCGTCGGTACCGACGGAGTTAAGCGCGACCACGCCGTCTCGCGTATGAAAGCGCGTCTGGAAAAGTCGGGTATGGTCGAGTTCAACCTCGACGAGCGAGACATGACCAAGGACCCCGATATCGAGTCCATTATCGGATCGCTTAACACCTTTCCGATGGGCAGCGAGTTTCGTCTGGTAATCCTCGATGGCTGCTCAAAGCTCGCTAAGGCGGTCTCGGAGCCGCTCGTTGGGTATCTGGCGAGTCCCAGCCCCACAACGGTCTGCCTCATCATCGCCGACTCACTTGCCAAGAATACGCGCCTGTATAAGGCAATCGCCAAGATCGACAAGAAGGCTATCGTCGATTGCTCGGGTACCAAGCGCTGGGAACTGCCGCGCCGTGTTCAGCAGATGGCGACGCAGCGCGGTAAGTCGATTTCGACGGCGGCCGCCGAGGAGCTCGTCTCGCGTTCGGGCGAAAACACGCGCATGCTCGATAACGACTTGACTAAGCTTGCCCAGATGGTCGAGTCGCCCCAGATTGAACTTGCCGATGTTGAGCGCTGGATTGTACGTACGGCCGAGGTCCAACCCTGGGACTTCCTCAACGCCGTCTCGGCTCGCGATATGCGGCGTTCGCTCGAGCTCTTTAAGCTCCTGCCCTCCAAGAGCTACGTGTGGACTTACACATTGCTGTGCGGTCGCATTCGCGAGCTTATCGTCGCCAAGGCGCTCGACGCGCGTGGGCAGGGTCGCGAGCTGGCCGCAACGCTCAAGCTCCAGTCCTGGCAGGTCAAGAATCACCTTACCTGGGCGCGTCGTTTTTCGATGACCGAGCTCATCGCGGCGCTCGAGGGTGCGGTCGATGTGGAGCTCGCGCTCAAGGGTTCGGCCGATTCTGAGACCGCGCTTTTGCTCTGGATTACGAACATCTTGAGAAAATCGTGATGATACCTGCCTATTTGACAAATTCGTTCTATCCCTTTGAGAGGGAGCGTGCTATAGTAGGCGCTTGCATGACCTCACCGTGTCTCAGAGGTGTCATACATTTTTTGCAAGGAACTCGAAAGGAACTCCAGAAGTGGCAAACATCAAGTCTCAGAAGAAGCGTATCCGCACCAATGAGGCAGCTCGCATGCGTAACAAGGCTGTCAAGTCCGAGCTCAAGACGCTGACCAAGCACGTCCAGTCCGCCGTCGCCGAGGGCGACGCCGAGAAGGCCCAGGCTGCCCTCAAGACCGTCACCAAGCGTCTCGACATGGCTGCCGCCAAGCATGTTATCCACAAGAACCAGGCTTCCAACCGCAAGTCCGGTCTTGCCAAGCTCGTGAACAGCATCAACGCCTAAGTTGTAAATTTCACACCACACAGATTACGCGCATAAATGGAGCCTGTTTTATGGAACAGGCTCCATTTTTTGTACCGCTCGGGTAAGATAGTCCGCATGAATACTTCAATTGACATTTCCCACATCCGCAACTTCTCGATCGTTGCGCACATCGACCATGGCAAGTCCACGATCAGTGACCGCATCCTCGAGCTCACCCATACCGTCGACGAACGCGACATGGAGTCGCAGCTGCTCGACACCATGGATATCGAGCGCGAGCGCGGCATTACGATCAAGTCCAATGCCGTCCGCGTTTCCTATGACGCCGACGATGGTGAGACGTATCAGTTCAATCTGATCGATACGCCGGGCCACGTTGACTTTACCTACGAGGTCTCGCGTTCTCTGGCCGCCTGCGAGGGCGCGGTGCTCGTCGTCGATGCCACCCAGGGTGTCGAGGCACAGACCGTCTCCAACGCGACGCTCGCCATGAACGCCAATCTGGACATTGTGCCGGCCATCAACAAGATCGACCTGCCCTCGGCCCATCCCGATGAGGTTAAGACCGAGATCGAGGATGACCTGGCGATCCCTGCCGATGATGCTGTGTGCGTCTCGGGCAAGACCGGCGAGGGCATTCACGATCTGCTGGAGTCCATTGTCTTTTTGATTTCGCCGCCTAAGGGCGATGCAAACGCTCCGCTCAAAGCGCTCATTTTGGATTCGTACTTTGACGAGTATCGCGGTGTGGTGGCTACGGTGCGCGTCTTCGATGGTTCCATCAAAAAGGGCGATACCCTGCTTATGATGCAAGCCAAGGGCGACTTCTTGGTCGACGGCGTGGGCGTCAAGCGTCCTGCCGAGACGCCGGTCGATGCTCTGACCGTCGGCGAGGTTGGCTATGTGGTCACGGGTCTGAAGGACCCCGAGGCTGTGCGCGTGGGCGATACCCTTACCTGGGCTTCGAACCCCTGCCCCGAGCCGCTGCCGGGCTACCGCGAGGCCAAGCCCATGGTCTACACGGGCCTGTTTCCCATCGACAACAAGGACTACGAGAACCTGCGCGACGCGCTCGATAAGCTGCACGTCAACGATCCGTCGTTGGTGTGGGAGCCCGAGACGTCAGTGGCGCTGGGCTTTGGCTTCCGCGTGGGCTTCCTGGGCCTGCTGCACATGGAGGTCGTCAAGGAGCGCCTGGAGCGCGAGTTCAATCTGGACCTGATCGCCACGAGCCCCTCGGTCGACTACCACGTGTACAAGACTGACGGCGAGATGATCGATGTCCGCAGCCCGCAGGACCTGCCCGAGGCCACGCGCATCGAGCGTATCGAAGAGCCCTACCTCAAGGCAAAGATCATCTGCCCGCCCGAGTATACGGGTGCTGTCATGCAGCTCGCCATTGAGCACCGTGGCGTCACGACCGATATGATCCACCTGACGAGCAAATCGGTCGAGATGCGCTTTGATATGCCGCTCGCCGAGCTTATCTTGGACTTCTTCGATCAGCTCAAGAGCCGCACCAAGGGCTATGCCTCGCTCGACTACGAGTTCAACGAGTATCGTCCCTCCGAGCTCGTCAAGCTCGATATCCTGCTTTCGGGCGACGAGGTGGACGCGCTGTCGTTTATCGTGCACAAGGACAAGGCCTATGGCCTGGCCCGCGGCCTGTGCGACAAGCTCAAGGAGATCATCCCGCGTCAGCTGTTCGAGGTGCCCATCCAGGGTGCTATCGGCAACAAGATTATTGCCCGCTCCACCGTCAAGGCGCGTCGCAAGGACGTGCTTGCTAAGTGCTACGGCGGCGATATCTCGCGTAAGCGCAAGCTGCTCGAGAAGCAGAAAGAGGGCAAGAAGCGCATGAAGGCCATCGGATCGGTCGAGGTCCCGCAGGAGGCCTTTATGGCGATCCTCAAGGTGGACGAGTAGGTCCATGGCGCTTTCTGAATACAGCAAGCGGCTGCTGGGCGCCTATGCCGAGCAGCCGTTCCTTATGGCTCCCATGGCGGGCGTGACCGACCCTGCCTACCGCATCATGTGCCGCCGTCGCGGTGCCAACCTTGCCTACAGCGAGATGGTGAGCGTGGCGGGCCTTGCCTATGCCAGCAACAAGACCTGGCGCCTGGTGCTACCGGCCGACGAGGAGCAGCAGATTTGCGTGCAACTCTTCGGCTCCAAGCCCGATCAGTTTGCGAGCGCCGTCGCTGCCGTCGAGGAGCGCGTTGGCGATCGCCTGTCGCTCATCGATATCAATATGGCATGCCCCGCCCGCAAGGTTGTTACCAAGGGCGAGGGCTCGGCGCTCATGCGCACGCCCGACCTGGCGGAGAAGATCGTCGAGGCCACGGTGGGCGCGGCGCACGTGCCCGTGACCGTCAAGATTCGCAAAGGCTTTTATGCCGAGGATCGCAATGCCGCGACATTTGCCCAGATGCTTGAGGGCGCAGGGGCTGCCGCAGTCGCCGTGCATGGTCGTTGCGCCACGCAGCTCTACACCGGCCAGGCCGATTGGTCGGTCGTCGATGAGGTTGCCGACGCTGTCGAGATTCCCGTGATCGGTTCGGGTGATGTGTTCACCGCCGAGGATGCCGCGGTGCATCTGCGAAACTCGGGTGCCAGCGCGGTGTTTATCGCGCGCGGCATCTACGGGAACCCGTGGGTGTTTGGCGATGCTCGCGCTCTTGCGCTCGATGGCACACCGGTGCCGGCGCGCAGCTCTGTCGAGCGCCTGGACGCCCTGCGTGAGCACCTAACGCTGACGCATGAGCTCCTGCCGCTCATGTCGCGTGCCCGTACGTACGCAAGCTGGTACTTAAAAGGCATGCCCCATGCCGCCGCTTGGCGTGCCCATGTGGTGCGCTGCTCCACGTATGAGGAGTTTATGGCGCTGGTCGATGAGATCGAGCATGATGTGGTGGCCTGCGAGGCTGCCCTTGCCGCCGGCGAATCGGTGCCCCCTCATCCGCTGGAGGCTTAAGGGTGGCCGTTACCGCGCTGTACGTGCACGTGCCGTTCTGTGCCCAAAAGTGCCGCTACTGCGACTTCGACTCGCGCAGCTTTGCTTCGTGTGATTTGGATGCCGCGCTCGATTCCTATTTTGAGCAGTTGTTCGCGCGTCTCGATGCTTTTGGCAAGGCTGGGGCCCTCGACCAGATCCGCACCGTCTATGTTGGCGGCGGCACGCCGTCGCTGGCGGGGGAGCGCCTGGTGGAGCTGGCGCGGCGTATTCGTGCGTGGTGCGCCCCCGTTGAGTTTACCTGCGAGGCCAATCCCGAGTCGCTGACCGCCGAGCTTGCTACTGCGCTTGCCAAGGTTGGTGTCACACGCGTTTCTCTGGGCGTGCAAACGCTCGATAACACCGAACTTACCGCCATCGGCCGCATTCACGATGCCGATCGGGCGCTCGCCGCCATCGCGACGGTCAAGGACGCTGGGCTTGACGTGTCGTGCGACCTTATGTGCGGACTTCCCGGGCAGACCGCAGCGAGTTGGAAGCGTACGCTCGAGGGCGTGCTGGCGGCGGTTCCGCATCATGTGTCGGTCTACCCGCTCACGCTCGAGGTGGGGACGCCCCTCTATCGCATGGCGTGCCGTGACGAGTCGCTCGAGCCCGACGAGGATTTTCAGGCCGCCTGCATGGACGTGGCGCGCGAGCTCCTGGGTGCCGCCGGCTATCACCCGTATGAGGTGGCGAGCTACGCGCTCGACGGCCATGAATGCGCCCATAACATTGCCTACTGGACCGGACGGGGCTACCTGGGCCTGGGCCGTTCTGCCGCCGGTATGCTTGATACTGGGGATTTCGACCGTCTTGCAGGTTTGTTCCCCGGCGTGTCTGCTCGAGGCGACGCGTACCGTGTGCGTTTGGTTCAGCGCGACGATGACGCGACGTCGTTTGAGGCCGAATACCTGTCGCAGCGAGAGGCTGCGGCCGAAGACCTGATGCTCGCTTGTCGCATGACGCGCGGTATTGCGTCCGACCTGTTGGTTCGCGCGGCTCGTGTCATCCCGGCCGATGAGCTGACAGCCGCTTGTGATCGCGCGCTCGAATTGGGTCTTGCCACTTGGGTGCCCGAGACGCTCGGGGTCCATGAGGGACCCTTTACTTCGGCAGATGTCGTCGCGGGCCATGTTCGAGCTCGTTTAGCACCGACACACCTGGGCTGGCTCGATGGAAATGTTCTGTTCGAGCTGTTTTGGGATCTAGCTTAGGCCGCTCGGGTAGAATTACCGGAATATATACGCTGCTGTGAGCAGGAGGTTGCCGCGCATGGCGACGATGAACGAAAAAGATTACTACGAGATTCTAGGTGTCTCCAAGGACGCCACCTCGCGTGATATTCAAAAGGCCTTCCAGCAAAAGGCCCGTAAGCTCCATCCGGACGTCAACAAAGAGCCGGATGCCGAGGAAAAGTTTAAAGAGGTTTCCGAGGCCTACGCCGTGCTTTCGGATGAGCAAAAACGTGCGCGCTACGATGCCATGCGTTCTGGCAATCCCTTTGCCGGTGCCCCTACGGCTTCGCCCTATGGTGGCGGCTATGCCGGCAACACGGGCTATGGCAATCCCTTTGAGGGCGGCTTTCCTTTTGGCGGTGCCTGGGGCCAGCAGCGTCGCGGCCAGGCTGCCTACAATCCCGAGAACGGCGCCAACGTGGTCGTCGATATCAAACTGGACGCCAAGGAGGCCAAGGACGGTGCCCGCAAGACCGTCCGCTATACGCGCTTCGATACCTGTGGTCACTGCGGCGGCTCGGGTTCTGTCTCCTCCGAGCATGCCCATACCTGCCCGAGCTGCGGTGGCCGCGGGCACATCGACGTCGACTTGTCCTTCCTGTTTGGTGCGGGCACGTTCCAGTCGGTCTGCCCCGAGTGCGGCGGTTCCGGTAAGGTCGTGGCCGACCCCTGCCCCGATTGCGGTGGCAGCGGTCGTACTCGCGTAACCTCCGAGCAGACGATTGAGTTTCCTGCCGGCACGCACGATGGCGACGAGGTCCGCATTAGCGGCATGGGTCACGCCGGCACTAACGGTGCCGCTGGCGGTGATCTAGTCGGCCGTGCCCATGTCGAGTCCGAGCGCTTGGAAGGCAAAGCTCGTACCGGTTTTTACCTGATGGGCATCGTGGCGCCGTTTTTGGTACTCTCGGCCATCTCGGGCGTGTTCTCGGCCTTTGCCGTGATGTGCTTTATTCCGTTTACCATGGGCCTGTTCATGGTGCTTTCGGACGGCGTGCTTCATCGCAGCCTGCTGTGGTGGAAGCGCGGTGCGATGCAGTTTGCCAACGGTTTTGCCAATGGCTTCATGTTCGCGCTCGTGTCGGTTTGGTTCGCGAGCTGCTCGCAACGGGCCATGCTTTCGCCTTACGGAATGCAATAACATCAAACCCTCTGTTTGCGGTTGGCCCAGCTTGGGTATAGGACGCACTGTGACAATAATGAAAGTCGGAAGGATTCGGTCGTGTCGGAAAATAGGGATTACTACGAGGTACTTGGCGTCGACAAGGATGCCGACGCGCGGACGATTAAGCGCGCGTTTCTAAAGAAGGCCCGTACCGTACACCCGGACGTTTCGGACGACCCCGAGGCCGAGGCCAAGTTCAAGGAGCTCAACGAGGCCTATTCCGTTCTTTCCGATGAGCAGAAGCGTGCTAACTACGACCGTTACGGCACTGCCGACGGCCCTGGTGGTTCGGGCTACGTCGATATCAACGATATCTTTGGTGGTATGGGCATGGACGACTTGTTCTCGTCGTTTTTTGGCGGCGGTGCCGGCGGTGGCGCCCGCAGCCGTCGCGAGCGTCGTCGCGGTCGTGACATGGCCATCTCGCTTTCGGTGACGCTCGAGGAGGCGGCGCTCGGCTGCAAAAAGACAATCAGCTATGACCGCTTTGCTCCTTGCGAGGACTGCAATGGCACCGGTAGGGCAGAGGGCGCACAGGAAAAGCAGTGCGGCCGCTGCCACGGCACAGGCTATGTGACGACGGTCCAGCGTTCTTTCCTGGGCCAGGTTCAGTCCTCTTCGCCCTGTCCCGACTGCCACGGCGAAGGCACGGTCATCGATCATCCCTGCGAGACCTGTGATGGCCAGGGCCGCACGCCTTCTCACGAAAAGATTGACATCGATATTCCCGCCGGTGTTTCGACCGGTCGCCAGCTGCGTGTGAGTGGTTTTGGTGAGGCCGGTCTTCGTGGCGAGCCGTCGGGCGACCTGATCGTCAACGTGCGTGTCGCCGACCACGAGCGTTTTAAGCGTAATGGCGATGACCTATATCTGGTGAGCGATATCTCGATTGCGCAGGCCGCGCTCGGTTGCGAGATTGAGGTCGAGGGCATTATGCCTGACGAGGTCGTCAAGCTGTGCGTCCCCTCCGGCACACAGTACGGTGACACCGTGAGCGTCAATAATTACGGCATGCCGCGTATCGGCGGTGGCGGTTCGCGCGGTCGTCTGATCGTGCAGCTGCGCGTGGTCGTTCCCACCAATCTCTCCAACAAGCAGCGC
This sequence comes from Collinsella sp., assembly GCA_048434495.1. Classification (GTDB taxonomy): domain Bacteria; phylum Actinomycetota; class Coriobacteriia; order Coriobacteriales; family Coriobacteriaceae; genus Collinsella. Next base: position 79,630 of record DBGAQS010000015.1, on the reverse strand, counting down.
GAGCTGCTTCGCGCCTTTGCCGACGAGATGGGCGATGACGTTGCTTCCGGCAAGAAGTCGGTAACCGACCGCATCAAGAGTGCCCTCGACGACATCCTCGATTAAGGAGCCCGTGTGCTCGCACCTCATATCTCTGTTGTCAACCTCGGTTGTCGTGTCAACCGGGTTGAGTCCGACCGTATCACTGCCGATCTTATGCGCTTGGGTTTTGCAATGGTGGAGCCCCGGGACGCCGACCTGATCGTTATCAATACCTGTGCCGTGACGGGGGAGGCCGAGGCCAAGACCCGCAAGGCCGTTCGTCACGCCCTGGCCTATCCGGGCGAGCCTTACGTGGTCGTAACTGGCTGCGTCGTCAACCTGCATCCCGAGGAGCTTCTGGAGCTCTCCGATCGCGTGATCGCCGAACCGTCCAAGATTGATGTCGCCGAGCGCGTCTGCGAGGTGCTGGGTGTCGAATCCGATAGCATGCCCGCCTGCAGCGATGGCGACGTGGTCGATGCGCTCGGTCGTTCGAGGCTGGGCGTGAAGATCCAGGACGGCTGCAACCACCGCTGCACCTATTGCATCGTGTGGAAGGCCCGCGGCCCCGAGCGTTCCGTGCCTGTCGAGTCCGTGCTCGAACAGGTGCGTGAAGCCCAGGAGGCCGGCGTGCCCGAGGTCGTGCTGACCGGCGTGAACCTGGGTGCCTATGACGGCAAGAGCGCGACCGACGAGCATGTCGAGATCGATGAGCTGCTCCAGGCCATCATGGAGCGCACCGAGATCGCCCACGTGCGTATCTCCTCGGTTGAGCCCATGGATATTTCCGAGCGCTTGCTCAAGGTGATGGCTCGATATCCGAAGCGTATCGCGCCGTTTTTGCACCTGCCCGTGCAGTCTGGCTGCACGGCGACGCTGCATCGCATGGGTCGTCCTTATAGTGCCGATGCCTTTGAGGATACGGTACGCATGATTCGCACCAACTTGCCCCAGGCGTCTCTTTCGTGCGACGTTATCGTCGGTTTTCCTGGCGAGACGGACGAGGAGTTCGAGGAGTCGCTGGCGCTGTGCCGTCGCGTGGGCTTTTCGCGCATGCACGTGTTCCGCTATAGCAAGCGTCCCGGCACCCTCGCCGCCGACATGCCCGACCAGGTACCCCCCGAGGTTATGGTCGAGCGCAGCCGTCGCATGCGCGCGGTGGCTCAGGAGCTCGCGGTTGCCGATGCCCGCCGTCGCGTGGGTACCGTCGAGCGTGCCGTGCTTGAGTACGGTGACAATTTGACGCTCGGATCGTTCCATCATGCCCGTCTCGATGATACCTGTGGACTCACAGCCCCGTGCCTGCTCGATGTTGCTATCATCGGAGTCGATGATTCCGGCTTGGTCCATGCACGCAGGGAGGTTCATGGAAGCCTCGAAGATTAGACTTACCGTTCCTGAGGGTATCGACCCCTCGCGCGTTTTGGGCGCCGGCGACGGCGTCCTTCGTGCGCTCGAGAATTTGGTGCGCGCCCATGTGGTTGCCCGCGGTGACAGCGTTGCCGTGAGCGGCGATCCGGACGAAGTCGAGCTCGTCGCGCGTTTTTTCGAACATGCCTTTCGTGAGGCTGCTGCCGGGCGCACGCTTTCTGCCGATGATGTCTCGCGCTGTCTTGCCGTTCTGCGCGACGGCGAGCATGATGCCTCGTCGTTGCGCGATGACGTGCTGCTATCGTACCGCGGTCGCGTTATCCGCCCCAAGACGCTCGGTCAAAAGCGCTATGTGGATGCCATCCGCTCTTCTACCATCACGTTTGGCCTCGGTCCCGCCGGTACCGGTAAAACCTATCTGGCCATGGCTCTCGCCGTCGCCGCGCTCAAGCGCCATGAGGTAGGTCGCCTGATCCTGACGCGCCCGGTTGTCGAGGCGGGGGAGAACCTGGGCTTTTTGCCCGGTACCCTCGAGGAAAAGATCGACCCGTATATGCGCCCGCTCTACGACGCTCTCTTTGACATGATGGATCGTGAACGCACCGATGAGCTTATGGAGCGCGGCGTGATCGAGATCGCCCCGCTCGCCTACATGCGCGGTCGAACGCTGAGTGATGCCTTTGTGGTGCTCGATGAGGCGCAAAACACGACGCCCGAGCAGATGAAGATGTTCCTGACGCGTCTAGGTTTTAATTCCAAGTTTGTGATTACCGGCGACCTGAGCCAGCGTGACCTGGTGGGTCGTCGCGGCGGTCTTGCCGATGCCGAAAGGATTCTGGGTCGCGTCGACGATGTGGCGTTTTCTCACCTGGAGCGCGCCGATGTGGTGCGCCATGCGCTGGTGGGCCGTATTGTTGAGGCCTATGATGCATACGACGATGCGCGTGAGCAGCGCGCACACGATCGAAAGGAGTCCCGTTGAGTGTATTGATCAGCAACGATGCCGAGCTCGATACGCTGCTCGATGCCCAGGAGGTGGAGCACATCTGCTCAGTTGCGCTTGCCGCCGAGGGTGTTGAGCGTGAGGTCGAGATTTCCCTTTCGTATGTCGATGAGGACGAGATGCACGAGCTCAACCACGAGTGGCGCGGCATCGATCGCACGACCGACGTGCTCTCGTTTGAATGCGACTCGGCCTTTGACGAGGACATTCCCGCCGACGAGACGCTCGAGCTCGGCGATATTATCCTGGCCCCGCAGGTTATTGCCCGCCAGGCCCCCGGCTTTGGCAACAGCCCCGCCGATGAGTGCCGACTGATGCTCGTGCACGGAATGCTGCACCTGCTGGGTTACGACCACATCGAGGACGATGAGGCCGAGGTCATGGAGGCACGCGAGGATGCCATCCTGCGCGACCTGGCGCTTGAGCGCGGCGAGGACCCCAAACTCGTCCACGTCGGCCCCATAACCAATCATGCCCACGACTAGGAGCCGTCTATGATTCCCGGATCGAACAAGGACCATCCGTCCTTTTTAAAGTCGTTCTCATACGCGATGGAGGGCTTCGTCACTGCCGTCAAGACCGAGCGCAACATTAAGGTCATGCTCGTGGCGGGCGTGTGCACCGTCATTGCCGGCTGCATCGTGGGGCTCGATATTGCCGAGTGGGCTACGCTCATCATCTGCTGCGGCCTGGTGATTCACGGCGAGTTGTGCAATACCGCCATGGAGGCGATTGTGGACCTGGCGACCCAGGAGCTACATCCGCTGGCCAAGCGCGCGAAGGATATCGCCGCTGCCTCTGTATACGTTCTTTCCATTACCGCCGCGATCGTGGGCTTGCTTGTCTTTGCCCACGCACTCGACTTTATTTAGAAAGGGATTCCCATGTCCGACAATATGCAGCCTACCGATGGAGTTTTGGATGACGAGGTCCTGGACGAGGCTGAAGGTGCCGATTCGTTTGACGAGGTCGAGGAGTTCGATCCGTTTGAGGGTATGAGCGACGAGGAACTCGATGCCCTGTGCGATGAGGATGAGAGCCTCGCGGGCTTTGGCGACGTGGAACCCGGTTTCCGCAGCGGCTTTGTGGCCCTGGTCGGTCGCCCCAACGCCGGCAAGTCCACGCTGCTCAATGCCTGTTACGGCAAGAAGGTCGCCATCACCTCTCCGGTGGCCCAGACGACCCGCCGCCGTATGCGCGCCGTGGTCAACCGCCCCGGTTACCAGCTGGTCTTCGTTGACACTCCGGGTATCCACAAGCCCAAGGACGGCCTGGGATCCGAGCTCAACAAGAGCGCCCTGTTTGAGCTCAATGACGTAGACGTCGTCGCGTTTCTGATCGACGCCACCAAACCCATCGGCAGGGGAGACGCCTGGGTTGCCGAGCGTGTCAAGAGCGCCCGTTCCAAAAAGGTCCTGGTGCTCACGAAGGCCGACGAGGCTGATCCCGCCCAGGTTATGGAACAGCTCAAGGCCGCTCACGACCTCATGGAATATGACGACGAGATCGTGACGTCGTCGGTCAAGAACTTCAACGTCGATGCGTTTATCGAGACCGTCGCTCACTTTTTGCCCGAGGGCCCGCGCTGGTTCCCCGAGGACATGGGCACCGACGCGTCCGACGAGACCCTCGTGGCCGAGTTTGTACGCGAGAAGGTTCTGCGTCGCACCCGCGACGAGATCCCTCACTCCGTGGGCGTCATCTGTGACGCGCTCGAGCAGACTAAGAAGGTTCTGCGCGTGCACGCCACGATTTACGTCGAGCGCGAGGGGCAGAAGGGCATCATCATCGGCAAGGGGGGCGAGATGATTAAGCATATCGGCATCGATGCCCGTCGCGACCTTGAGCGTATCTTTGGCACGCAGGTCTTTTTGGAGCTCGACGTGAAGGTCAAGGCCGGCTGGCGCGATGACGAGGCACAGATCCGCCGCTTTGGCTACAATGCCGAAGATTAACCCTCGGCGTTCATGGCAGGCTCTCGCACATATCGCACAAAGGTGCTCGTCCTCGACAAGACGAAGCTCAAGGAAACCGACCTGATCTTGACCATGCTCGACGAACGGGGACGGCAGGTGCGTGCCGTGGCTAAGGGCGCGCGTAAGCCCGGCGGTCGCCTCGCGGCCCGCTGCGAGCTTTTCTGTACCGTCGATATGCTGCTCGCGCGTGGTCGCTCGCTCGACGTGGTTTCTCAGGCGGAGCTTATGGAGGCGCCACTCGGTGCCGCTCCTGACTACGAGACGATCTGTGCCGCCAGCGCGATTGCCGAGGTTGCGCGCGTGTGCTCGTTCGAGGATGCCGAGGATCCATTTACCTTTGCCATCACGCAGCGGGCGCTCACGCTTGTCGGCTGCGGGCTCGACTCGGCACATATGGACCTGCTCGTGGCGGCCTTTGTCTTTAAACTGCTGTCGCACGTTGGTTACCGCCCCGATTTCTCGGCATGCGTCTCGTGCGGCGATCCCATGCTCTCGCATTTCTCGGCCCAGGCCGGCGGACTTCTGTGCGGGTCGTGCGCCTCGAGCGTGCCTGGGGCCGAGTTGGTATCGGTCGGCGAGGTCGCATGGCTGCGCGCTCTGATGTCCATGACCTTCGATGCCCTTATGGACGAGCAGATCGATCCGCATACGGCTGCGTTTTTGCTGGGGCTTTCGCATGTTTGGGCCGCCACGCACACCGATCAGCGGCTCCGTGCGATGGAATTCATGTTGGGTCGGTGATGATGCGCAGGCGCGCGCCGCTTGTGGTAACATACCCACCTGTTGGTACCTCGACCTTGGATGTTCGCTCCACCGGCGGCTTCCCAGTCCGAGGCGAATGGAGTCGCCCACAGGCGACGCGAAACGAAAGGTGAAACAATGACTGTTTCCAAAGAGCGCAAGGCGGAGCTGACCGCCCAGTTCGGTAACTCCCCGGTCGATACCGGTAACCCCAAGGTTCAGGTCGCCATCCTGTCCGAGCGCATCAAGGAGCTGACCGAGCACATGAAGTCCCACCAGAAGGACTTCCACACCCGTCGTGGCCTGCTTATGCTCGTTGGCCGCCGTCGTCGTCTTCTCTCCTACATCAAGAAGAACGACATCGTCGAGTACCGTGAGCTCATCAAGGCTCTGGGCATCCGCGACAACATCCAGTAAGGATTTGTACATGCTAAGAGCGTCCTGCGCAGCGGGGCGCTCTTTTTGTGTAAGGGCGTGAACAATCACGCTCTGAAGCGTGGCGGGGGCAGGGGGCCCGCGTCACATGAGAAGCCCGCAGGCAAGGGGCCTGTGGGGTAAAGGAGAACAATGACACTCGTATCCAAGACCTTTGAGCTGTACGGCAAGACCTACACCTTTGAGTCCGGCGAGCTTGCCAAGCAGGCCACCGGCGCTTGTCTGGTCAAGCAGGGCGACACCACGATGCTCGACACCGTGGTCGTCTCCAAGGAGCGCAAGAATTACGACTTCTTTCCGCTGACCGTCGACTTCAACGAGAAGATGTACGCCGCCGGCCGCATCCCGGGTGGCTACCTTAAGCGCGAGGGCCGTCCCAGCGAGAAGGCCACGCTCACGGCTCGCATGATCGACCGCCCGATCCGCCCGAGCTTCCCGGATGGCTTCCGCAACGAGGTGCACATCGTCGCTACCTCGCTCGTCGCCGACCAGGTCAACCCCTTCGACGTCATCAACGTCATGGGTGCTTCGCTGGCCATGACGCTCGGCGGCGTGCCCTTCGAGGGCCCGCTTGCCTGCGTGCGCATCGGCCGCAACGTGGAGACCGGCGAGTTTATCGTCAACCCCACCTATGAGGAGCGCGAGAACTCCGACCTGGACCTGGAGCTGGGCGGCTCTGCCGACTTTATCTCGATGGTCGAAGCCGGCGCCGAAGAGATCTCCGAGGACGACATGCTCGCCGCTATGAAGTTTGGCCAGGAGGCCCTCGCTGCCTTCTGCCAGGCCCAAGACGAGTTCGTCGCCGAGTGGGAGCAGGTCAACGGCGCTATCGTCAAGAAGGAGTACCCGCTCGACCAGCCCGTCGAGGAGGTCCAGGAGCGCATCTTCGCCCACTACGACGAGATGGCCGCTGCCCTGCGCGACGCCGACAAGCTTTCCCGCATCGGTAAGGTCGAGGCTCTGAAGGAGTCCATCCGCTCCGAGTTCACCGACGAGGAGCAGGCCGCCTGGGAGCGCGAGATCCCCGTGGCGCTCAAGAAGCTCGAGAAGAAGGCCATGCGCACCATGGTCGTCGAGACCGGCGAGCGCGTCGACGGTCGTGCCGCCGACGAGATTCGTCCCATCATGGTGAAGGACAACTACCTGCCGCTCGTTCACGGCTCTGGCCTGTTCCAGCGTGGTCAGACTCAGGTGCTCTCCGTCCTGTCGCTCGGCATGCTTAACGAGGGCCAGCGTCTGGATACCATCGAGCCCACCGAGGGCAAGCGCTACATGCACCACTACAACTTCCCGCCGTTCTGCACCGGCGAGACCGGCCGCATGGGCAGCCCCAAGCGCCGCGAGATCGGCCACGGCAACCTGGCCGAGCGCGCCCTGCTTCCGGTGCTCCCCGACGAGAACGAGTTCCCCTACGCCATCCGTGTGGTCTCCGAGGTCATGGAGTCCAACGGCTCCTCTTCGATGGCCTCGACTTGCGGCTCCACGCTCGCCCTTATGGACGGCGGCGTGCCCATTAAGCGCCCGGTCTCCGGTATCGCCATGGGCCTGATTCAGGAGGAGGGCAAGACCGTGGTCCTGTCCGACATCCAGGGTCTCGAGGACTTCCTGGGCGACATGGACTTTAAGGTCACCGGTACCACCGAGGGCATCACCGCCCTGCAGATGGACAACAAGGCCACCGGTCTTACCTTCGATATCTTGGCCCGCGCCCTGCAGCAGGCCAAGGAGGGTCGCGCCTTCATCCTGCAGAAGATGCTCGATGTGATCCCCGAGCCGCGCCACACCACGCGCAGCACCGCTCCGCGTATCGTCTCCATCCAGGTTCCGACTGACAAGATTCGCGACGTCATCGGTTCCGGCGGTAAGGTCATCCGTGGCATCCAGGACGAGACCGGCGCTTCGGTCGACATCCAGGAGGACGGCACCGTCTTTGTCGGCGGCACCGGCGAGTCCGTCGATCAGGCTGTCGAGCGTATCAAGCTCATCATCAAGGTTCCCGAGCCGGGCGAGGAGTACACCGGTCGTGTGGTCTCCATCCAGCCCTTTGGCGCCTTCGTCAACCTGCTGCCTGGTAAGGACGGCCTGCTGCACATCTCCCGCGTCGCCAAGGGCCGCGTGGAGAAGGTCGAGGACGTCCTTAACGTCGGCGATGAGGTCAAGGTCGTCGTCATCGAGGTCGACGATCGCGGCAAGATCTCGCTCGATCGTCTTGACAAGCCTGAGGCTCCGGCTCGCGCCGAGGGTTCCTCCGAGGGCGACGGCGAGCACTTCCAGCGCCGTGAGCGTCCGCGTCGCGAGCGCTCCGAGCGCAGCGACCGTCCGCGCCGTCCCGGCGACAACGGAGGCCGCAAGCCCCGCCGTCACCACGACGCCGAGTAACAGCCGTACATAACCAGCACCGCAAGGGCGACTCCGGACAGGGGTCGCCCTTTTGCTGTTCCCGGCGGGGGCCGCGGGTAAAGTTTCCTGCTCTACAGTCCTGCGCAAGACGGAAAGCACATTAAGTGCTTTCCTTTGCGTGCGGAACTCGCGATAAACTTCATATGCGGCCCTCCCGGGCGCAAGCAAAAGGACTGGTTAGTGCCGCTCGCAATTTAGTTAGACAGTCTATTCAGTAGTCAGATTTCGGATTTGTAGATAGACGCTGCAGCATTTCCCCAGATAAAATCGACCAAAATAAACCTGTCCCTAATTGGCAGGTTTCCCGTGGGGCGGGCACTGATGAAGTTTATCGCGAGTTCCGCACGAACAGGAGGCCACTTAATGTGGCCTCCGTCGTGAGCAGGACTGTAGAGCAGGAAACTTCATCAGTGCCCGCCCCACGGGAAACCGGCGGGATAGACCAGTTCAGATGGGGCTTTGATGCATGGGTGGTCTGTTGTTGTGCAAATGGGTATCATACTGTGGTTATTGCATCGACTCGGTGATGCATTTTTGAACGTTCCCGGCGGTCGGTTTGCCAGAAGCGCCCCGTCGGTTGTTCCAGACCCGTTTCGAAGAAAGGAAACCACACTAACCTATGGCAGCTAAAAAAACATCTCCCTTGAAGATCATCCCGCTCGGCGGCCTTGATGGCATCGGCAAGAACATGACGGTCTTCGAGTGCGGCGACGACATGGTGCTCGTCGACGCCGGTCTCATGTTCCCGGATGACTCCCAGCCCGGTATCGATCTGGTGCTTCCCGACTACACCTATGTTCTGGAGAACGAGGAGAAGCTCCGAGGTATCGTCGTCACTCACGGCCACGAGGACCACACCGGTTCGCTTCCGTATCTGCTGCAGGACCTCAACAACAAGGTTCCCATCTTTTCGAGCAAGCTGACGCTTGGCTTTATCGAGGGCAAGCTTTCTGAGTTCCGCATCCGCGCGCCTAAGTTCCGCGAGGTCAAGGGCGGCAGCCACGTCAACCTCGGCGGCATCTCGCTCGACTTCTTCTCGATGACGCACTCCATCCCCGGCGCTCTGGGCGTGTTCATCCGCACCAATCAGGGCACCGTTATGCACACCGGCGACTTTAAGCTCGACCAGACGCCCATCGATGGCGTCACGCCCGACTATGCCGCTATCAGCCGCTTTGCCAAGCAGGGCATCGACCTGCTGCTTTCCGACTCCACCAACGCCACGGTTCCCGGCTTTACCAAGTCCGAGGCCGAGGTTGGTCCCAACCTGCTGCACGCCATCAAGAACGCCCCGGGTCGCGTGTTCGTCGCGTCGTTCTCGAGCCACATCCATCGTTTGCAGCAGATCTGCGATGCCGCCCGCAAGTGCGGCCGTAAGGTCGTCGTGACCGGTCGCTCCATGCTCACTAACACCCGCGTGGCGCGCGAGCTGGGCTACCTCAACATCGATGACGCTGATATCATCGATGCCTTCGATATCGATAACCTGCCTGACGACAAGATCGTCGTCATGTGCACTGGTTCGCAGGGCGAGCCGCTGTCGGCTCTGTCCCGCATGGCCAATGGCGAGCACAAGACGCTCTCCATTCACGAGGGCGATACCGTTATCCTCTCGGCAACTCCCGTTCCTGGCAACGAGAAGGCCGTCCAGCAGGTCGTCAACAGCCTGGCCAAGCTCGGCTGCGACGTGTGGGATAAGAACCGCGCTCTCGTCCACGTCTCGGGTCACGGTAGCCAGGAGGAGCTCAAGCTCCTGATGGCCATGGCCAAGCCCACGTACTTTATGCCGGTTCACGGTGAGGCCGTGCATCTGCGCGCCCATGCCCAGCTGGCCCGCAAGATGGGCATCAAGGACGATCATATCTTTATCCTCGATAACGGCGACACGCTCGAGATGCGCGGTGGTATCGTCAAGCGCGGTACGCCCGTCGAGTCCGGTGTCGTTTACGTCGACGGCCTGCGTATCGGCGATACCGACCCCATCGTCCTGCGCGATCGCCAGAAGCTCGCCAACGACGGTATGGTCACGGCCGTTGCCATCGTCTCCCTCAAACATAAGAAGATCGAGGCCATCGAGTTCTCGGGCCGCGGCGTCTCGTTTGCCATCGACGACCAGTTCTCCGAGGATGCCTCCGCGTCCATCATGAAGACGATCGAGAAGGGTAAGTTCAGCTTTACCAGCAGCGGTTCCGATGCCATTCGCAAGGCCGTGCGCGATTCGCTCTCTAACTTTATCTGGAGCCGTACGCGCACCCGTCCGATGATCATCCCGGTCGTCATGGAGGTTTAGTTTGGCGCGCGGATCTGCACAAAACGCCAAAGGCAATAAGGCCAATAACCAACCGGCATCTGCTAAGGGTGCCGGTTCCCATCTGCGTGCCAATAAGGGCCACGAGTCCGAGTTCGATGAGTTTGAGCCCTTGGTCGAGCCTTCGGCCAATCGCGATATCGCCGGTGTGGTCATCGCCGTTTTGGCGATCGCGTCCTTCATTGCCGTGATCTCTCCGGCAACAGCGCCCGTGACGGCTGCGGTTGCCGGTTTCTACCACCTGGGCTTTGGTCTGGGCGCCTACGTGCTGCCGATCGTCATCTTGCTGTTTGCCGCCACGCTCTTTTTGGGTGAGGACTCGCCGCTCAACGTGCGCTCTGTTGCGGGCGGCGCCTTGGTCTTTATCGCCGTCGTCTCCATTCTTTCGCTGATGGTGCCGGGCACGAGCGATTCGTGCGACCTTATGTTTACGCCGCAGAACCTTTCCGTGTCGGGCGGCTACATTGGCGCCTTTATCGCAAGTGCCTTGCAAAACGCCCTGGGTAAACCTATCGCCATGGTTGTCTTGCTGGGGCTTGTCGTCGTTGGTTTGGTCATTATCGGCTTTTCGGTGGGTGGCGTTTTGCGCTCCGCACGCGATCGCGCTGCCGATTTTGCCGAGCGTCGACGTGCCGATGTCAATGCGAGCCCGTGGGGCGATGAAGAGGCCCTGTCTGTTCCCGGCGTCGCTCGTCCGCACCTGAGCATTCTGCGCCAGAAGGGGACTGACGCCGCGGTGACCACGGTCATGGGTGGCGATGTCGACCCGGTTTTGGATGACGACGAGGACGATGACCCATTTGTCGACGTATCCGAGTCGGTTGAAGCCGAGCGCGCCAAGACCACGCTGCTGCCGCGCCGCCATGCCAAGAAGGGCAAGGCTGCGCCCAAGCTCAACACAAGCGAGCCCGACCCGTCTTGGTCCGATAGCGAGATTGAGCTCACCGAGGGTGACGACGAGGACGACGAGGCTCCGCTCGAGACCGCCAAGACAACCTTGCTGCCGCGTCGCCACGCCAAGCGCGGTCAGGTCACTGGACAGCTTTCGATGGAGGACGATCCGGACAAGGTTGACGAGTCCGAGCCGCCGTTTGCCGTGAACCCTGTTTCGGCCGCACCTCAGATTCCCGACTTCTTAAAGCATCCCAAGGTTGCCGATGCGCCTGCCACGAGTGCTGTCGAATCGGCTGCGGCTCGTGATGGGGGAGCGGACGGCGGCGCCGCAGATAACGAGGGCGAAGAAGAGGACGGCCTCAAGCTTCCGCCGCTCGAAATCCTACATGCCAACCCGCAGTCGGCTTCTGCCGCGTCTTCGGATAAGGAGCTGGAGCAGACCGCTGAGTCACTGCAATCCACCTTGCTTGAGTTTGGCCGCAGCGCCCGCGTGGTCGGCTGGATCGCCGGCCCCACGGTGACGACCTTTAAGCTGCAACCTGGCGAGGGCGAGCGCGTGAGCAAGATTTCGAGCCTCGAGGACGATATTGCGCTTTCGCTCGCCGCCCAGTCGGTTCGTATCTTTGCCCCGATCCCCGGCACCTCGCTCGTGGGCATCGAGATTCCCAACCGCAAGCGCCAGAACGTCAATCTGGGCGACGTGCTGCCCTATGTGAAGGGCGGTCCGCTCGAGCTTGCCATCGGCCGCGACGCCGAGGGCACGCCGGTCGTCGCCGACCTCGCCAAGATGCCTCACCTGTTGATCGCCGGTACGACCGGTTCTGGTAAGTCGGTGATGATCAATTCCATCATCACGACCTTGCTCATGCGCGCCCTTCCCGAGGACGTTCGCCTGATCATGGTCGACCCCAAGCGCGTCGAGCTTGCGGGCTATAACGGTCTGCCGCATCTCTATGTGCCCGTGGTGACCGAGCCCAAGCAGGCCGCGAGCGCCCTGCAGTGGGCCGTGTCCGAAATGGAGCGCCGCCTGAAGGTATTCGAACGCCTCAACGTCCGTAAGATTTCGACCTATAACGAAAAGCAGGCCGCCGGCGAGTTTGAGCATTACGACAACCCGCCGCAAAAGATGCCCTACCTGGTCATTATCATTGACGAGCTCTCTGACCTGATGATGGTCGCCGGTAAGGATGTCGAGGCCTCGATCGTGCGTATTGCACAGCTGGGCCGCGCCGCCGGTATTCACCTTATCGTTGCCACGCAGCGCCCCAGCTCCAACGTGGTGACGGGCCTTATCAAGGCCAACATCACCAACCGCATCGCCTTTAACGTCGCCACGGGCATCGACTCGCGCGTCATCATCGACCAGATGGGTGCCGAGAAGCTCACCGGTTTGGGCGACATGCTGTTCTCCAAGGTCGACTGGGGCAAGCCCCGCCGTATCCAGGGCTGCTTTGTCTCGGACGACGAAATCAACGAGATTGTCGAGTTCGTCAAGTCGCAGAGCGAGCCAGACTACCACGAGGAGATTCTGTCCGCCGTGGCGCCCGCTTCCATGTCCATGGCTGGTGGCGGCGGCATTGTCCGCACCGGAGTCGCCGAGCCGCAAGACGATGATCCGCTCATTTGGGAAGCCGCCCATATTGTGGTGGAATCGCAGCTGGGCTCCACATCTGGCCTGCAACGCCGCCTGAAGGTTGGCTATGCGCGTGCCGGGCGTATTATGGACATGCTGGAAGAAAAGGGTGTCGTCGGCCCGCCCGACGGTTCCAAGCCGCGCGAGGTCCTGTTGGACGAGGAGGGGCTTGCCGCGCTGGAATCTGTCGACGCCGAGATGGCACGTGAAGATCGTGAGTTTGGAGGATTCTGATGGCTGCACGCTTTGGTGACATGCTGCTCGAGCAGCGTCGCCGAATGGGCCTTTCCATTCAGCAGGTCGCCAACACCATCAAAATCAGGCCGCAGATCATCGAGTTTTTCGAGACCGGTAACTTTGCTTCGATGCCGCCGCGCGGCTATGCGCAGGGCATGATTTCGAGCTATGCTCGTTTTTTGGGCCTCAATCCGCGCGAGGTCGTCAATGCCTACTTTGACGAACTGATGGCATACGAACGCGAGACGTCGCAGCAGGGCGGTCGTTTCCAGGACGCCGCCGGCTACGTCAATTCGCGTTCCTCTGTCGATAACGGGCGCTTCCTGATGGTTCAGGGTGGTCGCTCAACGCGTTATGGACAGCGTCCTCAGCAGGCCGGTTATATTACCGAGACGGGTTCGGGCGAGGAGATTCGCTCGCAGCGTGACCGGTTCCGCAGTACGCCGATGCCCGAGGACCGTGCACTTCCCGCTGCCCGCGGCGTGGCGCGTGACCCTCGTGCCGGCTACGGCGACGGCGGCTATTCCGATCGCGGTCACCGTGGTATCTCCACCGGACGCTCTCGCAGTGGCTATGCGGACGCCGATACCACGCAGGTGACGCCGCGTCTTCGCTCTCAACCACAGCCGTATGGCCAGCGCTCTTCGGCTCCGCGTGCGGGCCAGCGTGGCTATCAAGGCCGCGGTGAACTTGCGCCCCGCTCGGGTCAGCGCAGCCTTCAGGGCCAGGGTGGCTATCGCGGCCGTTCCGACAGCAATCGTGGTCGTATGCCTCAGGGAGGCGGCCGCAGCAGTTCCAGTCGTGGACGCGGCGGTTCCCGTACTCCTCAAAACAACGGGCTCGATCCGCGTATCGTCTACGCCGGCATCGGTGCCGTGGCGTTGCTGCTGATCGTGCTCATCGTGGTACTTCTGCGCGGCTGCGCATCTTCGACGCCCGAGACCACGCCCGAGACGCCCACTGCTACCAAGACGACGCCCAAGAAGTCTTCTAAGAAGACCGAAACGGTCGACGAGGACGAAGACACCGATGAGGCGACGGATGAGTCGACCGATTCGGACGCCACCAAGACGACGGCTAAAAAGGAAGAAAACGAGGTAACGAAGGTCAAGGTCTCCGTTGCCAAGGGAAAGACCGCCTGGATTGAGGTCAAGGTCGATGGCAAGTCGGTCTATGGCGCCCAGGCGACTGGCCCCTTTGAGCAGGAGTACACGCCTGAGTCCTCGATCGAGATCACCACGTCCAAGCCTTCCGATGTCACCGTTACCAAGAACGGCGAAAAGGTCCGTTACGATACCAAGACCTCGGGCGTGGCGCGTGTGACGATCGCCGTTCCCAAGAAGGAGACGACTGGTTCCGAGAATGGTGAAAGTTCTGATGGTACCGACACCACCGATGGTACCGATGCCCAGTCCACGGATGGCGCCGATACCGCAACTGACGGCCAGACGCCCACCGATTCTACCGACTATTCGTACGATAGCTACTAAGCCGCTCGTACGCGAAAGGAAACATCATGGCTAAAGATTCCAGCTTCGACGTCGTGTCCGAGGTCAACATGCAAGAGGTCGACAACGCCTTCCAGCAAACCACGCGCGAGATTTCCCAGCGCTATGACCTGAAGGATTCCGGCGCCACGATCGAGCTTTCGAAGGGCGACAAGCTCTTTACGATCAACGCCCCGGCCGACTTTGTCTCCAAGCAGATTATCGACGTGCTGAGCTCCAAGCTCATCAAGCGCGGCATCGACCTCAAGGCTGTCTCGTGGGATGCTCCGCAGGCGGCATCGGGCGGCACCGTGCGCGTGCTCGGCCATATCGTCGAGGGTATCGACCAGGCGACCGCCAAGAAGATCAACAAGGACATCAAGGACCAAAAGCTCAAGGTCAAGGTGACTATCGAGGCCGACAAGCTGCGTGTTTCCTCTGCTTCGAAGGACGCGTTGCAGACCGTGATCCAGTTCCTGCGCGACCAGGACTACGGCCAGCCGCTGCAGTTCACCAACTACCGCTAATATCATTCGAAAGGACTGCTCTCCAACATGGATACACCGTTGGGCTCCGTGCTCTACATCACCCTCGGGTGCGCTAAGAACGAGGTTGACACCGACCGCATGCGTTCTCTTTTGACCGCCGCGGGCTACGAGGAGGCATTCGACCCACAGGATGCCGATATCGCCATCGTCAATACATGCTCGTTCCTCGCCTCCGCAACGTCCGAGAGCATCGAGACCACGCTCGAGCTCGCCAACGAGGTTCAGGACGGCGTTCGTTCTTGTCCCATCGTCATGTGCGGCTGTGTGCCGTCGCGCTATGGCGACGACCTGCCTGACGAGCTGCCCGAGGTCGCTGCCTTTGTGAAGGCCGACGAGGAGGATGGCATCGTGACGGTCATCGATGGCGTGCTGGGTGTCGAGCGTGAGATCGCTGCCTATATTCCGCAAGTCAAGCGCACTGTCGAGGGCGCCGTTGCTTACGTCAAGATTTCCGATGGCTGCAACCGCTTTTGTAGCTTCTGCATGATCCCGTATATCCGCGGTCGTTATCACTCGCGCAATGCCGAGAGCATTATCTCCGAGGTGCGCGACTTGGTTGCCGGCGGTGTGCGAGAGATCGTGCTGATCGGCCAGGACACGGGCATCTGGGGCACCGACTTTGCGGATGGTGACGTCGCCGAGGGCTCGCCGCGCAATCTGGCGCAGCTGCTGCGCGCCGTAGCCGAGGCCGTGCGTCCGCAGAACGTCTGGGTCCGTGTTCTCTACCTGCAGCCCGAGGGCATGACCGACGAGCTTATCGAGACGATTCGCGATACCCCCGAGGTGCTACCCTATATCGATATCCCCGTGCAGCACTGCGACGCACGCATCCTTAAGGCCATGCGTCGCTCCGGTTCGCGCCAGGAGCTCGAGGACCTGTTCCGCGATCTGCGTGAGCGCATCCCCGACATCGTGATCCGTTCCACGGCCATGGTTGGCTTCCCGACCGAGACCGACGACGAGTTCCGCGACCTTATCGACTTTATGGACACTGTCGGCTTTGACTACACGAGCGTCTTTGCCTACTCGCAGGAGGAGGGCAGCCTGGCCGCCAAGATGGAGGGCCAGGTCGACGAAGAGGTCAAGCTCGAGCGCGCCCAGGAGGCCATGGACCTGGCCGAGTCGCTCGGTTTTGCCGCCACCGCCGCACATGTGGGCGAGCGCGCCCAGGTGATCGTCGACGGCATCGAGGAGACCGAGGACGGCGCCGAGCTGATCGGCCATGCTTGGTTCCAGGCGCCCGATTCCGATGGCGCGGTGCACTTGGACGCCAGCGAGGCGTCCGTGGGCGATATTCTGACGGTCGAGTTTACCGATAGCTTCTGCTATGAGCTTATCGGCCATGTTGTGGAGTAGGAGAGCATCGTGGCAAACGAGAGCAATAAGGAACTGACGAGTGTCTGGACGCCCGCCAATATCGTGACGTGCGTTCGCATCGTCTTTATCCCGGTGTTCATGATCGTGTCGGCGCTGTCTCACATGAGCGTTGCCGGTACGGATTGGAGTACCTTCGACGGCCCGCTCGCCGCCGCAGCCTTCATTCTGTACGTCATCCTGTCGTGCACCGATAAAGTTGACGGCTATCTGGCGCGCTCGCGCAACGAGATTACCGACTTCGGTAAATTCTTGGACCCCATCGCCGACAAGCTGCTCGTGTTCTCGGCCTTGCTGCTGTTCTTGGACTTTGGCGCCGTGTCGGTTTGGTCCGTGTTCATCATCTTGTTCCGCGAGCTGTTGGTAAGCGCCCTGCGCATGGTTGCGAGTGCCGCCGGCGTGGTCGTTGCTGCCGATAAGCTTGGCAAGTACAAGACGGCGACCACGATGGTCTCCATCTGCGGTTACCTGTGCGTCTTTGCGATGGCCGGCTTGCACCTTGGCCCGCTGGTGCTGACGCTCGGCATCTACTCGGTGTCGCGCTTCCTGTACGCCGTTGCCGTTGTCCTGACCGTTATCTCGGGCGCCCAATACTTCTGGAACTGCCGCAAGATCGTCTTTTCGGTCTAGGTCCTGGTGGGTATGACGGACTCTTTTGATCAGATTTCCGCACATAACGAGGAGCTGGCGCGTCATATTGTCGAGCGCGCGAGCGCTCGGGGCGTGACGGTTTCGACGGCTGAGTCGCTGACAGCGGGTATGATCGCCTCGACGATTGCCGATATCCCGGGCGCCTCGGCGGTGCTGCGTGGCGGTGCGGTGACCTACTGCGATGAGATCAAGCATCGCGTTTTGGGTGTTGATCAGGAGACGCTCGACCGCTATACCGCGGTGTCGCATCAGACCGCGCGCGAGATGGCGGCGGGTTCGCTGGAGCTGTACCAGAGCGATATTGCAGTGAGCGCAACGGGTTATGCCGGCCCCGGCGGCGGCACTGAGGACGATCCGGCTGGCACTTTCTATATTGGCTGGGCGTATCGCGCGGCTGATGGGGAAGTGCCGGTCGTGGACTCTGTGCGCTGCCACTATGAGGGCGACCGTTCGTGTGTTCGTGCCCATGCGGTCGCGGAGGCATTGGGACGCATTGCCCTTGTGCTCAACTCTATGGAATAGACGTGTTTTAAGGGGCCTTAGGGCCCCTTAATTGTGGAGATAGGGACCTCTGACACATTCAGCGTTTTTGCTGGTCATAGGTTTATTCTCGCCTTTCTTGTTCTTATTTGCCCCTTTGTGGTCAAGCATTTGGTCAGTGTTTGGTCGGCGTTTGGTTGGGTTTTGGAAAGACTGCCTGCATATGATTGGCCTGAACGGTTGACCACGAACAGCCGTTCGTTTATTATCGATGCAGGTTGTTAAGAGGAGGGCTATTCATGGCCAAGAATTCAGGTCCCGTACGTACCGTTCATGCTCGCACGACGGGTAAAGAGCGCGATGAGATGATCGCCACCACCAAGGCAGAGATCGAGAAGAAATTCGGCCAGGGTTCCATCATGAGGTACGGCGACGGTGGTCCCGAGCTTGAGGTTGAGGCCATCCCCACGGGCGCTCTGGCCCTCGATGCCGCTCTGGGTATCGGCGGTGTGCCGCGCGGCCGTATCGTCGAGATTTACGGTCCTGAGTCCTCCGGTAAGACGACGCTTTCGCTCGAGATCCTGGCCGAGGCCCAGGCTATGGGCGGCGTTGTGGCATTTATCGATGCTGAGCACGCGCTCGATCCCACGTATGCCGCGCGCATTGGCGTGGATATCGACGAGGTACTGATTTCCCAGCCCGATACGGGTGAGCAGGCGCTCGAGATCGTTGACATGCTCGTGCGTTCCGGCGCCATCGATGCCATCGTCGTCGACTCCGTCGCCGCGCTGACCCCGCGTGCCGAGATCGAGGGAGAGATCGGCGACACTACGGTCGGTCTTCAGGCTCGCCTGATGAGCCAGGCGCTCCGCAAGCTCGCCGGTTCGCTGTCCAAGTCCAACACGACGTGCATCTTCATTAACCAGCTGCGTGAGAAGATCGGTGTCATGTTCGGCAACCCCGAGACCACGACGGGCGGCCGCGCCCTTAAGTTCTTCTCTTCGGTGCGTATCGACATTCGCCGCATCGACAGCATTAAGCTTAAGGATGAGGTTATCGGTAACCGCGTGCGCGCCAAGGTCGTTAAGAACAAGGTGGCAGCTCCGTTCCGTTCTGCTGAGTTCGACATCATGTACGGTACGGGCATCTCTAAGGAGGGCTCGATTCTGGACATGGCTGTCGAGTGCGGCATTTGCAAGAAGATGGGCTCCTGGTTTGCCTATGGCGAGGACAAGCTCGGCAACGGTCGCGAGGCCGCCAAGGCGTTCCTGCGCGAACACCCCGATTGCGCCGACGAGATTGAGCATAAGGTCCGCCTTGCCTGCGGGCTTGAGTTTGATGACGATGCTCCGTCCGAGGTCGAGCTGACCGATCAGCCTGCGCCTGAGGAGTTTGACGAGCTTTACGCCATCGATGGTTCCGCCATGCTCGATGATGACGACGAGTAGCGGTTACGCTCATGTCGTATACGGTGACCGAGGCCACGGTCGTCTTTCCCGATAAGAAGGCGGCCTCCTCGTTCTCGAGCGGGTATGCGTCCAAAAAGCCTTGCGCACAGATCGATTGTGAGCTTGAGGGCGGTTTTGAGCGGTCCATTTGGATTCCCGTGCGGGTCGCGCGCCTGTATGTCAAAAATCGCCCCGATCTTCCCTGTGATTGGGATAACTTTCGTGAAGCGGTGCAGCTCATCGAGCGTAAATGTGCACTTACCATGGTGACCGAGATGCTATCGCGACGCGACCATGCGACGGGTGAGGTCCGTGACAAGTTGGCACGCTACGGCTTTCGCCAGCCCGCGATCGATTTCGCCGTCGAGCGCGCCACCGAGTATCGCTTTTTAGACGAGAACCGCTTTTGCTCGTACTTTATCGAGGAACGCAAGCGGCGCGGTTGGGGACAGCGTAAAATCGAGACCGAGCTCAAGCGCCGTCATGTCGTGCTCGATGACATTCCCGGTTATCCCGAGGATTATTTTGCCGTCGAAGACGATTTGGCGCGTGCGTCAGCCCTGCTCGCCAAGCGGCGTGTTCCAGAGACGCGCGGATTCGAAAAACTGGTTCGGTTTTTGATGGGCAAGGGCTTCTCGTATCACATCGCCGCCGATGCCGTTAAGGCACGTCTCGATGCCGAACGTGAGGAATGTGCGGTTTAGGCGTATGCGTTTTGTGGCCCTGCCGTTCACCGCGTTTTAGCCGCCGTGCTGGGGCCATTTATTTGACAGTTGTTGTGGTTCAACGTACGATAAACACTGTCATTTGCTTTGTGATATGTGCTCATCTGTGATGAGTTTGTTTATATGTTTATCTGTATCCGACCCGCATAAGCTGCGCCCATATTACTCAAATGTCGCGAGCCGTTCGTAAGGACGGTTCGCTTTGTTGTGTAACGAATCCATAAAAAGGAGTGAGCATGCCTATCATCGCAGCGCTCGTTGGCATCATTTTGGGTGCCATCGCCGCCATTGCCTACATGCGCACCGCCAAGCAGGGTAGTCTTCACGAGGCCGACGAAAAGATCCAGTCGGCACACGCACAGGCTGAGTCCCTGATCGGTGATGCTAAGCGTCAGGCCGAGACCCTCAAAAAAGAGGCTCTGCTCGAGGCTAAAGAGGAGATCATCAAGAACAAGCAGGCCGCCGAGGCCGAGGACAAGCAGCGTAAGAACGAGATTCGTACGCTCGAGAACCGCGTGATGCAGCGCGAGGAATCCCTCGATCGCCGCAACGACGCTCTCGACAAGCGCGAGCATCAGCTGTCCAGCCAGGCCGGTCAGGTCGAGAAGCGCTCCCGTGAGCTCGAGGAGCTCTGCGCAAAGCAGACCTCCGAGCTCGAGCGTATCGCCGACCTTACCCGCGAGGACGCCCACAAGGAGCTCCTCGATAAGGTTCGCGGCGAGGTCACCCACGAGGCCGCCACGATCATTCGCGAGTCCGAGCAGCAGGTTCGCGCCGAGTGCCATAAGACCGCCCAGGAGATTCTGTCTCTGGCGATTCAGCGCTGCGCTGCCGATCACACTGCCGAGGTCACCGTTACCTCCGTGCACATTCCCTCTGATGACCTCAAGGGCCGTATCATCGGTCGCGAGGGTCGCAACATCCGGACCTTCGAGCAGGTTTCCGGCGTCAACCTCGTGATCGACGACACGCCCGAGACCGTCGTTCTTTCGAGCTTCGACCCGGTCCGTCGTGAGACCGCCCGTGTCGCCCTCGAGAACCTCATCGCCGACGGCCGCATTCACCCTGCCCGTATCGAGGAGATGTATCACAAGGCCGCCGACCTGGTTCAGCAGCGCGTGCGCGAGGCTGGCGAGCAGGCTGCCTTCGATACCGGCATCCACGATCTGCACCCCGAGATCGTCAAGACCCTTGGTGCCCTGCGCTACCGTACCTCGTTTGGTCAGAACGTGCTTCAGCATTCCCTCGAGGTCTCTGATCTGTGCGGCGTGATGGCTTCCGAGCTTGGCCTGGACGTTGTGACCGCCAAGCGCGCCGGCCTGCTTCATGACCTGGGCAAGGCAATCGACCACGACGTCGAGGGCCCGCATGCCGTCATCGGCGCCGAGCTTGCCCGCCGTTATGGCGAGAAGCCCGTTATCGTCCACGCTATTGAGGCTCACCATGCCGATGTCGACCCCAACACGGTGCTCGATGTCCTGGTGCAGGCCGCCGATGCTGTCTCTGCCTCTCGCCCCGGTGCCCGTCGCGAGTCTGCCGAGAACTACATCAAGCGTCTTGAGAAGCTCGAGGAGATCGCCAACTCCCATGACGGCGTCGAACGTACCTATGCCATGCAGGCCGGTCGCGAGGTCCACGTCATGGTCCAGCCGGACAAGATCTCCGATGCCCAGTCCACGGTCCTGGCTCACGATATCGCCCATCAGATCGAGGAAGAGATGGAGTATCCCGGTCAGGTGCGCGTCGTCGTGATTCGCGAGAGCCGCGCTGTCGATATCGCTAAATAACATGTGCGACGCGAACGAGCTCATCTCATTTATCGCGTCGATGTCGGGGGAGGGCAACCTTCGCGTCGAGGAGAACCTTGGCGAGGGGTATGTCCGCCTCCGCGTTTCGGAGGCCGAGCGGCGCCAGGCTAAGCACGACATTCAGCATGTCGAGGACATCGTCATCGAAATGCTCCGTAATGCTCGCGATGCCGGCGCCGACAAGGTCTATCTCGCCACGACCAAGGAAGATGGCGTCCGCACGCTTGTCTTTCTGGATAACGGTTCTGGCGTTCCGCAGGATATGCAAGAGCGAATCTTTGATGCCCGCGTTACCTCCAAGCTCGAGAGCATGAAGATGGACCGTTGGGGCGTTCACGGTCGTGGCATGGCATTGTTTTCGATTAAGCGGAACACCGACGAGGCCCGTGTGGTCACGTCCGGCGTCGATCTTGGTTCAGCCTTCAAGGTGAGCGTTGCGGCCGACCGCCTCAGTGAGCGTGCCGATCAGTCCAGCTGGCCCCAGGCCGTCAAGGATGAGGACGGACGTTATGTCTGCGCTCGCGGTCCACATAATATTATTCGCGCTGCTTGTGAGTTTGCGCTCGAGGAGTTGCGTGGTTGCGATGTCTATCTCGGTTCTCCGTCTGAGATTGCCGCGACCCTTTATGCTCAAGCGTCAAGTCGGCTCGATACGTCTCGTCTCCTGTTCATTGATGACGAGAGCGAGCTTCCGGTTGTCGATCGTTTAGGCCTTGCTTCTGATGCCGAGGACTTTATCCGTATTTGTTCGGGTTTGGGTCTTGAGATGTCCGAGCGCACGGCCCATCGCATTTTGGCAGGGCAGATTAAGCCCGTTCGCGGTGTGACCGCGCGTCTGCTGCGCGAGCGTGATTCGTCCTCGCATGCGCCGGCTCCTGTCGATCTCGCGAAGGATCGTCGCGGGCTACGTATTGCCAAGGATGACATGGCACAGTTTTCGCGCGCTGTGGAACGCGACTTTAATGACCTTGCCACCCGGTACTATCTCAACCTTTGCGGCGACCCAAAGATCCGTGTTTCGCGTGATCGAATCACCGTGACCTTTGATCTTGCCAAAGAGGAATAGTGCCTTTACCGAGTCCACTCGGTACGATACAGTTATTGCAGTTAAAACGTACTTTTAAATGCAGGAGTTTCTTCATGGATTGCCTGAAGGTATCAAGCAAATCATCGCCCGCGTCCGTTGCCGGCGCCATCGCCGGCATGGTCAAGGATGGTGTACCCGTCAACATCCAGTGTGTCGGCGCCGGTGCCGTCAACCAGGCCATTAAGGCCGTTGCTATCGCGCGCGGTTTTTTGATTCCAACCGGTTTTGATATTTCCTGCGCGCCCGTGTTCTCCGACATCCTCATTAACGGGGAGTCGCGCACGGCCATCCGCC
This sequence comes from Collinsella sp., assembly GCA_048434495.1. Taxonomy (GTDB): domain Bacteria; phylum Actinomycetota; class Coriobacteriia; order Coriobacteriales; family Coriobacteriaceae; genus Collinsella. Next base: position 56,709 of record DBGAQS010000015.1, on the reverse strand, counting down.
TTTCTATCTACGTTCACCAGATCAATCGAGCTGCTATGGATAACGTCGTCATGGATGATGTTAAGCCTGTGGCATAGCTTCTGCTTGCCTTGTTTCGCTCCCCATCGTTAGGACTTATGCACATGGACCAGCGTTCCGTACGCGATATTCTTGCCGGTAAAACCTACTTTATCCGCACCTTTGGCTGCCAGATGAATCAGCACGACTCCGAGCGTGTGAGCGGTCTGCTTGATTCGTATGGCTGCCTCATGGCGCTCGATCCCGCGCATGCCGATATCGTTGTCTTCATGACGTGCTGCGTGCGCGAGGCCGCCGATACTCGCCTGTACGGTCAGTGCAATTCCTGCAAAAGCCTGCCGCCTTCGCCTTCGGGCAAGCGCGTGGTTGCCGTTGGCGGTTGCATCGCGCAGCGCGATGGCGAGGGCCTGCTCACCAACGTCGATAACGTCAATGTCATCTTTGGCACGCATTCCATTGCGCATGTGGCCGAGCTCATTGCCGAGGCGTTCCTTGATGGTAAGCGTCATATCCGCACCAATGAGCATGAGGATACGGACGCCATGAGCATGCCGTGGCATCGCGAGACCCAGTATCACGCCTGGGTGCCCATCATGACAGGCTGCAATAATTTCTGCACCTATTGCATCGTGCCGTACGTACGCGGTCGCGAAAAGAGCCGCCCCTTCGAGGAAATTGTCGACGAGGTGACCGGTCTGGTGCGCCAGGGCGTGCGTGAGATTACGCTGCTGGGCCAAAACGTTAACTCATATGGTCGCGATCTGTTTGGCAAGCCGCGTTTTGCCGATTTGCTGCGTGCCGTGGGCGATACGGGCGTGGAGCGCATCTTCTTTACGTCTTCGCATCCTAAGGACCTGCTGCCCGAGACCATCGACGCCATGGCCGAGACACCTGCCGTAATGCCGCAACTGCACCTGGCCGTCCAGTCAGGTTCGACGCGGATCCTCAAAGAGATGAATCGCCGTTATACACGCGAGGACTATCTGGGCCTGGTCGATCGCATTCGCAACCGCATGCCCGATATCGCGCTCTCGACCGACATTATCGTTGGCTTCCCGGGCGAGACTGAAGAAGACTTTGAGCAGACGCTCTCACTTGCCGAGACGGTCCGCTATGCTCAGGCCTATACCTTCATCTATTCCAAGCGCGCCGGTACCCCGGCCGCCGAGATTGACGATCCTACGCCGCATGAGGTTATTCTCGAGCGTTTCAATCGCCTGGTTAAGGTTATCGAGACCACGGCACACGAGTATAACCAGGGTGAGCTTCATACTGTGGTTCCCGCGCTCATTGAGGGAACGAGTAAAAAGAACGATGCGGTCCTGCTGGGCAAGAGTCCCAAGAATCAGACCGTGCATGCGCCTATCCCCGAGGGTTACAGCATCGATCAGCTTGTTGGCAAGATCGTTGATGTTAACGTTGACGTTGCCAAGACCTGGTATTTGTCCGGTTCCGTTGTGGGCGAGCCGCGCTAATGGTTTCTCCCGGGGCAGGCCTTTCCGCCGTTGCGATCGTCGGTCCGACGGCGGTTGGTAAGAGTGATGTTGCCGACCGTTTGGCAGCTCGTCTTTCGTCCGAAGTGCTGTCGTGCGATGCGATGCAAATCTATCGCGGCATGGACATCGGTACCGCAAAGATGGTGCCCGATGAGTGTACGGCGCCGCTGCGTCTCGTCGACATTGTAGAGCCGGGTGTAGCATATTCTGCTGCGCTTTATCAGGCTGACGCTCGCGCGCATGTTGAACGTCTCCTTGGTTCGGGTTGCCTGCCGGTTTTTTGCGGAGGTACGGGGCTGTATCTCAAGGCTGCCCTTGATGAGATGGACTTTCCCTCGGGTGAACTTGAGGACGATCGCCGTGCGGCCTATCAGGAGCTTGCCGAGCGTATTGGCGAGGAAGAACTGCATGCCCTGCTTGCCGAGCGCGATCCAGAATCGGCTGCTGTTATTCATCCCCATAACGTGCGCCGTGTGATTCGTGCGCTCGAGATGCATGATGATGGCGTCTCCTATGCGCAGCAAAAGTCGCAGTTTAGTGTTCCGCACGAGCATTATCATGCCCTATGGTTTGGTCTGACGCGTAATCGCGAGGTGCTCTACGAGCGCATTAACCAGCGCGTCGATCTGATGTTTGAGCAGGGTCTTGTCGATGAGGTCCGCGGTCTTATGGGCCAGGGGCTGGGAGATGCCCTGACGTCGATGCAGGCAATTGGCTATAAAGAGATCATTGATGCTTTCAATGGCGTGATGAGCATGGATGAGGCTCGCGAACTCATTAAGATGCGTTCGCGTCGTTATGCCAAGCGTCAGCTTTCGTGGTTTAAGCGCGATGACCGTATCGTGTGGTTTGATATGGATGAATGTACGATCGATGAGGTCGTTGAGGATATCCTGCATCGTATTGAGGCTGCCTAATGCCCCGTTTCCCCCTTGTTCCCACGGCACCCGAGCCCGAGCGTGCCATTTTAGTTGGTGTTGAGTGGCGCGACAATGCATGGCCGCTCGATCGCTCGCTTGATGAGCTGGAGCGTCTTGCCCACACAGCTGGTGCCCAGTGCGTGGCACGCTTGTCGCAGCGTTTGGTAAAGCCGTATCCTAAATCGTTTATCGGTTCCGGTAAGGTTGAAGAGCTGTGCGGCTTGGTGCATCGCATGGATGCCGATGTCGTTATTTTTGACGACGACCTGACCCCCTCGCAGCAATCCTATTTGGAGAAAGCCGTGGGCGAGCCGGTAAAGATTATCGATCGTACTGCACTGATCCTGGATATCTTTGGCCTGCATGCTCAGACGCGTGAGGGACGCCTGCAGGTACAGCTGGCACAGCTTCAATATTTGTTGCCTCGCCTGCGTGGCATGTGGAGCCATCTCGCTAAGGAGCAGACGCGCGGCGGCATCGGCTCACGTTTTGGTCAGGGCGAAAGTCAGCTCGAGGTCGACCGTCGCCTCATTCGTAATAAGATCGCTGCGCTTCGTCGTGAGCTCAAGCAGGTTGAACAGCGTCGCGATGTTCAATCCAAGAGTCGCATTGAGTCCCCGGCGTTTCGCGTCGCGTTAGCCGGTTATACCAATGCCGGTAAATCGACGTTACTCAATCGTCTGACCGGCTCTACGGTACTTTCGCAGGACAAGCTGTTTGCTACGCTCGACCCGACGACGCGTTCGTATCGTCTGCCCGGCGGTCGCGGCATGACGATTACCGATACCGTCGGCTTTATTCAAAAGCTGCCCCATGGTCTGGTCGATGCCTTTAAATCGACGCTGTCCGAGGTTTTGGGTGCCGATCTAATTCTCAAAGTCGTAGATGCGTCTGACGAGGACTATGAGCGGCAGCTGGAGGCTGTCGACCGCGTGCTTGATGAGATCGGCGCCGGAGAGCGTTTAACGCTGACCGTATTCAATAAAATCGATCTTCTCGATAGCGTCGATCGATTGAGTTTCCGTCGTCGCTATCCGGAGGCCGTTCTGTTCTCGGCCCAAACGGGCGAGGGGCTCGACGATCTCGTCGACCGGATTGCTCGCGAGGCAGCTGCCACCGATGTGTTGCTCTCCGCTGATATCCCGTATCGCGAGGGCGCTCTCATCACGCTGGTGCATGAGCAGGGAACCCTTCTGCATGAGGAATATCTCGAGGACGGCGTTCGCATTGTGGCGAAGTTGCCGGCTCGTATTGCACCGCGGCTCGAGCGCTATCGTACGGAATAAACGATTTCTAGCACGCCTAGAATGACTGGCTGATGGAGCAGGTAGAACGGTAAGGCATGCCGACCCAGGACTGCGAGCGCCGGGATAGGATTGGCGTATGCCCATGCTGGCGCTTCGAGACTTGATGCTTGTGCTGCCTGGGCAGCAAAAAAGCCGGTAAGGTACATAAAGACAAACGGTATGAGCGGATAGTAATCTCCCGAAACAAAACCCGGGCCTGGGAATCCAAGCCATGCCAGGTAGGGGAGTGGGTAGACCGCCTTTGGAATGCCCCAGGTTAGGGCAAAAAGAACAAGGCACGCTGCGATGCCCCATGAGCCCGGTAATTTTTGGAGTAATGGACGGGTGAACGCAACCACCGCGGTGCACACCGCCATGCAATAAATGATGCCAAAGTTCACTGAATCGTCGACCGATACGAGCGTTGTTGCGATCCAGACGACCAAAGCTGCGGCAGCGTACTTAGCCGCTCGTTTGGCATTGTTGCGTGAGAGCGTGCACATCCAACCCGCGATAAACAAAAATACCCAGCTGATGCTGGCGCGCCAGATGTCTTGAAAGACTGACTGGGTAAACCAGGGCATATCCCAGCCGTACAGGTAGGCGAGATCATAGCAAGCGTGAAATCCTGCCATAGAAATCATCGTAAACCCGCGGACGGTATCAAAGATGGTGATGCGTTTTTGCATTACGAGAACCGGCGCATTAAACCGACAACTTTACCCAAAATAACGGGGTTCGTCGCATAGATGGGCTCCATAGCGTCGTTCTCGGGCTGCAAGCGCACACGTCCCTGCTCCTTGTAGAACGTCTTGACGGTCGCCGAACCATCAATCATGGCCACGACAATTTCGCCGTTCATGGCACTTTTTTGTTCACGGACGATGATGTAATCGCCATTGAAGATGCCGACATTGATCATTGAGCTCCCATGCACCTCAAGGATAAAGGAACCCTGATCAGTGGCGATTTCGGTCGGGATAGTAAACGTGTCTTCGATATTCTGCTCGGCCAGAATGGGAATCCCAGCCGCGACGCGACCAACGAGCGGCAGCGAGACCGTTCCGCGAGGTGCGGTGGGCTCGTCAGATTTAGAAATTGAGACAGAGGAACCATCCTCGTTAAAGAGTTCCAGGGCGCGCGGTTTGGTGGCATCGCGCTTGAGTAGCCCGCGCGCTTCAAGGGCAGAGAGATGGGCGTGCACGGTGCTGGGGGAGGAAAGGCCCACGGCAGAAGCCATCTCGCGCACGCTGGGCGGATAACCCTTCTCCTGCTGATATTCCTTGATGAAGTCGTAAATTTGCTGCTGACGCTTGGTAATTTTGCGAGCCATCAGGGCATCCTCTCTACCCATGTCAAACAAATGTTCGAATTTTGCTTGACAGGAACAACTGTTCGAAGATAATAATAACCGAACATTCGTTCTCGCGCTAGACATTTTTGTCCGCGCGGCTTGATAAAACTGTTCTCAGCAAAACACGCGAGAGGAGAACATGATGAACGTAACGAATATGGTCCAGGGAAACCTCGCCCTTAAGCTCGAGACGCCTGCAGAACCCACTTTTACGGTTGTTCAGGGTGGCCGCTCCGGCTTTCAGCCTTTGACCGTAAAGCCTGCGCGCAATCAGCAGGCTGTAGTCGCGCCGGCCCGCGTTGCCCTGAAGGTTCCGACGATTGTCGCCGTCGCCGTTGCGCTTACGCTCTTCTTTGTCCTCGCTATGTCGGTCTTTAGCACTCGTCACGCCGCGTATGCCGAGTCCGTTTCCAACATTACCTACGAGACCATTCGCGTTCAGCCTGGCGATTCTCTTTGGTCGATTGCCGAAGAATATCCAATCGAAGGCCTTTCCACGCAAGAGACTTCCGACATGATCCGTAGCGTCAATCATCTGGAGCATGGTTCGCTCGCCGCCGGTGCGCATCTTAAGGTTCCTGCTCGTTCGTAATCATTATCGCGCTGCGCATGGTACCCTTGTTATCGTTTAAGAGGAGGTACCATGCGCTGTCCCAAATGCGGCAAGGCACATACCCGCGTCGTTGATTCCCGTATGCAGGAGTCAAATAACACCATTAAGCGCCGTCGCGAATGTTGCTCGTGTAACTACCGCTTTACAACGTTTGAGCGATGCGAGGACCCTATCGAGGTCATTAAGTCAGATGGAACTAAGCAGCGGTTCGATCGCAATAAGCTTCTTGTCGGCTTGATGCGCGCCACCATCAAGCGCGATATCGACACTAAGAAGCTCAATGAGATTATCGATGACATCGAGGTCGAGCTTCGCTCTCGCACGCTGACGGCCGTCACGTCCCATGAGTTGGGTGACATGGTGCTCAAGCGCTTGGCCAAGATCGACAAGGTTGCTTACATCCGTTTTGCCTCGGTCTACCGCGATTTCAAAGACGTCGATGAATTTCTGCAAGAGCTCGACAAGCTAAGGTGATTCCATGTCCAACATTACCGTCAACATAAAGCGTCTCGACCCCACCGTCGAGCTTCCCAAATACGCCCATCCCACCGATGCCGGCTTGGATTTGCGCTCCAACGAGGACTGCGTCCTGAAGCCCTTCGAACGCCGTCTGGTCTCTACGGGGCTGGCCATCGCCCTGCCCGATGGCTACGCCGGCTTCGTTCAGCCCCGCAGCGGCTTGGCCATCAAGCAGGGCCTGTCTATAGTCAACACGCCGGGCCTCATCGACGCCCACTACCGAGGAGAACTCAAGGTTATCCTCATCAACCTGGATCCCTCCATTAACATTCAAATCAATAAAGGCGACCGCATAGCCCAACTCGTCATCCAAGAAGTCCCCACGGTCAACCTCATAGAAGTAGAAGAACTAGACAAAACCGACCGAGGAGCCGGCGGTTTCGGTTCTAGCGGCGTATTGTAATGTCCGCTCACCCGTGGGAGGCCCCTATATATCATTCCATGCTCAAACATTCTCGCTGCGCTGCGAAACTGCGCGTGGAACGATATATAGGGGTCTCCCACGGGTGAGCTACGTTTACTTGCTAGCGGCTACGCCGGGTTCGCCCCAGTTTGAGCCTGCGAAGGTAGAAACAAATAATCTAATAACAGTTAGTTGATACGACAAAGGAACTGTTCCTTTGTCGTATCAACTAACCAGTAAGAATAATTTTGTTACAAGCAAGAAGCCTCCCGTTCGGGGCTCACCCATATCGTTCCACGCGCAGTTTCGCAGCGAGCGCAGCGAAGCGAGACTGTTTGAGCATGGAATGATATGGGGGAGCCCCGAACGGGCGGGATTAGTGCGCCCTGCGCAGCGAGAATGTTTGAGCATGGAATGATATATGGGCGGCTCCCGCCGAGCAGCGGACTATCGCCTAGCGGATATGCGCGGGTTTTCCGCCCCAGTAGAAGCGGCAGAAGGCTCGTTTGCGCTTTTGGGGTTTGCCTACGAGTTCCATGGTTGCGATGGCTATGTCTTCGGCTGCGTGGGGGCGGCGTAGTACTTCGCCGTTGATGAGTAGGGCTTTGAGTGATTCGGGATGGTCGTGCAAGTGACGTAGGGTAACGATGAGCTCTCGTGCGGTGGTGACATGCATGCTGGCGCCCATGCCGGTGAGCATGGTGGTGTTGGCCTTTTCCTGGCCATAGGACTTGCCCAGCAGGATCATCGGCAGATGTGCGCATAGGCACTCGGTGACCGTGAGTCCGCCCGATTTGAGAATTGCCAGGTCGCAGCCGTGCATGAGGGCCGCCATGTCGTCGACATAGTCCAGCACCGTGACATTTTCGAGCTTCATGGCATCGAAGAGTGTCTTGAGGCGGGCGGCGTATTCCTTATCCTTGCCCGGCAAAAAGACAAAGTGCATGTCTTCGAAGCTGCGTAGGAAGGGGAGGGTGCGGTCCATCTCCGCGCGAAAGCGAACGTACGGTTGAGGCAAGCTGGCACCGGCCATTACCAGCACGACGGTCTTGTCGGTGGGGAGGTTGAACTTAGCTAGCTCTTCTTCGCGATCATAATCCGTGTCGAATCCGGCGCGAATAGGAATGCCGGTAATGCGAATCTTTGTCTCGAGCACCTTGCGCGGACGCAGCGTTTCGGCCATAAATTCGTTGGCAACACAGAATAAATCGGTGTCCTTGTGGGGCCACCATCCCTCGACTTCGTAGTCGGTCGGTACGCAGATGACCGGATAATCGATACCCGTAATTACGCGGGCGCCCACGGCAACATTGGCTGCTGTGATGTGCGTTGCAACCACGGCTATGGGCCTGCGGCTACGAATATATTCGTTAAAGGCGGGGAACATAATTCTCGACCATGCCGTTCCGCCACCCCAGAGAAGATGTCCCGTAAGCGTATATCGCCAGGTCAGGTCGTAAATGGGGCGCGTGGCTCCCGTAAAAGAAGCCGCGGTCTTATTGCCGTCGAATTTAATACGTCCAAAATCAAGGATATCGAGCACTTCAATCTCAATATCCTCGGGGATGCCATTGGTGCCGCGGATGAGGTCGAATGCCTGCGCAATCGCATTTGCGGCGGCCTTGTGGCCCGAGCCAACGGAGGCGTGCACGATGGTCACGAGAGGTTTTTGCTGAGCCAGGAGCGTGGTTTGCTCCGATTGGGGAGTGCTGTGCGTGAGCAGGGGAGCGTCGTCACTCGTCTGCGCCTGGTCCATCGATAACTCCCCTTCAGCTTTGTAATACGGATTTATCATTGTAGTGCATGGGTGTCACGTTCACGTAAATTTGGGTATGAGCGCAAAGAACGACAACGTTTCGACGAAAGGACGCTTCATGACTACCGATAAGCCGATCGATGTTGCGATTATCGGTGGCGGCCCCGCGGGCTATGCTGCCGCCATTTATGCTGCGCGTGCTAACCTGACGACGACCGTGATTGAGCAGGGCATGTCGGGAGGGCAGATCGCCACAACCAATGAGGTCGAGAACTATCCGGGTATCTCGCTCCTGAGTGGCGCCGAACTCGGCGAGCGTTTTCAGCAGCATGCAGAGGGCCTGGGAGCACAGGTTGCATGGAGCATGGTTACGGGTGTCGATTACGATGCCGATGCAGCGTTGTTTACGGTGCATCACGATATGGGCGATACGCTGGCCCCGAGCGTTATCGCTTGCATGGGTGCCACGCCGCGTCCGGCAGGTTTCGCAGGCGAGGATACGTATCGCGGTCGTGGCGTTTCATATTGCGCAACATGTGACGGCATGTTTTTCCGCGGCAAGCAGGTTTTTGTAATCGGTGGTGGCAATTCGGCATGCGAAGAGGCTCTGTTCCTGTCCGACATTGCCAACAGTGTGACCATCGTGCTGCGCCGCGACCAGTTCCGTGCGCCCGATGGTGTTGTTCAGAAAGTACTCGCAAAGGACAATATTACAGTTAGGTACCAAACTAGTATTGTGGAGCTATCGGGCGAAGCCATGCCAACGACGATTACCTTTAAGGACAATGCATCCGGCGAGACTCATACCGAGTCATTTGAGCCCGGCTCGTTTGGCATCTTTGTTTTTACCGGAACGCAGCCCCATACCGAGCTTGTTGAGCATCTAGTCGATCTGGCGCCTGATGGCGGCATTCTGACTGATGAATCCATGGCGACCCGCACGCCAGGTCTATTTGCCGCTGGCGATATCCGTTCCAAACGTTTACGCCAGGTTGTGACCGCTGTTTCGGACGGAGCCATAGCGGCAACGAGCGCATACGCGTTTCTCCGTGGATAAGTACGATAATATATCTTATGTAAGGTTGCTATATTCAAACAAAGTGGTTGGACGATGCATCAATGTGTTGTCCAACCACTTTTACTTGCCGGCTATGTGGTATGCAAAACTAGATAACCTAGAATACAATATAGAAAATGAACGGAGGACCTTTATGAACCACGTTAAACACGTTATTCCGATGTCCGATTCGTCGGTCAGTATTAAGCCTGAGGATATTCAGCCCACTGTGCTGCCCGATGCATTTATTCAGTCCGAAATCGTGTGCAAACTCAATACGTTGAGTCTGTCGCGCTATGACCAGTTGCCCAATGTGACGCTCTACCGCGACCAGGTCATTGAGTATGTTGCGCTGTGGATGGAGCCGCTGTCCATTTGCGTTGAGCACCCTGTCATTACGCCATCGATGATCAATAACTACGTTAAGGTCGGCCTGGTGCCTGCTCCGGTCAAAAAGCAATATGGCCGCGAGCAGATTGCCCGCCTGATCGCTATCTGCCTCTTTAAACAGGTGCTACCTATTGCTGCGGTGCAGGCACTCTTCAACATTCAGCGTTTGAGCTACGATGCCCCGACTGCCTTCGATTATGTGGTCGATCAGCTCGAGGCATCGATTCGTTCGGCGTTTTCCGTTGAGCAGACGCCGGTTCCCGATACGGCGCATCAGGTAACGCGTGAGTCGCTGCTTGTGCGCAGTGCAGTTTCATCCTTCGTTTCGAAGGCGTACCTGATGAGCTATCTAAAGTTTAATGGGTTTAATAGCTAGCCGACGTGTAAAACGGGCGGGGCAAAGAGCCATCTGTCGCTTTGTCCCGCCCATATTTTTGCTTGGTTGGACTTTACTTGCCCGAAGCTACGCCCATGCCGTAGCCGATGATGAGGCCGTGCATCTCGGCGTAATAGGAATCCAGGCCGTTGCAGGGCATGATGATGGTCTTGGAGCCGGGCCAATGCTCGACTATGCGGTCAGTAAGCGCCTGGGCTCCAGCTTCGTTCTCAACGTGATCGATGATGACCTCGCCGCCCGTAAAACCCTCGGCTTCCATGGTGTCGATGATCTTGTTGAGCATCTTCTTTTCGCCACGCGTGTGCCCGACGAGTTCGATTTTACCGGCCTCGCTCGCCGTGCCCAAAATGCGGATATTGAGCTTGTTGGCAATGACGCCGGCTGCCTTAGGGATACGTCCGGCTTTGGCGAGGTTTTCGTAATTGCACAAACTGAAGAGGATTTTGCTGTTCTGTTCAAGGCTATCGAAGTATGCGCAAGCATCCTCGAATGAGACATCCGGGTTGCTTACAAGATAGCGGTCGAACAGCAAGAAAATGAGATCCATTTTGCCGCCAGCTGCGCGTGAATTGACTAGATGAATCTGTCGGTCGGGCTCCTCGGCAAGAACCATATCGCGAGCCGTGGCTGCCGCGTTGTAGCTGCCCGACACGCCCTCAGAGATCGGCATGCAGATGGTCTTGTCGGCCAATTTGAAGAGCTCGGCCCACTCCCCTACGCTGGGACAAGCGCTCGAAGAAGCGTTCGTCTCCGCCTGAACAGCGCAGTTGAGCTCATGTACATCAAGCGAAAGGTCATCGACGAATTCACGCTCCCCCACTCGAATTTTGAGGGGCGCAAATGCAAAGGTGGTATGGGGCGCGGTCGGTTGCCAATCGCGGAGGTTACAGCTTGAATCTGAGATAAGTGCCCAGCTCATAGAGGGTCCTTTCTAATTGTTCCTCAACAATTATAGCCTTCTTGCAAACCGAATGTACGGCTATCTAGTTTTGAATACTAGATAGCCGTACAAGATTAGAGACAAAAGAATAGACCTCGCGACTTTAAGCCACGAGGTCCACATTCACACGCTGTGTAAGATGACTTAGTAGCGCACGAAGATATAGTTGTTGTTCATGCCGGCGGCAACGGAGCTGATGATGACGCCCGTTTTGTAGTCGGAAGCATGGATCATCTGACCATTACCGATATAAATGCCGGTATGGTAGGAGTTAACCACAACATCGCCGGGTTGCGGATCGGACACACGGGTCCAACCCATGAAGTCGACCGTGGTGCCCAGACGGCAGTAGCGTCCCGTGAGGCAATAGCTTACAAAACCGGAGCAGTCAAAGCTGTTCGGTCCAATGCCGCCCCAAGAATACGCATAGCCGAGCTTGCTGTAGGCGCGCGAAACAACGGAGCCACCATCAACAGACTGATTCGGTGCCGAAGGCGTGGGAGCCGGAGCGGGCGTGGGGGCAGGCTGCGGTGCGGGAGCCGGCGTGTTGCCGCCCTGGTTGTTGTTATTGTTGGTCTGGCCGCCATTGTTGGTGTTCTCGGTCGTACCGGCGGTGTCGTTGCTCACCGTGGCCTTTTCGGCGGTGCTAGCATTAATGCCAGCCTGCAGCGCAGCGTTGGCCTCGGCCTCGGCAGCGAGCTCGGCCTGCAGCTGCGAATCCAGGGAGTTCACGACACTCTGAGCCTCAGCCTGCTGGGCATTGAGCTCGTCGACCTTCTTTTGCGTCGCGGCGACGTTCTTCTCCTGCTCGGCCTGCTTATCGGTGAGCTGCTGCTTAAGCTCCTTGACCTCTTGAATGGTCTGAGCTTGCTTATCGGAAACTTTGCCGTAGTAGAACAGACGGTTGAGCATATCGCTCAGATCATCGACACCCGTCAAAACCTGAAGCAGGCTCAGACCGCCGGTTTTGTACTCGCCGGCGACATAGGTCGAGAGCTTGGCCTGACCATCGGCGATCTCCTGCTGCTTTTGCGTGATCTCGCCGGCAGTCTGATCGAGCGCCTGCGTCTGCGTGGCAAGCTCATCGTAAATCTGCTGGGTTTGGGTGCCGATCTGCTCGAGTTTCGTACGAGCAGCGGCAAGGTCGGATGCGGTATCGGCGTAGGCAGGAGCCGCGAGGCCCAAGCCCAAAACACAAGCGAGGGTTGCCGTAGCAGCGCAGCGTGCCATATTTTTGTGCGTGTTTGCTGTGCGCATGTAGCTTCCTTTCCAGTAACTAAGGGTAACGGCTAGCCTACCGTCACCAGGCTAAAGAGCTCCACATCGTCATCAGACGGCGTGAGCTTCTCGCGCGGGTTGAGAAACGCAAGCTCAAGTATACAACCGTAACCGATAAGCTTTGCGCCCATATCTCGCACCAGTTTACCTGTTGCCTCGACGGTTCCGCCCGTCGCGACCAAGTCGTCCAGAATCAACACGGTATCTTTAGAGCTGATAGCGTCGGCATGGATCTCAATTGAATCGGTGCCGTACTCGAGCTCGTAGCTCTGGCTTACGGTCTCGCGCGGCAGCTTGCCCGGTTTACGTGCGGGAACAAAGCCGGCGCCAAGGGCTACAGCCACCGGTACGCCAACCATAAAGCCGCGAGCCTCGGGACCCACGACCTTGGTGATCCCCATGCCGGCAAAGTGCTCGGCGAGGGCATCGGTCATGGCTTTGAGCGCCTCGGGATTGCCAAAGAGCGGCGTGATGTCTTTAAAGACGACTCCGGGCTCGGGATAGTCGGGGATGTCGACGATTTGAGATTCGAAGTCGTACATTGCATGACCTTTCAATGGGTTGCCGGAGAAGCGGCAGCGGTTATTTGCCCGCCGTGGCGGTGCCGGAGTGCGAAGGGGCGACGACCTTGAGCGGCTTTACGAGAGAATCCTCGTGCGAAGCCGGCGTGGCTATCTCTTCGTTTTTGGCTTTGGTGGACTCGGAGCGAGTGATTTCCTCATCGAGTGCATCGATGTCGGCGTCCTCGACCACGGCGTTGAGCGACTCAAAAACGCGGTTCTTGAGCAGCGCAGTGTGCACACCCTCGGTCAGGTCGTGAAGCTTCTTAAACGCACGCTCGAGCTTGGCGTCGCGCTCGTCATCGGAGGTATCCATGCCGAGCATGCTCACGAGCACCTGCTCAAACATCGAGGACTCGCGGTTGGCGGAAGACACGTACTGACGCAGGTTGCGGGGCTCGATATGGAAGCGTGACAGCTCGGAGCAGTAGCGGATGATTGGAAAATCGCGACCATCGACGAGCTCACGATTCTGCGGACTCTTGATGATGCGAATGAGGTCGTTCTCGGCGAGCGAGCGGATAAACGAAATCTCGACGCCCAGCATATCGGGAATGGTCTCGATGGGATGCAGCTTTTGCTTAGTCTCCTTGGGCTCCGTCTTGAGCGGAACATCGGACAGCAAGCCCACCTCGTAGGCGAGCGTTGACAGGTCCGTGGCGTTTTCCAAGCGCTGCTTAATCACGTTGAGCGGCATGTAGCGGGTCTTCTGCAAGTGCAGAATGACCTCCAGGCGATCAACGTCCTCCTTAGAGTACTGACGGTATCCCTTAGGCGTACGATGAGGGGTAATGAGCCCCTCATCTTCTAGAAATCTAATTTTTGAGTTCGAAAGATCGGGGTATGCGCCTCGAAGAAGGTTGACGACTTGGCCGATACTCAGATAGTTGCGTTCGGCCATGCCCTACTCACCGGTTTCGATGCGCTCCGGCGTGCTCTCGTGGTAGATGAGCGTAAACGTACCGATCTGGACGGAAGAACCATCGTGCAGCGGGGCCGCGTTGACAATGGCGCCGTCGACCCAGGTGCCATTGAGCGAGCCCAGGTCCTCAATGCGAGCGCCGAGGCCCTCGCGAATAATGCGCGCGTGGCTACGCGAAACGGTCATGTCATTGAGGAAGATGCCGTTCGCAGGATCGCGGCCGATGGTGGTCACGTCGTCCTCGAGCTCAAAGGCGGCACCAGTCTGCGGACCCTTGACGATGGACAGAACGGGTGCGGTGATGCGCACGTTGGCCATGAGGTCGGGAACGGTGACGTCGCTCGAAGGAACGCGGAAAACGCAGGTGGCGTCCGAGGCCTTATCGTTCTGAGGCATATTGTTAACCATGTTGTCCATGACAACCCCTAACTTAACGCGGACATGCCGCAAAGAATGAACTGTACGTAATCATACCCCAATGGCTTAGTCTTCGATTTCGGGGTTAAGAAAGTCGATGTCTTCGTCCTCGGGATGCGCGACAGCCTGTTTAATGGCCATCCCTCCCTTAATGGAATAGATGACAGCGGTGAGCATGGAGAAGATGACGCCGCCGTATACAAAGAAGATGCCGAGAGGCACCGAGCTGCCGTTGAGGCCCGGGAATGCCGTGAACGTGGCGGGCAGCAGATGCCAGCCGTCCACGACGGGAAAGCCCAACAACATGAGCGAGAAGCCGGTCATGAGCAGTGCCGTGGCAATTTTGCCGGGAAAGACGACGTCGATGGGGCGACGGTGGTAATGGCGCACGATGAGCGTACCGATGCCCAGGTAGATATCGCGGCCGATGATGAGCACGCAGACCCAGATGGGCAGTTCGCCGCGGACCACCAAGCCCAGCACGCCGGTAAACAACAGCGCACGGTCGCAGATGGGATCCATAACCTTGCCGAGCCACGAGACCGTTTTGGTCATGCGGGCAATCTGGCCGTCCATCCAGTCGGTGGAAGCCGCGATGGCATAGATGACAATGGCGACGATACGGTTGTTGTCCGTTACAAACAGGTACAGAAAGACCAGCGTGAGGACCAGGCGCGTAAAGGTGATGAAATTGGAGATCGTAAAGATCTTATTCGACGGGTAATCGGAAGTGCCGATAAGCTCCTTTTTGATCTTCTTCTTGATGCCCACAGGACTCCCCCGCTGGTAAACGACAAAACTTTCGATACTATACCCGTTCTGGCGATGTCTATCCAGCGTAAGCATAGAGAGTCCAGACATGTGGAGGACGCTGCTGGGTTGTGCGGGATTCTGCATTTGTGTACATCAGCCTCCAAATATGACATTATTCGGCATCTTTGATGGCTGATGTACACGTTTTGATTCGGTGATTACACCGATCGGGAAAGTTGTTGCCTTAAGCAAATTAATCATGATGTGCGGGTCGAGAAGGGTTGGCGCCAAAAGAACCCAACGGCCGTTACGGCTTCGTTAGAAACGCGCCCCACCATGGATGGTGAACCCGAAAGGTAAGGCGCGCGGGCACGGTGGCTCGGCCCGCGCGCCCGGAAGAGAAAGGATAAACCCATGGGTTACATGCTCGAGACGCGCGGGCTCACCAAGCGCTTCGGCCGCGGCGACCAGGCGCAGGACGCCGTGGCCGACGTGAGCCTTCATATCCGCGAGGGCGAGGTGTACGGGCTGCTCGGTCCCAACGGCGCCGGCAAGTCGACAACGCTCAAGATGATCTGCGGGATGCTGCGGCCGACGGCCGGGGAGATTCTCTTTGCCGGCCACGCCTGGCGCCGCGAGGACCTCTACGCAATCGGCAGCCTCATCGAGGAGGCGCCGCTCTACCCCAACCTCACCGCGCGCGAGAACCTGCGCGTGCGCACCACGCTGCTGGGCCTTCCCGAGAGCCGCATAGATGAAGTGCTCGCCGCCGTGGACCTCGCGGACACCGGGAAGAAGCGCGCCGGGCGCTTCTCGATGGGCATGCGGCAGCGCCTAGGGCTCGCGCTGGCGCTGATCGCCCGGCCACGCCTGCTCGTGCTCGACGAGCCCACCAACGGCCTCGACCCCATCGGCATCGAGGAGCTGCGTGACCAGATTCGCGGCTTCGCGGCGGCGGGTACGACGGTGATCGTCTCGAGCCACATCCTCTCCGAGGTGCAGCAGATGGCGGACACCATCGGCATCATCTGCGGGGGGCGCCTCGCCTACGAGGATGCGCTTCGTCCCGGGCAGGACCTCGAGGAACTCTTCATGAGCTTCTGCCGGGAAGGGCGACAAGCAAGCGGGGAGGTGGCGGCATGACGGGCGAGAAAGGCGGCCTGCTCGCGGCCCTGCGCGCCGAGGCCCTGAAGTCGCGCCACGCGGCACCGGTTCGCCTGGCCGTGCTCATGGCGCTGCCGATGCCGCTGCTCGGCGCGATGCCCTACCGGGGCGTGCAGATCTTCAGCGCGTGGAACTACTGGTACGCGCTCTTCCTGCCCGTGTGTCTCTCGCTCGTGGTGGCGTGCGTCGCGCGGGCGGACGCTCGCACGCGGATGCGGGGGCTTCTGGGCCTGGGCTTCCCGCTCGGGCGCGCCTGGTGGGCCAAGGCGCTCTGGTGCCTCGCGCTCTGCACGCTCTCGAACCTCGTGGTCTTCGGCATCTACCTCGCGGGATCGGCGTTCTCCTCGCAGGGCCTCACGGCCGCGGGCACGCTCACGATGCTCCTCTGCGCGCTCGTCAACACGGTGACCGCGGCGTGGATGATCCCCGCAGGGCTCTTCCTCACGGCGCGGCTCGGCATGCTCGCGGGCATCTTCTGCCCGCTCGCCGCGCAGCTCGTAGGTGGGTTCGCCTGGTCGCTGATGCCGCTGCCGCAGCTCTTTCCGCCGTCGGCGAGCATGGTCATCCCCACGAGCTTCATCCCCGTGCTGCCGAGCGGCGAGCCACTCGCGGCGGACATGGCGCTCGGCGGGGCGCTCGCGGCGGACGGCATGCTCACGCTAGCGGGCCTTGCGGTCTGCGCGGTCGCGTTCGCCGTGCTCACGGCGGCGGGCGCGGCCTGGTTCGCGCGCTCCGAGGAGAGGTGATGTCCATGACACGACTCTCCGACCCGACGCCACGCATGACTCTCTCGCGGGCCCTGCTCTCCGAAGCCCTGCGCCTGGCGCGCTCCCCGCTCACGGCGGTGCACCTCGTCTGCGGCCTGGCAGCCGGTCTTGCCTGCGGCGAGTACTTCTCCGTAGCCCGATGGGACCCGGCGCTGGGCGCGGACGCCTACGTCCAGTTCCTCGGCGCCCTCATGCCGCTCATGTCCGCCATCGTCTGCGGGCTCGCCGTGGACGACGAGCGCGCTGCCGGGCGCCTCGCCAACCTCACGGCGGTCCCCTCGCGCGGGCGCGCCGTCGCGGCGAAGCTGCTCGCCCTTGCGGCGCTCGGTGCCGCCGCGCTGGCCGTGGCGCTCGGCGTGTTCGGGGCCGTGCTCGCCGTCGTCGGGCGCCTGCCGCTCGGGCCCGCTCCGCTTGCGGCCGCCTGGGCGGGCATCGTGCTGGGCAGCCTGCCCCTCTACGCGCTGTGGCTCGGTGTGGCCCTGCGCCACGGCCGCAACGCCGCCATCGGCGCCGGCGCGGCGGGAGTGCTCCTCGCGTTCTTCTCGGTGGGCGGACTTGCGCACGGCCTCATGACCGGCGAGCTCACCGGTGCCCTGGCGACGCCCCTGAGCTGGGTGCCGCTCGCCTGGCCAGCGCGCCTGGGGTCGCTCGGGGTGGAGGCCTTCATCGACGCCGCACGCGCGGCGGGCCCTCTCCTCACGACTGCGCTCGCTAGCCTCGTGCTCACCCTGGCAGCCGACGCCGTCCTTCTCGCCTGGTTCTGCCGCTTCGAGGACAGGAGGGTAGATGCGTAGGAAGCCGCTCGCCGTCATGCTCGTCCTCCTCTCCGCAGCGCTCGTCCTGGGCGGGAATGCCCTGCTCGACGCGGCCGAGGCGCCCGCGGCTGCGCGCAGGGCTCTGGACCGCTGAGTGCGGCGCTAGTACAATTCCGACGAGAGTTTCAGGAGGTCAACATGGCGAGGATACTGGCAGTGGATGATGAACGGGCGATCCTCGACGCGCTCGCGCGCGTCCTCGGCCGCGACGGCCATGAGGTCGTCAGGGCGCCGGACCCGACGGCGGTCCCGGGGATGGACCTCTCGCGCTTCGACCTCGTGCTCTGCGACGTCATGATGCCGGGGCTCGACGGCTTCGAGCTCGTGCGGCAGATCCGCCCGGACTTCGACGGGCCCATCGTCTTCCTGACCGCGCGCGTGGCCGAGGAGGATGCCGTGGCCGCCTACGGCCTGGGCGCCGACGACTACGTCCGCAAGCCCTTTGGGGCCGCGGAACTGCGCGCAAAGGTCGCGGCCCATCTACGCCGTGAGCGCCGGCCGCGCTCGCACGCTCTCTCCTTCGGGGAGGTGCGGATCGACCTCGGGGCGCGCGACCTCGCCGTGGGCGGCGAGACCGTGCCGCTCACGCCCACCGAGTACGCCATCTGCGAGTACCTCGCGCGCCACCCCGGGCAGGTCATGAGCCGCGCGCAGATACGCGAGGCGGTGCTCGGCTGGGAGAGCGACGCCGACGACGCGGCCATATCCATGCAGGTCAGCCGCGCCCGGAGGAAACTCTCCGAGGCCGGCGCCGATCCGATCGCGACCGTCTGGGGGATGGGGTACAAGTGGCAGCTCTGAAGATCGGGGCGCGAGGTCGCGGGGGCATGCCACTCTCCTTCGTCATCGCGCGCTACTTCGCCTACGCGTTCGCGGCGGTCGCCACGGCGTGGCTCGCCTCGTTCATGGTGCTCTCCGTGGCGATCAACGCGGGCATCGTCTACGAGGCAAGCTGGGGGCCGGCCAATGTTCGCGAGGTCGCGGAGGGCCTGGGACGCGACGGCGTCTGCGGGCAGCAGGACGTGCCGACGGCGTACCGCTACCTCATCCTGAACAAGGACGGAAACGTGCTGATGACAGACCTCGAGGGCACGCGGCTCGAGGACGCGAAGGAAATGGCCCGTACGGCACTCGCCGCGGAACCGGGCACAGTGAAGATCGAGGGCGGGGGTTCGGGCCTCACCTACGCCGCGTTCCCGCTCAAGGGCGGCGGGGCCTGCGCACTCATCAGCGAGTACCTGCCGCAGTGGGTCTCGCGCGACCTCGCCGGCCTGCTTCCTAACCCGCAGAACCTCATGCTCGTCGGCGCTGCGGCGGGAAGCGCGCTCGCGCTCGCGCTCGTGGCGCGCCGCGCGAGCCGCGTGATCTCGCGCAAGATGGCGCCGCTCGCGGAGGCGGCGAGTCGCGTCGGCGCGGGGGAGCTCGACTTCGCGGTCGGCAGCACCAACGTGCGCGAGGTGAACGACGTCCTCGCCGCGATGGACGCCATGCGGGCCTCCCTCGCCGAGTCGCTCGAGGCCCGCTGGGCCGCGGAGCGGGGGCAGCGCGAGCAGATGGCGTCGCTCGCCCACGACCTCAAGACGCCGCTCACCGTGTTGCGCGCCAACGCCGACTTCGTGGCGGAGGAGCTGGAAGACGAGAATGACGCCGACCTCTCGGCCGCCGCGCGCGACATAGCCGGCGGTGTCGAAAGGCTCGACGGCTACGTGCGCCTGCTCATCGAGGCCTCGCGCGGGTCCGGCGGGGCGGAGAGGGCCCCCATGCGGCCGGCCGAGCTCTGCGAACAGGTCCTCGCCGAGGCCGCCCAGATCGCCCGGGCGCGAGGCGTGACGCTCGACGCGGCCACGGGCCCCGCTGTCGCGGACGCGCCCGAGGCCCCGCTCGACCGAACCGCCCTGGCGCGAGCCGCCGCGAACCTCGTGGCCAACGCCGCCGAGCACGCGCGCTCGCGTGTGGCGGTCTCCTGCGACGTCGCGGGCGGACACCTCGTCATCGAGGTGGCCGACGACGGACCGGGCTTCTCTCCCGCCGCCCTCGAACGCGGCTGCGAGCGCCTCTTCACAGACGACTCGTCCCGCTCCTCGCGCGACGGAGGCCGCCACTACGGGCTCGGCCTCCACGTCGCCTCCGAGGCTGCGAGCGCCCACGGGGGCTCCGTCTCGCTCGCCAACAGCCCCTCGGGCGGCGCGGTGGTCACCATCGCGGTCCCCCTGTGCGGGATCTGACGACTTCCTCGTTGTCTACCTCGACTGCGATATGTCGCTCGCCGAGGCCGCGACGAGATGGTGTTGCGTCTGCTCCGCTTGGTGCTTCTAGCTCAAATTTGATCTGATGTAAGGCCCGTGCAATCCTGCATGGGCCGTTCTTTTGGCAATTGCTCGACGGATCGTGGCTTGAAACACAAATTATCGAGTTAAGGAGACATGGGGTCACACAGCGGCTCTCAGAGCGCCCGCCGCACTCCCCCGCCATTACCCTGCGGCGTCCTCGTATAGAGCCCATCCTGCTTGGCATTTCGTTGCAACAGCCCACTTGTCCACCGATCAAATGAACTGCTGGAATAAATACTGCGACACGCTTGTTCGTTACAGTCGCTATTTCTGTGTAAATCGCCGCGATAAATACAGCCTATACTCGGCTGTATACCAGCTACGCGTATGTAGATTCATAGCGCGTAAATAAATCGACTCAAGCGCGTGTAAAACGCGCAAGTAGCCGCAAAAGGTGATTATCGCGCAGGTAGATTTTTGGCACCCTGTTGCTTAATCAAAATTAAGCAATTGCTTAAAACAAAAAAGGTCAGGCACTAGGTGCCTGACCTACAAACTTCTGGTCGGGACGACTGGATTCGAACCAGCGACCCCTTGACCCCCAGTCAAGTGCGCTACCAAGCTGCGCCACGTCCCGAAGCTTTTGTTTGTTGCTCTGCTCTCGCTCGCAACAGGGAGTATAATAACCCGAAACTTTGCCCTTGCGCAAGAACTTTTTTACAAATTTTGAAGCAAGTCCAAAATTGTATCTGCGAGCTGGGGTTTTGTTAGTACGGGAAGTTCTTGCGTACCCGCTGTGCTCACGATCCAGGCCTTGTTGGTATCGGTTCCAAAACCCGAATCGGCACGCGAGACATCGTTGGCGATAATGGCATCGCAGCCTTTGCGGGTCAATTTGCGCTCGGCGTACTCGACGACGTTATCAGTCTCGGCTGCAAAGCCGATTACGAGGCGATCGCCCTTTTGGCGCGAGAGCTCGGCCAAGATATCGACCGTCTCGACTAGTTCGATGCGATCCAGGCGCTCGTTGGTCTTTTTGAGCTTATGGTCGGCAGGGGCCGCGGGCGTGTAGTCGGCGACGGCGGCCGCACAAATGGCCGCATCGGCCGTCTGAAAGGCGCTCAGCGCTGTCTGCAGCATTTCTGCGGCGGTCTGTACGCGCACGCACTCCACGCCGCGGGGGACATCGAGCGACGTCGGTCCTAACACGAGCGTGACCGCAGCGCCGCGGCGAGCAGCCTCCCTCGCCAGGGCGATGCCCATCTTGCCCGACGACCGGTTGCCAATAAAGCGCACGGGGTCGATCGGTTCGTGCGTAGGACCGGCGGTGATCACGATGCGCTTGCCTGCCAGGTCCTGAGGCGCGGGGTTGAGCACCTCGCAGACGACCTCGACGATGTCCTCGGGCTCGCTCATGCGTCCCGTGTCCACGTCACCGCAGGCAAGGTAGCCGCTGCCGGGCCCCACCACATGGACGCCACGGTCGCGCAGCGAGGCTATATTGGCCTGCGTCGCCGGCGCCTTCCACATGCCGTTGTTCATAGCGGGTGCGATCACGATGGGTCGCGGCGTGGCAAGCAGCGTCGTGGAGATGAGGTCATCGGCGATGCCGTTGACCATCTTGGCGATGATATTGGCCGTCGCGGGAGCCACGACCACCAGATCGGGCTCCTGCGCCAGCGAAATGTGGTGGATGGGGTCGGAGGGGTCGTCGAACAGACCTACAGCGACCGGCTCGTTGGTGAGTGCACGGAAGGTGAGCGGGCCCACAAACTCGGTGGCATGCTCGCTCATAACGACCTTGACGCGCGCGCCGCGCTTTTGCAACAGGCGCGCGATATTGCACGACTTATAGGCGGCGATCCCGCCGGTAATGCCCAGCAGGATCGTTTTTCCCTCAAGTTGCATTGAATTGTTGGGTGCCGCCGTCATCGTTAGGCTTCCTTGCTGGGGAGCACGAGCAGGCGGTGGCAGTACGGGCAGTGCGTAATCTCGCTACCGTCGTGGTTGAGGTCGCTCATGGACGACGCCTGCAGCGCGGTGTGGCAGACCGTGGGGATGTTGCCCTTGATGGTCTCGACGGCCAGGCCGCGGAACTGCTTGAGCAGGCGCTCGTAGTCGGTGAGCACGTCGGTCGGCAGCGTGGCGGCAAGCGCGGTGCGCTCCTTGGTGGCGGCGTCAATCTGTGCCTGGAGGTCGGCGGCCTTGGCGCGGGCGGCCTTGGTGTCGGCCTTCACGCCTTCCTCGAACTTGGCGATGATGGCCTGCGCGCGAGCCTCGCGGTCGAGTGCCTCCTTGTGGGCGACGACGACATCCTTGCGGGTGTGCTCGATCTTGTCCAGGCGCTTGGCCAGGGTGGCGAGCTCGTTCTCCAGGTCCTGTACCTCGCGGTAGTCAGAGCCGTCAACGTGGCGCTTCTTGGCGGCCTCGATAGCGTTGTTGGTCTGGATCTCGGTGGTGTTGAGGTCGTCGAGCTCAATATCCAGGTCCTTGCGCTGGGCGTAGAGCTTGGTCATCTCGGCCTTGAGCTTAACGTAGGTCTTGCGCTTGGAAGCGAGTTCCTTGAGCTCCGGCATATTGGCAAGTTCGCTCTTGTTGCGGGCGAGCTCCAAATCGATCTGTTGCAGCTTGAGTAGCGTAGCGCCGGCGCTCATAAGTTCTCTCCTTTTGTCACAGTCCACCATTGGCAAGGGTTCAGTATTTTAATCGCATGACGGGGGTCAACCCCGGCGTCAACCGCAGAGTTCATCAAGATATCAACGAACGGCTCCTCGGAGCGGTCATGGCCGAGCAGGATCACCGGCAGTCCGCGCAAGTCTAGGTCCTGCGCCACGTGATAGCCCGCCTCGCCCGTCACGACAACGTCCGCGCCCGCGGCGATGGCGAGCTCTCCAAAGTCGCCCAAGGAGCCGCCCAAAATGGCGACGGTGCGGCACGGGCGATCGGCTTCGCCCCACACACGCGGGTCGCTGCCGAAGGCCGTGGCAGCACGGGTGGCAAGATCGCGCAGCGTGCACGGGTCGTTGAGCGTTGCAAGCGCGCCCAGGCCGGTGGCCTCGGGGTCGTCCAAGTGCTCCAGTGAGCTCACGGGTGTGGCACCCAGCAGCTTGCTCAGGCGGACACGGGCTTCGTGCGAGCGGTCCAGGTTGGTGTGGAGCGATATGATGCTCACGCCGCAACGCGCTGCCTCGTAGAGCGCCGCGCTGCATTGGGGGCGTGTGGCATCCGCCGGACAAAAGGCCTCGGGCGCCTTGATGTATATGGGATGATGCGTCAGCAGCACGTTGGCACCGGCTTCTTGGGCGCGGCGAACATTGGTCTCGGTCGCATCGAGCGCGCAGGCAACACCGGTAATCTCCGCGGCAGGGTCGCCCACGGATAAGCCTACGTGGTCCCAGGGCTCGGTGTCCGTCTTTGGATAGCGTGCCAGCAGAGCGCGCTCGAACTCGGCGACGATCATGCGGCGCCTACGATCGAGAGCAGCGTCTGGGCAAACTCGTCCAGATCGCCCGGATTCACGCGGTCATCGAAGGAGATGCGCAGTGCACCCAGGGCCTGTTCGCGGCCAATACCCATGGCGCTGAGAACGTGGCTCGGGTCCATGCTGCCGCTCGAGCAGGCGGAACCGGCCGATACCTCAAAGCCGGCGGCGTCGAGCTTGACGATGAGCTCCTCGGAGTCCATGCCATCAATGTAGATCGATACCATGCCGGGCAGACGGTCGGCATGCGCATAGTCGCCCATGGTGGCGTGAATGCGAGGGTGGGCCGTAAGCGTGGCGTAGAGCTTGTCGGAAAGGGCTTGAAGCTTCTCGCGTTCCTCGGCCACATGGGGCGTCAGCGTGCGGGCGGCAGCGGCAAAGGCGAGCTGCGTGCGCAGGTCCTGCGTGCCGGCACGTCGTCCGGCTTCCTGTCCACCGCCAAAGATTCGGGGGCGCAGCGGCGTGCGGTTCTTAAGGTAGAGCGCGCCGGATGCCACAGGGCCGCCGATCTTATGCGCGGCAACGGACATGGCATCGACGCCCAGCTCGGTGACATCGAGCGGAATATGCAGATAGCCCTGGATGGCATCGGTGTGGAAAAGGGCGCCCACGGTATGCGCGGCCGCGGCAAGCTCGCGGATGGGCTGCACCACGCCGGTCTCGTTGTTGGCAACCATGATGCTCACGAGCGCCACGTCGTCGCCTAGTAGCTCGACAAGCGCGGCAGGCTCAATGTAGCCCGCGCGGCAAGGCGTCGCCAGGTCGACGGTAAAGCCGGCGGCACGCAGCAACGGCAGGTTGTCCAGAATCGAATCGTGCTCGATGGCCGAAACGATTACACGATCGCGCTTGCGATCGCGCTGACGAGCGCCCTCGGCAAGACCGAGCAGCGCCAGCTGGTTGGCTTCGGTGCCGCCGTTGGTCAGTACAATCTCGGACGGGCGGACGCGCGCGCCAAAGCTGCGGGCGATCTCGCGACGTGCAACCTCCAGACGCGCGGCAGCCTTGCGGCCGAGCGAATGCAGCGAGTTGGGGTTGACGCCGGCAAGCTCGCTGTCGTCGTACTCGCGCTGCGCAAGGAGCGCCTCGGCGCGCATGGGCGTCGAGGCGGCATAGTCAAGATTAACGGGTATGCGGTTTTGACCTGCGGTCATAAGGGTTTATGCCTCCTGTGCGGCCTCGTTGCCCAGCTTCTGCAGCAGCGCAACCTCGGCAGCGGGATCTTCGGACTTAAATACGGCGGAGCCGGCCACGAGCACGTTGGCACCGGCCTTGACGACCTCGGCGATGTTTTTGGAAGAGATGCCGCCGTCGACCTCGATCATGGGCGACACGCCGTGGCGCTCGCACATGGCTTTGAGCTCGTGGAGCTTGGCGATGGTGCCCGGGATAAAGCTCTGGCCGCCAAAGCCGGGGTTCACGCTCATCAGCAGCACCATATCGACGACGTCGATGATGCTCTCGAGCACGCACACGGGGGTGGCGGGGTTGAGCACCACACCGGCCTTGACGCCGCGCTGCTGAAGATGCGTGAGCGTGCGGTGCAGGTGCGTGGAGGCCTCATAGTGCACGGTGATCATGTCGGCACCGGCGTCGGCGTACCAATCGACCGTCTCATCGGGGTTCGATACCATGAGGTGCGCGTCGACCGGCACGTCGGTGGAGCGCTTGACGGCCTTGAGGATGTCAACGCCAAAGGTGAGGTTGCCGGTAAAGTGACCGTCCATAACGTCGAAGTGCACGTAGTCGGCACCGGCGATCTTGTCGAGCTCGCCCCTGAGGTTGGCCATGTCGGCCGAAAGGACGGACGGAGCGATTTTAATGGAACCCATGGTAGAAGCCTTTCTGCGCTAGTCGGTGAGTCCGTAGAACTCTTGAGAAGGGACGCGATCTGTGAGAATCTCGAGCGCCCTATCCAAAGTAACACCGTTGTAGAGCGTTTGCTCCACGGCAAAGGTGAGCGGAATGTCTACGCCCAGTGAACGGGCAAGCTCGCTGACGCTGCGGGCCGCGACGGCGCCCTCGACCACCATATGCGTGCGCGTCTGATACTCGTCGAGCGAGATGCCGTGGGCAAACTCGTAGCCAAAGGTGCGGTTGCGCGAATGCTCCGAGGTGCAGGTGGCAATGAGGTCGCCCATGCCGGCGAGTCCCATGCAAGTTATGGCCTGCCCGCCGCGGGCGTGCACCAGACGGCTGATCTCTGCCAGGCCGCGCGTCATGATAAGGGCAAGCGTGTTGTCGCCGGCACCGGTGCCGGCGGAGATGCCGCACACGATGGCGATGACATTTTTCATGGCGCCGCAAACCTCGACGCCGGTCATGTCCTGCGACAGGTAGATGCGGAAGGCCGTGGATAGGAGCAGGTCCTTAAAGGTCTCCCCTACCTGTGGATCATTGCTGGCGATGACGGCGGCAGAAAGCCCGCCGCGGCAGATCTCCTCGGCATGGTTGGGGCCCGAGAGCGCCGCGACACGCGACTCGTTGCCGATCTCACTGGCGATTACCTCACTCATAAGCAGGCCGGATTCGGGCTCAATACCCTTGGTGAGGCAGAGTGCCGGGGTGTCGGCGGCGATGAAGGGTGCTGCCTGATGGCATACGCTGCGCAGGTGCGTGGAGGGCACGGCAAAGATGATGGCCTCGGCGCCGTCGAGCGCCTGCGACAGGTCCGTGGCGGCGACAACGTTGCCGGGCAGCTCGTAGTCCACCAGATACCGGGGATTGCGGTGCTCGGCATTGATGCCGGTGGCCGTCTGCTCACTGTGGGCCCACATGGTCACGCGCTCGGCTCGCTCTGCGGCGAGGCCGGCGACGGCGGTTCCCCAGGAGCCGGAGCCAATCAGCGCAACATTCATGACTCTCTCCTACTTATCGTCGGGCTCGGTGACGCGCTTGGTAAACGAGAGCTTGGACTCCTTACCGGCCATGAGCTTTTGGATATTCGAGCGATGGGCCCACACCACGGTGATGCCGATCATCGCCATGCAGAACTTGAGGCACAGGCTGCTGTACGGAAAGACCGCGCAAGCAGCGATAGGAAGTCCGATGGCCGCGGCAAGCGAACCCACTGACACATACTTGGTGATGGCGACGGCTACGATAAACATGCCCAGCAGCGACAGGCCAATAGGCCAGTACCAGGCGAGGATGACACCCAGACCAACTGCGATACCCTTGCCGCCGTGGAAGTTGAGATAGGGCGAGAAGATATGGCCCCACACGGCTGCCAGGCAAATGACACCGAGCATCCAGTCGCCGGGGGCTCCGGGCGCCATGATGTTCGGCGGAAATCCATAGCCCACGCTCGCGATGAACGGACGGGCGATGACAACGCAGATGGCGCCCTTAAGGCAGTCGAGCAGCAGCGTGAGCGCGGCCACCTTGGGGCCGGCTACGCGCAGGGCGTTGGTGGTGCCGATGTTACCGGAGCCCGCCTTGCGAATGTCGGTGTGGTTAAACACGCGGCCCAAGATCAGGCCAAACGGAATCGCTCCGATAAAGAACGAGACCACGGCGCAGATGGCGGTCAGCAGAATCGGATTATGCATCCTTTTGCTCCTTCTTCCTAAAGAAGAGTCGAATGGGCGTGCCGGCAAAGTCGAAGGTCGAGCGCATGCGGTTCTCCACGTAGCGCTGGTAGGTGTCGTTGACCAGGTCACTGTGGTTGACGAAGAACGTGAACGTCGGCGGGTTGACGCCCGTCTGGGTCACGTAGTGCATGCGCAGGCGGCGCTTGCCGTCCACCACGGTATGACCGAACTCGCGCAGGTCGGTGAGGAACGCGTTGAGGCGCGAGGTGCTAATCTTCTGCGAGCGCGTCTTTTCGGCGGCGTCTACCATCGCCCAGATCTTCTCGACGCTGCGGCCGGTGAGAGCAGAGATGCGCAGGTACTGGGCCCAGGGAGCCATGACGCCCAGACGGCGGTCGATGGTCTCCATGCAGGCCTCGCGCTTACGGTCGTCGTCGAGCAGATCCCACTTGTTGAGCAGCACAACGATGGCGCAGCCGCGCTCGATGGCAAGACCCATGACCTTCTGGTCCTGCTCGGTAACGCCCACGGAGGCGTCGACGACGAGCAGCGCCACGTCGGCGCGGTCGATGGCGCGCAGGCCGCGGACCATGGAGTAGTACTCGATGTTCTCGTACACGGTGCTCTTCTTGCGAATGCCCGCGGTGTCGACCATGCGGTAGTGCTTGCCGTTACGCTCGACGACCGTGTCGATGGCGTCGCGCGTCGTGCCGGCAATGTTGGACACGATAGAACGGTCGGCGCCCAGGATGCGGTTGAACAGCGACGACTTGCCGGCGTTGGGGCGGCCGATGATGGCCACGTTCAGCGCGTCGGGGAACTCATCGGCGACCTCGTCTTCTTCCTCGGGAAGCAGGGCCACGATATCGTCGAGCAGGTCGCCCGTGCCATGGCCATGCAGGGCCGAGAGCGGCGTGGGCTCGCCGATACCGAGCGAATAGAACTCCCAGATGCTGTCGTTTTCGCGATCGGGGTTGTCGAGCTTGTTCACCAGCAGAAAGACCGGCTTGTCGCAGCGCTTGAGCATGCGGGCGACCGACTCGTCCTCCTCGGTGACGCCGGTGCGGCCATCGACTACAAACAGGATGACTGCGGCTTCCTCGGCGGCGGCGAGCGCCTGGTCGCGGATGGACGTGGCAAAGACGTCGTCGCTCTTGAGCGGCTCGATACCGCCCGTGTCGACGATGGTGAACTCGCGGCCGTTCCAATCGGCCGTGTGATACGAGCGGTCGCGCGTGACGCCGCGAGACTCGTGGACGATGGCGTCCGAGGTCTGGGCCAGGCGGTTAACGAGCGTGGATTTGCCCACGTTGGGGCGTCCGACGACGGCGACGATAGGTTTCATCTGCTCTCCTTTAATGGGTAGGTTCAGTGGAAGTGTTAGAGTCGGCAGGCACAATGCCAAGGATATGCTCCAGGGTATCGAGCAGCTCATGCGGCATGGTCGACACCACATGAACCTCGGCGCCGCGACTGGTAAGGCTTGCGAGTAAATCGTCACGATGATACTCGTCAAGCGTCATGCCGTCAGCGTTGAACATGAGCTTAGGCACAAAGAGCATAACCCCCGACAGATCTTGGGGCAGCTGCTCCAAGATGTCACACGCGACGATGAGGCCGGTCACGTCCACGTTGCCGCCAAAGTAGCGGTTCTTGATGGCCGTGACAGTGCCGGCGAGTCCCTGGGGCGACTCCACAAAGCGGGCCACCGTGTCGCGTGCGCTGGCGCCCGAGAGGCACAGCAGATGCTGGCTGCGGGCGGCGATGGCCTCGCGGACGCGGGCCAGACGCTCGGTATAGGCGGCAAGCACGTCGTCGGTCTCGTCTAGATACGAGCGGATCATGCCGATGCCGTCGTAGTACTGCGGGTAACCGTCGTAAAAGTCTGCCTCTGGAGGATCGATGCCGGCGTCCAGATAGAACTCGTCGCTCATCTGGAAGGTGTGGCGGCCAAAGCGCTCATAGGCGCGGTCCTGGAACGGTCGGATCATGGCAATGGTCTCGCGCGCCAGTTCGGGCTTGTCGCTGTATGACCAGCTAAAGCGGTTTTGGTGTTTGGTAAAACCGAGCGGCACAATGCCCAGGCTTGTGATTTGCTCGTGCTCCTCGCAAAAGCGCAGGGTCTTTTCCAGCTCCTCGCCGTCGTTCATGCCGGGGCACAACACGATCTGCGCGTGAATCTCGATGCCGGCGGCCATGATGGTCTCGAGTACGTCCATGCCTCGCTGGGCGTTACGGCCCATCATACGACGGCGGACGTCGGGGCTCACAGCGTGGACCGACACGTTCATGGGACTCATGTTGCGCTGGATGACGTTTTGCACGTCCTCGTCGGTGAGGTTCGTAAGCGTGACAAAGTTGCCTTGCAAAAAGCTTAGGCGATAGTCGTCGTCGCGAATATAGAGCGTGGAGCGGCCGCCCTTGGGGAGCATGGTCATAAAGCAGAACACGCAGGCGTTGACGCAGGTACGCATGCCGTCGAAGATGGGGCCATCGAACTCCAAACCCCAATCCTCGCCGGGAAAGCGGTCGAGCTCGACGGGGGTGACGGTGCCGTCGCGCGGGTCGAAAACCTCGAGGTCGACGGTATCATCGTCGGCCTCCCAGAGCCATACGATCATGTCGGTGAGCGCCTCACCGTTGACCGTGAGCACGCGCATGCCCGGCTCGATACCCACATCCCACGCGGGCGATTCGGGACGCACGTTCTTTACGAGCGCGCCCTCACCCGGCTCGGGGTCGCGGCTGCGCCCGTAATCGGCCACCTCGGCGGCGTATGCGGGTACGGTCTGGTCCATGGTTAGCGGCAAAGCTCCTTGATGCGCTCGACGGCGCGCTCGATGTGTTCTTGCGGGGTGGAGGCTCCGGCGGTGATGCCGATGTGGTGAGCGTCGGTAAACCACGCGGCTTGGAGCTCAGAAGCTTCCTCGATGTGATACGTGCGCTCGCAGGCGTCTGCGCAAATCTGCGCCAGGCGGCGGGTGTTGCCCGAGTTCTTGCCGCCCACGATGACCATGCAGTCGCAGCGGTTGGCAAGTGTGGCTGCTGCCTGTTGACGCTCACTCGTGGCGGCGCAGATGGTGTTGATCACGCGCAGCTCCTGCACGCGCGGGGTGATAGCAGCCACGACCTCGGCCAAGTTCTGCGCAGTCTGGGTGGTCTGCACAACCAAGCCCACTTTACCCTTGAGCGACAGCGCGTCCGCATCGGCAGCGCAGCTCACGACCTGCGCGTCATCGCCGGCGTGGCCCAGGATGCCCTCGACTTCGGGGTGGCCCGGCTCGCCCACGACGATCACGCGGTAGCCCTCGCGCACCAGGCGCTCGGCCGCCACGTGGACCTTCTTCACGTAGGGGCAGGTGGCGTCGACGACGTTAAGGCCACGCTCGCGAGCGGCATCAATGACCTGCGGCACCACGCCGTGGGCGCGGATGATCACAGTGCCCGACGTGGCGTCGTCCAAGGTGTCGGCCAGACCGACGCCTGCCTCGGCGAGCTCGCGTACCACGATCGGGTTATGGATGAGCGGACCCAAGGTATGGACCTGAGTGCACTCCCCTGCCTGCGGCGCAGCGGCCAGCGCCATATCGAGCGCACGCTGTACGCCGTAGCAGGTGCCGGCGTGGGCAGCGATTTCGATAGTGGGGGCGTCTGCCTTGCCGGGCACAGCCTCGGCGGTGTTCATGACTTCCTCGTCCATGGCTAGAACCTGCCCGGGTGCTCGGCGCACAGGTCATCACGCATGGCGTAGACGCGACTCATGGCTTCGGACTCAAACCAGGCTAGGCGCTCCTTGCGCTTGAGCTCGGCAGGCGCGTCGGAAAGCGAAATTGACTTGCCGGCGCGGATCCAGCACTTTTTGGGGCGCATGATCTTTTTGCCCGCAGGCGTAATATCGGACCAGCCGCAGATGGCGAGCGGGTTGACGGGTGCCTTACCCATCTGGGCGATGAGCGCAAAGCCGCCGTGGACCTCGGGCTTGATCTCGCGCGAGCGGATGCGCGTACCCTCGGGGAAGATCAGGACGTCCTCACCGCGCTGCAGCGCATGCTGGGCGGCACGCAGGCACTTCATGTCGGCGGTGCCGCGCTCGACGGGAATGCCGCCCACGCGGCTAAAGGCCCAGCGCACGATCTTGCTCTTCGCAAACTCGGACTTAAAAATGGGGCGAATGCGGCGGCCGCCAAAGAACAGCGCCGTCTCCACGGCCAAGAGCTCGGCCATCGAGGTGTGGTTGCAGATGACCACGCTGCCGCGGCCTTCTTGGCGCTCAAACAGTAGGTCGGCGTCCTCTACCTTCCAGCGCCACATGAGCTTGGAGAAGGCCCAAAGGATGGCCATAACCACGACGACAGTGCCGCGGATGAGCGCCGGGAACTCGGCGTAGGGGGCGTTGTAATAGTCCTCGGGCGTCTGCTTAAACAGGCGCATGGGCTACCTCCTTTGGTTGATGAGGTCCTCGATTATCGAGACGACCTCGTCGATGGTGTGGGCGGTGGAGTCGACGTGCACGGCGTCCTCGGCGGGCAAGAGCGGGGCGACCTCGCGGCTGCTGTCAAGTTTGTCTCGCTGCTTAAGGGCGTCGAGGGTCTCGTCGACCTCGGCCTCGAGCTGCTCTTCGGTGAGCGGCTGGGCGTCGTTTTGGTGGCGCTGCAGCACGCGGCGGCGGGCGCGCTCACGCGGGTCGGCGGTTAGGAACACCTTGACCTGCGCGTTGGGGAACACGACGGTGCCGATGTCGCGACCCTCGGCGACGATATCGCGGTCCTCGGCGGCGCGGCGCTGGTGGATGAGCATGGCGGCGCGCACGCCCGGATAGGCCGAGACCTTGGACACGTTGGCGTCGACCTGCGGGGTACGGATGGCGGCCGAAGCGTCCTGGCCGTCGATGGTCAGGCGCGTGTCCTCGCCGGTGCCGTTGGTAAAGCGAATCTCGATCTGCTCGGCGAGGGCGTCGATGGCAGCCTCGTCGTCCAGGTTGATGCCACGGTCGAGCGCGGCGAAGGTGACGGCGCGATACATGGCGCCCGTGTCGAGCTTGTTAAAGCCCAGCTGACGGGCGATCTCCTTGGCGATGGTGGACTTGCCTGAACCGGCGGGGCCGTCGATGGCGACGATCATGCAATGCTTCCTTTCGATGGTTGACGTGCTGGTATGGTTCGCGGGCGTTGGGGCGCGGCGGGTTGCCTAGCCCGTGTAGCGCTCGCGGTAGGTGTTGCGCTTGGGTGCGGAGCCGTGGCTGCCGTGGTGACGCGTGCGGCTGGCGGGCGTGTCTTGGGGCCTGCCGCCGTTGCGCTTGGCGCTCGCCTGCTTGGGCGGGATGCCGCCGGCCTTGAGGATCTGCACCTCGCGGTCGGTGAGCTCGCGCCACGAGCCCTTGGCCACGTCCTTGAGCTCCAGGCCCGCAAAGTTGCAGCGATGCAGACGGATCACCGGATGGTGAATCTTGCTCAACATGCGCTTAACCTGGTTTTTGCGACCCTCGCGGATGATGACCTCCACGGCGGTGGTACCGGACTTGACGCCTTGCGGAGCCACGGCCTCGGCCTCGCGTGCGGTGATGACGCGGCAGATCGCCGGCTGGCATAGGCCGTCGTCGAGCTCGATGCCACGACGCAGCGGCTCAAGATCGCGGTCGGTCAGCTGCCCGTCCACGAGTGCCTGATAGGTCTTGTAGACGTGCTTGCTGGGATGCAGCAGGTCCTGAGACAGGTCGCCGTCGGTGGTAAAGAGCAAAAGGCCCGTGGTGTCGCGGTCCAGGCGACCCACCGGGAACAGTCCCGGAAAGCGGCCGCGTGGGACCAGGTCGGCCACGCAAGGGCGCTCCTGCGGATCACTCATGGTGGTGAGGTAGCCGGTCGGCTTGTAGAGCATCAAGTATACGGCGCCTTGGTTGAGGTTGACGGGCATGCCGTCAACCTCGATAAGGTCGCGGTCGACGTCGACCTTGGTACCCAGCTCGGTTGCGACCTGACCGTTGACGGTCACGCGGCCGGCGGTCATCAGGTCCTCTGAGCCGCGGCGGCTCGCCACGCCTGCGCGTGCCAAAAAGCGCTGTAGACGCATGGTGTGCGGGTAGACGGGCTGGGCGTCGGTTGCGGGTACCGCGTTGCCCACGGCGTGCGCCTCCCCTACTCCGTTAGTCCTCGTCATGCAAATCCTCCGAGGTCTCGTCGACGACCAGGGTCTCCAAGTCCTCGACTGCCTCAACATCTTCAACATCGGTATCGAGCAGTTCGCGCTCTTCGTCCAGGTCCTCGGCCTGCTCCTCGAGTGTGGACTGAATACTGCGGCCGCTCAGACGCTCGCGGATAAACTGGCGCGACTGCTCGTCGGGGGCAAACTGCTCCAGGTCGGGTAGGTCGTGGGTGGAGCGCAGGCCGAACTTTTCCAAGAAGGCGTTGGTCGTGCCGTAGATGATGGCCTGACCGCGCTGGGGATCGCGGCCGAGCTCACGCACCAGGCCCTTGTCCACGAGCGACGCAATGACGCCGTCGGAATTGACGCCGCGGATGCCCTTGACCACCTCGCGCGTCACGGGCTGGTGGTATGCGATGACGGCCAGTGTTTCGAGCGCCGCCTGCGACAGCTTTTGCGTGTCCCAACTCAGCACGTAGGCCTCGACCACGTCGTGGTAGGCGGGATGCGTAAACAGGCGCCAGCCGCCGGCAACCTCGCGCAGCTGAAAGCCGCGGTTGGCCTCCTCGTACTCAACTTTGAGCTCGGCGAGCAGCGATGCGCACTCGCCCGGGGCGATATCCAGCGCACCTGCCAGCGCGGGTGCGCTCACGGGATCGCTCGACACCAGCAGCAGCGCCTCAAGGGCGCCTTTGAGGCTGTTTGCCTCCAGCGTGGAAAGGGTTGACATGGTTGCGGCTCCTATTCGGTGAGCTCGGGGCCCTCGCCGGGCACGTATGCCTCGGCGCCCTCGACTCGGTTGATGCAGATGGTTCCGAAGATCTCGTCCTGGCTCAACGTGAGCGAGCCGCGCTTGGCGAGCTCCAACATGGCCAAGAAGGTGACGACGAGTTGCTCGGTCGTGGCGTCGCCGTCCAACAGCTCGCGGAAGGTGCAGGTTTGGTGCGCCATGGTAAAGCGGTCGACTGAGGCCACGGTCAGGTCGAGCGGCACGCGATGCGGCGCCACATGCTCGGCCTCCAGCAAGAAGGTCTGGCGCTTGCCGTCCAGGTCGGCGCAGATGACGGCGAGGCCGCGCAGGGTGATGCCGGCCAGGTAGTCGGGCATGAGCCCTAGGAACTCGGGGCCGGGGCCGGCCACACGCGGATGCATACGGCTTTCGGCCTGCATGCGGGCACCGAGGGCCGCAGCCGCGCCTTTAAACTGCTTGTAGGCAATCAGGCGCTGGATCAGGACCTCGCGCAAGGCGTCGCCGTCGAGCGCGCTGAGTTCCTCGAGGTCTTCGTCGAACTCGTCATCATCGTCATCGACTTTGCGCGGGGCCTCCTGCGGCACCAGAGAGGCGGCCTTGATGTCCAAAAGGGTTGCCGCGACCAGCAAAAAGTCGCTCGCCACGTCCAGGTCTAGCGCCTCGATGCGCTCGGCCTCGGCAAGGTACTGCTCGGCCACCTCGCTAATGGAGATGGCGCCGATATCTACTTTTTGGCGGGTTACCAGCTGCAGCAGCAGGTCGAACGGTCCGCTGTAGACCTGCGTCGACACGCGATACGACATCTTCGACCTCCTTTGACGGCGCCTTCGCGGCGCGGTTTGGGTGCATGTTACGACCGTTTTGCACGGTCGACCTGTAAGTTTACCTTAGATGCCGGCGATTGCGAAGTTGAGCAGCTGCTCAGCAAGCGGATACACGGTAACGTCGAAATAGCGGCCGATTACATCGATGCCGGTCCACATAGGCAGCAGGTATAGAACCAGGATGAGTATGGGCATAGCGTATTGCTGCAGACGGTAATAGTTGTTGAGCGCCGTGCCCTTGAGGAAGGGCACGATGATCGACGAGCCATCAAGCGGCGGAATCGGAATGAGGTTAAAGAACGCGAGCGACAGGTTGACCACGATAAACGTGGCGCCGAAGTTCATGATCTGCGACGCCACGGCAAAGGACATGCTGGCGTAGAGATTGCCGTACGTTGCGTGCATGAGGGCGGCCGCGAGGCATGCGAGTGCGATGTTCGACGCGGGGCCGGCCACGCTCACCAGGACCTCGTCGCGCTTGGGGTGCTTGAGGTTGTTGAGGTAGACGGGCACGGGCTTGGCAAAGGCGAACACCGGGCCACCGGCTGCGAGCATGAGCAGTGGCAGGATGATGGTGCCGAACGGGTCGATATGGTTGAGCGGGTTGAGTGACACGCGGCCGCGCGAACGGGCTGTCTTATCGCCGAGTGCCCAGGCCGCGGCGGCGTGCGCACTTTCGTGGATGACGATGCCCACGATGACGGCGACGGCGCTGGCGAGCAGGTTCATGATGTAGCTGCTGGACATGGCGCTCCCCTAGCGGACGCGGCGCGAGGCGCGCGTGAGCAGGTAGTCAGCTACAAACAGGATGACGGCCACGATGGCGTAATCCAAGCGGAAAACGCCGCCAAAGGGTGAGGTGATGACGCCGTAGCCGGCGATGGCGCTCGGCAGCGCGCGAGAAAGCTCAACGACAAAGCCGACAATCTGCAGTTTGGCGGTGAGGCCGCTAAAGCACAGCAGCACGGTCATCGCGCTCATAAAGATGCCGCAGATGCGACAGGCGATGGCGATGACGCTCATCGCCACGGCAGCGGCCTTACGAGAATTCACGCGCGGTCTCCTCTTCGATCTGGGTGGAAAGCTCCAACCATTCGTCCTCGAGCTTAGGTAGCTCTTGCTTAAGGCCGTTATATTCCCCCAGCGCGGCGTTGAACTTATCCTGATCGGCATAAAGCTCTTCGCTTGCCATCAATTCCATAAGCTCGTCATAGCGGGCGCGCTTTTTGTCGAGCTCCGTCTCGATCTTCTTAAGCTGGTTGCGCACGCCCTTGAGCTTTTTGTTGAGCGCAGCGCGGGCCTGGGCTTCGGCGCGCTTTTGCTCCTTGGTCTTTTTGCCCTCGGCAGGCTTAGGCGCCGCGGCGGGGGTGTCGGCCTGGGCGGCGCTGGCTTTGGTGGACTTGGCCGCGGCAGGTGCGCTATCCCCTGCCGCCTCGGCGGCGGCGCGGGCTGCGAGGTCCTCGCGCTTGTAGAGGTAGTAGTCGTAGTCGCCGTCATAGACTGTGACCTTGCCATCGCGGATGTCGATGATGCGATTGGCCACGGCGCGTACCAGGTGCTCATCGTGGCTGATCAGCACGATGGTACCGGGGAAGTTTTGCAGGGCGTTCTCGAGCATGTCCACCGAGTCGATGTCAAGGTGGTTGGTGGGCTCGTCCAGGCACAGGAGCGCCTCGGGGGCCACAAGCATCTTGGCGAGCGCCAGACGCGCCTTTTCGCCGCCGGAGAGGACGCGCACCTGCTTTTCGATGGAATCGTTGTCGCTAAACAGGAAGGCGCCCAGCAGGCTGCGCTGCTGCGGTACGGTCCACTTGGGCGTGACGGTGTCGATCTCTTGCAGGACGGTGTTGGACTCGGTCATGCCCTCGAGCGCATGCTGGGCATAGTAGGCGACGCCGACGTTGGTTCCCAGGTCGCGGGTGCCGGTGGTGGGCGGCTCCAGTCCGGCGATGATCTTCATGAGCGTGGACTTGCCGGCGCCGTTGGGGCCGACGAGCGCCACGTGCTCGCCGCGGTAGAGCTTGAGGTCGATGTCGCTGTAGATGTGCTTGTTGCCGTAGGACTTGGAGACGCCCTCCAGGCCCACGACCATGTCGCCGGAGCGCGGCGGGTCGGGGAACTTAAAGTCGATGTGCTTGTGGCCCTCGGGTAGGATGACAAGCTCCTTTTTGATCTGCTCGATCTTGCGGATGCGCTCCTGGGCCTGGGCGGCCTTGGTGGGCTTGTAGCGGAACTTGTCGACGAAGACCTGCATGTGGGCGATGTCGCGCTCCTGGGCGGCGCGCTTGGCGCACATCTGCTCAAGGTTGTCCTCGCGCTGCTTGAGGTAGCTGCTGTAGTTGCCGGTGTAAGTGGTCACGCGACGGTTTTCGAGCGCGGCGACGTGGTCGACGCAGGCGTCCATAAAGGCGCGGTCGTGGCTGACGATGAGGACGGCGCCGTCGTAGTTGGCGATAAAGCCACGCAGCCACTGGACGCTTTCGAGGTCCAGGTGGTTGGTGGGCTCGTCCAGAAGCAGCAGGTCGGGATGGCGCAGGAAGAGCTTGGCGAGCGCGATGCGCATCTGCCAGCCGCCCGAGAACTCGGAGCACGGGCGCTCAAAGTCGGTGACCTTAAAGCCCAGGCCGGACAGGATCTTGCGGGCGTTGCTCTCGAGCTCGTAGCCGCCCAGGTGCTCAAAGCGGTCCTGGACCTGGCCGTACTCGTTGAGGAGTGCGTCGACGTCCTTGCCCTGCTCGGAGAGCTCGGTGATTTGGGCCTGCAGCTCGTTAGCGCGCTCGCCCATGCGGCGGATTTCCTTGGCGGCGGCCATGACCTCGGCGAGGATGGTGGTGTCCTTTTGTTCCAGATTAGTTTCCTGCTCTAGGTAGCCCACCTGGCAGTCCTTTGCGTACTGGACCTGGCCGGAGTCGGGACTGTCGATGCCCATGATGATTTTGAGCATGGTGGTTTTGCCAGCGCCGTTGGGGCCCACGAGCGCGAAGCGCTCGCCGGGGTTGATCTGGAAGGACGCGCCGCTAAAGAGGACGCGTGCGCCGAAGCTTTTTTCGATCTTGTCGACCAGGAGGATCATGGTGCCGCCTTTGACCTTGTGTGCCTATATGAAAAAAGGCCCCAACTTGCGTTGGAGCCTCATTCAATGCTCGGGTGGAGACGAGGGGGATCGAACCCCTGACCTCTTGACTGCCAGTCAAGCGCTCTCCCAGCTGAGCTACGCCCCCGTGCGAAAAAGTACTATACGGGAACTCGGACGGCGATGCAAGGACATTTTTGGAAAAACTTTCGCCCGTGCCGGCGCAGGCGAAACACGACCCGCCCGCTCAACCGGGTTTCCCGTGCTCCGCCAGTCCCATTATCGGGCCCGATTGCGAACCGCCCCTCCTCTGCGCCTCAGAACTATGCCGGTTTACTACGATGAATCAGGAATGTTCGACCACGCACGCCTTTTCACGCAACCGTCGGGCTCCCTACCTGCGGTTTTGCAAACGGGGAACACGCGGTGCTCGGGAGTCGCCGATCAGTCGTAGTAAACTGGCGGTGTTTTGAAATGACATCAGCTTGATTTCGCGGCAAAATGTGTTGGAGCCCTGAATTAATGGCCTTAACTTTTTCTAAAACGCGTCTTTTCTGCGACGCGCCTAGATTGGTTGTTGTTTAGCATTGGACTTGATCTTGCGTTGTGCGACTTGCTCGTGCATGGTAGTATTTCTCGACGTGAAGCGAAGAAATTAGGCCTTAGATGCCTTTATTAGAATTGCATTCACCGTTCATAAGGGCTCTTGGCGCAACGGTTAGCGCAGGGGACTCATAATCCCTGGGTTCTGGGTTCGAATCCCGGAGGGCCCACCAGAGTATTTTGAGGCCGGGCATTACGCCCGGCCTCTTTGTTATTAGCGCTGCAAACTAGCTTTGCCATCCAGAGACGTAAAGTTATTAACATTCATATTCGTAATTAACAATGGGAATGTCGCCAAGATGCTACCCAACCAACACATGGCGTCAATCGTTAGATATGAAAAAAGGCCCCAACTTGCGTTGGAGCCTCATTCAATGCTCGGGTGGAGACGAGGGGGATCGAACCCCTGACCTCTTGACTGCCAGTCAAGCGCTCTCCCAGCTGAGCTACGCCCCCGTGCGAAGAAGTACTATACGGGAACTCCCCCGCCGATGCAAGGACAATTTTGGAAATATTCTGCGGCGCGTGGAACAGGCACGAGGACGAAGAGACACACGATGCCCGAAATAGCCCGCGGGGCGCGCCCCAGGTGCCGCCGGCCAGAACAAAGCAATCCGCGGTGCTTCCGCGGGAGGGTTTCGTCTGAGCCCCTCTCCGCGCCTTCGGGTCAATTTACTGAATCGTGCGCAGCTCGCGCCAGCTGGTCGCTTCATAAACGGACCGGTTTACTACGACGATTCCCGGATTTCCGACCTCACGCCTGCTTTCGCAAAACGGGCAGGCAATCTACCTGCGGTTTTACGAGCGGCGAATTCGGTGTGTTCAGCCACCCTCAATCCAACGTAGTAAACCGGCATTGTTTTAAAATGGGACTTAATTACTGGCAGCATATAAAGTATTAAAAATGCTCACTAGGCCATTATTACTTACCAATACCAAGCCAATTGCACAGAACGTTTGCGCGCAATCTGGTCTCAGCACATCTCATCCCCTCGGTTTTTGGCTTGTAGCGCAACTCCAATCGCTTACACACACTGTGAATGATGGCATCAAGCTGTTCGTGATCATTGAGCATGTCATGAGTTACAAGAAATACGTCGTATCCCATGCTTTGCAATGCTGTCATTCGAGAGGCATCGTGGTCAAGCACAGCGCCCGATCCATGGATAACCTCTCCTTGAAGTTCGATAATCACAGCCTTCATTTTTATTGGGTTTACGATGACGATATCGCCGTAACAGACTTTCTGACCTGCGATTTTCCGAGCTGAATTCGACAGCGGTGTTAAGTCGTTGACGTATATGTATTTAAACTCCGCTCCGCCAGCACGCCTCGGACGACTTAGCAACATTATTCCAGCAACTTCTAGCGGGGATGCAGCAATACCCATTACCTGCTGTGCGGCTTCGTAGAATTGCTTTCCCCACATCCCGTCCCTAACCTTCGCTGCAAATCTGTGCAGTTCTTCTATTTCAATAAGAGGCTTTCTCATCCAGAGCGATGTGCCCTTTCCGTTAGCTTTATTTCCGGATCCGTTATCCTGCTGCCCACTTTGATTATTATCACTATCCTTCTGGTGCTTCTGAGCATAGACTCGCTTCCATGGGGCCTCGTCTTGTGTTTCGTCTAGTTCAAACAGACTTTCTGTGGTGTACTGCTCTTCTTCTGATTTAGCCTGCTCAAGTGCCATGTCGACCGCGGGCGATGGTTTAAAAACCGAGAACCATCCGCAAAACTCGTACATAGCCAGAACCAAGTCGCATGAAGAAACGCTTCGAGTCATGGTGAATAGCGTATTAAGAGGGTCTGTGACGCTAAAGCCCATACCCGTGTCGATGGAAACTTTCTCTGTATAGGCGCTGTTCCATCGGATGGTCCGTCTTGTCTCGGAATGCAGGTTGCTTCGTGTTGATGCTGCTGTGATGACTGGCGTCTTGAGGACGTCGGTTACGAAAGGGGCTTGGGATAGGGCTCGCCAGCCGTCATCGGAGCTGGGTATGCGCGGGTAGAGGTCGCGCACCTGCGGTGGGCAGCGCCAATAGCGGAATGCGGTGTTTGCGCAGACGATTTCGTCCATTTGCGCCTCCCCTGGTATCGGCCGTAGGCCATGCGGTTGTGGTCGTGGACGATTATCTACTGGGGCATCATGCGGGTAAGTACCAGAAGCTGACCAAACGCTGACCAAAAAATGGATGGGATGTGTTGAAAGGTTGTCACGAGGCGTGAATGTGCTGGTACGAGCTGTGAGCCAGTGGTCTTTTTCTCCACAATTGCGTATGAATCATGCAAAGCTCTTCATTGAAAGAGCGCGTGAACCATTTTCAAAATGTTCGACGACGTCACTCTATAGTTGGTCAACGAACGAAAATTATATTCAATATGTAGGAACTATGAAGGGTTTGCGATCAATAAAAAATAGGACCCCATGCTAGTAAAAATCGAAAATTTGGTGTCAGTTTTGGTGTCACCCTTGGTGTCAAATAGAAAAAGGCCAGAGGCTTAATACCTCTGACCTGTGCTTTTGATGGTGGGCGATACAAGATTCGAACTTGTGACCCCATCCGTGTGAAGGATATGCTCTACCCCTGAGCCAATCGCCCGTCGCCTTTCGGCAAAAGAGATACTATCATAGCCGTACGTGGTTTACCAAGAACTTTTTGCCCTCGATTTTAAATTCGTGAGTGCTAGCCAAGCCAAAGCAACCAAAGCAATGGGTAAAACAGCAGCTAAACCACCCTTTATCGCTTTATCCACGAGGTCTCGGGGCGGCAAATGAGTCGAGCGTTGTTGTAGGCCATGTCGAGTGTGAGGCAGGTGCGTGCTGCGTAGAAACCGTCCTCGCGCTGGATGGTCAGCGCCAGTTCGGGCTTGTCGCCGGTCAGGCACAGCGGCAGCAGCAGCTGGATCCGACCGCCGTAGAACTGCGGCACGGCGAGCGTGTAGTTGGCTGCGGCGCGGCGGGCGGCCTCGACGACAGCTCCCTCAAAGGCGCGGCGCAGCAGCAGCGAGTTGCCCTCCCCCATCAGGCTGGCGGGAATACGCGTAAGGTTTTCCTCGTCGCCCAGAATGTGGTCGATGTTGGAGCGGATGGGCAGGCGGTAGTC
Organism: Collinsella sp.; assembly: GCA_048434495.1. GTDB lineage: Bacteria > Actinomycetota > Coriobacteriia > Coriobacteriales > Coriobacteriaceae > Collinsella. Next base: position 15,107 of record DBGAQS010000015.1, on the reverse strand, counting down.
AAAGACCAGCTCGGAGGGGTCCTCGGCAAAGCACACGCGGCACGGCAGGTACTCAAACGAGACCAGCATGGGGTCGCTTTCCTTAAAGAAGCCCTTCAAAAACCAGCGCTGGCGCGCGTCGGGCTTGGTGTTGGGCTCAAACAGGCCGTAGATGGTCTCGTGGCGGCGCGTGTACAAGCCGGTATTGAACAGGCAGCGGTCGTCGTCGAACACCAGCGGCAGGTTGGACGGCGCGGTCTGGTTTACGTCGCGCTCGGTCAGGAACACCGCGCGGCTAAACGAAAACGACAGGTAGTTTTTGAGGATGCGATTGCCGGGACCCCAGTCCTCGGGGTCGGCGAGGTCGACCAAGCGGTCGTAGCAGGGCTCGGGGCAAAACGCGAAGTCGTACACATTGCTGCACAGAGTGCTGGGGATCTCCATGTGGTGTCCAATCAATTCATTAATCGGCGTGCGGATGCTTAGATTCTATACGTGCGACGGGTCGCCCGTGCCCGCAACGCAACCGCGGCGCAGGTCTTCGGCGAGGTCGGAGCGGGAGCGGTTTCCGGAAACGAGGTCCTGGATCCAAGCGTAGTACTGGTTGTCTTTGGGTTCGGGGCTGTCGAACAGCACGACCGGAGTGCCTGCGAACCTTAAGACGGAGAACGCAAAGACAAGGCTAGTACGTTTGTTACCGTCTTCAAAGATGTGGTCCTTGACCATGTGCTCGGCCACGTAGGTGACCTGGTCAAAGATGTCTGCGAAGCGATCGGCCGGCGATTGACCGAATATCGTACAGAATGCACCCGCAAGCACGGAATCGACGCGACCAAGCTCAAGCGCGGCCCGGTCGCCTGTGGCGTCGGTCGTATAGCAGCGTCCGACCTTCATCAGCGTACTGTGCAGGCGCATCACGGCCGCGGCCATGGCCTCGAGCGATCCGGCATCGTCGAGCACGAGCGGCGCGAACGGATGCGCCCGGCGCGGCGCAACCGCCATCATGAGTTCTCCAAGAGCCTGAGCGCGTTGGGCATGCCCGCGATGGTCAGCCGAATAACATCGTCGATTGACGTGGCGCCGTCGAGCAAAATCGGTGATGCTGAATTTGCCACGTGCGCAGTTGAATGATCTTCTTGAGCAACGCAATCAGCGCCGTCATCTTGTTGAACATAGCTCCAAGGCATGTCTGACTCCTCTATAGCTTTACAGACGAAATAGCCTGCGAGTCGTACTCCAGGGCAACTGGCTGCCAGACGAGGTCTTCGATGGTGCAGTTTAGGGTATTTGCGAGTGCCAATGCCGAGGAGACCGAGGCGCGGCGTAGGTCGAGCTGGTTTTGCTCGTAGAGCTGTATGGCGCGAAGCTTGACCCCCGATTGGGCGGCGAGCTGTTTTTGCGTTAGGCCGGCCGCCTTTCGTGCCGCTTTGAGGCCCTTTTTGTCTTTCTGGGCGTTGTTCCATTTTTCGATAATAATCTGGGCGAATTTGTCTTCGGAGGCCTCGTGAAGCGGATGGTACGAGCCGATGATCCAATCGAGCGGGGCGACTTCGAGTAGCTCATTAAAGCCCAAGCTGCACATCCATTGCGCATAGGCCAAAACCCAGCCCGCCCAATACTGAGGCGAACGGTCGAACGGATAGGTCTCCCTGCATTCGACGGGAGTCAGTCCCGCATGGGCGATAATTTCGCGCGCGAGCTCGTCGCCCGCCATGCCACAGACGACGCGAGGCATACCGCGCTCAAACTGCTTCATCTCAAAAGCGTTCGATAGGATCGCAGTCAACTCGGCTGGAGTCAGCCCTTGGTCACAGAGGGCAAAATCGACCGCCTCGCCCAGCGTTCTCATGGCATCCTCGAGATACATCTCACTGTAGGCGTGGGTCATTGCCCGTCATCCCCTCTCGAATGATATCGACGATACGGATTCCCTCAAACGGGCTTTCGGTAAGTAGCTCCCGATACTGCGCCCTTGCCGCTTCATCTCGCTCCTTGGCCAATGGACCATACAGAGCTAGCGGCGCACGTTCAAATCCAGCAAAACGAATGCTCTTAAACGCACGTTCGCTTTTGAGCACAATCTGCTCTCCCAAGTTGCCGAGCCTCACAGATCGACCAAGCTGATCGACGGTAATCGTATTGTTCACAAAAGCTCTGGCATAGCTAAAGTGCGAATCGTCCGCACGCCATCCCTTTATTACGTCGCAAGCGCTCGTGTCAGGTAGAAAGTGATCGTGGAGATATCCGCACGCCCCTGCTGCAATAGCGGTATCTTTGCGAAAAGAACGATGCTCTACAAGCAACGCTATCCAATGCAAAACTGAATAATGTGGCGAAAGCAGGTCGAGTACCTTGAGATCGGCCATATCGAGTTCATAGCGATTCGCAAAGCCATCGGCATCACGAGAGCATGCCCATTCCCTTGCAAGGTCGAGGCTCTCTGTGCAATAGAATCCCTGTCCATAGTCGTTATGGACTTTCCCCAGGCCAAGCTGGGGAATCTCAATGATTTTCTGAGAACCATGCCACAGTTCCACGCGAGTCTCCTAACAGGTATCGCTCTAGCGATAGTATAACATGCTATCGCTAGAGCGATACCTGTATTCAAAGAGAAAGAGAGCAATCCAGTAGCTGTCGGCGGTTTTGGCGAGTGTGAAGAAGACGCCGCTTGCGCTCGCTTTGGGTTTTGCCGGCTTTGAAACGGAGGTATTCACAGGTCATCTATAATGTAACTAAATAGTTTGCCATGTAACATTATTAATGTTACATTCCAAAATAGCATGTTACAAAGGAGGCGAAGCATGCGGAAATTCGTTGAGAAGATGCTGCATACGAGGGTCGAGCGTGAGCCCGTTGACGTCTCGGGGCTTCCCCTGTATCTGAGGGGGTTGTACTCCCTTGAGCGGTGGACCGCCTTCGGCGTGCCGTTCGTGATGGCTTCCCCCATCGAAAGCGCGACGGTGAAGACCATGGCGAAACACCGCAACACGCTGGAGACAGCTCTGGGGGTTCCCGTGGCTTTCGCTCTCGAGAGCGCCACGGGCTATAGGGTCGAGCGAATGCTTGAGACCGGCCTGGCCTTCATAGCTACAGACAAGCAGGTGTACCTGCCGTTCCTGGGAGTTGCGCTGAATGGCGGCAAGGGCCATGCGGGCGACCGTAAGCAGGTGAGCGTCGAGACGCTCTCGCCCCAGGCGCAGCGTCTCGCCATCATGGCGCTCTACGGTGAACTCGACGGAGCCAACGTCACTCAGGCGGCGAGTGTTCTCGCTGTCGCAAAGATGACCGTCTCGCGCGCGTTCGACGAACTCGCTGCTGTCGACCCCTCGATCGTCGTGTCCGAAGGGCGCCGACGGGTCCTACGCCCCGACCGGAATAAGATCGCGCTGTGGCGGCGGCTAGAACCATACATGGCAAGTCCGGTCGCAAGGGAGTATCGCTTGACCCGCGTACCTGATGCGGACCTTCCACCAGGAGGAGTTTCGGCGCTGTGCGAGCTCTCAATGCTGCAGGACGACCCCTGGCCGACTTTCACCGCGACCAAAGCGCAAGAGCGCGCCCTGGGGCTGGCGACTTGTGCACGTAACGCTGGATTCGACGAGTCAGAGGAGCCCGCGTGCGTAGTGCAGGTACTGCGCTACGAGCCCGAGCCAGCGCCCGGGTGTGTTGGCGACCCGCTTTCCGCCATCCTATCCCTTCCCGACGATGTGAGGGACGACCCGCGCGTCGCGGGCGAGATCGAGTACGTCTTGAATCGAGTGCTTGGGGTTGATTATGAAGGGAATCGATAAGTTCAGGGAACGCTTCGTGGGCCGCGAGGACGAATGCCAAGCGCGCGGAAGGTCAGGCCGTCGACGAGAAGACCGTGAAGAAACACCGCAACGACGTCTGCCGCCTCGCCACCTTGCTCGCGGGCAACGAGCACCCCGCCATGAGCGAGGGCGTTCTTGCTGACATGAGGCGCTTCATGGAGGCCTACGAATCGGACCCCGTCGATCCTAAAACAATCAGGATCAAGGGTGTTGGGGCGCAACAGGTCGTTGAGGTGCTGAAGGACGTTTACTTGCGATAACGCGTACACATGACGCGCTTTCGGCCAACGTAGACCCCAAGGATATTGCAATCCAGTGGAAGTCGGCAGTTTTGGCGAGTGTGGGGAACACGCCGCTCGCGCTGTCCTTGGGCTTTGACGGCATTGAAACGAAACTGTGGCTATAAGTCAAAATAGAGACGCCTTCAACCAGAAAGATTGAAGGCGTCTTCTCCGCGAGCGTTATTTAGATTGCGTTGGTCGCGCCCTGCGACCAAGATCTTCTCGGTAGGCTTTCTTTTGATTCCGTTGGTCGAGCCTTACGACCAAATTCTAGGACGAGCATATAAATAAATGGAAAGCGATGCAAGGCGGGTTAAGAAGCCCCTCAATCGCGTTCGTTAACCTAAGGCGGCGAGCCGTTCTATCTAACTCAAATATTCGCAAGCTCCTCATCCTGCTTACAGCACTTCATAGACACGCACCTCATCTTGATCGATGCTTTTGCGGAAGGCCGGGCGCATGCGCTCTGGTGGGTTGGTGACGACATCGACCTTTCGCCCAAGTTCCATCTCGAGCTCATAGAAGAGTTCGTAAAGCGTGCCGAACGTCATGGTGTTGCCGCAGACTAGGCGCAAGTCAATATCGCTATCAGGCGTCTGCTCGCCTCGGGCAAACGAGCCAAATAAATACGCTTCGCTGACGTCGTATTGAGCCAGCACGCAGGTGGCGGCAGTGGATATGTCGGTAGTCGAAATCATGGGTTATTTACCGTTCAACAGTAGAACGTCAGAGGGCCAGCGCCGAAACATAGTCCTTGTTGCGGAAATGCATATGGCTGCACGTTAGACATTGCATGCATGAAAAAGCAACGCTCCCTTGCCGAAAGCGTTGCCCTTAAAGCTCCAACAGACCTCTTGTATCGCAGCCAGGTGCGCCGTACCGCATCAGCAGCGATATGCGGCGCTCAGAAGCACTGTCCCCAGCAGGAATAGCATTAAGGAGGCAGCTATCCAGTAGCTGTCGCCGGTCTTGGGAAGCGCCGGTGTTGTTGCCGTAGTGGATTTGGGCTTGGTCGTCTTGCTGATTGTTGTCTTGGTGGCCGTTGTCTTGGGCGACGTAGCCGCGGGTTTCACCGCAGGATCCGTCGCCGGTCTCGCACCGGGTTGACCTGCAGCAGGGTCGGCGCCACCAGTAGGCTCGCCCGTGCCATCCCCCGGCACCTCGCCGCCGGGCGACTCAGTCTCCCCCGCCGGGCCGGTGGCGCCATCGGGTTCGATCATCACATGCGTGGCAACGGCCCCGTCAGCATCCACCACGCTGGCAGCGCCAAAGCTCCCGCCTGCGGGCGTCACAAAGTGCGCAGCCACGAGCGACCCGCGATCGCAGGCAACGCCGGCATCCGTACCGGTCGCATCCAACCAGGACGCATCCACGACAAGTGTCTCGCTCGCAGCATCGGCACCAAACCCCTCGTCGAGCAAGCGCACGCCATAAAAGTGCAAGCCCGCATCGGATCCCGAGCCCGCGGCAATAACGCGCCCGCCGCTACGTACCGTCAAGCTGCCCGCGGCAACGCCAGCAACAGTCTGGTCAAGAACGCCCGCCCCGTCGGCCCTGGCATCGACCGTGCAGCCGTCCACCACCAGCGCCTGGGCCACATGGATCCCGCATTGCGAACCCGTAGCCGTGAGCGAGCCAGAGCCGCGAAGCGTAAGGTTTCCCCACACCTCCATGCCGCTCATGGAAATGTCCGCATCAGGCGCATGCGTCTCGACCATGGAGTTTTGCCCCACAAGCGTCACCACCAGATTGCCATCGGCGCCGATGGCCTCGCCCGCATAGCCGGTTAGCTCCAGATGTTCGGCATCGGTCCAAGCCCACCCGGGACCCGACACGCCCGGCTCGTAGTACGTATCGCCCGCAATGAACAGGCTCTCCGCGCCCGCGGCATAAGAAGGCCCGCCCAGCAAAACGCATAGGCAGGCCATGACAGTAAACAGGATGTAGTGACGGCTAGTGTGGAACGCGGCAGCAAACATAACCGCTCCGATCTTCGCAAGAGCCAATGGAAACTGTACCAAGAAATACCCTGGTAGCAGTAGTTATTAGTGTAGCGAGATCAGACGATGAACAAAGTAAAAGCCACCAATCGACTCGCAAAATTAGGCGTAAATCGTTTTGTCAGTCGGTGAAAGGAGGGAGTCGGACACGTCGAGTCGGATATAGGCTACGTCGTTAAATTGCCTGTGAAATTACCCAAAAATGAAATCAATTCGCTTATATGCGTATTGCTCTTCAGCTTATAAATATCATTTTCTCTAATAAACGACAGGGATTGTTTGAGCCAATCATCCGAATCATGGGAGTGCTCAATCCCGCTGTCTTCGAATAATGACTCGAGTTCCCCGGTTGTTAGAACGTAAATGCCAAATCGATCCAGATCACGAAGTGACAAGCAGCAGTTTTGGCGAACGCTATCAGGGATGTCGAAAAATACGTCTTTTTTGTAACGCTCTTTGATTATATTGGCGATTTCTTTTTTATCGGATGTCTTATGAATCGCAAATTCTTGATAGATATTCTTTAAATCGCCAGCAGCGCAAAGAGCACTTTCGCGAACCTCTTGATCGACAGAAAAAGCTTTCATTAAGTTCTTAAATTTATTACGATCGTTGATGATGTCAAAGTCACAGATGCACCTACAGGGAAGCCCTGATGCTGCATAAAACTCTTTAACGCCTTTGAATGCGTCTTTCCCATTTGTAGAAACGAAAATCGGATTGTCGATTTCGGAGATTTTGTCACAGATTGCAGAATAGATGATCGCGTCCCGAGGCGCTTCAACAAGAATTGCTTTCTTTGAGAATAGCGCATCTATATATTGCGGTGAATAGTCGCTTCTATTTTTTAGTTTTTCGATCTCGTCTTTATCGACAATGTTAAATGTGCTCTTGTTTCCATTACGTTTTAGTCTAATTAGCGAAAGCTCAGAAGCAGCAGAGTCAAGAATTCCCTGCAAAAAATATGAACTATGAGTTGAAATAAAAGCGTTGTGCAGTGCGTTAGATTTGGAAAGCATAGTTCCCAATTGTTTGCCGAGCTCCATGGCATAGGTTGGGTGCAGAAAAGCCTCAGGCTCGTCCACAAGCAGTATTGGCTTAGAGGCGCCCATAACAGTCAACAGAATGGTTACATAGCTCCGAAAACCGTCACCTTCGTTTCGTAGCTGAGTTGCATTCTCCATATAGGCCAGCTTTTCCGGCGAATCATGACTATTCCGATAGCTTGAAAAGTCTTCAGACACGACCGGTATAACGACTTGACGGCTTGTCGTATTGTCTAGGGCAATATCCTTATGGAATAATCGTTTGACAGTTTCAGAAATGCTGCTGCACGTTTCATCAACGTCAAGTGCGGCTGATAACGTGTTGTAGGAATCGTCCCTAACTCCACGCGCCGGTTCACCAATCGAGAGAAGTAGGCGGTCTTCGGTCCCCGTATAATCAACAAACATTGGACCTAGGAATTGTAGTATCTGCCTTTGCCGCTCTTTCTCTTCAAGTGGATAATCAGTTTCACCGGGCTGAAGCAAATGGTTCAAGCAAGTATGCCAGTCATCTTGCAAAGAAAAAGAACAAGGAAGCGATTGATACGCATACCCTCCGTTAGGTGTTAGTTGAGTACCGATATTACAAAAATCCCTAACGCGCCATCCGTTCATTCCTCGTACAACATGATCGCTGAGCCCATAAGAGTCATCAAGATCCTCTACATTCTTTGGCAACGTTAGATCTATTGAATCTGTAATTACATTGTTAGCATCGTGTGCATACGGCCCGTTGGACCCATCGGTATACCCGAGAATTGCCGAGCGTATTTCTTTTAGAAATTGGCTCTTTCCAGAATTATTTGCTCCAATAACAATATTGATTTTACCAGGTGAGTATTTTTCGCCATTTTTAAATGAAATTGCATTAATTTCAAATTGGTAGTCGTCCATCTTAGCCTTACCAACCTTCTTCCTCATTAATTTGCCGACTGCATTCACGTAGCCGCAATGTCTGGGTATGGGAACGGATCCTGCGTCTATCTTGAAGCTGGCGCTTTAGGGCTGAGGCGTTTATCTAAACAGCTCATCATGGCTGCCGGTGCGCTCAAAGAATGCCACCTCGTCGTTTGATGACCATATCACAAGCCAATCACCCGAGTTTGCTACATGGCATTCGTTTCTTCCGGCCCAGTTGCCGCTTAGCCGGTGCATATTATGGCGTAGCTTTAATAACTCTATTGACTCGGGTGTATTCTGCAGAACTAAATCAATTAGCTTTTGAAGCTCTGTTAGATTCCAATTCCGGCGCCTTGCTTTTTTCTTTAAATCGCGAGAGAAGGCTGCAGAGAATTCTGCGGTCAGCGTACTCATTGCGCCATCGCCGCAGCAATAAGATCGGCACCATTGTCAAAACGTCCTTTTTTGCCAGATGCCAGGAATGCGTCCCCTTCGCGAATGGCTTCAAGACTTTCGGCATTAGGTTCCTCGGGGGCAAAAGTCAAGGGGATGCGATGAGTGTTGACCATTTGCTTGAAGAAGGCTCGTGTCACGGACGAAAGGTCGAGTCCGTAGTAATCGGCCACCTCTGCCGCCTCGCGTTTGAGGTCATCGTCAACCCTGATGGTTAATGTTGAGCTTGCCATTTATAAGTCCTTTCAATAGTGTGAGTACATCCTTAGTATAACGTACATACAAAGATGGAAAAGATAATTACAAATAATCGAAATCGTGGAAAGTTGCTCTATTCAAGGAGAGTGAGGGGCATTGGCGCAAGCCAATGCCCCTCACTCAGGAGCAATCCGGAAAGTGAGCGCTTTAGCAGCGGATCGCGGCGCATAGGAGCGCTATGCCGAGTAAGAAAAACGTTAGAGAAGCGGCGATCCAGCAGTTATCAGCAGCCTTGGGGAGCGAGGCGGTCGTCGTGGTGGCGGCCTTGGGCCTAGAGGTCTTGGTGGCAGTGGTGTTGGTCACTGTGGTCGTGGCCACCGTCTTAGTCGCGGCCGCGGGCTTCAGTATGGGATTCGTCGACGGATTCGCAGCGGGCTCGCCGGAAGCGGGGTCAGTGCCAGGGGCGGACGGACCAACAACCGGCACATCGCGCGCATTGCTCTCCCCCGCCGACACCGTGGCATCCACCGGCTCGATCGTCACACGCGCTGCCACGGATCCGTCGGCATCCACAACGCCGCCTGCGCCAAAGGCCCCGCCCGCAGGCGCCACAAAGCGCGCGGGTGCAAGCGATCCACCCTGGCAGGCGACGCCGCCGTCGGCGCCCGACGCATCCAGCCAGGACGAATCGACGGTAAGCTGCCCGGACGCGCTACCGCCAGCAGCCCCGCCCAGCAGACACACACCATAGGCGCGCACGTCCGCCCCGGAGCCCGCGCCCGCGGCGACAATGCGCCCACCGCTGCGAACGGCAAGACCGTCCGCGATCGCGCCGGCCACCCGCGCGTCCGCGATGCCCGCGCGTCAACCTTGCAGTCTTCCACCGCGAGCGTCCCCGACACGTAGATTCCGCACTGCGAGCCCGTGGCCACCAGCGACCCGGTGCCGCGGAGCGTCAGATCGCCCCACACCTCCATGCCGCAACGCGAGATGTCCACGTCGGGCGCGCTCGTCTCGACAACAGTGTTCTGCCCGGTCAGCGTCACCACCAGGTCGTCGTCGGCGCCGATGGCCTCGCCCTCATAGCCGGTTAGCTCCAGATGATCGTTATTTGTCCAGGCCCACCCAGGGCCCGAAGCGCCCGACTCGTAGTACGTGGCGCCCGCGATGAACAGGCTCTCCGCGCCCGCGGCATAAGAAGGCCCGCCCAGCAAAACGCATAGGCAGGCCATGACGGTAAACAGGATGTAGTGTCGGCTAGTGTGGAACGCGGTGGCAAACATAACCGCTCCGATCTACGCAAGAGCCAATGGGAGCTGTACCAGAAAATGCCCTGGTAACAGTAGCTATTTGTGTAGCGAGATCAAACAACGGGCAAAGAAGAAAACCTGTGATCAACTCCTGAAATTAGGTGTAAATCGTTTTGCCAGTCGGTGAAAGGAAGAAGTGCCTACAGCCAGTACTGATACGCTTTTGAAACTCAACACTTCTTAAGCCCTCGAACGGAGCTCACTAGGAAGTTAACGGAGCCGAAGACGTCACGATTCAATGGCGTGGGATGCCGTATACGGGGCTTTGAGCTATATAAAAGAAGCGTGCGTAATCATCTCGTTAGCTGGGAATAAATTACGGCGAGTATCAATCTGGACTCATATATAAATGGCTTCGTAATTTAGGGGAATCGTGAGCATTTTCGAGAAGTTCAACACACAAGGCATGAGTCCCGCCGATGCCTTTGAAGAGCTATGTTGTCAACTATTTGAGTATTGGGGGAAGAGGCAACGGCAGTTTGATGGCAACTGGACCCACTGCAACATAAGGGGTGCTGGTGGTGACGGTGGCATCGAGGCATATTGGAATAACGAGAGCTCCACCGAGTGCTATGCGTTGCAAGCGAAGTGGTTTCGATCGACTTTGACTTCAAGCCAATGGAGCCAAATAAGGAACTCGGTTAAACAGGCGATTAAAATTCGGCCGTATTTGACCCAATACACCATCTGCATTCCGCACAACTTGACCTCATCAAAGACGATTGCACATGGTAAGACCAGCCAAGGGGAAGATGCGGCGTGGCGTATCTTTAAATCAGAGATAGAAAAGGAGAACCCTGGGCTAGAAGTTGTTCTTTGGGATGAAAACGAAATAAACAATCTGCTGATCCAGCATGCAAATGAGGGATTACGGAGATTTTGGTTTGAAAAAACCGAAGTAAATCCAGAAGTTTTTCAATTTACCTTGGCCAAGACGGTGGCTAGGCTTAAATCGAGATATATTCCGGATATTAATGAAGATGGAGACCTGTCCATCTTTCTCGATAAATTTCTTGGCTCCCCCACACAGCGAAAAAAGCTCATCGATGAAATTGATGGCTATCTCGATACATGCAACAACATAACCAGCATGATTGATTCGCTAGTAGCGGCAGCTTGTCGCGAATTGGAAATAAATAACTTACCTGAAAGCGATAACGAACTAGTATCAAAAGCCAAATCCTGTAAAACTGCAATTGAACCTTATATTAACAAGCTAAGAACAATTAAATACTTCCTGGCAATTGAGGGAGACAGTTTAAGTAAGTCCGAGTATGATGCGCTTTGCTCCACTGATATAAATTATTCAGATATAGAGGGCTTCATTGACGAAATTAATAATATAAAGAGCGATACTTCACTTCAAAATCATGCCTATGAACTCAAAGGTGCTCTTGCATCTTTTCGTGAATATCCCTCTATATGGGAGCTGCGCCGAGAAGCACTCGAACCATATATAAACCCTCATTGCATTGTTGTGGGCGATCAAGGGACTGGAAAGACATGTGGGTTTGCAAGTAAGGCAAGGGCATTTCAATGTGGTGTTTCCCACGTTCCCATATTAATCCTTGCAAGTGATATTCCAGAAAACGCCACTTGGTTTGAAATAATTAAACAGGTACTCGGGATCAACGGAACCTGGGATGAACCAAGCTTATGGCAGGCTTTGTCTACCTACGTTTCTCTACGAGATATCAAGACTGACTCGATGCTCATTCGCTCTAAAGTCGCCATCATGGTTGATGGATTGGACGAAAAGCATTCATCTTATTTCTGGGAAGAAAAGATTCACGAAGCAGATGCTATAACGGATCAATACCCCCGAATTCGATTTCTTTATTCGTCTCGTCCCTGGTTGATAAATAAATTTGAAGATAATGAACTTGGGGACTATTGTTATGAGATAGCCACAGGTGGCGACGTTCCGGTATATGAGTTGTTTGACCGATATATCGATCATTACCGAATTCGGATTGAGGGCGAAACACAATATAGATATTTGCTGAACACTCCAAATGAGCTCAAGCTATTCTGCAATGTTTATAAAGGTCAAACACTAAACCGATCCGCTTCAACCGCATTGTCCAAATTGACATCTTCCGAAATAAAGCGCTTAGACTCTGAGCTTGAGAAACAGCTGCAGAGTGCTGTTGATACTTCACGAATGAGGCCCGTAAATACCGCCCTTATCTCACTTTCACAGTACTTTATGGATCATGAGAGCATCGATGAGGTCGAAATTGAGCGGTTGCTATCTCGATGTGGAATTAGGGATCAGGTTAAAGATGCGACTATCAATTTACTGATTCGTTATGGGATCCTTCTAGATATGAACTCTGAGCGCACGTTTCACGACGCGCCCGATTATCTCAATCTACCTGAGCCGGCATGCTATATACCCGGTAGTAGGCACTTATGGGATTACTGCATTGCGCAGTGCCTTCTTCAAAGCGATGCCCAATATTTCAAAGAAATTTTGACGAATAATCAAGACGCTACAATGATGTATGGAGTGCTTTTAGTCGAGAAGAAAGGAATTCTCCCAAGTAAGGATCCCAGGCTGATTGATGCAATTGACGAAGACTATTTACGTAAAATTGATCTGTATGCGCTATCAAATGCGGACCCGAAAACAACGGATAAATTTAAACCATGGGCGATGGAGTTGCTTTGCGCCGGTGGCCAAGACTTTAGTGATGTTCTAAATGGTATCATTGCTCGTGTTGCCAATTACCCTAATCACCCATTGGGTACATCGCTGCTCGATAGCTATCTAAATAGTTTTAAAAGTCCAATTGAGCGCGACATTGTCTGGTCGCTTCCCATCGCAGTTAAGATGGACCTCAGAAGCTCGCAAATTGCATATCATGAAGAGCGTCGCCATTTACAAAACCTACTTCGGCTGGACGGACGTGAAACTGCAGAACAGATGCCCATCCTATTTGCATGGAAACTGTCTTCACTTAGCAATCTAGAAAGAAATCACTACAGAAGAGAGTTAATCAAATGGGGAATGAAAAACCCTCATGAGTTCGTTCGCATCTTTGAAAAGTTTGACAATTGCAACGATCCTCAAATTCGTGAGGACATTTTTGCTATCGCTGAGGAAATCGTGTGTCAAGGTGACCTTGAGCCTGTCGTTATGAAACGGTTTTACGCTATTGCATATGAAGCAGTATTTAAATGCCCTGACAAGCAAGGAAATAGAGACGCCGCAATTAGGAATTACGCAAGACTTCTTGCCGAGCATTGCAATAAGTATGGATTGCTGGCTACAGGTGAAATAAATCCCTGTAGACCACCCTACTCATTTGATGTCAACAATTCAGTGATGCCAATATATAAATCGGCAAGTTGCGCTAAGGCCATGTGCGGGTATGGGCCGATTCATTATGACTTGGCGCGCTATGTTCTGGTCGATCGCTTGGCTTCAGCTTTTCATCGTCCTCAAGTGCCGTCTGGTTCTAATGGACGATGCGCTAAGCTGAAACAAATTATTGAGGCGTCTGCGCTTAAGGCCAAAGTCGATGAACCTCTTGAGTTTGAGGGGTGGGTTATTTCAGCTGCCTATCAATATCTTATAGACCATGGGTTTGATGAGGCAACCATTCAAGGCGTCATTGGAGAAAACGGTTATAGAACAGGCGGAATAGACCGGTCTATCACAATTGCATACGACAGGGCTGATCATGGATTGCGCAGCATCGTTATGACGATAGCTGAAAAATATGTATGGTGTGCAAGAAGTGAGATTTGCGGCTATTTAGCGGACAGAATTCCAATAGGCGAAGAATGTCTAATGAATCAGAATGTACAGGGCAACGCATATTGCACCGATTACAGGAATCTCTTGAGTTTCGAAAGCCCTCTATTTGAAGACGCCGTAATGACGGCTACAAATAGAGTTCAAGATAAGATACCTCACTTCCCTAAAGCCTTTTCGTGTAGCGGTTTCGATCAACTGACGAAACAAGACTTTATGAAGTGGATTAATGACATATCGCCAGAGTGCGCCTTCGCCATGCTTGGCTACAATCCGACCACCGATACCAACGGTGAAATTCTAAAAGGCCGTCAAAGGTGCCCTGCTGTCCCAATTGCCTTGTACTCATGCGATTGGGGCGCCAGCGGCAAAAGCTCTCGTATTTGGATCCATGCCGGAGCCATAAGATATGAGGAGTTCAAAGAACTTGATTCGAAAAGCTCAGCCATAGCCGATTTTAACGAAGGCGTATCCAGCTTTACCGTCAGCATTGCTTCTAGCCAATCGGTATGTTATATAGCGCCGACAGAAGCATTGGCTTCACCGCAGATGGTTGAAATCGATGAATCCAAATTGGTAAATAAGAATTCACGAGTCCATTCACTCTTAATGCCTCTAAGTGGGCAAGGTGTTGATCGTCTCATCGAGAAAGATGATTGCTGGTACTTCTTTCCTTCGAAACTGGCTAGAGAAGCCACCGAGGTTAAACGAACCGATGGTGTTCATTATTTTAATAGTGAAGGTGAATCTGTTTTTGAAGAAGTTTGTTTTGGTCTCGAATTCCGACACCAATATCATGCATTGCTTGCCAATGGCGAAATTCTTCGAAATGCCCTTTATGAAAAAGGGTTTGAATTGATATGGCATGCAACGGTGCAGCGAGGCCCTAATGCTTTAGTTGGTGAGCGCTTAGGTTGCGACTTTGAATTCAATGAGAAGTCATGGCTTATCTGGGAAGAAGAATCCGGTGCATTTGCTTCTTGTCCGATTTTCAAGTGATAATTTGCCCACTTGGACACTGCTAAATATCGCGAAACAACACCGCCGATATCGCGCTAGGGCACCGGGGCCGAGTTAGGCCCCGGTGCCTTCTGCCTAAATTACTTCGTCTGAATAAACAAAGTAATTCCTAATGGCCTTTCCGTAATAATCAACGAGGACCGAAACTAGCTGACGATCTTCACCGGTAAAAGGAATGCTTACTTTCTCCCTATTCAGACCCGTTGTTAGCGCCGGGCGATTTTAGCCGCTAATAGTCAAACGATTTTGACCAATCCCGGTCACCGAATAATGGCCACCGTGCCTCCCCGCCGCCACTACGCTGGTGGTGCCAACACGCCGGCGTTAGGAGGACCATTGAGGTGA
>DBGAQS010000014.1:0-52408 GCA_048434495.1 Collinsella sp. | reverse complement strand
ACAACCTTGCCAAGGTTGGGGTCGCGGGTTCGAGCCCCGTTGTCCGCTCCATTTGGGCGTTTAGCTCAGGGGGAGAGCGCTTCCCTGACACGGAAGAGGTCAGAAGTTCAAATCTTCTAACGCCCACCAAATGTTCGCAGCCCAGAGGCTTAGCCTCTGGGCTGTTTTGTTTTGGTTGCCAAATGTGTCGCCAAATACTCACCAAGTTTCGAGTTTTTTGATCTTCCGGGATGCTTCACAGTAGTCATCCGAGAAAACTCCCATCTTCTCCGTTTGCATGCATATATCTTTCAAGGATTCGTGCCGCGGCTGCATGAAGCTCGGCAAGGCACGACCGCAACATGTTGGTCAAGCATAATCTTTTGGAATCTTTTGGCGTGAGCGGCTTGGTTTTGGTAGGATTTGTCAGCGACTTGACCAAGGGGGTTTTATAACTGCCATGCAGGTAGCCGTGTTGGTAACGTTTTATCGGCCCTCCAAGAACCCCTCGTTTTTAATGCGTCTGCAAAATGACTAATTGCCTTGACCTGCTAAAACACTATATGTTGTGTTTGACCTAAAAAAAGAATACAGGATATAGATGCCTCTTTGTCGTATGATAGATGGCGGACAGAGAACGAGGACCTTATTCGCCCCATTTGGACACGTCTTTGAGCCCCTTGATCGGCTGCGAGGATTGTCCGCATGAGGGCCTATGGTTATCGAGAACACAGATTGCGCGACGGCGCCGCAAGGCAGGGTAAGCCCTGCCGGGTATCGTTTGGCCCTGAAGCGCAATGAGGCTACGATGCGAAAGAGGCAAGAGGATGAAGATCATCAAGCGCAGCGGCACTGAGGTTGTCTTTGACATCGATAAGATCGTCAATGCGATCCGCGCCGCAAACTTGGAGGTCGAGGAAGGCTCTCGCCTTACCGACCGCCAGGTGATCTATGCGGCGCAAAACGTCGCCGAGGCATGTGAGAAGGCCGGTCACACCGTATCGGTCGAGGAGATCCAGGATTTGGTCGAGGACGAGATCATGCGCCTCGACTGCTACGAGGTCGCTCGCCACTACATCATCTATCGCTATGTTCAGAGCCTGAAGCGCCAAAAGAACACGACCGACGACAAGATCCTGTCGCTGATCGAATGCAACAACGAAGAGGTCAAGCAGGAGAACTCTAACAAGAACCCGACCGTCAACTCCGTTCAGCGCGACTACATGGCCGGCGAGATTTCCAAGGACCTGACGCAGCGCGTGCTGCTGCCCCAGGAGATCGTGGATGCCCACAACGAGGGTCTGATTCACTTCCACGATTCGGACTACTTTGCCCAGCACATGCATAACTGTGACCTGGTGAACCTGGAGGATATGCTCCAGAACGGCACCGTTATCTCGGGCACGCTGATCGAGAAGCCGCACAGCTTCTCGACTGCTTGCAATATCGCGACGCAGATTATCGCTCAGGTCGCCTCTTCCCAGTACGGCGGCCAGTCGATTTCGTTGACCCACCTGGCTCCGTTCGTTGAGGTGAGCCGTCAGAAGATTCGCGGCGAGGTCGCCCGCGAGCTTGAGGAGCTCGGCGTTTCCGCATCTCCCGAAAAGGTCCGCGAGGTTGTTGAGGACCGTCTGCGTGACGAGATCCGTCGCGGCGTCCAGACGATTCAGTATCAGGTCGTAACCCTTATGACCACCAACGGCCAGGCGCCGTTCGTGACGGTCTTCATGTATCTCAACGAGGCTCGCTCAGCGCAGGAGAAGCACGACCTTGCCATGATCGTGGAGGAGACGCTTCGCCAGCGCTACGAGGGCGTTAAGAACGAGGCCGGCGTGTGGATTACCCCGGCATTCCCCAAACTTATCTATGTGCTCGAGGACGATAACGTTCACGAGAATACCCCGTACTTCTACCTGACCCAGCTGGCTGCCAAGTGCACCGCCAAGCGCATGGTGCCCGACTACATCTCCGAGAAGAAGATGCGCGAGCTTAAGCTGTCAAAGGGCGAGACCGCGGGCAACGGCGACTGCTACACCTGCATGGGTTGCCGCAGCTTCTTGACGCCCGATCGCTCGGGCAACGGCTTTAACAATGTCGCCAACGCGCTCAACTATGATCCGAGCAAGCCCAAGTACTATGGCCGCTTTAACCAGGGCGTTGTGACCATCAACCTGCCTGATGTCGCGCTGAGCTCGCACCAGGATATGGACAAGTTCTGGAAGATCTTCGATGAGCGCCTTGAGCTGTGCCACCGGGCCCTGCTGTGCCGCCACGAGCGCCTGATGGGCACGCTTTCGGATGCCGCGCCGATTCTTTGGCAGTACGGCGCCCTGGCGCGCCTTAAGAAGGGCGAGACGATCGACAAACTGCTCGTGGGCGGCTATTCCACCATCAGCCTGGGTTACGCCGGTCTGTATGAGTGCGTTAAGTACATGACGGGTCACAGCCACACCGAGAAGGAGGGCACGCCCTTTGCCATGGCAGTCATGCAGCGTATGAACGACAAGTGTGCGGAGTGGAAAGCCGCGAGCGACATCGATTTCTCGCTGTACGGCACGCCGTTGGAGTCGACGACGTATAAGTTCGCCAAGTGCCTGCAGCGCCGTTTTGGCATTATTCCGGGCGTGACGGACAAGGGCTATATCACCAACAGCTACCACGTCCACGTGTCCGAGGAGATCGATGCCTTCGATAAGCTTAAGTTTGAGGGCATGTTCCAGCAGCTTTCGCCGGGCGGGGCCATCTCCTACGTCGAGGTTCCCAACATGCAGGACAACCTTAAGGCTGTCATTCGCGTGATGCAGTACATCTACGACAACATCATGTACGCCGAGCTCAACACCAAGAGCGATTACTGCCAGGTGTGCGGCTACGACGGCGAGATCAAGATTGTCGAGGATGACGGCAAACTGGTGTGGGAGTGCCCCAACTGCGGCAACCGCGATCAGGAGAAGATGAACGTCGCCCGCCGTACGTGCGGCTACATCGGTACCCAGTTCTGGAACCAGGGTCGAACCGAGGAGATCCGCGACCGCGTGCTGCATCTCTAATAACCATCCCAAGCTGCCCCGTAGCGAGGCCCCGGACCTTTACTCGCTATTTCGGACAGTCCTGGCTCACGACGGAGGCGCCACTGGCGCCTCCTGTTCGTGCGGAACTCATATCGAGCAAAGGTCCGGGGCCTCGCTACGGGGCAGCCAAGTTGACGTAGTTGAGATGCAGCATGCGGTCTGCTCACTCCTCGAAGTTCTTAGCGGAAATGAGTTGACTTGCAATAACGGTTTGCTTGCAGCAACGGTTGAGCTGCAACAAATTTTTTATTGGACCTCGAACCCTATACTCGATGTTCGCTTCGTTCATTGAGTGTTGCTCGCGAGGGGTCTGGAGTATATCGTTCCGCCCGCAGTTTCGCAGGCCAAAGGCCGAGAATGTTTGAGGACGGAATGATATACTCCAGACCCCCAGGAAGGTTACTTATGAACTACGCGAACATTAAGTATTTCGACATTGCTGATGGGGAAGGTGTTCGTACTTCTCTGTTTGTGAGTGGGTGCCGTCGTGGGTGCAAGAATTGCTTTAACTCCGTCGCGTGGGACTTTGCCGCGGGTGAACCGTTCAACCGCGCCGTCGAGGATAAGATTATCGAGAGTCTCGACCATCCCTTTATTGATGGCCTGACGATTCTGGGTGGCGAGCCCATGGAACCCGAGAACCAGGCGGGGCTCGTTGACTTTATCGAACGCGTGCGTGCGGCCTATCCTGTAGAGTCGGGGAAGACTATTTGGTGCTTCACCGGCGACGTGCTCGAGGAGCTTATGCCGGGCGGCCGTCATCATACCGAGGTGACTGACCGCATCCTTGCCTGCCTCGACATGCTGGTGGACGGTCCGTTCGTTCAAGATCTGCACGATATCTCGTTGCGCTTTAGGGGCTCGAGTAATCAGCGCGTGATCGACATGAACGCCACGCGCGCTCGTGCCGCGCGCGAGGGCGTTGCGCTTTGCGATGCTGTGGAGCTTTGGCGAGACGATCCGGTCTATTCGACCCATACTATGTAGCTTGTGGCCGATGCCGGAGGGCGTGGTACCATAGTGCGAACGCAAAATCGGAAGAGTGAGGCCCAGATGGTCGATCAGGAAAAAGTCGAGGCCGCCATAAGGCTGTTGCTTGAGGGCATAGGCGAGGACCCAACTCGTGAGGGCCTGCTGGAGACGCCGGCACGCGTTGCCCGTATGTATGGCGAGATTGCCGGCGGCATGGACCAGAGCGCTGAGGAGCACCTGTCCAAAACTTTTGCCGTCGCTTCGAACGATTTGGTTATCGAGCGCGACATCACGTTTTACTCGCTGTGCGAGCACCATCTGCTGCCGTTTTATGGTAAGGCTGCGATCGGCTATATCCCTAACGGCCGCGTGGCGGGTCTGTCTAAGCTCGCTCGCACGGTTGAGGTCTATGCCCGTCGTCTGCAGCTGCAGGAACAGCTGTGTACACAGGTTGCCGATGCCCTCATGGAATATCTTGCTCCCCAAGGAGCGATCGTACTGATGGAAGCCGAGCATATGTGCATGACCATGCGCGGCGTGCAAAAGCCCGGTACCAAGACCGTAACGCTTGCTCGTCGCGGTGTCTTTGAGACCGATCCGTCGCTCGAGGAGCGATTCTTTAGGATGCTGGGCCGCTAACCATGAGAGTCGTCAACGACTTTGCATCGAAGACCGATGAGGGAACGTCGCGTCGCGGCTTTATGGCTTCGGGCCTGACTCCCTTTGGTGCCATGCCTCGCATTGATTACATCTGTGCCAACGGGCTGTTCCGGCGACATCTGGGCAACATTGCGCAGCTGGAATCGGGGCGCATCTTTTGCCGCCACGGTATTGACCATCTGCTGGATGTCGCGCGCATTATGTGG
The DNA here is from genome assembly GCA_048434495.1 of Collinsella sp. Classification (GTDB taxonomy): domain Bacteria; phylum Actinomycetota; class Coriobacteriia; order Coriobacteriales; family Coriobacteriaceae; genus Collinsella. Next base: position 47,520 of record DBGAQS010000014.1, on the reverse strand, counting down.
ATTAAGAATCTTGAAGAGCAACTCGAATTTGACCGCGAGGTCATCTACGCCACGGCACTTCTTCACGATATCGGCAAAGATGAACAGTATGAATCGGGTATATCCCATGATGTTGCAAGCGAACGCGTCGCCGATGCGATTCTCGGCGGCATGCCCGAAGACGTGGCGTTTGAGCCGGCAGATGCCGCAGCCATTAAGACGGCCATTCTGGGCCATCGAAAGCTGCGCGTGAATAGCCAGCCGCTTGAGCGTCTGCTCTATGCAGCCGACAAAGCGTCGCGCGCCTGCTTTGCATGCCCCGCGCGCAATGCCTGCAACTGGAGCGATGATAAAAAGAACCTGTCGATTCGCGTGTAGTCGGTATGCGCGGTCGGGGTTCTGAACGAAGGAGACGATCGCGATGACTAACAAAAAGCTGCCCGAGAATGCAACCAAGACCGAGGGTGCCGAGCTTGCCCGTCGTGGCAGGGGCGAGATTTCCGCCGCAACGGCGGTGCCCCATGTGAGCTATGACGACCTGCGCCATGCCGACCGCATTACTATCGACGGTCTCGAGGTCTTTGCCAACCATGGCGTGTATCCCGAGGAGAACGCGCTGGGTCAGAAGTTCATCGTTTCTCTGGTGCTCTATGCCGACTTGCGCGCGGCGGGGGAGCACGATAACCTTGATGCCTCGATTGATTACGGCTCGGTGTGCCACGATGTCGACGGCTATCTGCGCGAGCATACGTTTAAGCTCATCGAGGCTGCAGCCGAGGGTGTGGCCCAGATGCTGCTGCGTCGTTACCCCTTGCTGCTTGGCGTGCGTGTTAAGCTCGATAAGCCTTGGGCGCCCGTCGGTCTTCCCCTGGCAAGTTGCGGCGTCGAGATCGAGCGCGTGCGCTAGCCGACGCTAGAGCTCGTTGGCGGGCGGTTTTTTGAGTCGCTGCGACAGTGCTCTATTGTTGGGGCAGTATGTGTCGAGCAGGGCGTGGAATCGCTGATTGTGGCTTGGCTCGAGCAAGTGGACGAGCTCGTGGGCGACAACCATGTCGAGGCATTCGACGGGGTAGGCGGCAAGCTCGCGTGCGATGCGAATGACGCCGGTTTTGGGCGTGCATGAGCCCCAACGCGTTTTCATGCTGCGTACGGAAACGCGGGAAACGGCGACACCCATTGCGATTTCGTATGCGTGCACCATATCGCGCAGCGCCGATGTGACTTCGGACGTATAAAGCTGGTCGATGTGGGCCTGGAGCTCGTCGGACGTTAGGTCGTCGAGGATTGCGCGCCGCTTGGCCTGTGGGCCTTCGTCCGATTCGTCGGTACCCATAAAACTTGCGAAGGTAGCCTGCTTGGGCCGTGGTGCGGGTGATGCAAAGTTGTGATCGAGTGCATCCTGTACCGTGATGGGCTTGCCCCAAAGTGCAATGATCGAGTGGGGACTGAGCGGCTCCTGTGCCGTCGTCTGACCTTGTTCGCGTTGGGCAAGTCGGCTGATAATCCAAGCGCTGTTGCGCTTCACAAACGCTTCGATACGCTCGCGGCTGGCGCCGAGCGGTGCGCTGGCGTGGACCTCACAGCTCGATGTGACGCGTAGGTTGAAGTTCTTGACGCGCTTTTTGGTAACGACGACGGGGATGGGCGTCCCATCCGGTCGGGATACGGAAATCGTAAACTGCTGCGTCAAAAGCGGTCCTTCAGATTGGGGACGGGCCGGCATGTCGATCGCTCAGCATACCGGCCCGCTCAAGGGATGTGAAATTAATAACGCTCAAAGAAGGCAAGCGCGTTGTCGCTGCAGAGCTTCTGCATCACGGTCTTGCCAAAGTGCTTGGAGAGCATGTTCTGGAATTCGGGCATCTTGCTGGCATCGGAGAGGAAGTCGGGTACCTTGGCGCCGTCCCAGTCGCCGCCGAGCGCGATGGCATCTTCGCCGCCCAGGTCGAGCCAGTGTTCGATATGGGCTGCCAGCTGGTCGAAGGTGACATCTGCGGCGGTCTCGTCGGTCGCGTCGTTGGATAGGAACTCGCTGCAGTAGTTGAGGCCGACGATGCCGCCCATGTCGCGAATGGTGCGGAACTGGTCGTCGGTGAGGTTGCGCTTGACGCCGCAAACCGCGCGGGAGTTGGAGTGGCTGGCGACGAAGGGGCGCGTGGCGTGGGCGACAACCTCGTCAAAGCACTCGTCGTTGAGGTGGGAGACGTCGAGCACCATGCCGGCGTGCTCCATCTGCGTGAGCGCCTCGATGCCGGCGGCTGTGAGGCCAGCGTGGGTGTCGTGGCCGCTCGCGAGCGGTCCCTGCGCGTTCCAGCTGAGTGATGACATGAGTACGCCTAGGTTCTTGAGCACCTCGATCAACGCGGGGTCCTCGGCAAAGAACGTGGCGTTTTCGATGGTGTGGATGCATGCGACCTTGCCGTCTTTGAGCGCAGGGCGAATGTCAGCGGCGCTGCGTACGTTGACCATGCGGTCGTGGTTGAGCATTGCCTGGCCGCTCATGTGCGCCATGATCTGCGCCTGGAAGCGCGCGGCGTGGGCGGTGGGAATCTCGTCGGGGACAAACGTGGCGAAGCACTGTGCCCACGGCGTGTTGCCGATCTTTGCGAGCGAGATGGCGCAGGCGTTGCCCTCGATGAGGTCGAAATCTTGCGGATGCGTTTCGTCGCCGGGAAAATAACCGTCGGTGCCGGCGGTAAAGCGCAGGTCGAGATCGAGCGTGGCCCAGCCGATGCGGTCGGCGGTGTCGCAGTGCAAGTCAAATACGGGATATGCCATGGTTCCTCCGGTTGCAGCGTTTCTTTGCAAACTGTCTTTGAATTGTATGACTAGGGTATAGTTAGCGCCATATGTTCACGGCGGCCCGCGTTGTGCGCCGCCCTTATCACGGAGGTTACCATGTCCAACCAGGGCAAGAAGGTCAAGACCCATTATCGCGGCACGCTCGACGACGGTACGCAGTTCGATAGCTCCTACGATCGCGGCGAGCCGCTGGAGTTCACCTGCGGCGCCGGCCAGATGATCAAGGGCTTCGACGCCGCTGTTGTCGACATGCAGGTGGGCGAGAAGAAGACCGTGCACATTCCTGCTGCCGATGCCTACGGCGAGCACAACCCCGAGATGGTCCTGACCTTCCCGGCCGAGCAGGTTCCCAACATCGAGCAGATCGAGAAGGGCATGAAGCTCTTCCTGTCCACGCCGAGCGGCATGCCCGTCCCCGCCGTCGTCATCGATGTGACGCCCGAGGCCGTGACGCTCGACGCCAACCACGAGCTCGCCGGCAAGGACCTCAACTTTGATATCGAGCTCGTTGAGGTCGAGGGCTAGAGTATGCCTGAACGCTTGGTTTCGACGACATTCTTGGGAAATCTCAACGATCCGTCCTATGAACTCCTGCTTCGCCGGAAGTTGGGCGGCGTCTTTGAAGTTGACGAGTTACTGCTCGATTGGGACCAGGCCGATGTATGCGCGTTTGTGGGCGTGACGGAGCTGGGGCGCACGATCGATGTTCGGCTGGATACTGCCGACGGCGGTCGTCTTGCCGACGGTGACGTGCTCGCTGTCGACCGCACGGGCACGGTGCCCGTAGTGGTTGTCGTGCGCCCGCGCAGCGCCGAGGTTTATATGGTCGAAGTCGACCGCATGGATCCGATTGCGCTCGCGCATGCGTGCTGGGAGATCGGCAACATGCATGCGCCACTCTTCCGGGGCGACTCGGACGAGCATACCGTGCGCATGTATACGCCGGTGCAACCGGTTTTGGGTCGTATGCTCCGGGGCATCGGGGGCGTTCGGCTCTCGGTGGCCACACGCGAGCTCGATGCCAGTCGACGCTTTGCATCGAGCGCGACGGATGTTGTTGTGAGTATGGCTCCCGACTTTACGATCGTAAAGAAGGCGCGCGGTTAGCGTGCGTATGCGTAAGACGGACTTTGAGAGGCAACTATTCAAAGTCCGTCTTGCTGTTGATGAGATGCTTTGGGGGAACATATGGGTCTTGAGGGAATCAAGCTGATCGCCTGTGATTTGGATGGTACGTTGCTGCATCCTGGGGAGCGCGAGCCACGCCCCGAGGCCTTTGAGCTCATTGATGAGCTGCATCGTCGCGGTATCGTGTTTATGCCGGCGAGCGGCCGTCAATATGCGAGCTTGCGCTATCTGTTTGCCCCGGTGGCCGATGAGCTCGCCTATGTGTGCGAAAACGGAGCCCTGGTGATGAGCGAGGGGCATGCCGTTGTCAAGCGTTCCATGGAGCGTAGCCTTGCTATGGATATCGCGAATGCCGTGGTCGCCTACCCCCATGCCGACGTGACCCTTTCCTGCGAGGGGCACCTCTACACCATAAGCGGCAACGATGCGTTCATCGACCATTTGCGTTACGAGGTCCATTGCGATGTGGCGGTGGTCGACCGTCCCGAGGACATTGACGAGGATGTTATTAAGATTGCGTTTCAAACGCCCGAGACAGAGCAGCCGGCGGCGCTGGAGTATTTCGTGCGTCGCTTTAGCGACCGGGTCGATGTGATGACGTCGGGAACCGAGTGGACGGACTTTATCGGTTTCGGTTCGGGCAAGGGCTCCGCGCTTGCCGATTACGGTCGTGCCCTGGGTATTTCGCCCGATGAGATGATGGCGTTTGGCGATAACGAAAACGACCGCGACATGCTCAACGTGGTGGGCCATCCCTATCTGATGGAGAGCTGCAACCCCAGCATGCGCGGCATCAACGACCGCGTCCGCTACGCGCGCACGGTCGAAGAAGAACTGCGTCGTCTACTTGCTGTGTAGGCATGTCCCAAACATCTACCGGCAGTCGGGGCAGAGACCCTCGAAGATGGTGTAGTGCGATGTGACGTGCCAGCCGATTTGCTCGGATGCCTTGGCGTCGAGCTGGGCATCGAAGGGGAGCGGTACGTCGATGACGCGGCTGCACGAGGTGCAGATGATATGTGCGTGCGGCTCGATCGTGCGATCGAAGCGGCTGCCGCCCGGCGTCTTGATGGAGAGGATCTCGCCGGCGTCGGCCAAGAGATTGAGATTGCGGTAGACCGTACCACGGCTGATTTTGTCATCCTGCGCGCGCACGACGTTGTAAATTTCGTCGGCGGTGGGATGGTTATAGCTTTGGCGCACGGCGTCGAGAACCAGCTTTCGCTGCTTGGTATTCCTTCTTTGCACCGCCATGCGCCTCGCCTCTTTTCTATCAACGGTCGTAGGTAAATGATACCGTATTTAGCACACAATACTAATAACGAGGAATGAAACCGTCTTCATTGGCAAGTGGGGCTCGGGTCTGGGCGTCTACGAGGCGAAAACGCGTTCCCATGCGCTCGTAGGAGGCATGAAGCGCCTCGAGATGAGATAGGATGTTTGCCGGAGCCCCCTGTATCTCCATCTCGACTGAGCCGTCTTCCATGTTGCGCACCCAGCCGGTGAGTGCGCGTGCCTGCGCGAGGTTGGTGTTGGTAAAGCGAAAACCGACGCCCTGGACTTGCCCCTCCCAGCGCAGGAAATAGCGCAGGGGAGCGTCTTGAGTGGCCTCGTCGCTTGCGAGCACAGTAAGCCTGCGGCGCAGCTCGAGCTCGACGTTTGATGGTTTTTGAGGCTCTCGACTGCCACCGGTGACGCTGGAGAAGAACGTATCGAAGAGACCCATCGCTATGCCTGCTTGCCTGCATCGGCCGGGAAGGTAATGCCGGCCTGCTGGCGCACGGCATCCATGATGCGCAGTGAGACGAGCGTGACATCGCGGTAGTGGCCAAGCTCGTGGCGTCCCGCCGGGGTCTCCCAAATCTCTTCCTTAACGTTATCGATGCCGCCGATGGCGCTGATAAAGTCTGTGAGTTCGTATTCCATAGTGTTGCTCGATTCGGGCAGGTCGAGCACGCGGCCGTTGTCGCCCTGTTCGCGCGGTGCCTCGGTCGCCGAGCCACGTACGACGTCGCCGCGGTAGTCGATGCGGACGTTGCGGGGCGTGGACAGATGATCGATCTGGATAGTGCCACGCTCGCCTTCGATCTGCGAGGGCAGCAGGTCATTCGTAATTTTGGAGTGCGCGAGCTCGACGGAGATACGGCCACCGCCGTAGCTGGCGAGGATGGATCCGCAGCCGTCGATGGGGCCGTGCGTGAGCTGTCGCGTGGTGGGGTCGAGCAGAGTAATCATGCTCGTAAGGCCGGAGGGCATGCCGAAAATCTCGACCATGGGCTCGACGGTGTAGACGCCAATGTCCATGAGGGAACCCGATGCCATATTGCAGTCGAAGATATTGGTGGCGCGTCCCGCGAGAATCTCGTTGTAGCGCGAGGAATATTTGCCAAAGCGCAATGAGGCGCGGCGGATGGGGGCGATCTCGCCCAGGGCGTCCTCGATGGCGTGGAAGGCGGGATCGTGGAGGGGACGCATGGCCTCGAGGGCCACGACACCTGCTGCCTCGGCAGCGCGGAAGACTTCCAGCGCCTGCGCTTCGGTGGCGCAGAAGGGCTTCTCGACGATGACGTGCTTGCCACCGGCGATGCAGGCAAGGGCCTGCTCGTAGTGAAGTGCGTTGGGGCTGCCGATATAGACGGCGTCGACGTCGGCGGCTGCCGCAAGCTCATCGAGTGAGATAAAGTTTCGCTCGCCATCGCGCTCGGCGGTAAAGGCAGCACCGCGATTGGCATCGCGTGAAAGCGTGCCCACAAACGCGGCTTGGTCGTTGGCGTTGACGACTTGGATAAAGTCGTCGGTGATCATGGATGTGCCGATGGTCGCGATGCGCAGCATACGTCCCCCCTGCGTTGTTTGGTCTACAGGATGAGTGTAGCGCGAGGGGGCAGGAAATAGCGTGCGAAAACGCCGTTACAGGTCGCTCTCGTTAAAGCCGGTATCGATATCGAGGTTGCTGCCGTCGGCCGCCGTGGTGGCGAGCTCATCGCAGCGCTCGTTGAGCTCATGGCCGGCGTGACCCTTAACCCAGATGAACTCAACCTTGTGCTTGCTTTTGGCGGCGAGTAGGCGCTCCCACAGGTCGCGGTTCTTGACGGGCTGCTTGTTGGCGGTTTTCCATCCGCGCTTTTTCCAGCCGTCAATCCAGTGCTTGTTGAAGGCGTTGACGACGTACTGCGAATCGGAATGGACCTCGACCTCGCAGGGGCGGTTAAGTGCCTCGAGCGCCACGATGACCGCCATGAGCTCCATGCGGTTGTTGGTGGTCTTGGCGTAGCCGCGCGAAAGCTCGGAGGTGAAGGTCTTGCCGGCGGGGTTGGTGTATTTGAGCACGGCGCCGTAGCCGCCGCGTCCCGGATTTGATCGGGCCGAGCCGTCGGTATAGATGATGACCTTCACGGGCTTCCTTTCGTTGGGTACGTTTCGTGTGAGTGACCATTGTAGCGCCATGCCCGCCGGGGGCTAGCAATCTACGATTTCTACCCCGTCTTCCGACAGTTAGTTGGCACGGATGATGCGGTTGAGCTCGTCGAGGTATTGCTGCAAGAGGGGAGAGGGCTTGCGCTCGTCGTGCATGATATAGCCTACGTGCATCGTTGGGGCGTCTGCTAACGGGATCGATGCCATACCCCATTGCATTTCATTGGAGAGGACACCGGTCGACAGGGTGTAACCGTTCGACGTGATAAGTAAGTTAGTAAGTGTTCCGCGGTCCGAGATTCGTATGTTGCGGTCGCAAGGGATATAGCTAAAAGGTTCCTCGGCGTAATAGAAGGAGCTCGAGGTGCCTTGCTCAAAGCTGTAGCGCGTATAGGGTGTAAGGTCGGCAAGGGACAGCTGCGGGCGGCGTGCGAGCGGGTGGCGCTCGCTAACGAAGACGTGGACCGTCGCGTCGAAGAGGGGATGGAAGCTAGCGCGGGCATCGGCGAAGGCCTTCTGCAGAACGCGGGCGTTAAAGTCGTCCAGATAGAGGATGCCGATGTCGCTGCGAAACGCGCGGACGTCATCGATGATCTGCGACGTGGTGGTCTCGCGCATGATGAATTCGAACTTGCTGTCCCGGCAGCGCTCGACGACGTTGACGAAGGCCTCGACCGAAAAAGCGTAATGCTGGGCCGAGATGGCAAGGCGCGCCTGGGGCGTGCCGCCGTCCTCGTAGCGGGCCTCGAGCATATCGGCCTGCTCTACGACTTGACGCGCATAGCCCAAAAGCTCGGTGCCGTCGTTGGTGAGCGTGACGCCGCGGCTGGAGCGCGTAAAGATCTCCAGATGGAGCTCCTGTTCCAGGCTTTTGACGGCGTTTGAGATGTTGGACTGAGCGGTATAGAGGCGCTGAGCTGCGGCGTTGATTGAGCCGGACTCTGCCACGGCGATCAGAAAACGAAGCTGCTGGAGGGTCATCGACGCAATCCTTCCGATTGTTATCTATAAAAACGATAACAGGTTAGCGCTTTTAAGTGATTGACCGAGGGAAATAATGCTCGTACTATTCAAAACACACAAAGGCGGTAGGTAATTAAGCCAACCACGGAACCGGGATGCGAAAGGAGGCCCGCATATGAATTGCTTACCAAGACGAATGCCGGGCTCCTGTTTGCGCCCGTCGGCGTGATCAGGAGACAGCGACTTACTTCTCTCTTTTTATTTACTTTTGTTCGATCAAGGAGATCATCATGAGCCAGTTCATCAACAACCCCGAGCACACCTTTGGTTTCGATACCCTGCAGCTTCATGTTGGCCAGGAGAGCGCCGACCCCGCATCCGACTCCCGCGCCGTGCCTATCTACCAGACCACGAGCTATGTGTTCCGCAACTCCCAGCACGCCGCCGATCGCTTTGGTCTTGCCGATGCTGGTAACACCTACGGCCGTCTGACCAACTCCACCCAGGGCGTCTTTGAGGACCGTATCGCCGCGCTCGAGGGTGGCGTGGCCGGTCTTGCCGTCGCCTCCGGTGCCGCTGCCATCACCTATACCCTGCAGGCTCTTGCCCAGGCCGGTGACCACGTGGTGGCTCAGAAGACCATCTACGGCGGTTCCTACAACCTGCTGGAGCATACGCTCTCCCAGTTTGGCGTCGGGACCACGTTTGTCGATGCTCATAACCTGGAAGAGGTTGAGGGTGCCATCAAGGACAACACCACGGTCATCTATCTCGAGACGCTCGGCAACCCCAACTCTGACATCCCCAACATCGACGCCATCTCCGAGATCGCCAAGAAGCACGGTCTGCCGGTTGTCGTCGACAACACTTTCGGCACCCCGTATCTGTTCCGTCCGCTGGAGCATGGCGCCAACATCGTTGTCCACTCCGCAACCAAGTTCATCGGCGGCCACGGCACCTCGCTGGGCGGTGTGATCGTCGACGGCGGTAACTTCGATTGGAAGGCGAGCGGAAAGTACGCCCAAATCGCTGAGCCCAACCCCTCCTACCATGGTGTTTCGTTTGCCGAGGCTGCCGGTCCCGCCGCCTTCGCAACCTATGTCCGCGCTATCCTGCTGCGTGACGAGGGCGCCTGCATCAGCCCGTTCAACGCCTGGGTCCTGCTCCAGGGCACCGAGACCCTGTCGCTGCGCGTCGACCGCCATGTCGAGAACACCAAGAAGGTCGTTGAGTTCCTGGCTGGTGACAGCCATGTCGCCAAGGTGAACCACCCGAGCCTGCCTGAGCACCCCGATCACGAGCTCTATCAGAAGTACTTCCCCAACGGCGGCGCTTCGATCTTCACCTTTGAGATTAAGGGTGGCCAGGAGGCTGCCTGGAAGTTCATCGATCATCTGCAGGTGTTCTCGCTGCTCGCCAACGTGGCCGACGTCAAGTCGCTCGTCGTGCACCCGGCTACCACCACGCACTCCCAGCTCTCTGCCGAGGAGCTCGCCGAGCAGAACATCACGCCCTCCACGATCCGTCTTTCCATCGGTACCGAGAACGCCGAGGACATCATTTGGGATCTGAAGCAGGCCTTCGCCGCGCTGGACGAGTAAGGCGACTTGTGCAAGGACCCCTTGCGACTCGATAGGTATAACTGCATAAAATGCCTGCTCAAGGCGCCTGTGCGAACAATGGTTGCACAGGCGCCTTTTTTGCATAGAGAGGGTGCAAAAACAGGGTTTTTGACATGCTTTATGCATTCGAGTTGTGGAAAACTCCTGTTGAGAGGATGTGAGTTTTACGCAATTGACGTGCGCCTTTTGAGTAAAACCGCAGGTCGCGATTTGCTCGGGGTACTATGCAGCGCGATTGAATCACACGCAGCTCACACGCAGCAAAAACGCACTACGGAGGTTTCCAGCTACATGAGGATCGATTCACGAAAACCGAAAGCCGCCGCCCTTTCCGCCGCTCTGACCGTGGCACTTTTGGCGGGCGCCGGCGCAACTGATGCCCATGCGGCAACACTATCCGATACGGTCGGATCTGCGCCGTCCGAGGCGACGCTGGTGCAGCCCGTCGACTACCGCGGCGACGGTTATGGCTCTATGCAGGAGTGGAACGCCTCGATGGGGGCAAAGCGCGATTCCCTGGAGATGCGCGCTCAGATCATTATGAATATGTATGGCGACTATGCTACCGATGACGAGCGCGCTGTGTTGCAGGGTTGCATCGACGGTGCGGGTAGCCTGTTGACGATGGGGGAAGTCGACGCCAAGTCGACCGAGCTCGACGAGCTTCGCTCCACGCTTGAGGATGCCAAGCGCGAGGCGCTCGAGGCTGCCGCAGCCGAAGCCGAGGCCGCTGAGGCCGTTCAGGCTTCGTATTACAACGCCGGCTTCGGCTCGTCTTATACGTCTGCTGCGTATTACGCGAACGGCTCGGGTCTGACGCGCTCGAGCGGCGTCAATAACTATAACGGCCGCCGCGAGACTTATTACAGCAGCAACGTGTTGTATCACCACCGCACGGGCGAGTGGACGCAGGATTCCGAGGGCTTTTGGCGCGATTCCGATGGTTACTATGTCGTTGCCGCGGGCGATAAGGCCCAAGGCTCCACGTTTACCGGTTCCAAGGGTGAGTGCAAGGTCTATGACTCCGGCTGCGCAGCCGGAACCACCGACTACTATACCGGTTGGTAATCTGCCATAAGCCAATTGGACATGACGGGCGAGCGTCTTTACCGAGCCTTTGGGCAACGTAAAGGCGTCCGTTTTTTGTGCATGCTTGAGTTAACAGAGCGCTTACCGTGGCCGTACGCCGCGCATATGGGCACGGGGCACACTAAGTCACGAGAAACAAAGTCTTTCTCGTGGAGGAAGTGGTCTTGTGAATGCTCGAGATATCGCCGTTGCCGCCGTTGCATTGACGCTTGGTTGCCTTGGTCCTACGGCCGCGCTCATTGCGGGCATGCAGGGGTCATGCGGGGCTGCTCCAATCGTGGTTGGCGCGCTGATTGCGGCCGCGCTGCTGGGAAGTGCGGGTGTAGTCCTTTGTCGCGACGATGAGGGCCAGGCCTCGGAGTCGCAGCTCTGACCGTCGGGACATCGACTACTGGTTATAGATGAAGATGAAAGCCGCCGTAAGGGGAGTGCCCTTGCGGCGGCTTTGCTGTTGAGTCTGTTGACGTGGTGAGTCGGGCGCTACCAGCTTGCCTCGATATCGCGAATGCGCTGATAGAGCCATTCGTTCTGCGGTGCCTGGATATCGTGCTTGGCCGCCAGACGGCAGATGGTGCCGGCGAACTCCTCGACCTCGGTTTTGCGCCGCGCGACGCGGTCTTGCGCCATCGAGGGCATGCCGGCGGGATCGATTCCTTCGATGAGGTGCACCATCTGCGTCAGGTCTGCCTCGGTCAGCTCAACGCCCTCGGCGTTGGCGACCGCAAGCGTTTCGCGCATGGCGGAAACAAGGCAGCGACGCTGCTCGGAGCCCGGCTCCGTGGCGCTTCCGTACGTGCCGCCGTAGGCCATGCAGGTCTGGTTGATGCCGTCGTTGAGCATGAGTTTGGCCCACATGCGGTGCGCAATGTCGCTCTCGACGGTGTGTGCGATGCCGCAGCGCGTGTAGAGCTCGTCGATTGCGGTGATGGCTGCGGGATCCGTACCGGCCGCCGCGCCAAAGCGGATTTCGCCCGTGTTGGTAAAGGTGAGCTCTCCGTTGAGAAACACAGCGTCCATGCCCTGGCAAATACCAAGAACGGTATGCTCCCAGCCAAAGCGCTCGGCAATCTTTTGCTCGCTCGTGATGCCGTTGCACAGCGAGGCGATGAGCGTATTGGGTCCCACGACGCGCTCCATAGTCTTGAGTGCTTGGTCGAGACCGGTGGTCTTGACCGTCAGGATGACCAGATCGGCGGGCGTTGCCTTGCTGGCGCGGACGGACTTGAGCGCACAGGGCTTGCCGTTGACGGTGAGCGCATCGTTTGCGTGACGCTCAAAACGGGCGTCATCCATAACGTATTCGACGGCGTCATTGCCGAGGGCCTTGGCAATCATGCTGCCGTAGAGTAGCCCGACACCGCCCTTGCCGATAAAGGCGACCTTGTTGATCTGCATGCGAATCATCTCCCCATATAAAAGGCACCCGCGTAAGGGGCGCCTGATGGATTGTATGCCGCCGGACCATGCTGCGTGCACCGGATGGCCGTATTTGTTTGTTGCTCCTTTCATCGGGCTTTTTGCTGATGTTAAAGCGGTGCCGTGACAGCTCGATTTCTGCTGCGTTACGATACGTTCTCGATTGCGATTCCACGATGTTTCGGCCGCGTGACCATTGTGTTTCGTCTTGCCGGGGCGCTGATGGCGAAAGGAGGGGCCGTGCAATACCGCGTTGACCCCAAAAGTGGTAACCGAATATCTGCTCTGGGTCTGGGCTGCATGAGATTTCCCGGTGCGCCGGGACACCCCGATGCGAAGACGGCCGATGCCATCATTTCCCGTGCGGTGGAACAGGGGATTAATTATCTGGATACTGCGTATCTTTATCCCGGTAACGAGGTGTGCGTGGGCGCCTCACTTGAGCGCTTGGGGCTGCGTGACCGGGTGTTGCTGGCGACTAAGTTGCCGCACGCTTCGTGCAAATGTGCGGAGGATTTCGACCGCTTTTTTGACGAGCAGCTGCACCGTTTGCGGACCGACCATATCGACTACTACCTTATGCACAACATCACCTCGCCCGCCCAGTGGGAGCGCGTGGTGGCGTTGGGCATCGAGGACTGGATTGCGCACCAAAAGGCTGCGGGGCGTATTCGCCAGATAGGTTTTTCGTATCACGGCAGTGCGGCGGACTTCCTCACGATGCTTGACGCGTATGACTGGGATTTTTGCCAGATCCAGTACAACTACGCTGGAGAGCGCTACCAAGCGGGGACGGCGGGACTCATGGCGGCTGCGGAGCGCGGGCTCGCGGTGTTTGTGATGGAGCCGCTGCTGGGCGGGCGTTTAGCGGGCAAGCTGCCGCCGCGGGCCCGCGCTGTGCTCGATGGCGCCCCTGACCCGCATTTGCGCACTCCTGCCGCCTGGGGCCTTTCGTGGGTGTGGAACCATCCTCAAGTCACGATGCTGCTTTCGGGCATGACCGATACCGCGCAGGTGGACGAGAACGCGGCATTGGCGGATCGCGCACTGCCGAATTCGATGACGACAGAGCAGCTCGATACCATCGCGCGTGTGCTGGGAGAGTTTGAGAAATCGAATCGCGTGCCCTGTACGGGCTGCGGCTACTGCATGCCGTGTCCCAAAGGCATCAATATCCCTGGGTGTTTCGCCGCCTACAACGCAAGCTATGCGCACAGCTGGTTTACGGGCCTGTCGCAGTATTTTACGGCGAGCGCGGTGCGGACGAGTGAGCCCAAGTTGGTGAGCAATTGCGTCAAATGCGGCAAATGCGCACGTCACTGCCCGCAGCACATCGATATCCCTGAGCGTCTCGACGATGTGCGCCGACGTTTCCAGCCTGGCCCCGTAACGGCCGCGCTTAAAGCCTTTTGCAAAACGCGTTCCTGATGCCCCTTTTATAAGTTGCGGTGGAATAGTTCCTGTTTGCGGCAGAATAGGGCATCGACAGGAACTATTTCACCGCAACTGATGAGGGGGAGTTGGAGATGCTAACGATCGGGTGTCATCTTTCGACGACGAAGGGCTATCGGGCAATGGGGGAGACGGCGCTATCCATTGGCGCCAATACCTTTGCATTCTTCACGCGCAACCCGCGTGGTGGCAAGGCAAAAGACCTTGATATGGATGACGTGGCGGCTCTGCGCGAGCTTATGGCGCAAAACGACTTCGGTCCGCTCGTGGCTCATGCCCCGTATACCTATAACCCCTGTTCGGCTAAAGAGCGGGCGCGCGAGTTTGCCTTGGAGGCAATGGCCGAGGACTTGCAGCGTCTGGAAGCGCTGCCCGGCAATTACTACAACTTCCATCCCGGTGCGCATGTGGGACAGGGGGCAGACGCCGGCATTCAGATGATTGTCGACACGCTGTGCCAGGTGATGTTTGAGGGACAGCAGACGACGGTGTTGCTCGAGACCATGGCGGGCAAGGGCACCGAGGTGGGCCGTAGCTTTGAAGAGCTGGCGTGCATTATCGAGGGCGTTGCCGCCAAGTGCCCAGAGCTGTCCGATAAGCTGGGCGTTTGTTTGGACACCTGTCATGTGAGCGATGCCGGCTACGACATCATCCATGATCTGGACGGCGTACTCGACGAGTTCGACCGCGTGGTGGGCATCGATCGCCTGCATGCCGTACACATCAACGATTCAAAGAATCCCTGTGGCGCCCATAAAGATCGTCACGAGTGCATCGGCAAGGGATACCTTGGCAGCGAGGAGTTTGGCGCCGGTATGCAGGTTATGCAGAATATTGTATCGAATAGCCGTTTGCGTGCACTGCCGTTCATTTTGGAGACACCGAACGAACTTGCAGGTTATGCAGCTGAAATCAAACTATTAAAGTCATTGCAGCAGTAATAACTGTCACAAAGTGGAATGCTTCATTCACGTTATGGATTTGTTTCAATCAGTTTTCTAATTGCAGATTCTTACAAGCGGGTGCATAATAGCCCTCAGTTTTTGCAGACCTCTGAATCACGTGGGGTCATTGGAAGGAGACTGATCATGAAGCTTAAGAAGCTTGGCGCATTTGCCGCCACGGGTGCCATGGCACTCGCTCTTGCACTGACGGGTTGCGGCTCGTCCAACGCCACCTCTGGTTCCGATGCCGGTTCCAGCAGCTCTGACGACGCGAAGGTCGAGAAGGTCGATGGCTCCAAGGAGTACGCGCTCGTCAAGGACGGTACGCTGACCGTCGGCACCTCTGCCGAGTACGCTCCGTTTGAGTACAAGGACGACAACGGCGACTACCAGGGCTTTGACCTTGAGCTCATCAAGGCTATCGGCGACAAGCTGGGCCTGGATGTCGAGTATGTCAACAATGACTTTGACACGCTGGTTCCGGGCGTCGCTTCGGGCGCCAAGTATGACGTTTCCATCGCGGCTATCACCGACACGCCCGAGCGTGAGAAGGAAGTCACTTTCTCTGATTCCTACTACATGGACGATCAGGCTATCGTGACCAAGGTCGATAACACCGACATCACGGCCGACAACTACAGCGAGAAGCTCAACAACGCCGACGCTACCATCATCGTCCAGTCTGGCTCGACCGCCGAGGCCTTTGCCCAGGAGAACTTCCCCAAGGCCAAGATTGTTCCCTACAAGGACGCCACCGAGTGCTTCAGCGCCCTGCAGTCCGATAAGGGTGACGCCGTGGTGACCAACCGCTCCGTCGCCAGCCAGCTGACCGCCGAGCAGTTCAACACCTGCCAGACCATCAAGCAGATCAGCACCGGCGAGGAGTACGCCATCGCCATCAACCAGGGCAACACTAAGCTCAAGGACGACGTCAACCAGGCCATCAAGGACCTGACCGATGACGGTACCGTTGACACCCTTATGGCTAAGTACAACATCAAGTAAAATAGCTACTTGATTGCACGCGGGCCCTTTCCGTTTTGGCGGAGAGGGCCTTTGCGTTTCTCTTGACGGAGAGCGTTTCCGTCTCGTTTTGCCGGCAACTTCTACGATAGGAGCCACCTTGTCTCGACTGAACAAAGGGGCCGCTGAGCAGCGTTTTCCACTGCCCGTCTTGCTCCAAAAGCTAGCCTGCGTCATGGCCGTGGCGCTCGCGCTGGTGTGCGCGGGGGCATATGCGCCCACGACCGCCCAGGCGCTTGAGACCGCAAAGATTACCGCCCGACCCAACACCGGTTCGGGCAGCGATGTGGTCGGCGGCACCGAGACGCGCATTACCTGGGAAGTTCAGGCCGATGCCGACGAGGAGCTGAGCGGTCTTTCTTTGACGTTTGTCGACGGCACGACGTTTGGTACCGATGACACGCGATTGACGATGCTCTCGGGCGAGGACCTCATGGATCGTACGCCCATGAAGCCCACGTGCAAGGCTGACGGCCAGACGCTCAAGATTGACTTTGGCGAGACGGCGCCTGCCGGCGGCTTTTTCCGTGTCGAGGTTTACGGCGTGACCTTCCCCGTCGAGGGCGGCGATGAGGCCTTTAGCGGCACCTATACGCTCGCCGACGGGTCGACCAAGAAGATCTCCAAGATTCCGTCGGTGGAGATCAAGGGCGTGACGGCCTTCGATAACTTCCTGGCCGACCTTAAGGAGCAGCCGTGGGTCGAGGCATGGAATTCCAACATGTTCCTTCGCCTGTTCCTGAACCCGGTCATTTTGGTTCAGAGCCTGCCGATCGTCTTCAAAGGCTTCCTCATGTCGCTCTCGATCGTGCTCGTGGCATTTCCGTTGGCCATTCCCTTTGGCTTTGCCTTGTCACTCATGCGCATCTCCAAGTCGCGCATCCTGCGTTGCCTTGCCGGCATCTATGTGAATATCATCCGCGGTACGCCGGCGTTCCTGCAGATCTACATCGCGTTCTTTGGCCTGCCGCTGGCCGGCGTCAAGGTTGACGATTATGTGCTGGGCGTCATCGTCATGGCCATGAACTCGTCCGCCTACCTGTGCGAGATCTTCCGCGCCGGTATTCAGTCGATCCCCAAGGGCCAGAACGAGGCCGCGCGCTCGCTGGGCATGAACGCCTTCCAGACACTGCTCTACGTTATGATTCCGCAGACGTTCCGTAATGTCCTGCCTACGTTGACCAGTGAGTTCATCCTGCTTTACAAGGATACGTCGCTGCTCGCGGCCGTGGGCGTGGTCGAGATCGTCATGAACGCCCGCACCATCGTGGCCACGACGGGCTCCATTACGCCGTACGTGGTTGCCGCCCTGTTCTATCTGGTCATCACCCTGCCGCTCGCTCGCTTGGTGAGCGGCCTTGAGGCGAGGCTTTTGGGTACGGCCGAGACCAAGAAGAAGCGTCCCGCCAAGAGCGCCGGGCAGGTCGTCGCGACGCCCGCCGATCACATCGCCGGTCTGTAAGGAGGTCCTATCATGAGCGAAACCAATAACTCGAACGAGGTTGTCGTCAGCATCAAGAACCTCCAGAAGGCCTTTGGCGATAACGTGGTCCTGCGCGATATCGATCTGGATGTGCATAAGGGCGAGGTCGTCGTGGTCCTGGGTCCCTCGGGCTCGGGTAAGTCGACGATGCTTCGCTGCATCAACCGTCTTGAGCATCCCACGAGTGGCTCGATTGTCGTTGAGGGTGTGGACGTGTGCGCCAAGGGCGTCGACCTTAACAAGGTGCGCACGCATCTGGGGATGGTGTTCCAGCAGTTCAATTTGTTCCCGCACCTGTCAGTCAAAAAGAACGTCATGCTTGCGCAGCAGAAGGTGCTCAAGCGCAGCAAGGAAGAGGCCGAGAAGATCGCCATCGAGGAGCTGACCAAGGTCGGCCTGGCCGAGCGCATCGATTTTATGCCGAGTCAGCTTTCGGGCGGCCAGCAGCAGCGCGTCGCCATCGCCCGCGCCCTGTCGATGAACCCGCACGTCATGCTCTTTGACGAGGCCACCTCGGCGCTCGACCCCGAGCTCGTGCGCGACGTCCTGGGCGTCATGCGCGACTTGGCGCGCGACGGCATGACCATGATCGTCGTGACGCACGAGATGGGCTTTGCCCGCGATGTCGCCGACCGCGTCGTCTTTATGGACGGCGGCGTCATTGTGGAAGAGGGTACGCCGAGCGAGGTCTTCGACCACCCCAAGAGCGAGCGCACCAAGGCGTTCCTGGGCAATATTTCGTAGCCGGTTGGTGTAACTGCCGTTACAAAAGAGCGGGGGCTGGACTTGAATCCAGCCCCCGCTCTTTTGTAGGGATGGGGATGCGCTTTGATGCAGGCTCTCTTGGAGGCCCTGGGTTCGTTACGCGAGCTCGGCTCCGAGGGCCTTGCAAGCGGTCTCGCCCTCGTCGTCGGGCGCGTCGTAGCAGATGGTGGAGTCCACGACGTTGACGCCCGCCTCGTCGGCGTCCGCCTTCCAGTTGTCCATCCATTCGCCCTCGGCCCACGAAAAAGAGCCAAAGAGGACGACCTTCTTGTCGCCGAGGGTCTCCTTGACCTCATCCCACATGGGCTGGAACTCATCGTATTCAAGCTCCTCGGAACCCATGGCGGGACAGCCGAAGGCGAAGGCATCATATTCGGCGACCTTGTCGGCAGAGAAGTCGGCGCAGGAGATGACCTCTGCGTCGGCGCCGGCACCGGTTGCGCCCTCGGCAACGAAGTTTGCCATGGCCTCGGTGTTGCCTGTACCGCTCCAGTAGACGACGGCGATCTTGCTCATATGTTTTCCTTTCGGTTGTGCGGCGTGCGGCCGCGTTTTGTATGCTCTATCGGGTTGCCTGGACAAGTTGTCCCAGGGTGCAGCCCTGTTGATAGATGTAGGTAAGGTATTGCGTGCATGCGCGATAGGAATCGAAGGTCGTGAGCGCCTGCTCAACGTTTGTGTATACCTTCCATGCGCCAAAGACCTTATAGTTTTCGCCGTGCTGGACGATAAACTGATGGACATCTTCGTAGGGATAGCCCAAAAAATAGCCAATTTCGTGGGGGAACTCGCATATGCACCCCGTATCGCAGTGTCTATTTCGCGCGAGTGCGCAGACGCTGCCTTCATAGGCGCTTTCTGCGGCATTGCTGCTTGCCAGCGTGATGCGCGCGGCGAGATGCACCAGGGATGCGGGCAGGTTGTGGACATCGTAACCTTCGGCGGCTAGCGCCGTCGTGGCACGGGGGTCGGAGAGGTATCGCATGAGGTCCGCAGGGCGGTACACATAGATGAGCGCTCCGCAGGGGCGCCAGACCAAAACGCTCATATGGATCCCGAGTGGCTGGAGCTCGCGGTTGCATTGGGTTATGACGGAGAGCAGGCGAGAGCGTCGCTCTTCGATATGGTCGGCGCTGGGTTTTCCGTTTTGGTTGGCGTAAACGCCGGGATAGGTAAAGAGCGAAGCCGGCTTGATACCTGCGAGCGTAGGGGAGCAGTTTCGCACGACAGCCGTTTGGTATGTTGGGATGTCAATGGTTCGAGTCACGATGCTCCTTTCGGGTCCTCAGTTGTTAGCCAAGGAAAACTTATACACGAAAGCAAGCTATGGTCAACAAAAAAGTTTGAAGAGGGAAACTAATTGACCGAACGGACACGATTTTGGGTTAAGATGAGGACACCCCATGGGGGTATCTAGATAGTGCTACTTGAAAGGGGAACGCATGAGCGACTTGCTCAACCCTGCGAATCTCATCGTGTTGGCCGTCATTGCCGTCGGCATGTTTTTTGGACTGCGTCGCATTGTCGCTTCGACACACGGAAAGAGCTGCTGCAGCGATGGCGCGAGCGGTAAGAAGGCCAAAAAGGTTGTTGTGGTGGATACCGATGCATCGCACTATCCCTATAGCGATGAGCTGCTCATCGGCGGCATGAGCTGTGACGGCTGCGCTCAGAACGTAGCCAATGCCCTCAATGCGCTGGATGGCGTGTGGGCAACGGTGACGTATGCGGACCACACAGCGCGCGTGCGCTCCAAGCGGCCGATCGATCGCGGTGTCCTTGAGGCTGCCGTGAGAGATGCGGGTTACTACGTCATGAGGCTGTAGGCCTTGCCTTGGATGCGCGTCCTTGTCTAGGCTCGTCCGCGTAGCTCGATGTCCTGGATGTCGTCGAAGTCGATGGCGATATCTTTGAGCTTGAGGAGTTTGAAAGCAGGGAGCGCCTCGTCGAGGATGCCGGTGCGGCTGCGATAGCCGTATGTATCGTAATAGGTGACACGAACCAAGTCGCCGCGCTTGAGGCCCTCGAGCTTTTTCGAAAGTTCGAGGGCTTTTTCTTCTGTGAGTTCGCATTTTGGCTCGGCGGTGATCTCTTGTTTACGCACGAGCTCGTAGTATCCCGTGAGGGCGGCAAAGGGCATAAACTGCGCGGCACGGCCGGCACGGACGGTGCCGTTGGCGGTGAGCCTGGGGTCGGCGGAGCGACGTCTTCCCTCGGGGTCCGCTAGGCGTTCAAAAGGTGTCGGTGGCCGCATCGGCTGTTGTTGGGACTTAGGCACGATGTCCTCCTACCTGATCGTTGCGTTCGCGCGCGGTGGCGCCGGCGGTAAAGCTCAGCCCCTTAACCAGCGCGTTCTTGCCGTATTTGCCTTTCACGGCCAGCACGGCGCGTGCCAGGTCGCGCTCGCGCTCATCGGCCTCGATATCGCTGAACAGATCGATGGTGGCAAATTCCTCGGGCATGAGGTTGCCAAATCCCAGATTGATGCGCTTGACCGGTCGTTTGGGATCGACAGTCTGCGCCCAGAGCTCATCGAAATAGCCCATGATCTTCTTGAACGAATTGGTACGCTCGGGCAGCTTTCGCGAGGCGTTGGAGTGCGCAAAGAGTGCGGCATAGCCACCGCGCGGTTTGCCGCCATGCTCTCCCACAAAGATGCCATCGATTGCCTGCGCTTCGCGCACCAAACGTCGGCGTTCGTCGTCGCGTTGGACGGGCTTGGGCGCGCGGGGCGCGAGCTCGGGGCCGGCGGTTGCGGTGGGTTCGATACTCGATGTGCTCGAGCGCAGGTGCCCGCATCCGTCCACATACTGCGCTGTACCGCTGGCGTCGAGGCGGCGTATGTCGGCGCGTTCGCTCGCGTAGCCCACAAAGAGCGAGATGCTGTCGCAGACCACGTGCTTATCGACCAAGTCTAAAACGGCGTTGTCGACCATCTCGCGCAAGACGGTATAGGCCTGTTCGTAGGCATAACCCTTCGAGAGCACCTGTCCTGTGGTGGTCGAAGTTGCTTGCGGGCGATAGGCTTGGATATCGGCGATGGTTGTCGGCTCGCGCCCGAAGGCATGGTCGATGAGATATTCGGCATTGACGCCGAGCTCGTCGTAAAGCAGGTTTTCGTCGAGCGCCGCGACGCCCATCAGATCGTAGACGCCGTATTTCTCGAGGCGGGCTGCCACGCCGGGACCGATGCCCCAGATATCGGTGATGGGACGATGGGGCCAGATCTCCTTGCGAAAGGTCTCGTCGTCGAGTATGCCGATGCGGCTGGGTACGTGCTTGGCGGTAATGTCGAGCGCTACCTTGGCCTGGAATAGGTTGGGGCCGATGCCGACCGTCGCCGTGATGCCGGTGCGCGCGAGGACCTCGTCGCGCAGCGTGCAGGCGAACCCTTCCGCATCTGTGTGATAGAGGTCCAGATAGGGCGTCACGTCGATAAAGCACTCATCGATGGAGTAGACGTGCACGTCCTGGGGGCTGACGTATTCCAGATAGATACCGTAGATTTTCGCCGACACCTCCATGTAATGCTGCATGCGTGGTACGGCCGTGATGTAGTCGATGCCATCGGGAATTTCGAACAGACGGCAGCGATTGTGTATCCCGAGGTCCTTCATGGCCTGCGTGATGGCAAGGCAGATGGTCGTGCGCCCGCGCGATTCGTCGGCAACGACCAGGCACGTAGTGAGCGGGTCGAGTCCGCGGTCGACGCACTCGACGCTGGCGTAGAACGTCTTAAGGTCGATGCAGATATAGGTATGGCGCTCGTGACCCACGCGTCCCTCCCATCAAACACATGTTCTTATCGAATACTTGTTCGATAATACCTGCTCGACCGGACACCGTCAAAACCTGCCCCTTTTTGGCAGGTATGGTCGTGCGGTTGCATCGGGTTTTTAACGCAGCTCTAAAGAGCGCGAAACAGCTCGGAAAACCTCGCTTCGTAGCATGAGGCTAACGATTGATACCACCTATACGCACGGAAGGGTTGTGGGGATAATGGTCAACTATGGGTTTGGTATGCCGACGCGCTTGGTTGCGGATGGGGATGTGGCTCGCTGGTGCGGGCGATTGGTTGCCCACTATGGCGGCACCAAGGCACTGGTCGTGCTGGGAGGCGACAAGCACACGCGTGATGAACTCGTTTCGGCGGCGCTGGGCTCGCTCGATCGCGCCCTGCTCGAGCGCGTGCTTTTCCGCTGCGGTTTGGTCGGGGGCGACGGGGGAGACGATTTGGTCGATGAGGCCGTAGCCCTGGCGACCGATGAGGGCGTGGACTTTGTCCTGGCGATCGGCGATGCCGATACGGCGGGCTTTGCGCGCGAACTCGCTCGTCGCATGGCCGTGCTTGATGCCGTCGAGGACGGCTTTGTTCCCTACGGATGCATCGTCTCCGAGGGAAAAGTGCCCGCCGTTGTGGGTGCCGGCGAGGTTCCCGTTTTCGCCATCATCGCGCCCGAACTGCTGGAGGGCATTGGGTCTCCTCTGCGTGAGTTGCTCGGCAGCGTGTGCGCAGCGGCCTAATATTTGGCATAAAGGGATAGGTTATTTTTGATTGGTAAAGCGTTTGACCTGCCAAAATAAACCTGCCCCTTTTTGATCGGTTGCCGTTTGGGGGCCGATTGGCAACGCTCGCTGATTATAGTCTTGACCTGCGCTAGAATAGTGGCATCTGAATGTCCGGGCGCATGGAGGCGTGCGCCCGTATGCTGAGGAGGACTCTATGGCAACTGTTGCCGCACCTATCGATGCTACGTCGACTGCCGCTTGGAAGGCGCTCGAGGCCCATCAGGAGAAGCTCGAGGCCGAGGGCATCGACCTCAAGGCCTGGTTCGCTGCCGATGCAGAGCGCGTGAACAAGCTGAGCTTTGACGCCGGTGACCTGCACTTCGACCTGTCCAAGAACCTGGTGACCGATGAGACCGTCAAGCTGCTGTGCGATCTTGCCCGCGAGGTGAAGCTCGAGGAGCGCCGCGACGCCATGTTCTCCGGCGAGCACATCAACACCACCGAGGACCGCGCCGTCCTGCACACCGCGCTGCGCCGCCCGGCAAGCGAGAAGGGCCAGCTCATCGTCGACGGCCAGGACGTCGTCGCCGACGTGCACGAGGTTCTCGACCGCATGTATGCCTTCGCCGAGCGCGTGCGCTCCGGTGAGTGGAAGGGTGTTACCGGCAAAAAGATCGAGCACCTGGTGTCCATCGGCATCGGCGGCTCCGATCTGGGCCCGGTCATGGCCTACGAGGCCCTGCGTCCCTACGCCGACGCCGGTATTGACTGCCGCTACATCTCCAACATCGACCCCAACGATCAGGCAGAGAAGCTCAAGGGCCTCGATCCCGAGACCGCGCTCGTGATTATCGTCTCCAAGACTTTCACCACGCTCGAGACCCTCACCAACGCTCGTGAGGTCAAGACCTGGATGCTCGAGCAGCTCAAGGCTCAGGGTGCCATCGACGGCTCCGATGAGCAGAACGCCGAGGCCGTGGCCAAGCACTTTGTCGCCGTTTCCACCGCACTCGAGAAGGTCGAGGCCTTCGGCATCGACCCCGCCAACGCTTTTGGTTTCTGGAACTGGGTCGGCGGCCGCTACTCTGTCGACTCCGCCGTGGGCCTGTCGCTGATCGTCGTGCTCGGCCCCGAGCGCTTCCAGCAGTTCCTTGAGGGCTTCCACGCCATCGACGAGTACTTCTGCAACACCCCGCTCGAGAACAACGCCGTCGCGCTGATGGGCCTGCTCAACGTCTGGTACGTCAACTTCTTCGGTTCCAAGAGCCACGCCGTGCTGCCGTACTGCCAGTATCTGCACCGCTTCCCGGCCTACCTGCAACAGCTCACCATGGAGTCCAACGGCAAGCACGTCCGCTGGGACGGCAGCGCTGTGACCTCCGATACCGGTGAGATCTTCTGGGGCGAGCCCGGTACCAACGGTCAGCACGCCTTCTACCAGCTGTTGCACCAGGGCACCGTGGTGGTCCCGGCCGACTTTATCGCTTTCGCTAACACTGCCAACCCCGCAACCGACAGCGGCCAGGACGTCCACGAGCTGTTCCTGGGCAACTTCCTGGCCCAGACCAAGGCGCTCGCCTTTGGTAAGACGGCCGACGAGGTTCGTGCCGAGGGCACGCCCGAGCAGATCGTCCCGGCCCGCTGCTTTGAGGGCAACCGTCCGACGACCTCGATCTTCGGCGACACGCTGACCCCGTTCGCGCTCGGCGAGCTCATCGCCCTGTACGAGCACATCACGTTTGTCGAGGGCACGGTCTGGGGCATCGACTCCTACGACCAGTGGGGCGTCGAGCTGGGCAAGCAGCTTGCCAAGCAGATCACCCCGGCCTTCCACGACGACGCCGCCAAGGCCGAGCAGGACGCTTCGACCCAGGCGCTCATCGAGTTCTATCGCGCTCATCGCAAGTAGTCTTTACGGCTGAGTTGGCTTATGGCTGAAAGGGGCCCGTATCCGTTGGGATACGGGCCCCTTGCTATTTGGATAGGATGGAATGTATCGGGAGGCGCCTCGACGGGCATCGCAATCGTCGAAGGCGCGCCGTTCATGTTTGGGACAATATGACATTTTTCCCGTTGCAAACAGCGCCGCCGTGGGTGTTCTGTATGATGGCTCAGACAAGGTTGTTCAATGACAGGGAGGCATATATGGCAATCAAAGCCATCGCAATGGATATCGACGGTACGCTCACCAACGACCAAAAGGTCATCAGCCCGCGTACGCGCGAGAAGCTGCTCGCGACGCAGGAGTCGGGCATTAAGCTCATCTTGGCTTCGGGCCGTCCCGCATGGGGGTTGCACGCCTTGGCGCAGGAGCTCGACCTTCAAAACCATGACGGTCTGCTAGTTGCCTTTAATGGCGCGCATGTGGTCGACGCTCAGACCGATGAGGTCCTTTTTGACCAGGCCATGCCGGCTGACGAGCTGCACCGTCTGATTGATCATCTGCGCAATTTCGACGTGATCCCTATGATTTCGCTCGGTCGCGATTTGCACGTCGAGGACTCGTACCATTGCATGATCACGCTGCCTGACGGCTCGCAGAAAAACATCGTCAAATACGAGCGCGATGCCTGCGACCTTAAGATCCGCGAGGTCGAGAGCTTGCATGAGGTCGTGGACACTTGTCCCGTGGATAAGCTGCTGACGGCGGGCGATCCAGCCTACCTGCAGGCGCATTACGAGGAGATGTATGCGCCCTTTAAGCAGACGCTTTCGGGCATGTTTACGGCCGACTGGTACTTTGAGTACACGGCGCCCGGTATCGACAAGGCCCACGCGCTCGAGGGTGCCCTGCCCAAGCTCGGCATCGATGCCAGCGAGGTCGTCTCGTTTGGCGACGGCCAGAACGACAAGTCCATGATTGAGTGGGCCGGCACCGGTGTTGCCATGGGCAACGCCGTCGATGAGGTTAAGGCAGTTGCCCAGATGGTAACCGCCAATAACAACGAAGACGGTATTGCAGTGGCGCTGGATAAGCTGCTGGGTTAGAATCGCCGATTAATGCATGGTTTGGGCGCCTGCTTGCGGGCGCCCTTTTGTTAGGGAGGGTGCCGTGTCCGCATTTCCGTTCGACGCCGTTATCTTTGACATGGACGGTGTCATTGTCGATACCGAGTATTACTACCTGGGCGAGACTGCCGCGTTTGCCAAGGAGCTTGGGCTTAACCTGACTCAAGAGGAGTTGAATGGGCAAGTCGGTACCTCGCATCAGTTCTTCCTGCATATGCTGGTCGATTGGTTTGAGCGCGCCGGTAAGGGGCATTTCACTGGCGAGGAAGCGTTGGCCCGTTGGGACGAGTGGGCGCATAAGCGTCCGCGCGACTATCAGGCTTTGATTAACCCAGGCGCCGTGGATACGATTCGAGAGCTGCCGCGCCGTGGCGTTCGCGTGGCGCTTGCCAGCTCGTCTCCCATGGATAGCATCGAGGAAGTGCTCAACGCGTGCGGGCTGTCGGATGCCTTTGAGTATGTGGTGAGCGGCGAGCAGTTTAAGGAGAGTAAGCCCGAGCCCGACATCTACCTGCATGCGCTAGACCTGCTGGGGCTGCCCGCGAATCGCTGCTGCTGCGTTGAGGATTCGGTGCCTGGCATCACTGCCGGCAAGCGAGCCGGCCTGACGGTCGTTGCCAAGCGCGAGGAGCGCTTTGGCTTTAGTCAGGACGCCGCGGATAAGATTATCGATCAGCTGCCGGACCTGCTGGAACTCGCGTAAGAGCGCGTTAGTTGCGCGTTTTTCGGGTCCGATGAGTAAATACCCGACATTTTGGTGCGACACCTAGCATACTTTAAGCTAATGCGGGCTTAAGGACTTGTTGAATGCCCTTAAGCCCGTTTTAGACGTAATTGCGCTGGGAGAGGGTATATGCCACCGACTGAAGGGCTAACTGACGGTAAAGCAGCGATACCGCTGTACCAACAGGTCATTGATATCATTAAAAACGAAATCAACTCCGGTGCCTACAAGGCAGGTGCGCGGATACCCAACGAATTCGAATTGGCTGAGAGCTATAAAGTTGGCCGCGTTACCGTGCGACGCGCTATTGAGGAGCTCGTCCAACAGGGCTATCTAACGAAGCGACAGGGGAAAGGCACGTTTGTCAATGCCCCCAAGCTCAAGCGCAAGATTCGCCAGAAGGATGACGTCCAGAGTTTTTCGGACGCATGCCGCGCTAACGGAATGGAACCGGGGGCGTGTGTCATTTCGAGAAAGATACTGCCGGCGGATTCCACCGAAGCACAGTTCTTTGGTGTTCCCGTTGGAACTGACTTGATTTGCGTTGAGCGCGTGCGTACTGCCGATGGCGTCCCTGTCATGCTTGAGAACAACATATACGTTTACGAGGACAACGCCTATCTATCAACGGCGCCTCTATCTAACCAATCCATTTTTGAGTTCGTGCGCAACCGGACGGGGCGGACGCCTGCGTTTACCGACCCGTGCACGCTCGAGATCGCGTGCGCATCGCCCGAGGTCGCTCGGTTGCTGGCGGTTCCCGTTGGCGAACCCTTGTTTTATATGGAAGCCTTCTTCTTTGATGAGCAGCGGCGGCCGTTTATCATCGGTCGTCAGCGGATCGTTGGGTCTCGCTACGTTTTTGACATCTAGGACATTGCGAATGGAGACGCCCGGTGGATCATCTCACCGGGCGTTTCCATACCGTTCACGGCACAAACGCAACCGTTCAACCGCGTTGCGGCAATCAGTTTGAAATTATCTTGATGACGAGAAAAGCTGCTGGTAATCTATAGAACGTCATAGAACGTTTGCCTTGTGCAAACGTTGAAGCGAGATGCGATGCAATCTCGAGTTCTTTGGAGGTATCTATGTCAGATACGAAGGCGAAGAAGACAAACAGACGTTTTAAGTTCAAATTACCGCATGTCTATACGATCATGTTCTTGCTGATCGTTGTCTTTGCGGTCCTGACTTGGATCGTTCCCTCTGGTCAGTATCAGCGCAAGACGATTTCGACAGCGGCGGGCGAGCGTGAAGTCGCCGTTGCTGGAACCTATGAACAGGTCGATAAGAACTACACCGATTCCGAGACCGGCGAGACCATCAATCTGGGTCAGGATATCTTCGCGGTCCTGCAAGCGCCCACTAAGGGCATCCAAGAGGCTGCCGACGTCGTTGCGTTCGTCTTATTGATTGGCGGATCGTTCGCAATCATCACCAAGACCAACGCTTTGAATGCCGGCATGAGCCGTGTGATTAAAAAGCTCAAGAACAAGGACATCCTCATCATTCCCATTACGATGACGTTGCTGTCCATTTGCGGCACTACGTTTGGTATGTCTGAGGAAGCCCTGCCGTTCTATGCCATCTTCATTCCCATCATGATGGGTATCGGTTATGACTCGATGACGGCATTCATCATCTGCTTCCTTGGTCCTAACCTGGGATATTGTGCTTCGACCATCGACCCGTTTAACGTCTTGATCGCACAGGGCATTATCGGCATCGAGGGCAATCCGCAACTGTGGCTGCGCGCCGTTTCTTGGGTCATCTTCACTGCCGTCGGTATCGCATGGGCCATGCGCTACGCCATGCGCGTCAAGAAAAACCCCGAGTCGTCCATTACGTACGAGGACGATAAGCTCAAGCGTATCGAGTTTTCCGTGACCGATGCCTCCATCGAGGAAGAGTTCACTATCCGTCAGAAGCTCGTGCTTATCGATTTTGCTTGCGGTATGGGCATTATCGTCTGGGGTCTTGTTACCCAGGGTTGGTACATGAATGAGATTTCCGCCGTGTTCCTTGGCATGGGCTTGCTTGCCGGTATCCTGGGCGGTCTTGACCAGCAGACGATTGCTGAGGAGTTCGTTAAAGGTCTCGCCGACTTTGCGTACGCCGCCATCGTTATTGGTATCGCTCGCGGTATTCTGGTCATCGCCGAGGGCGGCATGATCATCGACACCATTCTCCAGGCGCTCGCTACTGCGCTCGCCGGTGCACCCGCCGCCGTCTACACCACGTTTATGTATATCGTCCTTGGCCTGCTCTCTTTGCTGGTTCCCTCGAGTTCTGGCCTGGCGGCGCTCACCATGCCTGTTATGGGCCCCCTGACCGAGCTTATGGGCCTCAATCCCGAGGCAGCTGTTACCGCGCTCCAGTTTGCTAATCAGACCATCAACACCATCAGTCCCGTGGCGGGCATGACGGTCGCCGGCCTTGCCGTGGCAAAGATCTCGTTTGGCCAATGGTGGAAGACCATTTGGAAGTTCTTCATTTTCATGGTCGTCTTTGGCCTGATCGTAACGGCAATCTCTGGCATGCTTCCGGTGTAGGTGGTTGTGATGTCTGATCGTTTGACGGTCCTGACGTCTAAGAGCGTCTTTACCGGTACGGGGGACCTGCCGTTTGAAGGTTTCGTAGCGGTCCGTGGCAATCGAATTGAGGCTGTTGGCACCAAGTGTGAGGTAGCTTCGTATTTGACCCAAGCGGACGAGGTAGTTGACCTGGGCGACCGCACCGTCATGCCTGGCCTGATCGATGTGCATACCTTCTATACGGGCTGGGCGCTGCGGACGTTGGGGTCTGATCTGTCCGGCGTCGCCGATGCCAAAGAGGCCGTGTCGCTCTTGCGTGCATGGAAAGAAGATCATCCGGATTGCGCGGCGGCTTTTGGCCACAACCTACCCGAAACGCTGGCATCGGATGCCGAGAACGCAAATACGGCGGCTGTGTTTGACGATTGTTTTGGCGATATCCCTGTCGTCTGCTTTACACCGGGTGCGGAGACCTGCGTTCTCAATGCTGCCGCCAGTGCGCGATACGGCTTTACACCGCAGGCGTGCTATGCCGAGAAGATCTGGCGCATGATGAGCGATTTCCTCGCGCTGCCCGAGGTACGTGCGGGGTATTCGGACTACATGAGCATGCTTAACGAGCGCGGCGTTACCGCCATCAAGGAGATGGCGTTTGATGACTACTACGGCTTTGCCGACGAAATGGCTCGCCGTGAGGAATCTGGTGAGCTGACGGTTCGCGTCTCTATGATGTCGCAGCCGGTGGGCGCTGGTGCAAATCTGGCATATGCCCGCGAGGCACGAGAGCGCTTCCGGGGACCGTTCGTTCGTTTTTCTGGCTTCAACCGTATGACCGATCGCGGCGTATGGGCGGGGCTTGCCGAGATGATTGACCCCTATGAGGACACGGCCGATGCGGGAGCCGCCGGCAAGACGGTCGTCGAGGAGCCCGAGTGGGATCTGATTGAGAACGAGCTACGTGCAATTGATGCTGACGGCTTCCGATATTCCTTGCATTGCCAGGGAGATGGCGCCGTTCGTCGCACCGTGGCGCTCTATGCCTCGCTGCCTCGAGACGAACATGGACGGATGCTTCGCCGCCATGCGATTACCGATCTCGAGAACTCTGACCCGACCGATCTTGTCGAGTTTGGCAAGTTAGGTGGAATTTGCGAGGTCTATCCGCAGATTCTGACGCTGGACCGGCGCGAGGATTGCCTATCGATGATGCGTCGACAAATTGGCGAGACGCGACTTTTACACAGCTGGAATCGCCGCGGCATGGAAGATTCCGGATGCACGGTGTGCTGTGGTACGGATTTGCCGCTGCTGATTCCGAGCCTGGGTGAGTCAATCTACAGCGCGTGCGGCGGATACTTCGACGATGGACTGCCCGTGAATGAGGCCAACGTGCTGACGCTTGTCGAGCTCTTGCACGCTTGGACTGCCGGGGGCGCGTACGATCTGATGCGCGAAGACGAGCTGGGTACGCTTGAGGTTGGCAAGCTTGCCGATATCTGCGTGCTCGATCGGGATGTGTTCGACCTCGATTATCGCGACGCACGCGATCTTGCGGTTGATATGACGATGTCGGACGGACAAATCGTGTTCGATCGAAATAAGGAGGCATGAGGTGTCTGAATCCAAACCGACGCTGCGCCGCGAACAGATTGCGGGCATGAATATCCACTACATCATGTGGTCGCTCGATTACTTCCTTGAAGCGCAGCAGCGTTTGGGCTTTGAGTCCATTGAGCTGTGGTGTGCGGAGCCGCATGTGACGCTCGACCACACGGGCTACTTTGAGGCTGAGGTCCTGGCGAAAAAGGCTGCAGACCGTGGGCTTAGGTATCGTACTCTGTGCCCCGAGAATGTTGTCTATCCTTGGCAATACTGCGCACGCAAGCCGCTGCATGAACAGCGCAGCCTGGCGTACTTTAAGCACGGCATTGAGCTTGCCGAGGTACTTGGGTGCGACCGTATGTCCGTCAACTCGGGCTGGGGCGACTGGGACGAGGATCGCGAGGAAGCCTGGAAGCGCAGCCGCGAGCACTTGTCCATTCTGGCGGAGTATGCCGGCGAGCACAGTCTGGTGCTTACGATGGAAAGCCTGCGTCCCGAGGAGAGCAACCTTGTGACGACGGTTTCCGATGCGAAGCGCATGATTGACGAGGTCGCGAGCCCGTACTTACAGCCCATGGTTGATACAACCGCGATGGGCGTTGCAGGCGAGACGCTCGAGGACTGGTTTGCCGCCTTTGGTGATGGGGCAATTCACGAGATGCACTTTATCGACGGTGACCCGTATGGCCATCTGGTGTGGGGCGATGGCAAGCACGATATGGACGCCTTCGTCGCCACGCTCAACGCCCATGGTTTTGACGGCATGCTGGGCCAGGAAATCACGGACGGTCGTTACTACGATGACCCGGCGGCGGCAGATGCCAAGAACATGGCCGCATTCGAGAAATATCTGATTGACTAAAACAACTATCGGCCACGCAGCCAATCTCATTGATTGCGGACCAAACAAGAAAGGAACTGGATATGAACGCACACGATCTGATCAAAGAGGCAATTGCCGAGAAGGGCAAGTTCGACAGCGTCTACTGGATTGCTTGCGGTGGCTCCATGATCGATTTGATCCCGGCTCATGAGCTTCTGCAGCGCGAGGCAACCACCTTCACTTCGTATATCTATACCGCGCGTGAATTCGACATTATGCGTCCGCGTCGTCTGGGCGAGAAGTCCCTGGTCATCGCTTGTAGCCACAGTGGCAACACCCCCGAGGTCGTCGAGGGCTGCGAGATTGCCCTTGCTGCCGGCGCTACGGTGATCGCCCAGACCGACAACGCTGGATCTAAGATCGACTCCGGCAAGTGGACCACGTGGGTCTACCCGTGGGGCGAGGGTGTGCCGCAGGCCGAGGTCCCCGCTGGTATTTCGCTGTCGCTTGCGGCAGAGCTGCTCGATCAGCAGGAGGGCTACGCCGATCTTGCCGATATGTATGCCGGTATCGCCGAGATGGATAAGATTCTTCCCCCGGCACGCGAGAAGGTAAATGCCGAGCTGGGCGATCGCTTTGCCAAGCTTTGCCAGGAGCACGAGTTCTTCTATATTCTGGGCAGCGGTCCCAACTTTAGCCAGACCTACGGTTTCGCTATCTGCTCTCTTATGGAGATGCAGTGGCAGCACTGCAGCTACATCCACTCTGCCGAGTACTTCCATGGCCCCTTCGAGGCTACTCAGGATGGCGTTTTTTACTTCCTGCAGATGGGCTCCAGCGAGTGCCGTGCTATGGACGAGCGCGCCCTGGCGTTCCTTAAGACGCATACCGATACGCTGATGGTGCTCGATGCCAAGGAGTACGGTATGGAAGCCGTGCCGGCGAGCGTCCGTGCCTATCTGGACCCGGTGCTGTTCTATGCCATGAACTGCGAGCTGCGTGCTGCACGCGGCAAGGTGTTTGATCACGATCCCGATTTCCGTCGCTATATGGGTGTTGTCGAGTACTAGAAGGGACAAAGGCCATGGCATTTAACGTTAACGCGCTCGGATTTGGCGACAACGTCGTCGATCGCTACGAGCATATCCATACCATGTATCCTGGCGGCAATGCGGTGAACTTCGCCGTTTATGCCAAGAAATGCGGTGCCGCACGCTCCGCATACATGGGCATTTTTGGCAATGACGCCGCTGCCGAGCATGTCATTGCAAGCCTCGAGGATGAGGGTATCGAGCTTGACAAGTGCGAGCAGATGATTGGCGAGAACGGAGCGGCTCGCGTCACCGTCGTTGACGGTGACCGTGTCTTCCTTGGCTCCAACGAGGGCGGTATCCGTGGCGATGCGCGCTATGTCCTCGATCGCTTTGACCTTTCGTACATGAAGCAGTTCGATGTGGTTCATTCGGGCAACTATTGCTTTACCGAGCGCGAGCTGCCCAAGCTGAAGGCTGCGGGCGTCACGGTCTCTTTTGACTTTTCGGACGACTCCACCGACGAGTACTACGAGCAGATTGCGCCCTACGTCGATTTCGCTTTCTTTAGTGCGGCGGATGCCGCGAGTGAGGACGAGATTCGCGAGCGTCTGGCATGGGTGAAGGGCTTGGGTCCGCGTTTTGTGTCGGCTACGGCGGGCGCCGAGGGCTGCATTGCTTACGACGGCGAGCGTTATTACCGCCAGCTGGCTAAACCGGTAACGGACATGAAGGACACCATGGGGGCGGGCGACTCGTTCCTCACCTCGTTTTTGATGTGCTATCTCGATTCCGCCAAGCGTGGTGAAGATGGCGCCGAGGCCATCGAGCGTGCGCTCGACTTTGCTGCCGGGTTTGCCTCGACCGTGTGCGGCATGGAAGGTTCTTGGGGCCACGGAGCACCAATCGTCGAATAGCTTAAGAAAGCGTACGGCGGTCTGGCTATGAGGCTTTGGACGGCCGATGCAAAACAATAAGCGAAACGCGAAAAGGGGGCTCGCCATGTGGTGGGTCCCCTTTTGAACATTGGAGAAGACCATGGGTATTAAAGCGTGCGCGGCTGGTTTTTGCTGTGCGGACGTCTATCAAAACATCGGCGTGTTCTATCCGACTGGTAATGGCATTGACTGGGGTATCCATCTTGCACGAATGGGAGTTTCGGTATCCGCCGTGTCGGTTGTCGGCAAGGACGAGTACGGAGACAAGATGAGAGAGGCGCTGGCCGCTGAGGGGTTCGATATCTCACATCTGCGGGTGGAGGATGGCGACACCTCGGTGATGCTCATGGCATTGAAAGACGGCGTCGATCGCGTGCATCTCGAGGCAATCGATGGTGTTATGGAGACATATCGACCGAATGAAGATGACCGGGCGTTTATCCTAGAGCATGACATCATTCATACCGACCTGTTTGGCAATTGTTTGGACCTCCTGCCCGAATGGCATGATGCGGGCAAGACGGTGGTTATGGACTTCTCGGTGTTCAGCCAGGATCCCGAATATGCCTGCGAGGCTCATTTTCCTTACGTAGACTATGCGTTTATGTCGTTTGAAGAGGACACTCCGGAGCTGCGTGATTGGGTACGTCACGTACAGAAGTTGGGGCCGCGGGTGGCAGTTGCCACGCTTGGCGAGAAGGGAAGCATTGCCTTTGACGGCGAACGCTTCTATGAGTGCGGGATCGTACCGGCGGAGAAGGTCGTTAACACCGTGGGCGCCGGTGACTCGTATATCGCCGGGTTTACCAAGGGCGTGATTGATGGCCTTGATATTCCGGCGTGTATGAAGGCGGGCGCCGAGCTTTCGTCCCGCGTCATCGGCTCTTTTGAGCCGTACTAGGGTCAAATGCTTGGAAAGGAGTGCGAAATGGTTATCGACATGTTGGTCCAGCCCATGCTCTACGGCGAGATCTATACGCCGGGTGATGAGCCTGATGGATTCGGTTTTTGGTCACGAGAATTTGGTATGGGGCATATGGGCCCCATGGATTGGGATGAACTTCAAGTCGAGATGGACGTCTGCGATGTGCAGAAGAGCGTGCTCATGCCGCTCGATGTAACCACGGCATGCGGAGGGCATTTTGGCACCAATGACCAGATTGCCATGCTGGTTGCCGCGCATCCCGATCGTCTGTGGGGATTTGCGAGCGTAGATCCGCAGGTGAGCGGTGCCGCAGACGAATTGGGGCGCGCCTTTACCGAGTTGGGGGCAAAGGGGCTTTGCCTGCATCCGGCAAAGCAGGGTTTTGCTCCCGATGATGCCGTGGCCGAGCCGCTTTACGAGCTGTGCGAGCGCTATAACAAGCCGGTGGTTTTCCATGCCGGTATGTCTTGGGAGCCGGGCGCAGAGCTCTCGCGCAGTAATCCGCTTGTATTTGAGCACACAATCGCAACGCATCCAAATGTGCGTTTTAGTTTGACCCACTTTGGCTGGCCCTGGGTGCGCGAGACCGTGGCGATGCTGCTCAAGTATCCCAACTGCTACACGGACACCTCTATCACTTACATCGATTCGCCCGAGGAGATGATGCAGCGTCTTTTCACGGTCGATATGGGGCCGCTGTGGTATGAGCGCGCGCTATCGCATCAAGTGATGTTCGCCAGCAATACGCCGCGCTTCCGTGCGTTCAAACTCAAACGGGCGCTCGATACCGTGTCCATGCGCGATGATGCGCGAGAAAGGCTCTACTGGGGTAATGCCCTGCGTTTTCTTGAAGGGGATGAGTGAACATGGTGACGCTCGAGACATTGAGCTATCTATCGACTGCTCCGGACCAGTTCATCGATATTACCGAAGACGTGCACGCTGCCATTGAACGCAGCTCGGTGACGAATGGCTTGGCAGCGATTATTTTGTCGCATACGACCTGTGGAATCGTGGTAAACGAGGGGCTGCCCTGCGTGGAGACGGATCTTATGGAGACGCTTGATCGCATCGCCCCGCCAGATGCCCCCTATGCGCATGCACACTTCCTGCCGAGCTATGGAGCCACCGGCAACAACTCCTGTGGGCATATCAAGAGCATGATTTGTGGAAACAGCTGCTTCTTTCCCGTCCAAGATGGCCACATCGTGTGTGGAGGTGCCCAGAACATCTATCTTGCGGAGTTTGACGGTCCGCAGAAGCGAAAAGTGTACGTCGAGGTGCTGGGGGAGTAACGTCCCCGCGATAACCCTATGAAGGAGCACGTCATGTCGTTTCTAACTTCGATGTTCAAGACCGAAAAGCCGGTTATCGGAATGCTGCACCTGCGTCCTCTGCCGGGCGATCCACTGTATTACCCGGGCGGAAGCGTGTCGCAGGTCGTGGAAGCCGCCAAGCGCGATCTCGAAGCGTTGCAACGGGGCGGTGTCGATGGCATTTTGATTACCAATGAGCTCTCGATGCCCTATGAGCAGCACGTTTCTCCCTCAACCCTTGCATCGATGGGCTATGTAATCGGGGCTCTGTCCCATGATTTGTCGACCCCTTGGGGAGCTGAAGCTATTTACGATGGTGATGCCACAATCGAGCTGTGCGCTGCCGTCGATGCGCAGTTCACGCGCTGCAATTTTTGCGGTGCCTGGGCCGGTGATCTCGGGCTGATTAACCGAGATTTCGCTCACACCATGCGTCGCAAGACGGCGCTGCGCCTGGACGACCTCAAGCTTTTTCACTTCATCACGAGCGAGGGGGAGGTTTATCTCAACGACCGCACGACTGCGGACATTGCCGATTCACTTCTCTTTAATTGCCTTCCAGATGCGATGGTCATCGGCGGTTCGGCTGCCGGTCGTGGTGCTTCGGGCGAGCTTGCCGATGAGGTCCGCGAGCGTGTTGGCGAAGTGCCTGTGGTATGTGGCACCGGTTGTCGCGAAAATACCGTGGCTGACGTATTTGCTCACTACGATGGCGCGTTTGTCGGCACCTGCTTAAAGCGCGACGGAAAGCTGGATGCCCCGGTTGATGTTGAGCGGGTAGTTCGTTTTATGGCTGCCGCTCGTACGGCGCGAGGGGAGTAGGCACCTATGGCGTTCTATCTGGGTATTGATATTGGGACAAGCGCCTCTAAAGGCGTTTTAATCGATGATCGATGCAACATCGTTTGCCAGGCCTCTTGTGGACACGAGACGGACAACCCGCGTGATGGATGGTACCAGCATGATGCGGAGGCAGTTTGGTGGGGAGATTTTTGCCGCTTGTCGCGCGAGCTGGTGGTGCGATCGGGGGTTAATGCGGCGCAGATTGGATGCGTGGGCCTTTCCGCATTGGGTTGCGACTGCGTACCGGTCGATACCGAGTGCAACGCGCTGGCGCCCGCGATTTTATATGGAGTCGATGCACGTTCGAAGCCGCAGATTGACGAGCTTCTTTCCGAATATGGGCCAGATCGCGCACGCGAGCTTTTCGGGCACGATCCCTGTTCGTCAGATATTGCTCCAAAGATCTTGTGGTTTAAGGAGAATATGCCCGAGGTGCACGAACGTGCCGCGAAGTTCCTGACGGCGTCATCGTTTCTGTGCGCGAAGTTGACGGGGCGTTTTACGGTGGACCGTTATTTGGCGGAGGATTTTCTTCCCCTATACGATCGCTACACTTGGAAGGTTGATGCTCGGGAATGTGATCGTTTCTGCCGGCCTGACCAGATGGCGGAGGTAATGTCGGCTACCGATATTGCCGGGGTGATTACGCAGCGTGCGGCTGAGGCGACGGGGCTCGTGGCAGGGACACCTGTCTTGGTGGGAACGGGCGACTCTGGTGCCGAGGCCATTTCGACGGGTGTATTCCGTCCCGGCGATATGATGGTTCAGTTGGGGAGCACGGCGTATTTCATCTACTTAGCTGATCATATGGTCGATGATGCTCGCCTGTGGCCAGGGACGTTTATCATTCCCGGAACTTACGGGATCTGCGCGGGGACCAATACAGCGGGTGCACTCACATCGTGGCTGCGCCAAGAGCTGTATCGCGACGCCGTAGAGGCCGAGGGCCACGGTGGCCCCGATGCATATTCGGTTATGGCGCATGATGCCGCCGATGTGGCGCCGGGTGCCGATGGGCTCCTGTGTCTGCCGTACTTTGCGGGGGAGCGTACTCCGCTCAACGATCCCGAGGCGCGTGGCGTCTTCTTTGGCCTGACCGGAAGGCATACGCGAGCCCATATGGTTCGCGCCGCCTTGGAAGGCGTCGCGTATACCGTTGCATCCCATGTCGACATTATCGAGCGAGAGCATGGACTGCCAATTGGGCGCATTATGCTTGTCGGAGGTGGAACCAAGAATCCAATTTGGATGCAAGCTATCGCCGACGTATGCGGGCGCGAGGTCTCGGTTGCCAAGGTTACGGTGGGCGCATGCTTCGGTGATGCCATTATGGCAGCTCTCGCAGGTGGCGCCTATGCATCATGGGATGAACTCGCCCGAGTCCTTGGCGTTGCGCAAACAATCGTGCCCGATATGACTGCCCACGAGCTATATGCGTCGCGCCGTCATATCTTTGACGAATTGTATACACGCAACCGTGATCTCATGCACGAATTGGTGTAATGCCGCCGAACTGTACCGCCTTCCAATAGGGACTGCGTTGTGCGATTCGCATGTCCCTTGGCATTTTTGCCCACAGGGGTTAGCGAAGGTCAAAAACAGAGCGCGCATTTGCTAAAACTGCCGATTCGATGCGCTTTATGCCACATTTTTTGAGCGAGGCGATGCGTTCTGAGGTCCTTGTGAGCGATCTGATGAGCGATTGCGCGCTTGTTTCTGTGTTTGGCTCGGCCGGCGCATCGGTCTCGAGCAGTAGACGGTCGAGTGGAATCTGTCGTGCGTATTCGCGTCCTCGTTTAGATGCGAGCATCCGCTCGTTCACGGAAAAATAGCAGCCTGCGTTTCGCGCGCGGACGAACTCGTTCGAGGTACCGCTAAACCAGTGGAAGATGATGGCGGGGGAGTCGGGGCTTGGGGCGAGCAATTCATGTGACCCGAGGACGTCCAGCACGGTTCCTGTCGAACGAACGACGTGAATTGATATCACGCGCCCGGCAAGAGGGTGCTGCACGAGTGTATCGCAGAGCCGGTCAAATGCCCGTACTTGTAGCGGCTCGCTTCCGGCAAAACGAGCGGAAAAGTCGAGCCCGACCTCGCCGATCAAGCGTTCTTGTGCAGCGACTTCGCAAAGCAGATTGATTTCAGCGTTGCCACATCGTCCGTCGGCGAGCCACCAGGGATGGAGGCCGATGCCGGCAAAGATATTTGAACGGCCGCAGGCGCGCTTCTTGGCGCGTGCAAAGTCGTGCGGATCGACGCCGCAGTCAAATAGAATCAGGCCCAGCGCCGTTGCCTCATCGGCAACGGCGTCCGGGTGAGCCATTAAATCAAGATGGCAGTGTGCATCAAATAACCGGGGCTCCATCTCGGCGCGCTCCGCTAGTCTAGGCGCTGGCCATCGGAGCGTACGCGTTCGGTGCCGCGCCCACTGATCTGGCGGATAACCTCGCCGGCAATCATCTGACCCATGATGGGCGGCATAAAACTGGCAGTTCCCAGCTCGGTGCGCTCGTGGATGTTGGAAGGGTCGCGGGGCTGTGTCTTAACCGATTCCTCGCAGCTAAACAGTACATGTAGGCTCTTGATTCCGCGCTTCTTACATTCTTTGCGCATAATGCGGCTCATGGGGTCACGTACCGTATCGAAGATGTCGGCAAAGCGCAGGCACTCGGGATGGAGCTTGTTGGCCCCGCCCATGGAACTAACCAAACGAATGCCGTGGTCCTGAGCATATTTGGCAATGGTGAGCTTGGCCGAGATGGTGTCGATGGCGTCGACGACGTAGTCGAGCTTGCCGCCCGTCTGCTCCAAAACGCTCGCGAAGAAATCATCGATGTTGTCGCTCAGCAGGTATTCGGTACGTTTGATAACGGTGGCGGCAGGATTGATATCGTGGATCATGGCTTCCATAACATCGACCTTGCGCTTGCCGATGGTGCTGTGAAAGGCGATGGCCTGGCGATTGATATTGCTGGGCGCGATGATGTCCTTGTCCAGAATTACAAAATGACCAATGCCGCCGCGGGCGAGTGCCTCGCAGCAGTTGGAGCCCACACCTCCGCAGCCGAGTACCAGCACCGTGGCATCGGCGAGCTTGTCGAGTGCCTCGCGGCCCATGATGATCTCGAGCTTGGCATCGCGCGTCTCGTTGGGAGTTGCGGCTGTGGTTTCGGTCATAGACATCCTCCGATGGGGAAGCGAATCGTGTTTTAGCTATCGCCATTATAGGTATTATCGCGATTCCATTTGAGCCCTAGGGGCTTGTTGAAATGAGGCAGTGATTCGCATAAGATGAAGCAGATGGCACCCGTTGCAGCGGGTTGGCCAACTCCCAAACACGTTTGTAGCGTGAGAAGTGGCCGTCTTCGCATTACGCGGGGGCGGCTATTTCATTCGACCTCCAATGTGGATGCCGAGCTCCACAGCCGCGATTACAAGCAACAACAACGTCAGGACATCGTTAATACTCATAGTCCATCTCCTTCTTGGGAAGAGGGAGCTGGCCCATCTGCTTCTGGACCCATTGTATCTAAAAACGAACGAATGTTCTATACATAACATTGCTATTAGATAATTAGACAAACATCTAAATATCGAGTATAGTGTGCACGTCGCGAGAGATAGCGAGAGGAGGTTCTATGCCGGGAGAAGGTTTTAAGGCGCTGGCGGATCCAACGCGGCGGCGCATTTTAGAACTGCTGCGCGAGGGCAATTGCACGGCGGGGGAGCTCGCCGAGCATTTCGACATAAGCAAACCGTCGCTCAGCCATCATCTGGCAACGCTTAAAAACGCCGGGCTGGTGACCGATGAGCGCCATGGCCAAAACATCGTTTACAGCTTAAATACCACCGTCATGCAGGACTTGATTGGCTGGTTTATGGGCTTTACAAACACTGAAGGTGATAAGGATGAATAACGAAAACAAGGGCATTCACGCCACGGGGGTATCGTCGCGCGTGTGGATTGCACTGGTCGCTCTGTGCGTTGCCAATGTCGCAGCGCATCTGATAGTGATGCCGAGCCTGCCGGCGCAGATTCCCACGCACTGGGGCGCGAATGGCGCCGTCGACGGTTGGGGCCCTAGCTGGATGGCCTCCGCGCTCGGCGTGTTGCCTCTGGCACTTCTCGCGATGTTCTACGTCGTGCCACGCATTGACCCCAAGGGCGAGGCGTATCGGACCTCGGGTAAGTTCTATCAGGGCTTCGTAATCGCCTTCACGCTGCTCATGTGTGCCATAAGCTGGCTGGGGGAGCTAACGGTGTGGGGCATCGTGCCGGTGGTAGGAACGGTCAATTTGCTGGTATCAGGCGCTATCGGCTTGCTCTTTATTGGTATGGGCAACTACTTACCGCGCGTAAAGCAGAACTACACGCTCGGTATCAAGACGCCCTGGGCGCTTGCCGATCCCGAGAACTGGCGCCGTACGCAGCGTTTTGGCGGTGCCTGCTTTATGGTGCTGGGTGTTGGCCTGATTTTGATGGGCGTGGCAGGTGCGGTGCTTTCGAGTGAAGTCGTCGCCGCGGTGATTGCGGTTCTGGCGTTTGGTTCGGTCGGAGCCGTCTACGTCTACTCGTATCTGCTGTGGCGCAAATCGCAGCGAGCCGCTCGTTAAGGTTGCGGAAAACTAGCGTACGCAGTTCATAGTATGTTCCGGGGGACTTTTCCCAGGTAGTATTAGGGGGTGTGGGCAACCATGCCCCTTTTTCGTTAAGTTTCAGAGCTGATTTCCTCATTTCGTTTCCACTAAAGCGAAACAAGAATAGGGAAACAGCAGGTAGAAAGGATAAAACAGGCAAATGGCGGAGTTTATCTACCAGATGTATCAGGCTCGCAAGGCTCATGGCGATAAGGTAATCCTTGACGACGTGACCCTGAGCTTCTATCCCGGTGCCAAGATCGGCGTCGTGGGCCCCAACGGTATGGGCAAGTCGACCCTGCTCAAGATCATGGCCGGTATCGAGGAGGTCTCCAACGGCGATGCCAGGCTCACTCCCGGCTACACCGTGGGCATCCTGCAGCAGGAGCCGCCGCTCGAGGACGACAAGACCGTCATCGAGAACGTGCGCATGGCGTTTGGCGATATGATCGCCAAGGTCGATCGCTTCAACAAGATCGGCGAGGAGATGTGCGACCCGGATTGCGACATGGACGCCCTCATGGCCGAGATGGGCAAGCTCCAGGACGAGATCGA
This sequence comes from Collinsella sp., assembly GCA_048434495.1. Taxonomy (GTDB): domain Bacteria; phylum Actinomycetota; class Coriobacteriia; order Coriobacteriales; family Coriobacteriaceae; genus Collinsella. The sequence goes on along the minus strand of DBGAQS010000014.1, from coordinate 5,987 downwards.
TGCCGCCGACGGCTGGGATATCGATTCCAAGCTCGGCCAGGCCATGGACGCCCTGCAGCTGCCCGATTCTGACATGCCGGTCAATGTGCTTTCCGGCGGCGAGCGCCGTCGCGTGGCCCTGTGCAAGCTGCTGCTCGAGGCTCCCGACCTGCTGCTGCTCGACGAGCCCACGAACCACCTGGACGCTGAGTCGATCCTGTGGCTCGAGCACTTCCTGCACAACTACCAGGGTGCAGTGCTGGCCGTCACACACGATCGCTACTTCCTGGATAACGTTGCCGAGTGGATCTGCGAGGTCGACCGCGGTCACCTCTATCCCTACAAGGGCAACTACTCCACGTATCTGGAGACCAAGGCCGCGCGTATCGAGGCTCAGGGCAACCGCGATGCCAAGCTCGCCAAGCGCATGGAGGCCGAGCTCGAGTGGGTGCGCAGCTCGCCCAAGGCTCGTCAGGCCAAGAACAAGGCCCGTCTGGCTCGCTACGAGGAGATGGAGGCCGAGGCCCGCGCAAGCCAGAAGCTCGACTGGACCGATATCCGCATCCCTGTGGGCCCGCGTCTGGGCAACAAGGTGCTCGAGGCCCATCACCTGCACAAGGAGTTCGACGGTCGCGTGCTCATCGATGACCTATCGTTCACCCTGCCGCGCAACGGCATCGTGGGCGTCATCGGCCCCAATGGTGTCGGTAAGACCACGCTGTTCAAGACGATTGTGGGTCTGGAGCCGCTGACTTCGGGCGAGCTCGAGGTGGGCGAGACCGTCAAGATTTCTTACGTCGACCAGAACCGTTCCGGCATCGACCCCGATAAGAACCTATGGGAGGTCGTCTCGGACGGCCTGGACCACATGATGGTCGGCGAGACCGAGGTTCCGAGCCGCGCTTATGTGGCGAGCTTTGGCTTTAAGGGCTCCGACCAGCAAAAGCGCGCTGGCGTACTTTCCGGTGGCGAGCGCAACCGTCTGAACCTGGCGCTTACGCTCAAGCAGGGCGGCAACCTGCTGCTCCTCGACGAGCCCACGAACGACCTCGACGTCGAGACGCTGTCCTCGCTCGATGCGGCGCTGCTCGAGTTCCCGGGCTGCTCGGTGGTCATTAGCCACGACCGTATGTTCCTGGACCGCGTCGCCACGCACATTCTGGCGTGGGAGGGCACCGACGAGAATCCGGGCAACTGGTATTGGTTCGAGGGCAACTTCGAGGCCTATCAGGCCAACCGCATCGAGCGCCTGGGCGAGGACGCAGCCCAGCCGCATCGTATCCACCGCAAGCTCACGCGTGACTAGTAGCAAGTAGAAAGGCCGCCAGCAAGGGCGGCCTTTCTTGTAGCAATTGCACTGCAGCTATGCCCTGACTGCCGGTTTGATTCATAATCAAAGTCATCTCTTTGGGATTAAAGCCCGTTTTTGCTATGAGTGATTTTCTAATTCCGTTTAAAACGTAAAGATGTATTGGGTTACAAGGACATAAGCAAATCGAATTGAAATATAACCAGTGCTGTAACGTTACAAAAAAGGTTATAGAATGGGAGTATCTTATAAGTCGCTCCTCTAGAAAGAAGAACATATGCTTTCGCGTCGTCGTTTTCTGCAACTTGTCGCGTCTTCAATTGTCGCCTTAGCCGCACGTCCGAAAGAGGTTTTTGCTTCGACGGGCAATATTGATGGTGAGCAGATACAATTTACTTCAGAAATTGCGCAAGAGCTTGCCGATAAATATATAAAGGGACTCCTCGGCTCTTCGTATACGCCTTCTGACCCTATTCCTTTTGTAGACGTTGATGGGTCCCCGCTTGGCTACATTGTTCCGGTTGTGACATTCAATAGAGCCGCGGGCTATTTGGTTTTAGATGCTTCAGATGATGAAATACTTACGGGATATCGTTTTGGAGACGGCTTAGTCAGCCCTATGGATCGGGGAGGAGATCTTGGTGTTGAGTCTTATTCTTTCAATAACCCAGTCGTAATGATCAATCCATTCGAATTCGGTGTGCAATCTTTGGACGGTTCAATAACAACAAATTGCGGAAGAACAATCCCGGCTGTTTCCATAGAAGGACGGCCTGTCGTTTTATCGAATAAACCTTCAAGCTGGAACGATGTCGTAATTTACGCAACTCAAATGCAGGATTACACAGTATCTGGATTTCGTTCCATTTCTCAGTTTATGTCATATGATGAAAGCGAGATTAAGAGGCTTACTGCCCACTATGCTTGTATGGTGACAGCTTTTTCGAACGTTGCGGAACTGTATGGCATTGCCAATTTATATAGCGACCCTTCGCAATATATGCAGATATGGAATTACACCAATACCCATGCTCTTTCCGATGAAGAACAGACTGTTCCCGGCGTTGTTTTGGGCGGAACGCCGATATCAACCTGTGCAACGGGGTTTACAAATTACTGCGCAAGCAGAGGAAGTACTCTTATCGCCCGCACTGTCTCCTCTCCGGCTATCGCGAGCATTCAAAATGAGATTAACTCTAATAGACCGAATGTTTTACATGCGAGTTTGTACAACGGATCAGCCCATTCTGTAACAGCGGAGGCTTACGCCACACTTACTGGTAAGAAAACTGGAGAGACAAGGCAGATGATTGGCATAGCGGACGGCTGGAATTCATCTTTATCCTTCCTGAAGTATGATCAGAGCTATTATGCGTGGACTTATGGAACGACTTTTTCGAAGTAGGGCGATTCGTCTAGCTCTGTCTTTGGTGCTGATGGCTTCATTGGTGGGCTGTTCAACAAAGGAAGAGATATCGCGCGGAGGTTCCGGAGAAGTGACTGCGACAGACTCAGGTTCATTAGAAATAGCTGGCGGGCATGCCGATGTGATGTTACAAGGAAAAGGCGTGCTTAGGTCGATTGATGCTGAAGACGCTGTCTGCTCAATAGAGGATTTGAAGACAGGTGAAACTGCATCGTACCGAGTTTCAGATAATGCTGCGAATATGATTGAGTCGATACCGACTGGAGCGCAGGTTTCTTTTAGATACTTTGCTCCGCAACTTGAGGATGAGCTTGCTTCTCTGGTGTCTATATGCGCCGATGACAACTAAAAGGCCTGAATTCAAACGGCCTCGGATGGTCAATTGGCTATCCGAGGCCGTTTTTTACTCGACCGGGGCTTCGACCTTGTCGATGGCCCAGGTGGCTCCGAGGCCGCCGGTGGTGTTGCGGCGAATGCGCACGATAACCTCGCGGCGCTCGCCGGCCTGCGTGTAGCGCAGCGGGAAGCTCGCTCGGTTGCGTGCGACGTCGATGGTGCTGAGCTCGCGGGCGATCCAGTAGTACTCGCCGACGATACCGAGGGTATCGGCGCCGTAGGGGAGATAGGTCGACAGCTGGTGCAGCAACGGACCGGGGCAGAAGACCTCAGTTGCGAAATCGACAGGGAAGTCCTCGGGGATGGTCGGTGCTGAAGGAACGGCAGAAGGTGCCGCCGCCGGTGCGGGGGCCTGCTCATTGACGGGCGTCGCTTCGGGCGCGGACGCGGGTTCGGCAGCGGACACGGATTCGGGGTCCGCATTCGGCATCGCTGCGGAATCTGTGCGCTCGACGGTAGCGGGTGCGTCTGCGGTCACGGTATCGATCTCGACTTGCGGAGCGTTCTCATGCTCGACGCTCGGCTTTGTCTCGACCGGCGTGGAAGCCATGGTGGTGATGCCGGCGTTGGCGTTCTCGGGGTCATAGACAACCGTGAGCGAGATGGCGGGCTGCGGCGTCTCGGGTTCCGGCGTCGCCTCGGTAGCGTCTTGATTCGCGGGCTCGTCGGACTGGTCGTCCTCGGCGTTGTCGTCAAAGACATCGCTGTTTTGGAACACGGGCGTCTCGGGTTGGTCGGCGGTTTCTTCGGCTTTCGACTTGGGAACCTCGTTGAGCTCAACGGCGGCTTCCTGCTCAGCCATGACTTCGGGCTCGGTCGTGGCAGCGATTTCAGTTTCGACCTCTGCCGTTACTTCAGCAGTGACTTCAGCCTCTACCTCGGGCTCCGGCACGGCTTCGGCCACGGGCTCGGGACGCTTAACGTGCTTGGGGCGCACGGCTTTGAGGTCCTTCTCGCCGCGCTTCTTCTTTTTGTACGACTGCTTGGCTCCCTTGGCTGCCTTGGGCTTGTCCTCGCCCTTGGCAAGGGCGGCATCCCAGGCATCGTTGGCGATGACGGTGGCATACAGACGACCGCCCTTAAAGACGGTCAGCTTAATGCAGTCGTCAAGCTCCTCGAGCAACTCGCGCGTGGACTCAAAGCCCAGGTCGTAGGCCGTCATATCGCCCGCGGCGAGTGCCTCCTCGACCTGCGTCATAAACGTTTGCTTGCCGCATCCAATCGCATCGCGTAGCAGGCGATACAGATAGATGTGGTTGCCCAGCGAAAGCGTGGGCTTAACTATTGTCTTGCTCATGGCAAATCTCCTCTTTACACACCAAAGCATCTTACCATCGCGCAGGGCTTGCCACCTCGGCGCCCAAAGCAAACGGGCGCGACCGTTGCCGGTTCGCGCCCGTTATGCAGGTCGGTTCTCTATGAGAGGCAAACGTGCTTAGTTGCCCGATGTCGTGCCTTGGCTCGAGCTGTCGGATGCCGTGCCGGATGCGGTTCCGCTCGAGCTGTTGGTGTTGCTGTTGTCGGTTGAGCCCGTGCTCGATGCATTGCCGCTCGTCTGGTCACCCGTGCTCGGCTGAGAGCCGTCGGTCGTTTGGCTGGAGTCGGTCGTTCCGGATTGTGTACCGCCGCTGTTCGAAGAGGAATCGGTGTCTTGCGACTGATCAGGGGTGGTCGAGGAAGAATCGGTGGGTGCGGAGTTGGCCTGTGAGTCGTTCTGCTGGCTTTGCGATTGACCGGCGCTGTCCGCGTCTTGCTCGGTCGTGCGCGACGATAGAATTGGCTCGGGGCGCTCACCCAGACCCTCTCCGGCGGTGGTGATAAGGATGGCGCCGGCACAGGCGATGACCGCGACGATGGCGATGGCGATCGAGAAGATTATGACCTTCTTTTGCGTCTGGCTGCGCTCTGCCGCCGCCTTGGCGCGCAGGCTGTTGGGGGCGACGCGCGCCGTGGTCGCGCGCCCCGCAATCTGGCGCATCTCCTGCATGGTCGCGGCGCCACCCAGGTGCTCCTCGACATTGGGCTCAACGGGCTCGTAGACGCCGGCAGGGTAGTCGACAGCGGCATGCGTGCCCTTGATTGCTTCGGCGCTGGCGGAGATAAAGTGGCGATAGACCTGCGAGGACACAACAGTGATGACTGAGCTCACAGCGGCACCAATCACCGAGCCGGCAATGCCGATCTTTGAAGCAAGCGCGACGCTCGTGGCGGCAGCTGCGGCGCCGGCGATGATTTGGGGAATGGAAATGTCGTCGAACAGGCCCTTTTTGGGCGCGATGGCCATGGTTTGTCCGATGGAATGGTTCTCGTGCACGCCGTTGTTGAGCGCTGCCGGTGTCATGACGCGCGTACGCGGCGCGTCGGTGTACTTGGTTGTCATACGGGGTCCTCCCGGTGTAAATCTGCTTCGTTTCGTGTAGCCATCAGGGTACCCACCAGATGTGAATCGTACGTGACATTTAACAGATACCATCAACTCATCAAGGGGGCTCGCTGTCTTTGGTGTAATAGCTTGATGCTAAACTGGATTTATGATTGCGAGGTGGTTTACGTGATGTACCCGTGTATGACATTCGAAGATGGTACCGAGGTCATTCACTCTGACTTGATTACCGATGGCGATACCGAAAAGGTTTTCGTGCATTTTGAACGACCGACGGCAGAGGGCTTTGACTCCGCTCGTTGTGAGCTGCCTTCCTGTTCGTGGACTGACTGGGAAGGGCATTTTACTCAGAGTGAAAAACGAGCTTTCGAAGAGTGTCTGAGCAAATAAATTAGATTAGTTCGAGTTTAGTTCGAATAAAGAAGCTGAATGCGATGACCTAAAGCGTATGCATTTTTAGTATTAAATGCGTATGAAATGGAGGATGTGAATGG
>DBGAQS010000013.1:0-9338 GCA_048434495.1 Collinsella sp. | reverse complement strand
TAAAAAGCCCGCCGATCAAATGATCGACGGGCATAGGCATAGAGCATTGGTTCAATAAATGCCGAGCATCAACGTGTTTCCGGCTAGAAAACGTCCTTGGCAAACACCTTAGCGTCATTGGGAACCTGACGGATTTCGATGGCCACGCCATCGCCCAGGAGTTCTTGGATATGCTCGGCATCTTTCTCGGTCGCGAAGATTGCAGGGGTCGGATGAAGCGTGGTCTCGGGGGTCTTTCGGGTTCCACCCAGATTGATCTCTTTGATGTCTTTGCAACCCTTAGCGAGACGATAGACATCTTCAATCGTCTCAGCGATGATAAACAGCGAATACTTGTCGGTAACGCCGCTGTTGAGCGCCTCGATAGCAGCGTCAACATCCTTGATGACGAGTTTAACGCCGCTGGGGCGGGCGAGCCTCAAGGCCGCCTTCCTCATGTCGTCTTTTGCCACAGCATCGCTGGCGAGCAGAATGCAATCTACATCCAAAGCGTGAGTCCAGGACATGGCAACTTGGCCGTGAATCAGTCGGTAATCAACTCTCGTAAGCTTAATCATCGTTATCATCTCCGCACGTGATAAAGGGAATGACAGGTGCGACCCCTAGCTAGGGCTCGAACCAGAACTAACTAGAAATCTTCTTCCTCGGCGCCGGCAAGCATGTCCGCCGCCTCGCAAAGCTGAATAAACGAACGCGATCCCTCGACCGCGGCTTTGGCCTTGTCCGCATCCAGAGAGTCCAGCTGTGTAACCATTTCCACCAGCAGCGGCAAGTTCATTCCGGCGATCAACGTAAACGATCCGGCAGTCTGCCTCTGAATGAATTCGTTGTTTACAGAGCCGCCAAAGATGTCAGTCACGACAAACCAAGAGTCGGCAGGGTCCCTCGTCTCCATCCATGCATCAATCAACGCCGCGACGTCCCTTGAATCGTCATCGACATAGGCGCACAGGCACTCGATTCGGTCGTTGGTGCCCATCAGAATCTCCAGAGAGCTTTTCATGCCTTGGGCGAGATAACCATGACTCGCTAGCAATATCTTATTCATAGTTCTCCAATACCAATAGGACGTACTATATTGTCATAACAAAGTATATTAGCAATCTACCCTACGTGGTGTGTCTATTTTCCAAATCCGCGAACGGTAACAATTGGTCGGTAAATCGACCAATCTATCTCTAATTTACAAATAGAACTTCAGTCGCTCGGTGCAGTACACCTGACGGGAGATGAAAAGCGGCTCACCACTTGGGGCATAACGTCTATCGACAAACAGAAGCAGCGAAGAGTCCAGCTCCACGTTAAGGTATGCCGCCTCGAGCTCGCTCGCATAGCAGACCTCGAGCGTACGCGTGTTGGGACCCATCTTGATCCCCTGGCGATCGAGTACCGCCATCAGCGAATCATCGAGGGACTCATGCTCCAAAAAAGAAAGCGCAGCGGAATAGCTATTGGTTTCCAGCATCGTGGGCTTGCCATCCACAAGGCGCAGACGACGGCTACGCAATACCTTTTGGGTATCGTCTACGCCCAGGAACTTCGCGTCTCGCAGACTTGGGAAGTCCCAGCCCATTTCGAGAACCCTGGTAGACGCCTGTTTGCCCGCAAGCTGGCACGAATGGGTAAAGCTCTCACGGTCGTCCGCGGCATACATCTGCGTGTCCGACGAAACGAACGTGCCCTTGCCGCGGGCCCTCTCAACAAGCCCAGCATCTTCCATTTCTTTAATTGCGGAGCGAACCGTTATTCGGCTCACGCCAAATTGCTCGATCAGCTCCGCCTCGGTCGGAAGCTTATCTCCCGGGCGGTACGCGCCGTTGGCGATTGAATCAGAAAGCGCACGAACAATCTGTTTGTACAGGGGGATAACGCTATTTGCCTCAACCATATCAACCATACCTTTACAAGGAATCAGCAGCCTATAGATAAATGACTTATATTGTATTAGAACTTTTTAGCACTCCACGCCATTTCCTATAATGTTTTAGCAAACGAGGGGTTATTTTGCGTAAGCGGTGTAGAGTCCATCCATTTCCACATACAGCTTCAATCTGATGGCGGTATATGCATCCGATAAGCCGATTGATTTTTATCTTCTACCTGTCTCACATTCATCCCTCGTCGTAGAGATGAATGTGAGGTAAGAGATACGTACTTGACGCGCGAGCGTGGATATTTGGACGGTTTTCGGGCTTTTGGCGGCCGATTTCGTCCGAAAATCCACTGTCATTTGGCGGGCGTCCGAATTTCCACGCTCGTTTGTCCGAAAATCCACGCTCGTGCGGCAGATTGGTCGAAGGCCCCATATGGGTATACTCTCGAGGATTCGACTCGATTCGCCCCCGCTGGGGCGTCAAAGGAGACTGCATATGTCCGCCACCTCAACCGACCCGCGCGCCGCTGCTGCCGCGCTGCTGGTACCCGGTACCACCTGCCACGGTTTTGCCGTCGAGCGCCGCGAAACCGTGCCCGAGCTCGACTCGGACGCCTACGTGCTGCGCCACACCGCCTCGGGCGCTCGCCTGCTGTACCTGGCGTGCGATGACGAGAACAAGGCCTTTGCCATTGGCTTTAAGACGCCGCCGGCCGATTCCACCGGCGTGTTCCATATTCTTGAGCACTCGGTGCTGTGCGGATCGGCCAAATTCCCCGTCAAGGAGCCGTTTGTCGACCTGATCAAGAGCTCCATGCAGACGTTCCTCAACGCCATGACCTACCCCGACAAGACCATCTACCCCGTTGCCACCACCAACGGGCAGGACCTGTACAACCTGATGGACGTATACCTAGACGCGGTGTTCAACCCGGCCATCTACACCAAGCCGACCATTTTTGAGCAAGAGGGCTGGCACTACGAGCTGGACCTGCCGGAGGGCGTCGAGGGCGAGGGCGGCGACAGCTCCGCGAGCCTGCGCGAGGGCACGCTGCGCTATAACGGCGTGGTGTTCAACGAGATGAAGGGCGCGCTGTCCGATCCCATGAGCGTGCTGGACGACGCCGTCAACGCCGCGCTCTATCCCGACACCGCCTATGCGCACGAAAGCGGCGGCGACCCGCGCGCGATTCCCGCGCTCACCTACGAGCAGTTCCTGGACACGCACGCGCGCCACTACAACCCCTCCAACTCCTACATCACGCTCTACGGCGACCTGGACGTGGACCGCGCACTGGCCTTTTTGGACGAGCGTTATCTGTCGCAGCCGAGTGCCGCAAGCCGCCGCATGGACGCAGCCGTTGCCGCCGGCGAGGACCCGTCCACGCTGGCGCCCAATCCGCTGGGCGTGCAGACGCCCGTGACCTGCGAGTACAAGCGCGTCGAGATGGCCACTACACCCGAGAACGCCCTGGTGGGCTTGGGCCTTGTGTTGGGCAGCGCGCTCGACCGCAAACGCACGATCGCGGCGGATATCCTGTTCGAGGCGCTGCTGGGCTCCAACGAGGCGCCGGTCAAGAAGACCATTCTGGCCGCCGGCCTGGGCGGCAACGTGGTGAGCTACACCGCGGCCGAGAGCCTGCAGCCCTACGAGCTCATCATGTTGCAAAACGCGCAGCCCGGCGTGGCGCGCGAGCTGCGCCGCGTGTTCCAGGACGCCTGCCGCGACCTGTGCGAGCACGGCGTTCCGCGCGAGCGCCTGGAAGCCATCATCAGCAGCAACGAATACGATCTGCGCCAGCGCGACTACGGCATCGCCGACGGCGTGGCCATTGCGTGCGACGCGCTGAGCACCTGGCTCTACGATGACGACGCCGCGACGCTGGCACTCAAGTACGGCCCGGTGTACGAGGAGCTGCGTAGCGAGCTGGACGGCACCTACTTTGAGGACCTGCTGCGCGAGCTGGTGCTGGAGAACGACCACATGGCGCTCGTCGAGCTGGTGCCGGTGGACGCCGCCGAGGGTTCGGAGGGTGCCGAGGCCATCGAGCTGGCAGTCAAGCGCGACGCCATGACCGATTCCGAGCTGGCCGACGTGGTCGAGCGCACGGCCGCGCTGCGTGCCGCGCAGGAAGCCGAGGACACGCCCGAGGACAAGGCCACGCTGCCGCGCCTGCGCGTGTCCGACATTGGCGAGGCGCGCCCCGAACCACCGCTGGTCGTGGACACGACCGCGCCCATCGTCTGTCTGCGCCACGACATCCCTACCAACCGCCTGGCCTACGCCATGCAGTATTTCGACCTGAGCTGCGTCGCATTTGAGGACCTGCCCTATGTGACGCTGCTCTGCCGCCTGCTTAAGCAGCTGCCCACGCGCGAGCACTCGGCCGAGGAACTCGACAACTTGCTCGCTGGCAAGCTGGGCTTTTTGAGCTTTACGACCGAAGTCATGACCCAGCCCGACGTGGACGGCGTGCGCCCCTACCTGCTGGTGAGCGCCGGCGCCCTGTCCGAGAAGATTGATGCACTGGCGAGTCTGCCGCGCGAGGTATGGTCGAGCACGCTTTTGGCAGATGCCGACGCCGACCGCGTGCGCGACGTGCTCACGCAGATTCGCATTGGGCTTGAGCAGGGCTTTATCAACAACGGTCACTCGGCGGCGCTCGGTCGCGCGATGAGCTACAGCTCGCCTTCGGCCGTGGTGCGCGAGCAGCTTTCGGGCGTGAACTTCTACCTGTTCCTTCGCAATCTGCTCGACCACTTTGACGAGCGCCTGGACGACCTGCGCGCCAAGCTTACCGAACTGGCAGGCCGCATCTTTGTGGCCGATGGCTGCATGGCGAGCTTTACCGGCAGCGACGAGGACTTTGACGCGTACTGGGATGCCGCGGGCGACCTGGGGCTGGGTGCGGGCGATGGTGCCGGCCGCGACGCGCTCGTGGTGCCGGCGCCGTGCGACCGCCACGAGGCTTTCGTGATCCCCAGCGACATCTGCTTTGCGGCAAGCGCGTGCGACCCGCGTCGCTTGGGGCTTGACGTGACGGGCGCCTGGGCGGTTGCCGCCAACGCGCTCTCCTACGACTACCTGTGGAACGAGATCCGCGTGAAGGGTGGTGCGTACGGTTGCGGATTCCGCGCAGCCGGCGAGCGTCAGGCGGCGTTCTACACCTACCGCGACCCGGCGATCGATCCTTCGATTGAGCGCGTGGCGCGCGCAGGCGAATGGCTCGGCAGCTTTGAGCCCGACGAAGCCGCCTTTGAGGGCTTTATCGTGAGCTGCGTGAGCGGCATGGACGCGCCGGTGAAGCCGTACGCGCTCACCAAGCGCCGCAACACGACCTACCTGGCCGGGCTCGATCCGCATGCGCGCGAGGAGCGTCGCGCCCAGATGCTCGCCGCCACGCCCGGTGAGCTGCGCTCGCTCGGCACCGACGTGACGCGCATCGCAGCCGAGTCGCCCACCTGCGTCTTTGGCGGCCGAGACGTCATCGCCAAGAGCAACGCCAACTTCAACGTAGTCGACCTGCTGGGCTAGCCACAGCAAGCAAAACCACCACAAAGGGGACAGGCACCTTTGTAGTGGTTCGAACACTTGTTCTATACGTACACATGTTCTATAGTATGGGTGATTGCATCGGATCTAAATTGCAACTAGAATATAGTTGCAGAATGTGAGGCGGGATGACTCGAGCCGATAAACTCATCGCCCAACTGTTTAGCTGCCCTTCGACGTATCGGTATGCCGATTTTAAAAGTCATGGCCTCATATGGCTTTGAAATGGACAGCAAAGGCAAGACATCCGGATCGCGCGTTCGCTTCTACAGGCCCTCAGATGGCAGGATGTTCGTGATGCACGTGCCTCATCCATCTGACGAATTGACAGCGGAGACAATTCGAAACATTGTTCGATTTCTGCAGGATGTCGGAGGCAGTCATGAGTAACGTTTTGGCATACAAGGGCTATTTCGCCCCAGTCGAGTTCGATGCCGAGCAGCATGTACTAACAGGTATGGTCGCCGGCATTAGGGATGCAATCGTATTTGAAGGCTCCACGGCTGAAGAAGTGGAGCAATGCTTCCACGACGCCGTCGACGATTACCTTGAGTTTTGTGCCGAAAAGGGCAAGGAACCAGAGCGGGCTTTTAAGGGCTCGTTCAATGTGAGAACAGGCTCCGAGCTTCACAAGCAGGCAGCACTGGCGGCGGCAAAGAAGGGCGAGTCACTCAATAAGTTTGTGACCGAAGCAATCGCCGCGGCGTTATAGCGTTAACGCATGGGCCAAAACCACCACAAAGGGGACAGGAACCTTTGTGGTGGTTTCGACATTTGCCCAGATAAAACCTGCCAAAATAAACCTGTCCCTTTTTGGTAGGTTTGGGAGAGGAAGCCGGGATGGACAAGGCTGAGTTGCGGCGGGCGGTGATTGCTCGGCGCGATGCTCTTGATTTGGACTTGCGGGCGGCGAAGTCTGCTGATATCTGTGCGCGGCTGGTTGAGCTGCTGGGCCGCTTGGATGCCGCGGCGCCGCACACCGTTGCCGTCTATGCCGCGATGGGTTCCGAAGTCGACTCAGCCGCGTTTGCCGCAGCTGCCGCCAAACGTGGCTGGCGCGTGGCCTATCCGTGCATGCTCTCGGCAACAGACGCCGCAGCTTGTGGCCAGCGCATGTGTATGCGGGCAGTTGCTGCCGGCGACGCGGACGCGGCTCCGTTTATCGCCCACCCCACGCGGGCCTTTGCGGCCACGGACATCGACAGCAGCCGCTTCCCTATCGTGCCTGCCGAAGCTCTCGACATGATCGTCGTGCCGCTCGTAGCATTCGACCGCACCGGCACGCGCCTAGGCTACGGCGGCGGCTGCTATGACCGCTACCTGCCCATGCTCTCGCCCGTATGTCAAATCGTCGGCATCGCCTTTGACGAACAGCGCGTCGACCACATCCCCACCGACGCCCACGATCTGCCGCTGCCCCACATCATCAGCGCCTAACCGCTGCCACATCAGCCACGGCTACAGCGGCATCATCGCAGCCTAGTGCTCCTCGCCGGCGCGTGCTAGGTCGTAGGGCGTGGTTTGATAGACGTAGTAGTTGAGCCAGTTGGTGTAGAACAGCTGAGCCTGGCTGCGCCAGACGTTGCGCGGCTCGGCGGTGGGGTCGTCGTTCGGGAAGTAATGCGCCGGCACCTGGGGGTTGAGACCGCGCTTCACGTCGCGCTCGTACTCCAGGCGCAGCGTGTCGGTATCGTACTCGGGATGGCCAAAGACAAAGAAGCGACGACTGTCCGTCGACTTGACGATGTACAGGCCTACCTCGTCGGACACGGCCACGACCTCAAGCTGCGGCTCAGCCTCCACGTCCTCGCGGCGCACATCGGTGTTGCGCGAATGCACGGCATAGAAGCGGTCGTCGAAGCCGCGGACCAGCGGGCTTTGCGGCTTCACCAGATAATGCTCGAACACGCCGCTCGCCTTTGCCGGCAGATCGTACTTCTGGATACCGTAATGATGGTAAAGACCGGCCTGCGCGCCCCAACAAATGTGCAGCGTAGAGTGCACGTGCGTGGTGGACCAATCCATGATCTGGCAGAGCTCGGGCCAGTAGTCGACCTCCTCGAACGGCATCTGCTCCACCGGCGCGCCCGTGATGATCAGGCCGTCGTAGTGGATGTCGCGGATGTCGTCGAAGGTGCGATAGAACGTCTCCAGGTGGCCGGCGCTCACGTGCGTGGCCTCGTGCGTCTTGGTACGCAGCAGGTCCACCTCCACCTGCAGCGGCGTGTTGGAGAGCTTGCGCATGATCTGCGTCTCGGTGGCAATCTTGGTGGGCATGAGGTTGAGGATGAGCACGCGCAGCGGACGAATGTCCTGGTGCAGTGCGCGGTACTCGGTCATGACAAAGATGTTCTCGCTCTCGAGCTGCGCGGCGGCAGGGAGGGCGTCGGGAATGCGAATGGGCATGGATGCTCCTTACGAGTCAGTTGCAGTTATGGTACAACGAGCGGCCCCATCCGCGCGAGCACATCGCCCGGCGATGTCGCCAGCGGCCCAAATCACTCCAAAAGTAGAGATTAAAGCATGTCCCAAAAATCTACTTCGCTTTAGCCTAGCAAAGTGACAGCAGGACGCTACAATGGTTCGACGCGAAAAACTCGGCCGAAAGGATACATATATGTACCAGACGCGTAAGATCGGTGTGGTCGGCCAGGGCCACGTGGGAGCACATGTCGCCAACAGCCTGCTCATGCAGGGCATTGCCGATGAGCTGTACCTGTGCGATATCAACGAGGCCAAGGTGACGTCCGAGGTCCAGGACCTGCGCGACTCCCTTTCGTTTGTCCCGTACAACACCAAGATCGTCAACTGCTACGACCACTACGAGGAGCTGGCCTGCTGCGACGTCATCGTCAACGCCGCCGGCAAGGTCGCGCTGGCCGCCGGCAACCGCGACGGCGAGCTGTTCTTTACCACCGACGCCGCCCGCACCTTTGCCAAGCGCATCGTCGACGCCGGCTTTGACGGCATCTTCGTGAGCATCTCCAACCCCTGCGACGTCGTATGCACCGAGCTGTGGCACCTGACCGGCTACGATCCCAAGAAGATCATCGGCTCGGGCTGCGGCCTGGACTCCGCCCGCCTGCGCACCGAGATCTCCAAGAAGGTCGGCGTGAGCCCCAAGTCCATCGACGCCTACATGATCGGCGAGCACGGCTTTAGCCAGCTGGCTGCCTTTAAGGCTGCGACCATCGCCGGCAAGAGCCTCAACGAGCTTCAGGCCGAGAACCCCGACAAGTACGCCTTTGACCACATGGAGGTCGAGGAGCTCGCGCGCAAGGGCGGCTATGTGACCTACCAGGGCAAGCAGTGCACCGAGTACGCCGTCGCCAACTCCGCCGCGCGCGTCTGCGCTGCCGTGCTGCACAACGAGCACGCCGTGCTTTCAGCCTCTACGCTTATGACCGGCCAGTATGGCGAGGAGGGCATCTTTACCTCCCTGCCGTGCGTGATCGGTGCCGAAGGCGTCGAGGAGGTCTACACGCTCGATCTGTCCGAGTACGAGCTCGAGGGCTTCCACAAGAGTTGCCAGCACATCCGCGACAACATCGCCCAGCTCGACTGGTGGGACACCGAGGCCTACGACGCAAAGTAGGCCGATGGCTGCCGCAACCTTGCGAATCTAAGCGCGATACTAAGCGGGCCGCGCCGGAAATCCCCGGCGCGGCCCGCTTTTTTGACTCACGCAGTGCCCTTGCGAATCGAAGGTGAATACTTTTCCGCGAAGTGAACGAGCAAAAATGAGCCCCCGAAGCATCGACACTTTATGGGTGTTAGCGCCGGGCGATTTTAGCCGCTAATAGTCAAACGATTTTGACCAATCCCGGTCACCGAATAATGGCCACCGTGCCTCCCCGCCGCCACTACGCTGGTGGTGCCAACACGCCGGCGTTAGGAGGACCATTGAGGTGA
>DBGAQS010000012.1:0-38277 GCA_048434495.1 Collinsella sp. | reverse complement strand
GAAGACGGCGTCGTAGCCCTCCTCGTGCACGCGGTCGGCCAGGGCGGTCATCCGCTTGCCGGCCTCGTAGACGTTCCTGCCGTCCTCGAGGTAGCCCTCCTGGTCGAAGTGCATGATCTCGATCTTCTCGGTCTCCTTCATTCCCGCTCCTTTCACGAGCAGTTTGAATTGTCGCACGGACTGGACGGGCTTGCCGTCCCGTCGCACCACTTAACCTTATGGTCACCTTGACCCCAGGCTCAACAATTCAAAGGTTCTTAATACCAGTGAACGATAACAGGTTAGCCGTTTTTAATACCGATTTTTCGCTTTCATTCTCCCCTCTCGGTAGACGGTCAGTTTTTGCCGCTCATCGGTCACGCGACGTATGTCCGTAAAAAAACGAGCGCCCCCGCCGTGCGCAAGGACGCTCTAGGTGCTAGTAGTTGTAGGTATATCCGCCGGCATCGCCGCGGGTAAAAGACTTGGCATACTCGATAACCTGCCCACTCGAGTCGTATGTCAGGCATTCCAGCACAAGCGCTAGATCGCCCGGCTCAAGGTCGAGCAAGCTCGCATCGCGTGCACCCAGCGCCTCGATATCGAGCTTCTCAATAGATTTATCTGGCTTTCTGCCCAACATATCGTAGGTCTCGAACAGACTGAAGACCGAAATGTCCACGCCTTCGATGCCTGGGAACAGCAGGCACGGGATCAGCGTCATCTCGATCGACACGGGCTCACCGTCGATGCAGTTAAGACGGCGCACCGAGTAAAGCAGATCGTCCTCGGCGATACCAAACAAGTCGGCATAATACGGGCCGGCATAGCGTTTGGAGCGCGCCAGGATACGCACCGACGGCGTCGAACCCGATGCCAAAACCGACTGACGGAAGCCGCCCTTGCGAACATGCTCATCAAACCACTTGTGCCCCACAAAGGCGCCCTTGCCCTGTACGCGACGAATCTGGCCACTTTTGACCAGCTCGTCCATGGCGCTACGGATCGTCAGGCGCGTCGTGCCAAACTCCTCTGCCAGCTCATTTTCGGATGGAATCATCGAGCCCGTCGGATAGTCGCCACGCTCGATTCGCTCCGCAATGCAGCGGCGAATTTGCTTGTATACCGGCATGTCTTCTACTGACTCAGCCATTCGACACCCACCTTCGTCGCAACGCCGTCTGCCTCGCCGTTATCGGCAAATCGATACTTGGTCGGCAGAATCACGGACTTGCAATACTCGACAAAGCCATCGTTCTCGTCGCACTCGTGCGAAGTCTTATAAAACACCGGCGTGCCCTCCTGGGCATCCAGCAACTTAGCCTCGTCGGCATTCAGGCGACTGATGGAAATATGCTCCTTGCCGTGCGTCACATGGACATTCCCCTCTTTAAGCAAAACGTCGTAGAGGCTCTCCTGCTCAAAATCGTGATCGGGAAGCGAGGGACACAAAGACAGATTGACGTAAGCCGTCTCGATTGACGCCGGGGAACCATTGACCACGCGCACGCGCCTAATGCAGAAGAGCGGCATGCCCAGATCGATCTGGGCTTTTTGGACCAAATCGATATCGGCGTACGCGACCTTGGACCATATCAGGCGTGCGGTCGACTTTGAGCCAACCCTCTCCACCGCCTGCGTATAGTTCCACGTTTCCTGAAAGATGTTCAGCGGTTTGGGCGGGCACACATAGGTGCCCGAACCACGGCGGCTTTCCAAAGTTCCGCACGAAATAAGGCGCGTGATCGCGGCGCGCAACGCCGTGCGCGACACACCCAGCGCTTCACAGAGCACACGCTCGGCGGGCAGCCGGTCGCCACCCTGCAGGTCATAATGTTTGATATACCAACGAATGCCCTCAAAGGCGCGATCTTTGGGCGGAATCGCATATGGTTCACTCGACATGGGCAAGGCTCCTCAACCGCTTGCTGCTGCGGGCATCATTACTCCGGACGCCCCATGGCGTCGAAGGCTTCTTTTATCCGCTCTGCAACGTTCCGATACGACCGATATAGGCCGGAGTCTCGCTTGACTTCGCCCGCGGTCACCGGAATCTCAAGCTTCGAAATCTCATCCTCGCCGGTTTGCACGGCAACGATGACACCCATACCAAGGCACATATTACGCTTGGCAGCGTTGTTTTTGGTGGCCTGAGCTGGATTAATCAAAATCTGCTGAGCTAGTTCGCGATTACTAAGCTCCGGCACATCCTCGGGATTTCCGGTCTCGACAATCTCGCACTGCAGCACGTCCGCATAGTCAAAAATCTTCGGCTCGCCGCCGCGCTGATGCACGGCCCACTTGCGGCGCGTGGCATCCTGGTAAATGGCCGGCAAAAACGTAAACCGCGGCGGGTCCAAAATCGTATCCGTGATGGTAAACACATCGGGATCAAAGGCATCCTGCGGGTTTTTCTTCTTGAACAGCCCCATATCAGCCTCCCGTACTAGCATTAAACAACTCAAGCCGAATATAGCACCAATTTCAAGCCGTCACTTTACCGCATCGGTGCGCGGCGCCTATGGCTCGCCCAGCGGAAGAACATACGGACGAGGGCCGGGGTGGGGTGGGGTGCCTTGGTCTGAGAAGTTCGCGAAGCCCACTTCTCAGACCAAGGCAACCCGCCTGGAGGCGGCCCCAGCGCGAGACCGTCCCGGATGCCTACCTACTCGTTGTCGCCTGCGGTCATCTGCGTTGCGGAGAGCGCGCCGTCGGCAGCAGTTGCGGCTGCGGCGTCGGGCCAGACCCAGTCGGTGAAGGCCGGGTGATCGTAGCCCTCATCGCACGCGAACTCAAAGGCCTCGGTGCGGAATGCCTCCCACTCGTCAATCTGCTCGGCAAACTTATCGGCGTCAACCATGCGCAGCACGTCGGCGGCCAGTGCCCAACGGTCCATGTTGTTCAGGCGCAGCATGTCGAACGGCGTTGTCGTGGAGCCTTTCTCCTCGTAGCCGTGGACGCGGAAGGCGTCGTGGCCGGGTCGGTTCCAAATCAGACGGCGAATCGTGCCAGCATAGGCGTGGAATGCAAAGAGCACGGGCTTATCGCCGCAGCCAAACAGCTCAGTCCAGCGCTCATCGCTGATGGCTTGGTCGTTCTCGCAGACGTTCTGGATCTTGAGCAGATCGACCACGTTGACGAACCGCACCTTAATGCCCAGCTCACGCAGCATGTCGGTTGCAGCCAGAGCCTCGAGCGTCGACACGTCGCCGCACGTGGCAACCACGACGTCAGCCTCGGCGAGCGAGTCGGCGGTCGATGCCCACTCCCAAGTCGCAACGCCCTCGGCGAGCTCGGCGCGGGCCTCGTCGACCGTCTGGAAAGTGGGGGCGGGCTGCTTGCCGCAGAAGATGGCGTTGACGCAGTCGGTGGACTGGTAAACACGCTCGGCCACAGCAAGCGCCATGTTGGCGTCAGCCGGATAGTAAGCATTCACGACATGCGTGTCGTTGGCCTTGTTGAGCAGCAGGTCGATAAAGCCGGGATCCTGGTGAGAGAAACCGTTGTGGTCCTGGCGCCAGACATGGCTCGACAGCAAAATGTTGAGGCCGCTGATGGGGGCACGCCACGGAATCTCGCGCTTGGTGGCCTCGAGCCACTTGCAGTGCTGGTTGACCATGGAATCGACCACGTGGACAAAGCTCTCGTAGGAGCTCCACACGCCGGAGCGGCCGGTAAGCACGTAGGCCTCGAGGAAGCCCTCGCACTGGTGCTCGGACAGCTGCTCGACAACCTTACCGGAACCTGCCAGCAGCTCGTCGTTGGCCTCGTCCTCGTAGAAGCCGGCGTCCCACTGCTTCTTAGTCACCTTGTAGGCATCCTGCAGGCGGTTGGAAGCGGTCTCGTCGGGACCAAAGATGCGGAAGTCGTCCATGTTATTTGCCAGGACGTCGGCGGTGTACTCACCAAAGACGCGGGCGGCCTCGGTGGAGCCCCAGCCATGACCATTAGTTGCGACGGGGACCTCGTGGGCATGAATATCGGGCAGCTCGAGCTCGCGGCGCACCTTGCCGCCGTTCGCGTTGGGGTTGGCGCCGATGCGCAGCTCGCCGGTCGGCATAAAGGCCGTCACCTCGGGGCGCACCTGACCCTCGGGCGTAAAGAGCTCCTCGGGCTTGTAGGAGCGCAGCCACTCGCGCAGCACGCGGAAGTGCTCGTGGGTGTCTTTGGCGCTCGCGAGCGGCACCTGATGGGCGCGCCAGGAGTCCTCGGTCTTCTTGCCGTCAATCTGCTTGGGGCAGGTCCAACCTTTGGGCGTACGGAACACGATCATGGGATAGGCCGGGCGGACCACGGTCTCGCCCGCGGCAGCTTGGGCCTGTGCGGCGGCCTTGATGTCGCAGATCTCGTCAAAGACCTGCTCGAACAGGGCGGCGAAACGCTCGTGAATGCTCGCATGGCTCTCGTCGTCAAAGCCGGCGACAAAGAAATGCGGTTTATAGCCCATGCCCTCAAAGAACTTGGTGAGCTCTTCGTCGGACACGCGGGCGAGGATGGTGGGGTTGGCGATCTTGTAGCCGTTGAGGTGCAGGATCGGCAGAACGATACCGTCGGTTGCCGGATTCACGAGCTTGTTGGACTGCCAAGAGGTCGCGAGCGGACCGGTCTCGGACTCGCCGTCGCCCACCACGGCCACGGCCAGCAGGCTCGGGTTGTCCATGACGGCGCCGTAGGCGTGGCTGAGCGTGTAGCCGAGCTCGCCGCCCTCGTGGATGGAACCGGGCGTCTCGGGCGCAAAGTGACTCGGGATGCCGCCGGGATAGGAGAACTGGCGGAAGAACTTCTGTAGGCCGGCCTCGTCATTGGTGATGTCGGGGCGAATCTCGCGGTAAGTACCGTCGAGCAGCGACTGAGCAGTACCGGCGGGGCCACCGTGACCAGGGCCCATCAAGAAGATAGCATTCTGGTTGTGATCGGCGATGAGGCGGTTGACATGACCGAACAGGAAGTTGATGCCGGGCGTGGTGCCCCAGTGACCGACCAGGCGGTGCTTAACGTCCGGGCGACCAAAGTCGCGCACCTCACCGGTTTTCTCATCGACAAAGTCGGTGCGCATCAGCGGGTTGGAGCGAAGGTAGATCTGGCCGACGGACAGGTAGTTCGATGCGCGCCAATACAGATCGACACCCTCGAGCTCGGAAGCCGGCACCTCGTGTCTCAGCTTTTGCCATGGCGTTCCCAGAGTTTTAGCCATTGTTTATGTCCCTTCGCTGCATGGTCACCCTCCGATATGGCGACCTTTCGTTGGGACAAGTATATTTGCTAAAACGTTTTATCAGTATGAAAAAACGTTTTATCATTCCGGTTCGCCATTAACCTGACAAAACCAGACATTGGCCTGCGACATTATTTGTCACAAGTTCTTCATATTCCTGATATGCAAATCGACAAACGCGTTTAGTTGTGTTTTGTAACCTTGAGCACGCTGTCCTTCACGATGAGCACAGGCTCCAGGACGACTTCATCGGCACGCTTGCCGCCCTTACCGGCCAAGCGTTTTGCCATACAGCTAAAGGCATGCTCGGCCAGCACGCTCGGATCTTGCTCGATCGCGGTCAGTGCCGGCTCAAACAGCACATCAGCAGCCGAGTTGTCGTAGCTCACCACCGAGATATCGCCCGGAATGCTCTTCCCCATCTCATGTAGGCGCTTGAGCAGGCCGAGAGCAATGTTGTCCGAGCTTGCGAACACGGCGGTGGCATCGGTCGCGAGCACCGCCTCCGAGGCCTCGTAGGCACTCGGAATGTAATACTCGCTCTCAAACTCAAGAAGTGCATCAATGGGCAGCCCCGCCTCACGAAGCGCGCGCTCATAGCCGGCAAGTCGCTTGCGACCCGTATTGGAACGGCGCGCGTTAACCAGGCAGGCAATACGACAGTGACCCTGCTCAATCAAATAGCGGGTAGCCATGTAGCCGCCCATCTCGTGGTCGAACATCACCTTGTCGCACTCGAGTCCCTCAATGGCACGGTCAACCATTACCGCCGGGATGGGCAGATGGCTGACTTCTTCGCGCAAAGCGCGGTCGTCCGAGAATTCGTCGCCCACGACCAAAAACACGCCATCGACGCCGCGCGTCACCAGCTGGCGCAGGAGCTCTAGATCGTCCTCGGCGCTTCCGCCCGAGCTGGTAATAAAAAGCGCGTAGCCGTCCTCGCGGCAGCGCTTTTCCAGGCTGCCAGCGAGCGAGGCAAAAAAACGGCTCTCGATGTTGGGAACGATAAGGCCCAGCGTGCGCGACTCGCGCATGACCAGGCTGCGCGCAATCTGGTTGGGAACATAGTGGTTGCGCGCCGCGACCTCTTTGATGCGCTTGCGGTTTTCTTCCGAGATGCGACAAGGCCGATTGTTGAGAACAAGCGAGACCGACGAGGGGGAAAGCCCCACCTCCTGGGCAATCTGCTTGAGAGTAGCTTTGTTTCCCATCTCGCTCCTTCCGAGTATTCGCGCAATCTCTTGAAAGTATAGCGACCGTCCCTCCACCTCGATGATAAACACTTTACCAATCCGGTAGACGGCTGTTTTATCGCCGCCAGCGCACCAAATCCGTCCGGGTGGGGTATATTGCAATCGATTGATGACAACGACCACCAAAAGGCGGATATTCGTATGCACGAGAACGACTTTTTTAACGAGGACCTGCTGTGCGCGCTTGCTGGCGTTGCCGGCGAGGACAACGTGCTGATGAGCGAGCCCATGCGCGAGCACACCACGTTTAAGATCGGCGGCCCGGCCGACGTCTTTGTCACGCCCGATACCGAGCAGGGCCTCGTCGCCACGCTCGACACCTGCTATCGCTGCGATCTGCCGCTCACCATCGTGGGCAACGGCTCCGACCTGCTCGTCGGCGACAAGGGTATCCGCGGCGTCGTCGTGGCGCTGGGCGAGGGCCTCTCCGACATCACCGTCGATGGCACGCACGTTACGGCAGCCGCCGGTGCGCTGCTTTCCGATGTCGCTGCCGCGGCAGCCGAGGCCGGCCTTACCGGCATGGAGCCCATCTCGGGCATTCCCGGATCGGTCGGCGGCGCCTGCTACATGAACGCCGGTGCCTACGGTGCCTGCATGGCCGATGTGCTAGAGTCCGTGCGCGTCTACAAACCCGCTCGCCAGCTCGACGACGGCACCCGTGGCAGCGGCAACATCATCGAGTTCGATGTCGACGAGCTTAACCTGGGCTATCGCAAGAGCCGCATCGCCGACGACGCCTTCATCGTACTTTCGGCCACTTTCAATCTCGCCCCGGGCAACGCCGCGATGATCAAGGCCGATATGGACGACTACCGTCAGCGTCGCGAGGACAAGCAGCCGCTCGACATGCCGAGCGCCGGCTCCACCTTCAAGCGCCCCGAGGGCCACTTTGCCGGCAAACTCATCATGGACGCCGGCCTGCGCGGTCACGCCATCGGCGGCGCGCAGGTGAGCGAGAAGCACTGTGGCTTCATCGTCAACGCCGACCACGCCACCGCCGCCGACGTCGACGGACTCATCCGCGACATCCAAGCCAAAGTCAAAGAGCAGTTCGACGTAGACCTAGAACCCGAAGTCCACCGAGTAGGCGAATTCCTTTAACAAAGAAGGCCCCGAAAGGGGCCTTCACCATATTTATTCAGACAACCCAGTCCGGTATGTCACGCCTTGGACCCGGAAGGTCCGAGGCTGGGGGCGAGGCATAAGGTTGGTCGCGAGTTCCGCACGCAAAGAAGGCCACTTAATGTGGCCTTCGTCTTGCGCAGGACTGTAGAGCAGGCAACCTTATGCCTCGCCCGCGGTCCCGGACCAACTTACTTCAAACCGCAGCTACGACAGCGCAATACCGCCAAGCCAGCCCCAACGCACGCCAGAGCCAGTGCCATAGAAGCTAATAAACGAATCGAGCGACTTAGACGTAATGGCACCCTCGTTGCTCATAACGATGCCGCCGCCAACGTAGATACCCACATGACCGTAGATAAGGCCCGGAGCACCCGTGCCGCTGTGCGAGGAATCGGCCACGATCATGCCCACCTGCAGCGCCGAGCGGTCGGAGCTATAGCACCATGCGTTAAACATATCGCACGCGTTACCGCCAAAGTAGCCAACGCCGGCGTTACGGAAGACATTGGTAACCCACGCCGCGCACCAGTTCTGACCCGGCGAAGGCGTGGAGTAGCACGCGTTGACGACGGCCTGCTGTTTGCCCGAGCCGGCATTCTGTTGCGGGGTTCCGGGCGCATACGATCCGCCACCCGAGCTTGAGCCACCCGAGTAGGAATTGTTCTTGTTCGCGGCGGCAGCGGCAGCGGCGGCCTTCCTGGCAGCTTCCTCGGCCTGGGCGGCAGCGAGAATCTCGGAATCGCGCTGAGCCATGAGCTCCTTGACGTCGTCGGAAAGACCGTTCAGCACGGTCTGGACTTCTTGCTGCTTGGCCTGCATATCCTGCATCTGAGCCGTCTGCTGGTCCTTGAGTTTCTCCAGGTCGGTCTTTTGTGCTTCGAGCTCGGTCTTCTGTGCGTCGAGCTCAGCCTGAATCGTCTGGATATCCTCGATGGCATCGCGGTCGCTCTTGTTGATCTTCTCAACGTAATGCGCGTTGGCGACGAGCTCCTCAAACGAGCCAGAGGCCAGCAGCAGCGACAGGATGTTCGTGCCGCCGGACTTGTAGCTGGCGGCCACGCGATCGGAAAGGTCGTTGCGCTTCTTCTTGAGCTCGGCCTTCTTTTCATCGATCTGGGCCTGCGTGTCGTCAATCTTGCCCTGGACATTCTCGATGTCGTTGAGGGTCTGGGCATTCTTGTTGGCCAGCGCCGCATACTCATTTGCGATGCTGTCGAGCTGGGCCTGAACCTCGTCGAGCTGGGCCTGGGCGGCATTCAGTTTATCGGTGGTTTCTTTGGAAGCCTCCGCCGCATGGGCGCGAGCGGGCAGGCCAAAAAGAACTGCCGCAGAAGCGGCGCCGAACAGGGCCTTGAGGGCAGTGCGGCGCGAGAGCTCCTGGGAAAGGATGGAATCGCTGTTTGGTGACATATGTACTCCGTTACATGCTTATTTATATGTCGCTCAACTCATACATATTAGCGTACATATGGCGCGTCCCAACGATTTCCACGAACGGCAGGAAACTACAAGGTCAGCGGCTCGTAAGCAAATGCCAAAGATCAGGTTATGCGTACGCAAGCTCTTCTATGAGTACGTTAGCACAATCCTCTGCTTTTCCCACAGCGCACGATTTGGGCGTCCCCGCCTGCGCTATACTCCCCTGAAGAAGTGTTCCTGATTCGATAGGAGACTACATGTCCAAAGCACTCGACCCCAAAGACACCTGCGTCCTCGTTACCGGTGGCGCCGGCTTTATCGGCTCGCACACCGTCGTTCAGCTGCTCGAGGGTGGCTACCAGGTCGTCATCGTCGATGATCTTTCCAACTCCAGCTCCGTCGCCGTCGACCGCGTCAAGACCATCGTGGGCGACGAGGCCGCCAAGAACCTCACCTTCTACGAGGCCAACGTGCTCGACCGCGACGCGATGAACAAGATCTTCGATACCCATCAGATCGACCGCGTCATCCACTTTGCCGGCTTTAAGGCCGTCGGCGAGTCGGTGAGCAAGCCCGTCGAGTACTACCACAACAACATCGAGAACACCCTGGTGCTCATCGACGTCATGCGCAACCATGGCTGCAAGTCCATCATCTTCTCGAGCTCCTCGACCGTCTATGGCGACCCGGACAACCCGCCCGTCACCGAGGAGGATCCTAAGAAGCCCGCGACCAACCCCTATGGTTGGACCAAGTGGATGATCGAGCAGATCCTTATGGACGTCCACACCGCCGACCCCGAGTGGGACGTCGTGCTGCTCCGTTACTTCAACCCCATCGGCGCTCACCCGTCGGGTCTGATCGGCGAGGACCCCAAGGGCATCCCCAACAACCTGGTGCCCTATGTCGCCCAGGTCGCCGTGGGCAAGCTCGAGGCCGTTCAGGTCTTTGGCAACGACTACCCCACCCCCGACGGCACCGGCGTGCGCGACTACATCCACGTGTGCGATCTGGCCTCTGGTCACGTTGCCGCCCTTAACTGGATGAACGGCAAGACCGGCGTCGAGATCTTTAACTTGGGCACCGGCACCGGCACCTCGGTACTCGAGGTCGTCGCCGCCTTCTCCAAGGCTTGTGGCAAGGAGCTGCCCTACGTGATCCGCGAGCGCCGCGCCGGCGACATCGCTGCCAACTGGTGCGATGCCTCCAAGGCCGAGCGCATGATGGGCTGGAAGGCCCAATACGACATCGCGGACATGTGCCGCGATAGCTGGAACTGGCAGAGCCACAACCCCAACGGCTTCGCCGACGCCGAGTAGCAAAAACCTACATACCGCTCTTGCCCCGATCTCACGTTGTGAGGTCGGGGCTTTTTCATGGCATGTAACCATTCGCCGAAAATCGACCAACTTTTTTATCTTGCCTGTACATGTTTAAACAACATGTTCTACAATAGGGACAATAGAAATGGAAACTCGGGACGAGCCGTCTATCCATCTACGGCGCAGCCCCTTATTCAAAAGGACGGTGAGTGCATCCATGGAGCGTGCAAGCGGTGTTCTGATGCCCGTTTCGTCATTGCCCGGACCTTACGGTATCGGCGGCTTTGGCTGGAACGCCTATGACTTTGTCGATTTCCTCGCCTCGTGCAAACAACATTACTGGCAGATTCTCCCCCTTACGACAACGAGCTATGGCGACTCGCCCTATCAGTCGTTCTCGGCCCGTGCGGGCAACCCCAATTTCATCGACTTTGCCGAGCTTATCGAGGCCGGCTATCTGGAGCAGTGCGATATCGACGGCGTGTACCTGGGCTCCGACCCCAGCAATGTCGACTATGGTGCCATCTTTGGTGGCCGTCGTCAGATTCTCGACCGCGCCGCCGAGCGCTTTGCCGCCGACAAGCCGGCCGACTTCGACGGCTTTGTCCAAACCAACGAAGACTGGCTCATCCCCTACTGCGAGTTCATGACCGTCAAGGAGGAGTGCGGTCTCAAGGCATTTTGGGAGTGGCCCGAGGAGCTCCGTACCCGCGGTGAGGCTTCTGCCAAGGTCTGCGCCGCCCATCCCGCGCGCATGCTCTACCACCAGATGACGCAGTACTTCTTCGATCGTCAGTGGAGTCGCCTCAAGGCCTATGCCAACGAGCGCGACATCCTCATCATCGGCGACCTGCCCATCTATGTCTCGCGCGACTCCGTCGAGATGTGGGCCACGCCTGAGCTCTTTAAGATCGACGCCGCCGGCAATCCGGTGAGCGTCGCCGGCACGCCGCCCGACCAGTTCTCGGCCACCGGCCAGTACTGGGGCAACCCCATCTACGACTGGGACGCCATGGAGTCCGACGGCTTCTCCT
This sequence comes from Collinsella sp., assembly GCA_048434495.1. GTDB lineage: Bacteria > Actinomycetota > Coriobacteriia > Coriobacteriales > Coriobacteriaceae > Collinsella. Next base: position 26,927 of record DBGAQS010000012.1, on the reverse strand, counting down.
GGTGGGAGGGCCGCATTCGCGCCGCCCTCGACATGTACGACGTCATCCGCCTGGATCACTTCCGCGGCTTCGAGGCCTATTGGGAGGTGCCGTTCTCCTCACCCGATTCGTCCTACGGTTCGTGGACGCAGGGTCCCGGCCTCAAGTTCTTCAAGACGCTCGAGGAAAAGCTCGGCACGCTGCCCATCATCGCCGAGGACCTGGGCTTCCTCACCCCCGGCGTCATCGACATGCGCGACAACTCGGGCTTCCCCGGCATGAAGATCCTGCAGTTTGCCTTTGAGGGCACCAACTCGTACTACCTGCCGCATAACTACATCGCCAACACCGTCGCCTATGTGGGCACCCACGACAACGAGACGGCGCGCGGTTGGTTTGAGGGAACGGCCACCCCGCGTCAACGCGAGCAGGCTGCCCTGTACACCCACCAGCAGGCAGGCGAGTCCATAGCCGACGCGCTCAACCGAACCATCGCCGCCAGCGTGAGCGATACCTGCATCTACACCATGCAGGACCTGCTTAACCTGGGCAATGAGGCGCGCATCAACACCCCTGCCACCCTAGGCGGCAACTGGACCTGGCGTATGCTCGATGGCGCCATCACCCGCGAGCTCGAGCACAAACTCACCGACTGGACTGAGACCTACTTCCGCATCCCGTCGGAAGCCGAAATCGAGCTTCCCCAATAGGAGCCACCGCGTCCGACCCCACCCCACCGTGCGGACGCGACCGCTTTTCCCGCGCTAGGCCACCCCAATCCCCTCGCGCGGGATTCTTATGAATTGCAGACATGTAATCAACCCATTACAGGAGGAAACATGCCCCGTATCGATCTCGCAGAACTCGCCGAGCAGTCTTTTGGCATCTCGCTCGAGCAGCTCGATGACCGTCGCATTTACAAACTGCTCGTTAAGCTCGTGCAGGAGCGCTCAGCCGCCTGCCCGCTCAACAATGGCAAGAAAAAGCTCTATTACATCTCCGCCGAATTCTTGATCGGCAAGCTGCTCATCAACAACATGATCGACCTCGGCATCTATGACGAGGTTAAGGACCAGCTCACCGCCGCGGGCCACGACCTCAATAAGATCGAGGAGTTCGAGGTCGAGCCGTCGCTCGGTAACGGCGGTCTGGGCCGCCTGGCCGCGTGCTTCCTGGATTCCATCGCCACGCTGGGCCTGACCGGCGACGGCGTGGGCCTCAACTACCACTACGGCCTGTTCCGTCAGCGCTTTGTCGACAATCAGCAGAAGGCCGTCCCCGACGAGTGGCTCGGCGAGCAGGATATCCTGATCGATGACGACCGCTCCTACACCGTCGAGTTCGGCGACTTTGCCGTTACCTCCAAGCTCGTCAACATCGACGTGCCCGGCTACGGCCAGCCCGCCAAGAATCGTTTGCGCCTGTTCGACCTGGCAAGCGTCGACGACGGCCTGGTACCCGGCAGCTCCATCGACTTCGACAAGACCGAGATCGCCAAGAACCTCACCCTGTTCCTCTACCCCGACGATTCTGACGAGCAGGGCCGTCTGCTTCGCATCTACCAGGAATACTTCATGGTGAGCAACGCCGCCCAGCTCCTGATCGACGAGGCCATCGAGCGCGGCAGCAACCTGCACGATCTGGCCGACTACGCCGTGGTCCAGATTAACGACACGCACCCCACCATGGTCATCCCCGAGCTCATTCGCTTGCTCACCACCGAGCACGACATCGAGTTTGACGAGGCCGTGACCATCGTACGCTCCATGGTCGCCTACACTAACCACACGATTCTTGCCGAGGCGCTCGAGAAGTGGCCGCTCGCCAGCCTGCAGAAGGTCTCCCCTGCCATCGCCGACATTATCGTCAAGCTCGATGAGGTCGCGAAGGCCGAGCACGATGACCCGCGCGTCGCCATCATCGACGAATACGACACCGTCCACATGGCCCACATGGACATCCACTTTGGCTTCTCCATCAACGGCGTAGCCGCCCTCCACACCAAGATCTTGGAGGACACCGAGCTTCATCCGTTCTACGAGATCTATCCCGAGAAGTTCTCCAACAAGACCAACGGCATCACCTTCCGCCGCTGGATCCATGGGGCCAACCCCGTGCTCGCTAGCCTGCTCGACGATGTGATCGGCACCGACTGGCGCAGTACCGGCGATCTGAGCAAACTCGCCAAGTTCGCCGACGACAAGGACGTTCTTGAGCGCCTGGCCGCCACCAAGGTCGAGGCCAAGGCCATCATGCGCCAGTTCATGGCGCTCGAGCAGGGCGTGACCATTCCCTCCAACGCCATCATCGACGTCCAGGTCAAGCGCATCCACGAGTACAAGCGCCAGCAGATGCTCGCGCTCTACATCATCTGGAAGTACCTCGATATCAAGAACGGCAACAGACCTAAGCACCCCGTCACCATCATCTTTGGCGGCAAGGCGGCACCTGCCTACACTATCGCGCAGGACATCATCCATCTGATCCTGACGCTGTCGCAGTGGATTGCAAACGACCCCGACGTGGCTCCCTACCTGCAGGTCGTCATGATCGAGAACTACAACGTCACCGCCGCCGAGCGCGTGATCCCCGCTGCTGATATCTCCGAGCAGATCAGCCTGGCCTCCAAGGAGGCGAGCGGCACCTCCAACAGGAAGTTCATGCTCAACGGCGCCCTAACCCTGTGCACGCTCGACGGTGCCAACGTGGAGATTGCCGAGCTCGTGGGCGACGAGAACATCTACACCTTTGGCGCCTCGTCCAAGCAGGTCGAGCAGCTCTATGCCGACGGCACCTATGACGCCGGTGTGCTCTACCGCAAGCCCGGCATTAAACTGCTGGTGGACTTCATCACCAACCCGGCCTTTATGGCGACCGGCAACGCCGAGCGCCTGCAGCGCCTGCACGATGACATTAAGGGCAAGGACTGGTTTATGGCCCTGCTCGACATCGAGGAGTACATCCAGACCAAGGAGCGCGTGCTGGCCGACTACGAGGACCAGGACGCCTGGATGCGCAAGGCGCTCATCAATATCGCCAACGCCGGCACCTTCTCGTCCGACCGCACCATCTCCCAGTACAACGACGAGATCTGGCACCTGAACTAATTTCACTCCCTTACCCATCCTCTTGAAAGCGGAGTCGCGACAACGCGGCTCCGCTTTTTGTGCCCCCGTGTTGCCCGTGGCCTGCCTCGACCAAAAAATCTCGGCCTGTAACATCTAGCCGACATAATTGGGTCTACCTGTTATAGATCAAGACAAACGAAATTGTCCCGATGAACTGTCTCATTCTGTAACAGATAACCGCTGGAATCGGGTCTACCTGTTACAGAATGAGACGGACGGGCAAGGCGGCTAAAACAATCTCGAACTGTAACAGGTAGCTGCCGAAATCAGTCCTTCGTGTTACATATCGAGATGAAAGGACAGGCAGCTCGACGTTGTCTCAATCTGTAACATCTAGACCCAATTTGGCCCTCCTCCTGTTACAGATTGAGACAAACTGACAGACGAACGGTCCCAACACAAAGAAAGGCTCCCCTCTCGCCCAGTGGACGGGAGGGGAGCCTTATATGTGACCGCGGCAAAAGGATGGCAATACCGCAGTCGCCCAAAGGGAGGGCCTGGATGCACCGGGCCTAGATTAGGTTCTTGCCAGAGACCTTATCGAAGAGGTGGGTCGCGTTCTTCTCAAACTTGAACCAGATGGTGTCGCCAGCCTTGAGCGCGCCCTTGGCCTCGAGGTCGACGACGGGGATAATCAGGACAAACTGGCCGTCGGGAGCGGTCACGTGGACATGCTCGGTCGAACCCATGAGCTCGGTCACCTCGACGGTACCCTGGAGCGCGCCCTCCTCGCCCTTGTCGGCAAGCAGGATCTGCTCGGGACGCACGCCGGCCGTAATCTCCTTCACGTCGCCGCCGTCCCAGTTGAGGGCAAGTTGAGCGCAAGTCTCGGGGGCGAGTGCCACGTTCATATCCTCGGTCTTGACGGTAAAGCCGTTGCCCGAGCGCACCAGCTGGGCATCGAAGAAGTTCATCTGCGGCACGCCGATGAAGCCGGCGACGAAGATGTTCGCGGGATGGTTGAAGACCTCCTGCGGCGTGGCGATCTGCTGGACGACGCCGTCCTTCATGACCACGATACGGTCGCCAAGGGTCATGGCCTCGGTCTGGTCGTGAGTAACATAAATGAACGTGCCCTTGATCTCGTGGCGCAGCTTAATGAGCTCGGCACGCATCTGGTTACGAAGTTTGGCGTCCAGGTTGGACAGCGGCTCGTCCATCAGGAAGACCTTGGGGTCACGCACGATGGCGCGGCCGATAGCGACACGCTGGCGCTGGCCGCCGGAGAGCGCCTTGGGCTTACGGTCGAGGTACTCGGTAATGCCCAGAATCTCGGCAGCAGAGCGAACCTTGCGGTCGATCTCGTCCTTGGGAACCTTCTTGAGCTCGAGCGTAAATGCCATGTTCTCGTACACCGTCATATTGGGGTACAGAGCGTAGCTCTGGAACACCATGGCGATGTCGCGGTCCTTGGGCGCCACGTCGTTGACACGCTTGCCGTCGATGAGCACATCGCCCGAGGTAATGTCCTCCAGGCCGGCGACCATGCGCATCGTCGTGGACTTACCGCAGCCAGAGGGGCCAACGAGGACGACGAACTCCTGGTCGTGAACGGTGAGGTTGAAGTCCTCTACAGCGAGCACACCGTCCTCGGTAACCTTGAGGTTGTGCTTCTTCTCCTCGGTCTTCTTCTTTTTGCCAAAGAAGCCCTTCTTTTTTGACTCGTTGTTGGGATACACCTTCTGAACATGTTTGAGAACGATCTCGGCCATGTCTCTACCTTTCGATATGCGGCGCCGCGCTGAGGGGCGCCGCAGAAACTTGCAAAACAGTTACGGCATCAGCCCTTGACGGCACCTGCCACCACGCCGTCGATGATGTACTTCTGACAGAGGATGTACATGATAACGATGGGGATAACGACCATCATGATGCAGGCCATCATGGGGCCGAGCTCGACGTGGCCGTAGCCGCCGCGGAAGTACTGGATCAAGATAGGAATGGTCTTGTACTTGGTGGAGTCGAGCGTAAGGTAGGGCAGCAGATAGTCGTTCCAGACCCACATGGTCTCGAGAATGCCGACCGAAAGATAGGTGGGCTTCATGATGGGAAGGACGATCTTAAAGAACACCTGGACCGGGTTGCAGCCATCAATCATGGCCGCCTCCTCGATCTCGAGCGGGATGTTCTTTACAAAACCGGCGAACATAAAGACCGCCAGGCCCGCGCCAAAGCCGAGGTAGATAAAGCAGATGTTGAACGGCGTGTTGAAGCCGATGCGGTCCGCCAAATTGGACAGCGTGAACATGAGCATCTGGAAGGGCACGACCATCGAGAACACGAACAGGTAATAGAAGAAGTTCGAGATCTTGTTGTTGACACGAACCACGTACCAAGCGCACATGGAGCAGCACACCAAGATCAGCACGACCGACGTGACCGTGATGATGAGCGAGTACATAAATGCCGAGGCAAAGCCCTGCTCGTTAAGGGCGTGCATGTAGTTTGCGAGGCCGTTGAACGTCTCGGGCGTGAGAAGATCGAATGCCGTGGTGGTGCTGATTGCGGTCGCTTTCTTAAAAGAATTAAGCGCAATCATGAACACGGGGTAGATCCACGCGAGCGACAGGATCGTAAAGAAAATCGAGAGCGCGCGGTTGATAACCTTATCGCGTTTCATTACTGCTGCACCTCCTTGGACCTCGTGGCCTTAAGCTGGATCATGGAGATGGCCACGACCAGGATGCAGAAGATAACCGCCTTGGCCTGACCAATGCCCTGCCATGCGATACCGGCACGCGAATAGAACGTGTTGTAGATGTTCAGGGCGAGCATCTCGGTGGAGTGCGCGGGGGCGCCGCCGGTAAGGGCGAGGTTCTGGTCGAACAGCTTAAAGCCGTTGGTGATGGACAGGAACAGGCAGATGGTGATGGTCGGCATCAGGTTAGGGATCTTAACCTTCCAAAACGTCTGCCATGCCGTAGCGCCGTCGACCTTGGCGGCCTCGATGTAGTCGGACGGAATGGACTGCAGACCAGCGATGTAGATGATCATCATGTAGCCGACCTGCTGCCACAGGGTCAGGATGATAAGGCCCCAGAAGCCAGCAGCAGAGTTAAGAGCGATGAGCTGGGCGCCCACGTTGGAGAGCAGGCAGTTGATCAGAATCTGCCAAATGTAGCCCAGCACGATGCCGCCGATCAGGTTAGGCATAAAGAAGATCGTACGGAAGATGTTGGTGCCTTTGAGCGCCTTGCGGGTGAGCGCCTGCGCAATGGCCAGGGCGATCACGTTGATGAGCACCGTCGACAGGAAGGCAAACGCCACGGTAAAGAAGAACGACGTGGAGAACTGCGGATCGGACAGCGCGCGCACGTAGTTCTCGATACCGACAAAGTGCGCGTTACTAATGATAATAAACTGGCAGAACGAGAGATAGAAGCCCTGGATAAAAGGGATCACGAACCCGATCATAAACGCCAGGCACGTGGGCAGCATAAAGAGCGGCCACCAGCGCTTGAGTGCTTTGCCCATAAAAGGGTCCTTTCAATATGCAGGGGGCGGGCAAACCAACGTCTGCCCGCCCCCTGTCGCTAATCAGATAGCTTGGGCAGCAACTGCTTACTCGGAAGCGGCCTTCTCGGTCTTCCAGCCATCGACGAAGGCGTTCTTGACGCCGTCCCACTTGCTGTTATCGGCAGCGTAGGCAATCAGAGCCTGCTTGAGGTTCTTCTTCCACTCCTCGGAGGGAATGTAGACGAAGTCCCAAGCGACGGTCTTCTTGCCGTCCTTGGCCATGGCAACGGCCTGCTGCGAGAAGACGTTGGTGGTCTCCTTGGCGCTCTTGAACGGAGCGGTCAGACCCATCTTGTCGGCGATGATGCTGGTCGGGGTGTCAGCGGTGACGCACCAATACATGAAGTCCTCGGTGGCCTTCTGGGCATCCTCGGAAGCCTGGGAACTGACGCACCAGTAGTTCTCGCCGCCGGAGCACAGGCCCTGGTTCTCCTCGCCGTCAACACCGATGTAGATCGGCATCATGCCAATCTGATCGTCGGTCATGCCGGCCTTGACGAGGTCAGAGTAGGCCCAAGAGCCGTTCTGGTAGAAGACGGCCTTGCCGGTTGCGAACTCGTTGGTGGCGTCGTCGCCGGTCTTGGAAGCAAGCTGCGAAGGATCGCAGGTGGAGTCGGTGATGTACAGGTCGAAGATCTGCTTGTAGTTGTCGAGGAACTCACCCTTGATCTCGTCGTCCTCCTGGTTGTGCTCCTTCTCAAACTCGTAGTAGAGCGGCATGTTGGCAAGGTGGGTGGTGTAGCGCCAGCTGGAGGAGTCGTCCATGCCGGCGGAAGTGAAGGCACCCTCGACACCAAGCTCGTCCTTGCGGGCCTGGATGTCATCGGCACAAGCCTTCAGCTTGTCGAAGGAGTTGATGTCCTCGGCCTTGTAGCCAGCCTTCTCGAGCAGCTGCTTGTTGTAAATAATGCCGAAGCTCTCCTGAACCCAGTCGATGCACACATCCTTGCCGTCGGACTGCAGAGCCAGGGAGTCATCAATGAGCTCACCGCGGAGCTTGGTATCAGACAGGTCGGCGCAGTAATCCTTCCAGTTCTTAAGACCGGTGGGGCCGTTGACCTGGAACAGGGTCGGAGCGGAGCTCTTGGACATCTCGGACTTAAGCTTCTCCTCGTAGGTGTTGGAAGCGGCGGTCACGATCTTGACCTCGACGCCCTTCTCCTTCTTATAGGCCTTGGCGATCTCCTTCCACTCCTTGTCGACCTCGGGCTTGAATTGGAGGAAGTAGACCTCGGCAGCGTCACCAGAAGCAGAGGAGCCGGAGCCGGCAGAACCACCGCAACCCACGAGGCCCAGACCAAGAACTGCAGCCGCGGAACCAGCAAAGCCCAGGAACTGCCTTCTGCTCATTTCGTTCTTCATTACAATCCACCCTTTCACACCGTGGCGGCACCCTTTGCCGCCGCCTTCGGAGATTGGCTCGGGGACTTTGCCCCTTTTGCTGATTTGAACGATACGCTATTTGGCTAGTTGTTTGAACAAGTATTACTAGAGCGGTAGAAAAACTTCGGTGAACGGTAATTTCAACTTGATACTTGACAAGTTTTGTATAAACAATTATTAGTTATCGAATGCAGAGAAAACGCCCGGTCAAGCCGATGTACCGTCGGTTTGACCGGGCGTTTTCTCTTTGAGGCCATGAGTCTCGTCAGGCTGCGAGCTAGCCGGCTATCGCTTGGAATTGACGCGGTAATGGAAGATCTCGGGGTGTGTGCGAGTGTGCGTCACCTCAAACAAGATGCCATCCGAGGTGTACGACTGACTCTCCATGACGGCAACGCAGTTGTATTTGCCGAGGTCAAGATAGCTGCAGTCCTCATCGTTGGCGAGCTCGACACTCACCGTACGACGGCTCGCCATCACTTTGACACCGCGCTTGTGCTCCAGATAGCCGTAAATAGAATCTGCCGCGATCTCGGGAGTCAGGCCCTTGGCGATCGACGCCAAAAAATAGCCATGGTCCACTTGGCGCGCGTTGCCGTTGAGGCTTCGGACACGCACTACGCGAATCAACTCCTCGCCCACCTTAAAGCCCAGGTGACGAGAGAGTTGCTCGGTGCAAACCAGATGTTCGAAAGACTTAACGTCCGTCGATGCAACGGCATTGTTGCGCTTTGCAAACTCGCCAAACGACTCAACCTCTTCGAGTGCGCCCAACATGTCGGTTTCGCCCTTAAGCCAAATAACGCGCACGCCCTTGCCGTGTATGGGCTGCACAAACATCCCGTCGGCCAGCATACCCAAGGCGCGACGGACGGTATTGCGAGTGCATCCGAACTCCGCGGTCAGCTCGGCTTCGGTTGGCAGCATCTCCTGAAACGCATAGGTCCCATTAATGATGCGCGAGCGTATTTCTCGGTAGATTCCTTCGTATATCGCTTTTGGCATTGTTTCACCTCTACATTATTCATTTCCGGCTAGGCACGATAGCATTTCTTAAAGTTGTTTAAACCGAATATCGGTAAAGCGACAGGATTTAACCGTTGACGGTTTCTGTCATGCCCAAATCGGTTTCGCTCAAAACTGCCGGTACGACAATCGTCTGGTCCTCTACAATGAATCCATTGTTTAAACGTTTCCCCACGCGCAACGCGCCTCGATATTCGGAAGGCAGAACATGCTGCAAAAAATCCAACGCTTTGGCGGGGCAATGTTCGCGCCCGCCATGCTGTTTTCTATATCAGGCCTCATGGTCGGCGTCTCCGCTCTCGCAACGACTGCGGACATCGTCGGCGATCTCGCCGTATACGGAACCCCTTGGTACGTTTTCTGGGCTATCATCCAGCGCGGCTCGTGGACGGTCTTTAAACGCCTCCCGCTCCTTTTTGCCGTAGCGCTGCCCATCGGTCTTGCCCAAAAACAACCGGCTCGTTGCTGCCTCGAGGCTCTCGTCGCCTATTTTGCCTACTGCTTCTTTTTGAGCGAGATCATTAAGCTGAGCGGAGACAACCTTGGACTTGAGTACCCGTCATCTTTGACCTCCGCCAGCGGTATCACCGTCATCGACGGCATCAAGACGCTCGACACCGGCATTATCGGCCCGCTGGCGGTATCGGCAACCGTCGTCGCCATCCATGACCGCTTCTACGATGCCAAAATTCCCGATTGGCTCGGCACCTTCTCGGGCTCCTCGCTGGTCTACCTCATCAGCTTTTTTGCCGTGTTTGCCCTTGCCGTTATCTCGGCCGCCATCGTGCCCTACGTATACGATGTAACTGATACGCTGCGTCACGCGCTTGCAGGCGTCGGTCCCTTTGGCGTGGGCATCTTTGTCTTTTTAGAACGAGCACTCGAGCCCTTTGGCCTGCACCACCTGCTCTACATGCCGATCTACTACGACAACCTGGTCATTAACGACGGCATCTACGCCACGTGGAGCAGTTTGCTCCCCATCCTCTCCCATAGCACGCGCCCCCTTAATGAACTTGCGCCGTGGGCCGGTTTTACCGCCACCGGCTGGGTCAAGCTCTTTGGCCTTCCCGCCATCGCAGCCGCGTTCTACTCCACCGCAAAACCCGAGCGCCGCGCCGGCCTCAGGGTCATCCTTGCTCCCGCCATCATCGCCTCGGTGGTTTGCGGCGTTACCGAGCCACTCGAGTTTCTCTTTATGTTCACCCACCCCGGGCTCTTTTTGCTCTACGCCGTCTTATCGTCTTGCCTTGCCACAACCATGAATCTCTTTGGCATCGTCGGCATCTTCTCGGGCGGCCTGATGGAGATGGCAGCCTTCAACTTTATTCCGCTCATGCGCACGCATGCCGGTGCCTATCTTTTGGCGCTCGGTATCGGCCTTGCCTTTAGCCTCATCTTTTTTGTTAGTTTTCGAGCACTCATCTTGGTCTATGACCTTAAGACACCGGGCCGCGAGGATCATGTTGCCAATCGCGCGGCAATCGATTGTTTAACGGGAAGCGACTTTGCCAAAGAGCAATCCCCCAATGACGAGGTCGACAGTCGATCCGATCAAGATCACGTCCTCGCTGAGCGGGTAATTCAGCTTTTAGGTGGCGTTGGCAATATCGTGGGCGCAACCAACTGCACCACGCGCCTGCGCGTCGAGGTCGCAGACCCTTCCATCGTTGCAGATAACGCGTCGTTTGTCGCGGTGGGCGCCAAGGGCCTCATCATTACGGGCAAGACCGCCCAGGTGATCATCGGCATCTCCGTTCCCCGCGTTAAAGAGCATTTTGACCAGATCATGGGCCTCGAGCCGGAATTTGTGCCCACCACCTCGGCCTCCCCTGCCGCCAGCGCAGCCCATAAGCGCGGCGATATTTGCTTCTTCGATATCGACGGAACGCTCGCCTGGCAAGACCCCAGGCTCGCCCAAGACCTTCCCGAAGACGAGCGGGACCTCTCCCCCTATCCCAACGAGGCGGTTTCGCAGGCAATCCGCGAGTTTGTCGCCAACGGCAACATGGCCTTTATCTGCACGGGACGCACCCTGAGCTGCATCCACCCCAAACTTCTTGAGCTGCCCTGGACCGGCATCGTCTGTCTTGCGGGCGGTTACGCCGAGATCAACGGACACGCAATTCGCGATCTGTCGATGACGCCCAGTATGCTGCAGCGTCTTGCCCCCTACCTTGAGCAATCGGGCGAGGTCATCCGCTTTGAGGGCCTCAACGGCGTCGTGCGCATGAGTGCCGATGCGCCCGATGCTCCCGGATACGCGCGCACCCTGGGCGACGCAGTCACGCAGCTGCAACATTACAGTGTCTACAAGATCTTGATGTCTACATCACTCGCCAACCACATCGCTCAAGATAAGGCACTTGAGCCGCTGCTGTGCTTTAACGAGCTCGAACTCGAGGTAACCGAAATCTCGCCCCGCGAATGCACGAAGCGCGGGGGCATCCAGTCTGTACTCGACGCCCTCGATCCCCACCACGGAACCGTATACGGCATCGGCGACGCCAGCAATGACGTCTCGCTGATGAACGCCGTCGACGTTGGCATCGCCATGGGCAACGCACCGGACTTCCTCAAGGAAAAGGCCGATTACGTGACCGACACCGTCGATCACGACGGCGTCGTTGCGGCGCTCGAGCATTTTAGGCTGATTTAGGCACGCTCCATCAAACGCACGCCCGTTGTCCTAAATCGCCAAAACTGCCGCGCTAAACGCCCTGATGTGGCAATATGTTGTCTGCATATTGCATCAATGCAACCTCAGAAAGAATGCGAGAACCCGTGTCCAGTCCGTTTACCAGCTTTTTAGCCCAGCACTTTGACCAGATTAACGACTATCTGGCCACGTTCTTTGACGGACAGGCGACCTCTGCCGATATCGAGCGCTACCTGTATGCGCCGCTCTCGGCTTTTACGGCCAACGCCGGCAAGCGCCACCGCCCGCTCATCTGCATGCTCGCCGCAACCGCAGTGGGCGGCAGCTTTGAGAGCGCCCGCAGCGCCGCGGCAGCCATCGAGCATTTCCAGTCGGGCGCGCTGATCCACGACGACATCGCCGACAACGGACAGCTTCGTCGAGGCAAGCCCTGCATGCACCTTACCGAGGGCACGGGCCTTGCCATCAATTGTGGCGACCTGGCGCTCACCATGGTCACCAAGACGGTTCTCGACGACCCTACGTTTGAGTCCGACGTGAAGCTGCGCGTGCTCCACGAGCTTACCGAGATGATCGTCCGCACCATCGAGGGTCAAGCACTCGACCTGGGTTGGGTCCGTGACGGGCGCTTTGATATCTCGGTTGATGACTACCTGGACATGGCGACGCACAAGACCGCGTTTTACAGCGGAGCCACGCCGCTTGCCGCCGGAGCCATTATCGGCGGCGGCAGCGATAAGCAAATCGAAGCGCTGCGCGCCTTTGGCCTGCACACGGGCCTTGCCTTTCAGATTCAGGACGACCTGCTCAACCTTGTCGGCACTAAGGAAGCCGCCAACAAGGACTTCCGCACCGACATCACCGAGGGCAAGCGCACGCTTGTCGCCGTACACGCCCTCTCTGATGAGCGCCACCACGACGAGGTCGAGGCGATTCTTTCCTCGGGCACCGATGATCCCGCGCAGCTCGCACACGCCGTGGAGATCTTCCAGGAAACCGGCTCCATCGATTACGCCCACACCTATGCGCTCGACCTGACCGCTAAGGCCAAGGCCGCTATCGAAGGCGTCGAGCTCGACCCGCATGCGCGCGAGCTCTTCCTCTCAATGGCAGATTTCTTTGTGGAGCGTCTTAACTAGCGGGGGTCATAAAACCTGTGGGCAGCGAGTTTGGGTACAAGTTGCTACACAGTTGAGTGCATGTTTATGCATTGTCTCGCGTTGTCTATCCGACACGCGCTCAAAATAGTACGAATCGTACGCCGAAAGGGGTTCGTTCATGGAACCTATTACTACGGGCATGCAGGGAGCAGCCGTCGAGGATGTTCAGTCCCGCCTTCTGCAGCTCGGTTACACCATCGATGCCGACGAGGTCGCCGACAAGCGCTTTGGCACCACCACCGAGCAGGCCGTTGGCACGTTTAGGCTCGATAGCGGCCTTGCGGCCGGTTATGCCGTCGATATCCCCTGTTGGAGCGCCCTGGTCGACGCCTCGTATAAGCTGGGCGACCGCACTCTGTATCTGCGCATGCCCAATTTCCATGGCGCCGATGTGCAGGCCCTGCAGCGCGCTCTCAACGTTTTGGGCTTTGCCTGTGGCGAAGACGACGGCTACTTTGGTCCGCATACCGAGGCCGCCCTGCAGCAGTTCCAGGAAAATGTCGGCCTGTTTGCCGACGGCATGGCCTTCCAGGACACCTACGCCTACATCAACCGCCTGCACCATGTGTGGGAGGGCAAGCCCTCGGTCACCGAAGCCGAGTCTCGCATCGGTTTTGCTCGCGCCGCCAACGTGCTCGAGCGCTTCCAGATCGCCGTTATCGGTGAGGACCCCATCGCACGCAGCGTTGCTTCGCGCATGTGGAACATCGCCACGGCAACGACCGACAACAGCGGCATGATGCTCTGCGACTCCGAGGTCCCAACCGACGTTGACCTGGTGCTCGAGATCGCAAGCGACGAGCTGCCCGCCGACGCCGCGCCACGCGCCACGATTGCCCTCGCCGAGTGCCACAACCTGGCCCAGCGCATCCGCACCGCCAATGTCGCCGCGCAGCAGAAGCCGGCTCGCATTCGCATTGAGCTCACGGGCATGACGCGCTACAACGGCACCTTCACGGCCAGCGACGCGCAGACGCTCGCTGTACGCCTACTCGACGGCGTTTGCGATGCCCTCGCAGATTAGGTAAACTAGACGAGTTGCTTTTGGGCAACACCACACATTGGGACGTAGTTCAACGGTAGAACTCCGGTTTTTGGTGCCGGCTGTTGGGGGTTCGAATCCCTCCGTCCCAGCCATTAAAACTGAGCGCCCTAAGCCCATAACGGCCCAGGGCGCTTTCTTGTGGGCAAGCGGAGGAATTCGAACCCGCAAGGGTGCGGAGCTGAGGAAACGCGAAGCGTTTTCCAGCGCAGCACGCAAGGAGCGAAGCGACGCAGCGGGGCGCGGCCGCCGACCAGGCAGACGCGGAATCCCTCCGTCCCACACCAGCCAAGAGCCCCTCACGTCAAGCAAATCGAGCCAACGCCGCCAAGCGGAGGAATCCGAACCCGCAAGGATGCGGAGCGACGCAGCGGGGCGCGGCCGCCGCAGGCAGACGCGGTGCCGGCACTTGGGGACGCTCCTAAGTGCCGGCATTATAGGAACGTCCCCAAGTGCCGGCTCGGGACTATTTTCGAGGACCCTCCGAAGGACTGTGGCCAAAAAACGGCAAATATGAGTACTGTTACCGTTGTAGCTACATTATTTTCGTTAATAAAAGAAGATCTTAATGAGATTTATTCGCATCAAGGTCTTCCTTTAATGAACACTTGAGGAGATACGGCAGCTTATCTGCTCGATCGACACGTCAAATCACCTTAAATGTGGTCAAAATTACTGCTACTAAAAGAATATCAGTACTCATATTTGATGTTTTTTGGCCACGGCTCTTTATAGACACCCTGCACAGCGACGGTGGTAGATTTCGGAACGTGTCCGTCAGCCCCGTTCCGAAAAGCGAGCCGCGTGCAACGGCCAAGCCACGACAGCCCCCGGGAGAGCGGGGACACCGGCTTAGGTTTATCGCGAGTTCCGCACGAACAGGAGGCCACTTAATGTGGCCTCCGTCGTGAGCAGGACTGTAGAGCAGGAAACCTAAGCCGGTGTCCCCGCTCTCCCGGGGCCGGCGGAATTTAGTTGTTCAGCATGCGGTCGAAGCTTCCCGAGTCGCCATCCCGATAGTCGGCGGTCATCAGAATCTCCTGCGGAATGCGCCCGCCCTCGCGCAGCACATTGCGGAACTGCACGCGCGTGACCATGGGCAGATCCTTGATCGTCGCCGCCAAGTTCTGCGGCACGCCCTGGTTGGCAGCCGCGGGCTCGCACTCGCCGCCGGCCTTCACGCGACGCTTATGCTCGGCGAGCATGGCGCGGTACATGCCGGCATGCAGGCGAATCTCAACCACATTGGCATTGCGAGCCTGCTCGACGATGCGCGCGCCCTCGCGGTCGATATCGCCCACGTAGTAGACGTAGTTAAAGCGATAGCCGATCTCAGCCAGATAATCGTCCAGGGCATGCGAGACGCTCGCCTTGCATCCGCCGCCAAAAATCACGCCGCCCACCTTGATGCCAAAGAGCTTGGCGTGCTTGCGGCCACGCAGCAGCCTGACGATCTCGTCGTAGGTGTCCAGGTTCTCGACCATAATGAACGGCTTATCGGCGCCCAGCGTAAAGAAACCCGTAAAGTGCACGGGGCGGTTGGGGGCGACCTTAATCGCCTGCATGCTGATGCCCTTTTCGGTCATGCGCCTTATCAGGCGCTCACCGTGCTTGCCGTCAAAAGCCTTCTCGTCGTTAAAAATCTGGTAGGCACGCTGGCGGCGCGAGGCAACCGGCGTATCGGCACCTCGGTTTTGCTCGATCCAAGCCTGGATGATTGCGATTTCCTCGGCAATCTTGCGGTTGGACATCTCGTTGTGCTGAGTGCGCTGCGGCGCCTTTTTGCCGTCCTTGCCCTCGGCCTTAACAATTTGAGTCTGCTGCTCCTTGATCTTAGAGAGCGCCGTAGGCGTAGGGACAACTTTGAGCAGCTGCCTGCCCAAAACGCGGGCAAGGGCAAACGCCGATACCTCGCCGTGGACGGCCGACTCGGGCTGCTGGGTAGCACTATCAGCCGCGGCAGGCTCAGCCTGTGCATGAGGCTTACGCTTGGAATCTGCCCGGGTATTACGTTTCTGCTTGGGCGCAGACGAGCGCTTTTGCGGACGATCGGACTTGGCCTCCTTCGCCGGCTGGCGCTTGACCTGATCCACCGGAGTCTCGGCCTTCTCATCTCCGTTTTGTGTCGCTGCCTTCTCGGCCGCGGCCTCGGCATTTGAGCCACGACCGCCGCGGTGACGACGACGACGGGGCTTGCCTGAGGTGCTCTCCCCCGCCTGCTTATCAGCGGTCTGTTGAGCTTTGACCTCAGCGTCAGCCGCAGGCTGCGACTCGGAAGGTTGCTGCTCGCGAGTCGCCGGCTCAACGGTTTTCTCGGTTTGTTCGGCCTTCTCGGCCTGAGCGGTCGAAGCCGGCTCGCCCTTCTCCTGACGCCTTACGGGATACGCGCGCCTCGCAAAACCACGCCCGGGACGGCATGAACCCGGAGCCTTCTTGGCAGACTCCTCAACATCGTCTGCAGCCTCGGAAGGCTCTTCAACCTCATGCGCGACATCCTGCTGCGCAGCCTTAAAGTGGGCACCACGGCGACGCTGGGGCTCCTGGGCCTCCACGGGCTTTTGCTCCTTCGCGGGCCTCTGCGACTCGGCAGCAACCTCGTTCTCAACAGCCTCGGCATCCGTCTCACCCTTTTGAGCAACGGCACGACGGAAGCGCTCCTGCTGGGCGCGGCGCTGCGCATCGCGCTTGCCACCCCCGCCAAAACCGCCGCGTCCCGCCTTGGCCGTAAAGGCACGCACGACGTTCTCATCGAGCAACTCATCGGTATCGACATGCTCACGCGGAGCAGCTTCTTCCACAGCAGGCACGTCAGCGGAAACCTCGACGACAAAATCTTCGACGGACTCGGCAGGCTGCTCCTGGGCATCGCGGATCTCGACATTGATGGTATAGAACGCCGGGCGCCCGTTAATGCCGCTGCCCTCGATCTTGGTCACGATATTTGCCGCGATAAGCTCATCGCGCATCGCCTTGGTGTCGCATTCCTTATCGACGGAGCGGAAAATCTGCGCCAGCGCGCTCGACTTAATCTTGAGCGCCTTGCGGCAGAGCAGGTCGTAGGCAACCAGCTTGGCGCGCTCGGCAGAAAGCGATGTCTGGCTGCTCAGACGCTCAGCCAGAGCATCGACATTGTTTTGATTATCGGAATATACCGTCTTGGCCACGGGGCCCCTTTCATATGTACACATATACGTCTATATGGTACAACGCGCGCCCTTATCCACGCAAAACATCTGCGAGAACACTCGAGCGTCACCCGCTTTTGCATGAAAAAAGGACCGAGCCCGCGAAGTCGCGGACCCAGTCTTTCCGAGTCAAATAGATGGGAGATTCAACCCGTCCGACCGACTAGGCCTTGGCGGCCTCGGCGTCGGCAGGAGCTTCAGCGGCAGCGGCGCGACCGTACTCGGCCTTGCCCATCTCGGACCACTCGGGCTCCTCGTCGGGCATGGAGCCGGCCTCCTTGCCGAAGAACTCCTTGAGACAGTTGACGGCAACGATGAGGCCCAGGACCATCAGCAGGACGGCGAAAACGAGCTGCAGGCCCTTGGTGGCGGCGACGGAGACGGCGGCCGTGGTGGCGGTAGCCGGGATGGTGCCGAAGAAGCCGTAAGCCTGGACAGCGGTCATGCAGCCCATGGCGCTCTGGACCAGCGAGGTGAAGGTGCAGCAGAGCAGGAAGGCGACGGGCACGTAGAGCATCCAGCCCTTGCGGCCGGTGCACTTGCAGAACACGGCGAGGGTAATCATGGTCATACCGCCGAGCAGCTGGTTGGAAGCACCAAAGAGCGGCCAGATGTTGGCATAGCCGCCAAAGGCGAGGGCGAGACCGGGAAGCAGGGTGACGACCGTAGCGAACCAGGGGTTGCCGAGAACCTTCATGTAGCCGGCCTTGGACTCGATGGCCAGGGCGTCGTTGGTCTGGGCAAAGAACTCGGAGAACGAGGTGCGGGCGATGCGGGCGACGGCGTCGAGCGAGGTCAGGGCCAGAGCGGAAACGTTCATGGTCATGAAGACGGTAGCGAACGTACCGTCAACACCGAAGGCCTGCATACCGCGGGAGATACCAGCGGCGAAGATCTGGAACGGGGTGGAAGCGACGCCGGCGTTGAGGGCGCCGGTACCGGCGGTGTTCATGTCGGAGAACATGATGCCGGCGACGATGATGGCAAGGATGCCGACGAAGGACTCGACGATCATGGCGCCATAACCGACCTTGACGGCGTCCTGCTCCTTCTCGACCTGCTTGGAGGAGGTACCAGAAGAAACGAGGCTGTGGAAGCCGGAGAGGGCACCGCAGGCAACGGAAACAAACAGGACCGGGAACATCATGCCAGAAGCGCTGGAGAAGCCGGTAAAGGCCGGAGCGGTGATGGTGGCCTGGCCGTTAACACCCAGGACGACGATACCGAGGACAGCGCAAACGATCATGACGATCATCATGATGGAAGTGAGGTAGTCACGCGGGGTCTTGAGCATCTGGATGGGCATAGCGCCAGCGAAGACCAGGTAGACCATGACGACGGCGAACCACTGGAACTTATCCAGGTAGACCGGGAACTGCATACCGACGGCAAACATGAGAACCATGAGGACCACGCCGGTGACGAACTCGGTAGCACCGGTGAGGTTGAACTTCTTCTGGGCCCAACCAAAGGCGATAGCGACGAAGGTGAACAGGATGGAGATGGTACCAGCGCAGCCGGCGGCATAGGACTTGGTGAAGTCGATGGCACCGGTAGCAGCACCAGAAGCGTCAACGGCCGGGGTGAACATGAACGTCTTGCAGACCATGTCGGTGAAGGCGGCGATGACGATGATGCAGAACAGCCAGCAGAACAGCAGGAACAGGCGACGGCCGGTCTTGCCGATGTACTTCTCGATGAGCTGAGCCAGGGACTTGCCGTTGTTCTTCATCGAAGCATACAGAGCACCAAAGTCGTGGACGGCGCCAAAGAAGATGCCGCCGACGAGGACCCAGAGCACGACGGGCAGCCAGCCAAAGGCCATGGCGACGATCGTACCCGTGACAGGGCCAGCACCGCAGATCGAGCTGAACTGGTGCGAGAACGCGGTAAAGGCGGAGACGGGTGAGAAGCTCTTGCCGTCCTTCATGCGCTTGGCCGGCGTGAGGGCCTCTTTGTCAACGCCCCACTTGTTGGCCAGCCAGCGGCCGTAGCCCAGATAGCCGCAGGCGAGCACCGCCGCGGCCACAACCATGAGCAAAACTCCGTTCATTACATTTCCTCCTCTAAAAAGAACTTCCTAGACATAAAAAATGAGGGCCGTCGGTTGCGCTCGACGGCCCTCATCTTCATCAGCCGCCCGTTATCGTACGGGCTAGCTGTATGTGCTAACCCGCATCAGATAATTACTACGCTGATAATGTTTAGCTGATGCGTGAACATGTCTAAAAAATCCTCTTCAATCATGATGCGAACGATCCGTGCGTGTTCACATCCCCCAGTGGTTGAAAAAGGAGTATGAAACTTTAGTTACCTAAAGTCAACGCAAATTTGTAATGAATTTTCAACTATTTTTGAATTTCTCGGTATAAAACGCCATTGACCTCGGACTTTACCCAACAAAAGTTTTTGCATGAGAGATGCCCCTCGGGAGCCGCGGGAGCTCCCATCCCAAATGCGGAGCAAAGCTCCGCACACCATCTTTTTCTTTCAGCTAAAGCACGCCGGAAATTCGACGCAGCTGGCTAACCTTGCCGGACGTTGTCGACGCCAAACCAGCTCAGAAGCTATATCGATACAGAAAGGTCCCCGGACGGAGGGGCCGGATATAAGGTTTATCGCGAGTTCCGCACGCAAAGAAGGCCACTTAATGTGGCCTTCGTCTTGCGCAGGACTGTAGAGCAGGAAACCTTATATCCGGCCCCTCCGTCCGGGGACCGCGCCGTACCAGCTACAGCGTCATGTTTGGATCGGCGTCGACGTCGAACGGCGAGATTTCTCCTCGGTCGAATTTACGGCGGGCAACCTCTGCGATCATGGCTGCGTTATCGGTGCAGGCAGACAAGGGCGGCACCGTCACACGGATCCCCTGACGCCCGAGCTTCTTGATCATCATCTCGCGCAGATGCGGATTGGCCGAGACACCACCGCCGATGCAATACTCCTTGCACCCGGTGGCGTGCAGGGCGTTTTTGGCCTTCTTGTACTGCACGTCAAAGACCGCCGCCTCAAACGAGGCCGCTAGGTCGGGCAGGTGAATCGTGCGCCCGGCCTTGGTCTCCTGCTCGATGTAGAGCGTCACCGCCGTCTTGAGGCCCGAAAGCGAGAAGCGATAGTCCCCCCTGCTGTTAAGCGCACGGGGGAAATCGATCGCCTTGGGGTTGCCCGTCTCGGCAAGCTTGGAGATGATAGGGCCTCCGGGATAGCCAAGACCCAGTGCCTTTGCCACCTTGTCGAAGGCTTCGCCCACGGCGTCGTCGAGCGTCTCGCCAAGCACTTCATAGTCGCCCCATGCCTTTACGTGCACGAGCATGGTGTGCCCGCCCGAAACGAGCGTAAAGATAAACGGGGGCTTGAGGTCGGGCTGCGCCAACAGGTTGGCAAACAGGTGGCCCTCCAGATGATTGACGCACACCAGCGGTTTGCCGGCAGCGTACGCAAAGCCCTTGGCAAAGGCGACACCCACCACCAGGGCACCCACCAGGCCAGGACCTTGCGTCACGCCCACAGCGGCAAGCTCACTTGGCGCAATGGCTCCGCCCGTAAGGCCCAGCGACGCTGCGGCATCCTCGAGCGCCGCATCCACGACACTCACAATCACCTCAACGTGTTTGCGCGAGGCGATCTCGGGCACCACGCCGCCAAAGCGGGCATGAAAATCAATCTGTGTCGACACCTGGTTGGCCAGCATATTGCCATCCGCATCGATAATCGCCACGGCCGTCTCGTCGCAGGAACTCTCGATAGCGAGCACTAGGCGGCGGCGCTCAATTTCGGCACGCTCCCCCTCGGAGCGCCCAGGCGCAGGCAGCGGCCATACGCGCTGCTCTGCCGCCGTCGGCTCGGGCGAAGCATTGTCGACCGGAAGCACCAGGGGCAGCGGAGCCGTCATGACGATGGCGTCCTTGCCGGCACCATAGTAGCCGCGGCGACGGCCAGCCTCGGTAAAGCCCAGAGCGTTATAAAGCGCGGTCGCTCCCTCGTTACCGTCCTCGACCTCGAGCGAAGCCGTAGTGCAGCCGAGCATCTGGGCATCATAGCTCACGTGCGACAGCAGCTTGCGGGCAATGCCCTCACGGCGATGTGCCGGGTCGACGGCGACATCCAGAATCTGCACATCACCGTCCACGACCATACCGCCGGCAAGGCCCAGCAGCTTGCCGTCGTCGTGTGCCACCCACCAACTTCGCGGCGCAGCGACGTCCTCGCCCAGTTCGGACAGGAACATGCCCGGCGTCCATGCCTCGTGTCCGGCACCTTCAAAGCAGGCAGCCTCCAGCGCGCTCGCGCCCTCGGCATCCGCCGCGCCCATGGGACGGAACTGCAGATGACGACCGGCGAGCTCATCGGCAACACCCGTAATTTCGCTCTGCGCACTCTCGGCAAGACCAAGACGCTTGCGCTCGTTTTCCTCGGCATCCGAAAGGCGCGTGTAAATCGGCAGGACGCGGGCCGGATCGCCGTCACCCGCAGCGTGCGCGAGCAGCAAGCCCTCGCCCGAAGGCCACCACAGGTCGCGCTCCACGCAGCGGGCGGCCTCGTCCTCACCCAGCAGCTTGCCATAGCGCACGAGACCGTCACCGGTCAGCTGAACCTGGCCCCAGTCCGCTGCTTGGCGCCACTCATCGAGCGCCACGGCGGCCTTGACCACGTGTTCGCGCTCAAATTGACGCTCGGGACCCTCATCGACCAGCATATACAGCGCCGGATATACCTCACCACGCATAGCATCGGCCAAGATACCAAGCTTGCCGCGCACGCCAGCCTTCCACGCCGTCCAAGCGCAAGCGTCGAGCGTCGACACGCCCAGCAGCGGAACATTGGCACCACGCGCGAGGCCCTTGGCAGTGGAGATGCCGATGCGCACACCCGTAAAGGACCCCGGGCCGCGGCCGACCACATAGCAACCAACATCGCTGCGATCCAGACCGGCTTGAGCCAGCACGCCATCAACGGTATTCACGAGCTCAACGTTGGCGTGACGGCGACACATGTGGTCGCCACTCACGAGCTTCGTCTCGCCCGTCTGCCCATCAATCCAGCTTGCCGCGCAGGCAAGCATGTCGGTCGAGGTATCGAGCGCCACCACCAGCGCGTTGTCGTTATGCAAGCTCATCTTGTACAGCCTTATCAATCAAATGGGAAAGCTCCATTGCGCGGTCACCGTGCGCCTCAAGCGTTATCGTTCGCACGTCGCTGTCGCCCTCATCACGCCTGAGCGTCACCGAAAGATACTCATCCGTCAGCTCGCCCTGGAATTGTTCGCCCCATTCCAGCAGGCAAGCACCCTCATAGCCCAGCACATCGAAAATGCCCGTATCCTCGAGCTCGTAGGCATGCTCCAGGCGGTATAGATCAAAGTGAAACAGCGGAATACGACCTTGATCGTGAACGGCCATGAGCGCGAACGTAGGGCTCGTAACCATATGCCCATCGCCCAGCCCGCGCGAGACGCCCTTGGTAAAGTGAGTTTTGCCCACTCCCAGGCCACCGGTCAGGATGAGCACATCGCCGTCCTCAAGGCACGGTGCAATTAGCTCGCCAAAGTACTCCGTATCGGCAGCGCAAGTCGTTTTGTAAGTACCTACCCCCAGGCGCTCCAGGGACATATATGCTCCTTATTATTCCGAGGCGTCCTCTGGTGCGGGATGTCGCTCCAGATAGTCGCCCAGCATCTTAAAGTCTTCCTCCAGCAGCTCCTGCCACGCCGGATTGCGTAGCGCTGCTGCCGGATGGAACGTGGGCATTACCACAAAATGCCCCATCTGGTGGAACCTGCCGCGCAGCTTAGTAATGCCGATCTCGGTCTTAAGCACAAAGTGCGTCGCGGGGTTGCCGAGCGTCACGATGATATCGGGCCAGATGCTTCGAATCTGCTCACGTAAAAACGGCGAGCAAGCCAGCACTTCCTCGGGACGCGGATTGCGGTTTCCCGGCGGGCGGCACTTAAGCACGTTGGCAATGTAGACGTCTTCGCGTTTGAGCCCCGCCAGCGACAAAATGCCGTTGAGGTCCTCGCCTGCCGCCCCCACAAAGGGCTCGCCCTGCAAATCCTCATTACGGCCCGGCGCCTCGCCAATAAACATCACGCGAGCGCGGGGGTTTCCCACGCCAAACACGATGTTGTGGCGCGACTGGTAAAGCTGGCAAAGGTGACAATCGCCCAGAACGGCCTCGATCTCCTCGAGTGCGACCTCACGCGGCGCCTGATGGCTATGGCCGGGAATGTGCATGACGCCCATAGCGACTCCTACACGTAGACCTTGTCGAGACGCATACCAAAGCCGCAAGCGACCTCGTAGTTAATCGTGCCGCGTAGGCGCGCCATCTCGTCCATGGTAATCTCGGCATCTCCATCGCAGCCGACAATGATCATCTCGTCACCATACTCGGCCTCGGGAATCTCATGCGCCGGGTTGGACTGAATGGCGACCATAAACTGATCCATGCAGATATTGCCAACCTGATGCACGCGCTCGCCGCGATACAGCACATCAATACGATTGGAAAGCGTACGCGATAGGCCGTCGGCATAACCGATCGGCAGCGTGCAGATCTGAACGCGCGTACGCGGTACGCGGTAGGTAAAACCGTAGCCCACGCCCTCGCCCATCGCAGGGTGTGCCACGCGCGTCACGCGCGCATGGACGCTCATAACGGGATCAAGCTGCATCACGCGACCACTCAGCTCACATGGCTGCAGACCATACAAACCGATGCCGGCACGAATCATGTCAAAGTGCATTGAAGAATCGAGCATCGAGGACGGCGTGTTGGCGCAGTGCACGATACCGCACTCAAAGCCCGCATCCTTAATGGCCTGAACGGCCTCAGTAAAGCGCTGACACTGCAGTTTGTAGTCCCAGCCCGAAGGTTCATCGGCCGTGGCGAAGTGCGTAAATACGCCGTCGCACTGAATACCGCGATGGAAATTTATACCGCGGACAAAGTCGAGCACCTGCGTGTAGTGAACGCCGATACGATTCATGCCCGTCTCGATGGCAAGATGGTACTTGCCCACTTTGCCCGCCGCGACGGCACATTCGCCATACGCAAGAGCAAAGTCAGACGTATAGACCGAGGGCATGATATCAAACTCGAGCAACGTCGGAATGGCCTCGATAGGCGGCTCGCTTAGGATGAGGATAGGTTTCGTAATCCCGCCCTGTCGGAGCTCAACGCCCTCGTTAACCGTCGCCACGGCAAACATGTCGGCACCGGCCGAATACATGATCTTGGCGCACTCAACAGCTCCATGACCATAAGCATCGGCCTTGACCACGCAGCACAGGCGCTGACGTGGATTCAGCAAGTTCTTATAGGCCCTCGTGTTGCGACGGAGCGCCCCGCGGTCGATCTCGACCCAGGACCAGCGCGTCAAATCGGCTTTATTCATGATTAGTCATCCGACCCTTCGTCCATGATTCCCAGATCTTCGAGCGCATCCTTTGCCGCCAGCTCCATGGCAGGACCGATCAAGTCGATAAGATCGGTCGCGATAACGCTCTTCTCACCATACTCCGTCGCCGCAGCAAAACCGGCGTAGCTGTGAAGTGCGACGGCGTACGAATACAGCAGCTCCCAACGATCCATCTCGTCGCGCATGGTGGCAAGCGTGCCGGCCAAAATACCCGCGAGAACATCACCAGAACCGGCAGTTGCCAGAGAAGCCGGACCCGAGAGTGGCAGCAGCACGCGCTCAACGCCACAGATAGCCGTCGTCGGCCCCTTGGCTATGACCACCAGATTGTCGGAGCCTGCAGCCCAGACAACCTTCTGCGCAGCTGCAATCGCGGTACCAAGGTCGTTCACCTCGTCACCGGCAACCAGACGCGAAAGCTCACGATAGTGCGGCGTCATAACCAACGGCTGCTCGCGACGATACATCTCGGGGTTACTATCAATACCGTCAATGGCAATCTTAGCAAGGCAGTTGAGTGCATCGGCGTCCAAAATTAGCGGTACATCAAGCTCGAGCAAGCCCGAAACCACCTGCATAGCGCCAGCAGACGTCGTCATACCGGGACCGCACAGTACGCAGCTGTACTTCTTTGCGATCTCGCACACCGTCATGCGCGCAGCGGCGCCAAAGGAGCCGCGGGAATCAGACGGAATAGCAAAGACGGGAATCGAAGGAAGTGCCATGCGAATAAGATTGGCGCAGGCGTCAGGAGCCGCGACCGCCACGTAACCAGCACCCGCGCGAGCTGCAGACTTGGCCGCCATAATGGCAGCACCAGGATATTGCGCCGATCCGGCGACAATAAGCACAGAGCCACGGGAATACTTATCGATATTCGATGGTAGCGGAGCAAAGTAATCAACTAAGTCACCGGGCTCGACAATCTCGGCGGCGTGGTCAACATCATCGATGACTTCGTCAAGACGGTCGTAAAGATTGCCGCAGATCAAATCGCCAGCATACTCAGGGCCATCAGCGCTATACAGACCAATCTTGGGCGCAATCATCGTCACCGTGCGCTCGGCACGAATGCAGTCGTCATCAACAACGCCCGTCTCGGCATTCAGGCCCGAGGGGACATCAATGGATACGACACAATCGGCGCATTCATTGACCGTAGGAATCCAAATGGAGAACGGCGCACGCAGATTCCCGTGGAAACCGGTACCAAAAATGGCATCGACAACAACATCCGCCTTATCGATCAAAACCTCGAGTTCGTCACGCGAGGGACCGACGCAAACGTGCACATCGCGGCCGGCAGTTCGACGAGCAACATGACGTGCCAAAGCAGCAGGAATCTCATCCGGCTCAACCGGAGAAACGATATCCACGTCCACACCCTTGTGGCTCAGGATATCGGCGGCAACCCAACCGTCGCCGCCATTATTACCAAAACCGACCAGAACGAGAACCCGATCGGGATTGAGCTTCAAGACCTCGTTGGCGGCAAACTCACCCGCTAGCTCCATAAGCTCGGCCTTCGAAGTCCCTTCGCGTTCGATGATATCCTCGAGACGAACGACTTCTTCGGTACTCAAAACCGGTTTCATCTATGCTCCTAGCGTATCTTGCGAAGCATCGCCCAGGTGCTCCGTCAATGCTGAATTCTGCAGCTGCTCAAGCTCATCTAAAACAGAGCGAGCCTCTTTAAATGTCTGCGCAACGCGTTTCTTGTTGCTCACTTTTTCTTCCTTAGGCTTAGGTCGAGCATCCTCGGTGATTGCAATGGCATTCGCAACGGCCAAGTCTCCCGTAAGCGTAATGGAAAGAGCGACCTCAACAACACCCAGTTCTTGAGCGATCTCGAGAGCACGGCCCGAAAGCAGCGCCTTCGGTTTGCCGAGTTTATCACGCGTTACCGAAACATCCTTGCGACCTACACCTTGACTAAAACCCGTGCCGAGAGCTTTAAGCACCGCCTCGCGCGAAGCAAAGCGGCTCGCATAGTGAGCAGCGGGACGCGATGATGCATCGCAATACGCACGCTCTTCTTCGGTAAACACACGCCGAGCAAACGACGGCGTCTTTTCAAGAATTGATTTCATGCGGGAAATCTCGACGATATCAACGCCGATACCAGCTTCAGCCATGTTCACCTCCATATCGCACAGACTAAGTTATTGTAGCCCGTTCACAGAAGATGCGACAAACGAGGGTTATAAAACACAGCTACTATGTGAGACAAAACCCGTAAACGCAAAAAAGGGTGAGGCCGCGAGGCCTCCCCCTTCTTCAAGTCATCAGACGGCTCGGTGCCGTCCACCGGTCAGCGGCGCCCTGGCCTCCCACGGGCTGGCCCCGCAGTACTCTCGGCGCGATGGGGCTTAGCTTCCGGGTTCGGAACGGGACCGGGCGTGCCCCCCATGCTCTGGCCGCTGACCGGT
>DBGAQS010000011.1:0-6250 GCA_048434495.1 Collinsella sp. | reverse complement strand
AGCGAGACCTTCGGCAAGGTGTTCACCTGCACCCTGGACCCGTCCAGGGCCATCTACGTCCCGCGCGGCGTGGGCAACTCCTTCCAGGCCCTGGAGGACGGCACCGCCTACACCTACCTGGTGGACGCCCACTGGTCGCTGGAGCTCAAGAGGACCTACACCTTCGTGAACCTCGCCGACCCGGAGCTCGCCATCGAGTGGCCGATCCCCCTCGACGAGGCCACCGTCTCCGAGGCGGACCTGAACCACCCGATGCTGAGGGACGTCGTCCCCATGGCGCCGAAGCGCACCCTCGTCACCGGCTGCAACGGCCAGCTGGGGCATGCGGTCCGCGCGCTCGCCGAGGAGCGCGGCGTCGCCAAGGACTTCGACTTCTGCGACATCGACACCTTCGACATGTCCGACCCGGACGCCTACGCGCAGTACGACTGGTCGCTCTACGGCACCGTGATCAACTGCGGCGCCTACACGGCCGTGGATAAAGCGGAGACCCCCGAGGGCCGTGTCATCGCCTGGAAGGCCAACGCGACCGGCCCCGCCCTTCTCGCCCGCACCTGCGCCGGGCACGGGATCACGCTCGTCCACGTGTCCTCCGACTACGTCTTCGACGGCACCGCTGAGGTCCATACCGAGGAGGAGCCCCTCAGCCCGCTGTCCGTCTACGGCCAGACCAAGGCCGCCGGCGACATCGCCGTGGCAGGGTGCCCGCGCCACTACATCATGCGCAGCTCCTGGGTCATCGGCGAGGGGCGCAGCGGTCAGAGACCATGCGCATGCTCTCTGACCGCTGCGCCTCCGCGGACGACGCCCTGGAGCAGGTCACCGTCGTTGACGACCAGCTGGGCCGCCTGACCTTCACGCGCGACATGGCCGCCGCCATCTTCCACGTGCTGGAGAGCAAGGCCCCCTACGGCACCTACGGCTGCACCGGCTCGGGCGCCGTGAGGAGCTGGGCCGACATCGCCCGCGCCGTCTTCGAGGCCGCCAACGGCAACGGTGACAAAGTGGCCCCGGTCAGCACTGCCGACTACTACGCCAGCGCCGCCGGCCCCATCGCCCCGCGCCCGGTCCACTCCGCGCTCGACCTCTCCAAGCTGGAGTCCGCCGGCTTCCACATGCCCGACTGGGAGGAAGAGCTGGGGGAGTACCTCAAGACGCTCTAGTCGCTATTTATATTGCGAGGGTAAAGGCCGCCGTTCTCTAACGGCGGCCTTTCTTGCGCCTAGCGTAAAGTCCTGCCGCGACAAGAGCGGCGGCGGTCACCAAGCTAATTGCAAGCCCCGCAGATGCTGTCGAGGGCAGCCTCACGTGGTGGTCGTAGAGGAAGTCGAGGCAGGCCAGTGCATCGGCCTCGGCCTCCCTGCTTGACCGTTCTAGGTATCCAAGTCGCCCTCTTCTTCGTGATCGTTGTTGCCCAACTCAGGAGTCTAGGAATGATATTCTCGGTTGCAGCTGGTATGATTGGGAGGCGAGTCGCAGGTTGCCGCTAACACAGGCTGCGGCCATGGCGATTCGGATAGAAAACAGGTCGGGCCATTTGGTGAGGGGAGTCGATTGCTACGGTGGATGAGACGAGGACTGACGGGGATTCCGCATCCGCCCGCACGGATCTCTCCAAGGCGCTACGCGAGTCGAAGGCGATGCGGCTTAGCATGGCGAAGGCCCTGAGCGAGTCCGTCGCATATACCGAGATGATGCATAAGACGTCAGAGGCGGTTTGCGCCAGCATGGCGCCGGCCCTCGCAACTTTTGCCGACAGCATCAAATCCATTACGGCGGACGTCCGCCTCGACTCCATTCGTGCGGTCCTCGATTCCATCAACTCCAGCGGCTGGCTCTCTTCCTATCGAGCCTCCGAGGTCGAGAAGGTTGTTTCCGCCCAGCAAGAACTTCTTGCGGCATGTATGGTCTCGATCCAGACGCCCGCCATTCGGGACATGGTGGACCGCTTTGCGTCTAAAGACTACTTCGGCGTCTACGAGAGCCTTGCCAACAGCCTTTCTGGGCTGACCGTCAGGGGTCCCGACATCGCCCTCCTTGGCAATGTCGGCGGGCTTGTCGATTCCCTCGGGGATTTTGGCTATGGCGGCTCGATACCGCGTGGTGCCAAGACCTTCGTGAGAGAACTCAGCAAGGCCTCGCTCGAGCGGCTCTCCGTTAGCGAAGATGTCTCGGTCGACATCAGGGGGAAGAGGTTGCTCGTCACGAGGTCCGTGACGGATCCCGTGACAGACCTCGTGGTCTGCAGTTGGGCCTGCAATTTGGCCGGCGATGATTCCGGCGAGGTATCCGCGAACGTTCGCTCGTTCAACGTCCTGACCTCGTCCCTGTCCTTCCTTGAGGGGCTGACAGAGGTTGACATGATGGAGCTTCAGCAGCTCTGCTCGGATGAGCCCGCCTTCGCAATGGATTGTAAGGCCGGTAGGGTTATCTGGGAGACGGTTCGTGACTGGAGGGATGCAATTTCGTTCGACAGGCCGGTCTATTACCATGCTCGGCTAAAGCCCGCGGGGACGGCCCCGTACCTTAAGGACGACATGGCCAAAGCACCCCGACTACTTGTGAAAGCGGGAAGGTTTAACGGCCCGCAGAAGGCTTACTACTACTTCTCTGACACAGAGCACGGCGCGATGCAGGAGATTGGGAAGCACGGTTCGGGGGACGAGGCCCAGGTCGCCGAGATAGAGGGCAGGCGCGACGTCCGCCTCATCGACCTTTCCGGCGTGGGCCGCGGGACCAACTACTTCCTGAAGTACCTTCGGTTTCCATTCACCAACACCGACCAGGTCATCCCGCCGGAGTACCTCGTGCCAAACTTCGTCGCCCAATGCTGCCGCCATGCCGGCATCGACGGAATCAAATACTACGGCAGCAAGACGTACAGCAACTACGTGGTTTGGGATGACGGCTTGTTCCGCATCGCGTCCATGCGCGTGGTTCCCATCGAATAAGGCTGGTATGACAGCTGAATTCGATGTGGTCGGCTTCTTCGATGAGCTCATGTGCGCGCTTGGGGAGATTGCAGGCTACATCGGCGTGGTCGACCATGGGCGCTAGCCCCCTCTACGGGTAAATGAGCCGATTCTAGCGAACGCAAATTTAATGTGGGGGTATCGAATAGCTCATTTCTGACTGTAATAGGAGGTAGTGGCCTTGGATAAATCCAACCTATCTCTTGCCACGGATACACCAATCAAGGCAAGGGAGCAAGATCTTATCGGAAGGACCCCTTTCGCTGAGAGGCTGGCAGATATTCTGAAATCCGCAGCTGGTCCCGAGTCCCTTGTCATTGGTTTGTATGGGCCTTGGGGATCAGGCAAGACTTCGGTTATAAACCTCGTTGAAAATGCGCTCTCCCGAAAAGACGATGACGGCAAGGCGGGCGTCTCTGTCGTCCGTTTTGAGCCCTGGAATTACCTCACGTCCGAGCAGCTGCTCGCTCAGTTTCTTAAGGAAGTCGGGAGTGCGCTTGATAAAGATGTACATGGGCGGCGCACGCTATTCGGCAAGTTATTCGGCAAGCTGTGCGGTAAGCGCCCCGAGGTGCTCAATGCTTTCGCGGCATATTCTGAAGCCTTGTTGATTACCGCCGGTGCCGCTGCCAGTTTGGCGGGCGCGCCGCTTGCAGGCGTTGCCGTGCCTGCCTTCGGCAAACGTTTGGCGAGCAGGTTGAGGAAATCCGCAGAAAGGGCGGGAAGCGTCTCTTCGAAGAAACAGAGACTTGAGGAGGAGCTCCTCAAGTTCGATGGGCGGGTCGTAGTGATCATCGACG
The DNA here is from genome assembly GCA_048434495.1 of Collinsella sp. GTDB lineage: Bacteria > Actinomycetota > Coriobacteriia > Coriobacteriales > Coriobacteriaceae > Collinsella. The sequence continues at coordinate 2,478 of DBGAQS010000011.1, read as the reverse complement.
ACATTGATCGGCTGCCGAACGATCAGGTGCGTATGGTGTTTCAGCTCGTCGCCTCCCTGGCGAAGCTTCCGAAGATAAACTACCTTCTTTCATTCGATGAGGAGGTGGTTACGCGGGCTTTGAGTGAAGTCCAGAATTGCGATGGCGCCGAATATCTGGAGAAGGTGGTCCAAGTCCCTGTGCACCTGCCGTCCATTTCATCGGGCGATTTGGAGCGGGTGCTTCTCAAGGACATCAATGCGATTTTCAAGTCGTTTGCATACAGGCTGGAGGACCTCGACGACAAGAGGTGGAACGGCGTCCGCCTGACGTTTCTGAACAATCGGTTCTTCACCATAAGGGAGGTTCGACGGTTCACGAACGCGTTAAAGGCGAAGTTGAGCATCCTGCCGCGATTCTGCTGCTTCGAGGACGTCGTCGCCTTGGCGGTACTGGAACTCAAGGTGCCAAAACTCGTTGATTGGATTCGCGTGCACAAGGACCTCCTTTGCGGCACAATCGGATCGTCGTTATATATGAATAACATGGATCCAAAAGACAACCTCGCCAATTTGGAGGAGCTGATTTCTAGGATAGTCCCGAGATCTGAAGCCAAGTGGGCGGTCGAGGCCGTCTGCAGGCTTTTCCCGCGGGTGGCAAATAAAACTGGCATGAGTCATTGCGTCTCTTACTCGAGGGAGAGCTTGAACGCTATCTGGCGGGCCGATTCCTTCGATCAATACTTCCATTCGAACATGCCGGACGGAATCGATGTTCACGAGGTACAGGATGCGTTGAATGTGAGCGATGGCGGTGTGTTGCTCGATGACCTGCGCAGGCACGCCGAAGCGGGGAGTATGATCGACTTTGTATCGGCTATGAGGGCCCGTGTATCGACGTTGGAGGAAGGACGTGCCGAAATCGTCACCAAGGCGTACCTTTTGGCCTTGGGTCTGAGTAAGGAAAAGAGATACGCCCCTTTGGCCTCGACGAGTGCCGACCTGGAACTCCTCAGACTCATCGAGTTGCTGTTCAAACAGTTGGGGCCTGCTAAGTCTGACGAGATTCTGCGAGCGTCGGTGGACGAGAGCAAGGGTAGAATTGTCTATCCGCTCGTGCCTTTCTTGATATCGCAGCTGAACAGCCTGAATGACGGGGGAAACGGTGGCTGCAAGACGCTTTTGCCCGAAGGCGACATTTTCGAGCTTTCCGATGCCGTTTGCGCCAGGGTGGGCGAGGACGCCGCCGCGAGGAACCTGTTCCTAGACGATGAGTGTCATTATGCGTTGATCTTGCTCAAAGAGCGTAAACCCAATGAATTCATGGCTTATGCGAAAAGGATTGCCAATGCAGACGGGGCGGGGTGCGCGTCTTTTCTCTCGTTCGGGCCGAAGCGCTACACCTTGCTGGGCAGCGACGAAGTAACGAGCTTCTCATTCGATAAGACTGCTGTCGCAAAGGTGGTCGAGCTCGCAAAGGTCGACGGTCTTCTTGCTGAGGCTCGCACAGATGGCAGCTTTTTTGAGTTGCCGGAAGACTGCCAGCTGGTTGCGGCGGCTTTCTGCGCTTCGAATAGAGACGATGATGATAGAAACGAGGTCTCTGCTGAAGAAGCTGGTAAGCTCCTTGCGCATTGGAGGCGAAATAGCAGGAGGGCGTGATGGAGATGCGGACGCTTCTTTGGACCGGCTATGTGACCGTGACGGGCGCGGTCGACTGTGCCCGGCCCTCACTGCGGCTCTTGATGTAGGCGGCGTCGAGCCAGATGTAGGAGAGCCGGTTGCCGGCCTCGCATGCCTCATCGGCCTGGGCGTACATAAGCTCTTAGATGAACGACTCGGCCATCACCCTTATGGGCTCGGCCATGTTCACCATGCCGTCGTCGAAGCTCGGCATCAGGGCGCCTCCGCCCGCGATCTCGTGTATCTTGTCCATATGCGGTTATTGCCTTTCCACGAATCCTGACTTCAGCAATTAGAATTCTAGGCGATAACCGCTTCCTGCTTTCTACGGCCAGGGAAGCGGCCCCTTACACCAACTTCTGGCACACTACCGACTTAGCGACGTCCTTCTGTGATTTCTATTTGATACCTTTAATGGATGAGTATGAGCATTTCACAAAAGGCGAGCGATGTGATGCTTGCATTTTATTTTCTAAGAGCATTTCGTTATGGCTTCACAGCGGTATGAGCGTTCCAATGCCAGAAGAGCCCGTGAAATACACATTACATCATTGTGATTTAAATAGATCAGATCGCGTTCTTTTATCCGCCCGTTTCCTAGCGGAGAACGAGGATCATATGTCAACCTATGACGTTGAATCGTATCTAGTTGATGCGGGCTTACACGAATACGTAACGGTGTTAGCGTCGGATTATTTTAGCCAAATATAGTCGGCCGAGATTGACCAATCCCGGCCGACCCATTTTAGCCAACACGCCCGCATCTATGTCTTTCCTATCGCTTCCCTACATCCCCTCGGGCTGGATCCCCCTCACC
>DBGAQS010000010.1:0-10745 GCA_048434495.1 Collinsella sp. | reverse complement strand
TCACCTCAATGGTCCTCCTAACGCCGGCGTGTTGGCACCACCAGCGTAGTGGCGGCGGGGAGGCACGGTGGCCATTATTCGGTGACCGGGATTGGTCAAAATCGTTTGACTATTAGCGGCTAAAATCGCCCGGCGCTAACAGCGGCTGTTCATGCTTGTAGAGCATCTAAAACAATAGGATGTTATTCTGGAATATGCCGGGTGCGTGAACTTGCCTGTCTTAGCCTTAAAAAGGTATAGGGGAGTTTGGCTCAGGGGTTCCGTCTTGTTCTTCAGCGCAGTATTGTGGGACAGATTTGCTGAGATTGGCGCCTTACACCGCAGAGCGCACGGAAGGCTCTCGATTTGTGTTCTGGCCCCAGAATACAGGGCCTGATACTTACCAACTGTGGCATGGATGTAACATCTGTAGAAATCAACCCTTTTGTTGTCGACCTTTGTAAGAAGAACACTGCCATCAACTCTTTGGATGACGAAACTAGGGTGCTTGAGGGGAGCCTTTACTCCCCTCTGTGAGATGACTCATGTTTTTCGCTTGTCGTTGTGAATCCTCCGTTACTGCCGATTCCGGATGAGATTCCTTATCCCTTCGTTGGGGATGGGGGACAATCGGGTCTGGATATAACACTTCATATTCTTAAGGGTGGCGATACGCATTTAGAGGAAAACACTAAATACTGCTAATAGGGGTGACGACGATGGCGTAGGGGCGACCCACGATGCTCGCATCAATACGTCGGCTACTTGGGGAATCAGGTCTAGATGCATGTATGATGATACTGTGCAGCTATTCAATTAGTCCGCGTTCCGAATGGGTGCGGGGTATGGCGGCGACGTCGTATGCTTTTGCCCTGGCGCGATACTCAGGTATTTCTGAGGCGGTTGACGAAGTTTATACGCGCTATGCCGCGCAAGGCGTCCGGAAGTTTGCACATCTACATTACGGGCTTAGGTTTCTTCAAGCGAGCAGGCTGGTTGCGTTATTATGAGCGATTTTTCTAGCCTAGGCGACAAAAGGCAAAGGATTTGGTGGGTGTAAAACGAGGTCGTTTGCGGGCGGACGCTCCAATCTATTGTGGCAATCGGGCGGTTGAAAAAGATATTTCAATCGCCCGATTGCCAGATTCGTCGGAGGAGATGTCCGATTCCGACTCTCTTGTAGGAAGAGCTTGAGACCGTATTGGCCCAAGGCAATCTTAAAGCAGTCTCATTGGCAAATCTTCGCTCCTGTTGTGTTGAGGTGTAAGGTATCAGTGATTGATGTTTTGTGGCGGGTAGATTGGGGCCTTCCTTGATTCGATGCGTTCTCTCGAGGTTCATCAGAGCAAAAGGGGCTTTCGTCTTCATTGCTATCACGGTGATTGGAACCGCTCTCTCCTATGCCATGCCATACGTGAACGGAAAATTTTTAGATTTTCTTCTCGGTAACCGCAGCGAAAGAGACGCCGCACTCTTCGCACTCCTGGTTGCGTCAATAGGAGTTTTCTCCACCCTCTTTACTTATTTTGCAGGAACACTTTCCATTCGCATAAGCACGAGACTTTCCTTTGATCTTCTCAGGGAGGCCGTCTTGCGTTTTGAAAGAGACGATTACTTGGTGAGTCGGACCATCGATCCAGCCTATACAACGCAACGGATTATTTCCGACTCCAGCGTGGTCTCATCCTTCGTTTTGGCGAATTTCATCAGTGCGCCGCTGTCCATTGTAGCTATTCCCATCGTATTGCTTATCATATGGTCAATTGATTCAACTCTCGCGGTGTTTTCCATCATTCTCCTCATCGTGTATTTCTGTGTAATTACTGGGTTGAGGAAACTTTTGTATAGGGTCACGTATGAGAAGAAAGAGGCGGACAGCGCCTTTTACGCCGCAATTGCATCGCAGCTTAATCAGATTCTCAACATTCAACTGGCATCTTCGTACGGCAAGAGCGAACAAGCGCTCGACGCTGGGTTTAAGAGCTATTTTCCCAAAGTTTTGCGCTCCGGAAAGCTATCATATTCTCTGACATCGCTCGATGGTCTTTTCGCAGCGTTGTTTCAAGCGGTGATACTTGTTGTTTCCGGAGTACGAATCATTAACGGAACTATGTCAATAGGCGAGTACACTATCATCGGTACATACTTCGCGGTTCTCTTTAAGACTTTGAAAAGTATGATGTCATTGTTCAAATCCTATCAAGATGCCAAAGCATCATGGGATAGGACGGCTATCGCGACGAGAGAAAAGGAGAGATCGGGGTGGAATCGGACCGATTTAGCTAAACTCGATGAAATAAATGACATTTCGGTATCTGATTTGGAATTCTCGGTTGCCCTTCCAGACGGATCTGTCCGAGAGGTCCTCGGCGGGTTTTCTTTCAAGTTTTCCGGTCCTGGTACATATTGCATAGTTGGGGAAAACGGAAGAGGCAAGACGTCACTTCTTTACTTGATGCTCGGGCTATACTCATCGAAAGGCAAAGTAAAATACAACGGCGTGCCAATCGAAGAATGCGACTTGGATTACATACGTGCGAGAGAGATATCGTGCTGCCCACAGTCGTGCTTCGCGCCGGACGAAACGGTGAAAGAGCTGTTAGAGTATTTCGACACGCCCTTTTCTTCCTATCACCGGGGTGTAGATGGCCTACTTTCGCTGGAAAACAGCGTGAAGGAGTTGCTCGGGAAACGTTGCTCCGCGCTTTCGGGCGGTGAGCTGCGCCGAGTGTACTTATGGTCGGCGATTTCACGCAAGTCGTCAGTTTTGGTACTCGACGAGCCCACGACTGGGTTAGACGCTGTAAGCCGCGCCGAGCTTGCGGCCTATGTTAAGCGCAACAAGCAAAGCCAGCTGATCATCGTTGTCTCTCACGATGACGAGATGGTCGGCGCGGTAGAAGGGGTAGTGGATTTAGGCAGCATGTACCAGGGTAAATGATGACAAGTGTAGTGCTACCCAACTGGCAGAGATAACAAAAAGGCGATGCAGATGCACGTAGCATTCAGGCGGTTCGGACTCGGTGCCTTCACGCCATCGCAACGCTTTCAGATATAGTTCTCGTTCTCTTACTAAAGGAAACTTTAGTCTACGTCATCTTGTCGAGACAGAGGTGAAGCGAAGTGTTGTCGCGACGTATCTTATTCCAGGTGGCTCAGTATCAGCGTGAGAATCGCACCAAAGTGTACTTACGATTCTCGTGTCCCACGGACAACATGAGCTGAGCATTGAGGTTCCACCCTTTGCTGCAACTACACGGGGTTGGACGGCAATGAATATGCCGGGCCGCATACCACGCGCAGCGGGGGTCCATGTCCCAGTATGTTGCCTACAGCAGCCTCGATGTCCACGCACACATCATCTCTGCCTTCGCGTTCAATCCATTTGCCGGAGAGTGCGAGGGTTGCCAGGCCGTAGAATTCGAGCCGAACAAATGAAATGCGGTATCAGCGCATAGGATTAAACTGACGATTGCTTTGCACTGAGAATACGCTTGGAAAGCCGCTATGGGTGGCGGCCCGGGTTAAATAGAGAAGCCCGTCCGATCACTTTCATGTGGCGAACGGTCGGGCTTCTTATTCCACTTGCCAATGCTCGGCTCATATTGGAAGAAAGCTACGCTAATGTTTGCGTGACACTCCTATTTTCTCCGAAGAAAGAGTCGGATAATGAAGAATAGAATTAAAAAAGGTGCCAGATATAACGCAAGTATAAAGGCTAATCCAACGAGACCTTGCAATAATGGCATAACTCCTCCCAGACACGAGATTTTGGTATTTGTTCCCATCTTATTCTGAATTGGACCAAATAGTTCCTAGCCACAAAACTACTCGTCAACTGGATCGCACCAATCTGCTGGCAAAACACAGCTTGATTCTTTATCGACATAGCACCAATCCGCAACAGGGCACTCGGCGATGTCGTAAAAATTGCATATATCAACTCCAAGACAACAAGGCTCAACGGGAGGATGTTCATTTGAACCAACAGGATGGATATGCTTCATAACAGCTCCTCACCTTAATCCAATTAGAGACTACGTTTGATCAATGCCACAGTGATCTACAACGCAGATGCTGCCGCCATCCATGTCATAGTCGCAGTAATCGTATGCACCACAGCCATCTGCTTTATCATAAACAGTACAGATGTCAGTAATGCCCAAGAGGCAGTCAAAAGACATCGGCTTCACGCCTGCCTCGTCGCCACTTCCTGGATTAATCGGATGAATATGCTTCACGACTACCTCCCTTTGAGTGCAGAAAAACCTCAATATTGTGTATAACAAACCAAGATGTCTAGTTCACCATATTTCTAGAATGGTTTCGGCGAATGTAGCAATAAGCTTCGCAGACGGTAATCAGAAGAACGAACACCTCCACAATGGTGACAGCAATGCGCTGAACCGCTTATTCCGATACAGTAGCTTCTCGTTGATTTTTCTCCTGCGAAGATGAGTGGCGGGAAATAAGGTCAAAAGCCATCTCGTAGCACATTTTTCTATATTCACATGATGCAGGGTGTAGACTCTTGGGCAAGTAGCCGTGCTCGTCTGCAGCCTCCCAGCTACAGCCCCACCACAGAAAGACCGAGCCCAACAGTCCGTACAGTCAATTCTTTTTTCGACACCCTGACTCCAGTTTTCAATATACCTAGTTTCGTCAATTCCGGTGACGATGTTGCCCATTTTGAATCGCATCATCCCGACAAACCTGTGACAGGGGTATACGTCCCCTTCGGGAGTCACGGAAATAAAACGCCTGCCAGCCCCGCATCCGACAAAGGCGATCCTGTTGCTCATAATCAAATCAACTGCAGTTTTCAATGTTCTAAACAAGGGCTTTTCCCCTTGATCAATCTGTTTGAGATATTGATCCGCCAAATCTATTAGGCCCGCCCTGATTTTGTTTAATGAGTGTTCGTCGAGTTTGATATTCTCATCGAATGAGCTCACGGGCGAGAAGTAAATCCTTCTGAAGCCCATCTCTTTAAACTGAAGATAGTCTTCAACAAGGTTACAGTTATTATTTGTTAAGGTCGCTCTTGCGCCGAAGGGGAACGACTCGGAAAAACGACGAACGTTTTTGTCGATATCGGAGAAAGAGCCGCCTCCCGTCTTGTACGGGCGCGATGCATCGTGCTTGCATCCTGTACCATCGAGACTAATCAGAACAGAAAACCCGTGCTCCTTGAAAGAATTCACAGCAGTGTCATTCAAAAGCGTTCCGTTGGTCGTAATAGAATAGGTAAAGTTTCTATTGGGGTATATTCTTTTTGAATAGTCGACCGTTTTCCATATCAGCGGCTCGTTAATCATGGGTTCCCCACCAAAAAAGACGATCGCAAGCGTTTCGTTTTCCGATGAACTTGCGACGAGGTAGTCGACCGCCTTGAAGGCTATCTCGTCTGTCATCAGCAGAGGAGACGTTCCATAATCTCCTTTACCGGCAAAACAGTAACTACAACCAAGGTTGCATGCATGTGAAACGTGGAGTTCGATGGATCTAAGTTTTCGAGGCGTGTCTTTTGTTAAGAAAGTCCGCTCAGACAATCGTTGATACTCATCAATGTCGTCTTCAAGTTCTGCTATGGTCGTTTGGTCGTAGCCTTTCGCAGCAAGTGACTTTGTTAGCAACTTCGAGTTGACCGTTCTTCCCGATGCTTCAAATATGCGAAGCGCATCTTCTGATGCTTGGTCAACCTGAAAGCAATTGCGAGTGACCTCATCGAAGCAGTAACGACGATCACTTACTGAGAAAAAATGCATACGTTCCTCAATTTCATGCTGGACTGGCACTAACCTTGTTTATTGTCGCGCAGCTATAAAAAACCACCAGCGGGGATTCGGTGTGCGGCCCAATCGGACTCCCAAAAGGTTCTATTTGAGACTGGCAAGCTTTGTGTTGTTGGCACTTCGACAGCGCTCTTTATTCCAACATGGAGCCTCGCAGTTTGAGTCGACTTGCCTCTGGAAGGTCCGATCTTAACTTGATTTAGGATGAAAACAGATTACAGGCGCGCTCCTCTAGAAAGAAAGGAAACCAATCGCCGCCTTTCACCAGGAAAGTTTTCATAGCCCACCTCGAGCAAAATGAAAGATGCGAGAGCGATTGGGGAACAACGCGAATCTCCCCTTTTGGGTGGGAGCGAGCCTTCAGCCACCGGCGAACGACTCGCCCTGGTCAGAATCTGGAAGTGGTGCCGGGCCGCTTGGGCCTCCCCGGTGACTTCGTGGGGCTTACCTGCCTGACGTCGAGGAGTACATCCGCAAGATTCGTTCCCTATGCCGTTTGCTCTCACGCCCGCCTTAGTTCCAAGTCGGGCGAGCCGCCGCGCTCATGCGACCCGTGGCGGCGACACGTCGACGCCGCGCTCGCTGAGCACATCTTCGGTCGCGGGCGAGCACGAGGTCGCGCCGGCGCATCCGCTGGGACTGCTGTGCGTGCAAAACGGCTACGTGGTGAGCGTCCCGCGCTGGATTCAGCCGAGTGAGGAAGGCGTTGAGATCGGCGCGCTGGCAACGGGGGAGGGCGGCATCACCGACGACGTCTCGGCCCGCCATGCCCATATCTGGTGCGACGAGTCTGGCGCATGGTTTGTCGAGGACCTGTCGTCCACTAACGGCACCGTGGTGGTAAACGGGGCCACGAGTGTGTGTATTCAAGTAGAGCCCGGCCGCTCCGCCCAGCTCAACCCCGGCGACGAGCTCAAACTCGGCGAATCCACCACCTACGCCATCCTGCTCGGCGCCCTCTAGCCGGCAGTTAGGGACGTTCCTTTCCTGCCGGTACTTGGGGACACTCCTTGGCGCGTCAGAGCCAGTCGTCCGGGGATGGAGGGACCATTCTGGCCTTTGGCGGTCACCCGAGGTAAACCTTTACCGCCCGCCTATATTTGTCGAAATTACACTTAACGGCGGGGTACAATAAACCCGCATGCGGATTTCCGTTGCGGGCGCTTCCCATCGCCGGGGCGTGCCCGGGAGCATCCGGCATGCGGCCTTTGCGGCGCTCGGTCATGTGCAAGACGGGCGGTCGGGTCTGTGGGGCGCATCAGCTGTCCCTCGCCTCGGCATGTCTTCTCTCCACGCCACGTACCTGCTGCTGAGCCTGCCTGCCAGATGATTGGAAGCAACAGCGTAAATCCCATCACGCCAACATCCCGGCGATCGCCGGGGCCTGTATACCTATATGAGAGGAGAGGGGTATATGGCGCGTAAGTTTAAGTCTATGGACGGCAACGAGGCGGCCGCATATGTTTCGTATGCGTACACCGAGGTAGCGGGAATTTATCCCATTACGCCGTCCAGCCCGATGGCCGACCATGTCGACCAGTGGGCGGCCCAGGGTCGCAAGAACATCTTCGGCACCCCGGTCAAGGTCGTCGAGATGGAGTCCGAGGCAGGTGCAGCCGGTACCGTTCACGGTTCGCTGGGCGCCGGTGCTCTGACCACCACCTACACGGCTTCCCAGGGCCTGCTCCTGATGATCCCGAACATGTACAAGATCGCGGGCGAGCAGCTCCCGGGCGTCTTCCACGTCTCCGCGCGTTGCGTCGCTTCGCACGCCCTGAACATCTTTGGTGATCACTCCGACGTCATGGCCTGCCGCCAGACCGGTTTCGCCATGCTCGCCGAGGGCAACGTCCAGGAGGTCATGGACCTCTCGCCGGTGGCTCACCTTGCCGCCATCGAGGGCAAGACCCCGTTCCTTAACTTCTTCGACGGCTTCCGCACCAGCCACGAGATCCAGAAGGTCGCCATGTGGGACTACAAGGATCTGGCCGAGATGTGCGACATGGACGCCGTCCAGGCTTTCCGCGATCACGCGCTCAACCCTGAGCACCCGCATACCCGCGGTAGCCACGAGAACGGCGACATCTTCTTCCAGAACCGCGAGGCCTGCAACAAGGTCTACGACGAGCTTCCCGCCGTCGTCGAGGGCTACATGAAGAAGATCAACGAGAAGCTCGGCACCGATTACGGCCTGTTCAACTACTACGGCGCTCCCGATGCCGACCGCGTCGTCGTGTGCATGGGCTCCTTCTGCGACGTGCTCGAGGAAGTCATCGACTACCTCAACGCTCACGGCGAGAAGGTCGGCCTGGTCAAGGTTCGTCTGTTCCGTCCGTTCTCCATCAAGCACTTCGTCGACGTTCTCCCCGAGACCGTCCAGAAGATCGCCGTCATGGACCGTACCAAGGAGCCGGGTTCCATCGGCGAGCCGCTCTACCAGGACGTCGTCTCCGCTCTCTACGAGGCCGGCAAGACGGGCATCAAGGTCGTCGGCGGCCGTTATGGCCTGGGCAGCAAGGACACGCCTCCCGCGTCCGCGTTCGCTGTCTTCGAGGAGCTCAAGAAGGACGAGCCCAAGCGCGAGTTCACCATCGGCATTGTCGATGACGTGACCAACCTGAGCCTGCCCGAGGCCGAGGATGCGCCCAACACCGCAGCCCCCGGCACCATCGAGTGCAAGTTCTGGGGTCTGGGTGGCGACGGTACCGTCGGCGCCAACAAGAACTCGATCAAGATCATCGGCGACCACACCGACAAGTACGTTCAGGCCTACTTCCAGTACGACTCCAAGAAGACCGGCGGCGTCACCGTCTCGCACCTGCGCTTTGGTGATTCCCCGATCCGTTCGCCGTACTACGTGACCAAGGCCGACTTTGTCGCCTGCCACAACCCCAGCTACATCGTCAAGGGCTTCAAGATGGTCCGCGACGTCAAGCCGGGCGGCACCTTCCTGGTCAACTGCCAGTGGAGCGACGAGGAGTTCGCCGAGCACATGCCCGCCGTGGCTAAGCGCTACATCGCGAACAACAACGTCAACGTCTACCTGATCGACGCTATCGACCTGGCTGCCAAGGTCGGCATGGGCAAGCGCACCAACACGGTGCTCCAGTCCGCCTTCTTCGCGCTGGCCAAGGTCCTGCCCGCCGAGGACGCCCTGCAGTACATGAAGGACGCGGCTACCAAGTCCTACATGAAGAAGGGCCAGGCCATCGTCGACGCCAACCACAAGGCCATCGATGCCGGCGCTACCGCTTTCCGTAAGTTCGAGGTTCCGGCCGACTGGGCTACCGCCGAGGATGCCGCTCCCGTCGAGCTCTCCGAGGAGACCAAGTCCGCTATCGCCCAGCAGGTCAAGAACCTGCTCGAGCCCATCGATCGCATGGACGGCGACAGCCTGCCTGTTTCCGCCTTCGTCGATTGCGCTGACGGCCAGTTTGAGCTGGGCGCCTCCGCATACGAGAAGCGCGGCGTCGCCGTGGTCGTTCCCCACTGGGACGAGACCAAGTGCATCCAGTGCAACCAGTGCGCCTATGTGTGCCCGCATGCCACCATCCGTCCGTTCGCGATGACCGAGGACGAGGTTGCCGCCGCGCCCGAGGCTACCCGCACGCTCGACGCCATGGGCCCCAAGGCCAAGGGCATGAAGTTCACCATGGCTGTGTCCCCGCTCGACTGCATGGGTTGCACCAACTGCGTCAAGGTCTGCCCCAAGGGCGCCCTCGAGATGGTTCCCACCGAGCAGGAGATGGACCAGCAGCCCGTTTGGGACTACATGGTCGAGAACGTCTCCGAGAAGAAGGAGCTCATCGCGGCCAACGTCAAGGGCAGCCAGTTTAAGCAGCCCTACCTGGAGTTCTCGGGTTCCTGCGCCGGCTGTGCCGAGACCGCCTATGCACGTCTGGTGACCCAGGTCGCCGGCGACCGCATGTTCATTTCCAACGCCACCGGCTGCTCCTCCATTTGGGGTAACCCCGCTGCCACCGCTCCTTACTGCAAGGACAAGGACGGTCACGGCCCGGCGTGGAACAACTCCCTGTTCGAGGACAATGCCGAGCACGGTCTGGGCATGGCCGTTGGCTATGAGGCCGTTCAGCACAAGCTGATCGCCGCTACCCAGGACATCATCGCTGCCGATGGTCCGTCCGATGAGCTCAAGGCCGCCGGTCAGGCTTGGATCGACTCCGTCAACGACGCCGAGGCCTCCAAGACCGCTGCCGCTGCCTACGTTGCCGAGCTCGAGAAGTGCGGCTGCGACGCTTCCAAGGCAATCCTCGCCGACAAGGCTTACCTCACCAAGAAGTCCTTCTGGATCTTCGGCGGCGACGGCTGGGCCTACGACATCGGCTTCGGTGGCCTGGACCACGTCCTGGCTTCCGGCCACAACGTCAACGTCTTCGTCTTCGACACCGAGGTCTACTCCAACACCGGCGGTCAGGCCTCCAAGGCCTCGAACCTGGGCCAGGTCGCTCAGTTCGCCGCTGCCGGTAAGGTGACCAAGAAGAAGTCCCTGGCCGAGATTGCCATGAGCTACGGCTACGTCTACGTGGCGCAGGTCGCCATGGGCGCCAACCCGGCTCAGACCCTCAAGGCCATTCACGAGGCCGAGGCCTACGACGGTCCGTCCCTCATCATCGGCTACAGCCCCTGCGAGATGCACTCCATCAAGAAGGGCGGCATGCAGAACTGCCAGGCCGAGATGAAGAAGGCTGTCGAGTGCGGTTACTGGAACCTCTTCCGCTTCAACCCCGAGGCTGCTGCCGGCAAGAAGTTCTCGCTCGATTCCAAGGAGCCCGCGGGCGGTTATCAGGAGTTCCTGATGAACGAGGCCCGTTACGCTTCGCTGACGCGTTCCTTCCCCGAGCGCGCCGAGGAGCTCTTCAAGGAGAATGAGCAGGCCGCTATGGACCGCTATCAGCACCTGCTGAAGCTCAAGACGGTGTACAACGAGGCCTAGGTCTCCCACCGCAGGAT
>DBGAQS010000009.1:0-131575 GCA_048434495.1 Collinsella sp. | reverse complement strand
GACCACCTGGCCTCGTACTGCGGCATAGCCCCGAGGGTGAGGAGCTCCGGCACGTCGGTGAGGTCGGTCAGGGCGTCCAGGCGCGGCGACGCGAGGCTCAAGTCCCTGCTGATCTTCTCGTGCAACAGCCTGGTGAGGTCGTCGGGGCGCTACGGCGAGTACTACCGGGCCTGCAGGGCGCGGGGCATGGGGCACGGGCGGGCGCTCAAGGCCGTCGCGAGGAAGCGGCTCAGGGCGATATACGCCGTGATGCGCGACCGGGTGCCCTACCGGGAGTAGCGTCGAAGGTTGACAAAACTATAGGAACACCCAATGACTACCCAACGACTAGTCCGGACCAAGGCAACGCCGATGTTTTGGCAACGACAGCGAAAACCCGCCAGAGCGAGCAAGGTGCCTTGAAACGAGGCGGCATTGATCTTTTGATCATGCCGCCGAAGTTGAAAGGCAGATTGCCGCTCTGGCGGGTTTGCAGCGTCAACTGGTTACGCGGGCTGGTAAGCCCGCGTAACCCTAATAATTGGCCTCGTAACCGTTGCCGTCGCCGGTGGGCTGTTCGTAGTAGTCCGAATCGCTCGAATCGCTTGAGTCATCGGAATCGTCAGAGCTGACCGATGAGGTTGCGGTACCGTTTGCGTAGTCGTCAGACGTGTTGTTGTTCAGGTCACCGATCGTAGAGCTGGAGCCGTCGGAAAGACCCATGGTGTTGGGACCCTTGGGATCCTTGCCGGCATCGACGCGCTCCATCATTTCCTTGAGCTCGTCCTCGTAGACAAAGACATAGCTCACGCCGTCGATCATGGTGCTGTCGTCGGCGTACGAGGGCAGGTTGGCCGAGTAGATACCGTCGACATCCATACCGCGCATGGCATTGACCGTAGCCACGATATCCTGAACGCTCATATCGGTTACGAGCATATCGGACAGCGAATTAACCAGGCCAAAGATCTTCGTGGCATCGAAGTTATTGAGAATCTGGTTGGCAAGGGCGCCAAGCACCTGACGCTGGTGGCGCATGCGCGTGTAATCGCCGTCGGCATAGGTGTAGCGGCAGCGGGCATAGGTAAGGGCGGTGGCACCGTCCATATGCTGCTGGCCAGCGGTAATCTTAATATCCAGGTGCTCGGGGTCGTCAACATCATCGGTTGCGTTAATGTCGATACCGCCAACCGAATCAATCAGCGCCTGCATACCGTCGAAGCTGACCTCGGCATAGTGGGAAATCTGAACACCGCACAGCTCGTTGACCGCCTCGACCATGGCCTCGGCGCCGCCAACGGTATGGCAGGCGTTGATCTTCATGGTCTCGCCCTTGTACACGACCTTGGTGTCGCGCGGAACGGAAATGAGCGTCGCCTGCTTTTGCGTGGGGTCGATGCGTGCCAGGATAATCGAGTCGGCACGATACGTATCCTCGCCCGGACGGCCGTCGGTGCCAAGAAGCAGCACGTAGAACGGATCCTTTGCTTCATCGGTGTCAACCAGAACCCGACGCAGATTGTCGGTAATGACATTAGAATCGCCGAGCTTGCCCATAATGGTGGCAAACCACAGGCCGGCAGCGGTAGTGGCGCTCAGTAGCACGCCAAGCACGACAATGAGCGCGACGTGGCGAATCGTGTGGCTACGACGACGTTGGCGAGCTCGCTCGGAATAACGAGCCACGTTATCGCGACTGTAGATCTTGGCCTGCGCACCAGTTGAGGGTCTTCGGGTGGTGGTATCCGCGAGGGGCTTTTTATTAAACATAGGCAACCTGTATTAGTAGATGACGGGATCGGGGACGGTAGCATGCTCGACATGCGCGCCAAGCGCCTGCAGCTTTTCGACAAACTGCTCGTAGCCGCGCATGATGTGATGGATAGCCGAAACCTCGGTCGTCCCGTCGGCGATCAAGCCCGCTACGACGAGGGCCGCTCCGCCGCGCAGATCGGGCGAGGTAACCTGTGCACCCGAGAAGCCCTTGACGCCATGAATCATGGCATGATGGCTCTCGATACGAATGTCGGCACCCATGCGCACCAGCTCAGAGGCAAACATAAAGCGATTCTCGAAGATGTTTTCGGTAATAACGGAACTGCCGTCGGCAAGGGCGGAGAGCACCATAATCTGCGCCTGCATGTCGGTCGGGAAACCGGGGAACGGAAGCGTCTGGATGTCGACCGGCTTGATACGCTCGGCACGGTTCACATGGACGCCATCCTCGACGCGCTCGCAGTCGATACCCATGAGCTCCATCTTCTTGAGCACCATGCCCAAGTGAATGGGGCAAAAGCCCGTGACATCGACACCGCGATCGTCGGCCATCAACGCACCGGCAACGATAAAGGTACCGGCCTCGATGCGGTCGCCCACCACGCGATGGGTAACGGGATGGAGCTCTTCCACGCCTTCGATAGTCACGACGGGCGTACCGGCGCCAACAATCTTGGCGCCCATCTCGTTGAGCATGTTAGCGAGATCGACGATCTCGGGCTCGCGGGCGGCATTGTCGATAACCGTGGTGCCCTGTGCGCGCACAGAGGCCATGATGAGGTTCTCGGTCGCACCGACGCTGGCGAACTCGAGCGTGACGGTGGTACCGCGCAGACCTTGGGGCGCATTAGCGTTGATGTAACCGTGGGCGGTATCGAACTCAACGCCCAGGGCCTCAAGACCAAGAATGTGCATATCGATCTTGCGAGCACCCAGGTTGCAGCCGCCCGGCATGGCAATTTTGGCGCGATGGAAGCGGCCCAGCAGGGGTCCCATGACGGCGGTGGAAGCGCGCATCTTGGCAACGAGCTCGTAGGGGGCCTCCCATGAATCGACCTGAGAGGTATCAATCTCGAGCGTGTGCTCGTCGAGAACATCGATCGTAGCGCCCATGCCCTTGAGCACCTTGCCCATCACGTGGACATCGGAAATATCGGGCACGTTCTGCAGCGTCGTCTTGCCCGGCGCCAGAAGCGTTGCCGCCATGAGTTTGAGCGCGGAGTTCTTGGCACCCGAGACGGGCACGGAGCCTCCGATGGCGTGGCCACCCTCAACGCGGATAATATCCAAGGTCTACCCTTTCAAAAAGCATGCCCGGGGTGGCTGGGCCATCCCGGGCATGATGTGTTCGCAAATGGTCGAACGCTAAATCGTTTGACTATTGGGCAAGCTTGAGCTTACACCATGCGATTTCATTATAGAGGTAGGCGCGGCGTGCATCATCCTCCGACAAATTACCCAGCTTCTCTTCAAAACCTTGAATATCAGCTTTAAGCTTGTCGGCATCGACGGTCGCCAAATCGCAAGCGCGCTCGGCGAGAACGGTCACGACATCGTCCGCAACCTGGGCATAGCCGCCGGCCACGGCAAACGTGTGGTCGACAGTGCCCATGGCCTTATCGGAAACGCGAACGTAACCGCGGTCGATCGTGCAGATCTCGCTGGAGTGAGCAGGCAGGACGCCAAACTCGCCATCCGTGGACGGAATCGACACAAACGCAGCGTCGCCCTCATAGGCGCAGCTCACGGGGCACACGATGCGGATACGCATAACCTACTTCTCCCCCATCTTGCGGGCGCGCTCGCGCACGTCCTCAATCGTGGAAGCATAGCGGAAAGCCTGCTCGGGCAGGTCATCGGCCTTGCCGTCGACAATCTCGGCGAAAGAGCGGACGGTATCCTCGACGCGGACGTAGACACCGGGGTTACCGGTGAACTTCTCGGCGACGTGGAAGGACTGCGAGAGGAACTGCTGAATCTTACGGGCACGGTTGACCGTAAGGCGCTGCTCCTCGGACAGCTCGTCCATACCCAGAATGGCGATGATGTCCTGAAGGTCGGAGTACTCCTGCAGGAGCTCCTGGACCTTGACGGCGACACGGTAGTGCTCCTCGCCGACGATCGAGGGATCGAGAGCGTCGGAGGAAGACGCGAGCGGGTCGATAGCCGGGAACAGGCCGAGCGACGAAATGCTACGCGAAAGAACCGTGGTAGCGTCGAGGTGCGTAAACGTCGTGGCAGGCGCCGGGTCGGTCAGGTCGTCTGCGGGGACGTAGACAGCCTGGACGGAGGTAATGGATCCCGTCTTGGTCGAGGTAATGCGCTCCTGGAGGTCACCCATCTCGGTAGCCAGTGTGGGCTGGTAACCAACGGCGGACGGCATACGGCCCAGCAGTGCGGAAACCTCGGAACCCGCCTGGGAGAAGCGGAAGATGTTGTCGATGAACAGCAGGACGTCCTGGCCGCGATCGCGGAAGTACTCAGCGGTGGTAAGGCCGGCCAGACCGATGCGCAGACGCGCTCCAGGCGGCTCGTTCATCTGACCATAAACCAAGCAGGTCTTGTCGATAACGCCAGACTCGCTCATCTCGAGGAACAGGTCGGTGCCCTCGCGGGTACGCTCGCCGACACCGGTGAACACCGAGGTGCCGCCGTGCTCCTGGGCGAGGTTGTTGATAAGCTCCTGAATCAGAACGGTCTTGCCGACGCCGGCGCCGCCGAACAGGCCGGTCTTGCCGCCACGGATGTAGGGCTCGAGCAGGTCGACGGCCTTGATGCCGGTCTCGAAGATCTCGGTCTTGGTGGTGAGCTCGTCAAAGCGGGGCGCTGCATGGTGGATGGGGTAGAACTCCTCCACCTCGGGCATGGGCTTGCCGTCGACGGGCTTGCCCATGACGTTCCAAATGCGACCGAGCGTCTTGGGACCAACGGGCATCTTCATGGGCTCACCGGTATCGGTGGCGATGAGGCCGCGCTGCAGGCCGTCGGTCGAGGACATGGCGACCGTGCGGACGACGCCGCCCGGAAGCTGGCTCTCGACCTCAAGGATCGTGCTCAGATGACCGATCGGGGTCTCGGCCTCGACCGTGAGCGCGTTGTAGATCGGGGGCACCGCGCCGTCAAACTTGACGTCGACGACAGGGCCGATGATTCGCACGATGCGACCATCACCGGCAGTCGTCTTCTTGGTGGCTTCCTCGACCGCAAGCTTTACGGTGTTATTAGCCATTACTGTTCCTCCAATGCTGAGGCTCCGCCGACGATCTCGTTGATCTCGGTCGTGATCGAAGCCTGGCGCACGCGACTATACGTGCGGGTAAGGGTCGAGATGATCGCGGTGGCGTTTTCCGTCGCGGAGTGCATGGCCTTGCGGCGTGCACCCTGCTCGGCAGCCGCCGAATCGATCAGGGCCTGGTAGATGACCGTCAGAATATAAGACGGCACAAGCTTGCCGAGAACATGCTCGGGAGAGGGCACGAACTCGAACGTGGACGAGATGCGCTTAGGGGCGTCGGTCTCGTTCTTACGCGGACCGTGGGCCATAGCGATCATCTCGGGGTCGAGCGGCAACAGATGCTCGACGCGAAGCTCCTGATCCACGCGGTTCTTGGCGTGGTGGTAGACAAGCTCGACACGGTCAAGCTCACCGGCACGATACGCATCGCAGATATGAGAGGAAATCATGCGGGCCTGATTGAAATCGGGCTCAGAGGAGTTGCCCTCAAAGTGCATGACAACGTTTGCGCGGTCACGGAAATACGTGGCCGGCTTACGCCCGCACGCGATGATCTCGCACTCGATGCCGTCGTTCGCCCAAGAAGCGGCGAGCTTTTCGGCCGTGCGCTCCACCGTCGTATTGAAACCGCCGGCAAGGCCGCGGTCCGAGGCAATAACGACAATCAGGCCATGCTTGACGCTCTCATGCTTCTGCAGCATGGGATCGGTGCCCGAACAGGAGGCGTCGCCGGCGACCGTCAACATGACGTCGGTCAGCGCCTCCTTATAGGGCTCGGCCTGCTTGGAGCGATCGAGGGCACGACGGATCTTGGCCGTAGAGACCATCTCCATCGTGCGCGTGATCTGCTTGGTCGTGGTAACCGAGGAGATTCGCTTCTTAATGTCGCGAAGGTTGGCCATGGGGCTTAGTTCTCCTCTGATCCAGAAACATCCGAATGGTGCTTGGCCATGAACTGCTGCTTGAAGTCGCCGATGACGCGCAAGAGCTCAGCCTTGGTGTCATCATCGATCTTCTTGGCGCGAACCTTGTCGAGCAGCGAGCCAAAGCCATTGTCCATGTACTCGATGAGCTCGGCACGGAAGGGCAGCACGTCGGCGATCTCCAGGTCATCCAGGAAGCCCTCGTTGCCAGCGAACAGCGTAACGATCTGCTCGCCAACCTCAAACGGCTTGTAACGCGGCTGCTTCAGGAGCTCGGTCATGCGAGCACCATGGGTCAGCTGCTTCTGAGTAGCCTCGTCGAGGTCGGAGCCGAACTGCGTAAAGCCAGCGAGCTCCTGGTACGAAGCGAGGTCCAGACGGAGGTTGCCGGCGACCTGCTTCATGGCCTTGGTCTGCGCATCGCCACCGACGCGGGACACGGAGATGCCCACGTCGACTGCCGGGCGCTGACCCTGGAAGAAGAGCTCGGACTGCAGGTAGATCTGACCATCGGTAATGGAAATGACGTTGGTCGGAATGTAGGCCGAGACGTCGCCGTCCTGGGTCTCGATGATCGGCAGTGCCGTCATGGAGCCGTAACCGTTCTTCTTGGACATCTTGACGGCACGCTCGAGCAGACGAGAGTGCAGGTAGAAGATGTCGCCAGGATAGGCCTCGCGTCCGGGCGGACGATGCAGCGTCAGCGACATCTGACGGTAGGCCACAGCCTGCTTGGACAGGTCGTCGTAGATGACGAGCACGTGGCCGCCGGGGTTGGTCTCGCTGGCGGGCTTGCCGTCCTCGCCGTTGTACATGAAGAACTCGCCGATAGCGGCACCGGCCATAGGCGCGATGTACTGCATAGGGGCGGAATCGGCAGCGGCGGCCGAAACGATGATGGTGTAGTCGAGCGCACCGTGCTGAGCGAGGGTCTCGCGGATGTTGGCAACCGTGGAGGCCTTCTGGCCGATGGCGACATAGATGCAGACCATGCCCTTGCCGCGCTGGTTGAGAATAGCGTCGATGGCGATGGCGGTCTTACCGGTCTTACGGTCGCCGATGATGAGCTCACGCTGACCGCGGCCAATAGGCACCATGGAGTCGATAGCGAGCAGACCGGTCTGAACCGGCTCGCACACCGGGGTACGGTCGATGACGCCGGGGGCCTTGAACTCGATGGGGCGACGGTGCGTGGCGACGATGTCGCCCAGGCCGTCGATGGGCTGGCCGAGCGGATTGACGACGCGGCCGAGCATGGCACGGCTCACGGGGATATCCATAATGCGGCCAGTGGTGCGGCACTCGTCGCCTTCCTTGATGGAGTCGACGGCACCGAACAGAACGGCGCCGACCTCGTCACGGTCAAGGTTCTGGGCAAGGCCGAAGACGGTCTCACCGGTATCGGAGCTCTTGAACTCCAGAAGCTCGCCTGCCATGGCGCTCTTGAGGCCGGAGACGCGCGCGATGCCGTCGCCTACCTCGTCGACCGTTGAAACCTCATGCGTATCGACCGTCGCGGAGAGGCTCGTGAGCTGCTCCTGCAGTTTCTTGGCGATATCCTGGGCATTGAGGGTTTCGGACATTAGGCTTCACCTCCGTACGAATTAGCAGAGTTTGCGAGGGTCTCCTGCGCGATGCGCAGCTGCGTCTTGACGGAAATATCACGACGCTCGCCGCGGGCCTCGAGCACCAGGCCGCCCACGATAGACGGATCGACCTGCTCGATAAGGAATACCTTGCGGCCGAAGTCCTGCTCGCATTTCTTAGTGATGGTTTGACGCAGCTCGTCGTCGAGCGGGATCGCCGTGGTGACGGTCACGCCCACTACATCCTCGTCTTCCTCGGCAACATACTTAAAGGCAGCTGCCACCTTGGGAAGAAGGTCGAGCTGGTCGCGCTTGGACATGGTGTCGAGCACGGCGATGATCTCGGGGCTGGCAGAAGCCAAGCGCTCGATCATCTCGAGGTCCTCGAACACATGGTTCTCGGCCGTGGCGGCTTCCAAAAGGGAACGCGCGTAGGTCTCGAGCACCTTGTCCTGATAGCGGCTAGTCGGCATTCAGGCTACCTGCTTCCTGGATGTAGCGCTCGATGAGCTTCTTCTGCTCGGCATCGTCCTCGAGTGCCTCGCCCACGATCTTGGTGGCGACGGCAACGGACAGGTCGGCGATGGAGCTTGCGGCACCGGCGTAGATGGACTTGCGCTCGTCCTCGACGGTCGTATGGGCCTTGGCGATGATCTCCTCGGCCTCCTTGTGAGCAGCCTCGATGATACGGGCGCGCTCGGACTCGGCGTCCTTACGGGCCTCGAGAACGATGTCGGCAGCCTGACGACGGGCGTCGGTGACGATCGAGTCGGACTCAGCGCGCTTGGCGATAGCCTCCTGCTTGGTCTTCTCGGCCTCGTCGAGGCTCTCCTCGATCTTCTTGCCGCGCTCCTCCATGGTTTTCATGATGCCCGGCAGGGCGACCTTGGCCAGCACGATCCAGATAATCAGGAAGGCGATAAGCGCCGGGATGAACTCCGCCATCTTAGGGATGAGGATGTCCGCACCGGCGGCGCCGTCCTCGGCGAACGCGGAAACCGGCATGAGCAGCGCGGCCGCGGACGCGGAGAGTGCGATCGCGCTCTTCTGGGATGAAAGATTCATACTTGACGCTCCGTGCTATTTAACGATCAGCGCGACAACGAAGCCGATCAGAGCCAGAGCCTCGCCGAAGGCGGAGCCCATGATGAAGACGGTGAACACGCGGCCCTGGACCTCAGGCTGACGGGCCATAGCACCCGTAGCACCCAGAGCAGACAGGCCGATAGCAAGACCAGCGCCGATAACACCGAGACCGTAACCGATAACTCCCACGATTCCTCCTTTGTCGTGCGTGTCTTATTTCACGCAGGATAACCTTTTTATAACTGCCGGGCTCCATGGGTACGGGCACCGGCGGTTTAACGAATTGCCTTACCTTTAAGGCGCGAACGGAAGACTACTCCTCCTCCGCGACCTCCTCTGCCTCGGAGACATACACGGCGGTAAGGACCGTGAAGACGTAAGCCTGGATGGCGCCGACCACAAGCTCGATCGCATAGATCAGGATGAGGATGGCAAGCCAGGCCAGCGAAGGCAGGGCGCCGACGGCGTGGGCCGCGGAAACCTGCTGAAGCAGCGGCTGCATGAACATGCTCGCCATGATGGCGAACGAGCCCATGACCACGTGTCCTGCGAACATGTTGCAGAACAGACGGACGGCGAGCGTGATGAGGCGCAGGAAGGTCGAGAAAAGCTCGACGACCCACACGAGCACGTTCATCGGGAAACTCACGCCCTGCGGGGCGAGGCTCTTGATGTAGCCGATCACGCCGTGAGCCTTGCATCCGTAGTAGATGAAGTACACGAAGGCGAAGATGGCGAGCGCGGCGGTGGAGCCGATTGCACCGGTGCCGGGCTTCATTCCCGGGATCAGGCCGATCATGTTATTGATCAGGATGAACAGGAAAAGCGAGCACAGGAACGGGAAGTGCTTCTTCCAGTTCTCACCCACGACGCCCTTGCCGATATCGTTCTCGACGTACTCGATGATGTACTCGAAACCGTTGACGAAGAAGCCCTTGGGAACCAGGGTCTGCTTCTTCTTGAACACGGCCAGGACGATCAGGAGCACGATCGTGGAGACGATCAGCCAAAACGAGTACTGCGTGATGCCGCAGCTCAGATCGCCCACGACAGGGGTGGAGCTGAACTCGCTGACCAGATGATTAATCTCATCAGGCAGCTTTTCAAAAATTTCCACGACTTACCTTTCGACCTCATGAGGATCTCGCAGCGCCTTGGCGACGCGAACCGTGCAGGCGGCCATAAAGGCCACGAAGCCGATCGCCTCGCCCAGGAGGAACATGCGAAATGCCTCTCCGAACAACACAAACACAACCAAGGTAAAGACGAGCAGGGCGATTGCCGAGACCGCCAGACTCACCATACCCTTGAGCATGTCCGCATTCTGTTTATCGTCAAGAACCGGCTTGAGCGTAAAGACAAAGGGAAGGAAGGCAATTGCGCCCGCGATGGCGCCTGCAACGATAGCGAGCAGATCGGCTATCTGAAACACTGGCGTCCTCACTTTCCTTTTTAACGCTTCACAGAACAGTTCCCGCCAAACATTGGTGACTATTGTACGAGCCAATCGCTAAAGTACAACCGAAAAAGCATCGGTTAATACGCACCTGTTCGTTTTCTTAAGACCTTCTTTATGCCGCAGGTACGGTAATACGTTTTTCTCGAACCCTGCAGGGCAAAACGTCCGTTAACAGGAGTGCGCGCGGTCGCCTTTTGTTCGTCCGCGCGCACCGTTTCTTCGTATTTGCAGCCGCGGCCGTTTAGCCCAGCGACTAGAGCGTGCCGTAGATGCGGTCGCCGGCGTCGCCGAGGCCGGGAACGATGTAGGCAGCCTCGTTGAGATGGTCGTCGATGGCGCAGGTATAGATATGCACATCTGGGTCCTTCTCGGTCAGCGACTTGAGGCCCTCGGGGGCCGCGACGATGCACAGCATGCGGATGTCCTTGACACCGCGCTCGCGCAGGTAGCTGATGGCCATCTCGGCCGAACCGCCCGTGGCAAGCATGGGGTCGACGACCAGGCAGATGCGCTGGTCGATATCCTTGGGCATCTTGCAGTAATACTCGTGCGGCTCGTGGGTGACCTCGTCGCGCTCCATGCCGATGTGACCCACGCGAGCGGAGGGCACCAGGTCGAGGATGCCGTCGACCATGCCAAGGCCCGCACGCAGGATGGGCACGATGGCGAGTTTCTTGCCGGCAAGCTGTTTGAACGTGGCGGTAGTGATGGGGGTCTCGACCTCGACGTCTTCCATAGGCAGGTCGCGCATGGCCTCGTAGCCGTCAAAAAGCGCGAGTTCGCGCACGAGCTGGCGGAACTGGTTGGTGCCGGTGTTTTTGTCGCGCAGGATCGACAGCTTGTGCTGGACGAGCGGGTGATCGACAAGCGTCACACGGGACGCATCGTAGGTGACGGTCATGGATTGATTGCCCCTTTCGTTGCGGCCGCAAAACGGCCTTGCTGACAAGGCGCGCAGCAATGTTGCCGCCGCACGCCATGCATTAGTTTAGCGGTTTGTTGTATCGAGCAGCCCATCGCAGCCCTACTGTGAGGTGCTGAGCGAGCGCCTGACTGCATCACGCCAGCCCGCAAGGTTTTGCTCGCGGCGCTCGGCGGACATGTGGGGAAGGAAGGTCCTAACGATCTGGGCATTTTGCTCCAGCTCTTCCAGGTCTTCCCAATAGCCGACGGCAAGACCCGCCAAGTACGCGGCACCGATTGCCGTGGTCTCCACCGTCTCGCATTGCAGCACGGGGATATCCAGCAGGTCGGCCTGGAATTGCATGATGAACTCGTTGCGCGAGGCACCGCCATCGACAGACAGGCGCTCAATCGAAAGCCCCACGTCCTGCTCCATGGCGCGCAGCACGTCGTAGCTCTGATATGCCATGGATTCGCAGGCGGCACGTACGATGGTCGCACGGCTCGAGGCGCCGGTCAGACCGCACACGATACCGCGAGCATGCGGGTCCCACCAGGGAGCACCCAAACCCGCAAAGGCGGGAACGAAGTAGCAGCCCTCGTTGTCGCTAATCGAAGCAGCGAGTTGTGCCGACTCGCTCACGCTCGAGATGATGCCCATGTTGTTGCGAAGCCAGTTCATCGTTGAGCCGGCGGCAAAAATAGAGCCCTCGAGCGCATAGCTGACTTTGCCGTCCGCAGCGATACCGATGGTGGAGACCAGGCCATTCTTGGATTCGACGATCTCGTCGCCGGTGTTCATGAGCATAAAGCAACCCGTGCCATAGGTGTTTTTGGTCTGGCCGGGACGGAAACAGCAGTGGCCGAACAGCGACGCCTGTTGGTCACCCGCCACGCCCATGATGGGCGGCATGTTGGTCATGATGTCGCTCGCGACGCGGCCGTAGTCGCCCGAGCTCCAGCGAACCTCGGGCATCATGGAACGTGGAACGTCAAAGAGTGCCAGCAGGTCGTCGTCCCAATCGAGCGTATGGATATTAAAGAGTGCCGTGCGGCTGGCATTGGTGTAGTCGGTGGCAAAGACCTGGCCGCCGGTGAGGTTGTAGATGAGCCAGGTGTCGATGGTGCCAAACATGAGGTCGCCCGCCGCCGCGCTTTCGCGTGCGCCGTCGACGTTGTCGAGAATCCACTGCACCTTGGAGGCCGAGAAATACGGGTCGAGCGTGAGTCCCGTGCGGGAGCGCACCAGCCCTTCTGCGCCCTGCTCGACAAGCTCGTCGATCAGAGGTGCGGTACGGCGGCACTGCCATACGATAGCGTTATAGATCGGCTGACCGCTCACGCGATCCCAGACCACCGTGGTCTCGCGCTGGTTGGAGATGCCGATGGCGGCAATGCGGTCGGAGTGGATACCGCTCTTAAACTGGACTTCCATCATGACGGCGATCTGGCTGGCAAGGACCGCCATGGGGTCTTGCTCCACCCAGCCGGGACGCGGAAAGCTGGTTTTGACGCTGCGACGTGCCTGCGCGACGATGCAGCCGTACTCGTCGACGATGGTCGCAAGTACCGAGGTGGTGCCGCAGTCGAGCGCCATGATGTAGGAACCGCCAAAGTCAAACGAGGCATCTTCCATGCCCAGGCTGCCCAGATTCAACGACATCGCTTAAACCTTTCTATTGCATCGGGTCGGACAGGACCCGTTCGATCTCTGATGCGGGAAGTGCGCCTTGGCGCAGGATCTGGAGCTCGCCGTGCTGAAACGACACGATGGTCGAGGCGTCGCGACACGGGGTCTCACCGGCGTCGACGGCAACATCGACCCCCTCCAGGATGCGACCCTCCACCGTGATAAAACTTGCCGGCGCGGGCGCGCCATGCGTGTTGGCGCTGGTGCAGGCAAGGGGGCTGCCACAGGCGCGAATGAGCGCCTGCACCACGGGCGAGGCCGAAGCGCGAAGTGCCACCGTGTCGTCGGCAGCGCGCATAAAGGTCGGCACGCAGGGAGCTGCCTTGACCACGATAGTCAGGGCGCCCGGCCAGCATCGTCGGGCGAGCACGCGGGCCTCGTTAGGGATATCCACGCCATAGCGGTCGAGTGCTTCGACGCCATCGACCAGCCAGGCAACCGTTTGGGTGAGCTCGCGCTGCTTGAGGGTAAAGATACGACGATAGCCGGTACCGAGTGCGGGGACCGCGGCGCCGTTGACGGTGGCCTGCGGATCTCGCGGCCACGATGGGAATTCGCTTGTATCTTGGGGCACGGCGTCCGAGAAGGCGTTGACTGCCACGGCGACACCGTAGACGGTCTCGGTCGGGATCAAAGCCAGGCCGCCGCGGCCGAGCACCTCGGCCGTGCGCTCGACGGCAAGCCGATGCGGCTCGCGCGTTCCCTCGTATACCCGATAGACCGTCTGCATGTGTATGCCAGCCCCTTACGCTCTGGTGCAAGTTTGTTTACTGTGGGGCATTCTCGCACGAAACGTTCAACCTATTTGCCCAAAGCGCATGTTGGTTTGGTGAGCGGCTCTAGTAGTCGGTGAAAGTGAGGGGGTTATTGGACTGCGACGAACTTCTTTGGCCTGCCGGCGTGACGTTCTTGGGCGGCGTAGCGCTCGATACTGTCTATCGTTATCATCCGACGGCCGTCGACGAGTTCAACATCGAGCTTTCCGGCTTTGACCAGCGCGGTAATCCGCGGAGCGGAGACTTTGAGGTCCAGCGCTGCGTCTTTAAATGTTCGGCACGCCGCTTCCCGAGCGTCCTCGTGGTCGATTTCGACTGAAAGGGCCACGATCTCGGCCGAGCGTTCGTACCCCGCCGGAGTCAAACCGTTGTTGAGGTCGTCGGCCAAAAACGCCATCAGCGCCTCGGTGGCATGGGCAATCGCTTCTTCGCGCGTATCGCCATCGGCAAAGGCGCCGGGAATCTGCGGGAAGCTAGCGCAGTAACCATCGTCTTCTTTTATGAGAACGCAGTCATAGGTAAATCGCTGCCTCATTTTGCCTCCAACTACCATCCAGCTTGGCGACGAATACTTGCCCACGTGCCCTTCTTTGGTCGATCACCACCAGAGCCGTTCACGGTGACAACGCGGTCACCAGAAACATACTTAGCATGACTACCGACTTGCGCGACCTTCACGAATCCATCGTGCTTGAGTAGGGCAATGATTTCCCGAAAGGTAGGAGGTTGCATGGGCCGACCTCTTTCAGCCGTCCTAATTATAAACTACTTTATAGTTTTTGCTAACCAGTTAATAAATATTACTGGCGTTGCTTGGGCTCGGTGACGATGGCTCGGACAATGCGGGGGCGATCGGTGAGGTCGTGGACGATACGCACGTCCGAAAGGCCTGCTTGACGACAGAGCTCGGCCGCGGCGTCGAGCGCGCCCTCGTAGAGCTCGCAGGCAAACAGGCCGCCGGCACGCAGCATGTAGGGCGCCGCGTTGAGCAGGCGGCGGAAGATATCGAGACCGTCGGCACCGCCCTCGAGCGCCAGATCGGGCTCAAAGTCCTTGACCTCATGCGGCAGCGAGCGCATGACGTCGGTCGGGATGTAAGGTGGGTTGGAGACGAGCACATCAAAGGTGCCCCACTCTTCGCGGGGAATGGAACTCACCAGGTTTGTGAGGCTGAAGGCGACCTCGTCGGACGTGAGGCCAAGCGCATCACGGTTTTTGGTGGCCAGATCGATGGCGCGCGGCTCGATATCGGTAGCAGTGCAGGTAACGTGGCCGCGGCGCTCCCAGGCAAGGGAGAGCGAAATGCAGCCCGTGCCGCAGCCGACCTCGAGAACGCGGGCAGTGCGGGGCTCGGCTGGGGCAGATACGTTGGCCTCGGCGGCATCTTGCGCGGGAGTCGCCTGTTGGTCGTTGTCCTCAATGGCGATGCCGTATTCGTCGAGCTCGGGCTCGGGGGTTTCCATGGCCTCTGCTTCTGCCGCTTCGGCTTCTGCCGCCTGCGCGGCGGCTTCCTCGGCCTCGCGATCGGCCAGTTCCTCGGCATAAGCGCGACTGCCCAGCACATCGCCGCCTAGCGCCGCCTCGTCGGCAGCTGTGAGGTTGGCGGCACGGCGCTCGGCCGTCGCTCGCTCGTCGGCCAATGCGGCCTCGGCTTTGCGTGCCTGCTCGACCTCATCGTTCCAAGGCAGCTCAACACGCTGACGGGCAGCGGCCTCGGGGCTCAGTACCTCGGCATCCAGATAATTGAGGACTTCCTCGACGAGCATCTCGGTCTCGGGGCGCGGAATGAGCACACCGGGGGCGCACGCGACGTCGATCATGCGAAACTGCGTGCTGCCCGTGATGTATTGCAGCGGCTCGCCCTTAGCGCGGCGGACAACGGCCGCATGCATGGTCTCGAGCTGGGCCGCGTTAAGCGTCTCGTCCATACGCATATATAGGTCAATGCGCGCCAGGCCCGTGGCGGCGCACAGCAGCCACTCGGCAGAAAGACGGGGGTGCTCCTCGCCGCGCTCGGCCAGGTACTCCTTGGTCCACTCGAGACAACGCTTGATGGTCCAAATCTCGTTTGCCATGGGGCCCTCCCCTCTTAAGCGCCGGACGGCGCGCGAATGTCGGAGCAGATTGTAAGCGAGGCCAGCGCTTGGCAAGGGGCGATTGAAGGCGATTATCGAGAATCAGCCCAGAATTATGCTTGGAGCCTGCCTAGAGTGTTCATTCGCTGACGTCTAAATTTGCATTCGTCAAGCTTTTGGCAAGGTTGCCCCAAAACTGACCAATATCTAACCAAGAACTTGCCACATCGCTTGACGCGCGACGCGCCAAAAAAGGCCCCGCGACTTCTTGGACGTTTTTTCGAGCATTATTTTCGATAGCAGATATATGCCGTCAATTACCTTAAGCAGGTAAGCAGCTCAAATGACATCACAGCCGACTGAATAAAATATCAATGCAATGTCACCAATGACTCCCTACGGATCATTTGACAACCAAGGAAACGCCAATGTTTTGGCAATGTCAGCGAGCGACGTCCAGAGCGAACAAGTTGGCATGAAAAAGGCAAGGCATAGACCTTCTGGTCATGCCTTGCCTTTTGAATGACAAATTGTCGCTCTGGACGGCGCGCAGCGTCGGCTGGTCCGCCGTTCGGTAGAACGGCGGAACTTAGACTGCCTGTGCCAGCTTCTCGGCACGCTCGGCGGCGGCGAGCGCCTCGATGACGGTGCCGAGCTGGTCGCCCAGGAGGACGCCATTGTAGGTGGAGTTGAAACCGATGCGGTGATCGGTCACGCGGTCCTGGGGCTGGTTGTAGGTACGGATCTTCTCGGAACGGTTGCCGTGGCCGATCTGGCTCTGGCGCTCGGCACCAAGCTCTGCCTGCTGCTTCTCGAGTTCCATCTCGTACAGACGGGCGCGCAGCATCTGCATGCAGACCTCGCGATTCTGAATCTGGGAGCGCTGCTCCTGCGACTGCACCACGGTGTTGGTGGGCAGGTGGGTGATGCGCACGGCGGAGTAGGTGGTGTTAACGCACTGACCGCCAGGGCCCGAAGCGCAGTAAGTGTCGATGCGCAGGTCGGACTGGTTGATCTGGACGTCAATCTCCTCGGCCTCGGGAAGCACGGCGACGGTTGCTGTGGAGGTCTGGATGCGGCCCTGGGACTCGGTCTTGGGAACGCGCTGAACACGGTGCACGCCGGACTCGAACTTCATGACGGAGTAGACGCGGTCGCCCTCGACCTTGAACTCGATGGACTTAAAGCCGCCGGCCTCGCTGGGGCTGGAGTCGAGCACGGTGGTCTTCCAGCCGCGCGACTCGCAGAAGCGCTGATACATCTTGTACAGATCGCCGGCAAAGATAGCCGCCTCGTCGCCACCGGCGGCGGAGCGAATCTCGACGATGGTGTTCTTGTCGTCGTTGGGGTCGCTCGGGATGAGCATATACTTAATGTCTTCCTCGAGCTGGGGAAGCTTGGCCTCGTTTTCGGAGATGTCCATCTGGAGCATCTCCTTCTCATCGGCATCGGTAGTATCGTGGAGCATTTCCTTGGCAGCCTCGATGTCATCGAGCGCGCCGATGTACTCGCGCGAGGCGGCGATGAGGTCGGACTGGTGCGCGTACTCCTTGTTGAGACGCGTGAACTCCTTGATGTCGGAGGCAACGGCCGGGTCGGAAAGCTTCTTCTCGAGCTCCTCATAGGCCTTGATGATCTTTTCGAGCTTGTCGCGCATGGCGGGACTCCTTTATATGCGTGAAGGTGAAAATCGGCAGAATTGATGGGGCGCATGGCGCCACTGCGGGGGTAAGCCCGGCTAGAGCATGTCGATCTTCAGATACATGCGCATCCCTTCGCGTGTGGGGTACATAGTTGCGATCTAACCCATACATGATAGCGTGCGCAGGCAAACCTGCATATAACCCGCACGGAATGAGTGGACGTAGCCGTTGGGTACGTTCCTTAACGACTAGTCGTTTAAGAGCGTCCCCAACGGCTAACAAAGGGACTGTCGCTTTGTCAGATTCTAGAGCGTGTGGAGTAGGGCGATGAGGAAGCGTACGCCCTGGAGGTAGGCGCGGCGGGTGATGCGCTCGTTGGTGCCGTGGACGCCGCGGTCGCACTCGTCATCGTCGACCACAAACGCCGAAAAACGAATGCATTCGGAGCAAATGTGCTGGTAGTTGGCAGCGTCGGTCGCGCCGATCACGGTCGAGGGAACAATCGCCAACGGCTCGGATGATCCGTTTTCCTCCGTCCCCTTTGGATCGCGGAAATAGCGGGCGGCGATGGAGCGAACCGCCTCGAGGCCGGGACCACCGATGCGCGGGGACGGCGAGGGCTCGGAGCTGCCGGGGCCCAGCTCCACTTCGACACGACCGGCAAGGTCCGCCCCGGCAACCGCCTCACGGCAGCGCGCCACAACGTCGGCCACGCTCGTGCCCTCGAGCATGCGGAAGTTAATGTTGGCCCACATATCCTGCGGCATTACGTTGGCGCCGGCGCTGCCTCCCTCGATCTGCGTGGGCGCGCAGGTGGTCGTCACCAGCGGATAGAGCTTTTTGCTGGCGAGGCAGTCGCGGACAATGGCATCCCCGTTGGCGGCAATTTCATCGGCCGTGTAGAGCCCCAACTCGACGAGTTGGGCGGCAAGCAGGTCGGTTACGCGCGTCGGCCACTCGATATCGCAAATCGCAGCGATGGCACGGCTCAACACCTCGAGCGACGTGCCGCCGTAGGGGTTGGAGGAATGCCCGCCCGCGCTCTTTGTCTTGAGCACAATGTCGGCATAACCTTTCTCAGCCAGGTCGGCATGCATAAGCCAACCCTCGCCCGCGCTGTACTCGGCAGCCGGAACGATGCGGTAGTCGCCCTCGTCAATCAGGTACTCAAGCTCGATGCCGCGTTCCTCGAGCGCGCGGCCGATGGCGCCCGCGCCGTACTGCGTAGTCTCCTCGTCCTGGCCAAAAGCCAGCAGCAGCGTGCGCTCGTGCTGCCAACCGTGCGCCAGCGCATACTCGGCAGCCTCGAGAATGCCTGCGACCTGATCCTTCATGTCGATCGCGCCGCGGCCCCAGATGTAGGTGTCGTCCACGTGCCCGCTAAAGGGGGCGTGCGTCCAGTCGGCCTCGGTACCCGGCACTACGGGAACCACATCCATGTGGCCCATGAGCATGACGGGTTTGAGGGCGGGGTCGGAACCGCCAAGCGTCACCAGCAGCGAATGATCGATAAGCTCGACCTCGCCCGCCGCAAACACGCGCGGCCAGTCCTGCTGCATATAGGCGCGCAGGTCGTCGAAGGGCTGCCAGTCCACCGCCTCGGCATCCATGTTCGAGATGGTCGGAAACGACAGCACGCGGCCCAGGCGCTCGCACGCGCTGGCCTCGTCCAGATCGGCAAAATCGTCCTCATGCGCAAAGAAACGCCAAACCTCGGCCATGACATCCTTTCGATTGTGACGACAAAGGCCGCCCCACGGGAGCGGCCCTGCAACGTAAGCGTTTGCGTCAGTTATTTGTCCTCGAGATAGCGAGAGAGGAACTCGCGAGTGCGCTGGTGTTTGGGGTTGCCGAAGAGCTCGGCCGGTGCCGCATCCTCGAGCACCACGCCCTTGTCCATAAAGACCACGCGGTCGGACACCGTGCGGGCAAAAGCCATCTCGTGCGTGACGACGACCATGGTCATGCCGTCGGCAGCGAGCTTGCGCATGACCTCGAGAACCTCTCCCACGATCTCGGGGTCGAGTGCGGAGGTCGGCTCGTCGAACAGCATGATCTGCGGATTCATGCACAGGGCGCGAGCGATGGCCACGCGCTGTTTTTGACCACCAGACAGGCGACCCACGGCGGCGTGCGCGAACTTTTCGAGTCCCACGCTGGTCAGATGCTCCATCGCGACTTTCTCGGCCTCGGCCTTGCTCATCTTTTTGAGCGTGACGGGCGCGAGCGTGCAGTTGTCGAGCACATCCATGTTGTTGAACAGGTTAAAGCCCTGGAACACCATGCCGATGTCCTCGCGAAGCTTATTGATATTGCAGCGCTCGGCCGTGAGGTCCTGGCCGTGGAACCAGATATGGCCGGCATCCGGAGTCTCGAGCAGGTTAAGGCAGCGCAGAAACGTCGACTTGCCCGAGCCCGAGGCGCCGATAATGGTGACGACCTCGCCGGGATTGACGGACAAGTCGATACCCTTGAGTACCTCGAGTGAGCCAAAGCTCTTGCGCAGGCCCTCGACGCAGATAAGCGGCTCTTGGTTTTGCACGGCTGCCGCAGTGCCGGTAATGGCGGTATCTGCCATGATGATTCTCCTCGTCTTAAGCCTAGTTAGAGCTGGGCAGCGTGGCAGGAGCCTCGGCGCCGAGCTTTTTGCCAAAGGCTTCGAGCAGGCGGCTCGCCACGAGCGTCAGGATCAGGTAGACCACGAGCGCCACGCAGTAGACCTCCATCTGGCGGTAGTACACGCCGGCGACGGTGGTGGTGGCGTACATGAGGTCAAACACGCCGATGACCGAAAGCACCGACGAGTCCTTGATGTTGATGATGAGCTCGTTGGTGAGCGCCGGGATCGCGTTTTTAATGCCCTGGGGGAACACGACCTTGCGCATGGCCTGCCACTGCGACAGACCCAGCGAGCGCGCCGCCTCGGCCTGACCGGGGTCGATCGACTCGATGCCGCCGCGCAGGACCTCCATCATGTAGGCGGTAGAGTTGAGCGAAATGGTGACGAGGCCCGCGGTAAAGGTGCTCCAGATCTGGTTGGCCTGGGCGGTCTCGAAGCCCATGCCGCGCAGAACGGTAAAGCCCGCGTAATAGATGAGCAGACCCTGGACCATCATGGGCGTGCCGCGCACGACGGTGGAATAGACGGTCGCAAACCCGCGGCCAATGCTCTTAAAGAAACGCACCAGGTCGTTGTCGACGCGGTCGAAGGTCTGGGTGCGCAAGAACACAAAGAGCAGCGCCAAGAAGAAGGCGATGACGGTGCCGAAGGTGGCAAGCGCGATGGTGATCTCGATGCCGCGGATAAAGAAGTCGCCGCTCTTGTAGGTCATGTAGACCAAGCTCGACAGAAAGTCGCTGGGGTTGGAGTCCGAGACAATGCTCACCTGCACCAGGTCGATAAACGACATGACGCAGCGGTCGATAAAGAAGATCGCCGCGATGGCAACCACGACATAGCTGCCCAGGCGCGCGCCGCGACGGCAACGCTCGGATGCAAACGGCGACTTTTGGCGATAGTCGTTCCAATGCATGAGCTTGGTGACGAGCGCTGCCGCCGATACGACAATCCAGGCCCACAGAATCGCCCAGAGGCAGTCCTGGAACACGCCCGTGGGCGCCAAGAAGCTCAGCGGCGTGGGGTTGCGCTGGCTAAATGCCAGGCCGAGCGCCGCGATAACGCTCGTGCCCAGATACACATAACGGTGGTCGGCCTTGATAAAGGAGGCCAGACGATTGACGGTTTTCATGCTGCCTCCCTATGCCGGCTGACGGTCGAGGCACGCGTCCCACATTTGGTCGCGCTCCTCTTGGCTGACGCCCTTGAGCGTCTTATCGATAAGTTTGAGCAGCTTGTCCGAGCCCTTGCGGCAGCCGACGTTTGTCGTAACCTCCTGCTTAAAGCCCTCGCCCTCCGCAAAGCGAATGGGCACGATGCCCGGGTTTTGGGCCATATAGCCCTTCTCGTTTTCGGTGTTGTAGGTCACGGCGTCACAAGTGCCCTGCAGCAGGTTCGAGAACACCGTGGGTACCGAATCGACCGGATTTTTGTGGACGACGCCCGGGATCTCGTCGATGACGGTATCGAGCATGGTGTCCTTTTGGCCGAGCACCGTGGCACCACTGAAATCGCTGAGCTTGGTGGCGTTCTGGTAGGGCGAGCCCTCTTTTACGAACAGGCCAAAGTAGCCAATGAAGTACGGGTCGGAAAAGCCGACGGATTCCTCGCGCTCGGGCGTGGCACTCATGCCGGCGATGATGAGGTCGATCTGGCCGTTGTTAAGCGAATCGATGAGGCCCGAGAAGCTCTGCTTGACGGCAACGGGCTCACCGCCAAGGGCCTTGCAGACGATCTTGGCGATCTGCACGTCGTAGCCGTCGGCATAGGCTCCCTGCACGTTGTCGATGGGAATGGTGAACTCGCTGGCCTCGGAAACCTGCCAGTTGTACGGGGCGTAGGCCGCCTCCATGCCAATGCGGATCTTATCCTTGCCGATCACGGAATCGGACAGGTCATCGCGACCGCCGCCCGTCGTGGGCTGGACCACCTTGAGTGTGGACGGACGCTGGCAGCCGGCAAGCGCGCCGGCGACAACGGTTGCGCTCGCAGCGAGGGCGCTACCCAAGAAGATGCGACGACTGCACACCGGCTGGGTCTGCGCGTCGCGCTGTAGTCGAGGTTGCATCTGATGCCTTCCTGTTTTGCTTTGCTGACAATAAGACAGGATATACGCCCGCAACCAGCAACGCGGCATGTGCGCGAAAAATTAATAGACACACGGGAACGATTGGCGCAAAGCAACCTGTCCCCCATGCACCAAACCCTTGACGGAAACGGCGACGCCGATGTTTTGACAATGTCAGCGAGCGCCACCCAGAGCGAACAAGTTGGCATGAAAAAGGCAAGGCATAGACCTTCTGGTCATGCCTTGCCTTTTGAATGACAAATTGTCGCTCTGGGCGGCGCGCAGCGTCGACCGGTCCGCCGTTCGTTAGAACGGCGGAACCACTAGAGCAGGGTGACGCTAAAGCTGCGGACGTCCGTCTCGCCCGGCGCCAGCGTGATGGTGTTGACCTTGTGCTCAAAGACATCGTCCTCGGTGTCCATGGTGGTATGACCGGTCCAGGGCTCGAGCGCCACAAACGGAGCATCGTTGGCGGCAGACCACACGCCGATGTACTTAAAACCCTCAAAGTCGATCTTGACGCCGTGGCCCGACTTGCGGCCGCGCAGTGTGAGCGTGGAGCCCGGAGTATCGGTGAACATGATGGCATCGTTATCGAAGCTGCGGTGCGTGATGGGCAGCACGTCCGAGTTATCGGGGGCCTTGTAGCTACCCTCGAACGTCATAAGACCGTCGGGCGTGATGATGGGGGCCTCGTTAGTCCAAGCCTCGGTAAACGCCAGCTCGTAATCCTCGAACGCCTCGTCTTCGGCACCGGGGGCGGGCACGTTGAATGCAGGATGACCGCCCACCGAGAACGGCAGGGCCACGTCGCCGGTGTTGGTGACGGCAAAGGTCTGCGTGAGCGTGGCGTCGCCGGTCAGGGCATAGGTCATGTTGAGCTTAAAGTGGAACGGGAACGCCTTGAGCGACTCGGGCGTGTCAGTGATCTCGTACGTTACCGAGGAGCCGTCCTCCGAAACCTCGACCAACTTGTGCTCGACGATGCGAGCGAGTCCATGGCGCGGCATCTCGCAGGTGCCGGCCGCAGATGTCGCCATGTTGTTGCGCAGCGATCCCACGATGGGGAACAGGATAGGCGCATGCTTGCCCCAAAAGGCCGGGTCGCCCTGCCACAGATACTCGTTGCCGTTGAGGGCAAGGCTCGTGAGCTGGGCGCCCATGGAATCGATGGCCGCGGTGAGGCCGCCGCGCTTGATGGTAGTGACGGTGGACATGCTACTTCCTCCAATAGTAAACAACGGTGTCGAGGGCTATTGTCCCACTCTTGGCGGCGGGGTTGAGCGACAGGTGCAGTTATTGAGCAATAGCGTAAAGGTCAAACCCGCCCTGCGGCGTGCTATCGACCGTATCGGGCGCCTGTGAATTAAAACTCACCGGAACCATGCGCTTTGAGGCACGGTAACGCGTGCCGTCGGTGGCGACGGGCGGCTCATCGACCGTGAGCTCGTAGTCGCCGGGCTTGAGCTCGATGCCGTCACCTTCGGAATTGACGTATTGGTACTCGTCGATCGCTTGCCCCTTGAGCGTGCGACCCACGATATGGACGAGCATCTGGCTGTCGCCGCGCGCGGTGTCCCACGTCGCGCCGTCCTTGACCTCGACCGATACATGCACCGAGCGCGTGCGGCTGAGCGATTGTTCGACGGACATCTCGACCTTGGCGGCGTCTTTTCGTTGTTGTTCAACATGGCTCCAGACGTTTCCAATTACCGAGCATGCGATAACGCCGGCCATGAAGGCGATGAGGATGGGGCCGAGCGGAGAGCGACGGCCCGCGTCCTCCTCGCGAGCCAGGTCGGGGCGACGTGTGGGCGCGGGTGCTTGGGCACCCTGCGAGGGCACGTCGAGAATGCTGAAGGATGCCGTACTGCCGGGGTCGATGTTATGGCGCGGCTGCGGGATCTTGGCCGGCGAGATGGACATGTCCGCCGGCTCACCGAGTGTGGCCGTGGCATCGACCTTAGCTTCATCGGCCTCGGCTTGGGCCCAAGCCTGCTCAAAGGTCAGGGGCTCGGCGGCATCGGAGGCGGCGTCAGGCTCGACAGCAGCATCGTTGCCGGCCTCGTCCTCGTCGCTCGACACGTCACGCGGCGCGGGCTCGTCCCACTCCTCGTCCGGAGCTTCGCCCTCGCTATACCACCATTCAAAGTTATCGATATCCATACGGGGCGCCCCTTAAGCCTCGCAAATAAACACTTGCCAGCCTTATACCCCCAGATGGCACGGGAGCTCGCCGGCACAGACAGGAAAAGCGTCACAACATTCGACGCTTTTCCTCGTTTTCGAGATTTTCATCAAATGTTGTGACGGTTTGGGCAGCAGCCACACCACGAATGTGACAAAGGGACTGTCCCTTTGTCACATCTGGAGGGTAACAGGGATTTGGATGCAGCAAAAGTCCTCTTGGTGGGACTCGTCGTAGCTCGTGGTATCGAGGTAGCAAAAGTCGAAAGCGTTGCCAACGGGCTGGAGCGCGTGCTCGTCCATGCAGGCAACGATGGCGCGGATGCCCTCGGGCTCGTACGGCATACCCCAGCGGCTCATGCACAGGTATGTGCCCTCGGGCAGCACTTCGATGCCGATCTCTGCCAGCTCGGCGGGATCGCTCGGCAGCAGTTCCTCGGCACCGCGCGGCAGCACGGCAAAGGAGCCCGCGCCGGCGATAGGGTCGTCGGAATGCAGCGCCTCACGACGCAGCATGGCACCCCAGCCGCGCATAGGGCGCGTGCCCGTCAACGCACGCATGCGCAGGATGGCCCGCATGAGCGTGGGGTGAAGCATCGAGCGGCCGCGCTCGATATCGCCTGGAAACTCCTCAAAGACCACGTAGCGACGCTCAAACTGCTTGAGCTCCGGCCTGCCCTCGCGCTCGCGCCAGTAAACCGCCTCGTCGTAAAAGTTCAGGCGCTCCTGCACGCTCGCGCGCTCGGCTTTGAGGCCGGCGATCTGTTCATCGAGCGCTTGCACCCGCGAGCGCAGGTGATCGGTCATCTCGCCAATGTCGAACGTCGAGGTCAGGCGGTCAATCTCGTCGAGTTCGAGCCCTAGGTCGCGCAGCATGCAGATCAGACGCATGAGCGGGATCTGCGTGGGCGAATAGAAACGGTAGCCCTTTTCGTTCACCACGGCGGGCTTAAACAGACCGATCTTGTCGTAGTAGATGAGCGTTTGGCGCGAAACATTGAACAAGCTCGCCATCTCGCTAATCGCATACATGCCCGTCTGCATAGATCCTCCCGACACATCCTTTGACGCGAAAAGCCCGCCGCCCACAGGGGCAGCGGGCTCAAACACTCCTCGTATCCTACCCTAAAGACGCCTATGACCAGCGCTTATAGTTTGCACATGACACGCCGACGGTCTCGAGCGCCTTGGCGGCGATGTGATGCACCGCGTCATCGAGCGTGGCGGGGCCGTTGTAAAACGTGAGCATGGGCGGCATGAGCATGACGCCCGGTACGCGCGCCAGGCGCGCCATGTTGTCGACATGAATGGCGCTGAAGGGCGTCTCGCGCACCATGAGCACCAGGCGGCGCTGCTCTTTCATCTGCACGTCGGCCGCACGCAGCAACAGATTGTCGCTGTAGCCGCTCGCGATGCCGGCGAGCGTCTTCATGGAGCACGGGGCCACGATCATGCCGTCGACCGGATAGGTGCCGCTTGCGATGGCAGCGCCGATGTTCTTGTTGTCGTAGACCACATCGGCATGCGTGGCAAACTCGTCGAGCGTCATGCCGAGCTCCTGCTCGATGGTGATCTCTCCCCCGCGCGTGACGACAAGCGCCGACTCGGCACCGGCCTGACGCAGGCATTTGAGGCACTCAAGACCCAGCGCGGCACCGCTGGCGCCAGACACGCCAACGACGATGCGACGGGGGCGGACAGAAGACTCAGGCATGACAACTCCTAACAACAAAATGGCAGCTATAGGTCGGGCAATGTCAGCGAGCGCGCGTCTGGCGAGGCAAGGTGCCCCGAAACAAGAAGGCATAGGGCTTATGCCCATGCCTTCGCAGTTGAGGGGCAGATTGCCCGCCAGGCGCGGGCGCAGCGTCGAGTGGTCCGGCGTTCGGTAGAACGCCGGAACCTTAGAAAGCAATCTCCTTGGCCCACTTGTCCTTGTCGATCTCCATGAACTGCGAGCGGATGAAGTTCTTCTTGAGGTCGAACGGAACCGTGCAGTCGAAGATGGCCTTGCAGGCGATGCCGTGCTCGCGGATCGTGGGGTCGAACGCGGGGTCGTTGGACGGATCGAGCACGTGGCAGTGGCAACCGGGGATGGTGATGAGGTCCACGTCGGCCTGGAAGCGCGTGGTCATGGCCCACATCACGTCGCTCATATCGAAGATATCGACATCCTCGTCAACAAGGATGACGTGCTTGAGCTCGGAGAATGCCGAGAAGGCGAGCATGGCGGCGTTGCGCTGACGGCCCTCGTCATTTTTGCTCGACTTCTTGAACTGCATGATGGCAACGAACTTGCCGCCGCCGCAGGGGGCAGCGTGAACGTTGAGCAGGCGGCCCGGGATAGCAGTCTCGACCATCTTGTAAATGGAGGCCTCGGTGGGGATGCCGGCCATGGACACGTGCTCGTGCGAAGGGCCGATGCAGCTCTCCATGATGGGATTGACGCGCGTGGTGACAGCGGTGATCTTGATCACCGGGCAGACCTTGGCGCCGCCGGTGTAGCCGGGGAACTCGGGCATGGC
Organism: Collinsella sp.; assembly: GCA_048434495.1. GTDB lineage: Bacteria > Actinomycetota > Coriobacteriia > Coriobacteriales > Coriobacteriaceae > Collinsella. The sequence continues at coordinate 105,047 of DBGAQS010000009.1, read as the reverse complement.
GTAGCCGTGGCCGTTGACGTCCTCGTTGATGGTCTCGTCGTGCATGAGGTAGCCCTCGAGTACGTACTCGGCATTGGCGATGCACTTCTGCGGAACGGTGACGCAGTCGGCAAGCTCGACAGCGTGGCCGCGCAGGGCGCCGGCAATTTGCAGCTCGTTGAAGCCGAGCGGTGTGGTGGGAGCCTCAAAACCGCAGCACATGTACACGGCGGGGTCCAAACCGATGGAGATGGAGATGGGCATGTCTTCGCCGCGCTGGCAGTACTCGTCAAAGAACGCGCCCAGGTGACGGCTGCCGGGGGTAATCCACATGGCAAGCTTATCCTTGTCGACGCAGGAGAAGCGGTGGATGGTCACGTCGGACTGGGAGCCGTCGGGGCTCGTGCCGTAGGCGAGGCCCATGGTGATGTAGGGGCCGCCGTCGACGGGCGTGTTGGTAGGAGCGGGAACGATCTTGCGCAGGTCAAAGCCCTCGTCGGTCGCCTTGTACACGACCTCTTGGCAGTCGACGTGCGCACCCTCGGCGATCTGCTCGGGCGCGATCAGGTTCTCGAAGCGCTTGCCGATCTCGAGGCCCAGGTGCTCCTCGTCCAGGTCGAGCAGGGCGGCAACGCGCTTGCGGCTGGCAAGCATGCCGATGCAGACCTTGGCATCGTCAAAGCCCTTGACGTTGTTGAAGACCATCGCCGGACCCTCTTTGGTCGGGCGCATAACGGTGCCGCCGGCACCGACGTGGCGATAGACACCCGAGACCTCGGCGTCCGGGTCGACCTGAGTGTCGGTCTCGAGCAGCTGGCCCGGCATCTCGCGCAAAAAGTCGAGCGCGGAGCGCAGGTCGTGGATCTGGGAAGCATCGGTAGTGGACATAGCATGCTCCTTTCGGGAGAGTGCCCGGCGGCGAGGATGCCGCCGGGCTTGGTAACGTAATGGGGCCGCAGCGCTCATGGATGGGGCGCTCGGGCACTCGAAGTTCGAGCACTCGGCTGTTTACAGCCCAAGCGCTCGGCCGCTTACATCAGGCCAAAGAGATGGAACCAGGCGGCCTCGACCAGCACGACGATAAAGACGACCGCGGTGAGGGGAATGCCCATGCGCATGGCCTCTTTGGAGGTGTAGCCGCCGGCGTCCTTGCCCTCGCCGATAAGGATCGGCAGGTTATGGAACGGCAGGATGTAGTGGATGTTGATGGACGTGAAGACGATGAGCGCCACGGCGAGCGGGCTCACGCTGGAGCCGGCCGCGAAGCTGATGAACGCCGGCACGCACACGCCGAGCACGGCCATGACCGAACCCATGAACATGTGGATGATCATGGAGAGTGCGGCGACAAGCAGGACGAACAGGAAGATGTTCTCGGGCACGGAGCTGGGAAGCACGACATCGGCGATCCAGGCGTTCATGCCGGTGGCACCGCCCACGGAACCCACGGCCATAGCAGCCGTCAGGAACATGAGGGACTTGATGTCGACGGCGTTCCAGCTGGCGGGGGTGAGGACCTCGCCGATGATGGGCATGGCGAGCGCGACGCCGATGGCAAGTGTCACCCAGCCGATGTAATCGCCCGAGACGGTGAGCCACAGCGCGATTGCGATGACAAGCCACACGATGGTGCGGATCTCTTTGACGGAGAGCTTGCCGAGCGCGGCCTGCTTGGCCACGATCTGCTCGCGATCGTAGACGAGCTCCTTGCTGGGCTTAAAGAGGAAGAGGCCCAAGAACAGGGTGCACAGCAGCGCGACCAGCATAGGCACGCTCATGTACAGGAACCAGTCGACGAAGGACGGGCTCATGCCGCCGGCCTCGGCGCTGTACTGCGCGACGAGCGGGTTGAGTGTGGAGTCGCCCGTCAGGAAGAACATGGAGCCCGGGGCAGCAGCGGCAAACACGAGGAAGCCGAGCTTACCCTTGTCGTCGTCACCGTAGCCGGCGGACTCGGCGATGACCGAGACGACGGCGAGGATGAGGAAGGCGCGGGGGAACGGATGCGGGATCAGCAGCGACAGCACAAAGGTGAGCGCGAAGATTGAGATGATGAGCGACTTGGCATCGCGCACGAACTTGAGCATAAACGCATAGGCGATGCGCTCGCCCAGGCCCGACTCCTTGACCGCGCTGGCGATGAGGTAGGCGCCGATGACGAGCCACATGGTGGCTTTGGTCCACGAGCTAAACGTGGAGGCGACCGTCGCCGAGATGCTCGCGGCACCCGTGTCGTCCACGCACACCTTGAACAGAACGAGCAGCGCGCAATAGAGCAGGCCCACAAAGCCCGGCTGTGCCACGCCACACGCCCAGAACACCACCGTGGCGAGCGTCAACGCCAGACAGGTCTGACCGCCGACCGTAAGCTCGACCGTCGAGCTCAGCTCCGCCAAAGGAAGAAACTTCACCAGCAAAAAGACAACGATACCCAGCACAAAGCCAATTTCGCGCTTGGTGATCTTAAACGCCTTCTTTTCCGCTTCCATCTCCCCACCTTTCTTGTTGGGGGCGCTCCGGATTCGCGGCCACGTTGCCACTTAAAAAGGGGCGCCCGTTATCGGACGCCCCTTACGTTGCGCTGTGTTGTGGCAATACAGTCAAGCGGGATTTTTGGATGAGAAGCGATCCTCTGGACAAAAAGCGTCACAACATTCGACGCTTTTCCTCGTTTTCGAGATTTTCATCAAATGTTGTGACGGTTTGGATGTGGCAAAGGGACTGTCTTTTTTCACATAGCGAGGGCTGCGCGGATGGAGGGGACCTCCAGAGCCTCGCGGAGCCAGGGGGCCAGCTGCTCGGGGTGACCCTGCAGGTAGCCTTTAAGCTCGGACGGGACCACGCGGCGCACTTCCGAGATCTCCTCTTGGTTGATATGCAGCTCGCCCGGCTCAACATGGGCAAGGTAGACCTCGCACCATTCGCACTCGCAGCGGCCGTCGCCGTGGTCCTCGCGGTACACCACGTGTCCGAGGTGCTTGAGCTGATCGGGCTCGCGCGTGATGCCAAGCTCTTCGTTGATGCGACGTGCCGTGGCGGCCGCGACGTCTTCCCCGGGGAGCGGATGGCCGGCACAGTCATCGGCCAGCACCCCGCCCCACAGGCGTTTGAGCGGACTGCGACGACAGAGCAGCAGGCGCGCGTCTTCGCCCTGGCCCTCGACCAGAAGCGTCAGAAATGCCTGATGCAGGATTCCCTCGCCGGTATGGGCCTCGATGCGGTCGACGGGGCCAAGCGCCTCGCCGGTCGCGGCATCGACCGCCACGACCTCGGCGCCTGCGCCGCCCTCATCCCAGCCGGCGCGCAGAATGCGGGCTGCGGCCTCCTCGAGCGCGGCGATGAGTTCCTTGGTGGTATCGAGCATGCGCCGCAAGTCGTCCGCGGTCGCGTTCTCCACATGAAAACCCGTGCTTGCAACTACCGGCACGCCAAAGCGCGTGGCCAGCGCCGCCGCAATATCGTGCGCCGGAATTTCGTCTCGATGGCACGGAACGGCCAGGATGCTCACCGTCGCCGTACGGCCGGGCTCGGGGCGAGGAATGGCCTGCGCCGTGGCGCCCAGGTGCGCAAACTCCGGCGAGCAGGCGTACACCGCCATGCCTCGCGGCGTCACCGTCAACTGGGCCTCGAGCGCAAACTTGCCCTCGCCCACTACAACCTTTGTCGTGTGCATACCCATGGGATCTCCTGTCGCCCGCAATGTACCTGAGACCATCTTCGCCTGTATTGCGACTATACAGGCAAGCGCAGCCTGCGACAAAGGAGGCAGGCACCTGACACATTCTGTTATAGTTGCAGGGATTGAATCCCGCTTATTCATGCGACATTGGAGTGACAACCTTGACCGCCGCAACCACGCCTAAAAGTAAGTCAACCGCCGCCGCGCTCTCCCCCGCGCGCACCAGGCTCTGCCTGGCGCTGCTCGTGCTGCTGGGATTCTCGCTCGGCTGCTCCGAGTTCGTGGTCATCGGCATCGAAAGTGACTTGGCGACGGAACTCGGCATATCGCTTGCCGCTGCGGGCCAGCTCATCAGCGTTTTTGCACTGGTCTACGCCATCGCGACGCCGGTGCTTGCGCTCAGCACGGGGCGCTTCCGTCGTTACCAGCTGCTCGTGTGCTACAGCATTATCTTTGTGCTCGGCAATCTGGTCATGGCGTTGGCGCCCAACTTCCAGGTACTGTTTATCTCGCGCATTGTCCTGGGATCCGTCTCGGGCGCACTGCTCGCCGTGGGCGTGACGTACATCCCCGAGCTGCTGTCCCCGCAGCAAACTTCGCTTGCCATCTCGGTGGTATATGGTGCGTTTTCCGTGGCAATGGTCTTTGTCACTTCGATCGGCAAGTTCGTGGCCGACACGCTCGATTGGCACGTGGCCATGTACGGCACGCTGACCTTTGCCGTTTTGATCTGCGGAGCGCTCGTGGCGTTTATGCCGCGCGCTGGGCAAACCGACGAGCCTGCCACCTTTCGCGAGCAGGCGGGGCTTCTACGCGAACCGAGCATCATCACCGGCATGCTCATCTTTTTGTTTGGCGTGGGATCGGTCTATGTGTTCTACGGCTACGTGACGCCTTATCTTGAGCAGGTGCTGGGCATGGGCACTGTTCAGGCAAGCACCACGCTTATGGCCTACGGCGTGTTCTGCCTGGTCTCGAACATCTTGGGCGGATGGATCGACGCGCGCTTTGGCATGAAGGCGCTGCTTGTGACGTTTGTGCTGCAAGCTGCGGCGTTACTCGGGCTGTTTGCCGTGGGCGACACCATGCCGCTCGCGCTGGTCTTTGTCTTTAGCCTAGCGCTGCTCATGTACCTGTTCTCGGTGTCATGCATCACGCACTTTATGGACGTGGCGCGCAGCCGCCATCCCAAATCGATGGTACTCGCGAGCTCGGTAGAACCCATGGCGTTTAACGTCGGCATTTCGTTTGGCACCGCAGTGGGCGGCGCCGTGGTGAGCAGCGTTGGCATTGCCTACGTTGGCGCGGTTGGTGCCGCGTTCTCGCTTGTGGCCTGGGCGCTTACGCTGGTGACGATTAAGTTGGCTCGCTGGGAGCGCAAGCGGGCGAGGGCGTAAGCACAGATGCGATACTCGAGCTCGATGATGGCGATCGAAAGGAAACCGCATATGCAACGTGTACTGTTTATCTGCTATGGAAATATCTGTCGCTCGACGATGGCTGAGTCGGTGTTTACCGAGCTGGTGCGCCGCGCTGGGCGCGCGGGCGAGTTTGTCATCGATTCTGCAGCGACCTCAACTGAGGAGATCGGCAACCCGCCGCATCATGGCACGGTCGCCAAGCTGCGCGAGGTCGGGATTCCCGTCGTTGCCCACCGCGCACGCCAGGTGCGTCGCGCGGAGTATGGCGACTGGGATCACATTGTCTATATGGATGCCGAGAACGCGCGTGGCCTGCGTCGCATCTTTGGCGACGACCCCGACGGCAAGATTACGCGCTTGCTCGATTGGACCGAGCGCCCCGGCGACGTGGCCGATCCCTGGTACACCGGCAACTTCGATGCCACCTACCGCGACGTGCTCGACGGTTGCATCGCTATGCTCGAGCAGCTGTAGGCAAGCGAGCTCGCGAGGTGCGCCATTGGCATAAAACGAGCGTGGATTATCTCCCGCATACAAATTGAGCGTGGATTTTCTCGGTGGGAGAAAATCCACGTTCAACTACTCGTCGACGATCTCGGCGAGCCAGACGTTGAGGGTGTCGACCTCGGGGCAGCAGAACTTTGCCGTACCAGGCTCGTTGCCAGGTACGGTTCCGCCATAGCGCAGGATATCGATATAGGGAAAGCCCACATGGCAGGCCATGGCGCACATCTTGCCGCGGTCTCGGTCAAAGTCAAAGACGTCGCCCGGCTTGTGACCGTGGTGGCAGCGGCACGTCCCCAGCTGGTCCACGCAGCTCACGCGGATACGCGGCCGCTTGCCACGCGGCGCGCCGAGCGGCCTGTTCTCGCCCGCAGGCTTGACGCCGCCCTCGCCAATGTTACTCATGGTCGATCACGTCCAGGCAGGCCTCGATGGGAAGGCCGGCCGACTTGTCCTCTTGGTCGGCATTGCGTTCGATAAGCTCAGCCACCACACGCATGGCATCGAACGTCGCGCGCTGCAGACTCCAGCCTGCCATAACGCGGCCGACGAGCACCGCCGAGAACGTGTCGCCCGTACCCGGGAAATAGACCGGAATGAGCTCAAAGGGAATCGTAAAGTGCTCCCCCGCCACATGGTCGTAACCGATAACCGCGTTCGTGCCATTGACTACGGCGCTCGTAATGACCACCGACTTGGCACCCAGCTCACGCACGGCGTTCACAAGAACGCGAGCCTCGTCGGGCGTGATTTGCTCTGCAATAGGCGTATCGGTGAGCAGACAGGCCTCAGTGTAATTGGGAACCGCGTAATCGGCGCACTCGAGCAGGTGCCTCATGAGACCGATCGTGGACTCGGGCACACCGGCATAAAGCTTGCCGTTGTCGCCCATGATGGGATCGACGAACACCTTGGTGCCCTTTTGCGCGCGGCGGTGGCAAAAGTTCGAGATGATGCGCGTCTCTTCCTCGGTCACGATAAAGCCGGTCGAGATGGCGTCGAACTCAAAGCCGAGCTCCTCCCAGATGGCAAGACTCTGACGCACGTACTCGGTGGTGTCGTGGATGTAGAACTTGGGGTAGTTGAGCGTGTCGGACACAAGTGCCGTCGGCAGATTGTGGATACGGTAACCCATGTGCGACAGCACCGGCAGCATGGCGGAAAGCGCGACCTTGCCGTAGCCGCACATATCGTTAATCAGCAGCAGCTGAGTATTCTTCATGAGGGTCTCCCTTGTTTCGGGCGCGGCGCGGCAGCGCCACAGTGCGACTAAGTGTAGCGCAGGGGACGTTGCGAGCGGAGTCGAGCGGCACGAAGGGCAAATTGTTGCGGAAAGGTTTCGGAAAATGATCCCTTTTCCTCCGTCCCCAAAGGATCACATGCACCGAAGCGGACCGTGGCGGAATCACGGGTTGAGGACGGACAGCGAAAGCGTTCCTAAGCGAGCAAGGTGACGTGAAAGAGGAGGGCATAGGCCTTGTGGCCATGCCCGACGATTGAACGTCAGATTGCCGCTTAGGAACGCTTGCAGCGTCGAGCGGTTACGGCGTTTGGCAAAACGCCGTAACTATAAAGTTTGGTACCTTGACATTTATTTACCGTGCTCCTAAATTAGTTAGGCACAAAACAATTCAACTACCTAACTAAAGAAAGGAGCGAAGCTTAGATATGTGTGTTGAACCACTCGTCCTTCCGCATGAGCCCGGCGGTGACCCGTCGCAACCGGTAGACATACCCGAAGCGGTCAGCGCCGAAGACAAACTCGCCAAGCGCATCCTGAGCGGCCTGGGCTTTTGCGGCCATTACATGCATTTTCATGGCGGAGGCGTATCCGGCAAGGTGCCCATCATCTGCCTGCTGGCCAAGCAACCCGGCGGCGAGATGTCGCAGCAGGAACTCGGCATGCACTTTGACCTCAAGCCGGGGTCGCTTTCCGAGATCCTGTCCAAGCTCGAGCTCAACGGCCTCATCGAGCGCAGCCGTAACCCCAAGGATCGACGGCAGCTCACCATTCGCCTGACCGAAACCGGCCGGGAAAACGCCCGCATCGACCAGGCGGCCCGCATTCGCTTTAGAGAGCAAGCCTTTAGTGCCCTCACCCACGACGAGCGCGAGCAGCTCGCCGAAATGCTCGAGAAAATCCGTGTAACCTGGGAGGAACTGGATGATTAAAACCCTCATGGGCAGCATCCGCGACTATATGAAAGTCACTGTTGCCACGCCATTGCTCGTGCTTGGCGAGGTGCTCTGCGAGATGCTGATTCCATTTATCACCGCCAACCTAATCGACGCCATCAAAGACGGTGCCACCGTAGCCGAGATGCTTCCCACCGCGGGTTTTTTGGTGCTCATCGCGCTTACGTCGCTTGCTTTTGGCGCCGCTGCCGGCATCACCTGCAGCCATGCGAGTTGCGGCTTCGCCAAGAACCTGCGTCACGACCTGTTCTACAAGATCCAGACGTTCAGCTTTGCCAACATCGATGAGTTCTCGAGCTCCTCGCTCGTCACGCGCCTGACCACCGATATCAACAACGTGCAGCAGGCCTTTATGATGATCATCCGTATCGCCGTGCGCGCGCCGCTTGTCTTGATCTTCGCCTTTACCATGGCGTTTATCATGGGCGGTAGCGTCGCCATGGTCTACCTGGTCATCATTCCGCTGCTGGGCTTTGGACTGTTCTTTATCATCTTTAAGGTGCGCCCCATCTTCTCGCGCGTGTTCCACAAGTACGATGCCCTTAACGAGTCCGTCGAGGAAAACGTCACCGGCATGCGCGTGGTCAAGAGCTATGTGCGCGAAGACTTTGAAAAGGAGAAGTTCGCGACCGCCGCGCGCGACGTCCAGATGGACTTCACCCGCGCCGAGAAGCTGCTCGCCTTTAACAACCCCATGATGAACATCTGCGTCAACGGCGCGTTTGTCGTCATCATCTACCTGGGCTCCAAGCTCATCATCACGAGCCAGGGCACGCTGTTCGACGTGGGCCAGCTCTCCTCGACCTTTACCTATGGTTTCCAGATTCTCATGAGCCTGATGCAGCTGTCGATGATCTTTGTCATGGTGACCATGGCCGACGAATCGGCACACCGCATTGCCGAGGTGCTGGCCGCCGAGCCCACGATCGCCGATCCCGCCGAGCCCGTGCTCGAGGTTGCCGACGGTTCCATCGACTTTGACCACGTGAGCTTTAAGTATTCCGCGCATGCGAAACGCCAGGCGCTCGACGATATCGACCTGCACATTACGAGCGGCGAGACCATCGGCATCATCGGCGGCACTGGCTCGGCCAAGTCCACGCTCGTTAACCTCATCGCCCGCCTGTACGACACCACCGAAGGCGCTGTGCGCGTGGGCGGCGTGGACGTGTGCGACTACGACCTGGACGCGCTGCGTCACCAGGTCGCCATGGTGCTGCAGAAAAACGTGCTGTTTAGCGGCACCATCGCCGAGAACCTGCGTTGGGGCGACCCGAACGCCACCGACGAGGAAGTCCGCGAGGCAGCGCATCTGGCCTGCGCCGACGAGTTTGTCGACAGTTTCCCCAAGGGCTACGACACCTGGATCGAACAGGGCGGCTCTAATGTTTCGGGCGGTCAGAAGCAGCGCCTGTGCATTGCACGCGCCCTGCTGCGTCGCCCCAAGATCTTGATCCTGGACGACTCCACCAGCGCCGTCGACACCAAGACCGACGCAAAGATCCGCGCAGGACTGGCAAGCTATCTGCCCAACACGACCAAGCTCATCATCGCCCAGCGCATCAGCTCCGTGCAGGAAGCAGACCGTATCATCGTCATGGAGGGCGGCCGTATCGCGCAGATCGGCAACCATGACGAGCTGCTTAAGACAAGCGAGATCTACCGCGAGACCTTCACCTCGCAAAACAAGATGAGCGCCGAGGGCGAAGGGGCCGTCGAGGCCGACACCGAGGCATCCGCAACGCAAGCTCAGACTCAGGAAGGAGGCGAGGCCCATGAGTAAGGCAACGACCGCCGAGCGCGCGCTCAACCGCAAGGGCGGCACCATGTCGCGCCTCATCAAGACGCTCTTTGGCTTCTATCCCGTGCTTTTGCCCCTCGTCGTCGCCGGCGTGGTGCTCTGCGCCATCATCAACTCCATCGGCGCGACCTTCCTGCAGAGCGCCCTGCAAATTATTGGCGAATCGTGGCAGTCGGGCGATTGGGAAGCCGCGCAGCCCAAGATCGCACAGCTCGTGACCACCCTCGCCTGCATCTACGGCGTCGGCGTCCTGTCCTCGCTCTTCTGGAACCGCGCCATGGCTATCGTCACGCAGGGCTCGCTGGAGAAGCTGCGCGAGATGATGTTCAACCGCATGCAGGACCTGCCGATCCGCTACTTCGACACGCACCAGCGCGGCGATGTCATGAGCCACTACACCAACGACATCGACACGCTGCGTCAGATGATCAGCCAGTCGCTGCCCAACCTGCTCATGACGATCATCATCATCGTCACGGTGTTCTTTATCATGCTGTACTACAGCGTGTGGATGTGCCTGGTCATCATCGCCGGCGTCGCCTTTATGACCTTTATGACCAAGCTGCTCGGCTCCAACTCCGCGCGCTTCTTCATTGCGCAGCAGACCGAGCTCGGCGTGGTCGAGGGCCATATCGAGGAGGTCATGAACGGCCAGAAGGTCGTCAAGGCGTTCTGCCACGAGTCTGCCGCCGAGGCCGATTTTGACGAGCGCAACGAAAAGCTCTTCGAGGTCTCCCAGAAGGCCAACATGTACGCCAACATCCTCATGCCCATCCTTATGAACCTGGGCAACCTGCTCTACGTGCTGGTCGCACTGGCGGGCGGCATTTTCCTGGCGCTGGGCGCGCCCAACCTGAGCATCTCGGGCATGGCGCTGTCCATCGCCGTCGTGGTGCCGTTCCTCAACATGACCAAGCAGTTCTGCGGACAGATCGGCCAGATCTCGCAGCAGATCAACGCCGTGGTCATGGGCCTCGCCGGCGCCGACCGCATCTTTGAGCTCATCGACGAGAAGCCCGAGGCCGACGAAGGCTACGTGACGCTCGTCAACGCACAGGTGAACCCCGAAACCTGGGAGCTCGAGGAGGCCGACCACCACACCGGCATGTGGGCATGGAAACATCCGCACCGCGCAACCGGCGAGATCGAGTACGTGCCGCTGCGCGGCGACCTGGTCATGGACAACGTCGACTTTGGCTACACGCCCGACCACGAGGTGCTGCACGGCGTGTCCGTGTTTGCCAAGCCGGGCCAGAAGGTCGCGTTTGTCGGCGCCACCGGTGCCGGCAAGACGACCATCACCAACCTCATCAACCGCTTCTATGACATTGCCGACGGCAAGATTCGCTACGACGGCATCAACGTCAATAAGATCCGCAAGGCCGATCTGCGCCGCTCGCTGGGCGTCGTGCTGCAGGACGTGAACCTGTTCACCGGCACCGTGATGGATAACATCCGCTACGGCAACCTGGATGCGACCGACGAGGAGTGCATCGCGGCGGCCAAGCTCGCGGGCGCGGACGACTTTATCACCCGCCTGCCCGACGGCTACGACACCATGCTTACCGGCAACGGTGCCCAGCTGTCGCAAGGCCAGCGTCAGCTGATTTCGATCGCGCGCGCCGCCGTCGCCGATCCGCCGGCAATGATTCTGGACGAGGCCACGAGCTCCATCGACACCCGCACCGAGGCCATCGTGCAGGCGGGCATGGATAAGCTCATGGAGGGCCGCACGACGTTTGTCATCGCGCACCGCCTGTCCACCGTGCGCAACTCTGACGCGATCATCTGCCTGGATCACGGCCGCATCATCGAGCGCGGCAACCATGATGAGCTGATTGCCAAGCGCGGGTATTACTACCAGCTGTACACGGGTGCGTTTGAGCTGGAGTAGGAACGGTTACTGACGGAGGGTGCCCCGGGGCGGCGGGGTAATTCCTCCGTGCTCAAACATTCTCGCTTCGCTGCGAAACTGCGCGCGGAGGAAATACCCCGCCGCCCCGGGGCACCCTCCTGCGCGCAATCAGCCCGTTGTTTAAAACGGAATAAAGGTTAGTGAGGCCCTGGCCGTTTGGCCAGGGCCTCGTTTTGTGTAAGCTACTTGAGGAGTTGGGCCATGGCGTTGACGAATTTTTGTACTTGGAGGGTGGGCTCGAGCGGGTAGTGCAAGAAGACCGGCACCTCGCGGCCACATAGGAACGGCACGCCTACAAAAGCCGGGTGCACGCCCGACCACGCCCCGCAAGTGAGCACCGCGTCGCCCTTTTCCTCCGCCTCGTTAAAGAGCGCAAAGTCAAAACTGTCCACGTCGATCACGTCCACGCCGCCGTCGGCCAAAAGGTCGATGCGTAGGCTGTCCATCGCATCGTTGCCGTGACGGAGCACGCGCAGGCGCATGCCCTCTAGGTCGGCAACCGTAATGCGATTCTTGCGCGCCAGCGGGCTCGCGCGCGGCAGGTCGATATAAAACGGTACGTTAACGATGTGGAGCTTTTGGCAAGCGTCGCCCCAGCGTGGGGTAGAAAAACTCGACTGCACCACATCGACCTCGCGGCCCAAGCTGCGCATGACGGTCTCGCGCTCGTCGTAGAGGTCACTTACCGGCACGATCTCAAATCGTAGCGACGGTTCCAGATCGTGGATGCCCGACCACATCGACAGCGTCTGGCGTCCTGGGCACATCATTGACACGCCCAGGCGCACGGCACCACCATCGCCCGCCGCGCGTCGGGCACGGCGCAGCGCGTCCTCGGACTGCCGCATGATCGAGCGCGCGTCGTCCACCAGCAGTGCGCCGGCCGGCGTCACCTTGACGCCCGAGTGCGAGCGCTCGAACAACGTGATGCCGAACTCGGCCTCGAAGCCCGACACCTGCTTGACGAGGGCCGGGGTCGACACGCGCAATCTTGCCGCCGCACGCGAGAAGCTCCCCAGCTCCGCGGCGGCCGATATGGCCTCAAGTCGTCGATCGTACACGTCAATCTCCCGTTTTCGCGCCCGTGACCGCATGGTGCCACAGGGGGTTGTTTTCGCAGGTCACACGCTCAATTGAGAATGAGCTGCATCGCACAGTGTAAACCTACGGTTAACGCCATTCTAACAAATATGCAATTCACCTGCGCAAATGCAAAGCATACGATAACCTGCGAAAACCACGTGGGTCGATTAATGGGAACGACCCACAGGGAGGCACAAGAAGGGAAGTTCCTATGAGCAACTGGCTTAAGCTCGAGGGCGATGTCTGCGCCGTAACCGGCGCACTCGGCGGTATGGGCGTCGCGATTTGCCGCGAGTTCGCCCGCAACGGCGCCAACGTCGTCCTGCTCGACCTGGACGAGGAAAAGGTCAAGGCCGCAGCCGCCGACCTCGCCGCCGAGTTTGGAATCCACGCCGAGGGCTACAAGATGAACGCCACCGACGAGGCCGAGGTTCAGGCCGCCGTCGATGCCACCATCGCCGACTTCGGCTGCGTCGACGTTCTCGTCAACACCGCCGGCATCCTGCGCTTCGCCGCCATGGAGGACCTGCCGCTCTCCGACTGGAACGAGGTCATCAACGTCAACCTCACCGGTTACTTCATCACCTCGCAGCGCTTTGGTCGCGAAATGATCAAGGCCGGCCAGGGTCGCCTGGTGCACATCTCGACCGTCGCCAGCCACTCCCCCGAGACCTTCTCGGGCGTGTACAGCTCCACCAAGGCAGGCGTCAACATGATGTCCAAGATGTTGGCTGCCGAGTGGGGCCCCTACGGCGTGCGCTCCAACTGCGTCGAGCCCTGCTTCGTTAAGACCCCCATGTCGGCAAGCTTTTACGCCGACCCCGAGGTCGAAAAGAGCCGCAGCCGTCTGATCGCCACGCGTCGCATCGGCGAGGTCAGCGATATCGCCAACGCCGTCATGTTCCTGGCGTCCAAGCGCTCGGACTTTACCACCGGCGACGCCATCAAGGTCGATGGTGGCTTCTCCAACATGATGGGCGACCTCACCGCCAAGCCCGGCGGCCGTCGCGCCTATGCCGACAACTACCTTAAGAACAAGGGTGTCGAGCTCTGGTCCGATGAGTCCGGCGTCGCAAAGCCGACTGACCAGTAAACCAACCTGACAGGGAGGACCCGCGGATACGCCCACTCCTCCCCCGTATCGATTAGAAAGGGTCCAATGGCTTCCACCAACTCCAACAAGGGTCGCGCCGTCGTGCTTTCCGCCGCGTGCGTCACCATGTTCTTCATCAGCTCCATCGCGCTGTATTCCGTCGTGAGCAAGAACCTGCTCGCCGCCTACCCCGAGTGGTCCAGCGCCCTTACCTGGGCCTTCCCGGTCTTTCAGACCATCATGGCCGTGACGGGCATCTTCGCCGGCCGCATCTCCGATAAAATCGGCCCGCGCAACGTCGTGATCGCCGCCGCCGTGTGCTACGGCCTGGGCTGGTTCATGTCCGGTACCGTCACCGAGCCGTGGCAGTTCTACCTGTGGTTCTCGCTCGTCGCCGCCATCGGCAACGGCCTGGGCTACAACCCGGCGCTCACCACCGGCCAAAAGTGGTTCATCGACAAGAAGGGTCTCGCCTCCGGCATCACCCTGGCCGCTTCGACCGCCGGCCCCGCTGTGTTGTCCCCGGTGCTCGCCTCGCTGCTCATCCCGAGCCTGGGCATCTTTGGCGCCCTCAAGGCACTCGGCGTCATCTTCTTTGTGACAATCGCCGCCTCCGCCCTGTTCCTGAAGGCCCCGGAGGCCGGCTGGCTGCCCGAGGGCTTCGAGGCCCCCAGGGGTGGCGCGCACGCCGGCACCTTCGGCGACCTCACCCCGGGCGAGATGGTCAAGACCCCGCGCTTCTGGGTCCTCATCGTCACCTTCGCCTTTGCCGCCACCGCGGGCACCCTGCTCGTGGGCAAGGTTGCCTCCATCGCCGCCGTTCAGCTCTTCTCCGACCCCACGAGCGCCGCGGCCGTCGCCCTCGGCGGTGTGGTGGTCTCCGTCAACACCTGCGCCAACCTGGTTGGCCGTCTGTCCTTTGGCCAGATCATCGACAAGCTCGGCGCCTACAAGTCGCTGCTCATCAGCCTTGTCGTCACCATCGTCGCCCTCGTTATCATGTCGATGAGCTTTACGCAGTGCATGTTCTTCGTGGCGCTCGCCCTGCTCGGCTTTAGCTTTGGCGCTCTGCTCGTCATCTACCCGCCGCTCACCGGTGGCGCCTTTGGCACCAGCAACATCGGCGTCAACTACGGCATCATGTTTTTGGGCTACGCCGCTTCCACCTGGATCAGCCAGCCCATCACCGCCGTGCTGTATCACGCCGAGGCCGGCAGCGCCGCCTACCAGCAGTCCTTCTACGGTGCCATTGTGATCGCCGCCATCGCCGTCGTGCTCACCGTCTACATGATGGTCTCCGACAGCAAGAAGAAGTCCGCCTAGTTTTACCGATGCGACAAAGGGACAGCCCCTTTGTCGCATTCCACCGGTCACCAGTATTAAGGAGTCGAAATGTCTGAGCTCAACCCCGTCCGCATTGCCGTTATCGGCGCCGGCGCCATGGGCCGCAACCACATCCGCTTTGTCACCGAGGAGCCCGAGGCCGAGCTCGTCGCCATCGCCGACGCCTTTGAGGGCGCCCGCGCCACGGCCGAGGCCGCCGGCGTGCCGTTCTATACCGATCCCGCCCAGATGATGGACGAGGTCAAGCCCGAGGCCGTCATTATCGCCACCCCCAACGACCTGCACTTGGGCGTTGCTCGCGAGGCCATCAAGCGCAACATCGTGCCGCTGGTCGAAAAGCCGATCTCCAACGACCTTGAGGATGCCCAGGCCTTCGCCGCCGAGGCCGAGACCGCCGGCGTGCCCGTGCTCGTGGGTCAGCACCGTCGCCACAACCCCTTCGTCAACAAGGCTAAGGAGATCATCGAGTCCGGCGAGCTGGGCAAGCTCACCGTGTCGAGCTTCCACTACATGATCTATAAGAATGACGAGTACTTCGATGTCGAGTGGCGCCGCAAGAAGGGTGCCGGCCCGATCCTGGTCAACCTGGTGCACGACGTCGACCTGCTCCGTTACCTGCTGGGCGAGCCCGTTGCCGTCCAGGGTATGCAGTCCAGCGCCGCCCGCGGTTTTGAGACCGAGGACTCCGCCGTGGTCAACGTTCGTTTTGCCGATGGCGCGCTTGCGAGCATGACCATCTCCGACGCCACCGCCAGCCCCTGGAACTGGGAGGCAACCGCTCGCGAGGATCCGCAGTACCGCCCCTTCGACGCCGACGCCTACTTTATCGGCGGCACTAAGGGCGCCCTGTCGCTGCCCCGCCTGCACCAGTTCTCCTACGACGGCGCCTCCAACTGGCACAAGCCGCTGCAGATGGAGATTCCGGCCGTGGACCCGGCACTGCCGCACAAGATGCAGCTCAAGCACTTTGTGAAGGTCGTCCGCCGCAAGGTTGAGCCCGTCGTGACCCCCGCCGATAACGTCAAGACACTCACACTTCTCAACGCCATCAAGGAGGCCGCCGAGACCGGCCAGCTCGTCGAGCTGTAATGCCTTAGGGTGGGCCACGATAAAACTCCACGCCGAGCACCTCGGACCGCCGCAAATAAGCCCCTCTTCTTTGCCCCGCGAGCAGCCTCCTACCCGCGGGGCATTTTGCTACCTTGCCGATGATTTTTCTAGGACGGGGGCTATTTTGTACCTTGGCTTGGTTCGTTCGCCACGAAATGCGCCTATCTACTACGTTTAACCGATCGCCCTCAACCATGCCAAATATCACGAAATAAAAACCGCAGGTAGACGGCTTGCCGATTTTCGGTAAAACCAGGCATGGTCGACCCATCCGGTTCAAACGTAGTAGATAGGTCGTTTTCGTGGCGCGGCTCCAAAACAGTCTTTTGAGACGGGTGGTATCCTTGGTAGCCCTGTGCTGCAAACGCACCTTAAACGCAAGGAGTCCCATGGATCTTATCGCCCAGCTCGCCCGCGAGCTCAACCTTAAGGCCGCCAACATCGAAGCGGCCGTCAAGCTCATCGACGAGGGCAACACCATTCCCTTTATCTCGCGCTACCGCAAGGAGGCCACGGGCGGCATGGACGACGTCGCCCTGCGCGCCCTCGACGAGCGCCTGTCCTACCTGCGCAATCTTGAGCAGCGTAAAGAGGACGTCATCCTGCTTATCGATGCCCAGGGCAAACTCACGCCCGAACTCGAGCAGCAGATTCGCGAGGCCACGCAACTCCAGCGTGTCGAGGACCTCTACAAGCCCTACCGCAAAAAGCGCATGACCCGCGCGCAGAAGGCCCGCGAGGCAGGCCTGGAGCCGCTCGCCAACATGATCATCATGCAGGCCTCGGCCAAGGGCAGCGCACTCGACGCCGCCGCGGACTACGTCAACGAGGAGGCCGGCTTTGACACGCCCGAAAAGGCGCTCGCCGGCGCCGCCGACATCGTGGCCGAGACGGTAGCCGAGGACCCCGAGAACGTCGCCGACCTGCGCGCCTTTACGCAAAACACCGCCGACATCGTCGTCGAGGCCACCGACCCCGCCGAGAAGACCCCCTACGAGCCGTACTACAGCTATGATGAGCCGCTGCGCCGTATACCCAACCACCGCGTGCTGGCTATCGACCGCGGTGAGCGCGAGGGCAAGCTCCGCGTGCGCGTGAACGTCGACGGCGCTGCTGCCACGGCGCGCCTCGGCAGCCGTTGGCCACGTCGCCGGGGCGTGTTCGCGCCCGTCTTTGACGCCGCCATCGCCGACGGTTACAAGCGCCTCATGGCCCCCTCGCTGGAGCGCGAAGCCCGTGCCAAGCTCACCGTCCGCGCCCAGACCGAGGCCATTAACGTCTTTGCCAAGAATCTCGAGGGCTTGCTCTCGGCACGCCCCGTCCGTGGCGCCCGCGTACTCGCGCTCGACCCGGGCTACCGCACCGGCTGCAAGGTCGCCGTCATGGACGAGACCGGCAAGCTGCTCGACCACGGCGTGGTCTACCCCACCAAGCCGCGCCACGACGTCGCCGGCACCAAGCGCGAGCTCGCCCGCCTCGTCAAGAAGGACGGCGTCAACACCATCGTCATCGGCAACGGCACCGCCAGCCGCGAGACCGAGGAAGTCGTCTCGGAGTTCATTGCCGAGCAGGCGCCCAGCCTTCGCTACACCATCGTCAACGAGGCCGGCGCGTCGGTGTATTCCGCCTCCGAGCTCGCGAGCCAGGAGTATCCCGATCTGGATGTCACCGTGCGCGGCGCCATGAGCTTGGGTCGTCGCCTGCAGGACCCGCTGGCAGAGCTCGTCAAGATTCCGCCCCAGTCCATCGGCGTTGGCCAGTACCAGCACGACCTTGACCAGGCCGAGCTTTCACGCACCCTGGGCCACGTGGTGGAGGACGTCGTCAACCGCGTGGGCGTCGACGTCAACACCGCGAGTGCGAGCCTGCTGGGCTACGTGTCGGGTATCACGCCGAGCGTGGCCAAGAATATCGTGGCCTACCGCGAGGAAAACGGCGCCTTCACCGATCGCCGCCAGCTCAAGAAGGTCCCCAAGTTGGGGCCCAAGGCATATCTCAACGCCGCGGGTTTCCTGCGCATCAGCGGCGGTAAGAACCCGCTCGACGCGACAAGCGTCCACCCCGAAAGCTACGAGGTGGCCACGGCCGTCCTGGAGCGCGCCGGCGTTGCCGCCAGCGAACTCAGCCGTGGCGGCGTACCCGATATCGAGCGCCGCCTGGGCAGCATCTCGGCGCTGGCAAGCGACCTAGACTGCGGCACCCTCACGCTCATCGACATCGTTAACGAACTCAAAAAGCCCGGCCGCGACCCGCGCGACGACGCGCCCGAGGTAGTCTTTAGCCGCTCGGCGCTTTCCATCGACGACCTGGAGCCCGGCATGGAACTCAAGGGCACGGTGCGCAACGTCGTCGACTTTGGCGCCTTCGTCGACGTGGGTGTGCACCAGGACGGCCTCGTGCACATCTCCAAGCTGGCCAACCGCTTCGTCAAGCACCCGAGTGATGTCGTGCGCGTCGGCGACACGGTGAAGGTGTGGGTCGAAAAAGTCGATCGCGACCGCAAGAAGATCTCGCTCACCATGGTGCAGGGGAAGTAAACCGCCTAAAGCAAGGGTCCCCCCTCTCGCGACGTGTAGAATCGCGAGTATTCTGCAAATTCCGCCGTTCCGGATGCCCCTCAGAGGCAATAAAGTCACAAACAGCCCCCGTTTTAGCGTCGTCAGAGCCAAAACGGGGGCTGTTCCGTGCTTTATCTAGCTGGTAAAAGCCTTTACCTTGCTGAATACTCTCAATTTTGCACGTCGCAGGCGGGGGTACCTTTGCCCACGGCAGGATTGGAGGCCGATCACCAACCTACCGGCAAGTTCGTGTCGGCAGCCCCGGCCTTTCCTTTGCCCAGCGCGACCCTTGCGAAGCGCGTGAGCGATAGGGAAAGGAAAGGCCGGGCGAACAACTCGCAGCGCAGCCAGTGTTCGCGTTACGGCAGGATATGGAAGCCGAGCGACGCGATATCCTTGGCAAAGCCGCGCACGGTGTCGAGCGAGACCTCGTAGGGGTCACGGCCGATGTTCTTGCGCTTGGCCAGGATGCTGTTGGGCACCGTGATGATCTGGCAACCGCAGGCTTCGGCCTGGTAAATGTTGATGAGCTCGCGCGTGGACGCCCACAGGACCTCGCAGTTGGGCTTGGCGGCGGCCTTCTTGACCGACTCCGTCATAAACGGAATGGGGTCGACGCCGGTATCGGCGATACGGCCGGCAAAGAGCGAGATGATGGACGGCGTCTCGGCATCAACGGCCTCGACCATCTCGTCGACCTGCGTAGGCGTAAAGATGGTGGTGACGTTGACCTTGATGCCGTCGGTCGAAAGCTTGCGGACCAGCTCGGCGGTTGACTCGCCCTTGGTGGTCACGCACGGGATCTTGACGTAGACGTTCTCGGCCCAAGTAGTGATCTCGCGGGCCTCAACCTCCATGGTCTCGACGTCGTCGGCAAAGACCTCAAACGAGACGGAAACGTCGGTGATGTGGGCCAGGACCTCTTTGGCAAACGCACGGTAATCCGTCACGCCGCCCTTCTTCATAAGGGACGGGTTGGTCGTGAAACCCTGAACGTTGCCGTTCTCGTACATGTCGAGCATGCCCTCGAGGTTTGCACCGTCAGCGAACACCTTGATTGCCATCTGCCTGATTCCTTTCGTTTGCACACGGCCGATAAACTGCTAAACACTTTACCTACGTTTATCAAGGCGTGAGCTGCGGTTTTTTATCTTCTCGGCGAACGGTTTTGCAGTTTTACCATTTTTATATCGACACCCCAGCGGCAAAACGTTTTTGCTGATCATCGCGGTTGATTCCGTTCGCGGCGCAGAGACAGCGCTTCACCGGTACGTTTTCACAACCACTCCAAAACAAAAGCGGTGACGCCTCATTTGAGGCGCCACCGCTTCCGTGTAGGAGCCGGTTATCGGAGCTCCGCCCGAATAGGGCCTAACGTACGTCTGGACTACTCTTCCTCAACGTGGTTAGTCACAGCACCCTTAGTGTGGATGAAGTTGGGGATGAAAGCGACGATCAGAAGGACAGCGAGAATCGCGTAGACACCGGTGGTACCGAAGGCCTCGGCAGCGCGGCCAAGCGTAATACCAATGACGGAGAAATCGAAGTCGCCGAACGTAGTGTTCTTGAAGCCAAAGACATCAAGAACGGGCAGGAGCAACGCAGGGGCAAAGGTGATGAGCAGGCCGTTGACGAAAGCGCCAAGAGCTGCGCCCTTGCGACCGCCGGTAGCATTGCCGTAGATGCCTGCGGTAGCACCGCAGAAGAAGTGGGGAACCATGCCCGGGATGATGAAGATGCCCAGGGTAGCGCCCACGATGAACATACCGACCACGCCACCGATAAAGGAGGCAACAAAGCCGAGGATGACGGCAGTGGGTGCATAGGGGAAGAAAACGGCGCAGTCGACGGCGGGGATAGCGCCAGGGATCAGCTTGTTGGAGATGCCCTGGAAAGCCGGGACCAGGTCGGCGAGGATCATGCGGACGCCGTTGTAGACGATGGTGACACCGACGGCGAAGGACAGAGCACAAGTCAAGGCATAGACAATCACGTTGTCGCCGCCAGCGGTCTTGGTAACGACCGCAGGATCTGCGATGTAAGCGGCGAAAGCGGTAACCAGGTAGAAGAAGGCCATGGTAAGAGCCGTGGAGATGGTAGTGTCGCGCAGGAAGGCGAACTTCTCGGGAACCTCGATCTTCTCGGTGCTGTTCTCCTCGGCGTCCTTAGCAAAAAGCGTACCGACTGCAGCGGAGATGTAATAGGCGAGTGAACCGAAGTGGCCCATGGCGATTTCATCGCCATCGGTAACCTTCTCGGTGAAACGCTGACCAACGGCGGGAAGCATTGCGCTCACGAGGCCCAGGAACATACCGCCCACGATGACAAGCTGGACATCCTGGAAGCCAGATGCCTGCAGAACGGCAGACAGCAGGCAGGCCATAAACATGCTGTGATGGCCCGTCAGGAAGATGTACTTAAACTTGGTAAAGCGGGCAATGATAATGTTCACGACATAGCCGAGAATCAGGATCATCATGGTCTGAACGCCGAGGACGCTCTGAGCCATCGAAACGACGACCTCGTTGTTGGGCACGACGCCGGTGATGTGGAAACCGGTCTCGATGAAGGTGCCCAGCGGAGCAAGGTTCTCCTGAACAACAGCGGCGCCGGCAGACAGCATGATGTAACCAAGAATGGGCTTCAGAGTGCCCGTCATCACCTTGTGGGCAGGACGCTTAAGCGCGACAAGGCCCACAAAGGCAAATAGACCCATAATCCACGCTGGCTTGGTCAGAATCGATTGGATAAACTCAAGTATGGGAAGGATGGCTTGCATCTGCGCTTCCTTTCTCTCTAACGTGGGCGCGTTTCCCTCTTCCACAGGGAACCGCCCTTTTTTGTGCCGCTTTAGGCGTTAGCGGCGGCCGCCTTGATTGCCTCGAGGGCGTCTTCGCGGATCTTCTTCTTGTTCACATAGCTGCGAACGATCACAACGTTGCCGTGGAGCTCGGGGGCGAGTTCCTTAACGGTGATGAACAGATCCGGATTTGCGGAAGAAGCACCGTTCAGGTCCATAGACTCAACGTCGGCCTTGATGCCCTCCTCCTCGCAAAGCTCCTCGACTTTGCCAGCGAGCATCAGGCTGGACCCGATGCCGTTTCCGCATACGGTGATGATATGCATGGCAACCTTCCTCTCCTACACGTGACGGTTTTCCGTCTATCCAAAAGCGGCGACGCATCGCCGTACCATTAAGGCCTAAAAGAATGAACGCATGGTCTCCAAAACCTGCTCGGGCGTATCGCATGCGCTGAGCTTGGCAACGCAGTCCTCGTCCTCGAACATCTGCGAAAGCTCCGCCAAGCAGCCAAGATGAGCCTTGGGGTCGGGTGCGCAAATACCCACGAGCACGTGAACCGGATCGAAATCCTCGTGTCCAAACGCAATGGCAGGGTCAAGCGTGACGATACAGATCCCCGCTTCACTCACATTGCCATCTGCCTGAGCGTGGGGCATGGCGATGCCCTCTTCCAAGACCATATAGGGGCCAAATTTGTGAACCGATGAAATCATGGCATCGACATAGCTCTGATCGCATTTGCCAGCGTCTACGAGCAACTTACCGCATGCCCTGATCGCTTCCTCCCAGTCGGAGGCCTCGACGTGGCAGGCAACAAGCTCGGGCTTAAGAAGATCGGTCAGCATGCTCGTCCCCTACTCCTCGGGCAGGATATGAAAACCAAGCGCCTGAATGTCGCGGGCAAAGCCCTTGACCGTATCAAGCGAGTACTCAAGCAAATCTTTCCCGAAATTCTTGCGCTTGGCAAGAAGGGCATTGGGGACCGTAATGATCTGGCATCCAACGGACTCCGCCTGGAAGATATTGAGGACCTCGCGCGTAGACGCCCAGAGAACCTCGGCAGCAGGCTTAACGGCAGCCTTCTTTACGGACTCCGCCATGAGGGGCAGCGGATCGACGCCGGTATCGGCAATGCGACCGGCAAAGATGGACAGAATAGAGGGGGTCTCGGCAGAGACGGCATCGACAAACTCGTCGACCTGCTCAGGCGTGAAGATAGTGGTGACATTCACCTTGATGCCGTCGGCAGAAAGGCGCTTGACCAGCGCGGCAGTGGACTCACCCTTGGTGTTGAGCGCCGGGATCTTAACGTAGACGTTGTCTGCCCAGGTTGCGATCTCGCGAGCCTCGGCTTCCATACCCGCCTCGTCGTCGGCGAATACCTCAAAAGAAACCGACACATCGGTAATGTGCTCAAGAACCGTCTTGGCAAAAGCGCGGTAGTCGGTCACGCCGCCGGCCTTCATAAGGGAAGGATTGGTCGTGAAGCCCTGAACGTTGCCATTGTCATGCATGTCAAGCATACCCTCGAGGTTAGCGCCGTCGGCAAACACCTTGATCGCCATGTTCGGTCCTTTCTCATCTAACACTATTGCTATCGAAAGCCTTCTTCTTTGTTTCAAAAGCTTTTCGGTTTTCTTTTATAAACCATTTCAAAAGCTATCGAAAGCTCAATTGTCAACTTTCCGTGAACGGTCGAATATCGGGCGTGAACGTACTTCTTTTGGGCGGCACCTTCAGAATGAGACTCTTTATAGCCCGTTTACGTGCGAACTATCTGCTACGCATGCATTTATGACATGCCATTCCGTTCTTTTGATTCATTCGAATTTGCCTTGTTCTTTTCATATCGATACGCTATATTTCGATTACGAAAGGCGCATCTTTTTACCTTTTGTTCAAAAGGAGCGGCATATGGCATCTACTTCAGACCTTTCACCGGCCGAGCGTCAGCGATTTATCATGAATTGGCTGGCCGAAAAGCCAAATATCTCGGTATCCGACATCGTTCGCCGTTTTTCGGTTTCGGAAGTCACCGCACGACACGACCTCATCTCGCTGGAATCCGAAGGCAAGCTGCGTCGCGTACGCGGCGGAGCGGTATCGCTTTCTCGCTCCAACGCAATCTCGTATCCCGAGGAGCGCATCAATGTCCAAGTCGAGGCCAAGGAGGCCATCGCCGCAACTGCAGCAACTCTTGTTGATGATGGCGATGTTCTGGTAATTGACATCGGCACCACAGGCTTTTACTTCGCTAAGGCCCTCATGGACAAGCGTGAGATCACCATTATCACCGGCGATCTTGCAATCGCGAACTACGCCAGCTTCAATCTCCCCAATGCTTCGGTAGTGCTGCTGGGCGGCTCCGTGCGCAAGGGCCACCTCTATCTCGCGGGCGCACTAACGCTCGACTGCATGAGCAAACTACATGCCGACAAGGCGTTTGTCAGTGCCGACGGATTCCACCCCGACCACGGTTTTACCGTCGAGCACGACTTCTCGGCCATGATCAAGCATATGTACCTTACCAACTCAAACCAGGGCTACATGATGGTTGACCAAGGAAAGTTCAACAAGACCAGTTTTTATCAGTCCGCGCAGATCGATGACCTCGACGGCATCATCGTTGATGGAGACGACGAGGGCATCATGACGGCGGCGATTGAGAGCAGTCGCAGTCATCCCAAGCTCTATATTGCAAAATAGCTCAAATGGCCGGGTCGCCCCCACTGCGGGCGACCCGGCCATTTATTAAATCAACCCAAAATGCTGCATCGCTGTGACGGTACCGTCGTGTGCGACATCGTCGGTCACGTAGTCGGCGACCGCCTTGACCTCGGGCATGGCGTTGCCCATGGCGACAGCTGTCTCGACCGCAGCGAGCATGCCCAGGTCGTTGCCCGAATCGCCAAAGCCAAAGGTGCGCGCATTTCCCGCGCGACCCAGATACTCCAGCGCCCGCGCCACGCCCACACCTTTGTCAATGCCCTTGGGGCTCAGCTCGCGATTCTGACCACCGGTGTTGCACAGCTCAAACTCGCGCTCGATAAAGCCGTCATCGTTGGCTACGCGAGCTAGGTCGCACGCGTTAATGCACACCTTGCCTACGCGCAAGCGACCATCGACGCGCATCTGGTCGGTGCCATGCACCACGCCGGCGCCTAGCAGAAATGACTGTTCGACACCAACTGGCTCAAGTGAATAGGTGGCACCGTTCGTCTCGAACAACGCCTCGCCGCCCGCCACAGTAATGCGACGCGCAAGCTCCTCAACAATGTCTTCGTCAAAGCAGTCCTCGTGTACCACGCGGCCCTCGACCTCGAGCGTGGCCCCCGCCATGGCAACGATACCCGCCGGGTTCAGCGCGCGCAGGCCATCGGCAATCAGCCACAAGGGGCGACCCGTGCAGATAAATGCCTGGTGACCCGCATTGCGCAGGCGACCAAATGCATCGACAACGGCCTTCGACGGATGGATTGCATTGAAGTCCTTATCGGTCATATCGTCGGGATCGAACGACGTCAGCGTGCCGTCCACGTCAAAAAAGAGCACAGCGGGTTCGGGACACGCATCAATCATATGGGTTCCTTTCGAGGATAAGGGCAAACGAAGCATCCATCATATAATGGAGCGACGCAACCAGAGAGGTCACCCATGGAATTTTATGCAAGCTGCCCCGAGGGCTTTGAATCCGCACTCGCCGACGAGCTCAAGCGGCTCGGGCTTTCGCATGTCCGCCGCCTGAAAGGCCGCGCTACATTTGAGGGCGAGCTCGAAGAAGGCTACCGCGCCTGTCTGTGGTCGCGCCTGGCGAGCCGTGTGTTCGTGGTACTCGGGCGCTTTGAGGCGCAGGATGCCGATGAACTGTACGATAGCGTTTACGACATTGCCTGGGAGAGCATCATCCGCCCCGGCGCCACCATCGCCATCACAGCCCGCGGCGTGACCGAGCAGCTGCGCAACACGCGTTTCTCGGCCCTGCGCGCCAAGGACGCATTGTGCGACCGCCTGGCCGAGACCACGGGCCGTCGCGCCGATGTCGACGCCGCCGATCCCGACGTTCACCTGCTGCTTTCGCTGCGTCAGCGCCGTGCGAGCATCAGCCTGGACCTTTCGGGCGACCCGCTGTTCAAGCGCCTGCCGCCCGCCGCGACTCGTGCCGGCGAGGGCACGCACGTGCTGCGTCCCGACTACGCCGCCCTGGTGCTGGCGCAGGTCGGCTGGACCGCACTGTGCGAGCGCGAGCTAACGGCCGACGATTACGAGGACGAAGCCCTGCCCACGCTGGTCGACGCCTCGTGCGCCGGCGGCGGCCTGCTGCTAGAGGCCGTGAATATTCTGACCGACCGCGCCCCGGGCGCCGCACGCGAGCGCTGGGGCTTTGAGGGCTGGCAGCTGCACGACGCCGCTCTGTGGGAGCAGTTGCTTGCCAAGGCACGCGAGCGCGAGGCGGCAGCACGCGAGCGCCAGGCACGCATCGTGGCCGTGGATGTTGACTCCGCCGCCCGCAAGACTGCCGAGCGCATGGTTAAGTGTGTCGGCTACAAGCGCTTTGCCGATTTTTGCGCCGCCAAGTCCGCCGCCGTGCTGGACCACGCGGGCGCCGTCGCCGGTGCCGCCATGGTCGCAGACACCACCGAAACCCCGCTTTCGCTCATGCATGACGCCATGACGCTGGTCGGTGAGCTGCGCCGCGCGCCCGAGCTTGCCGCGGCGCCGGTCGCCGCGCTCACTCGCGACGGATTGCTGGCCCGCGCGCTCCACGCCGAGCCCGAGCGTTCGATCGCCGTCATGCCCAATAACGAGGAGGCGACCGTCGAAGTCTGGCCCTCGCTTGACCACGCCGCCGCAGCGTTTGAGGCTGCGACCAGTGCGGATGCCGAGGCCGAGGTTGCGGATACCGACGAAGTCAACGACAAAGCCGCCGACACCCCCATGCCCGAGCCTGCCGCCATGCTCGATTTGGGCGACGGCAAGCCGCTGCCCGTGCTCATCCCCGAGTCTGAGCAGTTCGCCAACCGCTTGCGCAAGAACGCCCGCCTGCGTCGCAAGTGGGCCAAGCGCGAGGGCGTGAGCTGCTACCGCGTCTACGATGCCGACCTACCCGATTACTCCGCCGCCATCGATCTGTACGAGGGCTGCCCGCAGACGCCGGGCCGCTGGCTCGTCATCGCCGAATACGCCGCGCCCAAGACCATCGACCCCGCGCTTGCCCAGGCCCGTATGCTCGACATTCTTGCCATCGCGCCGCGTATCCTGGATGTTCCGGCCGAGCACGTGCACGCCAAGGCCCGCATGCGCTCGCGCGGCGGCTCGCAGTACGGCAAGCAGGGCGCCGGCAAGGGCGCATCGGGCGAGCGCGCCAACATCGCGCGCCGCCGTCTGCCGCTCATCGAAGAGGGCGGCCTTACCTTTGCCGTCAACTTTGACGACTACCTGGATGTGGGCATCTTCTTGGATCACCGCGTCACCCGCAACCTGGTGCGCGAGCACGCCAAGCAGGCGCGCCGCTTCCTCAACCTATTTGCCTACACCGGCACCGCCACCTGCTACGCGGCCGATGGCGGCGTCGAGGAGACCGTGACGGTCGACCTCTCCAACACCTATCTGGACTGGGCCGAGCGCAATATGCGTCAGAACGGCTTTGTGGGGCCGCAGCATCATTTTGTGCGCGATGACGTGCTCGCCTGGATTCGTGACCAGCGCCAGACGCGCAACCGCTGGGACCTGATCTTTGTCGACCCGCCCACGTTCTCGAACTCGTCCAAGATGGGCCGTCGCACCTGGGATGTCCAGCGCGACCATGTTGAGCTTTTGGCCGGCGTGTCGCGCCTGCTCGCACAGGGCGGCCATGCCATCTTTAGCTGCAACCTGCGCGGCTTCCGCCCCGAGACGCGCAAGCTCGCACGAGCGGGCGTCGTGCTGGAGGACATTACGGCACAGACCATCCCCGAGGATTTCGCGCGCAACCAGAAGGTGCACCACTGCTATATCGTGCGCCGCCTGCCCATCGAAGATGCCATGGCCGAGGTCGGCTTTAGCGCCGAGGAGATTGCCGAGCGAACCGAGGAGCTGCGCAACCCCGAGGCCCGCAAGCCTCGCGCGGCAGCGCCCGCGCACGCGCAGGCAGGAGACCGAGGTCCACGCGGCGACGGCAAGCCCTCCCCCGCCGGCAAGCCCAAAAAGAAAAAGTTCTACGCCAGCAAGCCCAAGGGCAAATAACAAAGTTGCGGTGGAATAGTTCCTAAAAATGCCTGGTAAAGGACCAAACAGGAACTATTTCACCGCAACTCATATTGGGATGGTGGTTGGCGATCTAGCCTTGGGTGACCAGGCGATAGCCGATACCCACGTGCGTTTGGATATAGCGCGGGTGCGCGGGGTCGGACTCGATCTTCTTGCGCAGCGTGCCCATAAAGACACGCAGGCTCGCCAGGTCGCTCTTAGTTGCCGTACCCCAAATCTCGTGCAGGATAAACTGGTGCGTCAGCACCTTGTCGGCGTTGTGCGCCAGCAGGCACAAGAGCTTGTACTCGATCGGCGTCAGGTGCAGTTCCTCGCCATCCATCGTGGCGATGCCGGCATCAAAATCGATATGCAGCTCGCCGGTATCGAACGAGCCCTCGGAGGCAACGCCGCCCGTCTGTGCATACGAAAGACGCCTGAGCGTCGTGCGGATGCGCGCGAGCAACTCCTCGACCGAAAACGGCTTGGTCAGGTAGTCGTCGGCGCCGGCATCGAGCGCGCGAATCTTGTCCGCATCCTCGCTGCGCGCCGAGACCACAATAATCGGCATGCCCGACCATGTGCGCACCGACTCCACCACCTTGACGCCATCCATATCGGGTAGGCCCAGATCGAGCAGCACAATGCTCGGCGCCTGCGATGAGGCGGCGGCGATGGCAGCATGGGCGGTCTCCACGGCCATATGACGCAAGCCGTGCGCCTCGAGCGCAGCAACGATAAGGTTGCGGACGGCGGGATCGTCCTCGACAACCAAGATAAGCGGTTTTACGGCAGAGTTCGGCACGGCGCTACTCCTTATCAAACGAAACATCGGCGACGGGAAGCTCAATCGTAAAGACCGAGCCATGCGGGTCCGCCGCGGCAACCTCTATGCTACCGCCATGCGCCAACGCAATGGAGCGGCAGAGCGAAAGACCCAGGCCCACGCTGCGGTGGCTGTCGGCCAGACCATGGTTGGCGGTATAGAACGACTCAAAGATCCGCTCGCGATCCTCGGGCGCGATGCCCGGGCCATCATCGGCCACCGAGCACGCCACGTGCCCATCGTCGACACCAATTGAAATCACGATATGCGAGCCTGCGGGCGTATAGGTGATGGCATTGTTCACCAGGTTCACCACGAGCTGTACCATCAGACGCGCGTCGACGTTAACGAGCGCCGGCTCATCGCACGCCACCACCTTAAGGTCGTGCTCGCGCACGGCCGGACTTACGTGGCGCAGCGCCTCCTCGACGATATCGTCCATGAGCTCGAGCGTAGTCGACAGATGCATGCCGCCGCCCTCGAGCTTTGTGATGGCGAGCAGGTTCTCGACGGTGGCGTTGAGCCACAGCGCATCCGAGCGAATGGATAGAAGCAGGCCGCGGCGCGTCTGGGCATCGAGCACCGCGGTGCCGGTCGAGCCCTGATCGAGCAGCACATCGGCATTGCCCGAAATACTGGTGAGCGGCGTACGCAGATCGTGCGAGATTGAGCGCAGCAAGTTGGCGCGCAGCTGTTCGTTTTTGGCGAGCACCGCCGCCTCCTCGCGAGCCTCCATGGCGCGGGCGCGATCGAGTGCCAGCTCGCCTTCGCTCACGATGGCATCGGCAAGTGTCCGCTCCTCATGCGTCAGCACATCGGGCTCGGCAACGATAGCCAGCACGCCCACCACCGAGGCGGGGTCGCCCGAGCGCACGAAGCCGTCGCCTGTGCGAACCGTCAGGTAGATGCCATAAAACGCCGAACCGCCAAACGTGGCGTCAAGCGGCGTTCCCACATAGGCGGACGCCGAGAGCCGCGGCGGCATCTGCGGCGGCAGCTCGTGCACCGGCGCGGCATCGCCCACGGCCGTGTATGTCGCACGCGGCAGCAGGTCATCGCCCTCGGCGTCGGCGCCGTACCACACGACCGGACGGCCCGAAAGACGCGCCAGCTGCGTGGCCATAGCGTGAACGATCTGCTGCTGATCGGCGCAGCGCTGCAACATGCGGTTGGTCTCGAGCACCATATGCGTGCGGCGGTCGCTAGCGGCAGCCTGTGCCAAGGCGCGGCGCAGGGCCAACGCAATCGAGCTCGACACAAGCGAGACCACAAACATGATGAAGAACATGCCGGGATAGACGCGGTCGATAAGCGACAGCGAGTAGCGCGGGTCGATAAACAAGAAGTTGTAGAGCGCCACGGCGGCAGCCGAGCTCAGCAAGCAATACAGGCGACTCCAGGTAAAGAATGCGCACAGCTGAACGGCGAACACATAGACGATCATGATGCTCGGCGCGAGACCCGGATGGTCGAGCAGCGCGCCCACAATCGTCGCCGCGACCAACAGTCCCACCGATACGCAGGCGTCATACAGAGGAGTGCGGCGCGTCAGCGTTGTGCGCCGCCACCAAAAGCTATCGGCAATATCGCCGTCCGTACGGACGTCCATCAGCGCCCCGCCCCTCTCTCAAAAACAAAAACCACCACAAAGGGGACAGGCACCTTTGTGGTGGTTTCCCTTGTGGTGGTTCTAAGTGTAAAGCCTTCTACGACCGGCAGCCGCTAGACAAACAGCACGTGCGCGAGCAGTGCGCACATGCACACCGCTCCAAATACCAGTGCCACGATCGAAATCACGCGATCGGCCATGTCCATGTTGGCACGATTCGTAAAGAACCGATCTTCGGCGGCGTCGACGCGCGCCTCACGCACCATTTCGACCACCGCCTCGCGGCCATCGAGCGCCTTTGTATCCATGTTTGCCTCCCCAGCCTCATGCTTATCCATCAAAAGCCAACTCTGTGTAGCCGCCGACGTCTACGGTCGCTCGTTGGGAGCCAGGCGCTGCATCTTATTCACGGCCTTGAACTTGGTGAACAGCGGCACGTACTCAAAGCTCACGTTGGAGTTCTCCAGGCCATACCAACGTGCGGGCGTGCCGGCGGCGCGGCGGATGATGTACTTGAGCGTGATGGCCGTACGCTCGCTCGGCTCCACATCGCTTTCGGGCGCCAGAAGCTTACGGATCAGGACGAACTTGAACGTACCGATGTTGCCCGGATCCTTGTAGACCGAGTAGTCATGCGTCTGCGCCGGCAGCTCGCCGGTGGCAGCCAGGTCCTGAACGACCTGACGCAGATAGGCATTGACGCGCTGGTTAATCTTGTAGCCCAGGTACAGATGCACGCGGAACACGTAGTCGGTGCCGAACGTCTCGACCGAATAGGCAAAGGTATGCGGCTCGTCCATGGTCTCGACATTCACGAACCACCAGGCGCGAGCGCGCTTGGGATGCTTGTCCAAGATCGAGTAGACGATATCACGGTCGATATAGTCGGTATGGGTGTCCTTGGTCAGGTACACGATGTTGTCGCTCAGACGCTCGTAACGGTCGTCGTCGCGCAGGCGCTTGAGCTGCGGCAGGTAGCTGCGCAGCGGCAGCAGCGTAAACTGGCGCTGCTCGACCGCCGTGCCGTTGTACCAGCACACCATAATGCCCATGATGAGTGCAGCCATGAGGATGGTGAAGTAGCCGCCGTGGAAGAACTTGGTGAGTGAGCTCACGAAGAAGAAGCCTTCGAGCAAAAGGAAGAAGGCCGCGAAGATCCACGGAGCAACCTTGAGCTTGCGCTCCTCGTGCAGGTAGAAGAAGAGCAGCAGCGTGGTGCACATCATAGTCAGCGTAATGGCAAGGCCGTAGGCGGCTTCCATATGCGCCGAGTTCTGGAACAGCAGCACCACGATGACGCAGCCCACGAGCATGACGTTGTTGACCATGGGGATGTAGAGCTGGCCCTTGGTCTCGGCAGGGTAGAAGACCTGCATGTGCGGCATGAGGTCCAGACGGCTGGCCTCGGACACCAGCGAGAATGCGCCGGTGATGAGCGCCTGCGAGGCAATGATGGCCGCGACGGTGGAAAGGCCTACGGCAAACGGGCGCAGGCCCGGGGCGAGCATCTGGTAGAACGGGTTGAGATCGGCAATGCCCATGAGCTCGGGGTTGGCAGCGTTGTTCATAAGCCAAGCGCCCTGGCCCATATAGGAAAGCAGCAGGCAGCACTTAACGAACGGCCAGGTAGCGTAGATGTTGCCGCGGCCGACGTGGCCCATGTCGGAGTAGAGCGCCTCGGCACCGGTGGTGGCGAGGAAGCAGCTGCCCAGAATCATGATGCCCGCATGGTTGTTGGGGCTCAGCAAAAAGGCGATGCCGCGCACCGGGTTGAGGCACAGCAGCACGGCGGGGTGCTGGAAGACAAAGAACAGGCCCGTGCCGCCCAGGAACAGGAACCACAGCGTCATGATGGGGCCAAAGGCGTGACCGATTTTGGCCGTACCGATGCGCTGTACCAAGAAGAGCACGATGATGATGGCGAGCGTAATGGCGACGACGCGGCCTTGGTCATCGCCCAGCACGGCATGGACCGCCGGGATGGTGCGCAGGCCCTCGATGGCCGTGGTAACGGTAACGGCCGGCGTCAGGATGCCGTCGGCGAGCAGCGCGGCGCCACCCAGCATGGCGGGGATGATAAGCCACTTGCCGCAGCGCTTGACCAGGCTGTACAGGGCAAAGATGCCGCCCTCGCCATGGTTATCGGCGCGCAGCGAGATGAGCACATACTTGATGGTGGTCAGCAGCGTGACCGTCCACACGACAAGGGAGAGCGCGCCAAGCACGAACTCCTCCGTCACACTTCCGATGCCGCCGTTGCCGGCAACGAGCGCCTTGGTTACATACATAGGGCTGGTGCCGATATCGCCGTACACCACGCCCAGCGTGACGAGCATCGCCGAGATGCTCACAGGAATCGCAGCGTGCGAGGCTGCCTCCTTGGCCTTTTGTTCCATAAGCCGGTTTCCTCCCAACTTTAATGTTCGAAGGGATTATAGGCAATCGGCCCATGTTTGAATGCACTGTTTTCCCAGCTAGATAAAGATTTATACAGTCTTTAGGCTACCGCGGCGATATGGAATGTGACAAAGGGACTGTCCCTTTGTCGCATTGGCTACTTGCCGAGCCAGTTTTTGAACCACCACTCCATGGAGCGGCTCATCTCGGCCATAAAGGGGCTCGTGTGCTTGCGAGTGTAGATATCCACGACGCGCTCCCCCACCTCGCGGGCATGCGGACGGAACATCGCGTCCATCTCGGCCACCTGCGCGTCCATGGTCGCGGCATCCGCACGGCAATAGCGCTCCTCGTGCACCAGGTTCACCACGGGATGCGCGATTGCCGGACGCTCCTTACGGGGCGTGCCAATGATGAGCATCGATAGCGGCATGGTATAGGGCGGCAGATCGAGCAGCTCGGCAACTTCCTCGGCATTCTCGACGATATCGCCGATGTAGCAGCTCCCCAGCCCCAGGGCCTCGGCGGCAACCACGGCGTTTTGTGCGGCGATCACGGCGTCCTAGGCCGCGATGGCAAAGTCGCCCAAACCCGGCGCGCGGCGGGGCGCCTTGCCCGTGCGCTCGACAAACTCGGGCTCAAAGCAGCCCACGTGCTCAAACAGATCGATCCACTTGGCATAATCGACCACAAATATAAGTGCCCAGGGCGCCTTGGCGATCATGGGCTGGTGGTCGCACAGGTCGGCCAGACGGTCCAGCGTAGCCTGCTCGCGAATACTTACGATGGAATACATCATCATGGCGCCCGCCGACGGCGCGCGACTCGCCGCATGCAGAATCGCTGCGCGCTGCTCGTCGGTCACCGCTACGGGACGGTCGTCGTCATCACGCGCGAAGGCACGCGTGGAGGAACGGTGCTCCAACGTGTCCAGCACCGCATTGCCCGTAGTCTCGACCGGATAACCGTTCGTATCCACGCCCGCAGCTCTGCCGCAGTACTCGGCGCCCGTCATACAAACCTGCTCGCTCATAGCCTGATCCCTGCCAATTCTTTAAGAAGCCTTTACGTTTCCGTGTAATTCCCGTCCATTATCGCGCAGGTCGCCACTCCATTGCGCAACACCGCCACACGCGCGCGTTATTATGGCTGGTTGTTGTGCGCAGCCCTCAAATGCTGTGCATATCTTGGTAACAATCGGGTAAACCCCCGCTTTCGTAGGTTTTAAGTTTGTGAGGAGTCTCAGCATGTTCGCAGCCGCCATCTCGCTCATCGGTCTTGCGGCGACCGTCTACCTTGTTTTGCGCGAAGCCAAGACCGTTCGCGCGCAGTCGGGCACCGTCGCCAAGAGCGCTCTTGGATGGAGCGTCGCCTTTGGCCTGTTCCAGCTCTTTTTGACCGTCTGGGGCGCTATTGGCCTCGTCGCCCAAAACGAGCCGCTCGCCTTTGTGATGATCATCCTGACCAACGCCATCCTCACCGGCTGCGCTTGGGCAAGCATCGCCCGCGACCGCATCGCCCCGCGCGTCTTTGCGTTCGCCTCGACCGACGCCCCCGCCCCCACGGGCAAGCTCGCCCGCCTGCGCGGCGCCTTTGTGGGCAAACCGCTCGTCGCGGCGGTCCTGTGCCTGCTGCTCGCCGGCGTCTTTGCGCTGCTGGGCATGGAAGTCTCGTCCAACCACGACTTTACCTGGGTCTACCCCCTGTGCATCCTGCTCGAGTGGGCCATCATCACCGTGCTCATGACCGGCCTGTTCTTCCTGTTCCAGCGCCACGGCGCAGCTCCGGCCGTCCTGACCTTCGCCCTCTTTGTCCTGGGCATTGCCGAGTTCTTCGTCATCACGTTTAAATCCATGCCCATCCAGCCGGGCGACCTTTCGGCCATCTCCACCGCCGCCGCAGTCGCCGGCAACGGCTACACCTTCTCGATCTCGCTGTTCTGCGTGCTATCGATGGGCTTTACCGCCATCGGCATGCTGCTGTGCGAGTACGCCGGCCTCGTAGCGCCGCATCGCCAGAAGGGCGCCGCCAACGCCAAGCGTATGCTGCTCACCAACCTGCTCGTTGCCGTGCTGTGCCTGGGCGGCGTGACCGCGCACGTCACGCTCATCGACTACTACAACACCCTCGGCATCACCGTCTACACCTGGCGCCCGCTCGAGAGCTACTGGCGCGAGGGCTACCTGCCCGCCTTTATTAGCGCGGCGCAGTCCATCAAGCCGCCTAAACCCGCCGACTACTCCGTCGACGACGCCAAGGCCACGCTCAAAAAGTACGCCAAGGCCTACGACAAGTCCGACGCCGCCAAGAGCGACGAGCGCACCGCGGCAAAGGAGCAGTTCGATAGCGAGAAGCCCACGGTCATCGCCATCATGAACGAGACCTTCTCGGACCTGTCGATCTACCAGAACATGCACGCCGGCTATGAGGGCCCGCAGTACTTTAAGAGTCTGTCCAACTGCCTCAGCCGCGGCAAGCTTTACGTGAGCGCCTATGGCGGCGGCACCGCCAATACCGAGTTTGAGTTCCTGACCGGCAACTCCATGACCAACCTGGGTTCGGGCGTGTACCCATACACCATCTACAACATGGAGACGACCGAGAATCTGGCCGAGCAGTTCAAGTCGCTCGGCTATGCCACCACGGCCATGCACCCCAACCATGCGACCAACTGGAACCGCGAGAATGTGTACAAGGACTTTGGCTTTGACCAGTTCCTGTCCATCAACGATTTCCAGGGCGCCGATACCCTGCGCGGCATGGTGACCGACCAGGCGACCTACGACAAGATTCTTGAGCTGCTCGACCAGAACGCCGACCCGCAGTTCATCTTCGACGTGACCATGCAAAACCACTCGGGCTACGACACGGGCCTGGTGCCGCTCGACAAGCAGGTGCACCTCAACATCGATACGACCGACCTGGACACCAAGACCATCGAGGACGGCACGCTGTCCGATGTCGACGAGTATGTCTCGTGCATCGAGCAGTCCGATCAGGCGCTGCGCTACTTCCTCAACGCCCTGAGCAAGCTCGACCGCAAGGTAGTCGTGGTGTTCTGGGGCGACCATCAGCCGTTCTTCCCGTCCAAGTTCAACGACAAGTGGTTTACCGACGAGGACGACGCCACCCACCAGGAGCGCCTGTGGCAGACCGACTACATCATCTGGGCCAACTACGACGTTGCCGGCTGCGACCAGACGAGTGAGGTCGACGACCTGTCCACCAACTACCTGTCCACGCAGCTCATGCAGCTGATTGGCGCCCCGCTGACTGACTACCAGAAAGCGCACATGACGCTGCGCGAGTCGCTGCCCGCTATCAACTCCGTGGGCTACGAGGACGCCAGCCTGCGCTGGGCGCTCTCCTCCAACGTCACCGGTGACGACGCCGCCGCAGCAGCCGCCACCAAGGCACGCGAGGATTACGCCAAGATGCAATACTACGAGATGTTCCGCGATGGCAAGAACGTGTACACCGAGCACTTCCAGACCGAGGCCAACGAGACCGACCCCAACCTGGCACCGGGCACGACCAAGATCAAGTAGCGGGTCGCTGCGGGTCTATCCCGGTTCGTCTGCCCGGGCGGCGCGGAATGTAAGATTCCCTGCTCGGGCAGTCCTGCTCGCACGGAGAGCACATTAAGTGCTCTCCGGCTCGTGCGGAACTCGCGATGAACCTTACATTCCGCGCCGCCCGGGCAGACGCCTTGTTGTTGAAGCGCGGCTTGTCATGGGTGTCGCGGAAAGTGTGTCCCGGAATTTGCCTTCAGAGTGGGACGCAGTTTCCGCTTGAGGGCCCGTCGGGAAAGCGTGTCCCGCTTTGAGGGCTGACTCCGGGACGTAGTTTCCGCTTGGGGGTTAGTTGGGAAACTGCAACCCGTTTTGAGCTTGGATTCTGGGACGCATTTTCCGGTTGAGGGCTCATCTGGAAAGCCTGTCCCATTCTGAACGTCAATTCCGGGACACAGTTTCCGAAACCCCACCCATCCGGAAAGCTCGTCCCACTCTGGACACATTGGGACATGGAATTATCAGCTTATTAGGCCTTCCATCAATAAAGGGACGCCCTCCCGGGTGGCGGGCACGAAGTTCATCGCGAGTTCCGCACGCAAAGGAAGCCACTTAATGTGGCTTCCGTCTTGCGCAGGACTGTAGAGCAGGGAACTTCGTGCCCGCCACCCGGGAGGGCGTTGCATTTAGAAGATGGGCCTAGCGTTTATCCCTTCGAGACAAGAACAGCGCGGCCATAAAAGCGATGATCGCAAATGTCAGCAACACCAAAAGCAGCGTGAGCGTGCTGTCGCCCGTCGCAGCCAAGCCAAACAGACTGGGCTTTTTGGAGCCAGCGAGCTGCGCAGGAATTGTTTCGCCATCGTCTTCGGCGGTAACTTCCCAGCGGATAGTCTTGCTCGCGTCGGCAAGCTCGTTGCCTACCGACGTCGGCACACTTAGCTGTAAATTGAGCACCGTGCTGCCATCACTCGTAAACGTGGCGACCTGGGTGGGGTAAGCGAACACATTGCCCGGCGTTCCCGTCTGGAGCCAGCCTGCGGACGCATCGCCCACCGTCGCCGTTAAGGTAATGGGCGATAGCAGGTGTGCCGTCTCGTGGTCGACAACGGCGCGAACAAATACGCGCACCTGGGACTTTACGCCCGTGGCGCGAATCTCGATCTGCTGCTCGCGCACATCGCCAGGCATTAGATCCTTAAAGGACGGAAACAAATTGGGCTCCCCTGAGGTGCCCGTCGCTCCCGAGACCGTCAGCTGGCGTGCGTTGCCGTCATAGGCAATCGCAGGAGTGTCGGCAAACGCGTGGGCGGGAGCAACGAGTGCGACAATGCAGAAAAAAGCCACGATTGCGCAACGTACGGCATGTGCAGCATCTTTGCGAATCGGGAAAGCCATACTTACGCACCTCCGTGCGGCGGCACTAGCACGCCATTTTTGACCGCGCAGCTCCATGCCTCGGCAACCGCATCGTCGGGCGTGGACTGAATTGCCTGGGTCGAGATGTCGACGACCAAGTTCTTGCCGTCCCTTTTCGTCTCGGACGCGCTCTTGATGAGCACGTCCGTCTCGCCCATCGGCGCAACAGGCGATGTCCAGTAGTAGAAGCCATCGGTCGCGACAACCCAAGACGAGGCGCTGTTAGTAGCGGAGGCATCGGACACAGCGCCCCACTCAATGGTGTAGTCGGTGCCGGCAACCGGCTCCTCCCACAGGCGCGCGCCGTTCTGGTCCTGCCAGTAGATATCCACCGCGACACGTAGGTACGCCGGAGCTGAGCCGCTATTTTTAACCGAAACGTCGCTCTTCACATTATCGTCGAGCTTCTCGTCCACCGAGGGCGTCACCGAGCCAAAGCCAAACTCGTTGACGAGCATGCCCGTAACCGAAAGCCATGCAAAGGTACCGGCGACACCAGCAAAAAGGAGGATGCCAGCGAGAAGGGCCGTGATCTGCTTGCGCTTAGTCATCCTAGTTCTCCTCCTTCTTCAGCCGGCCGTCATCCCAAACGTTCTTGGCACGCGATCCGCCATCGACCCATTTTTCCTTCGCACGCGTGTTAACGCACGTGACCACTGTGTCGCCCGCGCTCGAAGCAGACGAAATCGTCAGCTCGGCAGATTTACCGGGCGCCTTGCCCGGCGTGCTCAGCTCTCCCTGGTAGCGCCATGCCCAAGCCGTGTCTTCCTCGACGGTATAGAAACCCGCCGGCGCGGCAAACTGCACGCTGCCGACATACCAGGTCTTACCGTTTTCGTTGCGTTGTTCGCTGACTTTCACCTCGACCATGCGCGTCTCGGCAGAAGAATCCTTCGAGGCCTTGCGTGTCACCTTAAAGCGGAACGTTTGTCCCATGGCGCTGGTATCGGTAGTCTTTTTAACGATCGTCAGCGCATGAGTCTGGTCAAAGTTAAACACGGCGTTGCCGGCGCCCTGCTCGCCTTCGCCCGTCTTCTTGAACTCCAGACGGTTGGCTAGGTCAAACGAACCACTGCCCGAGCCCATGCTATACAGCGAGACATACATGTCGTTTACGGGTTTCTCCGTCCTGGATGCATCGGGGCCATAGCTCGCCTGCTTAACTGTGACAGTCAGCTGCGTCCCCATAAACGGCTCGGCAAAACAGACTTTAAACGGAGCCTCGTCGGCGCCGCTGTCGACCGTGTTAGCAGCAGTGGGATCGAGCAACCACTTGAGCTTCGCGGTCATAACTACGGGATTCGAGGCATCGGATGTGTCGCTGGCAGTCACGCGATACGTCACGGGGTACAAGTCCATATCGCCCTTGACCGGCTCGCCCTTAAACTCATCCCAATACTTCGCAGCGCCATCGGCGCCCACATATCGCCACTCCAAGAAGAGTTCGCGCACGTCGCCGCTGGCCGCCGTCCGCTCGTCGAGCAGCGCAGCGATCTTGGAATAAGCGTCCGCGTCGTACGCGACGGACTTTTTCTCCATCACGGGATTGCCCTTGTCGTCATAGACCGGGTTTCCGTTCGCATCCATCTGGGGCACATCGACCGTGTGGACAAAACCGGACTTGCCGTCCTGCGCACGCTCATCGCCCGAGTCGACCGTCGCCGTATAGATAGGCGAGCCGTCAACGCCGTGATAGCGCACCTTGTACGGTGTGATCTTGTATACCGCGGTATACATTACGTCCTTAAATGGCTCACCGCCCTCGAGGGGGTACTTCTCGTCATCGGTCATCAGGGTGTAATCGTCATCGGACTTGTAATCGCGCGACCAGCCAACGAAGTCATACTTTTTGCCGTCTTTACCGTCAACCTCAGTCGCGGCCTTAACTTCCAGCGAAATCTGATCGCCAGAGGCGGTGCGCGAAAGGGAGCGCACGGAACCGGGGTCAACCAGATTGTCATCAATATTCGATTGAACCTTGACCGCGCTGGCACGGTAGACCGGATACAGCTCCATGGGTGCCTTGACCACAGTGTTCTCATTCACCATGGAAACGCCGTCCGACCAGACGACATAGCCGCCAGCAGCCGGCTTGGTTTCCGTCCAGCCGACGAACACATTGTATTTACCCGTTGCATCATCGATGTCGCCAATCTTATACGTTGGCAGCGGGATGCCGTCCTTAAGGCTGCCGAGCGTATCGTCCCGCTGGGCTACCTTGCCATCCACATCCGTTGCATTGAGATGGTACACGACCGCCAACGGCGAATAGTACGCCACGAATGTATAGGTTCCGCCGGGTTCCACCGAATAGGAATATGAGTTATCGCCGTTAGATTCGAGCTTTTTAACCTCACCATTCGGAAGTTCGATTTCGACCTTATCCAGCTTGTATAACTCGTCGCCGGACTTGTATACCGTCGTTGCGATATCAGGAGTCACCGTTGCCGTAGCAGGATCGGTATCCGCATTGAGAGTGGGAGTGATGTCATACCTAGGGACATTTACCTCGGAAGTACCATCAAAACCGGCACGATGCAGGTTGGTGGTGTAGCTGACGTTGTACTTTGCGTACACGGGATACGCATCCTGCCACTGGGTGACCACGGACTTTTCCGTCGCTAGATACGGCGCGGCCTTATCCGGGTCAGACGTGGTGAAGGAATCGCCTTTGACATCGTAGATGTAGTTCCAGACGTCAGAATCCTTCTGAACCTCAGCCGTGGAGATCCAGCCCAGGAACTTATAGCCCGGCACGGCCATGTCAGCATCGGTCGGGGAAGCTTCGAGGGTCAGGTTGGGATTTACGTCGCCCTTTTTTCCGTCGTAGGGCTTAACATCAACCGTCTTGTTCTTATAAAGATGCGGATAACAATACAGGAACGTCGGGTCTTTACCTTCTGGCGTTTTCTGTTGAAGCAAGTTGCTTTCATAGCGTCGAGTGGCAACTTGCTTGACGTTGTCATACTTGTCATAGAAGGTGACATCCGTAGTCACCATAGCGCGAACAAAATATTGTTCCGTCGTTAAAACGTAACTCGAAAAAGGATTACTTATATATGTCCAAGAACCGTCGTCGGGTCTTTCGAGCGTCCAAAAACTGAAGTGATACTTAGGATGCGCAGAATGAAATTGGACTTTGATTTTAGCGTCAACCTTCTCATCGCTCAGTTTTCCAGCTCCCGGAAAATCAGTGTCGG
Organism: Collinsella sp.; assembly: GCA_048434495.1. Lineage (GTDB taxonomy): Bacteria > Actinomycetota > Coriobacteriia > Coriobacteriales > Coriobacteriaceae > Collinsella. The sequence continues at coordinate 64,373 of DBGAQS010000009.1, read as the reverse complement.
CGATCATATCCTTGAGAGTGTTTGCGCCGCTGTCGTTACGCACGTTATGGGAGTAGGCGTGTATAGGCGCAATGATTTTCGTCGCATTAGAGAGAACGGTGGTGCACTTATCTGCTGGATTCTCATCATCGTGTAACACATGGGCGGAGGCGTCCGTGCCAGCACCCCAATGGATAATGTTTTCACGAACATATGTCGCGCCGACGTTTTCCTCAAAGGGCGACTTGTATTTATTCCAAATCGAGCACAACTTCTTGCTGTCCGTTAGACCGCTATTTGTAAATGCCTTGACGTAATAATCCACGCGGTACTCAAAGCGGGCGATGTAGGTGTGCGGCACGGTTAGATCGACATCGGCAGGGAGTTTATAGCTGGGATCGCGGCTTACGCGCACCTCGAGCGGGTTCTCTTCGGTCCCCTTGTTTTCATACCAACCCAAGAAGCGGTAGCCATCGGGCAACATTCCGCCCTCGGACAGCGGCTTGTTATCCACGCCGCGCACCTGCACCGTGTAGGAGCTAGTGCCATTCTTGCCCGCCTGCACATCCACATGGGTGTTGCCCACGTCAACGCGCTGGGTCACGTCATCAAGCTCGTCCTGCTCATTGCCTTCGAACACCGTCATGATGTTCGAAACGTAGTCGCTGTATACCGGGTAGAAGTCGGTCGGGCGGACAACAGTGATCTCGCTACCCGCAGGATAAAAAGCTCCCTGATTTTTAAGATCGGCTAACTGAGTTGAGGTGATGGCGGCATAGGCGCCGTTCATCCCCGCCTCGTCGCTGCGCTGCGTGGTCCAGCCGATAAATGTGGCAGTACGCGACAAACCACCGCGATCGACCGGGGCAGCAGGTGTCAGACCGACGCCATAGCGGTACCAGTCCACTGAAGCATCGTGTTTGGCGCCGTCATGCCAATTGAGCGTCTCACCCTTAACGTTATAGAACAGTACCTGAGCCTCGTACGAAGCGATAAAAAGGTCATTGCCCTTGAAGCCATATTTTTCATCGACGCCCGTGCCGTTATCCGCCTTATATTTAGACGACAGATCGTGGGCCGTGTTCTCCTCGACACGCTTGCCGTCCTTAACAGCAGCGTCATCGGTCTTGCCGTCAAACCAGCTATTGTCTTGGCCAATGCGATTCACGTGTACATTGGGCTCGCGGAACCAACCCATAAAGCGGTAGCCACCGTTTTCATTGGTCAGGCCCTCGGGCTTTGCAGAGGTCTCCTGCTTAAACGTCACCGACGTATCACCTTGGGCCAAGCCCTGAGCCGTTCCCGCCAGCACGGCGCTCACGGCAAAGGTATACGGATCCGAGGTCTTCTGTTCAATACCGAGTTTGGTTGCCTCGATGGTCGCGGTACCCGCACCAGGAAAATCAATCGTCGCCTTAACGCTCTGGCCATGCACGGGGATATTCAGCTTGTAATCCATCGCCCACTCGTTGGCATGCGAACCGCCCAGGGCATCGTTGTTAGCGGTCGAGCGCATGGTACCGGCACAGAAATCGTAGTCGTGCTCCTCCCACAGTTCGCGCGTAATGTAACGCTCGTCATCCCATGGACCATAGCTCTCGCCCTTGGTGGTACCGTCACCGCCAAACGAGGGAATCTTTTTCTTAGCCGCGGTACCCTGGCTGTTGCCTTTTAGGCTCACGCTCGGCTTAAAGTAGCACTCGGTGACCGTAGCGTCGTCCTTGTTGGCGCGTGCAGCAATACCGCCCAAGTTCACGTCGTTTTGAATAATGGGAATCACAGCGATGGGATTGTACTGACGCGAGCTCAGGTCACCCGCAAAGTGGCTGCGAACGAGCTCGTTGCCTTCTTCGGTTAAAATACGGCCCGCGAGGCCGCCCGTCCACGCGCGCGTTACGGAGACGACGCCCACGTACGATGCGGCATAGCTGTAGCACTGCGCCGTCGAGAAGCAGTCGATGATCTTGGCTTTACCCGCCATGCAGCCCACAAAGCCCGAGGCATACACGTTGTTGCCGCCCAGGGCGCCGATGGCAACATCGTATTTATTGGTAACGTCGGTCATGCCCTTATCGGCAATCGAACCATCCTTGTTGCGCGTAGGCGTAACGCGGCAGTACTCAATCGTCGAGTTTTTAACGTAGCCGGCAAACGCTGCCATATACAGGCCCTCACCGCCGAGCGCCTGTACGCCCGAAGTCGTGTTGTTAACGGCGCGGCCACCACGGACCTCGCAGTTGTAGAGCTTGCAGCCGTCGAGCTCGCCGGCAATCAGGCCGCCCTCAAAGCCTGCGTTGGTAATAAGATTGAGCGTGTTGTTGACGCACGTAACGTGCAGGGTGCTCTCCATGACCATGACGTTTTCGAAGCTGGTGTTGACGGCCTTGCCCACGATAATGCCGCCGCGGAAGTCAGCCCAAATGTTGGCATCCTTGACCAGGAAGTTCTTGATGGTGGCGCCGTCGGTCTCGGCAAAAAAGCCTGTGTCGCGCTCGGGGTCCAACATATTGTTGGCGTAGTTAAGACCCGTCACGGTGTGGTTTTGGCCATCGAAGACGCCCCTAAAGGGATAGTCCTTGTTGCCAAAGGAGAGGTGCTTGACCGTATTCTTAACAATGGCGTTCATATCTTCATCGTTAAGAACGATATCGTTATCGAGATAGACGTGCCACTTCGACGTGTCGCGTTGACGCGACAGCGCGACACACGACAAGAAGTCGTTCCTGTTTTCGATATGAAACTCGGTCTGGCCCTCGGGCGCAGCCTCGGCATGCGCCGCCGTCGGCAGCGCCATTACACAGCAAAGGGCAATCGCCGCGACGGCAATCAGCCTGCTAAGCACACCCCGGTTTCTGTTCTTGATCTTCATGGGCTAGTTCGCCTCCGGCCAGCCCGCGACGTCAAGCACGTCGAGGACGGTATCGCTTGCCTGCTGGTTTTTGGCCTGCACGGCCTGAACGTCGATATCGAGCCTGAATGAGCCGCCGCGCGCGGCGTCGTGGTAGTCGCCCACAAAGCGCAGCGAGTCCATAAGGCTCTCGGACATGGCGCCGGGATCGAGCACGCCGCCGCGTCCGGTAAGGCCGCGATAGTAAAACCATCCATCGCCGCCATCGACTCACGGGGAGCCTTCGCCCGCACTCACGTTAAAGGCGACGTTGCCCGAGGCATCCGCGGTCGAGCCGTCGGACGCCACCGACGTCATGCGCAGACGTGCGCGAACATACTCGGGCTGCGCGCCGGCATTTTCCACACGCACGATACGGCTGATGTCAGACCCCGTAGCCTTGGTGTCGGGATAGTCTCCATGCGCGTTGGGCTCAAACGGGATCTCTTCACCCTGATCGTTGAGGGTGAACTCGCAGACTCGTACCTTCACACTGCCAAACGACACGACGTTGCTCGCGGGCACCATGTCCACGGTAAAAGCCAGCGTGCCGCACAGGCACGCCAGGGCAAGCAACGCCATGGCGGCAAGCGCCAAGGTGCGTTTCTGATTGTCGGAAAGATTGTTGAGCATTACGTTCGCCAATCGTCGGATAAGGGGGTGAGATCCCGGCCCGGAAATGGGGATGGGGGTGGGCCGGAATCTCAATGGGGTGGGTGGGATTACGCCTGAGTCGCAGCCCAAGCCTTGGCCTGCTTGACAGCGTTAGTGGCAGCGTCGGCCTCGTCGCCCTTCTGATCGGCGCCAAAGATGTAGGCGGAAACCGTCATCTTCGGAGAAGTTTCGACCATGGTGCCCTCCAGAGTGCCGGGGAACATAACCTTGCTGAACAGTTCGTTGGTGAAGACGTCATCGGTGGCACTCTTGGCGTTCAGAACGGCAGGAACGTCAGTCGTGGAGCCCTTGGCATACATGAACAGGCCGCTCACATACTGGCCCTCAGCGCCGTTAGTCTTGACCTGGTCGCTAGCAACAGGCTTCCAGTTGCTGTTGAGGGTGAAGTAAGGGGTATTTGCGAGAGCGGTACTGTCCTTGACCATAGCGTTCTTTACGTAAATGAACACGTAGGCGTCATCGGAGCCAGCCTTGATGCCAACATTCGGGTTCTTGGCAGCGGAATCGCCAGGAATGATTTTGGAGTCGGCAACCCACTTGGTCTCGAACAGATAGGCGCCGCTTTCATTTGATTCGGTACCCGGTTTTTCGGGGTCGATCGGATCGGGCTTTTTGTCGGGAGTACCAAAACTACCGACCGTAAACACGTTCTCCAGGTTCTGCGTAGCCGTCAGCCATGCATAGGTGCCCACGCCGGCTGCCAGTACGAGCAGCAGCAGGGCGGCAACGATGCCGTAGCGCTTTTTCTTTTTGTTTTCCATCGTTCTCTTCCTTTCGAGAATCGTCTTCCCCGACAACGGCCCTTGCCGCCGCCGACACTTCTCCCTGCCGCTATGAGCGCCGCTCCTTCGCATGCGCGCGGGCATGTTTGCCCGCAGACTCGTCGGGAACCACCCGGTCGAGCACCAGTGACGCCACGACCAGCAGCGCCAGAACGGCCACCACAACAAGCAAACCGGGCATCGTCGTGCAATATGCGTTAACGAAGCCCAGGTAAGGGACACAAAAAGAAACGGTGCCGATAACACGCGAAAAGGGCGTGTATTCGGCATCGTGCATGATGATTCCGTCTGCATTTTTGTTCGCAATTCCCTGCGTGCCGATCGTCTGCGCAACAGGGTCGATCTCGTATACCTGGTGGGTCACCACGGCGCCGTCCGATCGATAAAAGGTTACATTGTCGCCCACGGCAATATCCGTCGGCTCAACTTGGCGAACAAACACCATGGAGCCAACGGGCAGCTCGGGTTCCATAGAGCCAGAAAGCACTGCATAGGGTGTGTATCCAAATGCGCGAGGAACGAAAGAGGCGGCGGCAAGAGCTATGACGAGCACAATCGCCAAGCTGCTAAGAAATGCAATAAAATGTTTGAGTCCGCGCGCCGTCAAAACGATTATTCCATCCTCATCGAGGCCATACTCGATCCCCTCAAGGGTCAGCCACATTCCTCAAACACCGCAAGGCCCTTGAAAATGGAGTTCGAAAAAGCCAGTTTGATATCCTTTTTCAACAAAAACCATAGTGATGTCCTTCATTTTTATCAACGATTTATCGCCAAATGCTACTATTTTTGGCGTAAGTGGTCATTTACACCCATACCGATCCGCTTTGTTCAGTACCTGTGTCTAACCCCCTGTGCAGCTTCTTCACAGAGAGTCTAATATTCTGCGTATCTCAGATATTGTACCCCCCCCCCCCCACATTAAATTTAAACTGCTTCAAGTACCATTTTTTTCGACCCCCTTTTTCGGTAAGCTCCATGCGCCTTGCCCACCCGCCGCTCGACGGCATGCCGAAGCCCGCCGCAACTTGAGCCGCGCAAAAAGAAGACCCGGGTGGCCAGTTTTGGCTACCCGGGTCTTTTGCTTTACTGTTGCCCTAACCGATGGCTAGTGGGTCTTGCGACGCTTGATCAGCATGATGAGGGCTATCACTACAAGCGTTGCTCCCGCTGCAGCTGCAGCGGCGACCATGGCGAGCGTTTGGTCACCGGTGTTTGCGAGGTCCTTCGCTGTGGTCGTAGTCTTGACCTTGGTGTCGGTCTTAGCTCCGTTGTCGGACTTGGGCTTGTCCGGGTTCGTCGGGGTCTCAGGAGTCTCGGGGTCCTTTGAGCCTTCGGAATCGGTTGGGCCGGCGGTGTTTACCAGCGTATGGTCCAGGAACTTCTTGGCGCCCGCACTTGCCTGTGAGAACAGGCGGCGCGTGCGGATCGGGGTGGCGTTCACCGTTGTGGGCGCCGTCTCCTCGGCCTCGATATTCACGAGCGTCGTGCCGGTGTCGAGGCCCACGTCGTTGTATCCCACGTGGCAGTAATACTGCGCACCGTCATCGTCTGCGGTCAGGTCAATCTCGAGCTTTGAGGCCGTTCCAGCCGCGAGGTTGCCATCGGCACACACGAGCTTAAACTCTGTCTCGCCGCGGCCCTTGCGGTACCACATATAGGTCGGTGCCAGCCCTGTTTCGCTATCGTCGGCACCGAGTTGCTTCACATGGCCAATCGCCGAGAGCGTCAGGTGGCTTCCCGCCGCGCGCTCGACCGAAGAGTCGTATCCAAGATCCGACCCCTCCTCGACATCCGCCGCAGGTCCGCTCACGCTCATCGTCATGCCATCGGGCATGGTCTTGACCGTGATGATTGCCGAACGAATGCCCATTTCGGTCGTTGAACCGTTCTTTACAGCGGCGATGGCGAATCGGTACTCCGTGTTGGGCTGCAACCCATCCCAGATAAGCGAGGTCTGCGTGTTGTCGGCGATCTTCCAGCTGTTGACGACCGCGTCCGCCGCATTGCTCTGAAGCATGCCCACGCCGTAGCTAAAGCCACTCTTGTTTGCGAGTACATCGTCCCAGCTAAACGTAACGCTGGTCGAATCGACGGCGTTTGCCGTAAAGCCCGTCACGGCCGGCGCGTCGGGCATCTCGACGTCCTTAACGTCATAGCCCACGATCCAGAACTGGTCGGTGTCCTTGGTGCCGAGTTTGTCGCCCGAGCCGTCCTCGAACTTGTTGACATCCACCGCGTTGACGCCCAGGCGCCACGCAAAGCCGTACTTATCCTTCGCGGCCTCGGGCAGGTTGTCGACGGTGCCGCCGTATTCGGTCGATTCACTCGAGGAGTTACCCGTAGTAAAGCCGGCGTTGGCACCAAAGCACAGGCCGCCAAATAACTCGTGCTTTGCAAGCTTCGCGCCCATGACAACGCTGCCGTTCAGCGTAAAGCCGTACTCAAACTCCTGCTCCTCGCCCTCCTCGACTTCGATGGTCTGCGTAGTGCTCGCCCCCGACTGCGCGACAGCACCGCTATACCCATCGTACGTGTAGGCGCGCGTTACGCCAGGCTTGCCCAGACCAAAGGAATCTTGCACGGGAGTCGTACCGTTGAGCGCCGTGTAATAGCTGTCGGGTTCTCCCGACCGGTTGGTCAAAAAGTAGCTGAGCGGCGTCATGTTGTGCTGCTTGGCAACGCGGTCATAGGCCTCGACATTAACGACCGAGGTCTGCGCGCCGAGCGACACGGGCGCCGCCATCACGCCCTTGCCGCCAGTTTCCTCATTTTCGATTTCGTACTCGTAATAGACCATCGGAATCGTGTAGAGCACGGCCTTGTCGCCTTCGCCAGCATGCGACTCATAACTTACGCTGGCGCTCACTGTGCGCTCGCTCCGGTAGTCATAGCATCCCTCGGCGGCAAAATCGACCGAAGCATTCATCGCGACCAGGGGCGGACCGGTCTGCACCTCGACGGCAACGCCCAACTCGGCGCCAATAGTGCCGCCGTGAATCTGCCCCGTGCTCGTGCCCTCGCCATATTCCGTGCCGCCCAACACCAGATAGCCGTATGCCTGCTCCAGATCCTCAACATAGGGAGCATCCTGCAGCACGGCGAGCACGCGCGGGTTGGTATAGACCTTGTAGCGGTCCTTGTACGTAATCTTGACGCTGTCGTTGTCGACATCGGGCAGCGCGAGCGAGATAAACGTGCCGTAGGTAGTGCCGCGACGGTTGCTCTCGCTAATCACCTGCTCCTCGCCGCGGCGTACCTTTCCGTTCTCGTCGAGCGAAAAATGCGAGGCGGTCATCCAATAGTAGTCATCGTTCTTGCGCAGGTCCTCGTCGCGGTGCTTGCCCACTACGGCGATAAAGCTCTCGTTATAGCGGTCCGAACCCGAGACGCTGCCCGCCTTAACGTCGCTGATCCACACCTGCTCGATACCCTTGTGGTCATGCTTGTTGCTACTGTTGTATTGCTGGCCGCTCATGCTCATGGTTCCGACCATGGAACCCAAGCCCTGGGCCCCGCTCTGCGCCGTGTTGCAGGCAAAGTCGCGGAACACATCGCCGCCCACGAGCACCTCGTCGACCGCCGGCTGCTCAGACAGACCGTCAAGGTTGGCAGTGGCAAGGGCAATAGGCGCCAAGGTGCACGGATAGCGCTTATCCTGAGCACTATCCTTCCATGCGCTGCTGGGCACATGCATCAGTCCATAGGAGGCAAGGAGCCCGTCTCTGTATTCCTTGCAATCGGATAGTTTGAACTCGCCAGACTCCGAGTCAAAATACGCGTAGCGGTACAGCGCGCCGTACAGCCCCTTGCTGCCGTCATAGGCGTCGTAATCAAAAGCGCTGCGTTGCCAGTCATAGCCCGCAAGAATAAGGCCCGTGACGGTTTCACCCGTCTTCTTTCCTTCTTCATCGTAGGCGGCAAACGTGCCGAACGTCGCATTCGCAGCGACCATGGTCTTGCCGTTCGAGGAGAGGGAGATTGCGCCCGCGTCACCCAGAGCATCGACATGGACGAGTGCACCCTTGGATGCATCCCACGAGAACAGCTCGCAATGCGTTGACTTGGCGATATTCTTTTTGCCGTAGGGTGCCGAGACCACGATGGCGAGGTCGTCGCAAAAATCGCGGTCGAGGTCTCCGGCAGCCAGCGAAACGACAGGAGCTGACTGCAGCTGCGTCCAAGAGTCGTTCCCGCCCTCGTTGTGCGTGGTGTAGTCCGCGGCGTTACCGGCGTCGATTTTGACGACACTCTGACTCCAGTTGCCGCCCTCCAGGTCGTACATATCGACTACAGCCTTACGCACGCCGTTCTCGTCGACATAGCAGCCCGCGTAGACAAAAAGCTCGTCGACGCCGTCGCCATCGACATCGCCCGCCTCGACATCAAAGACGGCGTCGTGCTCTTGCAGGTAACCGGCATCCAGGTACTTAAAACGGCCTTCGTACATCATATTAGTGTTGACCGTCACCGGCAGGTGTGTGTCGAGAGTGCGCGTACGCCCGTTGCTAAACGAGTAGAGGACCAGCTCAACCTTTCCGGCGTATGACTTGCCGTCAATCGTCGTGGAGGAACTGTCGCCGTAGGCACGGAGCTCGGCAACGCGGCTCTTTTTGCCCGTGCTGGCGTCGCTGCAGAACTCAACACTCGTGGCGTGAATGCCCGAGAAACCGTTGTTGTCGTTGGCGAGTACTGTTGAGGACTCATTGTTGCTTAGGTACGACCAGGTGCCGCCACCGTAGTCGCTATGCTTGTAGAGATCGCTGTTCGTATCGAAGTTGTTGACGTTTTGCCAGAACTTTGCGGCGCCCCACACACTTCCATAGCCATCGGTGAGTTTGCTGCTGCCGCCAATGTCACCGCGCTCGACGTTCTCGAGCTTGTCGCGCAGAGTGCAGCGATTGCCATGGCTACCGTTAGCTGCCATATAGACCTCGCTGCGCGTGGCAAACGTCGTGGGGGTATCAGTGGAATAGGGGCCAACGGTATCGGCCGGAATGTCCTCGCTCGTGCCCAGACCCAGGGCTTGATAATCCTGCTCGGTCATATCGGTGATTGCGGGCGCGTCTGCCGCCTGGGCAACCTGGGGCGTGGCCGTGAAACAGGCGACGCTCGTGGCGATCAGCACAGCAAGCGCCGCCGTCCCAACAAGCGGGATTTTCGACAGCCTACGGATACGGGGGTGTGGAACGTACATGAGGGACCTCGCTTTATTCGAGTGGAGTGGACTCATTTTTGCAAATGATACGTCCGATGCCCGATATCACGTGTCTCATTTTCGCCAACGGCGTGTCTCATTTTTGAGAATCCGAGATGCCGCGGAAATCTAATCTCAGCTCAAAGGCCATTTCTGGGATGTATTTTCCGTCGAGTGCCTCATCGGGAAACTGCATCCCATTTCAAGCGTCGATTCTGGGACGCACTTTCCCCTTAGACCCTCAACCGGAAACCGCATCCCACTTTGAGCGCAAATTCCGGGATGCATTTTCCCGTTGGCGCGCCTTTGGGAAAGTGTGTCCCACTTCGAACGCCCAGAGTGGGACGCACTTTCCGCAAAGCACCTCAACGGGAAACTACGTCCCATTCCAAAGGCAAATTCCGGGACGCATTTTCCGAAAGCCTGTCCATCCGGAAAGCCCGTCCCACTTTGGACGCATCCGAGCACGGAACCATCGACCTATTAGGCCTCCCATCAATAAAGAGGCGTCCTCCCGGACGGCGGGGCACGAAGTTCATCGCGAGTTCCGCACACAAAGAAGGCCACTTAATGTGGCCTTCGTCTTGCGCAGGACTGTAGAGCAGGGAACTTCGTGCCCCGACGCCCGGGAGTACGTTACATTTAGAAAGATGGACCGACCGCCGTCAGCGATGGGAGCTACTCCCCCAGCACGGCCTTTTTGGCGGCTGCAGCCATGTTGTCCAGATCTTCCTTGGTGGGATGATCCTTTGCGGCGACCCAGTTGTCGAGCAGCATCTTAAAGCGGGCATTGTCGGGATCTTGCTCGAGCATGGCCTCGTAACGCTGCTTGACCGCGGGGCCCATCTTGCCCTGGCACATCGCCCAGCCCACAAGCTCGGCATCCTCGGCCAAATTGGACGACACGCGGTCGATAATCTGCCTAAAGTAGTCCTCGCTGGCACCAAAGCCGCAGGTACCAAACAGGAAGACGCGCTTGCCGTGCAAGGCAGAGAGCAACGCCGCGACCGAAGGCGTGCACGCGCCCTTGTCGCACCAAAAACCGACGAGCACCGTGTCGGCCGCGCAGGCGCCCTGCGCCTCGAGCGCAACCTGCTCTGCATCCGCATCGTCGCTCAACGCCGCGGCATGGACAAACTCAACGCCCGCGGCCTGCAGAGCGCGCTTGATCGCGCCCGAAACCATCCTGGTATTACCGCTCTTGCTGTTGACCACCAAAGAGCACGTCATAGTCACGTTGCCTCGTTTCCCCCAAAACTAAAGCCACTAATGCAATTTATTAGATGAATATCTTAGTACTAACGACGCAGATGTACAGAGCCACCCGGTAGTCTTTTTGGGACGGGGCTTTTTTAGCTACCTCAAGCCCCAAAGCACCCCATGGCCATTCGGCTGGATAGGGGTAGCTAAAAAAGCCCCGTCCCAAAAAGACTACTTTGCGCCACGTTACTGGGCGAACTGGCTGCGGTAGAGCTCGGCGTAAAAGCCGCCTGCCGCGAGCAGTTCATCGTGCGTGCCGCGCTCGATAATCTCGCCATCGCGCATTACTAGGATGCAATCGGCGTTGCGAATCGTCGACAGGCGGTGTGCCACGACAAAGCTCGTGCGGCCAGCCATGAGCTCGTCGAATGCCGCCTGCACCTGCAGCTCGGTACGCGTATCGATGCTCGACGTTGCCTCGTCCAGCAGCAGAATCGCCGGATCGGTGAGCATGACGCGCGCGATGCACAGCAGCTGTTTTTGACCCTGGCTAAACGTGCCGCCGTCCTCGCCGATCACCGTATCGTAGCCGCCTGGTAGCTGCACGATAAACTTATGCGCATGAGCACGCTTGGCAGCTTCGATAACCTGCTCGCGCGTGGCTCCCGGGCAACCGTAAGCAATGTTGTCCGCCACCGTGCCCTCGAACAGCCAGGTGTCCTGCAGCACCATGCCAAAGGCGCGGCGCAGGCTCGCACGCGTGTAGTCACGCGAGGAGCGACCATCGACCGCGATGCGCCCAGCATCGATATCGTAAAAGCGCAGCAGCAGGTTGATGAGCGTCGTCTTGCCACAGCCCGTGGGGCCGACGAGGGCATAGCGCATACCGGGCTTGGCATCGATGCAGATATCCTGCAGCAGTTTGCGGTCGGGCACATAACTAAAGTCCACATGCTCAAACGAAACCTCGCCCTTCGGGGCAGTGAGCTCAATGGCATCCACAGCGTCGGGCTCCTGCTCGCGCGCATCGAGCAACGCGAACATGCGGCGCGCCGAGGCATACGCCGTCTGGATTTGCGTAATGACGTTGGTGACCTCGTTGAAAGGCTTGGTGTACTGGTTAGCATAGGACAGAAAGATTTGCACGCCGCCCACCGTGAGCGCCGCGGGCACGCCCGTGATCACGCCCACGCAGCCGATCACGGCGACCACGGCGTAGATGATGTTGTTGATAAAGCGCGTGCCGGGGTTAGAAAGCGAACCCATAAACTGCGCGCGTTCGCCCGCCGTATAGAGCTCGGCGTTGAGGGCATCGAAGCGCTGTTGAGCGTGCGGGCCGTAGGCGAATGCGTCCACGAGCTTTTGCTCGCCCACATACTCCTCGATATGACCGCCAAGCTGGCCCTGAATGCGCTGCTGAGCCGTAAAGCTCTTGTTGGAGAGCTTGGCGATGGCGCCGGCCGCAAAGATGGAAAGCGGCGTGACGAGCACCACGACGAGCGTCATGGTCAGGTTGATGGAGAGCATAAACGCAAGCGTGCCCACGATGGTGATGACGCCGGTAAAGAGCTGCGTGAAGCCCTGCAGCAAACCGTCGCCCACCTGGTCGACGTCGTTGACCACGCGGCTCATAAGGTCGCCGTGGGCATGACTGTCGATAAAGCTGAGCGGCATGCGGCTGAGCTTGTCACTCGCCTCCACGCGCATGTCGCGCACCGTCTCGTAGGACAGGCGGTTGACGCAATAGCCCTGCAGCCACTGGAACGCCGCCGCGCCAACCACGACCAGCGCGAGCTTGGTGACAAGCGGCAACAGCGCATCGAAGTCTACCCGTCCGGCGGCAACGATAAGGTCGATGCCCTCGCCGATGAGGATGGGCGTGTAGAGCTGCAAGATTACCGAGATGGCGGCGCTCACAAACGACGTCGTAAACGAAATGCGGTGCGGACGCACGTAGCCCATCAGACGACGGGTCACCGCGCCCACGGGATAGCGCTCGGGGTCGCCGGGCTGGCGCGGGCCGTCGCCCGGGTCGTTAAGGTTATCGTTGCCGGACACATTGGCCGTCATCGTGGCGACCGAACCGGAAGAAGTATACGGATTCATTTAGCAGCCCTCCTTTGCGCAAGCGGATGACGGGGCAGTTGAGGCGGACACGGCCGCCACGCTCCCCTGCTGGCCCTCAAGCTCCTCGCGACGAAGCTGCGACTGGCAGATTTCGCGGTAGAGTTGGCAGCTTGTGTACAGCTCGTCGTGCGTGCCCAGACCCGCGACCGAGCCGTGGTCGAGCACGCAGATCATGTCGGCATCGCGAACGGTCGAGACACGCTGGCTCACGATAACGGTTGTCAGCGGCAGCCCGCCCTCGGCGGCACCGCGCGCGCTGCGCTCGCGAATGGCATGACGAAGCGCAGCGTCGGTCTTAAAGTCGAGCGCCGAGGCTGAGTCGTCCATGATCAGGATCTGCGGCGAGCCCACCAGAGCGCGCGCGATGGTCAGGCGCTGACGTTGACCGCCGCTGAAGTTCTTGCCGCCCGCCTCGACCGGGGCGTCGAGCCCCTGCGGCTTGTTGCGCACGAACTCGCTGGCCTGCGCCATATCGAGCGCCGCCCAGAGCTCCTCGTCGGTCGCGGACTCGTCACGCCAGGTCAGGTTGCTGCGGATCGTACCACTCACGAGCGATGCGCGCTGCGGGACGGTCGCGACCACGTGGCGCAGCTGGTCGAGCGGCCAGGCGCGCACGTCGGCACCCATTACGCTCACGCTGCCGGTACCCGCATCGTACAGGCGCGGAATGAGCGAGACGAGCGTGGACTTACCGCTGCCCGTACCGCCGATAATGCCGAGCGTTTTGCCCAGTGGCAGCTCCAGGGTCACGTCGTTGACGGCGTTGGCAGCGCCCACACCAAAGGAGAAGCTCGCGTGGCTCAAGCTCAGCGCGGGGACCGGAGCAGCGGCGCCCGCCGCGTTCGGTTCGGGCAGCGCGACCGGCTCGTTGCCCTCGTCGGTAATGCTCGGCACGCAATTGAGCACCTCGTTGATACGCGACGCGCTGGCGCTCGCCTTGGTAAAGACCACGACCAAGTTGGCGACATACACGATGGAGGTGAGCGTCTGCGTCATGTAGTTGACAAACGCCATGACCTGGCCCTGCGTGAGCTCGCCCACGTTGACCTGAATGCCGCCCACCCACAGGATGGCGCACACGCCCAGGTTCATCACAAGAAACGTGACGGGGTTGAGAATCGACGAGAGCTTGCCGACCGCGATTGCGACATGTGCTTGGTCATCGGCAGCCTGAGCAAAACGCTCGCGCTCGTGATCTTCGCGCACAAACGCACGGACCACGCGGGCGCCCGAAAGGCCCTCGCGGCAGATAAGCGCGATGCGGTCGAGCTTTGCCTGCAGCTGCTTGTAGTACGGAATGCAGCGCGCCATGACAAACCAAAACACCAGGCCGATGGCGGGCGTGCAGATCAAAAAGATAATGCCGAGCTTAAGGTCGATGGCAAGGGCCGCGACCATGGAGCCCACCGCCAGGAAAGGCCAGCGGATGAGCATGCGCACGCCCAGCGCCACGGCGAGCTGGACTTGGTTGACGTCGTTGGTGATGCGCGTGATGAGCGATGGCGTACCAAAGCGATCGAGCTCGGCATAGCTCAGCTTGTTGATATGCTCATAGAGTGCGCCGCGAATATCGGTGCCCATGCCCTGTGAGGTCAGCGCCGCCATCTTTTGGCAAACGAGCGTAAACGAGATGCCGATCACAGCCATGGCGCCAAGCAGCATACCGTAGTGGACGACGGCGCTGACGTCGTGCGCACCGATGCCCTTGTCGATCATCTGGGCAATCACGAGCGGCGTCAGCAGGTCAAAGATCACTTCGATCAACTTGCACGCAGGGCCGATCACCATATACCGGCGAAACTTACCACCAAAACGCCTGAGCAACTCAATCATAAAAAGGCGCTCCCTATCATCATTCACACTCAATTCGAATCATGATAGTACGGTGAGCCCAAAAGAAGCGTAAACAACTCGTCATTTCTAATGGGATTCGGTTTCCAGAGAAGCGGAGAGGTGCGCATGCCCGGTCAGCGGCGCGCCAATCGCTTGGTATACTTACTACAGTAGTGCCACCAGCCGAGTCGCCGACCCTTGAAATGAGGTGCCGAGATGAACGACATTCTCGCAAGAAGAGCAAGACGAGCAACTATGGGCATCGCCCTTTCCGTGGCACTTGCCGCGGGGATCGCCCCCGTAACGGCGATCGCGGCAGAAACCAGTTCCCCCACCGGTGCAGTTGCCTTGCAGACGGAAGATGCGGCCGCCGCAAAAGAAAAGGCGTACGCGGCCATGCAGGAAGCGCTCAAAAACCTCGAAGCCGCAAAAGACGCCGCAAGTTCCGAGAAACTTGCGGGAATCGATGCTGACATTGCCGCTCTTCAAGAGATCTACGACAAGCTGGTGGCGGAAGCCGCCAAATACAGGGGACCCCTTCCCGCCATGCAAGCGAACGTCGATGCAGCCCAAGACAGATACGATGAGGCCCGCAACCGGACAAGCGGCCTTCAGGCAAAATTAGATAAGGTGCTTAAGGACCTCGGCGACGAGGAGCCTAGCAAAGCTATTAGCGAAACCATTAAGCAGCTGCGTTCGGAGATCATGGCGGCAAAACGGCAAGAAGAGTTTTGTGAAGAGGAGCTTGACCGAGTTCGGCATAGGCTCGAGAGCCAGGAAAGAGTGATTAATAACCTTGAAAGTGATGCGAAGAATGTCAAAGCCCATATCGACGAGGACATAGCCAAGCGAGATGCGCTCCTCGGCGATTTGGAAAAGGCACAAGCGGCCTATAACGACGCCTGCAAGGCATACGAAGAGGCAAAAGCCGCAGCAGATAAGGCCACCTCGCCCGAGATAACGCAACCCACCGAGACAGTGCCTCCCTCCGGCTCGGCGCAACCGGGCGAGACGGCACAGCCCGCCGGCTCGCCCGCGACCGGCAAAGACGCCGCACCGAGCTCCGCCAAGCAGGCGAACACGAGCAGCGGCAAGCAGGCAAATACGGCCACCGGCAAACTCGCAAACACAGGCGACGCAGCGCCGAGCGCAATCGCACTCGCAGCAGTCGCCGCCGCAGGCCTCGGAATAACCGCCACTGCCACACGCCGCATCAAGAACTCAAAATAGCTGCCAGCGGTTATTGTCTTCGCCAATCCACAAGCCCAGAGACAAAAAGAGGTCCGTTTCCCCACCTAGGGAAACGGACCTCTTTAACTGCAAAAATTCAAACAACAGCACCGCCGCCTCTTAAACTACGTAGCCATCAATGCCCAGACAACGCCAGCGAGCAGCAAAAGGCACGGGATTAAATTATTCAGATAAATGTGACCCTTCAGGCGGTTTTGGTCGGCTACCCGCGAGTGCCGGCAGGGCGCTTGGTAGTCGAGCGATCCCGCAGGCGAAGCCGAGGACCAGCGAGACACCAAGCGCCCTGCCGGCACTCGCGGGTAGCCGCGGCACCAAAAAACGCCTGCGCACTCGATGGATTCGGATGCCCGACAGAGGCTCCTTATGGCTGCTTCCTTCCGGACCTGACCAGATTCGGAACATGTCGTCATCCGAACCCATCGAACGCGCTAGGCGCTCGGTATATCTTACCTGCTCCCGCCCGCCAGAGCAAGGTAGCTAATTTGGGACGGAGCTTTTTTGACTACTTTTGCAGCCCGATTGCCAGAGCAGCCAATGAGTAGTCAAAATAGTCCCATCCCAAAATGACCGGCTTGGTGCCGCACCACAGAAAGGGCCCATCTACTACGTTTAGGCCACAGGGGTCGACCATAGCCGACTTTTTCGAAAATCGGCAAGCTTTCTACCTTCGGTTTTGTTTTTGTAAATTCCGGGATGGTCGAGGGTGGCCGGTTTAACGTAGTAGATGGCCGCATTTCGTGGCAGGCGGTCCGACCCAAGGCACAAGGCAGCCAACCTCGAATGGACATTCTCGAAGTTGCGGTGGAATACGGACTGAATTGGCACCTTAAAGGCAAAAACACTCCGTATTTCACCGCAACTTATCGAGGGGATGGGTTTTAGAGGCGGGCGAGGTCGTAGGCTTGGGCGGCTGACTCGCCGGCACAGATGAGGTTGGTTGTGGCTTCTTGCGGATCGAGTGCCTGTTCCAGGTCCATGGGCTTGCGGCAAATCGGCAAAACCAAGTCGATACCCTGCTCATACACCGTGTCCAGGCTGACGGCACGACCGCCCACGACGGCGACCACCGGCTTGCCATATCGCTTCGCGCGGCGGGCCACGCCCACCGGTGCCTTACCGGCGGCGGACTGCTCATCCATATTGCCCTCGCCCGTTATGACCAGGTCGACATCGCGCACGCGCTCGTCAAATCCCACGAGATCGAGCACCGTCTCCACGCCCGAACACAGCTCCGCGCCAAGCGCCAACAGCGCGGCACCCAGGCCGCCGGCAGCGCCCGCGCCGGGTACACCGAGCACCGAGCCAAATGTCCGTGCGCCCTCGGGTGTGCGCAACAACCCCTGGGCTCGAGCTCTGGCAATCGCCGCATCGAGCAAGCGACCGTAGCCGACCATCCAGCCGTCGTATCTGCGCAGCACCTCGGCATCATCCGCCGGCAGACCCTTCTGCCCGCCGAACACCGCAAGCGCGCCTCGGCGTCCCACAAGCGGATTCTCGACATCGGAAAGCACCACGACACGCGCGCCGCTCAGCGCCCGAAGCGCTGGCGCCAAATCGATACTCACCACGTGTTCGAGACCCGCGAGACCGGGAGCGATATCGCGGCCGTGCTCATCGACAAGGCGCGCGCCCAGCGCCTGCAGCATACCGGCGCCACCGTCGTTGGTGGCGCTGCCGCCCAAGCCAATATAGATAGTCTTTGCCCCGGCACGAACCGCACGGAGCATCAGCCCACCCACGCCATAGGTTGTAGCAGCCAGCGCCGACGACTCCGTGCAAGGCGAGTACCCGATGCCCGCGGCTTCGGCCATCTCAATAACAGCCGACTCGTGCTCGACATCAACCAGCATCCGGGCAGGCACATGCTCGCCAAAGGGCCCTGCAACCTCGCAGGTCACAAGCTCGCCACCGCACGCGGCAACGGCATCGAGCGTTCCCTCACCACCATCTGCCAGCGGCAATGTGCGCACCTCGGCATCGGGCCAAACGCGGCGCACGCCTTCGGCAACCGCCGCCTCCGCCTGCGCGCTCGAAACGCTGCCCTTAAAGGAATCAATCGCCAACAGCACACGGCGGGGCCGGCGGCACGCGGCACCAAAATCGACCGCCTCAACGACGATATCTTCGGCACACGCGAGCGCCTCAGCGTGAGCGGCATGTGCCTCAAGATCGGCCCCACAACCGCAGCCAGCACCATCGGCACCACGCAGCCCACAAAAATACCCGCTCAACACCTCACGACACTCGTCTGCCAGCACGCCGGCGGTCACATTAAACCGATGATTCAGGCGCGAGTCGGCATTCAAATCGTATAGGGATCCCAGCGCGCCGGCCTTGGCGTCGCTCGCGCCATACACGCAGCGCCCCACGCGCGCGTTGACCATAAGGCCCGCGCACATGCAGCAAGGCTCAAGCGTCACGTAGACCGTGCAATCGGAAAGGCGCCAGCGGCCAAGTGCCTGGGCAGCGGCGCACACGGCCGCAAACTCTGCATGCGCCGAAGGGTCCTGATCGAGCTCGCGGCGATTATGCGCCCTCGCGACAATCTCGCCCGCGCGCACTACCACGGCACCAATGGGGACTTCGCCCACCGCCGCGGCGGCGCGAGCCTCCGCCAGCGCCTCGCGCATGAACTTCTCGTCGATTTCGGTGATCGTCATCGTTCGCCTTCCCTGTTGCAAATTCAAAACGATGCTATCATTACGACTCACGGAGAGATGGCAGAGCGGTTGAATGCGGCGGTCTTGAAAACCGTTGAGCGCGAGAGCGTTCCGGGGGTTCGAATCCCCCTCTCTCCGCCACTTTTAGTGATGCACCGGCGTCATGGTCCGCTCAAACAGCGCATCGACCACGTCGGCCATCTCGGGTCGACGCTCAAGATCGTGGCCCGATTCCCACCATATCGTGAAAAGTCGAATAATACCGCCGGCGACAAACTCAGACGTCGTCTCGAGTGACACGGGGGCCAGGGCATCCTCGGCAAGCACGTTCATCACACGCTCGCGGATGGAGCGGGCAATACGGTCGCAAATAACGTTGGTCAACATGCCCGACATGCTGCTTGCCAAAATGTTATCCATGAGCTGCTCGTGCGCCAGAATCAAATCCATGGCATCGTCCAAAATCGCGTGCCGAAGCGCGCGCACGTCCTCGGCAGACACTGCGCCGGCCTCATCGGGCTGTTTTTGCGGCAAGCCCGACATGAGCTCATCGATATAAAAGGCAAAGTAATCGTTCTTGTCGCGAAAGTGCTTATAGAACGTCGTGCGGCGAATCATGGCGCGGTCGCACAGCATGGCAACCGTCAGGTCCTCAAAACGATGCTCCTCGAGAAGCTCGGTAAAGGCATCGAACAGGGCACGGTAGGTTTTCTTGATGCGAAGGTCCACTGGTATCGCCATCCTCAGGGCAAAGACAACACTCGTCAATCTGTCGCATATCTTACACCTGTACCTCGCGCGCTTTGCCCCAGTGCCAACCCCACCGAAAACATAACGCTTACCGGAAAGTTCGGCACGGCAAAACGTTGCGGGTATACTAGTAGCGTTATACCAACGGCAGCTGGCGCATGCCGCCGCGGCCATTCGAAACGGAGACATCATGATTACCGTCATCATCGGCATCGTTGTTGTCATTGTGATTGTCTGCGCCATCGCCGGCATCTACAACAACATGGTCACCAAGCGTAACCGCATTGATAACGCCTGGCAGAACATCGATACGCAGCTGCAGCGCCGCAACGACCTGATCCCCAACCTGGTCGAGACCGTCAAGGGCTACGCCAAGCACGAGCAGGAGACGCTCTCCGCCGTGATCAGCGCGCGTAACACCGCCGTCAAGGCCACCACGCCCGAGGCCAAGATGGAAGCCGACAACGTGCTGACCGGTGCGCTGCGTCAGCTCTTCGCCGTAGCCGAAGCCTACCCCGATCTTAAGGCAAATACCAACTTTACGCAGCTGCAGGCATCGCTCGAGGATACCGAGAACAAGATTAGCTACGCACGCCAGAGCTACAACGATTGCGTGCTCAGCTACAACAACGCCATTCAGACGTTCCCGGCTGTCATCTTTGCCGGCATCTTTCAGTTTAAGGAGCGCCAGGGCTTCGAGGCCGCCGAAGCAGCCCGCCAGGCCCCGACCGTCAAGTTCTAGTAGTTTGACAGCGCATCCTTAATCGGCCAAATGTATAAACCGCCCCGTCGAGTGCATACTTCGACGGGGCGGTTTCCTTTTTCGCAAAGGTCCCCCTCTAAGCGCCGTGCATTTTTAGGAGTATTCAACATAACCAAGAGCTTCGGGCGCCACGATAAGTGCCAAAGGCCGCGAATATCCCTGCAAATCAAACGCTGCCAGCCCATAACCCCGCCCATCATCCGTAGAAAACATCGAGAACTCCCGATTTTTTGCCCGAGGTCGGTATGCAGGGGCCTTCGATTGCAGAATACTCGCAAAAATGCACGTCGCCACCACCCCCACATGGCGCGAACCAAAACAAAAGCGCGACCTTCCTTTCCGGCGCACTCCGCAGGACGAAAGAACCCCCGCCGCACGTAGTGCGCAGCGGAGGTTCTTTCATGTCCGAGGACGCGCCGGAAAGGAAGGTCGCCCTCGGGCCGGACAGCTAAGACAGCTTACGCGACGGTGTAAACCCAGTTGTGCTTGTCCTCGACAGCACCAGACTGGATACCAGTCAGGGTCTCGCGAAGCTTCTTCATCACAGGGCCGATCTCGGTGTATCCAGCCGGGAAGGTCACGGTCTCGTCGGCGCCGTAAACCTTGTTGTCGATTTCGCCAACCGGAGAGATGACGGCAGCGGTGCCGCACAGGCCGCACTCCACAAAGGTGCCGACCTTGACCTCGGCCCACTCGACGGGGCGCTGGTCAACGGTCATGCCCAGGTCCTGAGCAACCTGAACGAGCGAACGACGGGTGATAGAGGGCAGGATGGAGTCGGTGTGCGACTGCGGAACGACGAGCGTGCCATCCTCTTTCACGAACAGGACGTTGGCGCCACCGGTCTCCTCGACATAGGTGCGGGACTCGGAGTCGAGATACAGGTTCTCGGCATAGCCCTCGCGATGGGCCTCCATCGTGGGCTTAAGGGACATGGCGTAGTTCAGGCCGGCCTTGATGTTGCCGGTGCCGTGCGGTGCAGCACGGTCATACTCGGAAACGCGCAGCTTGACGGGCTTGAGGCCGCCCTTAAAGTACGGACCGACCGGGGTCACGAGAATGCGGAACGTGTACTCAGGAGCGGGAGCCACGCCGATCACGTCACCGGAGCCGATCATAAACGGACGCACGTACAGGGTCGCACCGGAGCCGAAGGGCGGAACCCACGCGGCGTTGGCAGAAACGACCTGCTTGACGGCCTCAACGAACTTGTCCTTGGGGAACGGGGGCATCTCGAGGCGCTGGGCAGAGTTGTACATGCGCTCGGCGTTCATGTCGGGACGGAAGCAGACGATGCTGCCGTCCTCGGCGGTGTAGGCCTTCAGGCCCTCAAAGACCTCCTGGCAGTAATGGAAGATGCCGCCGCACTCGGAGACATGCAGGGTGTGGTCGGTGGTCAGGCCACCCTCGTCCCACTCGCCGTCCTTCCAATGGGCCTCGTAGCTGTAATCGGTCTTCATGTAGCCAAAGCCGAGGCTACCCCAATCGATATCCTTTTTCTCGACAGTCATATGTCGCTCCTTACATACACAGTTGCATACTCGCGAACCCGCACGCAAGGACCGAGGCCGACCGCGTCGCAACGTCGCACGCCCGGAGCGTAGAGCCGGACGGGACACGCGAGCAGCATCAAAGCCGATGGCACGTCGATTCGCATGCACGAGATTGTACTCCGCACGCGCGTCGGATAAAACGTTTTTCTTTAACTAACTAAAGTATTTTCATTTGACCGAAGCAAAAAGGCCCGCCACCGTAAGCGGTGACGGGCCTCAACTGCACGGTTTGCGCGCTGACTCGAGCTACGCGTTCTTTTTGCCCAGCTTAGCCTTAACCAGACCGACCACGGTCGGGATGATCGACACGGCAACGATGCCGACGATTAGCAGCTCAAAGTGCTCCTGCACAAAGGGGATGCCGCCAAAGAAGTAGCCCAGCAGTGTGAAGAGCGTCGACCAGGTAATGCCGCCCAGCACGTTAAAGATGACAAAATTGCGCCAGTGCATGCCGCCCATGCCGGCGATAAAGGGCACAAAGGTGCGGATGAACGGGAAGAAGCGACCGAGGAAGATGGCCAGATGGCCCCACTTGTCCAAGAAGTCCTCGGACTTTTTAATGCGCTCGGGCGTCATGGCCTTGACCTTGCCCGAAGCGATGATCTTTTTGCCAAAGAAGTGACCGATCATAAAGTTGCACTGATCACCCAAGATGGCAGCCGCCCATGCGACGGCCAGCAGGGCCAGGATGTTAAAGCCACCGTTGTGGGCAAAGAAGCCCGAAGCAAACAGCAGTGAATCGCCAGGAAGGAACGGGAAGAACACCACGCCCGTCTCGATAAAGATGATCAGGAACACGCAGCCGTAGGCCATAAGCGGGCCGGCGGCGATCCAGCTGGCGATCGCGGTGCGCGGATCCTTAAGCAGCTCGGCGATAAAATTGATGAAACCCATGAAGTAAAACCTCTCAGTTGTGGGCGCGGATACGTCCAAGTTGACCAGTATACGGTTGCGGTGCCCCCTCGTGCGCAACCCCACAAAAGCATGACTCCATTACCAGCAAGTTTGCATAACTGACATCTGTAGCGCAATGGCGCCAAGATTGTCCTTCCTAATCCCTAGCAAATCGCTATACTTTATTGAATCGCATTGCCATGGCGCTAAGGGAGGGCGGCCGGTGAGCTTTATCAATACCATTCGCGAGGATATCAAGACCGTCCAGGCGCAAGACCCCGCTGCACAAAACGGTCTGGTCATCTTCCTTTCCTATCCTGGCCTGCACGCCAAGTGGAACCACGTGCCCGAGCACTGGCTCTGGGAGCACGGTCATCGCTCGCTCGCCCGCGTGCTCTCGCAAATCACCCGCCACATCACCGGCGTCGAGATTCATCCCGCGGCACAGATCGGCAAGCATTTCTTTATCGACCATGCCATGGGCGTCGTCATCGGCGAGACCACCATTGTGGGCGACAACTGCGTGCTCTACCAGGGCGTTACGCTCGGCGGCACCGGCAACGAGACCGGCAAACGCCACCCAACGCTCGGCGATAACGTCACCGTGGGCACGGGCGCCAAGGTGCTCGGCAACATCCGCATCGGCAACAACGTCAAGATCGGCGGCAACTCGGTCGTCGTCAAGGACGTGCCCGACAACTGCACCGTCGTGGGCGTGCCGGGACGCATCATCAAGCGCAACGGCTGCCGCGTGTTCGAGGAGAGCTTCGACGCCAAGCAGCATCGCGAGTACATGCCCGATGACGCTGCCGAGCAGAGTGCCCTCAACCGCCAAGGCATCACCGAGAACGCCCGCCGCGTCAAAGAACTCGAGCGAGAGGTGGCCGAGCTCAAAGCCCTCGTCGCCAAGCTCGTGGACGAGCGCTAGGAACGCAAGCGGCACAAAACGACATCGGCATCAACGCAAGAAGGCGCGCCAGGGAATCCATCCCCGGCGCGCCTTTCTTTTTGATGTGACATGCGGGACTGTCCCTTTGTCACATTAGGCGAACTGGCTCAAGTAGAGGTCGGCGTAGGCACCCTCGGCAGCCAGCAGCTCCTTATGCGTGCCCTGCTCGATAATGTTGCCGTGATCCATGACCAAGATCAGGTCGGCATCCACGATCGTCGACAGGCGATGCGCGATCACAAAGCTCGTGCGCCCGCGCATGAGCGCGTCCATGGCACGGCCGATGGCAAGCTCGGTACGCGTGTCCACGCTTGAGGTCGCCTCGTCCAGGATGAGAATCGCCGGGTTGTTGAGCAGCACGCGCGCAATGGTCAGCAGCTGGCGTTGGCCCTGGCTGATGCTCTCGGCATCGTTGGCCACGCGCGTGTCGTAGCCCTGCGGCATGGTGCGCACAAAGAAGTCGACCTGCGCGGCACGAGCGGCGGCCACAATTTCGTCGCGCGTTGCCTCGGGGCAGCCGTAGGCGATGTTTTCGGCAATCGTGCCATCGAACAGCCAGGCGTCCTGCAGCACCATGCCAAACTGCTGCCGTAGCTCGCCGCGGTCCATGCGGCTCGTATCCACGCCGTCGAGCGTAATACGCCCGCCGTCAATCTCGTAGAAGCGCATGAGCAGGTTGATGAGCGTCGTCTTGCCTGCGCCCGTGGTTCCCACCACGGCAATCTTCTGGCCCGGCTCGGCGGTAAACGACACGTCGCGCATAAGCGGCTTGTCGGGCGAATAACCAAAGCGCACGTGCTCAAAGGAGACGCGGCCCTCCACGCGACCCGGCAGCTTGGCGGCCTCGTCCGACAGCGGATCGGCCTCCATCTCGGGCTCATCGAGCAGGTCGAACACGCGCTCTGCACTCGCCAGCGCGCTCTGCAGCGAGTTGAAGGTAAACGACAGCTGCGTCATGGGCTCGGACGCCTCGTAGATAAACTGGAAGAACGCCTGGAACACGCCGACGGTCATGTGGCCGGCGACCAGCATGCTGCAGCCCACGAGCGCAATAACGATCTGCGCCAAACGGCCGATAAAGCGCACCGCGGGGCCGACAGCATTGATCATAAAGTCGGCCTTGGTGCTCACACGAGCCAGTTCCTTCGAAGCCTCGTGCACCTCAGCGGAGCTCTGACGTTCGCGGTTAAACGCGCGGATCACCAGACGGCCCGAATAGCCTTCCTCGACCGCACTCGTAATCTTGGACACCCACTCCTGGCGCTCGCCCGTCACATCGTGTGTGCGGCGCGAGACGACCTTCGTCACCAGCAGCGACAGTGCCGTAAAGAACAGAAAGACGAGCGTAAGCTGCACGCTGAACACGAACATCACGCTCACAGCACCAACAACCGTGCCGATCGACACGAGCAGCTGCAGCAATCCGCGCTGCATGCTCTCGGACATCTTGTCCAGGTCGTTGGTCGCGCGGCTGACGACCTCGCCGGGACGATGCGCGTCAAAATAGGCGAGCGGTAGACGGTTGAGCTTTTGCGCGATGCGGTTACGCAGGCGCAGATTGAGGCGTTCGGCCACGCTCGACATCAAAAAGCTCTGGAGCGCGTAGAACGAAGCGGCGGCCGTCCAAATCAAAAAGTAGATGAAGATAGTCCTGCCGCAGTTCTCCCAGGTGATGCTGAAGGTGGCGTTGTTGACAAACGCTACCTGAATGTGGCCCCACAGCTCATCGATCACGCGGGCGCTATATGCCGGCGCAGCAGTGTTAAAGATGACATAGAACACAATGCTCGCGAACACGATATAGAAGCGCCAATGGTCGCCGGCAGCCTCACTCCACAGGCGGCGCACCGTCGCCCAGGTATCCCGAGGTGTCTCGTCCTCGTCTTCGTCGTCCACGTCGCGCATACGCTCTGCCTCGGCGCGGGCGCGCTCGTCCTCGGCACGTTCGTTTTCCTCGTAGAGCGCTTGGCGGCGAGCCTCGCGCTCGGCTGCAGCCTTGGCGGCGTCATCCAGCTCGGTCGACGCGGCAGCCGTTTCCTCGACCAGTCCCGCGGCAGCGGCGTCATCAACGCCGCCCTGCTTCTTGAGCTCCTCGGTCATGCTACTCACCTCCCTTCATCTGCGATTCCGCGATGGCGCGGTACACCTCGCAGGTTTCCATAAGCTCGCTATGCGTGCCCAAGCCCACAATCTCGCCGTCCTTGAGCACGACAATCTGGTCGGCGTGCAAAATCGTCGAGATGCGTTGCGCGATGATGAGCACCGCTGCGTCACGTGTCTCATCTTGTAACGCATGGCGCAGGGCGGCATCAGTCTTAAAGTCCAGGGCCGAAAAACTATCGTCGAAGATATATAGATCGGCCTGCTTCATGAGCGCGCGAGCAATGGCCAGGCGCTGGCGCTGGCCGCCCGAGAAGTTCGTACCGCCCTGCGCCACCGGGGTATCGAGCCCCTGCGGCTGATCGAGCACAAAGGTGCTCTGGGCAACCTGGAGCGCATGAAGCATGTCGGCCTCAGTCGCGTCTTCGTTGCCAAAGCGCAGATTGCTTGCCACGGTGCCCGAGAACAGCCACGCCTTCTGCGGCACATAGGCAATGCGCCCGCGGATTTCGTCTTGCGTAAGCTCGCGCAGGTCCACACCATTCAGGCGAATGGAGCCCTTGGTGGCATCGTGGAAGCGCAGCAGAAGCTTTGCCACCGTCGATTTGCCCGAGCCTGTCGAGCCAACGATCGCAGTCGTCTGACCGCGACGGCAGGCAAAGCTCAGGTCGCACAGGGTGTCCTCGTCGGCATCGTCAAAGCGAAACGACATGTGGTCGAACACGGCCACCGCATCGGCTTCGTCTTGGGGCTCGCGCGCCCCGTCATCCAGCGTGCGCTCGCCATCGACGATGCTCGGCTCAATCTCCAACACCTGCTGCGCACGGTTCAGGCACGCGGCAGCACGCGGAAGCGTCAGCACCACCATCTGGGCCATCATCACAAAGAACAGGATCAGAATTGCATACTCCAGCACCGCCGAGATACTCGCAATCTGCATGGCGTGGACGCCTACGCGGTTGCCGCCCACCCACAGCACCGCCACCTCGGCGATGTTCATCAAAAAGAAGCTTGAGCTGTCGAGGCCCACAAACAGGTGGTTGACCTTGATGGCGTTGGCCGCGTAATCGCTAAACACCTCGTCTAGGCGTTGCTCCTCATGGCGTTCCTTGTTAAACGCACGGATGACGCGCACGCCCACGATGTTTTCGCGCAGCACCACGTTCATGCGGTCGATAAAGCTCTGCAGGCGCATAAAGATCGGCGCGGCGTTAGCCACCGTAAAGACCGCCGCCACCAGCACGATCGCAACCACCACGCCCAGCAGCGTTCCCATGGCGGGATCGATGAACCAAGCAAAAATGATGCCCGCGACGGCCAAGAACGGCACCGGCAGCACCAACTGAATCGTCTGCAAGATAGCCTGCTGGATCACGTTGATGTCGTTGAGCGAGCGTGTGATCATCGATCCCGTGCCAAAGCGCTCAAAATCGCTGGCCGCGAGCTCGAGCGATTTGTCGTACACGGCATTGCGGATATCGCAAGCCACGTTGGCGGCCAGGCGCGCCGAAAGATAGCAGCCCAGCACCGTGCCGCCGCTAGCCATGCTGGTGGCGATAAACATGTATAGGCCGTTGCGTAAAATGTAGTCGACATCGCCCGTGGTAATACCGGTGTTGACCATGTTCGCCAGCATCGTGGGAACCAACAGCGTACCGACGTTATCCACCAGCAGCACCAGCAGCGTCACTGCGACAAGCCCTCGATATGGCTTTAGAAACCTCATTAACAGTCGCACGACTCCCCCTCACCTTGATTCTCGGCTTGGCTCTCGGCAGCGATATGCTGCTTAAAGGCATCGCACCCATCGCCGAGCACCTGAGAGAATTTGCCGATCAAGCGCATAATCTCGCGCTGCTCACATGGCTCAAGCGCGCCAAAGGCTCGCTGTTCGGCCTTGAGTGCCGGCAGCGCATAACGCTCGGCAAATCGCCTGCCCTCTTCGGTCAGGCTCACAACCTTGTTCTTACGGCTGCCTTCGGCAAACTCCAACGTTGCGAAGCCCCGCGCCGTCAAGGTTTTAATTGCAGAGTTGATGGTCTGCTTGCTGTAGAACCATTCGCTTGTCAGACGGCTTACGGCAATACTGCCGCCCGCCGTGCTGGTATCGACGAGCATCCAGTAAGCGCAGTCCGAAAGGCCGCAGGCGCGCGAGAACTCCGAATAGATATGGTCGAGTCCATTGAGCAACCGGTCGAAGTCGACCAGCGTAACCGTACTATTCATCTATCCCACCATTCAATTGTCCGATTTTTGACCAATTTTGTGTCTCTAGATTAGTCCGAGTTTTGACTATCGTCAACAGGCTCTCCGCAAATGCGTGAACTTTTATGGCCTATCGGCAGAAAAAGACCGCCGGCGCGGGGGCGGCGCCAACGGTCACGTGAAAATCGGGTTTTATTGCCCGTTAGGCGGCGACGGCCTCATAGACCGTAGCGCCCGAGAAGCTGTCATGCAGGCTCTTGCCGGCAATCCACGGCAGCTCGACGACCTCGCAGACCGTGTTGACCAGCTCGGAGCAGTCAGTAAAGTGGCCCTTGTCGTTGAGGGCCTCGCAATCCTGAACACGCCAATAGCCATCGGTGTGCGTGATGTAGTACTCGTGATCGTTGATCGACACGAAAGCGCGCGTCTTGGAACGCAGCAGCTTCAGAAATCCTTCGAAATCGGTCTCGACGACATCTCCAGCCTGGAACATGATGTTACCTCCTGGCCCGGCGCCACCACGGCGCATTGATAAACGTTGGTACTCCTTTAGTAAAACCTTTATCAGAGGTTATGCGTTCGTCATTTAGGCAAGTGGTAAAAAACCGCAGGGTAGACGGGATAAAACGTTTAACCATCCCATTGGTTTGTCACATTCTGAAGGTACTTTTATGCAAACCTATTTTCCCAATTGGAATCTATCCTTTTGGCCGGGCAATTGACCGTCTATCGTTTGAGCCCGACGGGTATGAACGGGGCATCTGCAACGCCACCGCAAGGAGACACCATGGAGACTATCGAAGCGCTCATTCACCGCCGCAGCTGCCGCAACTACAGCGATCGTCCCGTCGAGGCCGAAAAGCTTGCACGTATTATCGAAGCCGGCCAATATGCACCGAGCGGCATGGGCCGCCAGCCGGTGACGTTTGTCGCCGTCACCGACCCCGCGACCGTCGAGCGTCTCTCACAGCTCAACGCCCAGGTCATGGGCAGCAACAGCGACCCCTTCTATGGCGCCAAGACCGTTGTGGTGGTGCTGGTTGACCGCAGCGTGCCCACACACCTGGAAGACGGCTCGCTCGCCATGGGCAACCTGCTCAATGCTGCCTATGCGCTGGGTGTCGATTCGTGCTGGATTCACCGCGCGCATGAGGTCTTTGACTCGCCCGAGGGCCTGGAGCTGCTGGCCAGCTGGGGACTGCCCGCCGACGGCAGCCTGCGCGGTGTCGGTAACTGCATTCTTGGCTACGCCGAGGACACGCTACCCGAGCCAAAGCCGCGCCGCAACAACGTGGTGTACGTGAAATAGTACAGGAACGTCAGCAGGGGTAGCTAATTTGGGACGGGGCTATTTTAGCTACCCCACTCGCAACTTATATTGACGTCGCCGTTGTCGTCGTTTCGTTCGTCTGGGCCGTTTCGACGTCGTCGCCTTGCTTGTCTTCGTCCTTTTGCGCATCGGCGATGGTGGAGGCCGCCGCGACGATACCGCGCTGGGGCGCAACGCCCGTCTGGGTCTGTGCGCCCTCGACAACTTCTGTGCCTGCATGCGCGAGCTCGGGCGATTTAAACATTGCGTCCAAGTTGGCGCCACCGCCGGCATATCCGAGCGCAGCGAGCGCGATGACGATCACTGCAACGGCGGCCACGATCGGCACGTAGCGATGCCAGCCGGCGGGATTGAGCCCGCTGCGGCGAGCCGCCCCGCGGCTGATGTAGCCGAGCGTTCCGTCGTGCTTGAGCTTTGATCCCACCACGCGTTTGCGGCCCAACAACGAGGACTCTGCCTGCATGGCCAAGCGGGCGCTTGCCGAAGGATAGCCATATTTGGTGCGTTTGAACGAGCCATCAAACCCCGAGGCGTGTTTGCCCCACGTCACCGATGTCGTGCGTCGGTTGACCGGCGCGGCACTCCGCCTTCTGCGGCTCGGTTTTGAAATCTCAGCCATATGCCCTCGCACGCCGTAACCGAATCGAAACAATAACGCTTTGGACTGTAGCACACGCGTCGCGCGCGGTCACGGACGCCTCGCTCAACGGTCATCGTCCTTCAGCAAGCGCCACAGCGTTGTACGGCTTATGCCCAGCACCTCCGCCGCACGGGTTCGGTTGCCATGGAGATGATCTACAACCAGATGCGCGATATCTCGCTCGGTATCGGCCAGCGGTCGCAGGATATACAGGTCGCTTTCGAGCGTCGGGGCGCCAAAGGTTGCGGTCTTAATCACGTCCTCTTGGGCGAGCACTTCCTCCGCCACAGCGCGGTCCACCGTGCCCGCCCCCACCAATATATACAGTCGTTCCGAGACCTCGCGGAGCTGCAGATAATTGCGCGGCCAGCGGTAAGCATCGAGCGTCTTCGTCGCCGCGGCAGACAGCGTGGGCGCTGCCGTCCCAAATGCATCAGCGAGATATTCCAAATAGCGCGCAACCTTCGTCGACGCGGCTCCCTGCTCGGCGATTGCCGGCGCCACACTCACCGCACAGGCGAAACGCTCGGTCACAAAGGCGGCTTGATCACTTTCGCCGCCGCCCGGCATGTCATTCGCTGTCAGCACCACATGGCAGCGCGTCGCCAACGCGGTGTCGGCCATCGTGGAAACGAGCTCGCGGAGGCGCTGAGGGCCAACCGCATTCCAGCCCTCAATGCAAAGGGTCAGCCCCGTTTGGAACAACGGCGATTCGGAGCTTTTGAGCACATGGCGCCAACCGCGATCGGTGAGTTCATCGAGCGCGACGGAAACAAAGGGCTGATCGGCAAAAGGACCGTCCAGATAGAGGCGCTTGGCGATCTCAACCTGACCCGCTCCCAGCTCACCCTCGAGCATAAGGGGCACACCGCGCGCGTAGCTCTCGGCAACCGGTGCAGCCACCGCAGCGGCACCCTCAACGATGCCGTACGCACTCGATTCGTAGCGGGCCTCAACTTCGTCGGCGTTGAGCCACTCGATGCCCGCATGCGCGGCGGCGCCGCGCACCTCGCGAACCACGACGGCCCAAAGGCCCCCGCCCTCTTTGTCGGTGGGGCGAACGGTCAGGCTCAGGCGCGTACCTGCACGTCCCATAACCAGACGCGCGCCGTCTCCTATACGGTCGAGGCGCTCAGCGACAAAAGCCGCCACATCCCGCTCGAGCGCCGCGTCATTCATGGTCGAGATCGCGACGTCTCCACGCGCATCGATTGCCAATGCCGAGGCCCCGGCAGCAGCCAGGGCCTCGGTCAAGATGTTCAGCTTGACATCGCTATCCATTATTTGCCCCTGTCCGCAGCAACGTGCAACCGCCGACGGTCGCACGACCGAGTGTTTCAAAATTGAACGATATTGCTCACCAAACACTATAGGGCAGAAAGCGCCGTCCTGCGAGTATAGGTGTTGCCCCGCATCGCCATCCTGGCGGGGCGATAAGAGCTCTTCGGGACTTATAAACCTGCGGACAAGCCATACCCGCAAGAGCTCCTATCGCTCCACCGTGAGAATGTGCTCGCCAGCACGCAGCACGCAAACAAGCTACTTCTCTACCAGATTCCCAGCACGTGTTGCATTCCCAAACTCATGCACGCAATACCAATCCAGCAGCAAAAGCCCAGCGCGATGGGCTTGCCGCCCTTTTTGACCAGCTCGACGATATCGGTATTAAAACCAATAGCCGCCATGGCCATCACAATAAAGAATTTCGACAGCTCCTTGATGGGCGCCGTGATGGACACGGGAAGCTGAAACACCGTGGTGATCACGCTCGCCAGCACAAAGAACAGCACAAACATGGGAAACGCGCGTTTAAGGGAGAACGTGCTTTTGGCGTCGCCGCCGGCCTTGCGTGCCAGATGCATCTGCCAGCATGCGAGGACCAACGTGATGGGAATAATGGCCAGCGTCCTGGTGAGCTTGACCACTGTAGCGCTCTCGAGCACATTGGCGCCGGGATGCATGCTGTCCCAAGCGCTCGCCGCAGCCGTTACGGACGAGGTGTCGTTGATGGCGGTACCGGCAAACAGGCCAAAGCCCTCGTTGGTCAGCCCGAGCATGCCGCCGAGCGTCGGAAACACGAGCGCCGCGATAACGTTAAACAGGAAGATGACCGAAATGGCCTGGGCAATCTCGCGATCGTCGGCATCGATGACGGGCGCGGTCGCAGCAATGGCCGAACCGCCGCAAATCGACGAACCCACACCTACAAGCGTCGCGATCTTGCCCGGCACGTTCATAACGCGGCAGAGCACAAAGGCGATGACAAGCGAAGTCGAGATCGTCGCCACGATAATCGGCAGCGACTGGGCGCCCTTGGACAGAATCTGGGAGAGGTTCATGCCAAAGCCAAGCAGGATAACCGCGTACTGCAAGACTTTTTTGGACGTATAGGTGACGCCGGCGGCGAGCTGTTCGCGACGATTCTTGGGAAAGACGAGCGCCAGGACCATGCCAAAGAGGATGGCAAACACCGGACCGCCGACCACTTCAATTTGTTTGCCGAGCAACGTCGCGGGAATGGCGATGATTAGGCAGAACAAGACGCCTTTCCAGCGCTCGCGTACGATATTTGCCAGTTGCATATGGGATTCCTTCTTTCTATTTCACGTTTGCGACGGCTTATGATACGGCAACATTGAGCACAGCCTTGCGCAAACACAGACTAAGATGCCGCAATAGTTCTCAGGCAACAGCCGAATTACCCACCGCGGAGAGCTGATTCGCGGCATAATTAACAACTGACATATGAGTTTGATAGAACAGTTGCGAGGCGCTATGGAAGAATCGATGCACGTCGGCGAGCAGGAAACGAGCCTACAGGACCAGTCCTACCACACCATTCGACGCAAAATCGTCTACCTGGACTACAAGCCGGGCGAAAAGCTGGGCGTCAAGCAACTTTGCGATGACCTGGATATGGGGCGCACGCCCGTGCGCGAGGCTTTGGTTCGCTTGGCGCAGGAAGGCCTGGTGCGCACCGTGCCCCAAAGCGGCACCTACGTCTCACCCATCAACCTCACCCTTGCCGAGAGTGCCTGCTACATTCGCGAGCATCTGGAAAAGCAGGTGATCGTGGAGTGCTGTGCGCGCGCCACGTCGGCCGGCATCGAGCAGCTCGACCGCGCCATCGTGCTGCAGGAAAAGGCCATGGCCGAGGAGGATCGCATCGGCTTCTTTTTGAGCGACAACCTCATGCATCACATGATTTTTAGCATCGCATGTCGCAGCACCGTGTGGTCGTGGCTCGAAGAGACCAATGCCGACCTGGAGCGCTTCCGCTGGCTGCGCGCCGCCACGCAGGTTCTCGACAATCAGGACATCGTGAACGAGCACAAGCAGATTCGCCGCGCTATCGCCGGTCGCGACCCCATCGAAGCGAGCTTTTTGGTCAGCAAGCACCTGCACATGATGTTCCGCAACCAAACCGAGGTTCTGGACCAGTTCCCCGAGTACTTCGAGACCAGCAAGCTCCGCTAACCTGCCAAAAAGGGACAGGTTCATTTTGCAGATTTTATCTGGGCAAATGCAACAAGGCCCGGCTCCGTCTTGATGCGGAGCCGGGCTTTAGTCGCTAGAACGGCGGAACCAACTACTCTACCGTGACGCTCTTGGCCAGGTTACGGGGTTGGTCGACGTCGCAGCCGCGCAGGATGGCGACCTCGCGGGCGAGCAGCTGCAGCGGGACACTCGCCGTGATGGGGCTGAACACGTCGCGGACTGCTGGCACGCGGATAATGCAGTCGGCGATCTTGTTGATCTCCTCGTCGCCCTCGGTGGCAACGACGATGACCTTGGCGCCGCGCGCCTTGCACTCCATGAGGTTCGACACGGTCTTGTCGTAGGTGGCACTCTTGGTGGCCACAGCGATGACGGGGAAGTCCGGATCGATCAGGGCGATGGGACCGTGCTTCATCTCGCCGGCGGCGTAGGCCTCGGCGTGCAGGTAGCTGACCTCTTTGAGCTTGAGCGCGCCCTCGTAGGAAATAGCGGCACCCATGCCACGGCCCACGAACAGCGCCGACTGCGCGTCCTTGCACAGCAGGGCGGCCTCATGAACGGCCTCGGTCTGGGTATCCAAAATCCACTGGATCTGCTCGGCCGTATCGGAAAGCTCGCGGAACAGCATGCGTGCCTGCTTGGTGGTCAGGCGGTACTTGACCTGCGCCAGCAGCAGAGCCAAAAGCGTGAGGCTCACGACCTGGCCGATAAAGCTCTTGGTCGAGGCGACCGCGATCTCCTTGTTGGCCTTGGTGTAGATGACGCCGTCGCTCTCACGCGCCACGGGGCTACCCACCACGTTGGTGATGCCGAAGACCTTGGCACCCTTGATGCGCGCGTCGCGAATGGCAGCAAGGGTATCGGCCGTCTCGCCCGACTGGGACACGGCAACGACGAGCGTCGTCGGCGTAATGATGGGGTTGCGATAACGGAACTCGCTGGCCGCCTCAACCTCAGTGGGGATGCGAGCCCAGCCCTCGATAAGGTTCTTGGCAATGAGACCGGCGTGGTAGCTGGTGCCGCAGGCGATCACGTAGACGCGGTCGATATCGTTGAGCTCCTCGAGCGAAAGGCCCAGCTCGTCAATATCGAGCTCGCCAGCAGGCGTCATGCGGCCCACCAGGGTATCGCGTACGACACGAGGCTGCTCATGAATCTCCTTGAGCATAAAGTCGGGGTAGCCACCCTTTTCGGCCATGTCCAGATCCCAGTCGATATGGGTGACCTTGGGCTCAATCACATTACCGGTCTCGTCGGTGTACTCGACGCCTGCGGGCATGAGCTTTGCAAACTGACCGTCCTCGAGCACCACGACATCGCGGGTGGCGTCGATAAGCGCGATGACATCGGAAGCAACATAGGAGCCGGTTTCGCCCACGCCGACCACAATCGGGGAGTCCTTGCGCGCCACGGCGATCACGCCGGGCTCGTCAGCGCACACGGCGGCCAAACCATAGGCACCGACCACGTGGGTGCAAGCCTCGCGCACGGAGGCCATCAGGTCGTGCGTCTCGGCATAAGCCTCTTCGATCAGATGCGCGAAGACCTCGGTATCGGTCTCGCTCTTAAAGTGGTGGCCGCGGCCCTTCAGCTCTTCGCGCAGCTCGGCGAAGTTCTCGATGATGCCGTTGTGGACGATGGCGATACGACCGTCGCAGCTGGTGTGGGGATGGGCGTTAACGATGGAGGGCTTGCCGTGGGTGGCCCAACGGGTGTGGCCGATACCGCAGGTAGCGTCGCTGTCGATGTTGGAAAGCTCGCTCTCCAGGCCCGCGACCTTGCCCACGCGGCGGATGACATCGAGGTGCGCCGCGGCGCCCTCGCCCACCTCGAGCGCGACGCCCGAGGAGTCATAGCCGCGATACTCCATACGCTTGAGGCCCGTAACCAGGATGTTCTTTGCAATATCAGAGCCGGTGTAGCCGACAATTCCGCACATAGGATAAATCCCTTCGTTCGCGTGACTGCAAGACGTCCACGCACAAGGGGCGCTGAGACGTACGACGTTCGAGTATTGTACTCACGCAAACGCAAGCTGATATACCAGAAGTGGTATCTCAACTTAGATACCACCCGATGCACACACGTCCAGCTGGTCCAAACCACCACAATGGGGACAGGCGCCTTTGTGGCGGTTTGGACCGGGGCGGCGCCCTGTCCCAGCGAAAGATCTCGATCTGTAACATCTGGGGCTCCGGAAGCCGGCTTAGTGTTACAGATCGAGACATTACAGTTCGGCCCCTGCACTATCTCTCGATCTGTAACAGGTAGAGCCGGTTTTGCCGTCCAGATGTTACAGATCGAGACAATTGAAGGCCCGAGCAGCTCAAACCGCCACAAAGGTGCCTGTCCCCTTTGTGGCGGTCCGGGGCAGTAGCAGCGTTTCCCCAGATAAAACCTGCCAAAATAAACCTGTCCCTTTTTGGTAGGTTTGGGATGCTACAATCTGGCTTGTACTTGAAACGCATCAAAGGGGCCGCTATGGCAAAGATAAAAATCAGCGATGTCGCGCGCGAGGCAGGGGTCTCGCTGGGCACGGTGTCCAACGCGCTCAACCACCCCGAAAAGCTGCGCCCCGAGACCCTCAAGCTCATCAACGAGACCATCAATCGCTTGGGTTACCTGCCCAACCAAAGCGCCCGTCAGCTCGCGGGCGGCGCCACCAAGTCCTTTGGCCTGGTCCTCCCCCGTCTCGACCACGGCTTCTCGCTCCAGATTGCCAGCGGCGCCCATAACGAGGCACGCAAGCACGGCTATGACTTGCTCATCGCCAACGCCGACAACGACGACATTCTCGAAGACCATTACCTGCGCTACTTTATGGGCACTCAGATGTCCGGCGTCATGGTTCAGCCCATGGCATCCCCCGACTGGCACCCGACCATGACTAAAATGCCCGTGCCGATCGTCCATCTGGACATCCACTGTTCCGAGCCCGGCTACTACGTGGCTGCCGATAACGAAGCCCAAGGTCGCATCATCGCCGAGCTCGCCATCGCCCGTGGCGCACGCCATATTGTCGTTGTGGGTCGAGCAGCATTTATGCAGCTCACCCTACGCGTGCTTGGCATTCACAAGGCTCTCGCCCTGCATCCCGATATCAAGATCGAAGTCATCGACGCCGGCGAATGGAATACCGCTGCCGACGGCTACAGCATCGGCACCCAGATTGCCGAGCGCTCCGATGACGAGCGCCCCGATTTTGTCATCGGCCTGACCGACGTACTGGCGTCGGGCGTTATCTCGGCGCTGATCGACAAAGGCATCTCCGTCCCCGAGCAGGTCCGCGTGGCCGGCTGCGACGGCAATCCCCTTGCCTGGAGCGGATCGGTCCCCCTCACCACGGTGGCGCCTCCGGGCTACGAGATTGGCCGCAAGGGCGTGCAGCTGCTCATGGAGCAGATTGAGAACAAGCCCGCCGCCAAGACCAAACACGTCCGCATCGGCTCAGCCGCGCGCACCGTCACCGCGGTCACGGCCACCGAGGACATCAACCGCCAAGAAATCGTACGCCCCTTCTTGCTCGAGCGCGTGAGCACCCGCAGCATCTCCCCCGACGCGACCGCAGCCCCCGCGGCCCCCGCCACCGACATCAACCTGGGAGCCTACCTGTAGCAAAAACCACCACAAGAGGGACAGTCCCTCTTGTGGTGGTTTTTGCTATTCGATGCTCGAGCGCAGGCGCTGGATGTGCATCAGCAGGTAGAGCGTCTCGTTCTCGCTGCATTCCCAGCCGTGCTCGGAAATAAAGTAGGCGAGGATATCTGCCGTACAGGCATACGACTCCGGATACGTCTCCTTCATAACGGGAAGCATCGTTCCAAAGCCGGCATCCGCGTCCTCCCCCAGCTTGATACGGTCGAGCAAAAATCTCACATGCATCGCAAAGCGTGCATAGGTAAAAGACGAGGTATCGAGAGCTCCGATGTGCCGCACCACGATCTCTGTCAGGTCCTCAAGCACGCGCGTCGCCTCGATCGTAGCCTCCATGTTGCTCTGCTCGGACTCGCCGTCGATCAGGTGCAGAGCAATGTTGGTGACCTCGGCCTCGGGAAGTTCAACCCCCAGGCGGCTCTTTGCGAGCGTGAGCGCACGGCGGGCGACGGCGACCTCGCGCGGATACAGACGCATCACGTCAAACGAAAGCGGCGTCTCGATCACCACGCCCTGGCTCACGCGCTGGCAGGCAAAATTGATATGGTCGGCGAGCGTCACGGGCGCGTTGGGGTTGAACTCCGTGTCGAGCTTGGCGCTCGCGTAATCGACGATATCGGCCGCAAGCAGCAGCACATCGGACGGAATATCCTTGAGCGCGGCAACCGACGCCCCGCCCACGCCGTAGAACGTGCGCTCGACGATCGAAAGGTCCTTAAGCTCATAAGGGGGCCTGCGGTAGGCGATGCCCTTGCCAAAGACAACAAGGTCCTGCCCGTCGTCATCGCGGGCGAGCGCGCAGTTGTTGTTGATCTTCTTGAGGATCCACATCGCCTATCCTTCCCTTCTGACCCACTGTACAACCTAGCACATGTGCTAGATGGATGCCGCTGCAGAGTAGCCTTCAAACACGGCATCCTTGATGACGCGCGCCCGGCGGCAGTCACCCACCAGATATGTTTGGGGCACCACGCCCGCAAGGCCCTCGGCAAGCGCGGTGCGCGGCCGCACGCCCGCAGCGATTACCACGTTGTCGCAGGCGAGCACGCGCTCGGCCCCATCGGGCCCGCTCACGCACACGCCCTCATCGCCGATCGAGGTGCAAGAAGTGTTGAGCAGCACCTCGATGGCCTTGCCCTGCCTGTCAAACATCTGGCGGAGCGCGATCCTAAAGAGTGAGTTGCCCTGCGCCGCGAGCGCAGGCCCCATCTCGACCACCTTGACCTCGTGCCCTTGCTCGGCAAGCTCGAGCGCCAGCTCGGCACCGATCGTGCCGCCGCCGACGACCACCACGCGCGAGCCGAGGTCCTCCACATGCTCGATAGCCTGGGCAAACCCCCTAACGACGGGCGCATCGACACCCGGAACGGGAGGCACAAACGGCTCGGCGCCCACGGCGACGACGAGCGCATCGGGCGCCATCTCCTCCACAAAGGCACGGTCCACCTCGCACCCAAAGCGCACGTCAAGCACGCCCGCGCGCTCGAGCCCGGCAATCTTGTGCTCGAGATAGTGCAGGTAGCGAGCGATATCCTCCTTGTGGGATTCCTGGGCGATAAGCCTCACATTGCCGCCCACGCGATCGGCGCGCTCCGCGAGCGCCACCTTGTGACCGCGCGCGCAGGCTGTGATCGCCGCCATGCAGCCGGCAGGGCCGGCACCCACCACGAGCACGCGCTTCGAAACCTCCGCGGGCTCCACCGTGCGCGGAACAAAATCCTCGTTGGCAAAGCGCGGGTTCACGCTGCAGCCCACGTTCCAGCGGTCCGTCGAAATGTGGTAGCACTGCAGACAGCGCAGGCACGGCACGATATCCTCGGCACGGTCGTCACGTGCCTTGGCGGGCCACAGGGGGTCGGCGGCCAGGGCACGCGCGAGTGCCACCATGTCGCAGGCGCCCTCGGCGATGGCGCGCTCCGCCTCCTCGGGCGTCTCGACGGAGCCCACGAGCGTCACGGGGACATCGACTGCCGCCTTAACGGCACGGGCGAGCTCCAGGTTGAGCAGATGCGGGTCGAGGTTAGTTGCCGAAGTGTGCACGTTGGCCTCGTGCTCGATATCGAGCCCGCAGGAGACCTGAATGCTTGTCACGTAGCGCTGGGCCTCGCGGCAAAACGCGATGACGTCGTCAAGCTCTATGCCGCCCGGCATCCACTCGTCAGCCGAGATGCGCACCTCCATGGCAAAGCGCGGCCCCACGGCCTCGCGGCAGGCGCTCAGCACCTGCAAGGGAAAGCGCATGCGATTTTCGATGGAACCGCCGTACCCATCCGTGCGGTGGTTGAACAGCGGGCTTAAAAACTGCCCCATGAGCCAGCCGTGCCCAAAGTGCAAAAACACCATGTCAAAGCCCGCGCGGCGCGCATCAACGCACGCCTGCACCCAACATGCGGCCGTATGCTCCATCATGGCGGACGTCATGGCGCGCACCTCGATGCCATCGGCGCGCACAAAGCCGTCCGGTCCCATGGCGTAGTCCACGGTGCGCGCATACTGACCCGCATGCGCAAGCTCGATGCTTGCCGCCGCACCACCCGCGCGCGCCATGCGGGCGCGGGCCACCGTGGACTCGCGCTCGTACTTGGAGAATGCATACGGCTCATCGGCGCTCATCCACGACGAGCGCCCGGGCTCCACAATGGCGTGCCCGCAGATCACGACACCGGCGCCACCGCGGCAGCGATCCTCGTAATGCTCGCTCATGGGGTTTGCGACGATGCGGTTCTGCACAAGCGTGTCGCCCAGCCTGATGGGAGAAAACAGATGCGGATAGCTCATCTAGCAGCCCCCTTTCTCTTCAGAAACGACCATGACGGTACGCATGCCCTCTGTCTTTGACGAGAGGACCTCCGAGCCCCAGGGGGACTCGATGGCCGTCTCGACGCCCTCGGGCACCTCGACGGCAACCGTGACCGCGCCGTCCGCGCGTTTCCACTCCACGCGCACCGCGCCCTTGCAGGTCTTCCACGTACAGGCAAAACTGTCCGTAGCGTGCGAAAGGTAGGGCTTGACCGTGAGC
Organism: Collinsella sp.; assembly: GCA_048434495.1. GTDB lineage: Bacteria > Actinomycetota > Coriobacteriia > Coriobacteriales > Coriobacteriaceae > Collinsella. The sequence continues at coordinate 24,427 of DBGAQS010000009.1, read as the reverse complement.
TTGTCGCAGCCCTGCGCGTCACGCGCAACCAAAAGGCCACCCAGGCCCTCGTAGAACCACTGGTCGTAGCTCGAGAACATGGCATGGTCGCACGAGGCCAAAGGATCGTCGAACATCTCGATAAGCGCCCCGTTGCCGTCGGCGAGCATACCGAGCAGGCTCGGGTTCTCTTCGCGCAGCAGCCAGCGTTCAAGAAGCTCGCTGTAGCCATACTCCGCAAGCAGCCTAAAGGCAAACGAGGTCCCGAAGATGCCCGTGGTGAGCACGCAGCCTTCGGCCTTGATTGCACGCACCAGCGCGCCCACCAGCTCCGACCGGTCGCCCAGGCCGAGCTCCGCGGCAAACGCCCAAGACGTCTGGGTCCCATCGCCAAACGATCCGTTCTCGTGCTTAAAGCGATCGATGATCCGAGGCCGCAGCTCTGCGGCGGCCGCAGCAAAGCGCTCGACATCGCAGCCTAAGCGCTCCCCCGCCTCGAACACAAGGCCGAGCGCCCAAAGGATCGCACACCAGCCCACAAACTCCTTGTCGGGACTGCCGCTCGAGAAGCCCTGCGCAATCAGGCTGCCGTGGTCGCCCAGGCAGTGCGGGGCGAGCTCCGCCGCATCAAAGCCCAGCAGGTAGTCGCCAAAGCACTCGATGCCCGCCCACTCCCGCTCGAGCAGGTCGCGGCGCCCGCAGATACGATCTGCAACAAGCGCCAGATACGGATAGGCGATCTGCCACATAAGCGGCCCCTCGCCATAGGCGGGACCGTTGGAGCCGATACCCATGAACGGCGCCGTCTCAGGGAGGCCGCCGCGCTCCGTCTGGTCGCGCGCAAAATCCGCAAGCGTCTTGTCGATGAGGCCCGCGACGTTAAACGAGAACGTCTGGGACGCGGCGAGGGCCACCATATCGCCGCCGTAGCCAAAGCGCTCGCGCGCGCAGTCCTCAAACAGGCCGTGGTTGTTGTTGAGCTTGGTGCGGATCGCAGCCTCGTGCAGCCGCTCAAAGCGCTCGCAGCCCAGATCAAGCTTACCCACCTGCGCAAGGTCCGTATGCACGTAGGTCGCCACCGCCTCGATGATGTCGGCAGCAGACGCGCCCGTCACGCTCACGTAGCGGAACGAATGCCAGCAGAAGCGGTTCTCAAACTCGTTGACGCCCTCGTGGCAGAGCACCGAGTCGTGCTGCTCGGCCGGCTCGGGAGCGCCGGGGCCGCCGGGACACACGCCGCGCGGAGTCTCCATGCCGGCATAGCCCGCAACAGCCGTCCCTGTATAAGGACCGCCGTCGCGCCAGGTCTCGGAATAGAGAAGCTCGATGCGCGCACCTGTGTGAGCCGCCACGCGCATACGTAAAAATCCGGCGACGACCTCGCCAAAGTCGATGACCGTGACGCCCCCGTGCTCAAAAATCCGCGCGGGGCTTACGCTGCCCGCCCGCACGCACGGCACCACGGGTGAAAGCTCAACAGATCGATCGCCGTCGTAGACCGTGACGGGGCATGGCGCAGCCTTTTGCGCGTGCTCTCGCAGGTCAAAGACCTCTCCCAGATATACGTTATTGAACAGGAGGTCGCCCTCGCGCACACTCCACGAGGAATCGGTGGTAACGAGCACCTTGCCCTCGCCGTCGACGAGCCGTGCGGCCACGCGGGGCGTGCCGACCTCGGCCAGGCGCTCGCGCAGGTTGTACTTGCCAAACAGGCGTAAGGGCGAGGGGTTAAAAAAGCCGTTGCCGAGCTCGATCTGGATCTCGTTTGCACCCTCATGCAAAAGGCCCGCCACGTCGACCTTGTGCGCATAGACCTTTTTGGTGAAGTTGGTCCACCATCCGAGGAGCTCGGAGCCATCCGCGCGCTTACCGTTGATGCGCACGCGCGCATAGCCCAGCACCGCCAGCTCGAGCTCGGCCCGTGCGGGCACGCTTTCAAGCTCAAACGCCCCCATGACCACATGGTTTCGATATGTTTCGCCAAAAAAAGCCGACTCGGGCTCGTAGCAAAACGGCACACCTGCGATCCAGCGCGCCCCGTCCAATAACGTATGCTCCATCATGACCTCTCAAGCGATTAACAGAATGGCGGTCCGCCACGCAGGACCGCCATTCTGGCTGGGGACGTTTGGCCTCGGCCGATTATTTTTCGGCGCGCTTCTTGCCCAGATAGCTACCGTCATCGTGATAGGTAGCCATGGTGAAGATAAAGGCGATGACCATGATCACGGCAAGGGTGCCCAGGTAAAACACGATGTTGGAGGTGTCGGCGCCCGAGGGATCCATAAAGGTGGGGATACCAAAGAGGCCGGCGCTGCCCATGCTGAAGGCATGGACGTTGAGAGCACCCATCACCAGACCGGCTGCACCGCTGAAGATGATGTTCTGAACAAAGAGGAACTTGCTGGGAAGCTGGATGCCGTAGAGCAGCGGCTCGCCCACGCCAAAGAACTGTGAGATCGTGGCCGGGATGGCAACGTTGCGGGTCTTGTCGCTCTTGGTGCGCAGGATAACGGCCAGGCCCTGAGAAACACCCACGAAACCGCCGATGGAACCTGCAGCCATAAGCGGGTCGTAGCCCAGCATGGCGATGTTGTTGAGCATGATGGGGATAACGGCCCAGTGCAGACCGAACATAACGAGCGTGGAGAACGCGCCGCCCACGACGAGGCCAACGAGAGCGCCGCCCACGACGGGGATGTTGATGAGGGCCTCGGTGATGAGCGTGAGGACGCCCGAGATCATGGAAGCGACAGGGCCGATCACGAGATAGGTCGCAGGAGCCATGACGGCAAAGCAGAGGAAGGGCACAGCCATGGAGCGAATGAGCTGCGGAACGGCCTTGTTGAGCACGCCCTCGAGCTTAGAGGCAGCCCAAACGGCGATGAGGATGGGGATAACGCTCGAGGTGTAACCCGAAGCCGGAAGAATGACCGGGATACCCAGGAAGGTGTTGTAGAAGCTCATCTGGAAGGCAGTGCCCTCAAAGATGGTGCCCGCGACCTCGGCCGCCGAGGCAAGGTTGACCATCGAGGGATAGACGAGCGCCGCGCCGAGCGCCATGCCGAGGAACTCGTTGCAGCCGAACTTCTTGGCCGCGGTGTAGCCCAAGATAATGGGCAGGAAGTAGAAGAACCCGTCCGCGATGGAGTACCAGATCATATAGGTACCGCTATCGGCGGTGAGCCAGCCCATGGCGATGCAAAGAGCGAGCAGGCCCTTGATCATACCGGCGGCGGCAAGGGGCATAAGCGTGGGAGCCATGCAGCCCGAGACCGTATCCATCAGCATGTTAAAGACGTTATGGCTCTTCTCGCCCTCGTCCTCGGCCGCATCGTCCTCAGCGACCGTGCCCACGCCCGGGACCTTGTACTCGCTCACGAGCTCCTCGTAGACATCGTCCACGGCAGCGCCGATAACGACCTGGTACTGGCCGCCGGCCTTCATGACCTGGATGACGCCGTCAAGGTTGCCGATCGTCTCGTCCTGAGCGATCTTCTCGTCTTTGAGCGTAAAACGCAGTCTCGTGATGCAGTGGCGCACGTTCTTGATATTTTCGATACCGCCGACCCCTTTGAGGATCTCGCCGGCGAGTTCATGGTACTGACCCATGTGCTTACCCTTTCCGTGGATAAACGTACATTTGAGAACCGAGGACGTGAGCTTGGCGCTCTCCACGCCCGCTAGGGCGCAGATCTCACTGAGCCTGACGGCGCTTGCGTCTTTGACTCTGATCTGCACGCCGCCGTCAAGCTCGATTACTGAGCTCACGTTAGTGTCGCCGCCGACCAGGGCTTTGATGGTCTCGAGAACATCCATCGCAAACCGCCTCTCCTTAGGTCCCAATCCTTCAGGGTCGCTGCCGTGCACTGCATCGACCTCAAGAATAGCTGCACAAAAAAGACCGGGCCAGAGGACTCCTAGAGCCTCTGACCCGGTCATGCTTCCAAATGGAATAACAATCCCACTGACGCCTTGTCTCCGGCGCAGCTTTTCTTTTCTGACGACACTATAACCTTTGCGATGAAACGTTTCAAATAACGTACCGGCAAACGGTAGCTTTTGCGCGGCAAACGGTTGAGACCCGTCGTTCCCCTTCAAAATAATGGCCATTTCTGTCGATAAGAGGCCATTTTGGGCCTACTTAACGACAGAAATGGCCATTTTTGTTGGCGGGGCAGCTAAGGCTGCTGTGCGCAAGTGGACCTCCCGCATCAAAACAGGCGGGAGCTCCACCCAGCTGTGGCTATAAATCTAACGACAGACGACCTCGACGGGCACGTTGAGGATCTTAGCGACCTTAAGGATCGTGTCGGTCTGGCTGCCCAGGCAGGCGGCCATGTGATGGGTCGGGCCGGTCTCGTTCCAGCGGTTCATGAACTCACGGGCGCCAATCGAGAACTTCATGCGCATGTTTGTGTCACCGAAGGTAAAGATCGGGCCGTCAACGTTCTCGCCCTCTGCAACCACAAACTTAAAGTTGCCGTCGCCGTCCTGCGTAATGCCCAGGAAGGTGATGGTACCGTGACCGGGATAGAACTGGGTGAGGTAGCCGCCGCCGGTTTTGCCATGAAACACGGGGACGACCTTGAGCGTCGGCTTCTTGGCGGTCGAGATATCGGCATCGCCAGAGCCGGAGTGACCGATGATGACGATGTCTTCGGGGAAGTCGATGGAGTACATCTCGGAAAGCTGGCCGGTGCCAGAGATGGTCTTGAGGATGCTCATGGCGATGGCGACCTTCATATCGCCCTCGACCGCGCAGCTCGTGCCCTGCTTGATGAGCATGGAGAACGCCGGGATGAGCATGGAGTCGAGCACGCCGGCCTGACCCTTGGCATAGCCGTCGTAGTGGCTGGCGACCAGGCCGATCTCCTCGTCCTTGACCCACTGCTCAAAGGCGACGACATACTTGGCCATCTCCTGGATAGGCTCGTCGGAGACCTTGGCGCCACCCTCGACATCGAAGGTGTCCAGAATCTCGGCAGCCTTGGCGTCCACGGCAGCCTGGTCGTCGATGTTGTCGGCGATAGCCCACATCTTCTCCCAGTCAAACTGCTTGGTGTAGAGGCCCAGACGGTTGTAGAGGTTGGTCTCGTCGATATAGAGGTCCATCATGCCCGGGTACGGACGGCCGATCTGGGCGATGTTGGTGCGGCGCAGGCGACGACGCACCTGAGCGGCACGGCACCACTGCTCGAGCTGCTCGGCCACAGCCGGGTCGCCACCCTCGACGACGCCGGTCACCACGGCGTGACGCTTGCCGGCGCGGTTAAGGTCGGCCACGACCTCGCCGGGGGCACCGCAGGCGTACAGGTCGCCCAGCCACGTGGGAATGTCGGTGTTGGCGTAATCGGGCTGAGCCTTCTTCTGCACGTTGACCACGACGACGGGCACGTCCAGGTCACGCACGACCGGCAGCACGTTGTAGCTCGTGGCATAGGTGAGCATCTGCAGGATGACCAGGTCGACATCCTCGGCACGGAACTTGTCGCCCGCGACCTGAGCCTGCTCCTTGGTGGTCACCATACCGCCGTCGATAAGCTCGACGGTCGTGGGCAGCGTGGCCTTAAAGTCCTCGTACTGCTGCTCAAAATTGGGAACGAGCTGCGGGAACTGCGGAAGATAGGCACCCAGGGCAATCGAGAAGACGCCAACCTTGGCCTTAGTGTTAACGAGCATGATTTCCTCCAATGCGCCGTCTCACTTTCTTGTTAGTCAACAAATGCGTCGTTGATCTTGATGTTGAAGTCGTGGCAGGTGTCCTTGAGGCCCTTGTCGCTAATCTTGTTGAGGAAGTCGTCCGAGCCACCGTTGGCAGCACGTGCGGCCAGGTAGATCTCGGCGGCCTTCTCGACGGTGTGCGCCAGGCCAAAGGTCGTATCGAAGTCAGGGCCGGCCGCGAACAGACCGTGGTGAGCCCAGACGATGGTGTCGTAGGTCTTCATGAGCTCTGAGCTCGCCTCGGCGATGGCCGGGCCACCCGGGACCATCCAGGGCACAACGCCCACGCCGGTCGGGAAGACGACGACGCACTCGGTCATCATCTGCCACAGGATGCGCGTGAAGGCGCGATCCTCCAGCGGCACCACGAAGGACATCTCGATGATGCCGGGGATGTGAGCGTGATAGATCACGCGGTCGGCGCCATCGGTACGGGCGGCAGCCACGCAGTGGTTCATGTAGTGGCTCTCGAACTCACTGGTCGGACGGGCGCCATTGGCAAGGCCCCAGACGATGCGGAACGCGTCGCCGGTCTCGTTGATCTCGACGATGCCGATGTTGGCATGCGGATCCTCCAGGACGTTGCGCATGTACTTGCCCGAGCCGGTGCTCACGAAGTACTGGCCGGCGAGGTTCTCGCCGCGCACGCCCATCTTGACCCACTCGCGGGGCTCCTCAAAGAACGGCTTGGCCTCGGCGACCTCCTCATCGGTCATGCGATAGGTGAGGTTTCCACCGTTGCGCTCATGCCAGCTCTGCTTAAAGCCATCGTCGCACAGGCGGCAAAAGCCCTTGATGAACGCCAGATCTTCCATTGCCATTGTTTTTCTCCTCTCCGGGGCCCGCAGGCCCAATTGAAAAAACGTGATAAGCCGATTGACGGCGGCGCGGAGCATGGTGTCGTGTAGGGCCTCCGCGCCGTATGTCATCGGAGAGAGCCGCTCGTGTACAGCAGGAGTCAATTGCCGTCCGCGGGGCTGGGAGTAGGTACGTAACGAGGGGCGTATCTCCCCTCTCGGTTAGGCCTGGGTGCCCTTGGGGTCGATGCGCTTAACATCGAAGGAGCGGGCAACGCAGGCGCGGGCATCGGCTAGGTCGGTAAAGTCGCCGCCGGCGATCATCTGCACGATAAAGTTGCCGATACAGGTACCCTCGATGGGGCCGGCGAACACGGGAAGCCCGCAGGTGTCGGCCGTCATCTGGTTGAGGTAGTAATCCTGGCAGCCGCCGCCCACGATATTGATGCTCGTGTAATCGTGACCCGAAAGCTCGCGCAGGCCTTCGATGGCCTTGGCATACGAACGGGACAGACTGCAGTAATTGGTGCGCATAATCTCGCCCACGGTGTGCGGGACAGGCTCTCCGCCCTCGGCGCAAGCGCGCTTGATCTCCTGGATCATGGAATCGGGAGCCAAGAAGCAGTCGTCGTCGACATCGACGTAGGACTCGAAGGGCTCGGCCTCGCGGCAGAGCGTGCGGAGCTCGTCAAAACCGACCTTGTGGTCCATGAGCGCCTTGTGCGAGGTCTTGCCCTCGACGTAGTCGACGCCGTTGACCTCGCGACGTACGGACTGGTTCATCCACAAGCCCATGATGTTCTTGAGGAAGCGGTAGCGCTTGAGATAGCCACCCTCGTTGGTGAAGTTCTGCTTGCGGGCGAGCTCATTGGTAATGGCGTGCTGGTTCTCGACGCCCAGCAGGCTCCACGTGCCGCTCGAGATATAGACGGCGTTGTCGTCCTTGGCGGGCACGGCCAAAAAGGCGGAACCGGTGTCGTGCGTGGCGGGCAGCACGACGGTTGCGGAGTAGCCGATCTTCTCGGAAATGTCGGCCGTGATCTCGCCGAGCACCGCGCCGGGCATGGTAGGCTCCAGGAAGATGCCCTGGGGGATGCCAAAGCGCGAGAGGATCTCGGTGTTCCACGTGCCCTTCCCGGCATCGAGCATGCCGGTGGTGCTTGCGTTGGTGTACTCGTTGGCCTTGATGCCGGTCAGACGCCAGTTGAGGTAATCCGGAATCATCAGGAAGGTGCGTGCGGCCTCGAGCTGCTCGGAATGCTCATTCTTAAGGGCAAGCAGCTGATAGAGGGTATTGAAGGGCTGACGCTGAATACCGGTGCGCGCATAGACCTCGGCCGGGTCCATAATCTGGTCGGCAACCTCGTAGAGGCCATCGGTGCGGGCGTCGCGATAGGCGACCGTGTCGCCGACGATCTCGTTATGCTCGTCGAGCAGCACAAAGTCGACGCCCCAGGTATCGATGCCGATGGTGGCAGGAGCCTGTCCGGTCTGGTCCTTAACGGCACGCAGGCCTGCGACAACGTGGTCGAACAGGGCCTCGACATCCCAGCAATCGTGTCCGTTAACGCGCTTTTGCTCGTTAACGAAGCGGTAGACCTCCTGGTAGGACATCTTGCCGTCCTCGACCCAGCCGGCAAGAACACGACCGCTCGAAGCACCGATATCGACCGCTGCGTAATGCTTGGACTCGATGCGACTCTCCATGTGCTTTCCCCTTTTTTGAAGCGGTTCATTTACGGTTTTCATTATTATTTGAATCGTTTCAATTTCAATATGAGTCAATTTCAGTCCGGCGAGCGGTTGTTTCTAGCCGGTGAACGGTAGTTCTGGGTCAGAATCTTCCACACAGACAGAGAGGCGGCCGCCCGCATAACGCGGACGACCGCCTTTTAAAATGAAATTGAAATAGATGGTATGCCAGCGCTAGCGCACGGCCTTGACCGCCGCCGTCAGATCGAACAGCGTGTCGAGCACGGCGTCGCAACCGTCCACCACGTCCTGCGGCAGCGGGACGATATCGGGCACGGCAAAGACATGGCAGCCCGCCGTGATACCCGAGACGCAGCCGTTGCGCGAATCCTCGACCACGGCGCACTCCTCGGGGGCAAAGCCCGCGCGCTTGCAGGCAAGCAGATACATCTCGGGATCGGGCTTGCCGTGCACGACGTCCTCGCCGCAAGTCACGGTCTCAAACTTGTCAAAGAGACCGAACGCCTTAAGGTTGCGCTCGGCGGTAACGTGGCGCGAAGACGTCGCAAGGCCCACGTGATAGCCCGCAGCCAAAAGATCGTCCAGGCACTCGGCAGCGCCGGCCTTAAGCTCCAGCTCGGTCTTGACCATCTCGTCGCGAATCTCCTTGTGGCGAACATAGAGCGCGTCGGCAGTTTCGTGGCTGCCGTAATGCTCCTCGAGAATGCCCATGACATCGGGCAGCGTGCGACCAATAAACTGATGAATCAGCGCCTCATCAATCGCGAGTCCCAGCTCAACGGCACCCGCTTTCCACGCCTTAATACCCAAGCGCTCGGTGTCCACGAGCGTTCCGTCCATATCAAAAATGACAGCCTTGATCATTTCGGTCCCCCCATCGGCTTGCATTGCCGCTACTCTACCGCACTTTACAAACTTGTATATAACGTATATACATATTGCACTTTCGTTACATAGATAGATGTCTTATGGCGAGCGGCTCGGTAGGATTATAGTTTCGTCCGAGCTTTTAACTGTAAGGAACGTTTCATGCTTTCAGACACCACCGCACCCGCAGAGGAGCTTCAGAACAAACTCGCAGCACTCGAAGAGCTGCTTTTGGCATATGGACGCGTCGCCATCGGCTTTTCCGGCGGCGTCGACAGCAGCTTTTTGGCTGCCGTTTGCTCCCGCATCATGCCCGCTAACACCCTTCTCGTCCATCTCACCACGCCGTTCATCGGCACGCCCGAGCAGGCTTCGTTTGAGCGATCTGTTGACGGACAAGCCGATGAGGGCCCGCATTTTAAGCTTCCGGTGCTTAATCTTTCGGTTGACCAGCTCCAACTTCCGCAGGTTGCCTGCAACGACGCCGACCGCTGCTATCACTGCAAGCGCGCCGGCTTCACCGCCATCGTCAACCACGCCAAGTCACTGGGTTTCCCCACCGTCATCGACGGCAGCAACGCAAGCGACCGTGGCGATTACCGCCCCGGCATGCGCGCCGCCGAGGAGCTCGGCGTGCGCTCACCCCTTATGGAGGTCGGCTTTACCAAGAACGAGGAGCGCGAGCTGCTGCGCGCATGGGGCTACCCCGTTTGGAATCTGCCTGCCGGCGCCTGCCTTGCCACGCGCATTCCCACGGGCGAGGAGCTTACGCGCGAAAAGGTCGACTTGATTCGCGCCTGCGAGGATTACCTGCACGATCTTGACCTTTCGCAGGTCCGCGCGCGCCTGGTCGGCGGCTGCATGCATATCGAGGCCGCCCCGTCCGACGTCGCCAAGATTGCCGCCCTCGGCGGCGCCGCGGTCAACGACGAAGGCAAGACCCCGCTGCCCGCCGCCATCGAGTCGGCCCTACGCAACCTAGGCTGCAACGACATCTCCCCCGAGGCCACCCCCTACATCCACGGCAACATGAATCTTTAGGTTACGCCGTTTTACAAACGGCGTACCTGCTCGGCGCTGCGCGGGCTCCGGGCACGGCAATCTGACGTTCAACTTCACGGGCGCGACCAAAAGGTCAGCGCCCGCTTGTTTCACGTCACCTTACCGCACCCGGAGCCTGCTCGCTCGCATATGCTCAACCTGCACTGCGTTAACTGACCTACCAAAAAGGGACAGGTTTATTTTGGCAGGTTTTATCTGGGGAAATATCGCGAGGCAGTCGCCCCTCTAGCACCCATCTACTTCGAGAGACACAAGAGGGGCGACTCGGCTGCATCTACTTCTTCCGATAGCGGCGGTTGCGGCTCGTCGATGAGCCCATTACTTCGATGAGCCCTTTATCCGCCATTTTTGGCAGATGGTAGCTGACGGACGAATTTTGGCATTCCGTCTCTCTAAAACAATAGATTTATCTCTCTAACTTTAGAGAGATAAGTGCCTTGTTTTAGAGAGACATTTAGAGAGATGTATCGAATTCGCTGCTAGATTGCCTAATGCTATCTCTCTAACCAACCTTCCCTTTAGAGAGACATTTAGAGAGACGAGTGCGACCTCTCTAATCATGGGCTCCACTCTTTAAGGTGCACACTTCCTAACCGTGCCCTAAGTTGCGGTGAAATAGTCCCCGATTAACCTGCCAAAAAGGGACAGGTTTATTTTGGCAGGTTTTATCTGGGGAAACGCAAATAGGGCCGTGACACCCATACGGCGTCGCGGCCCTTTTCCTTGGAGAAGGATCAATTGATTGAACGGGATGACCGTTCTAGTCTTCGAGTCCGCTATTGATGAGCTCCGCAATCTCAACGGGATCGGTGCTCGCGCGCACCTTGTCACGGAAGCCGGCGTCCATCAGCATCACGGCAGCCTTGGAGAGCAGACGCAGGTGCGTAGTTCCGGCCTCGCCGGCGGGCACGTACAGCGCGAGCGCAACATCGACGGGCACCCCATCGAAGCTCGGCCATTCAACGGGTTCGGTCAGTTTAAGCACGGCAACGCCCGGCGTGTGGATAGCATCGCTTTTGGCATGTGGAACGGCAAAACCGGCGACAAGGCCAGTCTCGGCCTCGTTCTCGCGAGCCATGAAGGCCGTCTCTACGGCAGATGTGTCGTCAGCAAAGCCGAGCTCGACGGCCTGATCGGACAAATAATGCAGGGCATCCTCGCGCGAGGCGGCGGTATACCCTATCGTCACTTGGTTGGCAGATACAAATCCCATGGAAACCTTCCTTACAACACAGACCTGACCGCAGCTTCGATGCCGTCGGCGTCCAAACCGTACTTGTGCAGCAAATCGACCGCAGGGCCGGACTCGCCATACACATCGCGCACGCCGACGCGACGCATCGGCACCGGATACTGCTCCGCGAGCACCGAGGCAACGGCCTCGCCAAGACCGCCGATAATCGAATGCTCCTCGGCAGTGACCACGCGACCGGTCTTCTTGGCGCTGGCAACCACCAGGCGCTCATCAAGTGGCTTAATCGTGTGCATGTTGATGACCTCGGCGTCGATACCATCGGCAGCGAGCGCCTCGGCAGCCTCAAGCGCCTCGGCGACCATAAGGCCACAAGCGATGATGGTCACATCGGACCCCTCGCGCACGACCACGCCGCGACCAATCTTGAACTCATAGTCCTCGCGGTCGTTGATGACCGGTGTTGCCAGGCGGCCGAAGCGCATGTAAACCGGTCCCTCAAACTCATAGGCGGCGCGCACGCAAGCGCGAGCCTCGATGTCATCGGCGGGAACGATTACCGTCATGCCCGGGATCGTGCGCATGAGCGCGATGTCCTCGCAGCACTGATGCGTGGCGCCGTCTTCACCGACCGAGATGCCCGCATGCGTGGCACCGATTTTGACGTTGAGGTGCGGATAGCCGATGGAATTACGCACTTGCTCGTACGCGCGGCCGGCGGCGAACATGGCAAAGGTGCTCGCAAAGGCGACGTGGCCCGTGGTCCCAATGCCGGCGGCGAGCCCCATCAAGTTGCTCTCGGCAATGCCGGCATCGTAGAAGCGCTCAGGATGCGCAGCCTTAAACTTACCGGTCTGCGTGGCGGCGGCCAGGTCGGCATCGAGAACCACAAAGTCATCGTGCTCATTGCCCAGCTCAACAAGGGCCTCGCCATAGCTAACGCGCGTGGCGACTTTCTTGATGTCTGCCATTAGAGCTCCTCCCCTGCTGCCGCAAGCTCGGCCATAGCCTGCTCAAACTGCTCGTCGTTGGGCGCCTTACCATGCCAGCCCACCTGGTTCTCCATGAAGGAAACGCCTTTGCCCTTCACCGTCTCGGCGATAATGGCGACGGGCGCGCCATCCACCTCGCGAGCGGCGGCGAAAGCAGCCTCAATCTGTGTCATGTCGTTGCCATCGGCTAGCTCGATCACATGCCACTTAAAGGCGCGGAACTTGTCAGCGAGCGGCATGGCCGAGTTAACCTCATCGATCGTTCCGTCAATCTGCAAGCCGTTGTGGTCGACGACCGCCACAAGATTGTCGAGCGCATGGTTGCCGGCAAACATGGCCGCTTCCCACACCTGGCCCTCCTCGCACTCGCCATCGCCCAGAAGCGTGTAGACACGGTAGCTGTCGCCCCAGTGCTTGGCAGCAAGCGCCATTCCAACCGCAGCGGAAATGCCCTGGCCGAGCGATCCGGTGGACATGTCGACGCCCGGGGTGTCGTTCATATTGGGGTGACCCTGCAGACGGCTGCCAATATGACGGAGCGTCTCGAGTTCCTCCTTGCCAAAGAATCCACGCTCGGCAAGCACGGCGTAGAGGGCGGGGGCGCAGTGGCCCTTAGAAAGCACGAAGCGATCGCGGTCGGTGCGGCGTGGATCCGCCGGGTCGACATCCATCTCTGCAAAGTAGAGATAGGTCATGATGTCGGCAGCACCGAGCGATCCACCCGGGTGTCCCGACTTGGCCGCGTGAACCGCAGTCACGACACCCTTCCTGACCTCATTGGCGACCTTCGCCAGCTCCTGGTTGGTCATACGAATTCCTCTCTTGAGAACAACCCCGGCACCGGATGACGCGATGCCGGGGCAATCCACTCGTTAAGCCTGAGCGACGACCTTCTGCCAGTCAGCCTCAAAAGAGGCGAGGCCCTGGTCGGTCAGCGGATGATGCAGGCACTTCTTGAGAGCGGCCATGGGCACGGTCGCAATATCGGCGCCGAGTAGCGCGGCCTGGGTCACGTGGTTGGGCGTACGAACCGAGGCGGTGATGATCTCGACGGTGTCGTCGACGTTCTTGCCCGTCCAGTCGTAGTTCTTAATGCAGGTCACGACGTTGTCGAGCTGCGAGATACCGTCCTCGGCGATGTCATCGAAACGACCGACAAACGGGCTGATGTAGCGAGCACCGGCATTGGCGGCCATAAGGGCCTGCGTCGGCGAGAAGACGAGCGTCATGTTGACGCGCACGCCAGCATCGGCCAGCGCACGGCAGGCGGCAAGGCCGGCCTCGCACACGGGAAGCTTAACCACGATGTTGGGGGCGAGGGCGGCAAGGCGCTTGCCCTCCTCGATCATACCCTCGGCAGTGGTAGCGGTAGACTCGGCGGAAACGGGCAGGCCCTCGCAAAGCTCGGCAATCTTGAGCATATGGGGCTCAAAGTCGGCAAGCTTGCCGCCGGTCTTGGCGTACAGGGACGGGTTGGTGGTAACACCGGCCAGGCAGCCCCAGCTCTTGGCCTCGGCGATCTCGTCCAGATTGGCGGTATCGATAAAGAACTTCATGGTGCAAACTCCTTCGAAGGAATCCAAAACTCAAAAAATAGGACAAAGGGGATGTCCCTTTGTCCTATGTGCCGGGCCTGCGGCTGGGACATGCCCCAGGCCCGGCGTCGTGTAGGAAAAGCTACTTAGTCCTCGAGAGCCTTCTCGATGCGGCTCGTGACGCCCTTGAGGTTAAGACCGACGACGTACTGCTTGATCGGGCGCTTGATGTGCTCGATCACAAAGCGCTTGCCGTCGATGTCCTGGGCAGCGAGGTTGCGATAGAGCTTCTCGACCTGCTCCTTGACCTCAGGATCGTTGAACGCATAGTGGCCGGAGACATCCAGGATCTTCAGACTGAGCTCATCGTCGGCAAGGATGTCATCGACCTGCAGGTTGACGTCGTCGCCAGTCATCCACTTGCGCCAGCGCTCGGTCTTGATGGCCTTGACCAGCAGGGTGTGATACAGGTCGGAGGGGTCATCGCACAGACCGTTGTCGACCAGGATCTGCTCGGTAGCGCAGAGCTTGAGGTAAGCGCGGGTCTCCTCGGTGCCGTACTGAGGGGCGACATTGGAAGCGGTCACGTGAGCCGGGATGTGCTCGAGCAGCGTCGCGTCATCCAGGTAGTCGGCGTTGTGCTCCTTCAGACCCACGCCGTAGCGCTTGGCCATATCGGCAAGCTCGCGAGCGTTCTTGAAGTTGTAATGGCCGACCTGCTCGGTCCAACGGGTAAGCGTGCCGGTCTGACCGACGATAAAGGTGGGCATGGGGCAGCCGCGCTTCTCGAGCTCGGGCTGCAGCTGAGAAATGAACTCCTCGTACTTATCGGTGGAGGTCAGGCCGCCATTGGTCTCCTCGGTACCGACCTCATAGGCGACCTCGGGCAGGTTATGCTCGCGACGGTACTGCTCAAGGTAGTCGATAAGATCGATCGTACGGCGAAGCACCACGTCGAGCGGAATAACCTTGCCGATCTGATAGGGGTCCTTGGTGGGGTCGACCATCAGCAGGTCAAAGCCCGCCTCCATGTCGGCGACAAAGGACTTGCGGGCGAGCTCCATGGCCTCGTCCTCGGGCAGGTGGGCGTTACGCTCCTCGTCGCGCTGCCACGGACCGCCGTGATCGCGGCACAGGTAGTACGGACCGGTGTAACCCACCTCATCGGCAACCTTCTTGATGTCGGCGGCAAAGCGCGTCTGGTCCCAACCGTTAACGTAGCCGGCGCCCATCTCGTCCATATCGACCTGGTTGCGGCTGGCGATAAACATGGGCGGGAAATCCTCGTCCTTGGCAAGCTCGAACACGGCCTGAATCAGGTTGGGGCTCATGGGGCCAATGCCGACCATGGTTGCGTGATCGCCGCTATCCTGCAGTTTGAGCATGCCCTGAACGGCCTGGCGGATGGTGAGGTTGGACATTTTGTTCTCCTTCTCCAGAGGATTTTTGACAAAAGTTCCCTGGGACCCAGATGCGGGCCCTATCAGTACGGATGGATTTTGTTGTGTAGGGGCGGTTGTGCGGAGTCAAATCCATCCCTCCGCACAACCGGAGTCCTTAAAGGTTTACTTGGCCTGCTTATCGAGCGTGGGCTTCATGGCAATCAGGATTGCAGCGGCGACCACGGAGCCAATCACGATGTCCAGGCAGAACAGCGCAACGTTGTTGGTGGCAAGGGCGACGATAAAGCCACCGTGCGGGACGTAGCAATCGATGCCCTGGAAGGCGGCAAGCGCCGCACCCACAGCAGAGCCGATGCAAATGCCGGGAAGGGTGTGACCGAGGTCCTTGACCGCGAAGGGGATAGCGCCCTCGGTAATACCGATGCAGCCCATGAACAGCGCGGAGATGCCCATCTGACGGTCGGCGTCATCGAACTTGTTCTTGGCGATGAGCGCAGCGAGGCCACAGGCGATCGGGGGAACGGCGACGGCGACGCGGAACATACCATTAGGACCGTAGATGCCGGAGGCCATGATGGCCATGGTGAAGGTCGAGGCGGTCTTGTTGATGGGGCCACCCATATCGAAGGCGGTCATAACGCCAATGACCAGACCCAGGACAACCGCGGAACCGCCCTGCAGGCTACCGAGCACGCCGGTAAGCCAGTCCATCACAAAGCCAAGCGGCGTGGCCAGGATGTAGATATAGGCCATGCCCAGGACAAGCGAGGTCAGAATCGGGATGATCAGGATGGGCATGATGGTCTGGATGGTGTTGTTGACCTTCCAACTCTTCATCCAGCGGACAAAGTAACCGCAGATGACCGCCATGATCATGGCGCCCAAGAAACCGGTCGAGACGCTGTTGCCACTCGGGGTAACGACGGCGTTGTTGACCAGGTAGCCCAGGACAAAACCGGGGGCGAGCGCGGGCTTGCCGGCCATCGAGTAGGCGATGTATGCCGCAAGCACCGGGATCATCATGGAGATGCCGGCCATGCCGATGGTGTTAAGACTCACCATCAGCGGGTTCGTAACCTCCATGCCGTTGGCGCCGGCGGTACCGGATGCCAACGAGAAGGCGAGGAACACGCCACCGATAACGACAATGGGGATAAAATAGGAAACGCCGGTATTGAATGCATTGAGCAGCGTCTTGCCAGGATCGGCAAAGATAGACTGCTTGGACGCCGGTGTCGGGGCCTGCGGGGCAGCGGAGACGGCCTTCTTCTCTGCCTTGGCCTCGGCCTTGGGCGCGTCAACGGCGCCACCCGTCGCCTTGATAATCTCAACAGCCTGGTCGATGATCTTGACCGGATCGGCGATCACATCGGAAGTACCGACCTTGAGGAACTTGCCCTCGGCCATCTTCTGCTCAAAACGGTCCTCGTTCTCGACACCCACGTCGACGGACTCCAGGACCAGGTCGGCGGAGTCCACGTCTTCCTGCGTGAGCTCATTCTCGATACCCAGGCCACCCTGAGCCTCGACCTTGCACTCGATGCCACGGGCGGCGCATTCATCCTGAATCGCCTTCTGGGCCATATACGTGTGGGCGATACCCACAGTACAGGCGGCAACGCCTACGATCTTCATTGCTTCCCTCTTTTCATAGAGTTGCGTGCGCAAGACACCGTTTGCGGAGGCCTCCGGAGCATCCCCTGCCGTTTGGACTTGCTGTCTTTTCGACAAGACCAATATAGGTGCTCGTTTTTCTTAATGCCAGCTTATTTCGGTAAACGCGCAGGTCAGAGCGTTGGTTATGCAATTTGGTTATGCGTTTAACCAAAAATAAATCCTGCGATTTTACCCTCGATTTCAAAAGTCAAGAAGTATTTGATTTTCTCGGTAGACGGCAGATACGCATGCCGGTCACAAATTTCGCCCCCACCCGTATGCCGCATTTGTTGCATACTCATATGAAAGGAAAAAGCCGCTCACCGAAGCGTATCCTTCACCAAGACTCAAAGTCATCATGTTGGAAAATGCTCATCTGTCGGAAGGAGTCGCTGTGGCAAAACAGCGCGTTACGATCGCAGACGTCGCTCGAGAGGCGGGAACCTCGACGGCAAGCGTCTCGTATTACCTCAACGACAAACGAGAAAAGCTTAGCGAGAAGACGCAGAACAAAATCGCGCGCGTCATTAAGGAACTCGGATACGTTCCCAACGCCCAAGCGCAGACGCTCACCGGCAAGCAAACCCACGTCATTGCCATCATCATTTTGGATAACACCAACAAATGGGCGGGGCTCGTTCTCAATGGCATGGAGCAGGTCATGCTCCCCGCGGGCTACCAGACGGTCGTTTGCACGAGCAACTTTAACCCCGAGACCGAGCTCATGTACGTCGACAAGATGCTCTCGCTGGGCGTCGATGGCTTTATCATCCAGCCCACGGCAAACTTCAAAGCCGTGCATGACCGCATTAGACGCGCCGGCAAGCCGGTCGTCTTTTTCGATGCGGCCATCTATAGCCCAGGTACCAGCTGGATCAAAACCAACCTTTACGACGGCGTGTACAACGCCACACAGGCACTCCTCGACGCCGGCTACGAAGATTTCTTTTCCATTGCCGCCAACATGACCGAAATGCGCACCCGCATGGAGCGTTTTCAGGGGTATGCCGAGGCGCTGGCAGCGAACGGGCAGCTCTACAAAGCGATTCCCATCGATCACAACAAGCCGTCAATCAACGAGCTCACCGAATACTTTAAATTCAAGTTCAATCCCGCCAAGCGAACCCTTATCTTCGTGCAAAATCAGTGGGCACTTCCCCGTGTCTACAAGGCCCTCCAGCCAATGGCCCATCTGCTTCCGCAGCAAATCGGCCTTTTGGGACTCAACTGCGAAGACTGGACTAATCTCACCACACCGACCGTCTCCACCATCATCGAGCCCGTCGACCAAGAAGGTCGCGAAGCAGCCGAGATGCTGCTCGCCCTACTTGACGGAAGCAGCGAACCCGGCGAGCAGCGCATTCTCGAGTGCAAGCTCAACTGGCTCGACTCCACCTCGATCTAGACCGCGGGACAAATGAATCAGTAGCGTTTGTCTCAAATCTTAAGTATTTGTTCGACAGAACGGCCCTTGCCGGCTCCTGCTAGACTGGTAGATTCCCAACCGTCCATCCAGGAGCCTCAATGTCGCGCAAGCCCGCCTACAAGCAAATACTTTCCATCGGCACCACCGTGGTGCTAGGGTTTGCGCTGTTTACGGGATCGCTTGACGGGGCGCCCAAGCTGCTGTCGCCGCAAAGCGATGAGCAAGCGGCGGCTCTGGCCGAAAAACAAAACGAGAGCCCCAGCCGCACCGACGACGAGGCAGACCTGGTTGCCCGGCTCGAATCGGGAACGGCGAGCTCCCCGGACCCTCAAAACGGCCAGGACTCTGGCGATGGCTCCGATTCCGCCGCAACCGACACCGATGACGACGTTTCCGCGGACAGTGCCGCCACCCCCATCGACGAGGTCGAAAACCCCGACCTCAACCGCGCCCGCGGTGTTTATCTCAGCAGCATTCCCGACTACGCCGGCAACCCCTACGTTGCCCTTCGCGCCGACAGCACGCACCCGCTCGGCACACCATCATTCACGCTCGATGAATACGAGCGCGCTACAGAAGAGGGCTGCTTTAAGAAGTTCTCCAAGCTCGACAGCCTGGGCCGCACCCGCAAAGCACTCGCCTGCGTGGGCCCCGAATCACTCGGTCAAGGCGAGCGCGGCGATATCTCGCGTATCCATCCTGCCGGTTGGCACCAGCAGCGCTACGACTTTATTCCAGGCCAGAGCCTCTACAACCGCTGCCACCTTATCGCCTGGTCGCTCTGCGGCGAAAACGCCAACCGCAAAAATCTCCTCACCGGCACGCGCTATCTCAACGAAACGGGCATGCTGCCGTTTGAGGAGCAGATTCTCGGCTACATCCGCGACACGGGCAACCATGTGCTCTACCGCGTCACGCCCATGTATAACGAAGAGGAACTTGTCTGCCGTGGCGTGCGCCTTGAGGCGCAATCGATCGAGGACCACGGCAAGACCCTCTGCTTCCACGTGTACTGCTACAACCTGCAGCCGCATGTGCAGATCGACTACGCCACCGGCCGCAACCAGACCTCGGGAGTTTAGGGCCGACCAAGCTGCCCGTAACCCAAAAAATGATCCGTTTTCCTCCGTCCCCAAGGAATCAAATAAGGCCGCCCCGGTTACCCAAGGCGGCCCTTTCGTCAGCACCTACATTGCAGGCAAAATCGCACGCTACTTGGCGCGACCCTCCTCATAGCGCTCGACCAGCTTGGCCTGAACGTCATAGGGAACCTGCTCATAGCCAGCGGGCTTCATGGTAAAGTCACCCGTGCCGCGCGTGATAGAGCGCAGGCGCGTCGAGTAATCCGTCAACTCGGCCAGCGGCGCCTGGGCGATGACCACGGTGTCGCCGCGCTCATCGGTCTCCATGCCCGTCACGCGACCGCGCGATGCCGAGATGTCGCCCATCACGGCGCCGGCGTAGCTCTCGGGGATAGTCACCGTGATTTCCTCGATGGGCTCCAGCACCACCGGGTCGGCATCGGCGCACGCCTTGCGCAGGCCGATGCGAGCCGCCGCGCGGAACGCCATCTCGTTGGAGTCGACGCTGTGATACGAGCCGTCGTACACAGCCACGCGAATGCCCGTGAGCGGGTAGCCGGCAATGATGCCGTCCTTCATGGTCTCCTGGACACCCTTGTCCACGGCGGGGATGAGCGAGCGCGGGATGCGGCCACCCACGACCTCGTCTACAAACTCATAGCCATCGCTCGTGCCGTCGGGCCCAATGAGCGGCTCAACGCGCAGCCAGCAGTCGCCATACTGACCGGCGCCACCGGTCTGCTTCTTGTGGC
The DNA here is from genome assembly GCA_048434495.1 of Collinsella sp. GTDB lineage: Bacteria > Actinomycetota > Coriobacteriia > Coriobacteriales > Coriobacteriaceae > Collinsella. The sequence continues at coordinate 4,247 of DBGAQS010000009.1, read as the reverse complement.
GGCCCTGCGCGCTTGCCGTACGGCGAATGGTCTCGCGATACGGAATGCGGATCGGCACGCTCTTGGCCACGACCTTGGTACGGTCCTCCAAACGGTTGAGCAGCACCGAAACCTGCGCCTCACCCACGGCGGAGATAATGGTCTGGCCGGTCTCCTCGTCACGGTCGATGCTCATGGTCGGATCGGCCTTACAGGCCTTCTCGATAAACGTGTAGAGCTTCTCTTCGTCCCCGCGATTCTCGGCCTCGATGGCAATGCGGTACTGCGAGTTGGGGAACTTAAACGCCGCAGCCTCGACCTTGCCGGTAATCGAGAGCGTATCGCCCGTCTCGGCCGCCAGCTTGGGTGCCACGATAATGTCGCCGGCATAGGCGTGACCGACCTCGGTCATGTCGCGGCCGCACATCACATACAGGTGAGCCAGACGGTCGCCCTTGCGCGTGCGCGCGTTGACCAGCTCAAGGCCCGGCTCAAGCGTACCCGTCAGCACCTTGATAAAGCTGATGCGGCCCTGCTGCGGATCGGCCAGGGTCTTAAACACAAACGCCACCGGACGATCATCGTCACTCGAAATCTTGAGCGAATCGCCGTCGATAAGCGGCATCTCGCCGTAGTCGGTCGGCGCCGGGAAGTACGTCGCGATGTCGTCCATCAGCGAGTTGACGCCCTGCTCCTTAATGCAATCGCCCGCAAAGACCGGCACAAAGATGCGCTCGGCAATCGCCTTCGACAGCAGGCCCTCAAGCTCCTCCTGCGTCAGCGTCTCCTCGCCTTCCAAGTACTTCATCATCAGTTCGTCGTCGGCCTCGGCCACCAGCTCGCACAGATGGTCATGGGCTTCCTCGGCCTGGGCACGATACTCCTCGGGAATCTCCGACTCAACGGCTTCGGTGCCGTTGCAATGGCGCGCCTTCATGCGCACCAGGTCGATGATGCCGTCAAAGTCCTCGCCCTCGCCCCAGGGAAGCGTCACGGCGCCCAGGCGCGTGCCAAAGCGCTCCTGCAGCAGGTCCATCGTGGTCGCAAAGCTGGCCTCGGAGCGCGACAGGCGGTTTACGAACACTGCGCGTGCCAGGCGCAGGTCCTCGGCGGCATACCAGAGCTTAACCGTCGTAGGCTGCGGGCCGGCCTCGGCGTCGACCACAAACAGAGCCGTCTCGCAGACGCTCATCGCGGCAAAGGCGTCGCCGATAAAATCGGGGTAGCACGGGGCATCGAGCACATTGATGCGCGCGTCCTTCCAGTCGATCGGCGCAATGGTGGTCGAGATGGAAAACGCACGCTTAACCTCTTCAGGGTCATAGTCGAGCGTGGGCTTGGTGCCGTCGTGGCCGCCCAGGCGGGCGGTCTTGCCGGAAAGGTGGAGCATGGCCTCGGCGAGTGAAGTCTTGCCCACCCCGCCTTGGCCTACGAGCACCACGTTCCTTACATTGCCGGTCTTGGGAGCACCCATGATGACCTCCTTGCAGCGCCGCGCGCAATGCGCGACGCCAACGGGGAGAGTTCGCGGTCGGTGCCATCCCGGGAGCAGCATGGTCGGCAGCCGAGCCGACTCACCCTCCAAATGTCCTATGCCACCACCCTACCCTCACGGGCGGCTGTCCATGCATACCTTTCGGCGCACGTATGAATACAGGCGGCGAGAGGAAGAGATAAGCTTGTGAGGCGATTATTGAACCCCGTCGATGCAAACAAAAAGCCGCCACAGACCGTAAGACCTGCGGCGGCTTCGCCTCAATTAATAGTTGAGTAAATACCTGAGCCTACCCCTCGATACGGCTCAAGAACTCACGCGTGCGCTGCTCGCGCGGATGGTCGATAACCTGCTCGGCGGGCCCCTCCTCGACAATACGACCGCCGTCCATAAAGATCACGCGGTCGGCAACATCGCGCGCAAACTGCATCGCATGGGTCACGATCACCATCGTCATATTCTGCGCGGCAAGGTCTTTAATGACACGCAGCACCTCGGCCGTCAGCTCGGGATCGAGCGCCGAAGTCGGCTCATCAAAGAACAGGATCTCCGGATCGAGCGCCAAGGCGCGGGCGATACTCACACGCTGTTGTTGACCGCCCGAAAGCTCACATGGCACCTTGTTCTCGTTGCCCGTAAGCCCCATCTGCGCGATCAACTCACGCGCACGTGCTTCAACCTGCTCGCGCGGGCGCTTGAGCACGCGAATCGGAGCATCGATGATGTTTTTCATCACGGTATAGTGCGGGAACAGGTTGTAATTTTGGAACACCAGGCCGAATCGCGAGCGTGCCCGCTTGGGCACATCGCCCTTCGCATAGACCGCGCCCGAACCCGCATCCGTCGCAACGGAAAGGTCACCAAACGAGAGTGAGCCTCCGTCGAGTGTCTCGAGCAGCGTGGCACACCGCAGCAGCGTGGACTTGCCGCCACCCGAAGGCCCGATAATCGCCACGACCTCGCCACGCTTGACCTCGAGCGAGATATCCTTGAGCACCTCATTGCCGCCAAACGCCTTGCGCGCGCTTTCGATTTTCATCACTGAGTTAGTCATGGTAATAGTCCAGCTTCTTTTCGGCAGCGCCCAGCAGCATCTCGACGACGAAGTTAAAGACCCAGTAGATTAGCGCCGCGATCGCAAACGGCACCATGCTCACCTGCGAGGCGACCAGCGCCTTGGCCGTCGAGAACATCTCACCCACGCCAATGGCAAACGCCAGCGACGTGTCCTTGACCAGCGTGATAATCTCGTTGCCCATCGCAGGCAGAATACGCTTGGCGACCTGCGGCATCACGATATACAGAAACGTCTGCATGCGCGAATAGCCCAGCACCTCGGCTGCCTCGTATTGACCGCGCGGAATGGACTGCAGGCCCGAGCGATAGATCTCGGCAAAGTAACCGGCGTAGTTGATGATGAACGCCACGACGCACGCCGTCCACTTGGAATCGGGAGTGAGCGAAATGCCAAACACGTAGTACGGGGCAAAGTAGATGGCAAACATCTGCAGCATGAGCGGCGTGCCGCGCATGACCGAGATATAGATGCGCGCAATCCAGCGAAGCGGCGCGATTTTGCTCATGCGCATAAACGCCACGGGGATTCCCAGCGGAATCGACCCCAGCAGCGTCAGCACAAACAACTGCAAACTGACCAAGAAACCCTGGCCAAGCATCTGTATCATGACCTGAATAGACATTACTTGAGCACCCAATTATCGAAAGATAGACCATAGCTTGAATACTTGTCGCACAGGTCCTTAACCGTGCCGTCCTCGTAGAGCGCCTTGAGCGACTCGGTCACGGCGTCGGCCGACTTGGTGTCGCCCTTCTTAAAGCCGACGGCGTAGTGCTCGCTGGACAGCGGCTCATCAAGCTGCGTATAGGCATCGGGCTTGGCGGCAAGCTGATACTGGGCAATCGAAAGGTCGCAAGCCACGGCATCGACCGCGCCGCTCTCGAGCTGCATAAAGGCCGTGTTGTACTCGCCGATGGTATCGAGCGTGGCAAATGTCGCCGCCAGATCCTTCTGGTCACCCTCGAGCACATCCTGCGCAGCGGAATCGGTCTGAGTAATCACGGTCTTGCCGGCAAGATCGTCCCAGCTCTTGATGCCCGCATCCTTCTTGACCACGAGCACCTGCTCGTTGAGCATGTACGGCTCGGAGAACGTGTAGTCGTCCTCACGGCCCTCCATGGTAAAGCCATTCCAGATGCAGTTGATGGCGCCCGAGTTAAGCAGCGTATCCTTGGCATCCCAGTCGATGGCCTCGTATTTGACCTCCCAGCCCTGCTTATCGGCAACAGCCTTGGCCAGATCGAGATCAAAGCCGGTGTACTCACCGTCGTCGCCCACAAAGCCGTACGGAGGATAGGACTTATCAAAGCCCACCACGATCTTCTTGGACTCCGCAGCGCCCTTCACATCCTTGGCTGCAGCAGAACCGGCAGCGGAACCCTTACCGGCACCACCACCGCAGCCTACCAGGCCAAGACCTAGAACCGTAGCGAGCGAACCGGCTAGACCAACAAACTGACGACGAGACATATCGGTATTCATGGTATTCCCCCTTGGTGGCACTTTAGTTAGGTAAAGTGAGTCATGTAACGTTCAGAATCATACACTTTAGCGTGATAGAGCACAAGGCGAGTTTGCCCGCCGCGTGAGGGGTGTGGGGGTTAAGTTTCCTGCTCTACAGTCCTGCTCACGACGGAGGCCACATTAAGTGGCCTCCTGTTCGTGCGGAACTCGCGATAAACTTAACCCCCACAC
>DBGAQS010000008.1:0-246071 GCA_048434495.1 Collinsella sp. | reverse complement strand
CTTGGGCGTGGGCTGCGTTGTGGCCTTTGTGGTGTCGCTCATCGCCATCAAGTGGCTTATGGGCTTCGTCCGCCGTCACGACTTCAAGTGCTTCGGCGTCTACCGCATCATCCTGGGCATCGTGGTGCTCGCGTACTTCTTGGTCCTGGAGCCTATGCTCGGCCTGGAACTTGGTTGACGCTGCGCGGCGGCCAGAGCGACAACTTGTCATTCAAAGAGGGTGGCATGACCGAAAGGTATATGCCGCCCTCTTTTCATGCCAATTTGTTCGCTCTGGCCGCCGCTCGCTACCGTTGCCATGACATCGGCGGCTCCGTGATTGGTACATTGGGCTCAGGTTTCTTTGCACCAACGTGGTACAGACTAGCCTGACCCCATTGCGTCAAATCTGCTGGGGCGGCCCGACGGTGACGGACGGAGTCGTGGTGTGATTTGCGTTGGTGTCCGCGCGGCTCGGTATACTGGTACGGCTCAAACTATGGCGCTGCCCGCAGGCGCGCCGTCCGTCAGATGAGGAGTCGCCCATGACCCAGCCCCTGCCCTGGGAAAAGAACGCCACAGCCCCCGTGCCGCCCGCGCCGGAGCCCGTGCCGCTTGATGCATACGCCGCCCCCGCCGCGCCGGAGCCCGAGCTCGTCCCGCTCGACATCTATGACGCTCCCGCGCCGGCCCCTGCGCCCGCAAAGCCGCTCGTCGACATCGACAGCCTCAATCCTGCCCAGCGCGAGGCGGTACTCACCACCGAGGGCCCACTGCTGGTCCTCGCCGGCGCTGGCTCGGGCAAGACCCGCGTCTTGACCTTCCGCATCGCGCATATGCTCGGCGACCTGGGCGTTAAGCCTTGGCAGGTTCTTGCCATCACGTTTACCAACAAGGCGGCGGCCGAGATGCGCGAGCGTCTGGCGGCGCTCATCCCCAGTGGCACCCGCGGCATGTGGGTGTGCACCTTCCATGCCATGTGCGTGCGCATGCTGCGCGAGGACGCCGACCTGCTGGGCTACACCGGTCAGTTCACCATCTACGATGACGACGATTCCAAGCGCATGGTGCGCGACATTATGCAGGCGCTCGGCATCGAGCAAAAGCAGTTCCCCATCAACATGATCCGCAGCAAGATCAGCTCGGCCAAAAACGCCATGATCGGCCCCGAGGACATGCTCAAGTCCGCCGATAGTCCCAACGACAAAAAGGCCGCGCAGGTCTACCTGGAGCTGGAGCGCCGCCTGCGCGCCGCCAACGCGATGGACTTCGACGACCTGCTCGTGCGCACGCTCGAGCTACTGCGCACCCGCCCCGAAGTGCTCGACAAGTACCAGGAGCGCTTCCGCTACATTAGCGTCGACGAGTATCAGGATACCAACCACGTCCAGTACGAGATCGCCAACCTGCTGGCCGCCAAGTACCAAAACCTCATGGTCGTGGGCGACGACGACCAGTCCATTTACAGCTGGCGTGGCGCCGACATCACTAACATCCTGGACTTTGAGCAGGACTTTAAAAACTGCAAGACCGTTAAGCTGGAGCAGAACTACCGCTCCACGGGTCACATCCTGAACGCCGCCAACGCCGTGGTGCGCCACAACTCGCAGCGCAAGGATAAGCGCCTGTTTACGGCTGAGGGCGACGGCGAGAAGATCCAGGCCTTCCAGGCGAGCGACGAGCGCGACGAGGGCCGCTGGATTGCCGGCGAGATCGAGAAGCTGCATGCCAAGGGTACGAGCTACGACGATATCGCTGTGTTCTACCGCACCAACGCCCAGTCGCGTATTCTCGAAGATATGTTCCTGCGCGCGGGTGTGCCCTACAAGATCGTGGGCGGCACGCGATTCTTCGATCGCGCCGAGATCCGCGACGTCATGGCCTACCTCAAGATGATTGTGAACCCGGCCGACGAGATGAGCGTCAAGCGTGTCATCAACACGCCGCGTCGCGGCATCGGCTCCACCTCGATTCAAAAGATCGAGCAGTTGGCGCGCGACAACCGCTGCTCGTTCTTCCAGGCCTGCGAGATTGCGACAGCCGAGACCGGCATGTTTAGCGCCAAGGTGCGCAACGGCCTGTCGAGCTTTGTGTCGCTGGTGCGCGAGGGCCGTCGCATGGACGGCGAGCTCAAGGACGTCGTCGAGATGATTGTCGATAAGACGGGCCTGCTGCAGGCTTTTCGCGCCGAGGGCACCATGGAATCCGAGAGCCGCTCCGAGAACATTCAGGAATTCCTGGGCGTTGCCGCCGAATTTGAGGAGACGCATGAGGATATCGAGGGTACGCTCGAGAGCTTGGAAGAGCTGCGCGCGGCCGGTGTTGCCGACGTGCCTGCCGGCGCCGAGTCCGAGCCCGTCGTGGTGAGTGCGCCCGCGCCCGAGCCGGGACCGTCCGCTCCGGCATCCTCGTTTGAGGCACTCGTCGGCGCGCGCGATGCCGCAGGTTCCAATCCGCTCGATAACCTAGCCGCCCCGGCGCTCTCGCCGCAGGATGCCTTGGCCGCCGCCATCGCGGGCAACGCGTATGCCGCGCCGACGGAGATGCCGGCGGGTGCCGTGCATGCCGACGAGATCGAGCGCACCTACGGTCCGCTCACCTGTAAGGCGCTGCCGGCACTCATGGAGTGGCTGGCCCTGCGCTCCGACTTGGATTCCCTGGCCGGCGAGACGCATGCCATTACCATGATGACCATCCACTCCGCCAAGGGCCTGGAGTTCCCGGCGGTGTTCGTGGCCGGCATGGAGGAGGGTATCTTCCCGCACGTGCACGACTTTGGCGACAGCGATGACCCGGGCAAGCTCGAGGAGGAGCGTCGCCTGGCCTACGTTGCCATCACGCGTGCCCGTAAGCGCCTGTTCCTGACCTATGCGGCCACGCGTCGCACCTACGGCTCGACCTCTGCCAACCCGCGCTCTCGCTTCCTCAACGAGATTCCGTTTGAGGATATCGAGTTTAGCGGTATCGGTTCTGCTGGTTTTGAGGGCACGGGCTGGGAGAAGCGCGGCGACCGTCACGGCACCTTTGGCTCGGGCATGGGCTCGGATATGTATGGCGGCAAGGTGTTCGGTTCGCATACGCGCTCGACCGGCGGTTTCGGTTCGCGCGGCGGATCGAGCTTCGACGATTTCTTTGGTGGCAGCACCTATGGCACCGAGCGCCATCGCGGGGTTTCGCCCGACGCCGGCCGTGTTGCCTCGACCTTTGGTTCGGGCGCGCCGCGAGCTAAAAAGCCGTCGTCCAAGGTGTCGCCGACGGTGGAGCGCAAGGTCGATCGCGCCAGCGCGTCGCAGGACTTTGCCGCGGGCGATACCGTGAGCCACAAGACCTTTGGCACCGGTACCGTGATCTCGGTCGCCGGAGACATGATCGAGGTTCAATTCGAAAAGACCGGCCAGACCAAAAAGCTGATGAAAGGTTTTGCACCGATCGTCAAGCTGTCGTGATCCCGGCGGCCCCGGACAGGCGCCATGGACAACATCGCCTGCTCGGACAGTCCTGACTCGCACGGAGAGCACATTAAGTGCTCTCCGGCTCGTGCGGAACTCGCGATCGACGTTGCCCATGGCGCCTGTCCGGGGCCTTGGGCAACGTTGCTGTACGACCGTTGCTCTGCTCGGTCGCTTTTTGGTCTGGAGAGCCGGGTGGGCTGATATATAGAAACGATTAGGGGCTCTCCCGTACATGGACGGGAGAGCCCCTTGTTGCGTTTGGGTTGTTGGTGCGATCTACAGGTGCGAGACGATCAGTTCCATCTTGCCTTCGAGGTCGATGGAGCTGACGGTGCTCGGGGCTAGCAGGTGGCTTCCCTTGTGGACGGGGTCGCCGCAGACGGTGCCTTCGCCGTCGATGACCGACAGACACATGAAGGGCCAGTGCTGGTCGAGGGTCTTGCTGCCGTTGACGCGCACGCGATCGACGGTGTAGCAGGGGTTGGACTCGAGTTCGGTCACGCCGTCGACTTCGGGCGCGGTCACGGTGCCGTCGGTCGGGGCCTGAGAATCAAAGTCGATGCAGTCGAGACTCTGCTCAATGTGCAGGGGACGCAGTTTGCCGTCGGTGCCGGGGCGGTCGTAGTCGTACAGGCGATACGTCACGTCGCTCGATTGCTGCGTCTCTAAAATGAGCGTGCCGGTCTTGATGGCGTGCACGGTACCGGAATCAATCTGGAAAAAGTCACCCTTGTGGATCGGCAGCACGTTGAGCATGTCGTCCCAGCGGCCGTCTTCGATCATCTGTGCAGCCTCGGCGCGGTCCTTGGCGCGCTGTCCGACGATGATTGTGGCGCCGGGCTCGCAGTCCAGCACATACCAGCACTCGGTTTTGCCCAGGCTGCCGTTCTCGTGCTCGGCGGCGTACTCGTCGTTGGGATGGATCTGGATCGAAAGGTCGTCCTTGGCGTCCAGAATCTTAATGAGCAGCGGGAACTCCTTGCCCTCGCAGTTGCCAAAGAGCTCGCGGTGCTCGGCCCACAGCCATGACAGCGTGTGACCGGCGTACGGGCCCTCAGCGATCTGGCAGTCGCCGTTGGGGTGTGCCGAGATGGCCCAGCACTCACCGATGGGACCCTCGGGAATGTCATAACCAAATACGGTTTCGAGCTGGCGGCCGCCCCAGATCTTCTCGTGAAAGATCGGCGTCAGTTTAATCAAATCGGACATGTTCATACCCCCATGGTGTTGCGCGGCCGCCCACTCTAAACGAGCCGTAACGAGCGCCCGCATGACTACAAAAACCTATGCCAACGTTACGTTGTGCAGCTCAAAGCGGTCACCAACGTTGCGCGAGATCGAATGCTCAAAGGCGGTGCCGCTATCCAAAAAGCCAATCTGGTTGAGCTCGAGCAGGGGAGAGCCGGGTTTGGTGTCCAGGCGCTCAGCCTCTTCCTCGGTTGCCGCTACGGCGCGAATGGTGCGGTGGAAGCTCGAAATCTTCAGCCCGCATTGCTTGCGGATGAAGCTGTAGACCGATCCATACAGGTCTTTCTTTTTAAGGCCCGGAATCAGCTCGAGGGGCATGTAGGTGTACTCGATAACGATGGGCTTCTCGTCGACCTGGCGCACGCGCACGATGTGATAGGCAAAGTCGTCCTCGGCAATTCCCAGCTGGGCAGCGACGTCTGCTGGCGGATTGACAATCGAGAAATCGTAGACCACCGAGGTCACCTTCTCCCCGCGGTGCTCATACGAAAAGCCCTGGGAGCGATCGTTCTTGCCCTGGAAAAACGCCTGGCCGGGAAGCCCCGCCGTGTCCTTAACGTAGGTGCCCGATCCGCGCCGGCTGGTAACAAGACCTTCATCGGTAATCTGCTCAATAGCTCGTTTGACGGTGATTTTGGAAACGCTATAGAGCTCGCAGAACTCAACGACGGTGGGCAGCTTGCCGCCCGGCTTTAGAGCGCCGTCCTCGATGCTTCGACGGATATCTGCAGCTATTGCCTCGTATTTGGGAATCATGGAACCTCCTTTCCGGCTTGATTGAGTACAAACGAAAGTATAGTCCACGCCTAAGCATCCCTATTGCGTTTTTGAAAAGTTCGAGAAAGATATAATCAAAAAACGCTTTTCTATATCAACTATAGCGCTCTAAATGAATATGCATTCGAATAATGTGGTATTGAGCAAATTGATCGGCTCGAAGATGGGGTTGGGCCGTTTTGCCGCCCAGCGCTCCGAATCTCATGCCTTGCGTTTTCCCAGATAAAACCTGCCAAAACAAACCTGCCCCTTTTTGGCAGGTTTTTGCCTTGGGAGCGGTACCATACAGGCAATGTTTAAACGAGAAAGGCGGGCTCCCATGGAACCTAAGCAGTATTACATCGGCATCGACGTCGGCGGCACTTCGGTTAAGGAGGGCCTGTTCGACGAGGACGGTAACCTGCTGGCCAAGGCCAGCGTGCCCACGCCTCCCATCGTTGACGCTGCGGGCTTTGCCGCGGTGACCGAGGCTATCGACCAGGTGGTCGCCAAGGCCCAGATTCCGCGCGCCTTTGTGGCGGGCATTGGCCTGGCCGTTCCGTGCCCCATCCCGGTATCAGGCGACGCCAAGGTCAAGGCCAACATTGCTATTAACCTGCCCGAGCTGAGAGTCGCCATTCAGGAGCACTGCCCCGACGCGGTCGTTAAGTACGAGAATGATGCCAACGCCGCTGCCATGGGCGAGGCCTGGCTCGGCTCTGCCAAGGGCGTACAGAACGTGGTGATGGTCACCATTGGTACCGGCGTGGGCGGCGGCGTTATCGTTAACGGCGACGTGGTGTCGGGCGTTGTGGGCGCCGGCGGCGAGATTGGCCACATGTGCCTGAACCCGGCTGAGGAGCGCACTTGCGGCTGCGGCGGCCATGGCCATCTGGAGCAGTATTCCAGCGCCACCGGCGTGGTGAGCAACTACCTTGCCGAGTGCAAGAAGGCAGGCGTCGAGCCCATCGAGCTCACCGGGCCTTCTGATTCCAAGGACGTGTTCCAGGCCTGCCGCGAGGGCGACAAGCTCGCGCTGGCAGCTGCCGATACCATGGCCGACTATCTCGGCCGTGCCCTGGCGCTTATTGCCAACGTGGTCGATCCCGAGATGTTCCTGATCGGCGGCGGTGCTTCCGCTTCGGCCGATGTCTACCTCGACAAGGTCCGCGAGCACTTTAAGCAGTACGCGCTCTCCGCCTCGCGCGAGACGCCCATTAAGGTCGCTTCGCTCGGCAACGACGCCGGCATCATCGGTGCCGCCTACGTAGCCCTGCGCGCCGCCGGTAAATAGCTGATGCAAGGGGCGGGTGGTGAGGGGGACAGACTTCGCCCTTGACCTCGCCCCAACACTTGCCCCAAATTGCGCCGCGGCCCTTCCGTCCCCTAGGGTTCGGCATCGGCGTGCTACCATAGCTACGTCCAAGTACACATATCAAATGGAGGATATCCATGGCAAACGTTCTTGTCTTTGGTCACCAGAACCCCGATAACGACGCCATTATGAGCGCCGTCGTCCTATCCCAGCTGCTCAACCAGGTTGAGTATGCCGGCAACACCTACGAGGCCTGCGCTCTGGGCCAGCTTCCGGCAGAGTCCGCCAAGCTGCTCGCCGACGCTGGCATCGCCGAGCCTCGCGTGATCGAGTCCGTCGAGGCCGGTCAGCTCGTCGTCCTCACCGACCACAACGAGTCTGCCCAGTCTGTCGCCGGCCTTAAGGACGCCACGGTCTTTGGCGTTGTCGATCATCACCGCATCGGCGACTTCGAGACCGCCGGCCCGCTGCACTACATCTGCCTGCCCTGGGGCTCCAGCTGCACCATCGTCACCAAGCTCGCCGGCGTGCTCGGCGTTGAACTTTCCGACGTCCAGGCTAAGCTGCTGCTCTCGGCCATGATGACCGACACGCTCATGCTCAAGAGCCCCACCACCACCGATGTCGACCGCGCCGTCGCCGCCAAGCTCGGCGAGCAGGTGGGCGTCGACCCGGTCAAGTTTGGCATGGAGGTCTTCCTCACCCGTCCGTCCGGCTCCTTCACTGCAGCCGAGATGGTCGGCAACGACATCAAGATGTTCGAGCCCGCTGGCAAGAAGCTGCTCATCGGCCAGTACGAGACCGTCGACAAGACCCGCGCACTCGGCATGATCGACGAGATCCGCGAGGCCATGCGCGCCTACGCCGCCGAGAAGGGTGCTGACGGCATTGTCCTGTGCGTCACCGACATCATGGAGGAGGGTTCGCAGGTCCTGCTCGAGGGCGAGACCGAGGCCGCTCAGAAGGGTCTGGGCATTGCCGACGAGCACGACGGCGTCTGGATGCCGGGCGTCCTCTCCCGTAAGAAGCAGGTCGCTGCCCCCATCATGGCCGCCTGCTAGGTTTAGTTGACCGAACGCCACGACCGGATCGCGGACGCCCCGCGCTCCGGTCGTTTTTTGTGCACGGCGCCGCGTCGTCTCTTGGACAGGCGTGCCCGTGCCGTTGAGCAAATAATGTTCAACCTGTGGTTCCGCTTTTCGGCCGCGCCTGCGTGCTTGTCGTGCAGGGTAGGCTAGATGCAAGCGTAATACGTTAGAGCGCGGCGCCGCCACTTGGGCGGGCCGTGCTTTTTTAAGACGGGAGCTTTCCCGTGAAAGGAGCCGCCCATGGCAGCAACTGAGCAGCTGTTCAACGTTCGTGAGCGCAAGCGCTTTGAACGTCACGACATCTGGGAGCGTATCGCCGAGAACGGCACGATTTCCGCCGCCGTCATGGTCTTCGCCGCCATCGCCGCCGTCATCTGCGCCAATACCGATGCCTACGAGGTCATCCATCACTTTTTGGAGACTCCGCTGTATGTGGGTCTGGGCAACCTTACGGCCGGTCTCACCGTTGAGCTTTTCGTCAACGACTTCCTCATGGCGATTTTCTTTTTGTTGGTGGGCATTGAGCTTAAGTACGAGATGACGGTCGGCGAGCTCAAGAATCCGCGTCAGGCCATGCTTCCCATGCTGGCGGCCGTGGGCGGCGTTGTCGTTCCCGCTTGCATCTACCTGATCTTTAACCATGCCGGCGCCCGCAACGGTTGGGCCATCCCCATGGCAACCGATATTGCCTTTGCGCTGGGCGTGCTGTCGCTTTTGGGCAACCGCGTTCCCAACGGCGTGCGCGTGTTCTTCTCGACGCTCGCTATCGCCGACGACCTGATCTCCATCGCCGCCATCGCCGTCTTCTACGGTCAGAGCCCCAATCCGTTTTGGTTGGGCGCCGCCGCGCTTGTGACCTGCGCGCTCGTGTGGCTCAACAAGACGCAGCATTACCGCCTTGCCCCGTATTCGGTACTGGGGCTGCTGTTGTGGTTCTGCATGTTCAAGAGCGGCGTACATGCCACGCTTGCTGGCGTCATCCTGGCCTTCACCATTCCGGCCAAGTGCGGCGTCAAGCTCGATAGTCTCACCGATTGGCTGGGCGAGTGCCTGCCGCTGCTCGATGACCGCTACGACGACGAGGCACACATCCTGGGCCAGCATGACTTTACCGTCTCGACTACCAAGGTCGAGCGCGTCATGCACCGCGTGACCCCGCCGCTTATCCGCATGGAGCGTCTGATCTCCACGCTGGTCAACTTTGTGATCCTGCCGATCTTTGCGTTCGTAAACGCTCAGGTTCGCTTAGTGGGCGTGGACATGAGCACGCTGCTCACCGATCCGGTGACGCTCGGCGTGTACTTTGGCATGCTGCTGGGCAAGCCGATCGGCATCTTTGGTATGACGTTTGCCCTGGTTAAGCTTAAGGCCTGCGAGCTGCCGCACAATGTCAACTGGCACATGATTGCCGGCGTGGGCATTCTGGGCGGTATCGGCTTTACCATGTCGATTCTCATCAGCGGCCTTGCCTTCCCGACGGCCCAGTTTGAGGTTCTTGCAGCCAAGGCCGCTATTCTCGCCGGTTCGGTCACCGCAGCCGTGCTCGGCATGATCTACATGAGCGTGGTCTGCAAGCATCCCTCGCCCAAAGACGAGTAAGAGCGCGAAAACCGGCTCCAGAACCGATTCAGGCGCGTCCAAAATGCGGATTCTGGCGGTGCTTGCCGCCTGCCAGACACGCCAGTGGTCAAAAAACGCCGTTTGTGAGTACTGTCACAAACGGCGTATCATTTTAGGTGCGGAAAATAATGAACAAAGTTATAAGAACTGTACGTTAATGAGTGACCATCGACTTCCAATTTGGCGCTAGCTGACGGTGATTAGGAAGTTTCAAGTCGAGTTTTGCCGATTTCGACCAAAAATCGCTGCTACTAAAAAGGTAACAGTACTCATATTTGCCCTTTTTTGGCCACAAGCCCTAAAACAAGCCTCGCCAAGGTCGGGAAGCGGGCCAAATTGCCGGCCTCGAGGCTTATTCCACCGTTCCGTAGACGGCGCCCCAGCCGTGGGCGGCCAAGGCGGAGTTGAGCTGGTCGCAAAGTGACTGGCGGTCGTAGTAGCCGGGCGGCAAAAGATTCACGATCTCCATGAGGTCGGGCGCCAGGTCCAAGATTTCGGCCTGTACGATCAGATCCAGGCGGTCGATGGCGTGGCGGTCGTAAAACAGTCCGTCGACCAGGCGCTGCAAGTCGCCGAATTCCTCGGCCTGAAACGATCCGTACTCCATAGTGCCTCCTTGGGCCCCCACGCCGGCATGCGCGGCGATTCGTAATTGATTGCGATGAACTTAATCTATCACGGCTTCATAACGTTGCGACGATGGCGGTCTATACTTAGACGAACTGCAACGTACCGCTTCGCGAAAGGTCGCACCCATGCAGACGATCTACCAGAAGATGGAAACCACCGAACTCGATGCCGCCATCGAGGCGCTCAAAGCCGAGGTCGCCGAGGTCAAGGCCAAGGGCCTGGCGCTCGACATGGCCCGCGGCAAGCCGTCGCCCTCCCAGGTGGACATCTCTCGACCCATGCTCGATATCCTCAATGCCGATGCCGATCTGCATGACGGCAACGTCGACTGCTCCAACTACGGCTGCTTTGAGGGCATTCCCTCGGCACGCAAGCTGGCGGGGGAGTTCCTGGGTTGCCCTGCCGAGCAGACGCTCGTACTGGGCTCGTCGAGCCTGCTGATTGAGCATGACATCGCCGGCATGTTCTGGCGCTGTGGCTCGTGCGGCAGCGAGCCCTGGGACGCCTACGAGGCCGCGCACGACGGCAAGAAGGTCAAGTTCCTGTGCCCCGTTCCCGGCTACGATCGCCACTTTGGCATCACCGCCGACTTGGGCATCGAGAACGTCCCCGTCGCGATGACCGACAACGGCCCCGACATGGACGAGGTTGAGCGCCTGGTTGCCGCCGACGATTCCATCAAGGGCATCTGGTGCGTGCCCAAGTATTCCAACCCCACGGGCATCACCTTTAGCGAGGACACTGTGCGCCGCCTGGTCGAGATGCCCACGGCCGCGCCCGATTTCCGCATCTTTTGGGACAACGCTTACTGCGTGCACGACCTGTACGACGAGACCGACGAGCTCGCAAATATCTTTGACCTCGCTCGCGCGGCGGGCACCGAGGATCGCGTGGTGGCCTTTGCCTCGACGTCCAAGATCACCTTCCCGGGCGCCGGCATCGGCTTTATCGGTGCGAGCCCCGCGGTTATCGCCGAGTTCTCCAAGCGCCTGAAGGCCGGCCTCATCAGCGCCGACAAGCTCAACCAGCTGCGTCACGTGCGTTTCCTTCCCACCATCGAGGCGGTCAAGGAGCACATGAAAAAGCATGCCGAGTTCCTGCGCCCGCGCTTTGAGGCCGTTGAGCGTAAACTCACCGAGGGCTTGGGCAACACGGGTTGCGCCACTTGGACTCATCCCCATGGCGGCTACTTTGTGAGTTTCGATGGCCCCGAGGGCTCGGCCCAGAAGGTCGCCGCGCTTTGTGCCGACCTGGGCGTCAAGCTCACGCCGGCTGGTGCCACCTGGCCTTATGGCAAGGATCCGCGCGACACCAACATCCGCATCGCGCCGAGCTATCCCACGGTCGAGGACCTGGAGGCTGCGCTCGATGTGCTGGTGCTGGCTGTCAAGCTCGTCGCTGCCGAGCTTGCGCGTGCCGAGCGCGCCTAACGCGTAGGGCCCCGCAAGTCCGCGCCTAGTACTATCCGCACTTTCGATACGTAAAGGAGCGTATACATGGATTTGGGTATTTCCACCAACCCCACGCCAGAGCTCTACACCATTAAGGTGACCGGTGAGATCGATATCTCTAACGCCGATAGCCTGCGCAATGCCATCGACCTGGCGCTCGAGCAGCCCACCGAGGCCGTTGAGCTCGATTTTGCCCAGGTGAGCTACATCGATTCGACGGGCATTGGCGTGCTCGTGGGCGCCGCGCACCACGCGGTTGACCACGGCAAGCGCTTTAGCTGCACGAATGTGCAGCCCCCGGTGATGCGCGTGGTTCAGCTGTTGGGTGTCGACCAGGAGATTTCGATCACCGCTGCATAATCTTTGCCCCCAAAAGGGCGTGCCGTTTGGCATATGTTTGTGATGCGCTCGGACGTTTTGGCGTCCGGGCGCTATACTTGACCGAATGAATAGACGAGTTCCGGCCGAATGGCGCGGTGCGGGCTCGACTCACATCGAGCCTTGGAGGTATGTGTGTTTGGTATTGGAGAGGGTGAGCTCGCGATCATCGTGGTCTTCGGCTTTTTGCTGTTTGGCCCGGATAAGCTCCCGCAGATGGGCCGCACGATCGGCCGTGCCATCCGTCAGTTTCGCGAGACGCAGGAAAAGATGACGGCCGTTGTTCAGTCCGAGATTATCGATCCGGTGAGCGAGGCCGCGTCGGCCCCGGTCAAGCCCAAGAAGACTGCTGCGACCGACGACGATTCCGATGCGGACGAGGATGCCGCCGAGACGGCAGCGCCCGCCAAGAAGGAGACCTTTGCCGAGCGTCGCGCCCGTCTTGCTGCCGAGAAGGCCGCAAGCGAGGGTGCTGCTGAGGGCGAAGGCGCTGTTGATGAGGCCGAGGGTACAGAGCCTGCTACTGCCGTCGAGCCCGAGCCTGCTGCAGAGCCCGAGCCCGAGCCGGCAGAGCCCACGACGGCTGACCTCTACGCCCGTCGTCCCCGCAAGCGCAAGGCCGTCGTCGACCAGCTCGCTCGCGAGCTCGAGGCCGAGGACGCTGCCGAGACTGCTGCCGCCGACGCCCCGAAGGGAGGCGATGAGTAATGCCTATCGGACCTGCTCGTATGCCGCTCTTCGATCACTTGGGAGAGCTCCGTCGCCGCCTGACCATCGTGGTCGTGTCGGTGTTTGCCGCCGCCATCGTGCTGTACTTTGCCACGCCCGTGGTGCTCGATATCCTGGAAGACCCCATCCGCTCGTTTGTGCCGGACGGTAAGTTCTACATCACCACCACACTCGGCGGCTTTGGCCTGCGCTTCTCGCTGGCCATCAAGATGGCCGTGGTCATGTGCACGCCCATGATCATCTGGCAGATCCTGGCATTTTTCCTGCCGGCGCTGCGCCCCAACGAGCGCAAGTGGGTCGTGCCCACGGTGCTCGCCTCGACGGTGCTGTTCTTCCTGGGTGCCATCTTCTGCTATTTCATCATCATCCCGGCGGGCTTTGAGTGGCTCATCGGCGAGACCTCGGCCGTCGCTACGGCGCTGCCCGACCTGGAGAACTACGTCAACATGGAGCTGCTCTTTATGATCGGCTTTGGTGTGGCGTTTGAGCTGCCGCTCATCATCTTCTATCTGTCCGTCTTTCACATCGTGTCCTATGCGGCCTTCCGCAGCGCCTGGCGCTACGTGTACGTAGGCCTGCTTGTGGGCTCGGCTGTGATTACGCCCGACGGCTCGCCCGTTACGCTGGGTCTCATGTATGGCGCCCTGCTCTCGCTCTACGAGATTTCGCTCGCCATCGCTCGCGTGGTCATTACCGCGCGCGAGGGCAAGGAGGGTCTGTTCATGAGCCGTCTGGACCTGTTCTCGGACGACGAGGACGACGAGGAGTAAATCGGTATGCACGAGGTTGGCATTGTCAACGGCATACTCGATACAGTGATTCGCGCGGCGCGTGGGGCGGGGGCCTCGCGCGCCGTTTTGGTAACGCTGCGTATCGGGGATATGACCGAGGTCGTGCGCGAGGCGCTTGACTTTGCGTGGGAGACGTTTCGCGACGAGGACCCGCTCACGCGCGGCTGCGAGCTTGCCGTGGAGGAAGTCCATCCACAAAGCGAGTGTCTGGACTGCGGTGAGGTCTTTGAGCACGACCGTTTCCATTGCCGTTGTCCCCAATGTGGCGGTGCCAACGTGCGTCTGCTGCATGGCCGCGAACTCGACATCGCAAGTATCGAGATCGAGACCCCCGACGATTAGCACGCTCGCCATCTAGCGATGGGGTATAAAAGGGCCAAAGTAAGGAGCGCTAAGTATGGCCGAGAAAACGATTGATATCGCGTCGCCGATTCTGTCGCGCAACGAGCGCCTGGCAGATCAGCTGCGTCAGCGGTTTGAGCAGACGAACACCTACGTGATCAATGTGCTGTCGAGCCCTGGCTCGGGTAAGACCACCACGATTCTGGGCACCAACGAGCGCCTGCGTGACAAAGCCAGCCTGCGCTGTGCCGTTATCGAGGGCGATATCGCCTCGGACGTCGACGCCATCACCATGAAGGAAGCCGGCATGCCCGCCATCCAGATCAACACGGGCGGCCTGTGCCACCTCGAGGGCAACATGATCATGGAGGCCGTCGACGCCTTCGACCAGGCCGTCGGTCTGGAGAACATCGACGTCATCTTTATCGAAAATGTGGGCAACTTGGTCTGCCCGGTCGACTTTGACCTGGGTGAGAACCTGTCCATCATGATTCTCTCGGTGCCCGAGGGCGACGACAAGCCCATCAAGTACCCGGGCATCT
Organism: Collinsella sp.; assembly: GCA_048434495.1. Lineage (GTDB taxonomy): Bacteria > Actinomycetota > Coriobacteriia > Coriobacteriales > Coriobacteriaceae > Collinsella. Next base: position 231,750 of record DBGAQS010000008.1, on the reverse strand, counting down.
TCCAGCACGCCGGCGCGCAGCTGCTCAATAAGGTCGACGTGGCCCCGGCTTTCGATTTTGACATGGATAGGTATACTAAGACACTCGATGACCTCAATCCGCAGGCGCCGCGGTTTGCCGTGAGCGCGCGCAAGGGCGAGGGCATGGATGCCTGGTGCGATTGGCTCATCGGGCAGATCGAGCAAGCAAGGGCGTAAATCGGCCGCCATACGGGCGGGCGTAGCCGCAGAGACACGAGATAGGAGCCTCTTTTGAAGCTCATCATCGCAGAGAAAAACGACGCCGCGCGTCAGATTGCCGAGCGTCTGTCCACGGGCAAACCCAAAAAGGACAAGGTGTACAACACCGCCATCTACCGCTTTGAGTGGAAGGGCGAGGAGTGCGTGACCATCGGCCTTGCCGGTCACATCCTGGCGCCCGATTTTTGCGACAGCGTGCTGTTCGATAAAAAGCTGGGTTGGTATTCGGTGACCGAGGACGGCGAGATACTGCCGGCCGACATGCCCGACGGTCTGGCCCGTCCGCCCTACGACACCAAGCGCAAGCCGTTTCTTGCCGACGGTATCTCCATTAAGGGCTGGAAGCTCGAGAGCCTGCCCTACCTCACGTGGGCACCGGTCATTAAACTGCCGGCCGAGAAGGAGCTCATTCGTTCGCTCAAGAACCTTGCCAAGAAGTCCGACAGCGTCATCATCGCCACGGACTTCGATCGCGAAGGCGAGCTGATCGGTTCGGACGCCCTCAACAAGGTGCGCGAGGTTGCGCCCGACCTGCCGGTCGCCCGCGCCCAGTATTCTTCGTTTACCAAGGCCGAGATCACGCAGGCCTTCGATAATCTCGTCTCGCTCGACCAGAACCTGGCCGACGCCGGCGAGAGCCGTCAGCACATCGACCTCATCTGGGGCGCGGTGCTCACGCGTTACCTAACACTCGCCAAGTTCGGCGGCTTTGGCAACGTGCGCTCCGCCGGCCGCGTGCAGACGCCGACGCTTGCCCTGGTGGTCGAGCGCGAGCGCGAGCGCATGGCGTTTGTGCCCGAGGACTATTGGCAGATCCGCGGCATGGGCGCCGCGCAGGGTGCTGCCGAGGACGACCGCTTTAAGATTGCGCACAAGACGGCACGCTTTACCGACAAGGATGCTGCCGAGACGGCATACGGCCATGTCGACGGCATTACGACGGCAACCGTCGCCGCGGTGACCAAGCGCTCACGCAAGCAGCAGCCACCCACGCCGTTTGCGACCACCTCGCTGCAGGCTGCCGCCGCAGCCGAGGGCATCTCGCCTGCGCGTACCATGCGCATCGCCGAGTCCCTCTACATGGCGGGCCTCATCAGCTACCCGCGTGTCGACAACACCGTGTACCCCGCGACGCTCGATTTGGGTGCTGTGGTGAACAACCTGGCAAAGATTAACCCGGCGCTGGCGCCTGTGTGCAAAAAGGTGCTCGCCGGTCCCATGAAGCCCACGCGCGGCAAGGTCGAGACCACCGACCACCCGCCTATCTACCCCACGGGCGAGGGCGATCCGACCACGCTCGATGGCGGCCAACGCAAGCTCTACGACCTCATCGCTCGTCGCTTCCTGGCGACGCTTATGGGTCCCGCGACCATCGAGAATACCAAGCTCGAGCTCGACGTGAACGGCGAGCCGTTCGTGGCCTCGGGCGATGTGCTCGTGACCCCTGGCTTCCGCGAGGCGTATCCGTACGGCCTTAAGCGCGACGAGCAGATGCCGCCGCTGGAGCAGGGCGATACGGTCGACGTGTTCGACATTAAGCTCGAGGCCAAGCAGACCGAGCCGCCCGCGCGCTACAGCCAGGGCAAGCTCGTGCAGGAGATGGAGAAGCGCGGCCTGGGCACCAAGTCCACGCGCGCGAGCATCATCGAGCGCCTGTATGCCGTGCGCTATCTCAAAAATGATCCCGTGGAGCCGAGTCAGCTGGGTATCGCCATCATCGACGCACTGACGCAGTTTGCCCCGCGCATCACGAGCCCCGATATGACCAGCGAACTCGACGGCGACATGACCCGCGTGGAGCGCGGCGAGGACACCGAAGAGCATGTCGTGACACACTCGCGTGCGCTGCTGGCCGGTGTGCTCGACGAGCTGCTCAAGCATACGCAGGAGCTGGGCGACGCCATCAGCGACGCCGTCACGGCCGATGCGCGCGTGGGCGCCTGCCCCAAGTGCGGCAAGGACCTGGTTATGAAGACGAGCGCCAAGACCCGTGGCAGCTTCATTGGCTGCATGGGATGGCCCGACTGCGACGTGACCTATCCGGTGCCGAGCGGCGTCAAGGTCAGCCCGCTCGAGGGCGAGGCCGCCGTGTGCCCCGAGTGCGGCGCGCCGCGCATTAAGTGTCAGCCGTTCCGCCAGAAGGCCTTCGAGATTTGCGTGAACCCCACATGCCCCACCAACTACGAGCCCGACCTTAAGGTGGGCGAGTGCAAGGTGTGTGCCGAGGCCGGACGCCATGGCGACCTGATCGCGCACAAGAGCGAGAAGAGCGGCAAGCGTTTTATCCGCTGCACCAACTATGACGATTGCGGCGTGAGCTATCCGCTGCCGGCGCGTGGCAAGCTCGAGGCGACGGGCGAGACCTGTCCCGAGTGCGGCGCCCCCATCGTGGTGGTCAACACGGCGCGCGGCCCGTGGCGTATCTGCGTCAACATGGACTGCCCGACCAAGGAGAAGAAGCCCGCCCGCGGCCGCAAGACCACGACTAAGGCGAGCACGGCCAAGAAGACGACGGCGGCAAAGAAGACTGCTGCCAAGAAGACGACCGCCAAAAAGACGACGGCCAAAAAGACGACGGCCAAGAAGTCGACTACCAAAAAGACCGCTGCCGACAAGTAGCCGCACGGTCGAGACATCACCTAAAACAAAAACGAGCGAGGACCTCAAAATCCTCGCTCGTTTTTTTATCTGGCAGTTAGGGACGTTCCTTTTCTGCCGGCAGTTTAGGAACGTCCCTAACTGCCGGCTCGGGAACGACAAAGCGCTAGTTCACTTCGACGGGTTTGGCGCCGGGGTAGCGCTCCTCAAAGTCTAGGCGGTACTTATTGTCATTGGTGCCCGCCACGTTGTCGCGCGACAGCGGCGCCACGATCTCATTCTTGTGGTCCGCAGGCTTGGCGTATTTCAGGCTGATCTCCCAGGCATCACAGATTGCGTCAATGCGGTGATCCAGGTCGTCGTACAGGGCGATGATGTCCTTCCAGGAGCTGTAGTTCTTGGAGCTCGTCGGAACGCCTAGGTCCTCGACGATGTCGTAATACTGCTCGATGGTGTCCTCCGTGCGCTCGGCGACGTCGGCGAGATTTTGACGGGTGGTTCGATCCTCTTCCAGATAGCTGCCGTTGAAGTTCTGCGCGCAGCCACGGACGTAGTTGTCGAGGTCTTCGAGCAAGTCGTAGTATTCGCTCAGTCGGCGGTAGAGATTCTGCTCGGAGAGCGTTGCTTCGCCGCCATCCTCGTCGTCATCGTCATCATCGTCGTACAGGCTGTTGGGATCGCCGAGAGGCTTTAGGTCATCGTCGTCGACGTCATGGTGCAGCTTAGCTACCTCGGCAGTCGTCTGCGTGGCGGCGTTGTCGAAAGGCTTGATCACAAAGAAAACGACCAGGGCGATGATGATCGCCACCAGCACAACAATAACGGCGATAAGCGGCCCGGTGCCGCTCTTTTTGGGAGCGGGGGCCTGTGGCGAAGCGGGCGTGTATGCGGGAGCCGGCTCCTGTTGGGGCGAGCCGCTCGCGACGGGTATGCGCTGCGTGGTCTCGACGGCCGCGGGGCTTGCGGCGGGGTCGGGGCGATAGGCGAGGGAGTCGTCCGCCTTGGCTTGCGGCGTATCAAGGGAGCCGGTCTGCTCAAAAGCGGGCTGGCTATCGCTCGCGGCTGTTTGCTCAACGGGTGCACCGCACGAGGTGCAGAACTTGGCATCATCTGCAAGAAGCTTGCCGCACGAGGCACAATACCGAGACATTGCCACTCCTTTCGCCACATTTCAATGCAATACGACGATTATACCCAGCATCCAAAATTCCCCATCATAAGTTGCGGTGAAATAGGGACTGTTTGGCGGTCTCAGAGCTTCAATCAGTCCCTATTTCACCGCAACTTTGGAAAGGCGCCTTTAGCCATTGGGGACGCGCCGAGCACTGGGGTATCATGGCCTAGTTGATATATCTGCATTTACGCGCCTTGTAGGAAGGGGCTGCGCCCATGGCTTTTGAGCCTGCTCAACATAGCTTTATCACGCTCGAGGGCGTCGACGGTGCCGGCAAGTCCACGCAGGCGCGTCTGCTTGCCCGTGCGCTCGACCTCGCTGGCTATCAGGTCGTAACTCTGCGCGAGCCGGGTGGCACTGCCATCAGCGAAAAGATTCGCGCCCTGCTGCTCGACCCCGCCAACACGGCGATGGGAGACACCTGCGAGTTGCTGCTCTACGAGGCGGCGCGCGCCCAGTTGGTGCACGAGGTCATAGCCCCCGCCCTTGCGGCCGGCAAGGTGGTCCTGTGCGATCGCTTCTACGATTCCACGACCTGCTACCAGGCATTTGCCGATGGCCTCGACCGCCAGATGGTGCGCGACGCCAACAACCTGGCCGTCGCGGGAACGCACCCGGCGCTCACACTCGTCTACCACATCACGCCCGAGCAGGCGGCGCTGCGCATGGCGGCCCGCGGTGCGACCGATCGCATGGAGGCCAAGGGCATGGCCTTCCAGGAGCGTGTCTATCAGGGATTTTGTGCCATTGCCGCCGAGGAGCCAGACCGCGTAAAGCTCATCGACGCCACTGCGACCGTCGAGGAAGTCTTCGAGAAGACGGTCGAGCAGGTTCGCGCGTACGGTCTCGACATTTCGCAGGAAGCCGTCGCCGCCGCGCTTGCCAAGGAGGCCGAGTAACATGGCCCCCGCTCAGGCAAGCCTGCTGGCCAAGCTCGACACCCAAGAGCGCGTGCGCGACTTTTTGACCAATGCCGTCGCTAGCGGTCGTGCATCGCACGCCTACCTGTTTTTGGGCGCGGCCGGCGCGGGCAAGCTCGACGCCGCGTGGGCGCTCGCCCAAGCCTTCCTGTGCGAGCAGGATGGCTGCGGCTCATGCGATAGCTGCGTGCGCGTCGCCCGCCATACGCACCCCGACGTGCACTATTACACGCCCGAGAGCGCCACGGGCTACCTTATCGCCCAGACCCGCGAGCTGCTCGACGACGTGCCGCTGGCGCCCATCCGTGCCAAGGCCAAGGTCTACATCATTGACCGTGCCGAGCAGCTGCGCGCCAACACCGCCAACGCACTGCTCAAAACACTCGAGGAGCCGCCCGAGGGCGTTATGTTTATCTTGCTGGGCACCTCGGCAGACGTGATGTTGCCCACCATCGTGAGCCGCTGCCAGTGCGTGCCGTTTCGGCTGGTGTCGCCCGCCGTCGCCGCGCAGGCCGTGAGCCGCGCCACCGGTCAGGACCCTGCGCGTTGCCGCATGGCGGTCGCCGTGGCGGGAAGCCCCACACGCGGCATCGAGTTTCTTAAGAGCGCCGAGCGCCAGGATGCTCGCCGTCAGATGGTTCGCGCCATCGACTCGCTCATCGCCGCCGACGAGGCCGACGTGCTCAGCCGCGCCAAGTCGCTCATCGTCGCCGTTAAGGCGCCGCTCGCCGAGGTCAAGTCCACGCAGGAAAAGGTGCTCGAGCAAAATGCCGACTACCTGTCGCGTGGAGCATTGAAGCAGCTTGAGGACCGCAACAAGCGCGAACTCAACGCGCGCGAGCGTTCGGGTATCATGGAAGCGCTGGCGAGCGCGCGGACGCTCATGCGCGACGTGCTGCTGACGCTTCAGGATGAGGCGGCCGACGTCGTGAACGAGGATGTGCGCGACACGATCGGTCGGCTTGCCGCCGCGACCAATGTTGCGGGTGCCACCCAGGCGCTCGAGGCGGTCGCGACCGCCGAGCGCAACATCGCCAGAAACGTTACTCCCCAGCTGGCCATCGAGGTCATGCTGTTCGATATCAGGAAGGCACTGAAATGTCGTTAGTCGTACCCGTTAAGTTTACCTACGCCTCGCGCGACCTGTGGTTTGACCCGCAGGACCTGGATGTCCTCGAGGCAGATTACGCTATTTGCTCCACCGAGCGCGGAACCGAGATCGGCCTGGTCACGGCCGATCCCTTTGAGGTGCCGCAAGACGAGATCGGTCAGCCGCTCAAGCCCGTACTGCGCGTGGCGAGCGACATCGACCTGCAGCTTGCCGACGACCTGGCCATCCAGGGCGACGAGGCCATGGTCGATTTCCGCCGTCTGGTCAAAGAACTCGACCTCGAGATGAAGCCGGTCGGCGTCGAGTACCTGTTTGGCGGCGAGAAGGCCGTGTTCTACTTTGCGGCCGAGGAGCGCGTCGATTTTCGCCAGCTCGTCAAGGATCTGTCCTCGACGCTGCACATTCGCGTCGACATGCGCCAGATCGGCGTGCGCGACGAGACTCGCCTGGTGGGCGGCTATGCCCAGTGCGGCCAGGAGCTCTGTTGCACGCGCTTTGGCGGACAGTTTGAGCCCGTCTCGATCCGCATGGCAAAAGAGCAGGACCTGCCGCTCAATTCCTCCAAGATCAGCGGCGTTTGCGGCCGCCTGATGTGCTGCCTGCGCTATGAGTTCGAAGCGTACAAGGACTTTAAGAGCCGTGCGCCCAAAAAGAAGACGCTCATCGATACGCCGCTCGGCAAGGCGCGTATTCAGGAATATGACACGCCGCGTGAGCAGCTGGTGCTGCGCCTGGAGAACGGCAAGGTTTTTAAGGTCAACCTGGCCGATATGACGTGCTCGGAGGGCTGCAAAAAGAAGGCTGCCGAGCAGGGCTGCAATTGCCGCCCCGACTGCGTGACGCGCGATGTGCTCGAGCGCATCGAGTCGCCCGAGATGCGCCTGGCGCTCATGGAACTCGATCGCGAGAACGGCGTCGACGTGGGCGATGGCCTGTCGAGTGCCGACCGTCTGGCCGGCACTTCGATGCCCAAGCGCCGTCGTCGCGATGCTGAATCCGATGCTCGCGCCGGTCAGGGCCAGGGCGAGGGCCGTGGCCGCGGAAAGGGCCGTGGTAAGGCCGAGACACCCGAGGCCGAGGAGGCCGCCGGTGGACGTCGTCGTCGCAAGCGCGCGGGCTCGGGCGATGCTGCCGAGGCTGCAGCCGCGGGCAAGAACGCCTCTCGCGAGCGCGAGGTTCAGCAACCCCAGCAGCAGAATCGCGGCGGTGGCATGAACCCCACGCGTCGTCGCCGCCGTCACCTGTCGAGCGAGGAGCGCGAGGATGCCTTCCGCGCCGCAGCTGCTCGCGAGGCTGGTGCCGCTTCCAAGGGTCCCTCGGGTTCCGATGCGCCTGCCGACAAGGGCGGCAAGTCACGTGGCGAGGAGGAGCGCGCGCCGCGTCCGCGCCGTCGCCATTCCTCGGGCGCGCAGCAGAAGCCTTCAGTGCCCTCCGTGGCCGATCAGGTCTCGGATGGCGAGGTCAAGGTCACGCGCCGTCGTCCCGGAGATGGCGGGGGAGCTGCTGCCAAGGCTTCGCGTGGCGCGGCTCGCGACGAGCGCGAGCCGCGCGAGGATCGCGGTGGCGAGGGCTCGGCCGACCAGGGTCAAAAGCGCCGTCGCCGTCGTCGTTCCCGCAAGCCGCGCCAGGATGGTGGCGAGGGCTCGACCCCGTCTTCGTCCGCACCACAACCGCCCGCCGGCGAATAACGCCCGCGAGCGGATTTAACCTGCCTTGCCCCGAGCGCATCGGGGTATCATAGCGCCGAATCAACAACCCTCCCTGCGATCGAGCGTAGGGAGGGTTGTGTCTTGAAGAGCCATCTGAACATATTGAGCCGTCTGCAGAGTGCCGGTGCCCTACCGTTTGCGGACGAATTGCTACCGTTTGCCGAGCGCGCGACGTACGAGGCGCTCGAGGCATTGTCGCCAACACGATGTACCGGCTGCGAGCGCGCCGGTGCGCTTATTTGCCAAGACTGCCTGGCCGCGCTCACGCTCATCGACCCACGTCATAGCTGCACCCGATGTGGCGCCCCGTTTGGGGATTTGCTGTGCACTGAGTGTTCGGTCGAGGGCACGTCTTCGGCAATGGCGGAGGCGCTCGACCGCTGCCTGGCGTGCGCCGTCTATGCGCATCCGCTGCCGCGTATCATTAAAGCGTACAAGGATGCGGGCGAGCGACGTCTGGCTCCGTATCTGGCGGAGCTGCTCTACGACACCGCCCTGCATGCCCAGGTCGTAGCTCCCGATCGCTACGGAGGCGTGCTTTCCGGTGCGGATGCGGTGGTGTTTGTGCCTGCGACGGCGGCAGCGTTTCGGCGGCGTGGTTTTGATCATATGGAGGCTATTGCGCGCCCATTTTGCGAGCTGTCGGGTGTTCCTCTGCTCGATGCTCTCGTCAAGTACGGGCATGGCGACCAGCGCGAACTCGGTCGTGAGGAGCGCCGCGAGCGTGCCCGAGGTATGTACGAGACGGTTGAGGACGTGCACGGCCGCCGCCTGCTGCTTATCGACGACGTTATCACCACGGGTGCGACGATGGCAGCGGCTTCGGCGGAACTCAAGCGCGCCGGTGCCACGGCCGTTGATGGCCTCGCTATCGCACGCGTTTGGTAGGGGTGATTCATGTGGCGGTAACAATCAGGTGGTGCAACAAACCGACAAAAGAGCAGCTAGCGGCTTCCGTAATCCTAACTGGCGCCTCGGCGCTACGCATGATGCGCGCCGAGCGCCGGCAGATGGGCTACATAAGCTGGAAGGACCTTAATCCCGATGAAGAGCGCCGTGTGCTGCGCACATCGTCGCCCTCGACCGAGGACATCTATCTTCCCGATTTGGTGCGGATTGGGGCCGCAAGCGGCGAGGTGCAAGAGGATTTGTGCTTGCTGGTAGGGTCTGCAGCGCAGCGCCGCCGTATTCTTGGCGTGAGCTGGTCCGTATGCTCCGAGTTGCCCGCCGGCTCGATTCTAGAGGTGGAACCGGGGGTGTACAGTCTATCTCCCGAGGCCCTTTGCGTAGCCGTCGCGCGCGAGGTCGGCTGCATCCAGGCATTTGCCCTGGCCCAGGAGCTGTGCTCTAAGATTTCACTGAGTGACCGCGGGAAGTATCTGCCTCCCTACACCTCGCCTGTCGTGAACAAATTGGCAAAGGACAAAGACCAGCCGCCAGATGTCGGTTACTTTGAGGTCGAGTCCGTGCTGACACCCGATTGCCTGGTAGATTACCTCGCGGCATGCAAGGGGAGCGCGGCCAAGCAGCTGCGGCGGCTGTGTCCCTACCTGTCAGAAAATCTGCGCTCGCCCATGGAGTGCATCATGCTCGCTCTGTTTTCGCTTCCGTTTTCCTATGGCGGATTTGCCTGCGGTCCCTTTAAGACCGACTACAAGATCGAGTTCGATGACCGCGCGCAGGCAATCTCGGGGATGCCGCATGCAGTTTGCGATGCGTATCAGGAAGCAGCCCAGTTTGACCTGGAATACAACGGTGAGCTGGGCCATTCCTCCCGGAGGGGACGTATCCATGATGAAAAACGCAACACGGGCTTGATTACTATGGGAATCGAGGTCGCGACGGTCAATAACGAGATGCTCTGCGACATGGAGGCAATGGAGGCGCTCGCATGGCGCATGCACCAGCGTATGCGAAAGCGGTACCGGAATCGTGTCGATGCCCGCAGGAAAAAGCAAGAGGCGCTGCTTAACACGCTGCGGGCGTGTTTTGGGCTTAAACCCGCCTAACAATGCTCTGAAACAGGGGGTTGGATATATGCTCTGGCCAAAATATAGCAAATATGAGTACTGCTACAAATTCAGTAACAGCAAAATCAGGGATTTTGGGACTGGAAGATGGGGTAAATTAGAAAGGTATTAAACAAATGTGGAATATCCTGGCATCAATCTGACGTTATAGAGCGTGAAAACAGCTTGCGGAGCCAAAAACTCCTGCTACTAAATTGGTAACAGTACTCATATTTGCTATTTTTTGGCCACGGCGCCCTAAGACGGGTGTGTTGGGGCTTTCCATAGGGGAGCGACGGGCTCAATCAGAGCACGTGCGGCCCGTCCTGACCTGCGAAATCTGTACTCGCGATGCGAATAACGCCCCTAACCTTAAACTTTAGCTTGAACTTAGCTATAATGCGCTTCGTTCCTACCAGGCTGTGGTTGCGGACGGACGAAATGCCCGTCCTAGTCCAAGACAGACGCGGTCAAAGGGATCCACGTAAGCGACCGCGTGCGCGCGGCGCGATCATGGCGCGTCCTAGATGTAAGCCGCACCGTCCGTTCTACTTTCTTTGGGGCAATACCTCCTCGCGGGCGAGCGGGTCAGTCGTGAAGGTGGCTGCGGCCTCCCGAGCAAACACCCCGGTGCGCAAGTGTGGGGTCAAATACCAGGTCAGCTGGTGGGAACAACCTGATATTCCGCGCAACGCACGGATCGTATACGACACAGAAGGCAGGGTAGTGGACATGGTGAGGGGCAGCTTGATGCACGCGGCTCGGTTAGGTGCTGGGACCGCAGCGGTCATCGCCGTTTTGGGCCTGAGCGGATGCGCGTTCAACCCGCTGTCTACGTTCACGACTCCCACGATCGACCAGATCGAGTACGAGACCGTCACGCCGGCGGTGTCGGACGACGCCCTGGTCACTCCCGGAACCCTGACGGTCGCCCTCGATACTTCCGATGCGCCGCAGGCCATGCAGGACGCCGACGGCGAGCTCACGGGGTATGCGGTTGACGCCGCCCGCGCCCTCGCAAGCCGCATGGGCCTTAAGGTCGCCTTTGTCGATGCGTCCTCGGCAGGTTCCGCGCTCGGCGACAAAAAGGCCGATATCTTTATCGGCGAGATTAACTCCACGGACGGGGACATTAGCTCGCTCGGCACCTGCCTGTACGATGCCACTTCCGTGTTCGGTAAAATTAGCGATGGTGGGTCGCTAAGCGTTTCCACCGATACCCTTAACACGTCTACTCTGGGTGTCCAGATGTCCTCGGCCTCGCAGGAGGCGCTTGCTAAGCAGAGCATCACCGCCAACCAAAAGACCTACCCCAACATCAACGAGTGCTTTGAGGCGCTCGAGTCCGGCGAAGTCGACTATGTGATCTGCGACTCCACGGCCGGCGGCTACCTTGCACGCCTGATGAGCGAGATCTCCTATGTCGGTGCGCTCGAGGCGCCCTCGACGCTTGGTGTTGCGGGCCTCTCGTCCAATGACGAACTGTGCCGTGCCGTGAGTGATGCCCTCGACGACATCACGGTCGACGGCACGCTCGAGGCGGTTCACTGCGTCTGGTACGGCCAGATTCCCTACGACCTCACCACTAAGACGGTTTCGGGCGCTAACGTGCAGCCGGGCGACTCTGAGTCCAGTGAGACCACGTCCTCCGGCAGCGAGTCCTCCGATTCCAACAATGAGACCGCATCCTCCGAGGACAAATCGTCCAGCCAGGAAGGCACCATCACTGACGACGACATTAACAAACTTAATAGCTAGTTATTGCTAGGGGTGGCGTCTCCTATGCGCTAGGAGGGACGCCTCTTCACGGTTTCAACACGCATCGCCGGGCTCTCCCAACAGGGGAGCCCGGCTTTTTCGTTTCCATAAAACCAGCAGGTCAAAGACATTTTTTAGGTGCAAAACCAAAGTCGCCGTCGCTCTTCCATAGCGCACTTTGCCACAGAAAAGTGCGAGACTTCGGTATGCGGTATCAAGCAGTCGTTATTCGGGTCTTTAGGAATCCGCGTGATTAAATGCACGGCAATGGGTACATAGCCAGTACAGTAAGTCCCCGAGGCAGATTGGAGCCACGTATGGATATCAAGGTTTCTGGACGCAAGACGACGGTAACCGATGCTCTGCGTGCGCATGTGGATGAGAAGATCGGCGAGGCGCTCAAGGTTTTCGATATCGAGCCCATGACGGTCGACGTTGTACTTCGTTATGAGAAGAACCCCTCGAACCCCAACCCGGCAATCGTCGAGGTTACGGTTCGTGCCCGCGGTTCGGTAATTCGCGTTGCCGAGCACGGTGCAGATATGTACGCCGCCATCGACCTCTCTGCCGATAAGGTCACCCGCCAGCTGCGTAAGTTCAAGACCAAGGTCGTGGACAACCGCCAGGGCGGTGCCAGCGCCGCGGATGTCGCGCCGGTCGAGCGCGTCGAGGATCTGGCCGACCTGCTGCTGCCCGAGGAGGAGGACGACCTGCTCGTCCGTGAGAAGGTCATTGATGTCACCCCGATGACTGAGGAGCAGGCGCTGGTGCAGACCGATCTGCTCGGCCACGACTTCTACGTGTTCGAGAACGCGACGACTGGCCTCATCAATGTGGTGTATCACCGTAAGAATGGTGGATATGGCATCATCAAGCCCCGCATCGAAACACTTGACGAGTAAAATACGTTAACTTGCATGAGTTAACGGTTGGCGGCCATCCCATGCGGATGGCCGCCTTTTTACGTAAGGAGTCGCTTTGATGGACAAGGCTGCATCTACCGGCCATTCTGACCGCTGCCGCATCGTCGTCGATACCTGCTGCGACTTTAGCCCCGAGGTCGCCGCGAACCTCGATGTCGATATCTTGGGCTTCCCCTTTATCATCGATGGCGAGGAGCGCACGGACGATATCTGGTCGAGCATGAGCCCTAAGGAGTTCTACGACCGCATGCGCGCCGGTGCCCGCGTGTCCACCTCGGCTGTGTCGCTCGGTCGCTATATCGAGTTCTTTACCGAGTGCGCCAAAGAGGGCACGCCCACGGTCTACCTGTGCTTTACCTCGGCGCTGTCGTCGAGCTACAACTCCGCGTGCCAGGCGGCGGACGCCGTGCGCGCCGAGTATCCCAACTTTGAGCTCTACGTGGTCGACAACGCCCTGCCCTGCGCGACCGGCGCGCTCTTGGCGCTCGAGGCCGTGCGCCAGCGTTCGGCGGGGCTGACCGCCAAACAGCTGGTCGATTGGGCAAACGAGGCAAAAACCTACGTGCACGGCTACTTTACGCTCGAGAGCTTCGACGCACTGGCTGCCGGCGGCCGCATTCCTCCCGCGGCGGCGCAGCTCACGGCAAAGCTCGACGTCAAGCCCGAGCTCTCCTACGACCTGGCCGGCTCGCTGTCGCTGATCGGCGTCAACCGCGGCCGCAAGAAGGCGCTCAAGTCCATCCTCAAGTCGTTCCGCGAGAACTACGTGCCCGATCGCACCATGCCCATCGCCATCATGACGGCCGATGCCGAAAAGGATGGTGACTGGCTCGAAGCCGCCATCCGCAAGGAGGAGGGTTGCGCCGACGTCACGATCATTCGCGGCTCCGTGGGTCCCACCATCGGCTCGCACGTGGGCCCCGGCATGGTGGGCTGCGCGTTTTGGGGTAAGAACCGCGCCGACAAGGCGTCGCTTTCCGACCGTATCGCCCGCCGCGTGCGCGGTCAGTAGGCAAGCGCTGCGTCCGTAATCGCCCTCGACTCACAGCCCAAACGCTGGCACCGAGTATTCAACCTGGTAACAACACCCAACCCAAAAGGAAAGGTTTCATGGCAAACAAGCTCTCCGTCGCATTCATCGGCACCGGAATCATGGGTGCCCCCATCGCCGGCCACATTCTGGACGCCGGCTATCCCGTCACGGTCAACAACCGCACCAAGTCCAAGGCGGCGGCGCTTATCGAGCGCGGCGCCGTCTGGGCAGATACGCCGGCCGATGCCGCGGCGAACGCCGATGTCGTCTTTACCATGGTGGGCTATCCCTCCGAGGTCGAGGAACTCTACCTGGCGGGCGACGGCCTGCTCGCGTGCACTAAGCCCGGCGCGGTCTTGATCGACCTCACCACGAGCTCGCCCGAGCTTGCCCGTGACATTGCCGAGGCCGCCCAGGTTTCTGGTCGCATGGCGTTTGACTGCCCCGTCACCGGCGGCGAGTCGGGCGCTATCGCCGGTACGCTCACGGCTATCGTGGGCGCTACCGAGAACGACATCGCGCCGGTCCGCGACATCCTTGCCACCTTTGCGGCCAACATCTGCTGCTTCGACGGCGCCGGCAAGGGCCAGGCTGCCAAGCTCGCCAACCAGGTGTCGCTGGGTGCCTGCATGGTCGGCATGGCAGACGCCATGGCGTTTGCCGAGCTGAGCGGCCTTGACCTGGAGAAGACCCGTCAGATGATTCTGGGCGGTACTGGCAAGTCCGGCGCCATGGAGAGCCTGGCGCCCAAGGCGCTCGACGGCGACTACAAGCCCGGCTTTATGGTCGAGCACTTCATTAAGGACCTGCGCTTGGCGCTCGCCTATGCCGACGACCGCGAGCTTGCGCTGCCCGGCGCCGACGTGGCCTTTACGCTCTATGACATGCTCGACGCCATCGGTGGTGCCAAGCTGGGCACCCAGGCCATCACGGTCCTCTACAAGGAGGAGGCCGACGCCATCGCCGCCGGTCTGGACTGGTCGCAGTATCGTCCCGAAGAGCATGGTGCTCACGAGGAAGGCTGCGGTTGCGGCGAGCATGGCGACGACCACGAGTGCGGTTGTGGCCACCACCGCGACGAGGGTCACGAGTGCTGCGGCGGCCACGGCCATGACGACGGCCACGAGTGCTGCTGCGGCCACCATCACGGGGAGTAGCACCCATGAGCTGGACGTTCGTGGTGTTAGCGCTGGTGCTCTTTCTCTTTGCGATTTACATTGGCTTTTTGTGCGGCCAGTGGGCGTGCGAAAAGCGCGTCATCACCAAGCGCGACTACTGGATTGCCAATTTTGCAGGAGCGGCGGCAGTCGTCCTGCTGACCTGGGTGTTCTCGTTGTTCCCGCTGGTGCAGTTTGCGCCGATCGGCTGGCTCGGCGGTTTTATCGCCGGTCTTAAGATGAGCTTTGGCGAGTCCGTCGGCCCATGGCGCAAGCACGACGAGGTCTTTAACGTCAACAAGGCTCACCGCGCCGCCGCCGACACGGGCGACGCCGAGGAGCGTCGCCGTGCGCGTCACAATGGCGCGGCCGACCGACAGCTCATCTCGGTCACCGATGACAGCAAGGGTGCTGGCAAGCACGCTAAGAAATAGTAAGAAGAGGTAACTATGGCAGAAAACAAGGAAGAACAGCTCACCGATGAGGAGCTGGCACAGCTTCAGCTGGCAGAGGAGAACGAGAACGCCGTCGACCGTCTGGTCAAGGAGCTCGGCTGCCCCACGCGCCGCATCCGCCAGTTTGCCGCCCGCGTGCTGCACCTGCTCGCCGAGCGCGATCCGCAGCGCGTCGTGCCCTGCGTGCCCGCGCTAATCGAGGCGCTCGATCGTCCCGAGGCTCAGACCCGCTGGGAGGCCCTCGATGCCCTGGCGGCGCTCGCCACCACCTGCCCCGAGCAGCTGGGCGATGCCTTTGAGGGCGCCGAGACCGCGCTGTTCGACGAGATCTCCTCCACGCTGCGCTATGCCGCCTTCCGCCTGCTGTGCGTGTGGGGTGCCACGAGCGTCGAGCGTTCGCGCGAGGCTTGGCCCATCCTGGACGAGGCCATCCAGTGCTACCACGGCGACCTTGAGTATCGCGACATGCTCGGTTGCCTGTACGAGTTTTGCCAGGGCGAGATCGACGCCGAGGTTGCCGAGAAGCTCGCGCTGCGCCTTAAGTTCGATGCCGAGAACGGTAAGGGCAGCTATCTCAAGGCCCGTTCGAGCGAGATTTGCGAAATGCTTGTTAAACGTTTTGGCCTGGATCTCTCCAAAAAGAAGAAGCGTGCTAGCGTTAAAAAATCTGACGACGCCGAAGACGAGGAGTAACAGATTATGGCGCACGATGTAGTCCTGATTCCCGGTGACGGTATCGGTCCCGAGATTACGCAGGCCATGCGCCGCGTGGTCGAGGCTGCCGGTGTCCAGATCAGCTGGAACGTCCAGGAGGCCGGTGCCGGCGTCATGGACGAGTTTGGCACGCCGCTGCCCCAGCACGTGCTCGATGCGGTCGCCGAGACCAAGGTTGCCATCAAGGGCCCCATCACCACGCCGGTCGGCACGGGTTTCCGCAGCGTCAACGTGGCTCTGCGCAAGCATTTTGACCTGTACGCCTGCGTGCGCCCCTGCCTGTCGCAGCCGGGCGACGGCTCGCGCTTCCGCGACGTTGACCTGGTCATCGTGCGCGAGAACACCGAGGACCTCTACGCCGGCATCGAGTTCGATGAAGGCGCTGCCGAGGTCGAAGAGCTTTCGCAGCTCGTTGAGCGTTCGGGCCAAAAGACCTTCGCCGCCGATTCCGCGATCTCGATCAAGCCCATCTCCATCGCCAAGAGCCGCCGTATTGTGGAGTATGCCTTTGAGTATGCCCGTCGCTGCGGCCGCAAAAAGGTGACGGCCGTGCACAAGGCCAACGTCATGAAGGCGACCGACGGCCTGTTCCTGCGTGTTGCGCGCGAGGTGGCCGCCAACTATCCCGATATCGAGTTCAACGACAGGATCGTCGACGCCACCTGCATGGGCCTGGTCCAGAACCCCAACGACTTCGATGTCTTGGTGCTGCCCAACCTGTACGGCGACATCGTGAGCGACCTGTGCGCCGGCCTGGTTGGTGGCTTGGGTATGGCTCCGGGTTCCAACATCGGTGCCGATTGCGCCATCTTTGAGGCAACGCACGGCTCCGCGCCCGATATCGCCGGTCAGGATATCGCCAACCCCACGGCCGAGATCCTCTCTGCTGCGATGATGCTCGATCACCTGGGCGAGAACGATGCTGCCAATCGCATTCGTGCCGCCGTCTCCGCCACGCTCGACGAGGGCGAGCAGGTTACCGGTGACGTGCGTCGTGCTCAGACCGGCTCCGTTGAGGGCGCCGTGGGCACGCAGGCCTTTGCCGATGCCGTTATCGCGCACCTGGTCTAAGGTATGCACGCTGCAAACGCCTAAATAGTACTTAAGTGTTTGCGTATAACCTAAGAATCAATACGCCCGGCGCCTCGTCGGGCGTATTCTATTGAGGGCTATGTTTCCTAACAAGGAGTAACTGATATGGGTCTGATTCAAAAGAAGGACGAGAAGGACGAGATCGACGGCATCCAGATCATCGAGCGCGGCGAAGGCCCCGACGGTGATGAGGACGAGAAGATCGACCTGGTCGCCGGCACGTCTGCCGAACATATCGCCGCTGGCACGACCGCCGAGGAGGAGGACGCTCGCCTGGAGGCAAAGATCGCCGCGGACGCCGCCGACGAGAACCTCATGCCCGAGGAACAGGATGCGGACGACTCCGATGCGGACGACCATGCATCTAAGCACAAGAAGACGATGATCGCCGCCTTTGTGGTCGCCGTCGTGATCGCTGCGGTGGTCGGCTTTTTTATCGGCAACGGTGGTTTTGGCGGCAAGGGCGTCGGCTCGGCGACCCTCACCGAGGACCAGCTCGATTCGACCGTGGCAAGCTATAGCTACAACGGCAAGAAGAGCGATATCACCGCGCGCGAGGCCATCGAGAGCCAGTACAGTCTCGACACCGTCAAGGACGACGGCGGCAACTACACCGCTCCGTCTGCCGACGTTATCCTGTCCTACGTGCGCAACCAGATTCTGCTGGACGCTGCCGAGGACGAGGGCATTACCGTTTCTTCCAAGGAAATGAAGCAGTACGCCGAGGATTCCATCGGCACCTCCGACTACAAGACCATGGCCACGCAGTACGGTGTGTCCAAGGACCAGGCCAAGCAGATCGTCCGCCAGTCTGCGACGCTGCAGAAGCTCTACAAGAAGAAGGTGGGCGATAGCTCCGCAAGCATGCCGACCGCTCCGACCGAGCCTGCTGACGGCAACGAGGAGACCGCGAGCAAGGACTACGCCGACTACATCATCAACCTTGCCGGCGATGAGTGGGATAGCTCAAAGGGCACCTGGAAGGACGCCGACAGCACCTATGCTAAGGCGTTCGCCGACGATGCCTTTACGGCCGATAGCGCAACCTATAAGCAGGCCATGACCGCCTATTACACCGCCTACCAGCAGTATTCTTCGCAGGCTTCGAGCGCCAGCTCCAAGTGGACCGAGTATGCTAACGGCCTCTACGCCAAGGCCAACATCAGCATCTACGGCCTGTTTGCGTAAAGAGTTGCACGGCTCATCGAGCATCTAGCTGATAGAAAACAAATTGCCCGCCAGTACGGAAGTCGTTCTGGCGGGCAATTTGCGTTGAGGGCGTGATTGGCGGCTTAATTATGGCTATTCATCTTTAAGTCCAAAAAGGCTATCGGCTTCATCGTCGGATATATATTCCAGTACATCGCCCGGTTGGCAGTCGAGTGCCCGGCATATCGCGTCAAGAGTTGAAAAACGTATGGCAGAAACCTTGCCCGTCTTAATGCGTGACATATTGACCTGGGAGATGCCCACACGTTCCGCAAGCTCTTTGGATGAGATCTTGCGTTCGGCGAGCATGCGGTCAAGCCGCAGAATAATCATGGATTCCCCCTAGAGCAACTCGTCATCTTGTTTTTGCAGGATATACCCGAAGCGGAAGACGCTGGCTATCAGGCAAATAATCAGGCCTGCAAAGAGCATGGAAGGGTCGAATAGCTGGCCGACGAACGCATCCGTAAAGCTGCCGCCAAATTCTGAGAGTATCATTCCCGTGATTACGGCACCAAGAAGCCTCACGGCAACGCCGCCGATAAGGAATAAATGTCCTACTCGACGAAGCGTATGGCTGCATTCAAGGTCAAAGGGCCTGCCTTCCTTTTCAATGTTGAAGAAAAGCCTGCGCACGCTTAGCGCGATGGTAAGCGCGAGGCATGTCATCAAGAGGCTCCCTATGGCAGTGTGACCATCGTGTGCAACGAGCATAAGTGGGGCCTGCGCATCGGTACCGACGATAGCAAGGCACGGTCCTTCGCCGGCTTGAAGTTCTACGGATTGGAGACACGACCCTTGGGAGAGGCCAGGCAATATGAGTAGAAGGTCAATCATAATGACTGCGAGGAGTCCCAGAGCGAGCGCTGTGGTAATGCAGATTGTGGCCCATTTGCAGATGCGAGCGAGCTTCTTCAGTTTAGCTATCGTCTGTTCGCGGCTGATGGTTTCATTCGATGTGGACGCGTTCCAGCGGATCATAGCCCCTCCAACCAATCTCTTGGATGATACTTGTATCATATATCATAATTAATGATAAACGATAAATAATTACGGATACTGAGTAAGTAATGATTGAAAACGATTAGCGTGAGCTATTAGCTCATTTTGGATGCCGGAGTTTAGCGCGCGGGGGATGAGGACAAATGCCAAAACTTCCCGTGATCGCGCAAGTGCTTCATCGGGTTTCCCCAATTCATCCAGGAAAACGGCCGTAAACGATTGGAAATAACCGCTGAGCGGTCGAAAACTACCGTTCACCGATAATTTCTAAACTGGTTCTAACTGGTATTAAGTCAAAAAGACCAATTCACATATCTTCACAATGACCTGCAATTTTTCTACACGCTATTTTTAGCCGCCCTGCGTTGTTTAGACACAGGAAAAGATCCGATTTTTTGCCAAAGCATTTCGAAACGGTTTCAAAACCGCAGGTAGAAGTGTTAACGACCGGTAAACGGTCGATTTATCACCGTGAGCGGTGCAAAAACGTTTTACCGTATGAATCAACGAAAGAGACCTCTTCTGGGGTGATATAGTGACAACAACACGTCACGTGGTTACTACCAGTTTAGAAACCACTGGTCTTCAAAGAACGCTTTCTAAGAAGCTTTAAGGGCGAGTGCCCGCTGGCTTCCGAAAATCATCGGACTCAGATCGTACACACCTTCGGAAGGGAAATTTGAATGGTTGGCTTTATTCTTACCGGTCATGGACAGTTCGCACCCGGCCTCGCAAGCGCTATCGCTATGGTTGCTGGCGACCAGCCCGCTTTTACCGTCGTTCCTTTTGAGGGCGACCAGGCTGCTTCCTACGGTGAGGATCTCCGCGCCGCTATTACCGCCATGCGCGAGGAGTGCGATGGCGTGCTCGTCTTTACCGACCTGCTTGGTGGCACCCCGTTCAACCAGGCGATGATGATTGCCCAGGATGTCGACAACGTCGAGGTTCTGACTGGCACCAACCTTCCCATGGTTATTGAGCTTCTGTTCCTCCGCGGCAACGCCACGCTCGCCGAGCTTGGCGAGCAGGCCGTGACCGTTGGCCAGACGGGCATCACCGCCCAGACGGTCGCATCCGTTGCCGGCTCCGACGAAGAGGATATCTTCGGCGACGAGGACGGCATCTAATGGCCGATTTCGGAGCCAACGTCCTGAGCTCCTCGGTCGCCCTTTTAGGCCTGCTTGTCATCATGGGCTTGATTTACACCATCTGGTCGCAAATCAACATGAAGAAGAAGCAGAAGTACTTCAAGGAGCTGCACACCGAGCTCAAGCCGGGTCAAGAGGTTCTTTTCGCCGGCGGTATCTACGGAACCGTCAAAGGCATCGAAGGCGAGAAGGTCCAGATCAAAGTCCGATCCGGAGCCGTCGTAGATGTTTCGCGTTACGCGATTCAGGAGATCAAGTAACTGTCGTCAGCAAATAACGAAAGGAAGCTGATCAACATGGCAGAACCCAACATTCTTCTTACCCGCATCGATAACCGACTGGTTCATGGTCAGGTTGCCACCCAGTGGAACTCCACCCTGGGCTCCAACCTCATCCTCGTCGCCAACGACGACGTGGCGTCCAACACCATGCGCCAGAACCTCATGAAGATGGCCGCTCCCGCCGGCGTCGCTACGCGTTTCTTCTCTCTGCAGAAGACCATCGACGTCATTGGCAAGGCGAGCCCGCGCCAGAAGATCTTCATCGTGGCCGAAACACCGGAAGACGTGCTTACGCTCGTCAAGGGCGGTGTGCCTATAAAGAAGGTAAACATCGGCAACATGCACATGTCGGAAGGAAAGCGCCAAGTCGCCACCTCCGTCGCAGTTAACGACGAGGATGTCGCTGCGTTTAAAGAGCTGCAGGAATTGGGGGTGGAGTTGGAGATCAGGCGCGTTCCGAGCACGCCTGTTGAGGACACGAGCAAGCTCTTCTCGTAATCCTCGTGATCCACGTTGTCAGGAGTGAAACCCTGACGTTCTGTACGTGAAATCCAAAGTGCGTACATACATTTTGAAAGGAGGAGCAAGATGGAATACTCGATCATCCAGATCGCTCTGGTCTTCGTCGTCACGTTCATCGCGGCAATCGACCAGTTTGACTTCCTCGAGTCTCTCTATCAGCCCATCGTCACCGGCGCCGTCATCGGTCTTATCCTTGGCGACCTCAACACCGGTCTTCTCGTGGGTGGTACCTATCAGCTCATGACGATCGGCAACATGCCGATCGGAGGCGCTCAGCCGCCTAACGCCGTCATCGGCGGCATCATGGCAGCCATTCTCGCTATCGCCACGGGCCTCGAGCCCAACGCGGCAGTCGGTCTCGCCATTCCGTTCGCTCTGCTTGGCCAGCTCGGCGTTACCCTGGTCTTCACGCTTATGTCCCCGCTTATGTCCACGGCCGATAACATGGCTCACAACGCGGACACCAAGGGCATCGAGCGCCTGAACTACTTCGCCATGGCTCTGCTCGGCCTGATCTTCGCTGTCGTCGTCACCCTGTTCTTCATCGCTGGCGCTACCATCGGTCAGACCATCGCTTCCGCCATCCCGACTTGGCTGCAGACCGGTCTGTCCGCTGCAGGCGGCATGATGCGCTTCGTCGGCTTCGCCGTCCTGCTCAAGGTTATGATGAACCGCGATATGTGGGGCTTCTTCCTCATGGGCTTTGGCCTCGCGCTCATCACCGTTGCCAACGATTCGCTGGCAACCCCTGCTCTGCTCATCCTCGCTCTCATCGGCTTCGGCATCGCTTTCTGGGACTTCCAGCAGCAGACCGAGCTGAAGGGTGCAGCTGTTTCTGACGGAGGTGACTTCGAAGATGGCATCTAATGAGTATGTGATCCCGGAGCACTACGAGGATCTCACTCCTGCTCCGCAGCTCGACCAGAAGACCCTCAACAAGATGGCTTGGCGCTCCTGCTTCCTGCAGGCATCGTTCAACTACGAGCGCATGCAGGCCGCTGGCTGGCTCTACTCCATCATCCCCGGTCTGGAGAAGATCCACACCAACAAGAACGACCTCGCGGCTTCCATGAGCCACAACCTGGAGTTCTTCAACACCCACCCGTTCCTTGTCACCTTTGTTATGGGCATCGTGCTTTCGCTCGAGCAGAACAAGGTTGACATCCCCACGATCCGCGCCGTCCGCGTCGCCGCAATGGGCCCGCTCGGTGGTATCGGTGACGCCCTGTTCTGGCTGACGCTCGTGCCTATCACGGCCGGCATCACCTCCAACATGGCCATCAACGGCAACGCCGCTGCACCGATCATCTTCCTGGTGATCTTCAACGTCGTCCAGTTCGCTCTGCGCTTCTGGCTCATGAACTGGTCCTACAAGCTTGGCACCAGCGCTATTGACGCTCTGACCGCCAACATGCAGGCCTTCACGCGTGCCGCTTCCATCATGGGCGTCTTCGTCGTCGGTTGCCTGGTCGTCACCATGGGTGGCACCCAGATCAACCTCCAGATCCCCAACGGCACCACCCGTGGTCTCTCCGCTACTACCGTGATCGTCTCCGAGAAGGAGGCCGAGAACTTCACCGGTATGGAGGGCATCGATACCGAGACCGCTGAGGCCGGTACCATCGCCATGACTAATGAGGACGGCGACGCCCTCACCGCCACCGATGCCGACGGCAACCCTGTCGAGTGCGGCGTCACCGATCTGGGCAACGGCATGGAGTCCGTTACCTACGGCACCGTTACCGAGGATCCGGTCAACTTCTCTGTTGCCGACACCCTCAACACCATCGTCCCGAAGCTTGTCCCGCTTATGCTTACGCTGCTGCTTTACTACATGTTCGCTAAGCACAGCTGGACCCCGACCAAGGGCATTCTCCTGCTCTTCGTCCTTGGCATCCTGGGCGCTGGCCCGCTTGGTCTCTGGCCGAGCATCTGGTAAGGCTCTAGCTTGAGGGGTGTGTCCCTACGCGGCTCACACCCCGACCCCTTAAGCCATGTGTATGTTAAAAGCCGCGTGCTCGAAAGAGCGCGCGGCTTTTGTTTTCTTAATGATTCGGGTGTGGCAGACAGATAATGCATAACACCCTAGGTAGTTAGCCGAATTCGAGCAAAAGGGAGGATAGGATGGCGATCGGAGCGCGTAAGCAACCGCTGTACGATCAGCTGGTCGATATTCTGACCGAAAAGATTGACCATGAATATCGCGCCGGTGACATGATTCCTTCCGAGCGCGAACTTTCGGAGCGCTATGGTCTCTCGCGCACTACGGTACGCCTGGCTCTGCAGGAACTGGAGCGTTTAGGACTGGTGGTTCGGCAGCACGGTCGCGGTACCTTTGTGACCGACCGTTCGGCAAAAGCAACCAATCTTATGCAGTCCTACAGCTTTACCGAACAGATGCGCGCGATGGGTCGAGAACCCGAGACCACGATTCTCGAGTTTTGCGAGATGGAGGCCGATAAGAATCTGGCTGAGCATATGGGATTGCGCATCAGTGATCGCATTTTTAAGCTCAAGCGCCTTCGCTCTGCCGACAACATGCCCATGATGGTCGAACGCAGCTATCTACCGGTTCGTCAATTTCTGTCCCTAAAGCGACCGCTGCTGGAGCGTAAGCCGCTTTACGATGTGATTGAGCAGGACTTTCAGCAAAAGATTCGCGTGGCCGAAGAGGAGTTCTATGCGAGCATAGCCCGTCCCACCGATGCCCACCTTTTGGGAATTGTCGAGGGCTCGCCTGTGCTCGATTTGGTCAGGACTACGTATAACGAGTCAAACGAGGTAGTGGAGTACACACTCTCGGTTGCTCGTGCCGATCAGTTTAAATACAAGGTTTACCACCAGCGCAGTAACTAGTGCTCGCATCGTTTCCATATGGTGATTCTTTGCATTTAACTGGTTACTACCAGATAACCAACCGAAGTGTATAATTGCACGTCAGAGGATTACTTCTAGAGAGAGGTATTAAAAATGTTCGAGAAGAGTGTCGAGGAGCTCACCGAGCTCGGCGCCCAGATCACCACGGCCGAGATTGCTCAGCAGCCCGAGCTTTGGCGTGATACGCTCAACATCTATCGCGAGAACAAGGAGGCCATCGAGGCCTTCCTGGCCGAGGCTCGCGCTATGGGCGAGGGTCGTCTGTCCGTTGTCTTCACCGGTGCCGGTACGTCCGACTACGTTGGCGATACCTGCGCCCCGTACCTGCGTCACGCTGGCAACACTAATCTCTACGACTTTAAGCCCATCGCCACGACCGACATCGTGAGCGCCCCGCGCGACTTCCTGCGCGCCGAGGATCCCACGCTCGTGGTTTCCTTTGCCCGCTCTGGCAACAGCCCCGAGAGCCTTGCCGCCGTTGCCGTTGCCAAGGAGCTCGTCCACAACGTCAAGTTCCTCAACATCACCTGCGCTCCCGAGGGCAAGCTCGCCGTCGAGTCCGCCGATGATCCCAATGCGCTGACGCTGCTCATCCCGCGCGCCAACGACAAGGGCTTCGCCATGACCGGTTCCTACACCTGCATGACCCTGCTCTCCACCCTTATTTTCGACACTGCCTCTGACGAGCAGAAGGCCGAGTGGGTCGAGACGATTGCCAAGATGGGCGAGGAGGTCATCTCCCGTGAGCCTGAGATCGCCGATTACCTGGCTGGCGACTTCAACCGCGTGACCTACTTGGGTTCTGGCTCCTTCGGTGGCCTTGCCCAGGAGAGCCAGCTCAAGATCCTCGAGCTCGCTCACGGTCTGGTTGCTACTTCCTACGACACCTCCATGGGCTATCGTCACGGACCTAAGTCCTTCGTCGACGATAAGACGCTCGTCTTCGTGTTCGTCAACAACGACGCCTACACCCGTCAGTATGACATCGACATCCTCAACGAGATCGGTGGCGACAAGATTGCTCAGCACACCGTTGCCGTTCAGCAGGATGGCGCTACCGTCTACGAGGGCGAGTCCTTCACCTTTAAGGGCTACGAGGCGCTTCCCGAGGGCTACCTTGCCCTGCCGTTCGTGATGTTTGCCCAGGCTATCAGCCTGCTCAACTCCGTGCGCGTGGGCAACACGCCCGATACGCCGAGCCCCACCGGCACGGTCAACCGCGTGGTCAAGGGTGTGACGATTCACCCCTTCACCGCTTAATCGCGTCCCCCTGTAAGGGCGCCCGTCCGCTCATAACGGCGGGCGGGCGCTTTTTGTTTTTACATGGACCGGGTATAAGCATTACCACAGTCAACTGCTTTAGAAGCAAGGAGTGCATATGAGCACGTACGCAATTAAGGCTGACAAGTTCTTCTTGCCGGCAGGCCCGCAACTGGGCGGCTATCTTATGGTCGAGGATGGCGTTTTTGGCGCCTGGCAGGCCGACGAGCCCTCTTGCGAGATCAAGGATTACACGGGATCGTGGATCGCACCGGGCATGGTCGACACCCACATTCATGGCTTCTACAACCACTCAACTACCGATAACGATCCCGAGGGTATCGATATCAGCTCGACCGAGCTCGCCCGTCGCGGTACCACCAGCTGGCTGCCCACGACGTTCACCGATGGCGTCGAGCAGATCAAGGACGCCTGCGCCGCCATCGCCCAGGCTGACGAAGGCCGCGGCCCCGACTTCTGCGGTGCTCGCATTCAGGGCATCTACCTCGAGGGCCCCTTCTTTACCATGAAGCACGTGGGTGCGCAGAACCCCGCTTATCTTATCGATCCCTCCGAGGAGGTCTTCGATCAGTGGCAGGAGGCTGCGGGTGGCCGCATCGTTAAGAGCGCCATGGCGGCCGAGCGCGACGGTGCCCCTGCTTATGCGGCTGCTTTGAACGCCAAGGGTGTGGTGACCAGCATCGGTCACTCCGACGCCACCTACGATGAGTGCATCGCCGCCATCAACGCCGGTGCTAGCTGCTTTACGCATACCTATAACGGCCAGCGCGGTCTGCATCACCGTGAGCCCGGTGTCGTGGGTGCTGCCATGTCCACGCCCGAGACCTACGCCGAGATCATCTGTGATGGCAAGCACGTGAACCCTGCCGCCATCAAGGCGCTGCTGCAGGCAAAGGGCTGGCAGCATACGGTGCTCATCACCGACTGCCTGGGCTGCGGCGGCATGCCCGAGGGCAGCTACACCAGTGGCGGCATGGACGTCATCATGAAGGACAACCTGTGCTGGCTCGCCGACGGCAAGAGCATTGCCGGCTCGGTGCTCACGCTTGCCCAGGGCGTCAAGAACATCGTCGACTGGGGCATCGCCAGCGCCGATATCGCCATTCGTATGGCAACCGAGGTGCCGGCACGCTCCGTGCACATCGAGGATAAGTGCGGCAGCATCATGCCGGGTCGCGACGCCGACTTTGTCGTGTTCGACCATGAGCTCACCCTCGTCGAGACGTATGTTGGCGGCCAGAGCGTCGGCAACGCCTTTACCGAGTAACGATAGAAAAAGACGGCGGGCCCGAATCTGCTCGGGCCCGCCGTATGGGTTAAACGCTCAAAAGCACCTTCACAGTTACAGCTTGTTAGCGATCTTCTTTGCCGTGCGCTTAACGCCGGCCACCAGGCCTCCTGCTGGATGCTCCTTCTCGTATGCTAGGCGCTTCTCGCGCTTGGCGTACTCTTCGACGATGATGTCGCCATACTCGTCTTCGATCTTGTCGAAGAAGTCGACAGCGCCCTTAATTTCCTCAGCGGTCGGGTGTCCCTTTTGGACACCGCCAGCGAGCTTGAACGGCCCCCACGTGTCAAAGCCGGGGCAGCCGTAGACACCCATAAAGATGGCCTGCCTCATGCGGCAGATGCCATCGATATCCTTGCCGTACCACTTGTTTTTACCACCGTAGGTCATAAGGCCAAACACCTTGTCCTGCGGCTGCAGCACGTTAGTGAGCACGCGTGCCATATCCTTGTCGATCTCGGAGTAATAGATGCCCGTGGCGACACCGATTAGATGATATTCGTGCAGGTCTGGATACTCGTTTTTACCGAGTGCCTTGACGTCGAGGGTATCGATTTCGGGGTGTGCCTCGACGATGGCGTCCACAAGCTTTTTCGTATTGCCGTGGTGGCGTGAGGCATAGAGGATGATGGTTCGCATAAGAAGGCCTTTCAGCTGTAATTGCATCAATGTTTCTATGGTACCCCGTTGCATGGCTGGGATACCGGACGCATCGATGAACGTGCGGGTTTGTCCTTTGGTCAGGGCCGAGACGGGTACTTGCGAGCAAAAAGCAGTTGTTCGAAAGGATGGGCAATGGAATACGCTCTCTCCAACGATTCGATTTCTATTAAGGTGTCTACGGCCGGCGGCTCGTTTACCTCGATTGAGGCCGACGGTCGCGAGTATCTGTGGCAGGGTGATCCCACCGTGTGGTCCGGCCAGGCGCCGATTTGCTTCCCGATTTGCGGAGGCTTGCGCGACAACAGCGCCATGACGTTTGCCGGGCATCATGTAGAGCTCGCTCGCCACGGCTTTGCGCGCAAGCAGGAGTGGAAGCTGCTGAGCCAAGGCGAGAACGAGTTGGCTATGTGCCTGGCTTCGGAGGATAACGCCGCGCTGCTGAGCGATTATCCGTATCCGTTTAGGCTCGTCGCCCGTTATACGCTCGAGGACAGCGCCGTGCGAGTCTCCTATGAGGTGACCAACGAGGGAACCGAGGACATGCCGTTCTTTATCGGTGGGCATCCCGGCTTTAGGTGCCCGCTCGATGAGGGCGAGGCCTATACGGACTACGAGTTGCGCTTTGAGAAAGACGAGGCTGCAGAGCTTTGCACCGCTGTCCCTTCGACTGGCTTGATTGACGTGGACAAGCGCTCCAAGAACCCCATGGTGGGAAAGACACTGCCCCTGTCGCACGAGCTCTTCGATTTTGCGGAGACCATCTTTGACGTGCTCGAGAGCCGCCAGGTCACGCTTTCCAAAAAGGGCGAGGACAAGGGTGTTCGCCTGAGCTTCGAGGGCTTCCCCTATCTTATTGTGTGGAGTAAGCCCGAGGGTGATTTTGTGGCAGTTGAGCCCTGGGGTGGCCTTTCGACCTGTTCCGATGAGGATGACGTGCTTGAGCATAAGCGCGGCTGCCTGATCGCCAAGCCCAAAGAAACCATCGTGCGCTCGTTCACGATTGAGATTTTGTAATTCCGTTTTGTCGACTCGTATCGCGAGGCACAAGGAGCCTGCGAGATAAGGAGCTAGAAATGATCCTCACCGTTACGATGAACCCGTCTGTCGATACGCGCTATCAGCTCGATGAGCTCATTATCGACGACGTCAACCGCGTGACGCCCGAAAAGACCGCCGGCGGCAAGGGCCTCAACGTGGCCCGTGTGCTGGGCCAGCTGGGCGACGACGTTGTGGCAACCGGTCTGCTCGGCGGCCACATGGGCGCCTATATGGCAGAGCTCATGGATGCCAACGGTATTAAGAACGATTTTGTACCCATCAAGGGCGAGACTCGTATTTGCCTCAACATCCTTCACGCCGGCAACCAGACCGAGCTGCTCGAGAGCGGCCCGACGATTGCCCCCGAGGAGCTCGATGCCTTTACCGCCAAGTTTACCGAGCTTTCGGGCATGGCCGACGTCGTCACCATCTCGGGATCGCTGCCCCGCGGTGTCGAGGCGGACTACTATGCCAAGATCACGGGCATTGCCGAGAACGCCGGTGCCAAGGTGCTGCTCGATACCTCGGGTGCTTCGCTTGAGGCCGCCCTTAAGTCCGAAGTTAAGCCCGAGCTGGTTAAGCCTAACCTGACCGAGATCAACGGCCTTCTGGGCACGAGCTTTACCACCGACGATGTGGACGAGCTCCGCGCCGCGCTCGCCTCTGATGCCCGCTTCTCCGATATCCCCTGGGTCGTCGTTTCCATGGGTGCCGCCGGTTCCGTGGGCTTCCATAACGGCCGTGCGTTCCGCGCCAAGACCCCCGATATTCCTGCCGTTAACGCTACGGGTTCTGGCGACTCCACTATCGCCGGCTTCGCACATGCGATTGCTGCTGGCGCGGATGACGAGACGGTACTGCGTACCGCCAACACCTGCGGCAAGCTTAACGCCATGGATCCCATGACTGGCCACTTGGTTATGGATCGTTGGGACGAGGTCTACAATGGAGTTGTCGTAACCGAGCTGTAAGAGCTTGGGCGTCGGCCCCGGCATCGGTTACTTGCTTGTGGTTAGAGACGATGACAAGTGCGGTAGCATTATGCCGGGGCGCGACGCCGACTTTGTTGTGTTCAATCCCGACCTTAGCCTGGTCGAGACGTATGTGGGTGGCAACAGCGTCGGTAACGCGTTTGCCGAGTAGCCGCCAAAGAAACGATCCGAGAGGGGATTTAGATGATTTACGGTGCACTGGGCGATGTCGAGGAATACCGCGGAATGCTCAAGGGTCTCGATGTGCTGATCGACTGGCTCGAGGAGAACGACCCGGCACAGCTCGAGGTCGGCAGCCATCCGATTCTGGGCGACAAGGTCTTTGCGAACGTCATGGCTCCCACGACGCGTCCCGAGGACGAGGCTCACTATGAGACGCATCAGCGCTATCACGATCTGCAGATCGACGTCGAGGGTCGCGAGGCCTTTAAGGTTGCCACGGGTAGCCTGACGCTGGTCCAGGAGTTTGACGAGAAGGACGACTACGATCTGGTCGATTCCGACGCTTCGATCGCCGGCGATCTTGCCGACGACAAGTTCGCGTTGTTCGTTGCCGGCGAGCCTCACATGCCCACGCTCGAGTTCCCGGGCGATGGTGCACAGCCGGTCAAGAAGATCTGCTTTAAGCTGCTTGCAGATGCTTACTGGGAGGAGTAGCGAACTGCTCGGCCGAGCCGTTCGTCTGATGGCGTGATTCCCCTAGGGAAATCACGCTAGGACCCCGCCAAACGTGCTTTCCCTAGGGGAATCACGTTTGGCGGGGTTTCGGTTTTTGAATAGGGAAGCCTCATTTATTTGCGAAGAACATCGGCTAGCCGCAGGATTGAAATCATCGACCGATAAGTGAGCTCCACTTTTTCGCCCGCAAGCAGTCGTTTCGAGCCAATCTCATCTAGCCCCACAAGCCGAGAAAACAGCGGGCCGCTCATCGTGCCATCGTCAATTGATTCCCTTATGGTCTTCAAAACGTCCGTATCATGAAGCGATGCCGAGCTGTAGGGGGCAACACGAGCGGAACTCTCAATTAACGACGAGACAAAAGGATGGAGATGCTTTGGACATAGTCCATCAAACACCACATCCCCATTGTCGTTCGAGCCGACCAGGCGCCAAGTATAATGATCGACCCAGTCATCCCCGTCATATATGGCGTCCATGAGCAACTTCCCGTCTAGAGAGAAACCTATTTGGACATCGGGGCGCAAGACCGCAATCCATATCGGGCCTGCAGCAGCTCCAACTCAACGCACCACATAGGTTCCCTTTCGTACATGTGTATCAATCTGCCCCGAAATGCCGGTGAATGCAATTCCAGGCCCGTTTGTCGGATAGCAATCGACGTATTATTGCTTTCCGCTCACAACCTTGTATAGATATATCGTTCCAGCAAAAGAGAAGGGATCGTTCGCAATTTTGTCCGGAAGAACTTGCCACCTCAAAATCCCGCTACCAATATGGTCAAGCTTGACCGTTCCGCCGTCCCCCTCAAAAGCGGCAAGGGGATTTACCCCAGACTGAGAGTCGGCATCGCCCTCCTTAGCAGTTATCAGCAGGCTGCCCGTATAAGACTGCTAAGGCTCACCTTCAGGACAGGCAGCCTTGGCCCAAGAAGGGCCACTCAGGCAGAACAGTCCGAGCAGCATCAATACCAACAAAAGAAAACCCTTAGTTCTTTTCATCTATATCCCCAATGTCTCTCGACATTTGTATATTGTGACTATTTTAGATCTATATGGCCAATTCGAGCCCTCACCATGGCAATTGTTGCAGCTGGGTTTCTTTTCATTAAGATTTCACTTTGGTAAATCCCCGCCCCTAAGCATTAAACCCGAAGTCCACCGAGTGGGCCGCTGTTGACGTGGCGATGCTTGGATTGGCGCGCACGCACTCAAAATCGGCAACAAAAAAGCCGCCCGAAGGCGGCTATCTTGTGCAATGGAGCCAGCGACCGGGCTCGAACCGGTGACCCCCGCTTTACGAGAGCGGTGCTCTACCAACTGAGCTACGCTGGCGGCCATGTGATGACGCAACTGAGGCGTCAACGGCTGTCTATGATACGGGACATCGCACGTCCGCGCAAGTGTTCTGACGGCTTTTCTCACTTTAAATGCACTAATATTGAAGACACGATGTCTTGCTCTTACGGGTCTCAAGCAGAATGGGGCAGCGATGGCTCAACCCAAGATTCTTCTCACACGCATCGATGATCGGTTTATTTACGGGCAAGACGTTGTGCTGTGGAATGAGGCGGTTGGTTCCAACCTCGTCCTAATCGTTAACGACGAGATTGCGGCGGATTCGCGCAAGTGGGCGCCTATGAGGGTGGCGGTGCCAGAAGGCGTTTGGACACGGTTTTTCTCGGTGCAAAGGACCATTGATATCATTCATACCGCAACGCCGCGCCAACTGATTCTGATCATGGTGGCCTCACCCGCCGATGCGCTCGCGCTGGTTAAAGGTGGTGTGCCGATCACCAAGATCAGCATCGGCCATATGCAGACAGGGGAGGGCAAGCACCCCATAACGCCCGCGGTTGCCGTGAGCGACGCAGATGTCGCCGCCTTCAAAGAGCTGCAAAAGCTCGGCATAGAACTAGAAATCCGCTACCTCCCCAGTTCCGCCCCCGATCCCATCGGCAATCTGTTCATCTGATCCCTTGGGAACGGACGAAAACGGATCATTTTGCCCTTGCGAGGGACGCACACGATTCTGCCTGTCAAAAACTATGTCCATTTACTACGTTTGATCGGCTATCGCCGAGCATGTCGAATTTGAGAAAAACAAAACCGCAGGTAGACGGCTTGCGAATTATACAAAAACTGGTGCATGGTCGAGCATCCCGGGCTAAGCGTAGTAAATGGGCATAGTTTTGATATGTCACTCAAATAGTCACAGCAAAAATGAGCCCAAAAGAAGAAACGGCACCCGTCGGCGGTGGTGCCGGCGGGCGCTGTTGTGCGAGATGTTGCGCTGTGGGCTTAGTGCCTCATAAAGTGGTACTCGATCACATTGCTGTAGGGGTGACCCGGGCCCACGATGCCCTGGGGGAACAGCGCGTGGTGCGGCGTGTCGGGGTACATCTCGGCCTCGAGGGCAAAGCCGGCGCCCCAGCCATAGTTGGCGTCGTCCTTGGCGTGCTCGTCGTCCAGCCAGTTGCCGGTGTAGAGCTGCACGCCCGGGGCGGTGGTGTAGTAATCCATCTCGCGACCGGTCCACATCTCCTCGACGTGCAAGGCACGACGCAGGTTGCGGCCGTACTGATAGCCATCGATGCACAGGCAGTGATCGTAGCCACGGGCCTGCTTAATCTGCGGGTCGTCGGCCTCCATGCCGGGTGCGACGGGGTGCAGCTCACGGAAGTCAAACGGCGTGCCCACGACCGGAGCAATCTCGCCGGTGGGAATGTTCTGCTCGTTGATGGGCAGGTAGTGGGCGGCGTTGGCGACAAAGAAATGTTCGCAGTCCATGCCGGCGTTATGGCCAGCAAGGTTAAAGTACGTGTGGTTAGTCATGGACACGTAGGTGGCGCGGTCGCTCTCGCAGCCATACTCGATGCGAAAGACGCCGGTGCGTGTAACGGTAAACACGGCCGTAAAGGTGCGGTTGCCGGGCAGGCCCAGCTCGCCATCCTCAAGCGAGGTGGTCATGCGCACGGCATTGTGCACCTCGTCGAGCTCAACATCCCATACGCGCTTGTGCAGACCGTGCTCAAGATCGCTATGCAGGTTGTTGACGCCTTCGTTGGCCGGCATATGCCAGTCCGTGCCGTCGATGGCGATCGTGGCGCCCGCGGTGCGGTTTGCCACGGGGCCGATGGTCGCGCCAAAGCAGGCGGGGTTGTCAAAGTAATCCTCGAGCTTATCGAAGCCCAGCACCACATCGCGCACGTTGCCGGGAATGTCGGGCACGTCGATGCCCAACACGGTAGCGCCATAGTCCATAATGCGAACGCAGATCTCGGGCCCGTTGAGGGTGTAACGATGAACGGGGGTACCGCACGGCGCGGTGCCGAAAAGCTCGGAAGTGATCATTTGGTTCCTAACATCGAGGTATTTCCGACAAACTGTAGCGCGAACAGGCGAGATTATCACTACACCCCACTAAAGCAGGGGGTATTTTTCTCAAAAAAGTGATGATTGGAGCTGTGCGGGCGTTCATTTTTGACGCGTACGAGTCTGATACAATTTGTTCGTTACTGTTTGAATGATATGCGCGCAAAGAACGGCGAGGATTCATCGTGATTAAGGCAGAGCGACAGGATAAGGTTCGGCAGCTGCTCGAGGAGCAGGGCACGGTCTCGGTCAAGGAGATTTCGGATGCACTGGGCGTCTCGGATATGACGATCCGCCGCGATCTTGAGGAGCTTGCGAGCCTAGGCGAGATCGAGCGCGTGCACGGCGGCGCCCGTAGTGCACAGGGACGTCCCCACGCTATGTTGCGCCACGAGTATTCGCACAGCGAAAAGCGCACCAAGCATGCCGAGGAAAAACTGCAGATTGCGCGCCGTGCTGTGGAGCTTATCGAGGAGGGCTCGACCATCTTTTTGGGTACGGGCACTACGGTTGAGCAGATGGCCTCGATGCTGCCGGCATTTCGCCTGCGTATCGTGACCAATTCGCTTTCGGTGTTTAACCTGCTCGAGGCACGCGAAGACTGCGACCTGTGCCTCGTGGGCGGTATGTACCGTCGCCGCACCGCCGCTTTTGTGGGACCAACGGCCGAGGATACCCTGCGTGCGCTGGGCATCGATGCAGCGTTTATCGGCGCCAACGGCATTCTGGATGGCGACGTGTCTACGTCCAATATGGATGAGGGTCGTATCCAGCAGCTCGCCTTTAGCAAGGCCGACTCGCGCTACCTCATCGCCGACTCCAGCAAGATCGGCAAGCGCGACTTCTATACCTTCTGCCGCCTGGACAGCCTGGACGCCGTGGTGTGCGAGCCGAGCATCTCGGCAGAAGACCGCGCCGCCATCGAAGAACATACGCAGGTCATTTGCTAGCTAGCGCTACGGGATTGCCAACGGGCGATGCGGGAGGACTTTTACCTCCTGTCATTGTGGAAACCAGCGCGTCAGCGCTACGCGATATGACGCGCAAATGAGGACTCCACTATCAAATTGTTTCAACCTGTGATATCTAGGCGGCCAAAAGCGAGTCAGATGTTACAGATCGAGATTTTTGGCTCGGCCTATTCCGTTTGTCTCGATTTGTAACAGCTAGGACCGAAAAATTCAGCTAGTTGTTACAGATTGAGATTGAGAGGATTGACCTGTGCATTCATCTCAATCTGTAACAACTAGACGTCCAAAACCGGTCTTAGTGTTACAGATTGAGACAATTCGGCGTGGTCTACCTTGTTTGTCTCGATCTGTAACGGTAGGACTTAAAAACTCGGCTACGTGTTACAGATCGAGACACAAGAAAAAGAACATTAGGACTTGAAAATAAAGTTTTGATAAGGGACCCGCCCAGTTAAGACGGTGCGGCAGACAATTGAGATTAGTTTGCCTCCGGAGTCGTAAGCATAATGGGTCAGTTCGATGACCGGAAGTTTTGCAACACCATAATTACTGGCTTCGGAATCGCTAAGCTGACGTGCTCTATAGCTTTCCCTAACAGATTGGATAGACTTGGACAAGTCGTCCATGATTCTGCTAAATGCCTGAAAATCTAACTGGTTATTCGGAACGCGCGACTTTGAAATGAAGAACGTATCAGCGCCTATGAAGCTGCCTTCAAGTTCGTAGGTCAATTCAAGACGCTGAATTTCATCGCGACTTTGACATCCAAATTGTTGGAGCATCATTACGGAAATTGGACGACCTGATGTGAGGCCGCCGAAATGTTTGGTGATGGCATCCGGATCAACTCCATCGCAATGGCTTGCAAAGTCAAAGTCTAAAAGTGAATTGAGCTCGCTAACGCGTTTCGGTGCAACAAACGATCCCTTACCTTGGATTCGATAGATACTTCCACGACGCTCCAGCTCACTCATGGCAAGTCGGACGGTTGTTCTGCTTACGGCGTATTCGTCGCAGAGTTCCATTTCTGTCGGAAGTTTATCGTCTGCTTGATATTCATCGACGATCTGCTTGAGCAGCGCGTCGGTGAGCTGTAAATAGAGTGGCCGTTTTTCGTGTGTATCGAGCATTAGAGCCTCAGTTTGCATGTTGGTTATACCTGATGGTTGCCTCAGTCGGGATGTAACGTGGGCAAGGTAACCTTAACGTATCACAGAGCGGCTCAGCATGACGATCTGATGCCTGTATCCACGAAGGGCTTGTCCAAGCGTGAAGATATTCTGGGGCAGGCAAATACCGTTCATGGAGTCCCCGATATGTTGGAGGTCAGCGCCGGCTGCTTTTGCTGCAAGGCCTATTTTCTTAATGGTCTCGCTGTCGCAGGAGTCTTGACTCGTCCCGTTCGCCGCCATGACGAGAACCTTCTCTTCAATTGACTTGCCTACGTTGTGGGATCGTACAAAGTCTACGATGGCGCGCAGGTCTGCTTCTTGGAAGCAAGGGACGGTGTAGGGGGCTGGCACGAGAAGGATATCGACGCCGAGGTCAACAAACTTGCGCGCAATTTCGAGCGTCATGACAGGTTCCGCAACGCCTGCTCCATGCATTTTTCCGGCTATGACCAGGCCATTGAAATGCTCTTTGGAGAGTTTAATCGAATGGGCGATTGCATCGTTGGAGACGCCGGTTCCAGGGTTGCCCGTCAGGCAGATAAAATCAAATCCGAGTTCGTTAGCCTTTTCTAAGGTCTTGGGAGAGACGCGACGACCCATGGGGATTTCCGTTCGGGATTCAGACATCTCTGCCTCGTTATCAACTGGCTCCAGATTGACGCCAATGGGCCTTCCGCATGCTCGCTTCACCCAAGTGACCGGGTTTTCATTGAGATCATCTGGAATACCGGCAATAACTGGATCGAACACATCGAGCGCGTTAAACAGAAGCAGGTCGGCACCTGCGGCACGTTCGATTTCTGCATTAGTAACGCCGCCGAGAAATTGGGAAGAGGGTACGTTTTCCGCCATGATGGTACGTCCCTCGGAAGCCAGAATTGCCTGTTTTAGATCCATGGGTGACGTGGCGGCAAAATCGGATGCGGACATGTTCAGTAATCGTTTGGGCATTGTTACTTCCTTTGACTAGAACGACGGGCTTGTGACATTGTCTCTAATATTGTTACAACAATATATTCAATATGTTATATCCAATCGGTGAACGGTTGCAAACTTATTGTGCTGCTCGGAAAAAATAGCCTTTAGCTGGGAAAACATTATATTAATCAACTACCGTTCACCGAATAAGTATTTGAATTCTTGACATATCGACAAAGCGGAAAAGAATTTATTATGACAAATCGCGCAAATGATATTACATTTCGCACAAGAACGTATTCACTTACATAAGTGGATACAAACGGGGACGACGACGGTTGAGTCCGGATAAATCGTTGTGTGCCCGGGAATCATGAAAGGATGTGTTATGGACGCTATCGTCAAATTCCTTGAAAAACACCAGCCCCTCTTCGACAAAATCTCGAGGAACATTTATCTGGTGGCGATTAAGGATGGCTTTCTCTCGAATATGCCAATTGTGCTGTTCTCGAGCCTGTTCCTTCTTCTTTCGACGCTCCCTGCCTATGTAGGCATCACGCTTCCGTCTGAGGTGCTGGATTTCTTCAATAAAATCTATGCATATACCATGGGACTTCTTGGCATTATGGTGGCCGGCACCACGGCGAGCTCACTTGCCATGTCGATGAACCGTCGCATGCCTTCGGGTAAATCTCTCAACCCCACCTCGTGCATGGTTTGTGCCATGTGCGGCATGCTCTTGCTATCGGTGACGAACGATGTTGTCTCGATTGGCGGAGCAGATACATCTGTTTTTGAAACCGGCTATATGGGAACCAAGGGTTTTCTCGCTGCGTTCGTAGCCGCATTCTTGACCGTTAATATCTATAAGGTGTGCATTAGCCATAATGTGACGATCAAGCTTCCCAAAGAGGTCCCTGGCTCTATTGCGCAGAGTTTTCGCGATATCTTTGCATTTGGGTTTTCGATCCTTGCGTGCGCTTTTATCGATCTTGCGAGCCGCAAGCTGCTTGCTGTGCCGTTCGCCAATTTGGTATCCGCTCTCATCTCGCCGCTGTTCTCCGCGGTCGACACCTATCCTGGCATGGCGCTTATCGAAGGCGCGGTCGCGCTTTTCCAATTTATGGGTATCCACGGTGCTTCGGTTGTCATGAGTCCGATCAATGCTGCGCTCTACGGCAATACCGTTACCAATCTTGAGGTTTTCCAAGCAGGTGGACACCCGTCAATTGCTCTCACGCAGGACTTTACAAGCTTCATCGGCGGTCTGGGCGGTTCTGGCTGCACGTTCATCGTTCCTATTATCCTGATCATGTTTATGCGCTCCAAGCAGCTTAAAGCCATGGGCAAGGCATCGATTATCCCGGTGATTTTTGGAGTTAACGAGCCCGTTATCTTCGGTATGCCGATTGTTCTCAATCCCTATATGTTCGTGCCCTTCCTAGTGGCTCCTATGGTCAACGCCATTATCGGTAAATTTTTCATTGACGTCATTGGAATGAACGCCCCCATGTATACCATGCCGTGGGCGCTTCCCGGCCCAATTGGTGCGTTCCTCACCACGGGTCTCGATCTGCGTTCTCTCGTATTGATGGCAGTGCTGTTGGTCGTTGACTTTGTGATTTACTATCCGTTCTGCAAGGCGTATGACCATCAGCTTTGTTTGGAAGAGTCTGCAAAGGAGACTGCAGGAAACTCGGATGCAGATGCTATTGCCGCACAGGAAAATGTCGCAAAAGCTCTCGAGGCGGTAAAGGACAAGGCGGAGCAGATCCGCGTGCTTGTGCTTTGCCAGGGTGCCGGCACTTCGACTCTCTTGGCAAATGCTCTTCGCGAAGGTGCCGCTGCTAAGGGTATCGATCTGGTTTCTCAGTCCGGTGCGTACGGAAGCCACTATGAGACGATGGATCAGTACAACGTGATTGTTCTGGCGCCCCAGGCACGCATGTACTATGACGCTATGAAGGCCGATACCGATCGCCTTGGAATTAAACTGCTCACCACAAGGGGCAAGGAGTATATCGACCTTACCAACGATCCCGAAGGTGCAATTGACTGGATCGTTCAGGAGCTGGCCAAATAGTGGATGCACTTCGTCGTTGATTCGTCGGTGTATGGTACGGCCCCGCAGCTTATTGAGCTGCGGGGCCGTATTTCGTTGAGTATCTAATTGAGACAATGCGCGCAACCGTCGTGAGATCGCATTGGCGCTCTCCGAGTCACCGACAAACTGTCTTCCATCTATGTGACCAATTCGCTTTCGGCCTTTAGCCTGCTCGAGGCGCGCGAGGATTGCGAGCTGTGCCCGGTGGGCGGCATGTACCGTCGCCGCACCGCCGCCTTTGTGGGCCCCATGGCCGAGGATGCCCTGCGCGCACTAGGGATTGACGCGGCGTTTATCGGTGCCAACGGCATTCTGGACGGCGACGTGTCCACGTCCAACATGGACGAGGGCCGCATCCAGCAGCTCGCCTTTAGCAAGGCCGATGCGCGCTATCTGATTGCCGACTCCAGCAGGATCGGCAGACGATACTTCTGCCCCCCAGCCGGCGCAGGGGTACCGCTTTAAAATGACGCGCAAATAATTTTGGGCAACAAGGATGAGGCTATTCTGGGATATGACTAGACTCCGTATTTCGTCTTTATGTCCCTTGAGAATGAATCGTAGTCTTCATAGAGCCCCTCTCTGCTTTCATCCCCGGCGTGGCTTACACGTTCAAGGAGCTTATCCTTTGGAGCCTCTTTTGTTATTGCGGCCTCGCTATCGGGTATTGTGGATTGCAAGAATAGTTCTAGAGCATGGACGTCTTTGAGTATGTAGCCCGTCGAACGACCCGCTCCTGTTTTTTCGATTGCGCTGCAACTAACAAGCTGACCGAGGGTTCGTTTAACGGTGACCTCGCTGATATCGGGGCAGTTGGATCGGATGTCGGATTTCTTAATGACGCCGGGTCTCTGTTGAAATAGAACGGCGATGCGCGCTTGCTTCGACATGGGACGAGTGCTTGATTCAATTAAGGTACGCTGCTCGAGCTGTCGGTAGGCGGCCAGGGTTGTTCCGAGCATGAAACGGATAAAGGGTACTTCGGTGTTTTGATTTTCATTCCATCCAGTGGAGCTTGCAGCGAGGGCGTTGTAGTAGAGCGCCTTGTTGTCTTCAATAAGTCGTTCGATGCTGATGTAACGCGCAACGTCGTATCCAGTCTTTTCGAGTAGCAGCGTTGTAAGGAGCCGGCTCATCCTGCCATTGCCATCGTTGAAGGGATGAATGCTGACAAAATCGAAGATGAAGCGGAATGATATAAGGAGGGGGTCGCAAACTTGACGAGATAAGGCGTCGTTGAGGGACCGACAGGCTTCTTCGATAAGTCCGGGGGTTGCTAGGGCCGAAGGCGGCCTAAAGCGCACAAATCGATTGCCTTGATTGTCGATGGAGATGATTTCGTTATCGCTATCTTTCCAATGGCCCCCATACGAGATTGCCGTGTGCGCCATGAGGTCACGATGCAACTGCAAAATGACCGATGGCGTTACGGGAATGAAATCGTGCTGCTCGTGAATAAGCGACAGCGCATCTCGGTATCCAGCGATTTCTTCCTCTGCGCGGGAGCTTGGCTTGGCGGAATACGCCATGATCGCTTTGAGTCTTTTTTGGGTGGTAACAATTCCTTCAAGTCCGTTGGAGGACCGGGTGCTTTGGATCTTAGCCTCCTCCATTAGGGACGATAGAAGCTCGGGTTTGACTTGACTCAGGGCAAGCTGACGGCCTTTATGCTCGCGTATCGAGAGGAGGAGGTTGGTGATTGGAGTTGCTTCGAGTTCCGCTGGGACTGTGGTGTAATCGAACTGGCGCATGCGGCTCCTTTCGGTATCACGAACATACTTTCGATATCATAATATCATTAAATGATACCGAAAGTATGTTCGTGATACCGAAAACTAGAAACCATGGTTCATAACTGCTTGGAAAGTTTGGATTTGACTATCTTATTGTCTTGATCTGTAACAGGTAGGCGGTCGAAAGTGGGCTACGTGTTACAGATTGAGATCTTTCAGCCCTGGTCGCCCGTTCGTCTAAATCTATAACAGTTAGGATTGAAAATTCCTGCTAGATGTTACAGATTGAGACAAACGGCCTGCTCGGGCCCACCAAAACAAAAAGGCCGCATGCGAGCCCGTGGGGGATTCACATGCGGCCGACAGGGTATGTGACTGAAACTAGGCCATGAGCAGGCCGGTCTCCGCGACGTTCTTGTACCAGTACGCGCTCGCCTTGGGATAGCGCTTCTGGGTCTCAAAGTCGATGTAGAACAGGCCATAGCGCTTGTTGTAGCCGTTGGTCCAGGAGAACTGGTCCTGCAGCGACCACACAAAGTAGCCGTCAACGTTCACGCCGCCGTCGATTGCCTTGAGGATCCACGCGAGATGCTGACGCATGTAGTCGATGCGAGGGGCGTCGTCGATAAAGCCGTCCTCGAAGTCGTCCTTATAGCCCATGCCGTTCTCGGTGATGTAGATCTTCTTGTAGTTGGGGTAATCGTTCTTAATGCGGAGCAGCAGATCGTACAGACCCTCGGGATAGATAATCCAGTCCCAATCGGTGGTGGGTACGCCTTCGCGCACGCATGACTCACCAACGCCCTTGAGGAACCAGCGCGAGGAGCCCTTGTCGCCAGTGCCATTGTGGTTGATGTCGTTTTCGCCCTCGGCGGCACGCAGGAACTGGCACTTGTAGGTGTTGACGCCCAGGCAATCGTTGTAGGGGAGCGCGGCGGTCAGCGCGGCGATGTCCTCGTCACGAACGTCGAGCTCGCCGCCGGCGATATGGGCCAGCTTGGTCGCGGCTTCCATGGTGTCGGCTGCATAGTGGCCGCGGAAGGTGGCGTCGAGTACCCAGCGGTTGTTGATGACGTCGGCCATGCGGGCGGCCT
Source organism: Collinsella sp. (assembly GCA_048434495.1). Taxonomy (GTDB): domain Bacteria; phylum Actinomycetota; class Coriobacteriia; order Coriobacteriales; family Coriobacteriaceae; genus Collinsella. Next base: position 190,513 of record DBGAQS010000008.1, on the reverse strand, counting down.
CGCAGTCGGCAGCACTGTTGGGATCGAGGGGATACTTGGGCTCCAGGTTCTGGACAATGCCGATCTCGCCCTCAAAGCCGCCCTCGTGGAAGGCGACGACGGCCTTGGCATGGGCCACCATCATGTTGTGCATGAGCTGGAAGGCCTTGTCCAGGCGATACTTCTCGCCGTGCGGCCAGTTGCCGACGATAAAGCTGCCCTCGGCGGTCGCGGGAATCTCGTTAAAGGTAAACCAGTGCTTGACCTCGGTGAACTCGGCAAAGCAGAACTTGGCGTACTCGACAAAGGCGTCGATCGTCGTGCGTGTCAGGAAGCCCTCGCCGCCGTTCTGATAAAAGGCCTCGGGCGTATCAAAGTGATCGAGCGTGACATAGGGGATAACGCCGGCTTTATTGCAGGTGGCAAAGAGCTCGTGATAGAAGGCAACACCCTCGGGGTTGATCTCGCCAGTGCCGTTGGGGAAGATGCGGCTCCAAGCGATGGAGACGCGGATACCGTTGATGCCGAAGCGCTGGCACAGGTCGATATCGACCGGGTACTTGTTGTAGAAATCGCTTGCGGGATCGGGGGAGAAGCGACCCTGAGCTGCCAGGAAATCGTCCCAGGGCACTTTGCCCTTGCCGTGCGTGCGGGTCTCGCCCTCAACCTGGTAAGCGGCGGTGGCGCCGCCAAACACAAAGCCGTCGGGGAACTGCATGGGGTTGGTCATGAGTCATCCTTTCTGTGGGATACGAATAGGGAGAGGTGCCCGAACTGGGGATCCGGGCACCAACAGAGGGAGGAACTAGTCGAGGTTCTCGCGGAGCCACTTGATGGCGCCGGCGGGGTCGCGAGTAAGGTCGATATATTCCTTACCGCGCGGAGCGAGCAGCTTAATGCCCAGGCGATCGGTGTCGGCCTTCATGTCGTTGTAGTAGCTACGAACCTGCGGGGCGAGCACGATAACGTCGTACTGATCCATGATGGCAGTGTGCTGGCCATAGGCGCCTGCGGAGGAAGCGATGTTCTCTCCGGTCTGTGCGGCACCTTCCTTGATGGCGTTGGCAAGCATGGCAGAGGTGCCGGCGCCGGCGCACAGAACGAGGACCTTCAGGCCATCGACGTCCTTCTTGGCGGATGCATCGGCGGCAGGCTTGCTGTCGGCGGCAGCGGCGGTCGGCTCGGCGGCAGCGGCGGTCTGCTCGGCAGCGGGCGCAGAGGTGCTGGCGGCGATGGTGGCGGCACCATCGGACTCGAGACCCAGCTCGGCGGCGCGCTCGGCCTCCTGGTCGCAGAGCAGCTTATCGTATGCCTTCAAGAACGGCAGGTAGATGATGGCGTCCAGCAAGATGATGATCGCGACAAATACCAGGGCGATAAGCTGGAAGTTCGTGGTGATGAAAATGCCGATGGGAGCGGGGGTGGCCCAAGGCACCACGAAGGAGAAGCCGTTCATGCCCACGTTATCGATAAAGAACTTGGCAACACTCACGTTGACGCAGCCGGCGGCAACAAAGGGGATGAGCATGTAGGGGTTAAGGATCATCGGCGCGCCAAAGAGCAGCGGTTCGTTGACGGCGAAGGCAACAGGAACAATCGAGGCCTTACCGACGGCTTTGAGCTGCTTGGACTTCATAAAGAGAATCAGCAGAAGCGGCACGATGAAGGTGGCGCCGGTGCCGCCGAACTCACCCACGAGCGACATGTTAAAGGTGAGGGAGTGGGCGGGGTGACCACCGGCCAGCAGAACCTGCAGGTTCTCGGCCTGATTGGCAAGACGGATGGGGTCGATGCCCGGCTGGACAATCGAGGGGCCGTGGACGCCGATGAACCAGAAGAACGCGGTGGCTGCCTGGATAAGGATGAGTCCGGGGTAGGTCTCTGCAGCGGTAAAGAGCGGGGAGAGCAGTTTGATAAGCAGCTCGGAGAACGGAACGCCCATGAGGTTGCGCACAACCACATCGATGATGCCGCAGATGATGACGGCGCCGCCAAAGGGGATGATGTCGCGGAAGTTCTGAGCGATGGCGCCCGGGACCTCCTTGGGCAGCTTAATGGTCAGATCGCGCGAGACGCAGAACTTATAGACCCACACGGTAATGAACGCGGCGATATAGGCCGAGAACAGACCACGCGTGCCCATGCTGGTGCAATCGAAGACCGAAAGTTCGGAGCCGTTGAACTTGGTGGTGAACTGCGTGACTGCGAGCAGCAGCATGCTGCACTGGGCGGCCACCATGGTGGAGCCGTCGTTGAGCACTTTGCCGGCGGGCATGCGACGGTTCATGGAAGCCGTAAAGTTCTTGGCGGTGGTGCCGGCAACCATGATGCCCATAACGCCCATGGTGAAGTTGTACAGCTTGTTGCACCAGTCGATGAGCGGCTGGGGCAACGTGATTCCAACTACGCCGGGAAGGGTGGCGATCAGCAGAAAGATCGAAGAGGTAAGGACGATGGGCATGCACCCAAGGAATCCGTCTTTGATGGCCTGGAGGTAGATGTTTCTCGAGATCTTCTCGAAGAACGGTTGATGCTTTTCGAGCATCTTTACGATGGCGTCCATAGAGCTCCTTTGCTACTTGATGCGCGATGCATGTGGATGGAACTGGTCGTCGATGGATGGTCAGGACTGCCCGGAAACCTTCCTGCTTAAGGGAGGCATTGCGAAATGACAACGTTGTCATTTCGTTAATGACAACGTAAGACATTTTTGGAAGAGCAACAAGGATATACGGGTGAGCGGTCGATATTGTCCGGTAAACGGTTGATTTGTCAGTCGGACAGGTAGTGTATGCTAGAACGCAAAAAGCAAGCGATGCAAAACCGACTGGAGAAGTAGTGGCAACGATGGACAAGAAAAATGTCTCAATGAACGATGTGGCGATTGCTGCGGGTGTTTCTCTCAAGACGGTTTCGCGTGTGATCAACGAGCCCGATAGCGTGCGAGAGTCGACACGCGATAAGGTTCATTCCGCAATGGAGGCGCTCGGGTTTCGAACCAACTTTGCCGCGCGTTCGCTCAAGTTGGGCCGTTACGGGTGCATCGGCGTGGTGCTGTTCCACTTGTCGGGCGGTGCCGTGGACATGATTGACGGTATCGCAGATGCCGCCGAAGAACGCGGCTTTGCGCTCACGATGATCAAAAAGCGGGCGGGGGAGAAGATGGCCCTTGCCGAAGCGGCGCGTAGGATGTCGCAGCTGCCTGTTGATGGCATGATTTTCAACCTGCGCCAGATGGTCGATGACTTTGATACCTTTGAGGCGCCGAAAGACCTCAAGACGGTGATTATCACACCGATGGAACATCCTACCTGCTCCACCGTCAGTGACGACCAAGAGGGCGGCGCGCGCATGGCGTGCGAGTACTTCTTGAACCACGGGCATAAAAACGTGTACTTCGTCTCTGGTAAGAAAGAGTCGTTGTCGAGCCAGTGCCGTATGAAAGGTTGGCGTGCGGCACTCGAGGCGCGTGGCATTGAGCCGCCCGAGCCTCTGCAAGGCGATTGGAATGCGGATAGTGGCTATGCCGCGGGCCTTGTGCTTGCCGATAAGCCCGATTGCACGGCGGTCCTCGCTGCTAACGACTGCATGGCAAACGGCGTGATGATGGCTCTACGTGACAAAGGGCTCAGTGTGCCCAATGATGTGTCCGTGATCGGCTTCGACGATGAGCTCTATAAGACGATTCCCAACTCGATTCTGACGTCGGTGAAGTTTCGCCACCGCGAGCTGGGCATCCGTGCGCTTAACGAGGTCGTCGCAGGTCTGGAAGCCCCGAGCTCCAGAAGCCGTACGCTTGTGTCGGGCGTGCTGGTCGAGCGTTCCAGCGTGAAGGACCTGCGGGCGTAGACGTGCTCGGCCTATTCCGTTTGTCTCGATCTGTAACAACTAGACGGTCAAAAGTGGTCTACATGTTACAGATTGAGATTTTCGGCTTGGCCTGTGCGTTCATCTCGATCTGTAACAGCTAGGACCGAAAAACTCGGCTAGATGTTACAGATTGAGATGAACAGGAGGACGGGTGCGGTCTAAACAAAATGGCCCGCGCATCACACATCGATGCACGGGCCATTTATTGTCTGCAAGCGGCAGGTGGTGTCAGCGTCTTATGCCTCGAGGTTTTCCTCGATCCAGGCGACGGCACCCTTGGGATCCTTAGTGAGGTCGATGTACTGTTTGCCCTTGGGCGACAGCAGCGTGATGCCCAGGCGGTCGGTGTCGGCCTTCATCTCGTTGTAATAGGTGCGAACCTGCGGAGCCAGGACGATGACGTTGTACTGGTCCATGATGGCGTAGTGGCTGCCGTAGGCACCGGCGTTGGCGGTAATGTCGATGCCCAGCTCGTCGGCGCCTTCCTTAAGCGCGTTGGCGAGCAGTGCAGAGGTGCCGGCGCCAGCGCACAGAACCAGAACCCTCAGATCCTTGCCCTTAAGGGCGGACGGAGCTGCGGAGGCCTCAGTGGCAGAAGCGGTCTCGACAACAGGAGCCTCAACGGCGGGGGCGGCAGCGGTCTTGACGGCCTTGGTCTCCTCGGCCTCTTCTTCGGCCAGTGTCTCGGCCTCCTGCTTGCACAGGACGTTGTCGTAGGCCTTGCAGAACGGGTAGTAGATCAAGAAGTCAACGACCAGCAGGACGACAACCAGGACCAGAGAGATCGGCTGGAAGTTGGTGTCGATGAAGGTGCCGATCGGTCCGGGGAGTGCCCACGGCATGGCATAGATAAAGCCGTTCATGCCCAAAAAGTCGATGAAGAACTTACCAATGAGGACGTTGGCCACGGGGGCAAACAGGAACGGGATCAGGAAGTACGGGTTGAGGATGATGGGCGCGGCGAACAGCAGCGGTTCGTTGACGGCGAACATCACGGGTACGACAGAGGCTTTGCCGACGGCCTTGAGCTGCTTGGAGCGCATAAAGAGCAGGAAGATGATCGGGACAATGAACGTGGCGCCGGTGCCGCCGAGTTCGCCGATGTAGTTACCGAAGTTCTCGGTCAGGGCGAGGGCGGGGTGACCGCCGGCCTGCAGCGTGGCGAGGTTGGTGGTGATGTTGCCAAACAGCGCGGCGTTGAGGGCAGGCTTAACGACCGAGGGGCCGTGGATGCCCATGAACCAGAACAGCGGGATCATGAACCAGATGAGGGCGAGGCCGGCGTAGGAATCGGCAGCGGCGAACAGCGGGCTCACCAGCGTGGAGATGACGTTGGCAAACGGGACGGCCAAGCAGGTGCGGCAGATAACGTCGATGACGGCGACAAACAGGATGGAGAAGCTGAAGGCGAAGATGTCGCGGAAGTTCTGGGCGATGGCGCCGGGGACTTCTTTGGGCAGCTTGATGGTGATGTCTCGCTTAATGCAGAAGGCATAGATGTTGACCGTGGCAAATGCGGCGACAAAGGAGCTCAGTAGGCCCTTGGTGCCCATGTTGTCGGTAAAGAACACCGAGACATCGGCGCCGTCGATCTTGGCACTCGTCTGGGTAACGGCCAAGATGAGCATAGCGCACATGGCGGCGACCATGGTGCTCGTGGCGTTGATGGCCTTGCCGGCAGGCATGCGGCGGTTCTTGGAGCCGGTCAGCGCGCTTGCGGTGGTGCCGGCGACCATGATGCCCACGACGCCCATCGTGAAGTTGTAAACCTTGTTGCAGAAGTTCACGACGTCGACGTTCCACCAGTCGGGCAGCGTAAAGCCGCCGACCGTGGCGACAACGCCCGGCAGGGTCGAAATAAGCAGGAAGACAGAAGAAGACAGGATGATGGGCATTGCTGCCAAAAAGCCGTCTTTAATGGCCTGAAGGTAGATGTTCTTAGAGACCTTGTCGAAGTACGGCTGACCTTTCTCCAAGAACTTAACGATCGATTCCATAGTTCACGCTCCTCTTTGCATGAAATCTTAATGGCATGGACGTTGAAAACCTATATGGTCTCCCGCTTGCTAAAAGCCCGGGTGCAGGCGGGGTCGGTCCCAGGGGGAGAGAGGGGAGCGGCTGGGTTTGTATCGCATAGGGCCGCTCCCCTCTCGGGGGAAAGCGAGGCGATGCGCTACTGCGCGTCCGCCATAGTGTCGGCGAGCTCCTTGTACCAGAGTGCCGACTGCTTAATGTAGCGTTTTTGCGTGTCGAAGTCGATGTAGAACAGGCCGTAGCGCTTGTTATAGCCGTTGGCCCACGAGAACTGGTCCTGCAGGCTCCAGATAAAGTAGCCCTGGACGTCGACGCCCTCGGCGCGCGCCCGGAGCACCTTCTCCATGTGCTGGTCGACAAAGTCGATGCGCTCGGGATCGGCGACGATGCCGTTTGCGTCGGGCTCGGGGTCCTTGTGGCCCAGGCCGTTTTCGGTGATATAGATGACGGGGAGGTTGGGATAGGTGGCGCTGATGTGCTTGAGCGTGTCGTAGAGGCCTTGCGGGTAGATGAGCCAATCCCAGTCGGTGGTGGGGATACCCGGCATATCGACCTGCTGCCCGACGCCCTTAAACTTAAAGCACGAGGTGCCCTTGTCTCCGGTGCCGTTAAAGCTGTTGGTTGACTCGCCATCGTAGGCGGCGATAAACGCCGACTGATAGTAGTTGAGGCCGAACATATCGTTGCGGGGCGCCGCCTTGGCGAGCTCCTCCATGTCGCTGTCCTCAACCGTAAGTGTGGCGTTGTTGGCACGCAGAATCTCGTTGATGAGTGAGAGGGTGCGCGCGGAGTAGTGACCCAGGAAGGCGCCGTCCATGATGAAGTCGGTGTAGAAGGCGTTGTACAGGTCGGCGGCGTGCTGGTCGGCGGGCGAGTCGGTGGCAGGATATGCCGGCGTCAGGACGTTGACCATGCCAATGCGTCCGCCCAGGTGCTCGGTCTCGTCAAGATCCTTATACAGGTTGACGGCGCGGGCGTGGGCAACGAGCTCGTTGTGCTGGCTCTGGATGCCGCTCGTCACATCAAAGTGATGGTTGGGCGGGAAGTTGCCTTGGATGTATTGGGAGTGCGAGAGGCTGATGAGCTCGTTGATGGTGAACCAATTCTTGACCTCGCGGAACTCGCGGAAGCAGAACTCGGCATAGCGCACATAGGCGTCGACGGTCTTGCGGTTGAGCCAGTCGCCCTGGTTGAACAGGGCGGCGGGGGAGTCAAAGTGATGCAGGGACACATAGGGCTCGACGCCATACTTTTTGCAGCAGGCGAACAGCTCGTGGTAGTGCTTAACGCCCTCGGCGAGGGGTTCGGCATCGTCGCCGTTGGGGAAGATGCGGGTCCAGGCGATGGACACACGAATGGCGTTGAGTCCATGCTCGGCAGAAAGGCGGATATCCTCCTCGTAGCGGTTGTAGAAATCACTGGCCGGGTCGGGCAAAAAGCGACCCTGGGCGACAAGGTAATCGTCCCACATGGTCTTACCCTTGCCTGCCACCTTCGTGGAACCTTCCGTTTGGTACGCGGCGGTTGCGGCGCCCCAAACAAAGCCCTTCGGCAGCTGCTGTACGCGGTTTAGCAAAGACATATGCATACACCCTCTCGTCTCGCTGTTCGATATTGTGCGTTTGCGCTCAGGAGGCTCCCTGGTTAGCGTTCAGCGGTGAAAAAGCCCGATAAACACTATCTTAAAATGATTAGAACCAAAATGAGCACGTGAACATTTGACAATGAGCACGTTAACATCCGGCTGGGATGTATAGAAACAAAACAACTTCAAACAGCCGCGAACGGTTGTATTTGTTCGGTAAGCGGTTTTGATTGACAGAAGTTTTCATGTTGTGGTATATGGCTCGGGTATCATGAGCACGTTATCAATGTATGTACGATGCGCCATGGGCGCGGGGAATAGTTGGGAAGCAGGTTAGCGTGGAAGGCATGGATCAGCAGACAAGGAATGGTCGTTCGGCGAGCGCGGCAGAGGTTGCGGCGCTCGCTGGCGTGAGCCGCCAGACTGTGTCTCGCGTGGTCAACGGTATGCCCAACGTGACGGAAAAGACGCGCAAGCGTGTGCTGGCCGCCATGGAAGAGCTGGGCTTTCGTCCCAATTTTGCTGGAGCGGCGTTGCGCGGCGGGTCGTATCGTTCTATTGGCCTGTGCATGTACAACATCACACGTGTCGGTAACCTGGCGACGCTCGAGGGTATCATGCAAGCGGCGCGCGAGCACGATTTTGCCGTCACTATGATCGAGATGGGCGGCGACAAGCCCTATGCACTTGCCGATGCCTCGCGCCGCATGGTCGAGCGACCCGTCGACGGCATGATTCTCAACATGAACCGCATGGCTCCCGATTTTGAGGAGTTTGTTCCCCAGCCGGGAGTGCGAACGGTCATCCTGTCCATGTATGCGCATCCGCGCTGCACGACGATCGACTCCGACCAGTATGGTTCGTGCGAGCTGTTGACCAATTATCTGCTGGAACATGGTCACTCGAATATGCGGTTTGTGGCGGGTCCGGAAAACTCGATTTCCTCGCGTTTTCGTGAGGCCGGTTGGCGCGATACGCTGGGTCGTGCTCATGTCGATGCCGCTCCGATGCTGCGTGGCGATTGGAGTGCGGACAGTGGGTACGCCATGGGCGAGCGGATTGCGGCCGAGGTGCTTGCCGGCGGGTCGCAGGCGCCGACTGCCGTGCTTGCGGCAAATGACCAGATGGCGCTGGGCGTTATCGCCGCGCTCGAGAACGCGGGCCTGTCCGTGCCCGACGACGTGAGCGTGGTTGGTATCGACGACGCACTCGAGGGACTTGTTCCTCACAATCGGCTGACGACGCTGCGATTTGATTTGCGCGGTGTCGGTAAGCTTGCGTTTGAGGCGGCGATTGGAGAGAGCTCGTCTATCGAGGCGATTCATGTGCCGAGCACGCTGGTCGAACGCTCGACTGTTAGGGACATACGGGGTTAGGTCCTACTCCGTTTGTCTCGATTTGTAACAGGTAGACGGTCAAAAGCGGGCTACGTGTTACAGATTTAGATTCTTCGGAAAGAGCAATCCTGTTCGTCTCAATCTGTAACAGCTAGGACCCAAAAACTCGGCTAGATGTTACAGATTGAGACAAACGGACCCCGAACCGCCCAAAAAGACCGGGGGCGGCGCGCCGTGTGACGTGCCACCCCCGGCTGAGAAATGGGGGACAGGTTATGTGGGCGGTGCAACTCCGCCAACCGCTCGTCGCAAGCCGCTAGTCCAGACGACGGGTTTGCGCCACGTGCTTATACCAGTATGCGCTTGCCTTGGGTGTGCGCTTTTGGGTTTCAAAGTCAACGTAGAAGAAGCCGTAACGCTTGTTGTAACCGTTGGTCCAGGAGAACTGATCCTGCAGGCTCCACAGGAAGTAGCCGCCTACGTTGACGCCAACCTCCATGGCCTTGAGCAACCAGCGCAGGTGCTGCTCGATGTAGTCGATGCGCGGCTGGTCGTCCACAAAACCGTCCTTGTAGGGGTCCTTGTAGCCCATGCCGTTCTCGGTGATGAAGATCTGCTTGTAGTTGGGGTAGCGCTGCTTAATGTAGACGAGCAGATCGAACAGGCCCTCGGGATAGATGATCCAGTCCCAGTCGGTGGTGGGGATACCAGGCTTGTTCACATGCTCGCCAATACCCTTAACGCGCCAGCGGCCGGTGCCCTTCTCGCCCGTACCGTTGTGGTGCAGGTCGTTCTCGCCATCGTAAGCCTTCAAGAAGCGGCACTGGTAGTTGTTAACGCCCAGGTAGTCGTTGTAGAGCGCGGCCTCGCGCATAATCTCGAGGTCCTCGTCCAGGATCTCGATGGTGCCGCCCGAGACGGCAGCCAGGCGGTTGGCGCACTCGAGGGTGTCGGGAGCATAGTCGCCGCGGAAGGTGGCGTCGAGCAAGAACTGGTTCTGCAGCACGTGCTCGTTGTTGGCGGCCTTGATGTCGGCGGGGTCGTTCTCGTTGAGCGGGTACTTAAACTCCAGCGACTGAATGACCCCGATCTTGCCCTTAAAACCGCCGTTGTGGAAGGCCAGTACTGCCTTGGCGTGGGCGAGCATCATGTTGTGCTCGCACTGGAAGGCCTCGGCCAGATGCGCCTTGACGCCACCGGGGAAGGTGCCCTCGATGTAGGTGTTGGAGGCATCGGCCCAAATCTCGTTAAAGGTGAACCAATAGGTCACCTGGTCGGCGTACTCCTTAAAGCAGAAGGTGGCAAAGTCCACAAAGGCGTCGATGGTCTCGCGGTTGAGGAAGTCGCCCTTCTCAAAGAGGGGAAGCGGCGTGTCAAAGTGATGCAGCGTGACAAACGGCTCAACGTGATGCTTGTGACATTCGGCGAAAAGGTCGTGATAGAACTGGACGCCCTCGGGATTAATCTCACCGGTGCCGTTGGGGAAGATGCGGCTCCAGGCAATGGAGAGGCGGATGCCGTTGATGCCAAACTCCTCGCACAGCTCCAGGTCGACGGGGTACTGGTTGTAGAAGTCCGAAGCGGGATCGGGGGAAAAGCGCCCCTGGGCCTCCAGGAAGTCGTCCCAGGCGACCTTGCCCTTACCGTGAGTGCGGGTCTCGCCCTCTACTTGGTAGGCAGCGGTGGCGCCGCCAAAGACAAAGTCCTCGGGAAACTGCGCAGGCGGATTGGTGACGCTAGCAGGGTTAACGGACATGATGATCCAATCGTCTAAATCGAAGGGCCAGCCGGTCTTGGATGGTCGGCTGGCCCTGGGCGTTACTTACTTCGAGAGTTGCTCGCTTACGAAGGCGAGAGACTTGTCGCCGTTCTGGGAGAGCTCGATGTACTGCTTACCGCGGCAGGCGACGCACTTGTTGCCTACGCGCTCGCAGTCTTTCTGCAGGTCGGCCAGGTAGCTGGCGGCCTGCGGGGCCAGGACGACCAGATCGAAGTCGGGGAGCATGTCCACGTGGTTGCCATAGGCCTCGGCAGCGGTCTCGAGGTTAATGCCGCGCTCCTTGGCAGCCTTGGCCAGCGCGTTGGCGAGCAGGCCCGAGGTGCCGCCACCCTGGCAGAGCACGAGCACGCGCTTGCCGTTGAGGTCGCTGGCGGTCGTTGCCTCGGCAGCGGGCGCTGCGGGAACGGCGGGGGCATCGGACTTCACGGCCTCGGCAGCGGCGCCGGCGGCAACGCTCTTGGCGTCAGCCTTGCCCTGGAAGGCATCGTTGAGCTTGGCGGCCTTCTCGGCGTTCTTGGCGGCGAGCTCCTCCTGGGAGATCTCGGCCTCCTCGGCGCACTTCTGGGCGTCGTAGGCACGGAAGAACGGATAGTACAGAACAAAGTCGACGACCAGGATAAGGGCGAGCATCACAAAGGCGAGCGGCTGGAAGCCCAAGCCCATGATGGTGCCAATGGGGCCGGGGACAGTCCAGGGCAGGGTGTACATAAAGCCGTTCATGCCCAAGAAGTCGATAAAGATCTTGAGGATCCAGATGTTGGCGATCGGGGCAAAGACAAACGGGACAAAGAAGACGGGGTTGAGCACGATGGGTGCGGCGAACAGCAGCGGCTCGTTAACGGCAAAGCACACGGGGACGATGGCGGCCTTACCGACGGCGCGCATCTCCTGGGACTTGGCCAGGAAGCAGAACATAAAGACCAAGACGAGCGTGGCGCCGGTGCCGCCCATGCAGACGACGAAGTACTGGGCGCCCTGCGTCAGAACGGCGGAGGCGTGCTCGCCGGCCTGGAATGCAGCCAGGTTGTCGGTCATGTTGGCAACGAGGGCGGCGGCGATGGCGGGCTCGACGATCGAGGGGCCGTGGACGCCGACGAACCAGAACAGGCTCATGGCGCCGTAGATCACAGCGAGACCGATATAGCCGTCGGCAGCGGTGAACAGGGGCTGGAACACCTGGATGACGCCCTGGGCAAAGCAGAAGCCAAAGGCAGCGCGGAAGACGATGTCAAAGACCCAAAAGACGGTGATGCAGACGGAGAAGGGGATGATGTCCTTAAAGGTTTGCGAGATGTTGGGCGGAACCTGCTCGGGCATCTTGACGGTGATGTTGCGCTTGATAAAGAACTTGTAGATGATGCCGGTCACAAACGCAGCGATGAAGGCAGTCAGCAGGCCCTTGGAACCAAGGTAGGTGGTGTTGAAGCCGCTGGCGGCGTCCGTGGCGATGGTGTCGCTCGAAAGGAGCAAGAAGCCGATGATGGCCGCGCACATGCATGAGATAAAGTTGATCTGGTTGTTCTTGGGCAGGTCGCGGTTCTGAGCGTCGGCGAAGTGCTTGGCGGTGGTGGCGGCACAGGCGATTGCCAGGATGCCCATGGAGTAGTTGTAGCACTTCCACAGGGCGTTGTTGATGTCATCGGGCCAGTAGAAACCCCAGATGTTGGGGACCGAGGCTACGAGGCAGAAGATGGACGAGAAGATGATGATGGGGATGACGGAGATAAAACCGTCGCGGATCGCCTTGAGGTACTTGTTGCGGGCGATCGCGTTGAAAAAGGGCTGGCCCTTTTCGATAGTGGCGATGAGTTGCTCCATGCAAAGCTCCTAAGAGTCGGTGGGTTAGCAACGATGGTAGCTTTTGGCGTTCGGTTGCCAAAATGTTGACGTTGCCATTTTGCGACACAAAAAAAGACGCGAACCGGTGGTTCCTGTGCCTGCGAACCGTCGATTCTTTGTGCGTAAACGTTTGAGCCGCCCGGTGGCTCTGTGTTTGCACAATGGCAACGTTAACATTTGGGCGACAAAAGCCGTTCGGGGAAGCAGAAATGTCGGTGAACGGTAGGTTTTGGGTGGTAAGCGTATTGCAGAGGCGGCGTTAGATATACTTGAAGGCGTTTAATATGACTGCGCAGGATGCCGTCAATGGCATCGTTGACACGGAAAGATCGACCAATGGCCGCTGTTAAAAAATCGGTTTCCGTTAAGGACGTGGCGCGTCTCGCGGGCGTCTCGGAGCAGACAGTCTCGCGTACGGTGCACGATTCACCCAGCGTGCGCCCCGAGACCAAGGAGCGCGTGCGTGCCGCCATGCGCGAGCTGGGGTATCGCCCCAATTTTGCCGGTCGATCGCTGCGCCGTGGCAAGTTTAAGACCGTCGGCGTCGCCATGTTCAACATTACCGGTACAGGCAACCTCGACCGTATGGAGGGCTTTGCTGCCGCCGCCGATAAGCACGGATACGCCATTACCCTCACGAAAGTAGATGGGCATCCGTATATCCTCGAGAGCGCATCGTCGCGCATGAGCGCACTGCCGGTGGATGGCATGGTCGTGATCATGAATCGCATGCCGGCGGACTTTGGAACCTTCGAGCCACTGCCCGGCATGCAGACAGTGCTCGTTACGATGTTGGAGCACCCGCTCTGTTCAACGGTCGATAACGATCAGTTCGATTGCTCGCGCCAGGTCGTCGAGTACTTGCTAGGACAGGGACATAAGACCGTGCACTTTATATCGTGTCCCGAGCGCTCGCTTTCGGGCATGCAGCGCGAGGAGGGCTGGCGCGAGACTTTGCGTGCGCATGGTATTGAGCCGCCGCGATTCATCCGTGGCGATTGGACGGCGCAGAGCGGGTATGCTGCCGGTCAGGCTCTGGCGGACGATCCGACCTGTACTGCCATTTATGCCTCCAACGACGCCATGGCCTACGGCTGCATTCGCGGGCTCGAGTCGCGCGGAAAGCGCGTGCCCGAGGACGTGAGCGTGGTGGGCGTTGACGACAGCCTGGGCGAGATCGTGCCCGATCGTCGTCTGACCACGGTGCGCTTTAACAACAAGCGCGTCGGCATGTGGGCGGTCGACAAGATCGCCGGCGCCGAGGGGGTTGCGCCTGGCGTGGAACACATGCTGATTCCCGGCGTGCTCGTAAAGGGCGATACGGTACGCGATTTGCGCTAGGGCGCGTACCTGTTTGGGTTGTTGCAAAACGTGTTTGATATTGTTCGAATTGGTTTAAAAACCGTTCACGGGCAAAAATCGACCGTTCATAGTGCATAATTGCGTTTTGCATTGTTCCTTTTTGTTTGAATGTTATTGTTTCTAGCATACACAGCGCAGCGCGTATGCCCGGACGCGATGCTCTCCATTGGTTCATATGTGAAAGGAACGCAATATGGCAACCAAAGAAGAAATCTCGATGGTTGGATTCGAGATCGTCGCATACGCCGGTGACGCCCAGACCGATCTGCTTGCAGCGCTCGATGCTGCTCGCGAAGGTGATTTTGAGAAGGCCGAGCAGCTGCACAAGGATGCGAGCGATGCGCTCATCGGCGCTCACGACACGCAGACCAAGCTGCTTTCGCAGGAGGCCGGTGGCGGCGAGATGGAGATGACCTTCATCATGGCTCACGCTCAGGACACCCTCATGACCACCATGATCCTGGAGAAGCAGACCCGCTTTACCATCGATGCCTACAAGCGTATCGCCGAGCTCGAGGCCAAGCTCGCCTAACCCTTTCCGCAACCTAGACCCCTTCCAAAGCCCTGTCGCATTTCGCGGCAGGGCTTTTCTGTTGTGCCCGCCCGTGGTGCGTCCTCCCGTTCGGTTTTTCGCTGGGTGGGTATACTTTCATCCGCAATACAGGCCGGAATGAGGAGGTATCCAAATGCCGGACAACGGATTGATGCAAAAGAGAGGCGCGCACGCGATGGATCATGGGCGCCCCGTCCAGATTACCGAGCATACGACAGTGGTTGAGCTGCAGCCGAGCCTGTCCGATATCGTGTGTGCAAACAAAAAGCTGCGAATCGGTATCATCGTCGCCCTTGTGGTAATGGCACTCCTGTCGGGTTTTGTCGCACGCCCGCATTTTGCTGATACCAAGACATGGGACTCCACCATCGAGGTTATCGATCAAAAGAAGGGCAACGTTTTGGCGCTCACGACCTCGTGCGTTGCCCTATCTGCAGGTATCACGGCGCTGCCGGGCGATACGGGAACGCCGGTCGCCGAGCAGCTCGCACAGCTTTCGGGCAACCTAGGAATTGTGCTCGCCGTACTCTATCTCGAGAAATATCTACTGACCATTTTGTGGTCGGTTGGCTTGGGCATCCTGATCCCGTTTGCGCTGGTACTTTTCGCGGTCTCACTTGGCATTCACGGACGCTGGAGCACGAGCGCCGTCTTGCGGCGCGTGGCGACGCGCGTGCTGGTGGTTGCCGTGATCGGCATGGCGTTGGTACCCTCGAGTGTATGGGTGTCGCAGAAGGTCGATGAAACGTATCGCGTAAGTATTGAGCAAGCTGAGCAAAAGGCTGCGGACGCTGCGGACGCGGCCGACACCACGGACAAGTCAGCCGAGACCAGCTCAAAATCGAACAAGAAAAAATCCGAGGCCACGGAGTCCAAAAACGTGCTCGAGCAGTTGACTGATGGGGCCTCGAGCCTTGTTACGTCGGTGACCAGCGGTGCCAAGCAGATGACCGATGAGATCGTGCATCAGGTGACCGATCTGATCGAAGGCGTCATCGTGATGATCGTGACCTCGTGTGTGATTCCTCTACTGGTGCTCGTGGCGTTCCTATGGCTAGGACACGTGCTGCTGGGGATCGATATCTCCGGTCCCGCGAACTATCTGACGGGTCGTTTCTTGAGCGCTCCGTCCAGACATGCCAAGAAGAGCGGGCAGTCTGAGTAGGCGGCAAAGCGATCTTTGGAAGATCAACCGTAAGAAGGGCGGCCGAGACACGTTCTCGGCCGCCCTATTGTTTGTTGAACACATGGTCTCTACGTCCGCGCCCGGCTCAAACGGTCAGCAATCATCCGTGAACGGTATTTGTTCAAAAAAGAACAAAGATAAACAAATAGTTGTTGCAGTTACTGTTCGAATGTGTTCAAATAAACATGAACAGTGAAGAACCGCACATTCAGATGCCCGGACCTGAACGCGATTCAACACTTCCAAACAGGAACTACGCACCTGCGTATCTCTCAAGGAGGATGTCATGAGGGTTGTAATCGCTTCCGATGCCGACGGTATGTCGATGAAGGAGTCCATCAAGGAGATGCTCATCGCCGACGGTCACGAGGTCGTCGACTATTCCGAGACCCCTGCCGCGGACTTTGTCGATTCCTCGACCGCCGTTGCCAAGGACCTGCTGGAGCACAAGGATTCCCAGGGCTTCGCATTCGATAAGTACGGCGTCGGCTCCTATATGGCCGCCGTCAAGATTAAGGGCATGGTCGTCGCCAACATTTCCGACGAGCGTTCCGCCTACATGACCCGCGAGCACAACGGCTCGCGCATGGTCACCATGGGCCCGGGCGTTGTGGGCACCGAGGTCGCCAAGAAGATCGCCCGCGAGTTCCTGCGCGCCCAGTACGCCGGCGGCCGTCACCAGATCCGTGTCGACATGCTCAACAAGATGGCCTAACGAGAGCCACCGAGAACTCGAACTTCTACCTCAACTTGTGAATTCAGACGAAAGGACGTTCTGATGAAGAAGACCATCGCAATCGGTTGCGACCATATCGTTACGGACGAGAAGATCTATCTGGCCGACCGCCTGGAGCAGGCTGGCTACAAGGTGCTCGACTGTGGCACCTACAGCCACACCCGTACGCACTATCCCATCTACGGTAAGGCCGTGGGCGAGGCTGTTGCCAGCGGCAAGGCCGACTTTGGCGTGGCCCTGTGCGGCACCGGCATCGGCATCACCAACGCCGTCAACAAGGTTCCCGGCGCCCGTTGCGCCCTGGTTCGCGACATGACCTCTGCCCTGTATGCCCGTCGCGAGCTCAACGCCAACATCGTGGGCTTTGGCGGCAAGATTACCGGTGAGTTCCTGATGGCCGACATCATGCTTGCCTTCCTGGAGGAGCCCTACGAGAAGACCCCCGAGCACGATGCCCTGATCGCCAAGATCGACGCTTGCAATAAGGCCGACGCCGAGGCTCAGGCTGACCCGCACTTCTTTGACGAGTTCCTCGAGAAGTGGGACCGCGGCGAATACCATGACTAGCGGGTATCCGGCGTAATTTACTAGTCCGTTGACGGCTCGCGTTTCTGTGAGGGGGCGCGGGCCGGTTTTCTATCAGCCCTATTCACTCGGCGGGCTGGCGTAAGAAAGGGAAGGCTCCTATGGAGTTTGTTCTTGATAACGGTTCTGTTCGCGTGGCACTGAGCACGGCTGGCGGATCGTTCACTTCGATTAAAGCCAACGGTCGCGAGTACCTGTGGCAGGGCGATCCTTCGGTCTGGTCGGGCCAGGCACCCATTTGCTTTCCGATTTGCGGCGGCCTTCGTGACGGCCGCGCGATGACCATGGGCGGCCGCGAGGTCAAGCTTGCCCGCCACGGCTTTGCCCGCAAGCAGGAGTGGAAGCTCGAGGAGCAGGGCGATAACATGGTCGCGCTGAGCCTGAGCTCTGCCGACCATGCCGAGTTGCTCGAGCAGTACCCGTATCCGTTTAAGATCGTTGCTCGTTACGCGATCGATTCGGAAAAGGTGGCCGTGTCGTACGAGGTGACCAATGAGGGTACCGAGGACATGCCGTTCTTTGTGGGCGGTCACCCCGGCTTTACGTGCCCGCTCGACGAGGGCGAGTCCTATGACGATTACGAGCTCCGTTTTGAGCAGCGTGAGGCCGCCGAGCTTTGTACTGCCGTCCCCTCGACGGGCCTGATTGATGTTGAGCATCGCAGCAAGAACCCCATGATCGGCCAGAACCTGCCGCTTACCCATGAACTCTTTGACTTCGCGGAGACCATCTTCGACGTGCTCGAGAGCCGCGTGGTTACGCTGACCAAGAAAACCGAGGACAAGGGCGTGCGCCTAACGTTCCGCGATATGCCGTACCTGATTGTGTGGAGCAAGCCCGAAGGCGACTTTGTGGCCGTGGAACCGTGGGGCGGCCTGTCCACCTGCTCCGACGAGGACGATATTCTGGAGCACAAGCGTGGCTGCCTGGTTGCCAAGCCGGGGGAGACCGTCACCCGCGGTTTTGAGATCGAGATCCTTTAAAGAGCTATCGTATGTTTGGGGTCGCACACGTCGTGCCCCGGAAACAGGAGTTCAACATGATTCTGACCGTTACCATGAACCCGTCGATCGATACGCGCTATCAACTCGACAAGCTGATCATCGACGACGTGAACCGCGTGACGCCCGAAAAGACCGCTGGCGGTAAGGGTCTCAACGTGAGCCGCGTGCTGCTGCAGTTGGGCGACGATGTGCTCGCGACCGGCCTGCTCGGCGGCCACATGGGTGCCTATATGGCCGAGCTTATGGATGCCGACGGCGTCAAGAACGACTTTGTGCCCATCGCCGGTGAGACGCGCATTTGCCTGAATATTCTGCACGAGGGTAATCAGACCGAGCTGTTGGAGAGCGGTCCGCAGATTGCGCCTGCCGAGCTCGAGGCCTTTACGGCAAAGTTCGCCGAGCTTGCAGCGAAGGCGGACGTCGTGACGCTTTCGGGTTCGCTGCCGCGTGGCGTCGATGCTGGCTACTATGCCGAGCTCGTCAAGATTGCCGAGGAGGCGGGCGCCAAGGTGCTGCTCGACACTTCGGGTGCATCGCTGGAGGCCGCGCTGGAGTCCGACGCTAAGCCTGAGCTCGTAAAGCCCAACCTGACCGAGATTAACGGCCTACTGGGTACGTCCTTTACGACCGATGATGTCGATGCCCTGCGCGAGGCGCTTGCCGCCGATGGCCGCTTTGCCGGTATCCCCTGGGTTGTCGTATCGATGGGCGCTGCCGGGTCGGTGGGCTTCCATGAGGGTCGCGCGTTCCGCGCCAAGACACCCGCGATTGCAGCTGTGAACGCGACGGGTTCCGGTGACTCGACCATCGCCGGCTTTGCGCATGCCATTGCTGCTGGTGCCGACGATGTCACGGTGCTCAAGACCGCCAATACCTGCGGCAAGCTCAACGCCATGGATCCCAAGACCGGCCACCTGGTCATGGACCGCTGGGATGAAATCTTCAACAACGTTGTCGTGACTGAACTCTAGGAGTCGCGGCACCGAACACTCGAAAACGGCGCCCGTCGGCGATGTTGCCGGCGGGCGCCGTTGTCGTGTGGGCGGTTATGTCGTGGCCGCTGATGAGGCTCGAACTCGTATGCTACAGCGAGTCGATGAAGCGCTGTTGGGCGGCGCGGCCGGCTTCGTCCCACTTAAAGACGCCGGCGTTGTCGAGTACGTGGCCAAACACCACGCCGACCTCCTCGTGCAGGATATCGATGGCGTTGTCGGCCGTAAGCTCGTCGGCGCGGCGGGCAAAAACGTCCTCGGCCCATGCAGCGTGGCTGCGGCAAAGATCATCGCCCTCGAGCGCACCGGCGAGATCGTAGCTGGCATCGGCCTTGGCCGCCAGCAGGTGCTCGCGGACAGCGCCGAGCTCGGGAACCAAGCGCGGCGGCAAAATCGCCAGGCCCATGACCTCGATCAGGCCGATGTTCTCCTTCTTAATGTGGTGATACTCGGCATGCGGGTGGAAAACGCCCAGCGGATGCTCGTCGGTCGTGATGTTGCAGCGAAGCGCCAGGTAGGCCTCGTAGATTTCGCCGCCGGCGTTGCCGCGGGAGTCTACGCGGCGAATGACGGGCGTCACGGTGTTGTGCGCCACGCCATCGGCTGTGTGCGCGACGACGCCAACAGACTCATCGCTCCACTCGCGCCAGGCGAGGATAATCTTCTCGGCGGCATCGAGCAGCTGAGCGCGGTCATGCGAGCGCAGGCGCAGCACCGAGAGCGGCCACTGCAGCACGCTACCGCTGACCTGGTCAAAACCGGGCACGCTAAACTGCGAGACCTCGGCGGCGTGCATCATGGGGAACTCGTGTGCGCCGCCCTGGAAGTGGTCGTGCGACAAGATCGAGCCGCCCACGATGGGCAGGTCGGCGTTGGAGCCGATGAAGTAATGCGGGAACAGGTCCACAAAGTCGAGCAGGCAGGTCAGGCCCTTGCGGTCGACGTGCATCGGACGATGCTCGGAGCTCATGGCAATGCAGTGCTCGTTAAAGTACGCGTACGGGCTGTACTGGAAGCCCCAGCGCTCGCCGTCGAGCTGGATGGGGATAACGCGCAGATTCTGGCGGGCGGGGTGAGCTCCGCCGTCGGCTGCGGCGGAGCGTCCGGGATAGCCCTCGTTTTCGATGCAGAGCTGGCAGGCGGGATACTTCTCGTCCGTGTTCTTAGCTGCACCTGCCGCGGCGATATCGCGCGGGTCCTTCTCGGGCTTGGACAGGTTGATGGTGATCTCAAGATCGCCCCAGTTGGTGGGGGTGCTCCATTTGATGTTGCGCGCGATGGCGGCACGGCGCACGTAGCCGGCGTCGCAGCACAGGCCGTAGAACCAGTCGGTCGCGGCACGGGGCTCGTTGACGCCCATACGCCCATTGAATTCCTCGTTTACAACCGAAGGCCTCGGCATGAGCGCGCCCATGATGCGCATGGCGATGCGGTCGCGGCCCGACGCCGTGTCCTCGGCAGCACCGTTGGCAACGGCAGTCTCGGCAAGCGCGGCAAGCGTGCCTTCAAGGTCAAAGTCGGGCAGGGTATCGGGGTGCAAGAGCGAGAGTTTCTCAACCTGGAGTGCCCAGGCCATGTCGAGTGCCGGCCCCGTGGCGCCGATGCACTCGAGAACGGTGTTGTATGCCCAGATGCGATCGTCCTGGCCGATCATCGATCGGTGGATGGCATATTCGATGAGGCCCTGCGCGGCCTCGCGCACATCAGTCATTACAGCCATGCCGCGTAAGCCCCCTTGTCAGAAATCGCGTAGTGGCGGGCAGAGCCCTCGCCAAGCCAGCCGTTCATCTTGGCAATGAAGGTGTCGACCAGCTCGAGCGGCACGAAGGCCTGGATGGTACCGCCAAAGCCGCCGCCGTGGATACGAACGGCGCCACGGCCGTCGAGCACATGCTCGGCAAGAGCAAGCGCGTACATGGAAGGCTGCTCGGCACCCAGTTTGGCAACAACATTCTGCAGGTACATGGCGGAGCTGGCGCCGGACTCACGCGTCAGGACCAGGAACTGGTCAATGTCGCCGGCGTTCAGGGCCGCCCAGCGCTTGTCGACCAGGCCGTTCTCGTACCAGTAATGAACGGCGCGCAGGCAGGCGCGGTCGCCCAGCTTGGCGCGCAGCTCGGGGAGCTTAGCGTCAAAATCGGCAACGTCGACCTCGCACAGGCGTGCCTTGCCAAACTCGGCAGCGACGTCTTGCATCTCGCGCGGAACGGCAGCGTAGTCGTCGGTGGCTGCCACGTGGTCGGCGCCGACCTTAACGAGCACGAGCGCATAGCCATGATCCTCAAAGTTGAGCTCGAGCTTCTGGGCCTTCGGCTGAGCCTGGTCCTCAAAGTCCATGTAGGCGAGGCCTCCCAGGCACACGGCGGCCTGGTCCATCAGACCGCAGGGCTTGCCGTAATAGTTGTTCTCGGTGCGCTGGCTCATCTGCGCAAGCGCGACGGGCTCAATGGTGGGCGCGCCCCAGAGTGTTTCCATGGCGCGGCCGTACGCGGCCTCGACGGCAGCGGAGCTGGAAAGGCCGCCACCCGAGGGAACGGAGCAGGTGAAGGCGAAGTCGAAGCCCTGGGGCTCAACACCAAGCGCTGCGACCTCATGGGCCATACCGCGCACGAGGCTTGCGGACGTGCCCTTCTCGGACTCCTGAATATCCAGCGTGTTGAGCGTGATCTCAAACGTAGGATAGCCCTCGTCGGCGACGCGAATCTTGTTGGAATCGGTTGCCACGGCGATGCCGTCAACGGCGACATCGAGCGAGCCGGCGATAACGTGACCGCCCTCGTGATCGGTGTGATTGCCGCTGATCTCGGAGCGGCCGGGCGCGTGCACGTAGAGCACCTGGCGGTCGCCGATGGGGCCAAACTCCTCCTCAAACAGCTTGGTGAGCGTGGCGAATGTCTTTTCGTCGGGGGTGGTCATGGGAGTCCTTTCCTTGGCGCGCACGGGTGAGTTTTGCGTCGTTATGAGTACGTTAACAACTTGAAGCGGCATGAATCACGTGTTCACGATGCCGCACGTTACGGGCTATGTTAACGTACTCATAACACATCGCTTGTCACTTTTTGAGAATCTGGTAATCGGTAGAAATGCAGCCGTGAACGGTACTGCCGTATGGACTTATAAAGCAGAAGAGATGCAGATAGAAAAAGTAGAGTACGTTAACATGCGTCCGACGATAGCGGGCTTCGGCGCGGGGTGTATTTCTGCCCGGGCCGGCATGCACGCTATTCAGATCTCGCAAGGGTGAAGGTGATCCTGTGGCAAGGCGCCCGTCCAACGATACCAGTTTGCGTCCGGTCTCCATGGCCGACGTCGCCCGCGCTGCTGGCGTTTCGCAGCAGACGGTTTCGCGCGTCGCCAACGGCTTGCCCAACGTTAACGAGCAGACACGTCAGCGCGTGCAGGCCACTATGCAAGAACTCGGCTTCCGTCCGAGTTATGCCGGTCGCTCGCTGCGCGACGGCCGTTACCATTCGGTCGGTCTGTGTGTCAACGATGTCACCAAGTTTGGCAACCTCTCAATGATCGACGGCATCGCCAGCGCTGCTCGCGAGCATAATTGCGCCATCACGCTGGTCGAGATGTCCAAGACCGAGGAATTCTCGCTTGCCGAGGCCACGCGTCGTATGGCCGCGCTGCCCGTGGACGGTATCATCATCGGCATGAGTCGCATGGCGCCCGATTTTGAGACGTTTGATCCACTGCCGGGCATTGGCACGGTCGTCGTTACCATGTACGCGCATCCGCGCGTGACCACAGTTGACTCTGATCATTACGGCTGCTCGCTATTGCTTATGGATCACCTGTTTGAGCTGGGACACGATCAGATTCGCTATATTGGCGGCCCGTCGTTCTCGGTCGACGAGCAGTTTCGTCGCGCCGGTTGGCAGGATGCACTCGAGCGTAAGCACATTAAGCCGCAGGCGCCGCTCGAGGGCGATTGGTCTGCCAACAGCGGTTACGAGGCCGGCAGATATCTGGCCGAGCACGACCGCACCATGACGGCGATTTACGCGGCAAACGACCAAATGGCAAACGGTGCCATCGCCGCGCTGCGCGATAGCGGCTTGCGCGTGCCCGAGGACGTGAGCGTGGTGGGCGTCGATGATTCGCTCGATGATTTTGTAGCACACAACGAGCTCACGACCGTTCGATTCGACTTGCATCAGCGTGGGCGCGAGGTGTTTGAGCATGCGGTTCCCGAGGCGGGTACGGTGGGCAAAACCGTTGCCATTCGTATTCCCGGCCAGCTCATCATTCGACATAGCACGGCGATACCGCGCTCATAGTTTGTGCTGGTAAACGGCGATTTATCGCATTTCAATAACAATCGGTAAGGATGCCGGCAGATAGCTGTTGGGATGCAGCCGAGTGCTATGATAGACGGGTTCTTTTGTCTATCTAGGAGGCTTTGCCTGATGGAGATCACCAAGGATATCCGCTACGTTGGCGTCGACGATCACGACATTGACCTGTTCGAGGGCCAGTACGATGTGTCCGAGAACGGTATGGCATACAACAGCTACGTTATCTTGGGCGAAAAGATCGCTGTCGCCGATTCAGTCGACGGCGGTTTTGTCGACGAGTGGCTCGGTAACATCGAAGCCGTGCTCGACGGTCGCACGCCCGATTACCTGGTCGTCCATCACATGGAGCCCGATCACTCCGCTGGCATCGCCGCCTTTATGGAGCGCTATCCCCAGGCGCAGATTGTGGCCAGCATGGGCGCCTTCCGCATGATGATCAACTACTTTGGCACCGATTATCCCGAGCGCAAGATGGTCGTCAAAGAGGGCGACGTGCTCGACCTGGGCGGTCACAGCCTAACGTTTGTCGGTGCCCCCAACGTGCACTGGCCCGAGGTGCTGTTCTCTTACGAGGCCACCGACAAGGTGCTCTTTAGTGCCGATGGCTTTGGCAAGTTTGGTGCCAATGACATCGAAGATCCGGAAGGGTGGGCCTGCGAGGCACGCCGTTACTACTTTGGCATCGTGGGAAAGTTCGGCAAGTTCGTGCAGGCCGTGCTCAAGAAGGCCGCCGATCTGGACATCCAGGTTATCTGTCCGCTCCATGGCCCCGTGCTAACCGAGAACCTGGGCTACTACCTCGACACCTACAACACCTGGTCGAGCTATCAGCCCGAGGACGAGGGAATCACCATTGCTTACGCGAGTGTGTATGGCCATCTGAAGGCTGCCGTTGAGGAGCTTGCATCTGCGCTCGAGGCCCGCGGCCAGAAGGTTTCCGTCTTTGACCTGGCTCGCGACGACATGGCCGAGGCCGTTGAGGATGCGTTCCGCTATGACCGTCTGGTGCTCGCTTCCATCACCTATCAGGGCGAGATCTTCCCGTTCATGAGCACCTTTATCCATACGCTTGCCGAGCATGCCTATCAGAACCGTACCGTGGCGCTTGTCGAGGCCGGTTCCTGGGCGCCTGCAGCTGCCAAGGTTATGACCAAGGAGCTCGAGGGTATGAAGGACATCACCCTGGCGCAGAACAAGGTGACCGTCCTGGGTTCGCTCAACGACGCCTCGCGCGCCCAGATCGAGGCCCTCGCCGACGAGCTTTCCAAGTAGCGATACGTTCACTTTTAACGCACAAACCACCACAAAGGGGACAGGCACCTTTGTGGTGGTTTTTGTTTAAGCGCCGGCGATGATGAGGGCTGGACGAGCGTCGTTGGCTAACTCGGCGATCGAGGTGGCGACGGCATGGTCGGGGTCACGGTCCATCACGATGGTGCCGACATCGGTCAGTTTGGCAAAGCGGTACATGCCGCGTCCGTTGACCTTGCTGGCGTCCATGAGGGCAACGCCTTGACGGGCGGCGGAGATCATGGCTGTTTTGGTCTCGGCCATCTGCGGAAAGTCGGTCGTAAAGCCGCAGCCGGGAACAAAAGCGCCGGGGCACATGACGGCAAGGTCGGCATGAACCATTTGGATCGCCTGCATGGTGAGCGGTCCGTACAGATAGCGATGACCTTTGCGCAGTGCCCCGCCCAGCATGACGACATCGACCGAGGGCATGCTCTCGTCGATGTAATCGGCGATGGTGATGTCGGCCGTGATGACGGTGATGCCGTCGCGCTGGTCGAGCAAGCGGACAAATTCGAGCGCGGTGGTGCCCGAGTCGACAAGCAGTGTGTCGCCGTCATTGACGAGCTCGATGGCGCTTTGCGCGATGGCCTGCTTGGCGGCGACGTTGACGTTGATGCGGCGATCCTGCGTGGAGACGGTCAGGCGCTTGTGGAGCGATACGGCACCACCATGTGTGCGGCGCAGCTTGCCTGCTTCGGCGAGCGCGTCCAGGTCGGCGCGGGCGGTGACGGAGGACACGCTAAAGGTCTGGGCGATTTCTGCTACCTGCACCGAGGCGTTGTGCTCGAGCATTTCCATAATGGCGGTACGGCGTTCGTCGGCAAATGCACGGTTGGTAGCTTGGGCCATGGTTGCTCCATTCTCGGCTAAATTTGCAGGAATTGTGTTGACTCCATTTTCGTTCATTTTCTTTTTGAGTAAGAAAACACCTTTCGATTACTTATCTTTTCTATAAAAGAAAGACGCTGAACGCCCAAAATTCAATATCGAACACGCCCGCTCGGCTCCAATTCCTTCCGTTTACTTTTCAAAAACGACTGTATTGACCTGCATGGGCTCAATATCTCGCACGTGCAAAGCCGCTGAATTTCATACAATGGGCGCAGCAAAATGCAAGGTAAAACGCCTTGCGGACACGTACGCCCGATGTCCAGATGCGGGCGAGGGAGAGGAGCAAACGCTCATGGCACTTGTTACCACCGAAAAGATGCTCAAGGACGCTCAGGCCGGCCACTACGCCGTAGGCGCGTTCAACGTCGAGAACCTCGAGTTTGTTATGGCCGTTCTGGCCGCTGCCGAGGAGACCAAGTCCCCCGTCATCATGCAGACCACCCCGGGCACCATCAAGACCGCTGGTCTGGACTACTTCTACGGCATGGTCAAGGCTGCCGCCGAGCGCGCTTCCGTGCCCGTCGCCCTGCACCTCGATCACGGCGATGGCTATGACCGCTGCATGCAGGCTTTCCGCACGGGCTACACCTCCGTCATGATCGACGGTTCGCACGAGTCCTTCGAGGACAACATTGCCCTGACCAAGTCCGTCGCCGACGCTGGCCGCGCCATGGGCGTGCCCGTCGAGGCCGAGCTCGGCAAGGTCGGCGGTAAGGAGGACGACGGTCCCGCGGTTGAGGGCGAGAGCCCCTACACCGATCCTGCCGAGGCCAAGGAGTTTGTTGAGCGCACCGGCTGCACCTCGCTGGCCATTGGCGTTGGCACCAGCCACGGCGTGTACACGAGCGATCCTCACATCGAGCAGTCCGTGGTCAAGGCCATTCGCGACGCCGTCGACGTGCCGCTGGTCCTGCACGGCACCTCCGGTGTGCCCGATGAGCAGGTTGCCGAGGCTGTGAAGAACGGCATCTGCAAGGTTAACTACGCCACCGAGCTGCGTCAGGCTTACACCAAGGGCTTCATGGCCTACATGGCTGAGAACCCCGCCTGCTTCGATCCTAAGAAGCCGGCCAAGGAGGGCATGCGTGAGATCACCGAGCTGGTTAAGATCCGTATGACCAACCTCAACTCCGTGGGCAAGGCAGAGTAACAGCAAGGGTACTCTGATCCCACCGGACGGCTTGGGCGGGTCCCCGTACCTAGTTTCCAAAACGTCCTCGCGCATGAAGGCCCCCGTTGCCTCGCTTCTACGAAGCGTTGGCAACGGGGGCCTTCGCGCTGCGGAATGATTTTGGAAACTAGGTACGGGGACCCGCCCAAGCCGTCCTGCTCAATCGCCCTTGTGGCGTTGGGGCTGAAAGGGTGGGACGCGTGGGTTATTTGGTTGTTAGGGTTAGTAGGTCGTTGGGGGTTTTGAGGTTGTAGGTGGCGTTTGGGATGTCTTGGTGTGATCCCCATGCTGCTCGGGCAAAACTGACCCCTGCCGAAGTTGCGCATTGTTCGTCGTAGACGGTGTCGCCAACGTAGACGACGTTGCCAGGATTCGCGCCCGTACGCCGGAGATATTCGAGCATGGGAGCGGGTGCGGGTTTATGTTCGGTTGTGTCTTCGACAAGGATGATGTGCTCAAAATACTTATCGAAGCCAAGGGGTGCAATTTCTTCTGCGTATTCGTCGCGCGCACGTGAGGAGACGATGCCAAGTTTGCAGCCGTTGTCGGAGAGTGTTGCGATAACTTCGTGCAAGCCGGGAAACACGCTGATGGTGCTTTTAAAGCTGGCGGCAACTTGGCACCAGCGATTCAGCGTTGCCTGTGAGTAGATCCCAAGTTTCTCAAGGGCGTTCTTGCCGGGTATGCCGAGGGCAAATTCAAGCTCGTGTCGGGGGAGCGTTTTGCCGGTTTCTTCTTGGATAATCTGGCCAAGCGATGACAGCACGCTTTCTTCTGTATCTGCCAATGTCCCATCAACGTCAAATACGATATGGTCAAAGTGCTTCATATGATTGCTCCTCTCTGTTGTTTGCCTGCAAGTTTGATGCAGTGACAGAAGAAGGGCTAGCGGGATTTCTGCCTGGTGCTATCGAGATTCTGCCTCGCTGCTCGATAGCTCGAAGGAGTGCACCCCATTTGTTCTTTAAATACCTGGCCAAGATGGCTTGCTGTTATAAATCCGCATTGGCGCGCGACTGTCTGTACCGTTCGCGTGGTGTGTGCCAAAAGTTCGCAAGCACGGTTTATGCGGTATGCGCGTAGATATGCCGCCGGGGTCGTTCCTGCACAAGTTTCGATAATGCGGTAACACTCTCTTTCGCTTACGTCGGCTGCAGATGCCATCTGGGGCACATCTATAGCGGCTGAATAGTTTGCGCGGATAAAGTCCAGGATTGCCTTGAACTGTACGTCGCGGCTGGTCATCCAAGAGGCGCCGTCGGAAGAAAAGAGCGGTTCGGTCTTGGCGTTAATCTGAATCCAGAGCTCTGACAAACTATTTCGAAGCGCCATCTCGTTCTGCGGCTGTTGAAGGTCGTGGCTAAAGGAGCTCTTCAGCAAATCGATAAAGGGCATATCGTCGGGATTGGTGGGCGACCATTTGAGCACATCGACGCCTCGACATTGAAGCAATGGGTTGATGTAGCGCTTTTGGATACGTCCCGCGGGATCGCCGAGCATCGACGGCTGAAAGATATGCAGCATTTGAATGGCTGGCGCCGAATTGGGTGATTGCAGCGTACTGTGCAAAACGCCGCCGTTGATAAAGCCGGCGGACCCTTCCTCAAAGCGTACGTGCTCATGAGCCGCGTGCGTTCGATAGTCAATCGCTCCCTGCTCCATGTAGAAAAGCTCAACTTCGGAATGCCAGTGCCAGGGGACGGAATTGCCCGGATAGCGAGCGAATTCTGCGCGTTCGGCAATATAGGGCCAGTCTTCGGCGGTCTCGGGAAACGCTTCCTCGCGTCCTCCGCGGTGCAATTCTATGTGATCCATGTTTCGCATGGCATCAGTATAAAGCGCGATGGGCTTAGATTGCTCTTGCCTGTTCGGGGAACGCCTTGTCTAGGGATGCTTGGAGCTTTTCGAAGGATGCTCGTAAGTTGAGGCTCTGATCGGCTGAGCGCTTGGTTTTTGTGGTGGGGGAGTCGAGGAGACCGTTTCTCTGTGTCGGGGGGAAGGAGAAAAGGTCTGCATGTGTTAGGGATGGCTGCTGTGTTGCGTCATTGGAAGAATGCATGCTTATGCGGCCTCCTCGATGTCCACCAAAAGGTTGCGCTCGGGGTTTGCTGCTAGGTCCCGTGCGCTGGCAGTATTATGCCGCGGCTGCCGCAAAGAAGCGCTAAAGAAAGGCTTAACCTGGTTTGGTGTTACGATGAAACTGCAGGTCAGAGGTATCGAGTAACACTCTTGAAAGGTTTTGAGCTTAAGGGCTTTCTAAGGTTTGTGACGTGGATGTGGCGCGGACGTGCGGAGCGTGTGAATGCTCGCTGTTAGCGCTGCGGCTCTGTGGCGCGCACCTGCTCGATGACCTTTTCCATCGTGGCGTCGATGCGGTCTTTTTTGAGTTCGCATTCCCAGATGGTTATGGGCGTCCAGCCCATTTGAGTGAGCGCTGCCACAGCAGCACGG
The DNA here is from genome assembly GCA_048434495.1 of Collinsella sp. GTDB lineage: Bacteria > Actinomycetota > Coriobacteriia > Coriobacteriales > Coriobacteriaceae > Collinsella. The sequence continues at coordinate 161,561 of DBGAQS010000008.1, read as the reverse complement.
TCGCGCTCGACGTTGCGACGGAACTTTGCCTCCCAAAACTCAACGTTGCGCTTGGGCTGGCTTGGGTTGCACTTGGGGCAGCGGTGCCAAAAGCAACCGTTGACGAAGATGGCGATCTTGCGGCCGGGGAAGGCGATGTCGGGCTTGCCGGGTACCTTCCATTCCAAACGATAGCCCGTAAGGCCCGCGGCCCGTAGGCGCTGACGTACGAGCAGCTCGGGCTTGGTGTTGGCGCGCTTGTTGCCCTTCATGGACTTTTTGATGGCGGCGCGACGGCGGACCAGTTCGCGCTCGTCAGCGGAGAGGTCCGAGGTATCGATGCCGTCGAGCAGACCGGGCTTGGGACGCTTTTTGCTGCGGCGTTTAGGTGCGCGCTTGGGTTTGGCGGAGGGTTTGTCGGCTGTGTTGGGCGCGGCGTCATCGGCAGAGCTTGTCTCAAGCCGATCTTCCTTCAACTCAATCAGAGCATCGATAAGCCCTTTGTCGGCGGGCATCCACTCCACCGTGGCAAGCGAGGTACGCGGAATCCAGCGGATATCGAGTTGGTGGTCATGCTTCTGGGGTTCATCGGATTCATCGGCTAGCGAGCAGTAGTAGCACTCCATGGAGAGATGGAAATCGGGGTAGTCATACTCAACGGTGTAGAAGTCACGCAGGTTGGTGACCTTCACCTGCAGCTCTTCCATGAGCTCGCGGCGCACGGCGTCTTCTGGCGTCTCGCCGCGCATGAGCTTGCCACCGGGGAACTCCCAAAGTCCCTGCATGTCGCCGTAGCCGCGCTGCACGGCCAGCAGCTCGTCGGATCCTTCCTTGCGAATGATCCCAGCGGCAACATGAACAGTCTTCAACAGGAGTCCTCTCTCAACATCAACACGTGACAGGCTAGCTATCCTTACCTTACGCAACGGTAAGGCAAGCGTAAGCCATATCGATGGTAGCCGACTCGGCTTCTTGCGACTATAGATGCCGTAGACTAATCGCAAGAAAGGACTCGGTATGCAAACCACGCACATGGCGACCCCGGTACTGGAGGTCGCGCATCTCGAAAAGGTATATGGAGCGCTGGGCAACGTGACCCGCGCGCTCAACGACGTCAGCTTTACCGTCAACCGCGGCGAATTCGTTGGCATCATGGGCGCCTCGGGCTCGGGCAAGTCGACGTTGCTCAACTGCGTCTCGGCCATCGATAGCGCTACGAGCGGCACCATCCGCATCAACGGCCAGGACGTAACACGCATGAAGCAGGCCAAGCTCTCGCAGTTCCGCCGCGAGGAGCTGGGCTTTATCTTCCAGGACTCTAACCTGCTCGATACGCTCACGGCACGCGAGAACATCGCCCTGCCGCTCACCATCGCCCGTACAAACTCGGCGGAGATCTCGACCCGCGTGCAGGATGTGGCAGCGCGCCTGTCCATCAGTCAGGTGCTCGACAAGTATCCCTACCAGATGTCCGGCGGCCAGCAGCAGCGCGTTGCCGCGGCTCGCGCGCTCGTCACCGACCCCACCATGATCATGGCCGACGAGCCCACCGGCGCCCTCGATTCCAAGAGCGCTCGCCTGCTGCTCGAGAGCCTGGAGGCCCTTAACCGCCGCCTGCGCGCCACCGTGCTCATGGTTACGCACGACAGTTTTGCCGCCAGCTACACGAGCCGTGTGCTGTTTATTCGCGACGGCAAGATCTTCACCGAGCTGCGCCGCGGCGACACCGACCGCCGAGAGTTCTTTGACCGCATTATGGAGGTCGTTGCCATGATGGGCGGTGAGGGCTCCGATGCTCTGTAAACTCGCTTGGGGCAACGTCCGCCGCGCCGGCCGCGACTACCTCGTCTACCTTTTGACGCTCACCCTGGGCGTCACGGTCTTCTATGCCTTTAACACCATCTCGATGCAGGTCGACATCGCCGGAATCGATGAAAAGGGCTTGGCGCAGGTAATGGGCAGCATGCTCGGCGACCTGACGTACTTTTTGGCCGGTGTCATGGCCTTTTTGATGGTGTATGCCAATAACTTCATCATGAAACGCCGCAAAAAGGAGTTTGGCCTGTACCAGGTGCTCGGCATGGGGCGCGGGCGCGTCGCCACGATCATGGCGCTCGAGACCGTGATAGTATCGGTCGTGGCCTTTGTCGTCGGCATTGTGCTGGGTGCGGGACTCTCCCAGCTCATGACGTTCTTTACGGCCTCGCTTTTAAGACACAGATCGCCAATTTCCACTTCTTTTTCTCGGTGCATGCGTTCAACCTGACCCTTGCCTGCATGCTCGTAATGTTTGTGCTCACGCTACTGCTGAACCTTCGCGCCGTGCGTCGTACCAAACTCATCGAGCTTATGGGTGCCGAGCGTCGCAACGAGAGCATCAAGACACGCAACCCCTGGATCGCGATTGCCATCTTTGCCGTGGGCGTGGTGCTTGTGGGCGTGGCCTATTACCGTCTGCTACGTGATGGGTTCCCGCTAACCGCGACGGACAGCAAGCTGCAAGAGGCCATGAACCAGTTTGGTATTACGACCGCTATGGTTACCGTGGGCACCTTTGCCCTGTTCTGGGGACTCTCGGGCATGCTCATCAAGCTGCTGCAGAGCCTGCGCGGCGTGTATTGGCGCGGCCTCAACATGTTTACCGTGCGCCAGCTTGCGGCCAAGGTCAACACGGTGTGCTTTTCGATGGGCGTCATCGCGATGCTCCTGTTTTTGGCCATCACCTCGGTGACGTGCGGTATGTCGATTGCCAACGTGATGAACGAAAACCTGGAGCGCTATAACCCTGTAGACGTGTCTCAGACGTATGTCTATTACACGCCCGATACGTTCGACTACTACAAAGAGTACGTCAATCCGTCTGATGAAGCCGATCGCATGGTGCCGGCCGATACAACGGTCGATTTGTACCCCGCATGGCACGGCAGGGACAGTTCGGCGGACAACAACGACGAGACCGGCAAGAAGGTCGATATCGCCGATGTTGCCGGTGAGCATGTGCAGATCGATTCGTATCTGAGTTACCCGTTTGGCAGCTCGAATCCTTCGGTGACCCCAAGTGAGATGTGCAAGATCATGGGCGAAAAGCTTCCCAAGGCGTTCGGGGGTAGCAATGCCGATACGATGGGTCTGTTTGTGACGCCGGCGAGCCAGTACAACAAACTGCGTCAGATGATGGGTGAGGAGCCGGTGCACATCGGTCACGACCAGTATCTGCTCACGTGTGATATGGGCGGCGAGCTGGTCGACCTGTACACCAAGTATATGGCTGGTGGCCATGCCCTTACCTTGGGCGGGCATACGCTCAAGCCCGCAACCGATAAGTCGGACGAAGATACGGCGGCCATCGCCAACTCGGCGATGGGCAGTAATCCGGGTACCGTCGTCGTTGCCGACGAGCTGTTGTCCCAACTTAATCTGCAGCCGTATTCCAGTAGCCTGCTCGTTAACTACAAACAGGGGATGGATACGACCGAGGCAGACGAGAGCATTAAATACACTCTGCTCGACGATCTGCTCGTTGACGGCAAGAAGCCGGGGTCGTGGGGAACCTTCATCACACGCTCCGAGATGTACACGCAAGCAGCGCAAATGAACGGTCTTATTAGCTACCTAGCCATCTACATCGGCTTTGTATTGGTCGTTGCATGCGCGGCGATTCTGTCGATCCAGCAACTCTCCAACGTGGCCGATGGCAGCCGCAGCTATCGTGTGCTGGCACAGATCGGCTGCGACGACCGCCAGATTCGCCATTCGGTGATGGCGCAGCAAGCGGTATTCTTCCTGTTCCCGCTGGCAGTGGGCCTAGCGCACTCCTTTGTGGCACTTAAGGTGATCATCGAGCTGGTGAGCATATTCGGAAATATGAGCATCGGCGGCACCGTGGGCCTCACCTGTGCGATCTTCCTGGCAGCCTATGGTGGCTACTTCCTGGTGACGTACCTCATGAGCGCCGGCATGGTACAAGCTGCCATCGCCACCCGCTACAGCGAGTAACAAGCGGGCAAAACCGTCGCAAAACCAACGCGAACAGCCGCCGCGAACGGGGTCCGGACCCTTTTCGCGGCGGTTTTTTGTCTATCGGATGCCTCTCAGATGCAAGTGAGTAGACTTTTTTGGACTTGTCGAGCACACCGCGCCAAACGCTCAATAAAACCGCAGGTCAGGGCGGTGGTGTTTTGGGGCGTGCTCGGCATCCCGCCAAAAGCCTACTCACTTGGTTTTACTGCTAGAAAACCGCCGCGAGGGAAAGTAGCTCCCTCGCGGCGGTTTTGGCATTTGCCCAGATAAAACCTGCCAAAATAAACCTGTCCCTTTTTGGTAGGTTATCGTTTCCAAAAGTGGAGGATGAGCGTCGTGCGGTTTTGCTGCTCAGTTTTGACCAGGATGTTGTGGATATGGGTCTTGACGGTGCCCACGGCAAGGAAGAGCTCGTCAGCGATCTCTTGGTTCGATTTGCCCAACACAACCAGACGCATGACTTCGGTTTCGCGGTTGGAGAGCTTGTAGGCGTTGCGATAGAAGGGCATCTGCTCTTCGATGTGTCGATCAAGATCGCTGACGTTCTTTTCCTCGGGCGCCTCCTGCATGCGAATCGAAAGCACGTGATAGGCATAGATGATCAGCAGAATCGCAAAGTAGCACGCAAAGATGTTCTCGCTAAAGTTGCGCTCGGACAGGTACAGCTGCAGCCAAGAGGGTGCCAGGCTCATGGGAACAACAAGGATGTTGTAGAAATCCTCGGCAACGATGCACCCGACCAGAATGGCGCCGATAATGAGGTGCTTTCGTTGATTGTTGACGCGCGCCTTAAGCTCGACCTGCGTGCTTTTATGCGCCGTCCAAAAGATATACAGTCCCACAAATACAAGGAATACCTGACGCATCGTGTAGTAGAGCCATTGATGCATGGGGCCGTAGGGGACAGCGACAATGACCAGCAGCTCGCTCAGGAAGAACGTTGCGACGGGAATAACAAACTGCTTTTTTGAATGTTTGTCGAGCAAGTCCATGGCAATGAGCCAGATAAAAGCTTGTGAAGCGGTCGCCACAAGGGTCCGCAACACAGGCATGGTAATTGAGTAATAGTCGCTGGCTGGAAAACTCTGGTTTTGCAACGTGTATTCAAAAAAGAAGATCTCGGTCATCTCGATGGCATAGCAAATAAAAACGCCGCTGCCATAGATAAAGAAGCGTCGACGAGACGAGGCATAGGCGGCAAGCGAAAGCACTGCCGTCACAATACAGATCACGAGTATCGCTAGGGTATAGAAGAACATCAGGGTGTTCATCTGCCACCGTCCCATCTCATTTCATCTATGGCCGAGCCCTGTATACCTTGTGGGATATAGACGTCTCAACCCTTCGTTCCATTGCGGATTAGGCGCCGAGATACAGCATAGCCGTATACCGTTCGCGGTTCTAGATAGTAAACCCCCTGCAAGCTGGCTACCTGCGGGTTTATATTGGTTTAGAGGGGGTGTAACTCCGTGAACGGTCTTTAATCCCGAATAAACTAGGTAAAAATTGCATACGGGTGAATGATGGTCTTGTCAACACGAGGCGTGATGTTCGAGCGCCTCATAGCAATAGTCGGCACGACCGGCGGAAAGGAATCGACATGGCGCTGCCTAAGGATTTCATCGACACCAACGACTTCACCAAAGAGCAGATCCTGGCTATCGAGGATCTTGGCCTGGCAATGAAGAAGGCCATCAAGGTTGACGGTTATTATCCGCACCTGCTCCGCAACCAGAGCCTTGGCATGATCTTCCAGCAGGTTTCCACCCGCACCCGTCTTTCCTTCGAGACCGCTATGACCGACCTCGGCGGCCATGCTCAGTTCTATGGCCCTGGCACCATCCAGCTCGGCGGTCACGAGTCCCTGGGCGACACCGCTCGCGTTATGGGCTCGCTGCTCGACATCATGATGGCTCGCGTTGACCGTCACAAGGACGTCGTCGGCCTCGCCGAGGGCTCCGCTGTGCCCGTCATCAATGGCATGTCCGAGTTCAACCATCCCACGCAGGAGATGGGCGACCTCATGACCATGCTCGAGAACCTCCCCGAGGGCAAGAAGATCGAGGACTGCACCCTGGCCTTCATCGGCGACGCCACCCAGGTCTGCGTCTCCCTCATGTTCATCGCCTCCAAGGTCGGCATGAAGTTTGTCCAGTTTGGACCCAAGGGCCACCAGATCCCCGACGGCGGCCTGCACGTTGGCACCGTTGAGGAGCGCGCCGAGTTCGGCAAGCAGATGATGGCCATCGCCGAGGAGAACTGCAAGGTCTCCGGCGGCTCCGTCGTCATCTCCGACGACATCGAGTGCATCAAGGGCGCCGACTTCATCTACACCGACGTGTGGTATGGCCTGTACGACGAGGAGGTCTCGGGCGAGAACTACATGGACGTGTTCTACCCCAAGTATCAGGTCACCATGGACATGATGAACTTCGCCGGCCCCAACTCCAAGTTCATGCACTGCCTGCCGGCCACTCGCAACGAGGAAGTCGTCGACGAGGTTATGGACGATCCCGAGCGCTCCCTGTGCTGGGTCGAGGCCGAGAACCGCAAGCACTCCATCCGTGCTCTCCTCGCTGCCCTGGGCAAGCGCACCCCGCTCAACGACGAGGGTGTCGAGTACTCCGCCAAGGCCGAGCTTCACGCCGCTCTCGAGGCTCTCGAGCAGCTCTAAGCCTTAAGCCTGCTAAACGCACGTTTGCGGGCGGCGGATGCTCGTCTCCTGTCGCCCGCTCACCGAGGCTCAGGCAATTGCCTTAGTACCTTGGGCCTCGGATCTGTCCAAGACTGAGCGAAGGAGCTCATCATGAGCGACGGAAAGAAAAAGCTTTCCTTTTTGACGGTCATTTCGACCATCATCTGCGTCGTCTTCGTTTGCGAGGCCGCCGCTCCTGCTGCTGCCATTGGCAACCAGCAGTTCTTCTGGTGGATCTTCCTGATCCTGACCTTCCTGCTTCCTTATGGCATGGTTGTTGCCGAGCTCGGCACCACCTATGACGGCGAGGGCGGCATTTACGACTGGGTACGCGATGGCCTGGGCGACAAATGGGGCGCCCGCATCTCGTATTACTACTGGGTCAACTACCCGCTGTGGATTGCCTCGCTGGCTACCATGTTCCCCGACATTTTGGGCATGGTCTTTGGCGTTGAGTTCAACTTGATCGCCAAGATGGGTATCGATCTTGCCTTTGTGTGGATCGTCTACCTCATGGGCCGCTCCAAGGCGGCCGACTCCGAGTGGGTCCTTAACGGTGGCGCCATCATCAAGGTCGCCGTCGCCGTTATCGTTGGCGCTTTGGGCATTTGGTATGCCATGGAGAACGGTTTTGCGAACGACATGTCCGCTGCCACCTTCCTGCCCGAGCTCACCAACACCAACGCTCTCGGTTACCTGTCGATCATCATCTTTAACTTCATGGGCTTCGAGGTCATCTGCACCATGACCGATGACATGGCCGATCCCGCTCGCGATATTCCCAAGGCTATCATCGTCGGTGGCCTGTCCATCGCCGTGATCTACCTGTTCGCTGGCTTTGGCATCGGCGCTGCTGTGCCGGCCGATTCCATCGACCCCGACTACGGCATGATTTATGCAGTCCAGACCATGGTGGGCGACTCCATGATCTTTAAGGTCATCTGCATTGCCTTCCTGATCACCCTGTTCGCCAACATGGCTGCTTGGTCCTTCGGCGTTAACTCCGTTGCTCGCTACGCTGCCGAGCACGGCAACATGCCCAAGGTCTTCGCCTCGATGATCTCTGATGACGACATGCCCAACGGTGCCAACCTGGTCAACGCCGTCGTTGCCTCCCTGGTGCTGTGCCTGCAGCTCGTTCCCATCGATGCCATCTCCAACGGCGTCTTCTGGATGCTCTTCGGCACCTCCGTCGTCTTCCTGCTGCTGACCTACATCCCGATGTTCCCGGCGTTCCTCAACCTTCGCAAGAACGACCCCGACCGCGAGCGCATCTTCACGTTCCCGTTTAAGGGTGCCATGATGAAGGTCATGCTGGCCATCCCTTGCATCGAGCTGATCCTGGCCATCGTTGCAACGCTGGTGCCGTTCTCTGCCGCTGAAATTGGCGACAAGCTCCCGATGATCGTTATCTTCATCGTGCTTCTGCTCATCGGCGAGGTTGTCCGCGTCGTCAGCGCTAAGGGCCGCGAGACCGAGTACAAGGGCCTCACTCCCGAGCTGGCAGCTCAGCGTCTCGCTGAGGAGGCCGCCGAGGCCGAGGAGAACTAGAGCACCCGGTTCTGGGGCTCCAACCCTCCTCGCGTACCAACGTGCGCTTCGTCGGGCTTGTCGCTCCCGACTCCAGGCACTCTAGCCTCTTCGAGGGCGTGCCCAAAGCGACAAATTTGCTCACTATTTCCTGGGGCGGGTGCGAGCGATAGCTCCGGTAACCACCGCCCGCCCCAACCTCTCTCTCGTATCCTTCGTGCGTTTGTCTCCACGCACTTGGTTACGTTGCCGCTCGTCGGTGCGGCTCCGTGAAAACCGGCACCGGGCGCCCCGACCTTTGCCGGGGGACGGGCGCCCACTATCTCTTGGTTTTAGGCTGCGGGTAATCCGCCCGCGGCAAACGATCGTTCGATTTGGAGGAAATCTTATGCGTACGATCACCGAGTCCGAGTCCACCCCCAAGGCCGACGGCTTCTTTATGCCCGCCGAGTTCGCCCCGCAGGATCGCGTGTGGATGGGCTGGCCCCACCGCACCGACACCTGGGCCCACGGCGCCAAGCCGGCTCAGAAACAGTATGCCGCCATCGCCCGCGCCATCTCCGAGTTCACCCCGGTCTATATGTGCGCCAACCAGGTCGACTATGCCAACTGCAAGGCCGTCTTCGAGAACGACGAGAACGTCACCGTTATCGAGATGACCACCGACGACGCCTGGTTCCGCGACACCGCCGCCACCTACGTCATCAACGGCAAGGGCGAGAAGCGCGCCAACCACTGGCACTTCAACGCCTACGGCGGCCTCGTCGACGGCCTGTACTTTCCGTGGGACAAGGACGAGCAGATCGCCCTCAAGATGGCTGAGCTCTCCGGCTGCCGTCGCTATCGTCCCGACGACATGATCCTCGAGGGCGGCTCCATCACCGTCGACGGCGAGGGCACCCTTGTCGTGACCGACCAGTGCCTGCTTTCCCCGGGCCGCACCTGCTCTGCGGTTCTGGAGGAGGAAGAGGATCCCGAGTCCATCTGGCCCAAGTTCCACAAGAAGTTTGAGCCTTGGAGCGAGGAGCTTCGCGCCTACATGGACGAGCACCTCAAGGATTACCTGGGTGTCGAGAAGGTCATCTGGGTCAAGGAGGGCATCGACCCCGAGGAGACCAACGGTCATATCGACGACGTTGCCACGTTCATCGCTCCGGGCGTCATGGCCTGCATCTGGACCGACGATCCCGAGTATCCGTTCTACGAGCAGTGCCACGCTGCCTACGAGACCCTCTCCAACGCCGTTGACGCCAAGGGCCGCAAGATGAAGGTCTACAAGCTCTGCATGCCCGTGAACCCGCTGTTCATGGACCAGGCCTCCTGCGACACCATCGACGCCGACGAGAACGCCGAGCCGCGCGTCCCCGACGAGCCGCTGATCGCGTCCTACATGAACTACCTGGTCACCAACCACGGCGTCATCGTCCCGCAGTACGGCGACGAGAACGACCAGCTGGCCGTCGACACGCTCCAGAAGATCTATGACGAGGTCTGGGGCGAGGGCGTCTACAAGTGCGTCGGCGTCCAGTCCGAGCAGGTCGTCTTCGGCGGCGGCAACATCCACTGCATTACGCAGCAGGAGCCGTCCGCGTAATTGTCTGGCTTCCCGAGGCACGGCACCTTGCCCTTCAATCGTCGGGCATGACCCTTAAGGTCTATGCCCTCCTCTTTCAGGGCAATCTGCCGCACCTCGGAAACCCAGCCGATCAATCGGACAGTCGATGAATCGCACCGTGACCATCTCGGGGCATTGATGGTCGGTTTATTCGATGTCTTGGTCGGCTGGGTTTTTCTTTGGGCACTCCGTTGCCTCCACTTCGGAGTGCCCGCCTCTTTGATTGAGTACGCGTCTGATCTGGGATTTATTGCGGGTTAGGCCAATTGTTCGCTTGAATATCCCAGGTCAGACGCGTCTTCAATTGCCAAAAGATTCCGGTCGCAATCGCGGCCGTTTTGATCGGAGTATCTATGTACCAGCGTATCGTTATCTACACGCGCCTGTTCCGCGAGCGTTGGTCCAACAATTGCATCCTCTCTTCTCTTTGGGATGGCACCTGCACCGGTGACGCGGCCTGCAACCCTACCTTGGGCTGCGCCTTCGGTACAGATGCCATCCTTTTTGCTGTAGGGGGAGCGTGTCGTGGCAGGTAAAAAGTTCTCCCTGTTCGAGGTCATCCTCTCGGTTATCTGCGTTGTCTTTACCATCGAGGCGGCCGCTCCGGCATCTGCCATGGGTAACGTGCAGTTCTTCTGGTGGATCTTCCTCATCATTACGTTTTTGCTTCCCTATGGCCTGGTGGTGGCCGAGCTCGGTACGGCGTTCGATTCCGAGGGCGGTCTGTACGATTGGGTTCGCCTGGGCTTGGGCGACCGTTGGGGCGCCCGCTGCTCCTGGTGCTATTGGGTCAACTTTCCACTGTGGGTGGCAAGTATCGCCTGCATGTTCCCCAGTGTCATCAATGCGGTATGGGGCATCGAATTTTCGCTTGGGGTCCGAATTGCCATCGAGCTTGCCTTTGTGTGGGGCGTCACGGTCATGGCAATGCAGCCGGTGGCCGAGGCCGATTGGGTCATGGATGGCGGCGCCGTCATCAAGGTGCTCATTACCGCCGTGGTGGGAATCGTCGGCATCTGGTTTGCCTGCAATAACGGCTTTGCCAACGATATGTCGTTTAAGACCTTTGTCCCCGATCTGGGAGACACTAACTCACTGACGTATCTTTCAATCATCCTATTCAACTTTATGGGCTTTGAGGTGGTCGCGACCTTTGCCAGCACGATGAAGAACCCATCGCGCGATATCCCCAAGGCGGTTATCGCCGGTGGCGTTGCCATCGCGGCGATCTACATTATCTGTGGCATCGGTATTGGAGCCGCGGTTCCCACCGAGCAGCTTTCACTCGATTCGGGCATTGTGGACGCGGTTGCCGCCATGGTGGGGCGCGCTCACCCGCTGACGATGGTCGTGGGCGTGGCCTTTTTGGTGACGCTGTTCGCCAACATGATCTGCTGGAGTTTTGGCGTCAACAACGTGGCGAGCTATGCCGCGCGCCACGGCAACATGCCGCGCCCCTTTGCGCTGGTGTCCAAGAAGACCGGCATGCCCAACGGCTCAGCACTCATTAACGGTTGTTTTGCCAGCTTGGTGCTGCTACTTCAGATTCCGCTGGGCGAAGGTTCCGACGTCTTTTGGGTCTTCTTCTCGATGAACGTCGTCTTTCTGCTCATGAGCTATATCCCGATGTTCCCGGCGTTTTGGCGCCTGCGTAAATACGACGACCGCCCACGTGTGTTCCGCGCGCCCTTCGAGGGCAAGGTGCTTGCGGTAGCGCTTGCGGTGCCGGTGGTAGAGCTCGTGCTTTCGATTGTTGCGACAATCGTGCCGCTTAACAGCTCGCCCGCCGAGATGTCAAAGTTGCCGATCCTCATGGGTGTGGTGATCGGCGTGTTGCTGGGCGAGGTTTCGCGCCTCATATCGCGCCGCGGCCGCAGCATCGACAATCCCGGCGTTGGCGCAAGGGGGACAGGTCGCTTTGCGCCAAAACAGTAGCGCCGCGAGTTGTGCGGTGCTAGATGCATCTTGGATTACTGCTCACGCTGCTCGGGATCAGATGCGAGCTTGGGTGCAAAGTAGGGGACGTGGCCCAGGTAGGGGCAGCTGTCCGAACGCGCCTCAACGGCGCAGGGGACATCGTCGTAGGTCATGGAAGAACCGAGTCGGGTGATGGCCTTGGCGGCGGGCGCGACGAGCATCTTGAGCGGAGCGATCGGTGCCATGGCATCTCCTTTCATCGGTGAGACACAGCTTGTTTATCTAAACGATACAGTACGTTTAATCGGTGAGTCTAATCTTGCGGCAAAGAATCTGTCAACATCCTCACAGCATCTAGACAGGGGAGGCGGGCATGAGTTTCGCGTTCTATATCTACACCACGATTATCATGGGTGTGGCTCTGGTGACCAGTGCCGTGGCATTGGTGGTTTGGCTCATGACGCACCGTCGCGACAGCCTAGTGGCTGCGGCGGGCTTTTTGCTCTACATGCTCGATATGTCGGTCATCTTTTTTGACGAGTACACTCGGCTCAAATATGACTACGCCGTTACCTTTAGCGAGCCGCTGCAGCACCCCTTGCTGCGCTGCGTGCTCGGTATTGCCATCTATGCTTGCATTGTGCTGTGGATGTTTGCGCGCTTGCGCAAAAGGCCGACGTCGCGCATGCTCGGACTTGTTATCGTGCCGTTTTCAATCTTGCAATTGGTGCTGGTGCCTCGCAGCGGTGCTGCCGGAGAGATGCAGCAGTATCTCTTTTGGCTCACGCGTGACCTGGGCAATGTAGGATGTCTTGCCTATGCCGCCTGGCATTACCGGCACAGGGCCACGCGTGTTGAGAAACTCGACCTCGACCGCTCAAAGCTCTTTTGGAAGGTGGCACTCGTTCTTGCGTTTTGCGTAATCGCCGAGGACACCTACATGATTTTGCTCTGCCGCCCCGACTCTCAAAACCCCGTCATCAGCCTCTTTTTGTGGTATCTGTCCGAGCGCAATATCTCCGAAAACGTGCTGCTCGTGGCATGCGCGGTCCAACTCTTTTGCCAGTTTAGCCATATCCTGCGCGTGTATGCCCGTCATCCGCGTGCCGATGAGGACGTGGCGGCCGAGAGCGCACGCTCTGGGGACGATCTAGCATCACGCGTTGTGATCTATGCCGATGCCCATAAGCTGTCGCGGCGCGAGCAGGAGGTGCTCACGCTGGTGCTGAAGGGCAACGACGCCCAAAACATCGCCAGCGAGTTGGTCATCAGCCCTGGCACTGTCAAGGCGCACTTGCATCGCATCTACGTTAAAAGCGGTGTCTCCAACCGAGATGACCTCATAGATGCCTTTTGGCGTTCCTAGTCCTATTCTTCCTTGCATGCGGGTCTTGCCGTGTGGGCGGGCACGCCGTTGGGCGTAATGACGCGGTAATAATCTCAGACAATAAACCTGCAGGTAAAGCGTGTAAACCTGCTTAAACTGACCGTTTGCGATCCCTGGCCTTGGCACGGATTTGCCCCTGTGTATCAATGGGTGTAGCGCGAAGCCGCGGACGTGGGACAGACGTCCGAGCACGGCTTGTAGGCACGCGCCGATGCGGGAGCGCTACGCTCCCAACCGAGTGCCCACGCGGGCGGTGCGTCCGCGTTGCAACCAAAGATGCCTGAGGAGGCTCACATGGACAAGGCTGATGTAGTTATCAAGAGCAACGCCGTCTTTACCGGCGATGGGCTCGAGCCGTTTAAGGGCGGCGTTGCCGTGCGCGGTGATAAGATTGTTGCCTGCGGTGACGATGCTCACCTGGCACCGTTTATCGGTCCCGATACCGAGGTGCGCGACTTTGGCGACCAGCTCGTCATGCCCGGCCTGATCGACTCACACACGCATTTTGCCCAGGGCGCGTTTATGACCGACCCCGATTTTGCCGTCAACCTCATCGACTGCACCAGTTTTGAGATGGCGATGGAACGTGTCGTGGCGTTTGCGGCCGACCATCCCGATAACGAGTGGATTCTGGGCTGCCAGATTATCCAGTTCCAGTGGGATGTCCCCGAGATGCCCACAGCCGCGATGATCGATGAGTACATCTCGGACCGCCCGGTCTTTCTGCAGCAGGTTGACCTGCATACCTTTAGTGCCAATACCTGCGCCATCAACAAGGTGGGAGTAACTTCGCAGACGCCCGATCCCGCAGGCGGCAAGATCCTTAAGGATGCCGAGGGCAATCTGACGGGCGTGTTTTCCAACAACGCCGGCGTCTTCTTTATGGACGAGGTCTACGACCCAGCGCCCGAGGTTGTTGACGCGTCGTTTGCAAAAACCGCCCGGCGCGCCAATGCCCTGGGAATCACTACGGTCGGCATGGTCAATCCTACGTTTGTGAGCATGGAAAACCCGTATGCGGTGTTGGCAGGTCTTAATGCCAAGGGCGACTTGCCACTGCGCGTGTTCCTGTACACCGATCTGTTCGAAAACGAGTCCTTAACGCTCGAGCAGATCAAGGAGAAATACGCCTTCTCGGGTACGCAGGTCGAGTGGCACGGCTTTAAGCAGTTTCTTGATGGCGTGTGCTCCGACCACACCGCTTGGATGCTTGAACCCTATAGCAATGCGCCCGATACCTGCGGTGAGCCCGCGGAGGATCCAGAGCGCATCCGTGCCGCCATTGTCAGGGCGCAGGAATGGGGCGTTGACACGCGCGTCCATACGATCGGCGATCGCTCGGTGCGTTTTGTGCTTGATTGCTTTGAGGAGGGCGAGCGCTTGCATGGTAAGCGGGGTTGCCGCCACTCCATGGAGCACAACGAGACGGTTCAGCCCGAGGATCTGCCGCGCTACGCGGAGCTTGGTATATGCCCCGGCATGCAACCGTGGCACATGCTGCTCGATATGGCTGACCTTGCCAAGGACGATGCCGTGGGCCCCGAGCGTGCAGCGCTTTCGTGGCCCCTGCACAGCCTGCTTGCCAGCGGTGCCGTGGTGCACTTGGGCAGCGACTTCCCCGTTGTGGGCTTGGAGCCCATGGAGGAGGTGTACGGCGCGGTCTTCCGCATGCTCGAGGACGGCTCCAACCCCGAGGGCTGGTTCCCCCAGGAGCGCATTACCATGGCCGAGGCCCTGCGCGTCTACACCTACGGCAGCGCCTACGCCATGCATGCCGAGGATCGCATCGGTACGCTCGCATGCGGCAAACAGGCTGATATCTGTGTGCTCGACCGCAACCTCTTTGACTGCGAACCGGCTGAGGTCCTCGAGGCCACGGCGTCTCTCACGATGATTGCCGGCAAGGTGGTCTACGAGGCCTAGCGGGGCTGCTGCATCGCTGGGCGGTGCCACAGCCTGTGCGTGCCGCCCATCCATTCATCCGTCCATTCATCAATCTCTCATGGAAAGGGGAGAACAATGGCAGAAGAGACAACCGCCGCTGTTGAGGAGGAGCGTGAGCTTGCCTCGCAGCCGATTCCCGGCCTGGTGCGCAAGTACACCATCATCACCGGCCAGGGTATGCTCGCCCAGATTATCATGGTGGTCCTTGAGGGCCTCGTGATGGGTTGGGGCCTGGGTGCACACGGCCTGGCCTGTGTTTCGATCATCATGTCGGTCGAGTACATTAACCTGGCCTTTGGCAACCTGTTTGGCACCGGCGTGCCCGCCGTGGTGGGCAACCTTTTGGGTGCCGGCGACATTAAGGGCGCCAGCAAGGCGTTTAGCCAGGGTTTTTGGCTTACCACGATTGTGAGTGTGCTGCTTGCTGTGGTGATGGCTGTGTTTACCGAGCCCATCTGCGCATTCTTCGGCGCCACGCCCGACATCATGACCGATACCGTTGCCGGCGTGCGCACCTTCTCCGTGCTGCTGCCGCTCACGGTCATTGGTCAGATGGTCACCGCCGTCATGCGTGTGGACGAGAAGGTTCAGATCCAGGCCAACCTCATGACCGTGTCTGCCATCGTCGCTATCTGCTGGCTTGCGCTTTCCACGTTTGTGCTCAAGCTTGGCGTTATGGGAGCTGGCGTGTACTACGGTCTTTCCATCGGTATCTGGGCCATCGGTATCTTCTGGTTCATCGGCGGTAAGAAGTCGCAGCTCCAGATCAACGCCGCCGACCTCAAACTCGACATGGCCATCTGCGGCCAGATCATTAAGATTGGTTTCCCGTTCTTTTTGGTGCAAGCTGCCACGTTCATCTTCAACACCGTTGCCAACTCGTTGCTTGGCCAGCTCGGCGGCGACATGGGTTCGCTCTACATCGCGGCCTTTGGTGTGATCAACGGCTACATCCTCTACATTACCATGATGGTCGCCCAGTGCTTCTCGTACGGCCTGCAGCCCATTGCCGCCTTCAACGCCGGCGCCAAGGCGTGGGCGCGCCTCAAGGAAACGCTCTCCTGCACGCTTAAGTACCAGGTCGTGACGCTTGCTGCGGTGTCTGCTGTGCTATGGGTGGCCGCAACGCCGGTCTGCGCCTTTTTTGCTGGTAGCGACCCGGCGCTCGTCGAGGTTGCCGCCAACGCCACGCGCATCGTTATCCTGGCCGTGGCCCTGGGCTATCTTGCCATGACCATGTCGATGTACTTCCAGGCGGTTGAGAAGGTGGGTATCGCCACGTTCACCGGTCTGCTCCGCTACGTGATCTGCTCCGTGCCGCTTATGTACCTGCTTGGCAACATGATGGGCGTTCAGGGTGTCTGGTTTGCCTTGGTGGCGGCTGACGCCATCACTGGTCTTATCTCCATCGCCCTCGCCGTCCGCGAATCCAAGCGACTTGCCACGCTCTAGACTCGGACACGGCCGGCCCGCGATAGTCGAATAAGTCAACTCGCCTGCAAGCCACCGCAATGGGGACAGTTCCCATTGTGGTGGCTATTGTTATTTAGGGTCTGAGATTTCGGCTCTATAAATAACGTTTTTGAACTGGGCTACTATAAGATTGTGGAAAACACTACTACAAGATTATGGAAAACGCTACTGCGAGATTATGGCAAATGATACTATACGATTATGGTAACAGCGTTATAAGGGGCGTTGATATGGCCGAGTACATTAACAGGGATTTGCATGAGTTGCTCATTCGCATGGCGGGTTGGTTTCCTGTTGTGTCGTTGACGGGGCCTAGGCAGAGCGGAAAGTCTACGCTGGTTAGGCATGCCTTTCCCGACTATTCCTATGTCACGCTTGAGGACCCCCAAACGAGGCGCGCGGCCTTGGAGGATCCGGTGAGTTTTATCCGCAACCGAAAGGGCGGACTCATCATCGATGAGGCGCAATACGCCCCGGATTTGTTCTCGATGATCCAGGTTGTTTCGGATGAGCGGGGAGATGCCGGTCAATACATCCTTACGGGATCGCAAAACTTTTTGATGATGAAAAGCATCGGCCAGTCTCTTGCCGGGCGAGTCGGGATCTTAAAATTGCTGCCATTTTCGTTTCGAGAAGCGGAGAGGGGCCAGCAGGGGCAGTTGGAAGTGGATTTGTTTGCGCTCGAAGGGGGATACCCTCGCCTGCGTTCCGCCGGAATGCCGTCCTCGGTTTATTTCCCCAGCTATATTGATACCTATGTTGAGCGCGATGTTGTGGGCTTGCTTGACGTGCGCAATAAAGCGGAGTTTCATAAGTTACTGTCCATAATTGCCCAGAGCGCCGGTGCTCTCATTAATATATCTTCGCTTTCTCGAGATACGGGTGTGAACGTATCGACCATTAAAAGCTGGTTGTCTATCCTGGAGCAGAGCTACCTGACGTTTTCACTGCAGCCTTATTATGCAAATGCCAGGAAACGTTTGACTAAAACGCCCAAGCTTTATTTTTACGACACGGGGCTGCTCTGCTACTTGCTCAAAATTGGATCACTGGAGCAACTTTTGGAGAGCCCTTATCTGGGGGCAGTTTTCGAAAACCTCATCGTTTCCGAAACGGCGAAGAGCCATCTCAACGTGGGCGAGAATCCCGAGTTGTATTTCTATAGGGACGACGGCAAGCGAGAAATCGATTTGCTCGACTGCACAAACTCAGGGAGTCCCAAGGCTATCGAAATAAAATCATCCAGAACGTATCACGATAAGTACGCCCGCCATTTACAGGCTGTATGCGATGAGATCGACATTGCAAAAGATGCGCGCTATGTTGTGGCCCGCGTGGATTCAACGTATGAGTCGAAAGACTGTAGCGTGGTCTCGGCGCGTGATTGGCTTTTGCGATAACAAGTTCGGCGTATTAACAACTGCCGCGAAGGGTCCGGATCCCTTTCGCGGCGGTTTTTTGCCGATCCGGTGCGCCTCAGATGCAAGTGAGTAGACTTTTTTGGATTTACCGAGCACATCGCGACAAATGCTCGGTAAAACTGCAGGTCAGCGCTGTGGCGATTTGGCGTGTGCTCGGATTCCTGCAAAAAATCTACTCACTTGGTTTTTGCTGTTAGAAGGCCGCCGCGAGGGAAAGTAGTTCCCTCGCGGCGGCCTTGGTGTTTTCCCAGATAAAACCTGCCAAAATAAACCTGTCCCTTTTTGGCAGGTCTCTATTTGGTATGGCTGACCGGTTTGGGCTGTCTTGGAGAAAGCCCATGAGGCGGCACACAGGCTAATCCTGCGTGTCGCCTCCGTACATGTAGACGATAAAGCCGTCGCCGGTGTCTTGGCTGTGATCTTCTAGGATGCGCTTCATGTTGAGGTGCTCGTAGAACTGCCAGTCAGAGTTGCAGTCGCTCATCAGGAAGAACTTGGTGCAGCCTGCCCGGGCGAGCTCGGCGCGGGCAAGGTCGATGAGCGCGCGGCCGAGCCCTTTGCCCTGCCACTCGGGCACGATGATGATGAGGTTGAGCTGGCCCTGGGCATACTCATTGCCCGTGGCGGCAAAGCGGTCGGCCGTGGCCTTCTCGCGGCTGTCGCCAAAGAGCGAGCCCTCGAGCTTGGCGTCGGCGGTCTTTGCCATCTCGGTTGCCTGGGCGAACATCTCGTCGTAGCAGGGCACCCACGTGGGATTGGTACGCGGCTTGCCGTCCTCGAAGATGCCGATGCAGCAGGCGGCGATAATGCGGCCCTCGGCCTCGGCGACAAGCGCGATAGGTGAGCGCTGTAGCTGCATGGTGATGTTAAAGCGCGCGCAGAAATCGGCAGCTTCGACGTCACCGCGGTTGCGCAGCGTGTTGCACCATAGCTGGTTGTAGATGGCGGCGATGCCAGCCAGGTCGTCGAGCGTGGCGGCGCGCAGGGTTACGTTGTCAAGGCTCATGGAGGCTCCTTCCAAGGTGGGTCAGGCCACCTCTGAGTGTGACATGGGCGCGCCGTCGCCGCATCAATCATTCGGCAGACGAGTCCCGTTCCCTCGGGGACGGAGGAAAAGGGGCCACGAGCGAGGATTTTCGGACGCTTGCTCGACGAGAGTGGATAATCTCCCACTTTCAGCGCGATCCTAGGCCAAAAACGGGAGATTATCCACTCTCGTGGTAAGCGACCCGCGCGTTATCCATTCCCTTTTTGGTTGGTCGTGCTTGCACTTTAGCGTGCGACAGCGGATAATGCCGAGCATTCGACGATTCAAGCTTAGACTTCTTTGATTGAGGAGGCCCCGCATGGCCATGGAATTTAAACGCAGGCTGCCGATCCCCATGGAGATCCGCGAGGAAATGCCGCTGTCCGCTGAGCTTACTGCTAAGAAGCAGGCATTCGACGCCGAGGTCGCCAAGGTCTTTACCGGCGAGGACGCGCGCAAGGTGCTCATCATCGGACCGTGCTCTGCCGACCGCGAGGACTCGGTCCTCGAGTACATGAACCGCCTGGCCAAAACCGCCGAGGAGGTCAAGGACAAGCTCATCATCATCCCGCGCGTCTACACCAACAAGCCGCGCACCAAGGGCACCGGTTACAAGGGCCTGCTGCACAACCCCGATCCCGAGGCGCCCGACGATCTGCTCGAAGGCGTTAAGGCCATTCGCCACATGCACTTGCGCGTCATCGAGGAGACTGGCTTCTTCACTGCCGACGAGATGCTCTACCCGTCCAACTACCAGTACCTCGTCGACCTGTTGAGCTACGTCGCCGTGGGTGCGCGTTCGGTCGAGAACCAGGAGCACCGTCTGGTGTCGAGCGGCATTTCGGTGCCGGTGGGCATGAAAAATCCTACAGCCGGTTCCACTACCGTCATGCTCAACTCCATCTACGCCGCCCAGGCGCACCAGAGCTTTATCTTCCGCAACTGGGAGGTCGAGTGCGACGGCAACCCGCTCGCGCACGCCGTCATGCGCGGCTACATCGGTCTCGACGGTCGCACTTACCCCAATTACCACTACGAGCACCTGGAGCGCCTTGCCGAGCGCTATACCGAGCACGCCGGCTACGCCAACCCGGCGGCGGTTATCGACTGCAACCATGACAACTCGGGCAAGCGCCCGCTGGAGCAGTATCGCATCTGCAAGGAAGTGCTCGACAGCTGTCGCCGCAACGAATCCATCTCCAAACTGGTCAAGGGCTTTATGATCGAGTCCTACCTGGAGGATGGCAACCAGCCGGTCGACGGCGGCGTCTTTGGCAAGTCGATCACCGACCCGTGCCTGGGCTGGGAAAAGACCGACTATCTGATCCACGAGATCGCGGAGCGTGTTTAGTTACGCGGGTTTACCAACCCGCGTAACGGCTCGACGCTGCGCGCCGCCCAGAGCGACAATTTGTCATTCAAAAGGCAAGGCATGACCAGAAGGTCAATGCCCTGCCTTTTTCATGCCAACTTGTACGCTCTGGACGGCGCTCGCTGTCCGTCCTCTACCTGCGGAGTTGTCCTGCTCCAGGGCACTCATTGGGGACAGACTTAAATGAGTGCTCGCAGAATGAGAGTGGATAGTCTGCCGTTTATAAGTAGTTGTTGGGGACGTTCTTGTTGTTTGACTAGTCGTTTAAGAACGTCCCCAATGACTACCTTTCAAACCTGGCAGTTGGGGACGTTCCTTATGTGCTGGCACTTGGGGAAACTCCTTGCGCCAGCGGACGCGGTTTGCTTGCTGGTATTGCCAGATTGTTGGGCGTTCTCCAAGCCCTGTGGGCAAAAAATGCCAAATATGAGTACTGTTGCTGCTGTAGTGCCATATTGCTCCCACAAAATAATGGACATAAAGTAAATATGTTCATTAACGCTAGTACATATAAGCCTGATACAGAGCTGATTGAGCAATGTGGAGGTGCATACAAGCTACAAGAGCGGTGTTTTGGGTCGTTTTGTATGTTACTAAAAAAGTAACAGTACTCATATTTGCCATTTTTTGTCCACGGGGCCTTGAGGGAGGGCGTCAATCAGGTCCCAGGGGAGGCGGTTCGAGGGCTGCAAAACAAAAACGGGGACGCAGATTGTCCTGCGTCCCCGTTCTAGGGCGTTATTCGTTCCCTGCGGCAGAATTTACGCCGCTTCGTCGAACTGCGAGTTGTACAGGTCGGCGTAGAAGCCGCCCTGGGCGAGCAGTTCGTCGTGTGTGCCCTTCTCGACGATGTCGCCGTCGCGGATCACCAAGATCACGTCGGCGTTACGGATCGTGGACAGGCGGTGCGCGATGACAAAGCTTGTACGGCCTTGCATCAGCGCATCCATGGCGCGCTGAATGAGCTCCTCGGTGCGGGTGTCCACGTTGGAAGTCGCCTCGTCTAGAATCAGCGCCGGGCGGTCGGCCAAAATGGCACGGGCGATGGTCACGAGCTGGCGCTGACCCTGCGACAGGTTAGTGCCCTCCTCGTTGATCATAAAGTCGTAGCCACCGGCGAGCGTATGGATAAAGTGGTCGCAGCGTGCGGCGCGTGCGGCGGCCTCGACCTCGGCGTCGGTCGCATCGGGGCGTCCGTAGCGGATGTTCTCGCGGATGGTGCCGTTAAACAGCCAGGTGTCCTGCAGCACCATGGCAAACTCGCCGCGCAGCGCCGCGCGGTCCCAGTCGCGCACGTCGACGCCTTCGACGCGCAGCGAACCGCCGTCCACGTCGTAAAAGCGCTGCAGCAGCTTAATGAGCGTGGTCTTGCCGGCGCCGGTGGGGCCGACGATGGCAATGGTCTGGCCGGGCTGCGCCTCGCAGCTAAAGTCGTGGATGATGGTCTTGTCGGGCGTGTAGCCAAACTTGACATGGTCGAACTCCACGTGGCCGGGACGCCTCTCGGGAATCTGCGCGTCGGCCTTCTGCTCCTCCTCGGGCGCGGCCAAGAACTCAAAGACGCGCTCGGTGGCAGCGGCCATCGACTGCATCGTGTTGCTCACGTTGCCCAGCTGCTGCACGGGTTGCGTAAAGTTGCGAACGTACTGGATAAAGCTCTGGATATCGCCGGGCGTGGCATTGCCGGTCAGCGCGAGCTGTGCGCCCACCACGACGACGCCCACGTAGCCCATGTTGCCCACCAGGCTCATAAGCGGCATCATCAGGCCCGACAGGAACTGCGAGCGCCAACCACTAATAAAGAGACGGTCGTTTTGACGGTCGAACTCTTCGATCGAGGCCTCGGCGCGGTCGAACACCTGAATGACGTTCTGGCCGGCAAAGTCCTCCTCGATAATGCCGTTGACGGCGCCCAGGACCTGCTGCTGCTCGCGGAAGTACGGCTGCGAGAAGTGAATCATCACCATCAAGATAATCGCGGCGGCCGGCAGCGTGAGCACGGTGACGCCGGTGAGCGGCAGGCTGATCGACAACATCATGACGAGCACGCCGATAATCTGCGTGACGGACGTAATAAGCTGCGTCACGCTCTGGTTGAGCGACTGGCCGAGCGTATCGACGTCGTTGGTGATGCGGCTGAGCACATCGCCCTTGCTGTGACCGTTGAAGTAGCTCATCGGCACGACGGCAATCTTGGCGGCGATCTCCTTGCGCATGCGGTAGCAAATCTTTTGCGTGACACCGGTCATGAGCCAGCCCTGGATGAGGCTGCAGATAGAGCTCGCCAGGTACAGGCAGAGCAAAAAGCCGAGCGTCTTGGCGATCCAGTTAAAGTCGACATCGCCGGTACCGTTGACTTTGGCAACCAGGCCCTCAAACAGCTTGGTCGTAACCTGGCCGAGCACCTTGGGCCCTACAATGTTAAAGATGACCGAGCACACGGCAAAGGCGACGGCGGCAAACACGGCAATCTTGTGCTGGCCAATATAGCCGAGCAGCTGCCTCATGGTGCCTTTAAAGTCCTTGGCCTTTTCGCCGCGACGCATGCCGCCCATGCGGCCCATGGGACCACGCTGGCGGGTGGGCTTGGGAATCTGAGTCTTGGTCTCGTCTGCCATTAGCGCTCGCCTCCTTCCATGACGGCTGCAATTTCTTCTTGGGTAAGCCCCAGCTCCTCGGCGGAAAGCTGCGACTGTGCGATCTCCAGGTACGCCGGGCAGCTGCGCAGCAGCTCCTCGTGCGTGCCGGTGCCCACTACGTGGCCGTCGTCGAGTACGATGATCTGGTCGGCGTGCATGATGGTCGCGATGCGCTGGGCCACGACCACGAGCGCGGCGTCGGTAACGTTTTTGGCCAGCTCCTCGCGTAGGCGCGCGTCGGTCTTGTAGTCGAGGGCACTAAACGAGTCATCGAACACCACGACCTCGGGCTTTTTGGCCAACGCGCGGGCGATGGCCAGACGCTGGCGCTGACCACCCGAAACATTGGAGCCGCCCTGGCTGATGGGGGAGTCGTAGCCGCCCTCGCGCTCGGCGATAAAGTCCTCGGCCTGGGCGATGCGTGCCGCCCGGTGCATGTCCTCGTCGCTCACCATGTCGCCGGCAAACTTAAGGTTGCTCTCGACGGTACCCGAGAACAGGCGCCCCTGCTGCGGGATGTAACCAATACGGCGGCGCAGTTCGGAAAGGGCCATGTCGCGCACGTCGATGCCGTCGAGCGAAATGCTGCCGCCCGTGACGTCGTACAGGCGCGGAATCAACTGCACGAGCGTGGACTTGCCCGAGCCCGTGGAGCCAATAATGCCGAGCATCTGACCGGCATGCGTGGTGAAGTTCACGCCGCTGATGACGTCGGCGCGGGCATCGGGATACTGGAAGCTCACGTCGCGGAAGGTGAGCTCACCGCGCGGCGCGCTGGCCGCGGGCAGTTTGGGCGAGGCGGGGTCGTTGATGCTTGTGGGGCAAGTGATGACCTCTTCCACGCGCTCGGCTGCGACCTCGGCACGGGGCAGAATGACCGACACCATGGTGAGGATCATAAACGCCATGACGATCTGCATGGTGTAGGAGATAAACGCCATCATGTTGCCGACCTGCATCACGCCGTCGGACACGCCCTGCGCGCCAAACCAGACGATAAGCACGGTGATGCAGTTCATGACGAGCATCATGAGTGGCATCATAAAGCTCATGGCGCGGTTGGTGTAGAGCTGCGTGGTCATCAGGTCGAGCGAAGCCTTGTCAAAACGCTCGAGCTCATGCTCCTCGCGGTTGAATGAGCGGATGGGCATAAGGCCGTCGAGCAGCTCACGGGCGGTAAGGTTCACGCGGTCCACAAAGCTCTGCATCTTTTTGAACTTGGGCATGGTGAGGCCCATAAGCACGCCGACGACAGCCGAGACCGCGATGATGGCCACGGCGATGGTCCACTCCAGGCCGGTATGGTTGGCCAGGACGCGCATGACGGCGACGATGCCCATGACGGGAGCCATCAGGCACATGCGGATAAACAGGGTTGCGGCCATCTGGATCTGCTGAATGTCGTTGGTGCAGCGGGTGATGAGCGAGGCCTGGCTAAACTTGCCCACCTCGGCCGGCGAGAAGTGCATAACTTTGTTGAAGGTCTCGCGGCGCAGGTCGCGTGCGATGGAACAGGCGGTACGCGAAGCCACGGCACCGGTCAGGATGGTGGCGACGAGCGACACCAGGCACAGCCCAAACATCGTGGTCGCCATGCGGCCCAGGTAGGCGTTTTGCACGTCGGCGGGGTCGATGCCCTGTGCCTTGTACTCGTCCTGTACATAGCTCACGGCGCGCTGGGTGACGATGGAGCCCGACATGGAGCCCATTTTGTCTGCCATATCGTTGGCGCCCTCGACGAGCTTGCCCTGGTCGATTAGGCCGCCTTCAACGCCTAGACGCAGACCCTTCATGGTGATCTTACCGCCGTCGGCATCAATCTGCTTTTGCATGTTCTGCGCTGCTGCGGCCTTCTGCTGCATCTCGGCGAGTTGCTCGGGCGTCATCGCCGCCATCTGCTCGGGGGTGGGCATGGCCTGGGCGGCGTTGTTGTCTTTCTCACCGGACGTGTCCATCATGTCGCCCATGGAGTTGGCATCGATGCCCTGGTTGAACGAAAGGACGACAGTCTCGGGCAGGCTCATGATGTCGGCAATCTTGCCGCCGTCGGCGCGCTCCTCCTCGGTGCCCTTGTACGTTCGAATGCCGTTATTGTCCGCCTTGCTAAACACGGCCTCCACAGCCTTGGCGTCCTTGGTGCTCATAAAGAGTTCGAGGTCGTCGAGCGATTCGGCACGGATGGTGTCGGGCACGGGCGACGCGATGCCGCCTTGCTGTACACCCACGTCGACGATGTCGCTCATATAGGTAGGCAGCGCCAGATCGGCGTTGCAGCTGATTACGATAAGTACGATAGCTGCGAACAGTGCCAGGATATGTTTTTTAAAGAGCTTGAGAATCCTCACTCGGCATCTCTCCTTTCTTGATTGTGGTCGATAATTTCGTTGGCACGCCTTAGAAGACGCACCATCTCTTGGGTATCTGTTTCGCCGAGCTGTTCGAGGAAAGCCGCGGTGCGGTCCTCGAATTCCCGGCGTTTGATTTCGAGATCCTGGAATCCCTTGTCGGTCACTATGACGTGTACGCGACGACGGTCGGTCTTTGAGTGCTCACGCTCAACCCAGCCCTTGGCTTCGAGAGCGCGTAGGATATTGGCAATGCGGGCATTCGAGACCCAGGCGCGATCAGCGAGTTCGCTCGGCGTGAGCGAACCGCCAGCGAGCATAAGGGCGCGCATGACAGCCATCTCGCCGCTGAGAGCTTTGTCCACAAAGCGCGAAACGCGCTGGTGAATGCCGCCAAACTCGGTAAGGAGCTGACGCCCAAGCTCATGGAAGTCGGTATCTTCCACCGAAAACCCCTAACACTAGAAACTATTTTCGGTGAAAGATGATACCCCTGCACGCGCGCCCTATACGGTAGATTTTGGGACATGCCTAGAAAACTACCTTTAGGCGACCGCCGTACACCGTCGGTGCCAGTAAAGTTTGGGGCAGATCGTTAGGCATGTCCTAAAGCCTACTCAGAGGCACTTTACCCTGCTAAAGCTGGCATAACAGCTAGAGTGAACGTCGTACAAAGGCAAGGAAAAATACCAAACAAATCGGTGAACGGTAGTTGTTCGCGCTCGCATTTCCTGCGGATTTGTTAAAAACGCCCTAATGGTATAAAAAAAGAAACATATAACAGCCCTGATGAAGGGGGTAGCTATGTTATCCTTCTCAAACGGGTGAAATCTTGGGTTTTGGGTTGCAGTTCCAAGGTGGACAAACGTTTTTCCCTGTACCAACGTGTGGTGAAGAACGGAAGAAGCCGGTAGTGCAAGCCGATAATTCAAGAATTCAATAAGCAGCGGTGTGAGAGAGCGCCGCATTACACGTAACTAGGAGCGTGGTTACACAATGCAGGAGGCATGGGAAGGCTTCAAGGAAGGCATCTGGACGGGAGAGGTTGACGTCCGAGACTTCATCCAGAAGAACTACACCCCCTACGAGGGCGACGAGTCGTTCCTCGCCGGCCCGACCGAGCGTACCAAGGAGCTGTGGGGCGAGGTTCTCGACCTGCTGCTCAAGGAGCGCGAGCAGGGCGGCGTCCTCGATATGGACACCAAGACCGTCACGGGTATCGTGAGCCACCCCGCTGGCTACATCGATAACGCCCACCGCGAGAAGGAGACCATCGTCGGCCTCCAGACCGACAAGCCGCTCAAGCGCGCGCTGCACGTCAACGGTGGTATCCGCATCGCTTGCCAGGCTGCCAGCCAGCACGGCTACAAGGTCGACGAGAACGTTGTCGAGCGCTACACCTTCGAGCGCAAGACCCACAACGCCGGCGTCTTTGATGTCTACACCCCCGAGATGCGTGCTTGCCGCTCGGCTCACATCATCACCGGTCTGCCCGATGGCTATGGCCGCGGCCGCATCATCGGCGACTACCGTCGTGTCGCCCTGTACGGTGTCGACTACCTGATCAAGGACAAGGAGGCCCAGAAGGCTTCCACCCCGACGGTCATGACCGCCGACAACATCCGCGATCGTGAGGAGCTGCAGGAGCAGATTCGTGCCCTCGGCGAGCTCAAGATGATGGCCGAGACCTATGGTTTCGATATTTCCAACCCTGCTACCAACACGCAGGAGGCCATCCAGTGGATGTACTTCGCCTACCTCGCTGCCGTTAAGGAGCAGAACGGCGCCGCTATGTCCATCGGCCGTACCTCCACGTTCATCGACATCTACGCTGAGCGCGACCTTGCCAACGGTACCTTCACCGAGGAGCAGATCCAGGAGTTCGTGGATCACTTCATCATGAAGCTCCGCATGGTCAAGTTTGCCCGTACCCCCGAGTACCAGGCCCTGTTCACCGGCGATCCGCAGTGGGTCACCGAGTCCATCGGCGGCATGGGTGTTGACGGCCGTACGCTCGTTACCAAGATGAGCTACCGCTACCTGCACACGCTCGAGAACATGGGCACCAGCCCCGAGCCCAACATGACCGTTCTGTGGTCGACCCGTCTGCCCGAGAACTTCAAGAAGTTCTGCGCCAAGACTTCTGTCGCCAGCTCCTCGATCCAGTACGAGAACGACGACCTCATGCGCGTTTACCACGGCGACGACTATGGCATTGCCTGCTGCGTGTCTTCCATGCGCATTGGCAAGGAGATGCAGTTCTTCGGCGCCCGTGCCAACCTGGCCAAGTGCCTGCTGTACGCACTCAACGGCGGTGTTGACGAGGTCTCCAAGAAGCAGGTCGGCCCCAAGTATCGCGCCGTCGAGGGCGATACGCTCGATTACGACGACGTTGTGGCCAAGTACAACGACATGATGAAGTGGCTCGCTGGCGTGTACGTCAACTCGCTGAACATCATTCACTACATGCACGACAAGTATTGCTACGAGCGCATCCAGATGGCTCTGCACGACAAGCACGTGCACCGCTGGTTTGCTACGGGCATCGCTGGCCTTTCCGTCGTGGCTGACTCCCTGTCCGCCATCAAGTACGCCAAGGTCCACCCCGTCCGTGACGAGAACGGCATCATCGTCGACTTCGAGACCGAGGGCGAGTTCCCCAAGTACGGTAACGACGACGACCGCGTCGACCAGATCGCTCACGACGTTGTGCACCAGTTCATGGAGTACATCCGCATGAACGACACCTACCGCAACTCCGTGCCCACGACCTCGGTTCTGACCATTACCTCCAACGTCGTATACGGTAAGAAGACCGGTTCCACGCCTGACGGCCGCAAGGCTGGCCAGCCGTTCGCCCCGGGTGCTAACCCCATGCACAAGCGCGATAGCCACGGCGCCATCGCTTCGCTGTCTTCGGTTTCCAAGCTCCCGTTCCGCGATGCTCAGGACGGCATCTCCAACACCTTCTCCATCATCCCGGGTGCGCTCGGCAAGGAGGACCAGGTGTTCTTTGGCGATATCGACCTTGATCAGCTGGGCGAGTAACTATTGTTAGTGCTATACTAACAATAACGATTACTGATTAGCGCGCCGGTTTCGGCCGGCGCCTATCGATCGAAGGAGACACATTATGAAGGTTTCTGAAGTTTCCGAGACTCAGGCCGATAACCTGGTCCACATGCTCGACGCTTACGCCGAGAAGGGTGGCCATCACCTGAACATCAACGTCTTCAACCGTGAGACGCTGCTCGATGCTCAGGCTCACCCCGAGAAGTACCCGCAGCTGACCATCCGCGTTTCCGGCTATGCCGTGAACTTCCACACGCTCACCAAGGAGCAGCAGGACGAGGTCATTTCGCGTACCTTCCACGACAAGTTCTAAAGGGATTTAACTCCCGCAGGGTTACTGGGGCCGGTTTTGGGTTATTTTCCAAAACGTCCTCGGACATGCGAGAAGCCCCCGCTGCGCACTACGTGCGGCGGGGGCTTCTCGCGTCCTGCGGGATGTTTTGGAAAATAACCCAAAACCGGCCATGTGGGGTCCTTTGGAGTCACCCTTTAGGCGGAACTCTCCTAATAGGTCGAGCGTTTGGGAAACTTATTTTGTAACTACCGTTTATCGCGTATAGCTACCGTTTGCGGAGTAAGTAACACTCATTTATAAACCGTGTAAAATCTCAGTTAAGCACGGAGTTTTCCAGGGAGACGCTGTCCTTTGTTGTGCGCAAGGGGCGGCGTCTCTTTGGCGCTTGGACGCCGTTGTGCAACAGTGCGGCGGCGCGTGCCATGTGTTGAAAAGCCAATGTTGAGATGGGTCGTGATGATAATGGGCAAGTACGTAATCGTGGTTGAGTCTGGTTCGGATGTGACGCCGGAGCTCTGCGAGCGCTACGGTATCGTGCGCGTACCTATGCATGTCACGATTGGTGACGAGACCGTCGAGGACGGCTCGATCGATCCGCTCGAGATTTATTCGCGCTGCAACGAGTTTGGCGTGATGCCCAAGACCAGCGGCTGCGCGCCTGCAGATTTTGCGCACGTATATGACCGTATCCATGCCGAGCAGCCCGATGCGACCATTCTGCATCTTGCGTACTCCGAAGTCACGACTTGCTCGCATCAGTCCTCCAAGATTGCGGCTAAGGGCCGCGACTACGTATTCTCCATGGATACGCGTTTTGTCTCGGTGGGCCAGTCGCTCGTTGCCGTCGAGACCGCTAAGTATATCGAAGCCCATCCAGATGCCACCGTCGACGAGATCTTTGCATTTGCGAATTCCGTCATGGACCGTGTGCTGTTGGGCTTTGTTCCTACCGACCTTGCCTTCCTTAAGGCGGGCGGTCGTCTGTCCAACGTGGCATTCCTTGGCGCCCACCTGCTCAAGATTAAGCCCTGCATTGAGGTGACGGGCGGCAAGTTCGTGGCGACCAAGAAGTTCCGCGGCTCTATGCTCAAGTGCGCCCGTGCCTTTATTGACCACATGGTTGCTAAGGGCGAGATTGACTACTCGCACATTGGCCTGGCGTATTCGGTAGGCCTTTCCGAGGAGCTGCGCGACGACATGGAAGTCTATGCGCACGACCTGGGCTTTAAGGACGTTACCTGGACTCAGGTCGGCGGCGTGATCTCGAGCCATTGCGGCCCGACCGCCTTCGGCGCGGTGCTCACACTCAAGGCGTAACGCCTGGCGTCTATCGATTTCTATTGCCTCGGCGGCGGGCGGGTTGCGACAACCTTCCCGCCGCTTTTGCATGGGGCCAAATAGGACAATCCAATTGACCGCTAAACCGTTTCGCCATCAAGCATATAGGCTAGAATGACTCTGGCATTTATGTAGCTAAAACCAATGAGAGGCAAGGTAGCGGGAATGGCTGAGATGACGCTCGAGGGTGTGGACGCTCGTCCTGAGGACTCCGCGTTTGCCCTGGGCCGCGTGCATTCGATTGAGACGATGGGAACGGTCGATGGACCCGGCATCCGCTTTGTGGTGTTTGTTCAGGGCTGCCCCATGCGCTGTGCGTATTGCCACAACCCCGATACCTGGTCGGTTAACGGCGGTACCATGGTGACCGTCGAGCACCTGATGGACGAGTTCCAGAGCAACCATGAGTTTTACCGCAGCGGTGGTATTACGGTATCCGGCGGCGAGCCGCTCCTGCAGCCTGAGTTCTTGGCCGACCTGTTCCGCGCAATGCACAACAACCCCGATGGTCGCGTACATACCTGCTTGGATAGTTGCGGCTATGCGTTCGATCCCACGCATCCCGAGAAGTTCGATGCCGTACTCAACGAGACCGATATGGTGCTGCTCGACATTAAACACGCCGATCCCGTCGAGCATAAAAAGCTGACCGGCTGCGATCCCGCACGTATTCTGGCGTTTGGTGATGAGCTTGCCCGTCGCAAGATTAAGGTTGTTATTCGCCATGTGGTGGTGCCCGGCATTACCGATACGGTGGAGGAGTGCGAGGCGCTCGGTCGCTTGATTGCCCCGTGGCATAACGTGGTCGGCCTGGAGATGCTGCCGTATCACACGATGGGCGTCGTCAAGTATGAGCAGCTGGGGATTCCCTATAAGCTCGAGGGCGTTCCACAGATGGATACCGCGCGCATGCCCGAGCTGCGCAACGCCGTCATGACGGGCATGAAAAAGCGCCGCGCGGAACTCAAAAACGCTATCGGCTAGCGAGCCATTTTCGCTCCCCAAAGGCACTCATTGGGGACAGACTTAAATGAGTGCCCCTGGGCGCCAAGTTGATTACCAAAGAGCCCCGTCAAGTTGCGGTGGAATAGTTCTTGTTTTTCGGCTTATGCCGCCCAAATAGGAACTATTCCACCGCAACTGCGTTTTGGGCGGAGATGCACAACAGAATCGTGCCATTTGGATAAATACGCTTGTGGTTTCTTTAAAGACACCTTAAACGCCGCTGAATATCTTTGGAAAGAAATGCCTGCTCGGTATTATGCTGCTCGTATATGAACGGTAGCAGTCAGGAGACCACGTGCGAAACAACGCATCGCGGGACGAGTGTGTGCCGCAGCATAGCAGCAGATATGAGACGAAGGGCACGTCTTCGCGTGGCCTTGCTGGCGCTCGCATCCGCGTGACGAAGATCGCCGCCATTGGGATGCTGACGTTGGCGGTTATTATCCTCGGAATTACCGCCAAAACCTACGCGTCGGAGCGAATGGCACACTCAGATGCGTCAACGGTACAGACGCAAAACAAAAAGGGCTCTGAATCTAAAGCCACCGCAAGCCAAACTCTGTCGACAGCGAGTCTCAAGACGAGGCTTTCGAAGGCGGACTTTAACGATATTCCCTCAGGCGATACCGTGCAGACCTTCTCGCTGGTTGATGACCAGATCCCCGCCCTGGTGGATGAGGGCCTCGCCGCGCTCCAAGATGCCCTTGAGCAGGCCAAGGAATTGGGCGATGTGGGCGTGGTGTTCTACGACCTGTCAAGTGGCAAGGGCATGACGTATAACGCCGATGTCGAGGTTTACGGTGCGAGTAGTTATAAGGCGCTCTATGTGCTCTACGTCTGTGAATCCCTGGTCGAGACGGGCCAGGTCTCACTCGATGATTCCCTTGGCACCTATGGCGGCTGCAACATGGGCTGGCAGACGGTGCGCGACCTGATCGAGGCCGCGGTCGTTAATTCGGACAACGATTCGTTTATCGCGTTACGTGCGGCGTTTGACCGTGTCGGTTACGAGGATTGGATTGTCGGTCTTGGCGTCGATTACGATACCGCACTCGATCCGATGAGTGATTTTCCCACTTATTGCCCGCGCACCTCGGCCAAGTTGTGGTGCGAGATGAGCGAGTATCTGAGCCATGATACCGAGACGTCACAATGGCTGTCGGGCCTTCTGGCCTCTACGGCCCGATCGTTTATTCGTGACGGCATTGCGGACGACCAAGCCTTGGTGCGCAACAAGGCAGGCTGGATTAGCGAGGATGGTTGCTATTCGACATGCGATGCGGGCCTTATCGACATCGATGGCCGTACCTATGTCATGAGCATCATGACATCGATGCCGTGGAGCGACCGCTCGAGCGAGGTTGCGGCTGCGATTGCAAAGGCTCTGTTTGATACGCGAGCTGCGCTGGCCTAGCGTGTTCGTTTGACGAGGTCAAACAAAATGCTGGTACCATACCGTGGTTGAGAATTTCGTATAGGTTTGGGGAATGGCATGGCTACCATCGCGATTATCGGCGCACTCGAAAAAGAGATCATGCAGATTAAGGAAGAGTTGAGTAACGTTTGCATGGTACAGGAGGCGGGCTTAAACGTTGTGACCGGCGGGCTCGATGGTCTGTCGATTGTCGCCACAACGGCGGGCATGGGCACGGTGAATGCCGCTGCCGCAACACAGCACCTCATTAGCAAGTATGCTCTACAGGCAGTTGTGCTTTCGGGTATCGCGGGCGGTTTGAACCCCAAACTCCATATCGACGACGTGGTCATCGGCAAACGCCTGCGTTATCTGGATACCGATACCGCGCTTATCGCCGAGTCTGCACCGGGGCTCGAGGAGTTTGGCTCGACGTCTGCGCTGGTCGATATCGCTGCCGATGTACTTGCTGAGCATGGGTTTGTTGATGCTTCGACAAATGCGGCCGCCTCGAACGAGGGCGCAAAGCAGTTCTTGGTCGGCACGATTGCCACGGGCAACCGTTTTGTGACGGGTGCCGCCATGCGCAATGATGCCATCGAGGCGACGCATGCCGATTGTGTCGGCATGGAGGGCGCGGCGATTGCCCATGTCGCAACTAAAAATGGTGTCGATTGCCTGGTGCTGCGCGCTATCAGCGATAATTGTGACGAGGCGTACGATGCGATTTGCGACCGCGAGTTCGACCTGTTCGAGTATGCCCGTACCGCGAGTGGCATTACGCTCGATATCGTTCGCCGTATCGCTGCTATCTATTAGCGCGCTCTTTTGTAAGAACCTACGACCAAGGAGTGTCCATGGCCGATTCCATTAACTACCAGCTTGCCAAGTTCGTCGCCAGCTATGGCAAGGTTTCGCAGATTCCCGAGTCCACCTGCCCCGAGGTGAGCTTCGTCGGCCGCTCCAACGTGGGCAAGTCGTCGATCATGAACAAACTCTTTGGCCGCAAGAACCTGGTGAAGGTTTCGAGCACACCGGGCAAGACGAGCAACATCAACTTCTTCGAGGCCGACGACGTGCACTTCGTCGACCTGCCGGGCTATGGCTTCGCCCGTCGTTCCAAGGCCGAGCGTGACCGCTGGGCAGAACTTATCGGCGACTTCTTCGACTCGGAGCGCAGCTTTAACCTGGTCGTGTCGCTGGTGGATATTCGTCACGACCCGAGCAAGCTCGACCATGACATGATTGACTACCTGCAGGGCAACGAGTTCAACTTTATCGTCTGCCTCACCAAGGCCGACAAGCTCAGCCGCACCCAGCAGGCCCGCCAGGCATCAGCCATCAAAAAGCAGCTCAACGTCCCGGCCGAGAACGTAATCATCACAAGCTCCCAAACCGGCACCGGCATCGACGAGCTGAAGAAGCGGATTGCTGAGGCTTGCCTCTAGGACGCGTTCGCACTGCCAAACAACTTCTGCTTATCTATATCACCCCAGTGATAGTTATTGGTAAACTATCACTGGGGTGATATTTTTGTTTGGAGGTCGATATGGAGCTTTGGCACGGGTCGGAGGTTGTTGTCGAGCATCCGTCGTTGGATAAATGCAGACAATTCAATGACTATGGGCGCGGGTTTTATTGCACGCCACATGAAAAAATGGCGATGGAATGGGCATGCCGGACCGAGTCGGATGGCATTGCAAATCGATATGAACTTGATTTAGATGGCCTTTCGGTTTTGGATTTGGAGTCTGGGGAGTTTTCAATCCTTAACTGGCTTGCGATTTTGGCCGATAACAGGGAGTTCAATGTTTCGACGCCGCTGGCGCGTGAAGGACTTCGATTTCTACTTGATAACTGTCTGATTGATATTTCTTCATATGACGTTATTCGGGGCTATCGAGCTGACGACTCCTATTTTTCGTTTGCAAGACAGTTTGTCAGCGGCATGATCTCGCTCAGGCAGCTGCAACGTATCATGCGCTTGGGTGATTTGGGTATCCAATATGCTCTTATGAGCGAGTGCGCATTTTCGGCGATTAGATTCTGCGATTGGAAGCAGGCTTTGGGGTCTGAGTTTTATCCCAAGCGTTTTGAGCGAGAGCAGAATGCTCGACGCAAATACTTGGATACGGTTAACGGGTTCGATTCCGAAGGTATCGACATTAGGGATTTAATGACAGGGAGGGTTGATTTAGATGATCCAAGAGTTGACGAATTGTGGACCGAGTAGAACATATCCCGTCTATTACCTTGAGGACGCTATGAACAACCTCGGTGACTACTTTGACTATGCCGTGAACGATTATGGCGCGGAAGGGTCAAAAGTTGCCGAGCTCTTTTGTCTGAGCGGCGTGGCTCGTGAGTTTGAGCGCGGCAACGCATGGGTCGTGTCGGGAAAATCGGGCGTCGAGTTATTTGCACTCATTGCCGAAAGATCTGGTTACCAGGCAGTGTCGATGCCAGATCGAACCTACCGATTTGAGAAGACGCCGGAATACTGGACGGGCTGGATACTGGCATATTTGCAGTGGCGCCTAGGAGAATCGTTCGAAGATCTTCTGCACGTCGTTCCGTTTGATGCGCTGCGCAACCTGTACTATCCCTGGCACGAGGCATCGGAAGAGCGTGTGGCTCGCCTTGTCTGCGATATGGCAAAGAAGGCGCCTCGTCAAACCAAACTTTCGCAAGCAAGAAAGAGGCTCAAGAAAACGCAACAAGACCTGGCTTACGAATCGGGTGTATCGCTCCGATCAATCCAAATGTACGAGCAACGCCAGCGAAACATCAACGACGCCTCGGTAACAACCGTAAGGGATATGGCAAAAGCCCTACACTGCAACATCGAAGACCTCCTAGAGCCAGCCTTCGAATACAAAGAACCCAACGCCGCCTAAAGGGGATTCTAACCGCCGATTGCTCAAGTTGCGGTTCACCAAGAGCACCTTGAGCAGTGAAGCCGGCTGTCTTGTTGGGGCGTGCAGGCCTTGTAGACATCTAAATCCGCTTACGTATTGAGATGCCCCGCCAAGCTAAAGTGCTCGGCGGGGCATTTTTCGATTGACGATGCTAGCAGGGATTGAACAAAAAGTGCCGCGAGTAAGAGGCGTCAGCATTTGGCGATTAAGAGAAACTATTCAATTCGGGCGCTCAGCCAGTACTCTCCATCCGAAGCTACGATTGCGTACGTAATTCCATTTTTGACAGTTGGCGAATCTACGCAGGCGGCACCAATTTCCTTAGCGTCTGAAAACGAAAGTGTTGGATCGATCGCTTGTATGGTTGCTAATGCTGTCGCCGCGGCATAGTCGGAGCTTTCGAAGTACATGACTATGTTATTAAAGCAGTTTTCGGATCCAAGATAGCTGAATAGTAGTTGGCTGCTCGAGTCCGAGTAGAAGCCTCCAATACCGGCAATCTTTGAGCCGTTTTTGATCTGAAGTTCGAGCCCTATGCCACTATTGTCTAGCTCGTAACTCGCCTTCATGCTGCTGCAATTGGGGAGATCTGAGAATTCCTCGTTAAGTCGTTCAATAAAGCCTTTAGGTGAAATTGAAAACATTCCGTCGCCTAAAAAGGATGTGATTTCCTTTTCGTTGCGGGTGTCAACGATCTCACCGCATCTGTCGCACTCTTGTATCTCCTTCGAAGTGGCATCTACGTAGTCGACTTCTTTGGTCCACGAGCCCGGTTGGTGTCCGAGTGGCTTGCCTTTCGTTTCGCCGCAACGCTGGCAGGTCTTCGACGTCGTACAAGTTGCTTCTTCCCATTTGTGCCCGAGAGGTTCTCCCTCGGTCTTGCCACAACTTTTGCATACACGAGGCCTAGTGCAGGTCGCATTGGCCCATAGTTTGTGGCTACAAAACAATTGAGGAAACAGCATGGGCAAACTGAAGATGATGACAGCTGCCACAGCGGCTGCGATGACCGCGCGTTTTTTACTGCCGAATTTATGAATGGCCTGCGTTAGAAGCGAGTCGTTTTCTTCTTTTTTGCGTGTGCCGTCATCTTCGTTTGATGGCGGAATTTCAGAGGTGGGGGTGTCGCTAGCACCATCAGAAAACTGCTCAGCTTTGAAATCTGGCTTCCGCTCGTCGGACTCGCTGAGCGCCTTTTCCTCGTCGGGCTCCTTCATCTCGTCATTCATGTTTATCGAGGCTCCTTCCTAGCCATGAATCTGCGATGGGCATTTTTGATAAGCGGAATGGCTGGTGACATAAATATATCCCAGTTTGGGATATAACAAAATGGAATATACCGTAAGCGGCATGAACGTTGATGCTAACAGGACATGCGGAAAATGCCTTTCCCAGATTCGTCGGGAGCAAGGTATCACTCAGGTTGAACTCGCAAAGAAGCTGGGGGTACCTCAGTCGTTCATCTCAAAAGTCGAGACCGGGGAACGCAGCCTTAGGGTTTATGAACAGTTTGCCTATGCGGGAGCACTCGGAATTACTGTAGAGACGCTAGTGCATAAACTTGGGGCTGTTTTGAGTAGTGAAGATAAATAGATAATGCCACGCATCGATTGTCAATTAGAAATTAGAACAGAGCTATAGGGCGAATAAGATGTTGGGAAGTACGCCCCTTCCAAAAAGAAGCCAAACTATTAGCCCGGCGACTATCCAGAGCGTAGGTCCCCGTAGCCGCCGTCAGCGAAGTTAACGTAGGGGAGGCCAGGGGTTTTGCCCCCAAATCTTTCCGCAGGACGGCAGGACCCCCGCCGCACGAAGTGCGCAGCGGGGGTCCTGCCATGTCCGAGGACGATTTGGGGGCAAAACCCCTGGCCTCCCCGGTGGGTATACGGTGCGGCGGCTACAGGTATTCGATCTGGGCGCCCTCGGTGTCGCACGTCAGGATATGCGTATCGCACTTAGGGAACTGCTCGCGCAGCTTGACCTGCAGGAACTTTGCGACGATGGTGTCGTCGGTCACGGCCATGAGGGTCGAGCCGGAGCCGCTGATCCAGATGGTCTTGGCGCCGCCGTTGAGGCAGGTGTCGCGCACGGCGTTGTAGTCGGGGATCAGGCGGCGACGATAGGGTTCCTGAATGCGGTCGTCGTTGGCAGCGGCAATCAGGTCTAGGTCGCCGGTCTCCAGGCCGCGCGTCATGCCGGCGATGCGGCCCATCTGCCACACGGCGGTGGAGAGCGGAATCTCCTGCGGCACGACCTTGCGTGCCTCGCTCGTGTGCACCTCATAGGGCGGAATCACGGTAATAAAACGCAGTTTGTCGCTCACCTCGTAGCGTAGGCACTGGGGCAGCGAGTCGGTCGGCGTAAAGGAGCAGACGGCGCCGCCCAGGATGGCGGGGGCGACGTTATCGGGATGGCCCTCGACTTCGGTGGCAATGCGGACGAGCTCGGCGCGGTCGACGGTGTGGCCTGTCAGTGCGGCGGCGGCCATAATGCCGGCGACGACGCAGGTGGAGCTGGAGCCCAGGCCGCGGGCGACGGGAACGTCAGTCTGAATGTCGATGGCAACAGGAAAAGCCGGCTCGCCCCATGCGGCCAGTGCATCGACAAAGCTTACGTAGACCAGGTTGTCCTCGTTTTGGAACTCTTCGGGGCAGCCCGTGATGGTGAGTTTATCGGCGCGCTCAAAGGTAAAGTGCGAGTAGAGGCTGACGGCCATGCCGAGGGTGTCGTAGCCGATGCCCAAGTTGGCGCTTGTTGCTGGGACGGTGATCTTGATCATGTGAGTCCTCCTGGGCGGGTCTGGCCGTTTAGTTCGCTGCTCGGGCAGTCCTGGCTCGCTCGGAAAGCACATTAAGTGCTTTCCGGCTCGTGCGGAACTCGCGACGAACTAAACGGCCAGACCCGCTCGCATGCTCGTCATTATCCCGAAAGCTAAATAAAAAGAAGGTGCGCCGGCTTTCGCCGGCGCCTTATAAGGGGTTTTAGTTGGTAGTCATCTTTTTTGCTGCAGACTCGACGTAGTTGGCCATGTCGGCTACGTCGCAGACGTCTTCGAAGCGGACAGGCTTGGACTCAAGCTCGGCGAGTTGGACCGGGGCGACCGTGTTGGTGGCCTGCTCGAGTACACGCATAGCCTCAAAATCATCCTCGGGAACGTCGAGGCCCAGGGCGTCGCAGCAGGCGCGCGGGAACTTGTAGGGGCTGGCGGTCGAAAGCAGCACGCGAGCCTTGGCGCCCTCGGCGGGAGCGACCTTTTCAAAGACGTGATAGCTGCAAGCGGTGTGCGGGTCGATCACGTAGCCGTTGGCGTCCCAGCAACTCTTGATGGCAGCGCGGACCTCGTCCTCGCTGGCCCAGCCGCAGCCAAAGACGCTCTGAATCTTGGCCAGCAGCTCGGCGGGTACCTCGTAGCGACCGGTCTGTGCCAACTGCTCCATAAGGCCGGCAACGAGTTCGCAGTCGCCATCGGACAGGAAGTACAGCATGCGCTCCAGGTTAGAGCTGATGAGGATGTCCATCGACGGCGAGATGGTCGTGAAGAACGGGCGGTTACGGTCGTAGACGCCGGTGGTCAGGAAGTCGGCAAGCACGTTGTTCTTGTCGCTCGCGACGATGAGCTTGGCGACGGGCAGGCCCATGCGCTTGGCGTAGTAGCCGGCCAAGATATCGCCAAAGTTGCCGGTGGGCACACAGAACTCTACGGCGTCGCCAGCCTCGATAGCGCCGGCGCGCAGCAGCTGCGCATAGGCGGCAAAGTAGTAGACGACCTGCGGTACCAGACGGCCGACATTGATAGAGTTGGCGCTCGAAAGCACCGTGCCGGCGGCCTCAAGACGCTCGGC
Organism: Collinsella sp.; assembly: GCA_048434495.1. Taxonomy (GTDB): domain Bacteria; phylum Actinomycetota; class Coriobacteriia; order Coriobacteriales; family Coriobacteriaceae; genus Collinsella. The sequence goes on along the minus strand of DBGAQS010000008.1, from coordinate 122,313 downwards.
AAGCTCCTTATCGGCAAAGATGCGCTTGACGGCGCTCTGGGCATCATCGAAGTTGCCGCGGATGCCGCAGACGGCGACGTTGTCGCCCTCTTGCGTGGACATCTGCAGGTTCTGGACGCGGCTGACTTTGCCTTCGGGATAAAAGACGGTAATACCCGTGCCCGGAGCGTCGGCAAAACCGGCGAGTGCGGCCTTGCCGGTGTCGCCCGACGTGGCGGTGACGATCATGATGCGCTCGGCGCCGCCGTCCTTGGCGGAAGTGCGGGCCATCAGGCGGGGGAGCATCTGCAGGGCGACGTCCTTAAAGGCACTCGTGGGGCCGCCAAAGAGCTCCATCACATAGGTCTGAGGGGCGTCAGCGCCCGGCGCAGCGTCGAGTTTAACGAGCGGCGTAACCTCTTCACTCGCGAACGTACCGCGGTATGCCTCGTCGACACACGCCGAAATTTCTTCGGCCGTGTAATCATTCAGTAACATTCCCAACACATCTTGAGCGATTTCAAAGTACGATTTATCTGCAAGCGAGCTGATATCGACCTGCTGGGTGCCGAGCTCGTCCGAGACAAACAAACCCCCGTCGGGAGCGATGCCGGTACGGATTGCCACCTTACTTGAGCACGATAAAGTGCGTCCTCGTGTACTATGATAAGTTCCCATATAACACTGCTCCTCGGATGCCTTGGTCCCAATCGGTGAAACCATGGTATCAGAGCGCGCAAAATAGGTTCGCAGAGGCTTTTTAGAAAGGTAACCTCCAGCCCATGATTAAGATTGCCAAGTTTGGCGGCTCGTCGGTCGCCGACGCCGAACACTTTAAGAAGATCAAGGCCATCGTCGATGCCGACCCGGCTCGCCGTTTTGTGGTGGTTTCCGCCTGCGGTCGCCGCTTTAAGGGCGACACCAAGGTGACCGACCTGCTCTACCTGGTTAACGCGCACGTTAAGTACCACGTGTCGTGCGAGGAGCTGCTCGAGGACATCGGCCAGCGCTACTTTGATATTGCCGACGAGCTGGAGCTCACCTATCCCATCCGTGAGGAGTTCGCAGCTTTTGCCGAGCGCGCCCGCTCGGGCGGTTACTCCACCGAGGAGCTCGTGAGCCGCGGCGAGTACTTCACCGCTCGCCTTATGGCTGAGTACCTGGGCCTACCGTTCCTGGACGCCGCGACGGTTGTAGCGTTCCATCACGACGGTACGCTCAGCATGAATCGCACCTCCGAGCTGGTGCAGGAGTACGGTCAGCAGGGCGGCTTTGTTATGCCTGGCTTCTACGGCGCGACGCGTGAGGGCCAGATTAAGCTGCTCGATCGTGGCGGCGGCGATATTTCCGGCTCGATCCTGGCCAAGTGCCTGGGTGCCGATCTGTACGAGAACTGGACCGACGTCTCGGGTTTCTACTCTGCCGATCCGCGCATCGTGCCCGAGGCTCAGCCCATCGCCCGCGTTACCTACGAGGAGCTGCGCGAGCTTTCGTACATGGGCGCAAGCGTCCTGCACGAGGAGGCCGTGTTCCCCGTGCGCGAGGCGGGTATTCCGCTGGTCATCAAGAACACCAATGCGCCGCAGGACCCCGGTACCATCATTAGCGAGACGGCTGATGAGGGCGAGGCGGAGCCCATCATTACCGGCGTGACCGGCAAGCGCGGCTTTGTCGCCATCAACGTTGCCCGCGACCGCACCAAGCCCCGCGTTGGCTTTATGCGCCGCGCACTTTCGGTGTTCGAGCGCTATGACGTTTCCGTCGAGCACATGCCCACTGGTGTCGACCGCTTTGGCGCCGTGGTGCAGGAGCAGGATGTGCACGATTCGCTGTACTCACTTGTGGGCGACATCCAGCAGGAGGTCGAGCCGCTCGAGATCGAGGTTGTCGAGGGCTTGGCGCTCATCGCGACCGTCGGCCGTAACCTGCGCGGTCGTGCAGGCATCTCGGGCCACCTGTTTGGTATGCTCGGCCAGGCCGGCGTGAGCGTGCGCATGATTTCGCAGAGCTGCGACGAGATCAACATCATTATCGGTGTCGAGGAGAAGGACTTCGACCTGGCGATTCAGACCATTTACCGTGCCTTCTCCGACGAAAACGGCATTGTGAAGGTCTCTGACCTGGAGGCTCCTGCGCCGGTCGATCCCGCTCTGGCCGCGCTCAAAAAGTAGCGACTGTTCGGTAGATTTTTAGGTCATGTCTCAAAAATCTACGGCGGGGCGTTTCGTTTCGGTTTCGTTTCGACGGGGCGGGTTTCGTGCCCGCCCTGTTCTTGTATAAACTGGCAACAATAATCGGCCTGCTCGGCGTGCGGGCGATAGCCACAACCTTTAAAGGGAGAAGCATGAAACAGTACACGGTTGCTATTTTGGGCGCGACGGGAGCCGTGGGCACCCAGATGCTCGAGTGCCTCAACGAGCAGGAGTTTCCGGTCGGTAAGCTCAAGCTGCTGGCGAGCGCGCGCTCTGCGGGCAAGACCGTTGAGTTCCGCGGCGAGCAGGTTGTGATCGAAGAGGCTTGCCCCGAGGCCTTTGAGGGCTGCGACATCGTACTCGGCGCCGCCGGCGACGATATCGCGAAGGAGCTGCTGCCCGAGGCCGTCAAGCGCGGCGCCGTCGTGGTCGACAACAGCCACGCCTTCCGCATGGATCCCGAGGTGCCGCTGGTTGTGCCCGAGATCAATGCCGACGACATCAAGTGGCATCACGGCCTTATCGCCAACCCCAACTGCGCGACCATTATCGGCCTGGTTCCCACCTGGCCGCTGCATCAGCTTGCCGGCGTAAAGCGTATGATCGTGTCCACGTATCAGGCAGCTTCGGGCGCCGGTGCCCCCGGTATGGCCGAGCTCGAAGCACAGCTTGCCGCCCTGGGCCGTGGCGAGGAGATTCCCGAGTCGCGCGTCTTCGCCGCCCAGCTGGCGAGCAACCTGATTCCGCAGATTGGCGGCGTCAAGGAGGAGGGCTTTACCTCCGAGGAGATGAAGCTGCAGAACGAGGGCCGTAAGATCATGCACCTGCCCGAGCTGCGCGTGAACTGCACTTGCGTGCGCGTGCCCGTGCTGCGTTCGCACTCCGAGAGCATTACGCTCGAGTTTGAGCGCGACATCACGGTGGAAGAGGCCCGTGCTGCGCTGGCTGCCGCTCCGGGCGTGAAGCTGGTTGACGACATGAGCGCCGAGGATGCGCACGACCGCTTCCCCATGCCGATGGATACGTCCGATCAGGACCTGATTTGGGTCGGTCGCGTGCGCCGCGACATCTCGAACCCGGAGGCCGCGCGTGGCATTACCTTCTGGTGCTGCGGTGACCAAATCCGTAAGGGCGCGGCAACCAACGCCGTCCAGATCGCTAAGCTGCTCTGCGAGTAGTGTGACCTGTCCGGCGGGGGCCGGGCTCAGTTTTCAGAACGTCCTCGACCATGTGTGGCGCCTTGTCCTGCTCCTTCGGAGCCGCGGACAAGGCGCCACACTGGTCTGCGGAGTGTTCTGAAAACTGAGCCCGGCCCCCGTCTGCGGTGACGCTGCTGCAAGCGGCCTGCGATGGGGCCGTTGTTGGTTGAGGCCGCTGGGCTGATGTGGGGACGCGTGGCTGTTGCGGGCCCTGGTCCCGGCGGCGGCCTCGGCGCTTTGCGCCTGCCGCCTTTTGGGACTGTGGGGCGCGGCCGGCAGCTGCGGCGCGTTGCGCCTGCTGCCTGCGGGGACTTTGGGGTCGTGCGGCAGCTGCGGCGCTGCGCGCCTGCTGCCTTGGGTGACTCTGGGGTCGATTGGGGTTGTCTGCACAATTCGCGGTATTATGTTGCGGAGTTTTGAAAGGAGCCGCTGGTGGTCACGACGACGTTTCCTTCGCCTTTGGGCGAAATCTTGCTTGCCGCTGATGGCCGCGGTTTGACAGGGCTTTGGTTTGAGGGGCAGGAGCATTTTGGCTCCACGCTTCTCAAAGAAGATGTCGAGCATATCGAAGGTGCCGATGCGGTTTCAGGTATTGGTGGCATGTCGTCGGTGAGTCCGACAAATGGCGCGGCCTCTTCGGTGCTTGAGCGTTCCTGGGCTTGGCTGAATGCTTATTTTGCAGGGCAGGAACCTCGGTTTACGCCGCCGTTGCATATGATTGGTACGGCGTTTCAGCGTGAAGTCTGGTACGAACTGCTTTCTATTCCGCGTGGCGAGGTCGCCACGTATGGTGAGATCGCCCAGCGTGTTGCCGCCCGCCATCGGGTGCCGGGGAACGAGGATCCCGTTGTGTCTCCTCGTGCGGTGGGGGCTGCGGTTGCGCGTAATCCCATTTCGATTATCGTGCCGTGCCATCGCGTGGTGGCGGCCGACGGCTCGCTTAACGGATATGCCGGCGGGCTTGATCGCAAGGAGTGGCTGCTTCGGCTTGAGGGCGCGTACGAGGAGTAACACTCGAGCGCTTTGCATAGCCAAGATGCCGTGAAAGAACGGGACATGCTTTCCGAATGGAGGCTCAGACGGAAACTACGTCCCGGAATTCCGTTTTAAAGCGGGATGCGCTTTCCGAATGGCGTCCCAAGCGGAAACCGTGTCCCGGAATACAGCCTCAGAGTGGGGCGCCGTTTCCGGTTGAGACCGCCTGCCTGGACATCGATCTACGCCCGCTCCTGCAGGGCGTAGATCGATTTATCCATGTTGAACAGGTAAGCCACGACGCAGACAATAAAGAACATCGGCAAGTTACCAAAGCCGAAGACTTCGCAGCCAATAAGGATGGGTGCGAGCAGCGTATTGGTGGCGCTGCCAAAGACAGCTGCGTAGCCCAGTGCGGCGCAGAGCTCGACGGGCATGCCGAGTTGAGCCTCGTTATGGCGACATCTGGGTAACAGAAAGGCCCGCGTTCCTCAGAGGCAAGATAGGCAATTCTGCTTCTGAGGTAGATCTCAATTCTGCCGACCGCACTGCCGACCGCATCAAACATTAACTGCCGGAGGGCTCGGTCAAATTCATACGTGTAGATGATGGTTTCGAATGTTGTGCCTTCGCGAAAGATGGTAATCCCGGACTTGCATTTGGTTTTGTAGGGAAATCAGTAGGCCGACAGTCTGTAGTGGTTGGCTTCGACCAAAGCTCGCTCGAGTTCGCTTTGATCAGAGCACTTAAGACCCCTGTATTCTGTCAATAGTGCTATTTGTTCGTTGATGGATATCTGCGACTTCCGGTATTTCATTTAAGCCTCTTGATGGAAAAAGAGCTGGAGTTGCGCATCGTTGAGAGGCTTTCCAGCTTTAGCAAAACAAACTTATAAGATGCGACGGGCCGCGTCAAGATAATTACCGGACGGCCTAGGAGGCGGCTGGTTGACTGGCCTAAAACCTGATGCGCGGAGCGGCGCTCCACGCTATTCAGCGCGCTTGATAGGATGACGAACCACAGTCTTAAGTTTCTCCGGTGCACATTTGCGTGGATCGGAGAGATAGATTTCGTGATGTAAACGGGTATCTGAGAAGTCAGGGACATAGCCCTGCTCGATCGTGTATTCATGCATAGCGTTTACGGTCGCCGGTTCGTTGTCGTAGGGCCCGGTGTGCATGCATTGAACGCAGAGACCCTCGTCAACTTTAAGCAGCTCGACGGCGGAAAAGTCCAGTTTCTTTTTGGTTGTGGCTTCCGCGACCGCCCAGTCAAAGTCATCTCGGGTGACGAAATCGGGCAGGCGGATGCACGAGATAAAGTTGAAATCGTCCTTGCGTACATAATCGATGTCGCCGCTCGGGGAGTCTTGCCACCAGAAACCCTCGAGCGGCGGTACCACAAAGTCGAAATAGCCCTCGATACTCCTTGAGCCTTTCTTCGACATCTTGATGGTATAGGCGATGCCGTAAAGCAGCGGCAGGGCGTTTTGATACTCGCCACCTTCGGTATTTGGGTCGCCCTTTCCGCGAACGGCAACGTAGCTCATAGGCGGGACAGTTACGATACTCGGCTTGCTTGCAGGTTTGTAGAGCTCCTTGCATTCCTTCTTAAAGTCGAACGCCATGTTGGCCGCCTTTCTGCGTATTGGCCTGCTTAGATAGCCGAATCATATCATAGAAACGAACAGCTGTTCGAATGATTTGGCTGACAGATTGAGATGCGTGCGTTGTGTTTGGCGGTCGGCCTGACCCAATCGATGATTTCTCTGCCTCCCCGGCGTCTCATCTATAGCTTCCATTTCCCCATATAAAACCCGCCAAAATAAACCTGTCCCTTTTTGGTAGGTGGGAAATGGGTAATACTAGAGAGTTATCCGACCAGATGGGAACCAATCGATGGCCTATATCGAATTTAAAGACGTCATCAAAGCATACGGCGAGGGCGATGCCCGCATCCACGCGCTCGACGGCGCGAGCTTTACGGTCGAGCGCGGCGAGCTCGCCATTATCCTGGGTGCCTCGGGTGCCGGCAAGACCACGGCGCTCAACATTCTGGGCGGCATGGATACGGCGACCTCCGGCACCGTGACGGTGGACGGGCGCGATGTGAGCTCCGCTAACGAGGCGCAGCTCGTGGAATACCGCCGCGCCGACGTCGGCTTTGTCTTCCAGTTCTACAATCTGGTCCCCAACCTGACGGCGCTTGAGAACGTCGAACTAGCGGCACAGATCTGCCCCGATTCGCTCGATGCCGAGCAAACGCTTCGTCAGGTTGGTCTGGGCGACCGACTCGCTAACTTTCCGGCGCAGCTTTCGGGCGGCGAGCAACAGCGCGTGTCCATCGCCCGCGCGCTGGCCAAGAACCCCAAGCTACTTTTGTGCGACGAGCCCACGGGTGCACTCGACTACAAAACCGGCAAGCAGATCTTGCAACTGTTGCAGGACACTTGCCGCAAGCAGGGCATTACGGTCATCATCATCACCCACAACTCCGCGCTGGCGCCCATGGCCGATCGCCTGATCCGCTTTAAGAACGGTCGCGTGGAGAGCGAGACGGTCCAGCAAAATACCGTGCCTATCGAGACGATCGAGTGGTAGCGCCCATGGACCAAGACCGCCAAAACAGCCTACGCCGCGACGCGCAGAACACGGAGCGCGAGCAGGATTTTACGACCTACCGCACTGCCCAAAGCTCAAACGATATGGTGCCGACGGTTTTTCGCCGTGGCATCTACCGCACAATCCGAGGCAGTCTTAAGCGCTTTTTGTCAATCGTGGTCATCACCGCGCTTGGCGTGAGCGTGATGTGCGGCCTTAAGGCGGGTTGCGAGGACCTGTGTGATTCGGTTGATGCCTACTTCGACCAGCAAAATGTCTATGACATTAACGTGCAGTCGACCTATGGCCTGACTGACGATGATCTCGACGCCATACAAGAGGTCGATGGCGTCGAAACGGCCGAGGGCATCTACACCGAGACCGCCTACACCGCCGTGGGTACAACGCGCGAGCGCGTGGTCGTGCAGAGTCTCTCCAAGGAGAACATCGATCAGCCGGTGCTCGTGAACGGCGATTTGCCCGAGAGCGCTGATGAAGTCGCGGTGACTTCGAAGTTCCTGAAGGCATCGGGCAAGAAAATCGGCGATACGGTGAGTTTTGCCGCCAATGACGCGAGCTCGTCCAATCAAAGCGCCAAGGACCAGTTTGCCGCGGGCGATTACACCATTACGGCCGAGGTCCTCGACCCCACTGATGTGAGCTCCGACTCGACAGTCAACGCCTTTCGCGCTGCTTCGGCGGCGGACTATAAGTTCTATGTGAGCGAGGACGCCGCGACATCTTCTTCCTACTCCGCGGTCCACGTGATCGTCGAGGGAGCCAAGAGCCTCAACTCCTATTCGGATTCCTACGCGGCAAAGATCAATGAGGTCAAGGGCAATATCGAGAAGATCCGCGAGGAGCGTGAGAAGGCGCGCGCCCAGGAGCTGACGGTCGACACGCCGGCGAGCTTGGACGCGGCCGAGCGCCAGGCGAATATGCTCTTTGGGATTGAGCAGGACAACATCAATCGCATGGCAGAGGGCAGCGAGGAGCGCGTGCAAGCGCAGACCGACCTGGATCAGCGCCGCGCCGCCGCCGACCAGCAGTTTGCCGATGCCCGCGCCGAGCTTTCCGATCTGGGCGAATGCACCTGGTACATCCAGGACCGCGGCAATATCGCAAGCTACTCGAGCGTGGAGAGCGATAGCTCGTCAATTGAGGCTATCGCCACGGTGTTCCCGTTCATCTTCTTTATCGTCGCCGTGCTCATCAGCCTTACCACCGCCACGCGTATGGTCGAGGAGGAGCGCACGCTCATCGGCCTGTATAAGGCGCTCGGCTATTCGCGCGGACGCATCCTGTCCAAATACGTGGACTATGCGCTGTGGGCTTGTCTGATCGGCGGCGTGCTCGGCAACATCATCGGATTTGTGGGCCTGCCGCTGTTCCTGTTTACGGTGTTCGACGACATGTACTCGCTGCCCCAGATGCTGCTTTCGTACGACATCGTGTCCTCGATCGTCTCGGTGGCGCTGTTTGCCGTGGGCGTGGTGGGCGCCACGATTATCGCCTGCCGCCACGAGATGGCCGAGACCCCGGCCTCGCTTATGCGTCCCAAGGCCCCGCGCGCTGGCTCGCGCATCTTGCTCGAGCGCATCGGCTTTATCTGGCGCCGCATGGGCTTTTTGAACAAGGTCGCTGCACGCAACCTATTCCGTTACAAAAAGCGCGCCTTTATGACCATCTTTGGCATCGCGGGCTGTACGGCGCTTGTGATTTGCGGCATGGGCATCCGCGATACGTCGGTGGCGCTTTCGCCCAAGCAGTACGGGCATATCACGCGCTATGACCTGCTGGCGGTTGCCAATCCCGACGATTTTTCGCAGACGTGCGCGGCATTGGATGAGCGAAGCGCAGCCAAGGATTCCGACGTGACCGTGACTTCGACGCTGCCGATTATGACCGACAACGTCACCTTTACATTTGGCGGCAAGAGCGAGACCGTGCAGCTGATCGTGGTGCCCGATGACCGCACGAACGACCTGGACGACTACGCGCGTCTCGAGGATGAGTCCAAAGAGCCACTGTCTTTGCGTGACGGAGACGTGTATCTGAGCAAGAGTTCACAGCTGGTTCTTGGGATTCAGCCGGGCGACACGGCGCAGGTCCAGGATTCGTCGCTCAACGTCGCCAAGGTCAAAGTCAGCGACATCTCGCTCAACTATTTGGGCAACACGCTCTATATGACGCAGGGCACCTATGAGCGCGCGTTCGGCCGAAGCGCGCGTCTTAACGGCATCTTTGTGCTGCTTAAGGGCTCGTCGGCCGACCAGATTGCGTTTAGCAAGAATCTTAAGAGTGACGGTTGGCTCACCATCTCGAGCACGGCCGAACATTGGCAGAACTACGAGGCGAACTTCACTATCATCAATTCCGTCGTGGTGCTCGTGACCTTTATGGCGGCGTGCCTGTCGTTTGTGGTGGTGTTTACGTTGTCCAACACGAATATCTCCGAGCGCGAGCGCGAGCTGGCGACCATCAAGGTGCTGGGCTTCCGCCGTGGCGAGGTACACCATTACGTCAACAAGGAGACGTTGATCCTCACGGCGATTGGCACCGCACTGGGCGTGCCGCTGGGTGGCCTGCTTGCCGAGAGCTTTACGTACATCCTGCAGATGCCGTCGCTGTACTTTGACGTTGAGGTCGAGCCGCTAAGCTACGTGCTCGCCGTAGTGCTTTCCTTCGGCTTTACGTTTATCGTCAACCTCGCCACCAACCGAACGCTCAACAAGATCGACATGGTCGGCGCCCTCAAGAGCGCCGAGTAACCTGTCCTGGGATTCAAGTTCTAGCGAGCTGCCGACGCGCCCGCAGCAGCATTTTTGCATAAACCGCCCCGCCAAATGCATACTTTGACGGGGCGGTTGCTTTTTGCCCACAGGTACCCCAGGGGGCGCCGTGCAAATTCCGGAGTATTCAGCGTCCCGGGGTCCGCGGGCGCGGGGGCGGGGGTGCAAAACTGCGCTGAAAGCCCCGATTCTGAGTCCCAACGCCTCTAGAGCCGCTCGTTTTTTTACAGGATGCGGCCCATGGTGCCTGCCTTTCGCCCAAAATCCAGTATGCAGGCACCCTCGGCTGCTGAATACTCCCAAAAATGCACGCCGCATCCTACCCCAGGCACCCGCAGCAAGAAGACGAATAGTCTCGGCCTCCCCAGTCACCGTAGGAGGCCCCAGGGCTTACCTCCCAAATCTTTCCGCAGGACGGAAGGATCCCGCCGCGCGAAGCGCACGGCGGGATCCTGACATGTCCGAGGACGATTTGGGAGGTAAGCCCTGGGGTCTCCGATGAGAGCAGTTTCGGCCGAGGCTATTCGCCGCCGAAGCTGATGCCCAGCGCCTTGGCCTCGCGCACCAGATCACTCTGGGGGTCGACATACTTGAGCTTGCCGGCGACTTCCTCGAGCGGCATGTGGCACATCTTGCCGTCACGCAGGGCGATCATGTAGCCAAACTCGCCGCGTAGGCAGCCGAGTGCCGCCTCGACGCCGCACTGGGTCGCAAAGATGCGGTCCTGGGCGTCGGGCTGGCCGCCGCGCTGCGTGTGGCCGGGGATGGCGACACGGGTCTCGCGACCAGTCTTGGCTTCGATCTCCTTGGCGATGTCGTAGACAATCGAGGGGCTCGTACGCTCGGCGAGCTTCTTCTTGTACTCCTTCTTGGACAGCGCCGCGTCCTCCTTGGAGATGGCGCCCTCGGCGACGGCCACGATGGTAAAGCGGCTGCCGGTTTCCATGCGATGCTCGATGGTCTTGATGACGTTATCCATGTCGTAGGGGATCTCGGGAATCAGGATGACATCCGCGCCGCCCGCGACGCCGGCGTACAGTGGAATCCAGCCAACCTTGTGGCCCATGATCTCGATAACGAACACGCGCCCATGGCTCGAAGCGGTGGTGTGGATGTCGTCGATGCACTTGGTGGCGACGTCGATGGCGCTCGTAAAGCCAAACGTCAGCTCGGTGCCCCAGGTGTCGTTATCGATGGTCTTGGGCAGGGCGATAACGTTGAGGCCCTCTTCGCGCAGGCGGTTGGCGGTCTTGGTGGAGCCGTTGCCGCCCAGCATAAACAGGCAGTCGAGCTGCAGCTTATGATAGGTGTGGACCATTGCGGGTACCTTCTCGACGCCATCGGCCTCGGGAATATCCAGACGCTTGAACGGCGTGCGGCTCGTGCCCAGGATGGTGCCGCCGCGGGTGAGGATGCCGCTAAAATCGGCGGGCGACATGACGCGGAACCTGCTGTAGATAAGGCCCTGGTAGCCGTCCTCAAAACCATAGATCTCGATAGGTTCTTCGCTATTGGTCATAAGCGTTTTGACGATGCCGCGCATGGTGGCGTTGAGCGCCTGGCAGTCGCCGCCACTGGTAAGAAGACCGATCCTGAGCATGATGAATCCTTCCGGGCAAGTTATAACATGCGCATAAGTTTACCCCCGCACACTGTTGATACGGGGGTAAAACGTGTTAGCTCAAGCGTATGGAAATGTAAGCAACGTCAGGGAACGTAAGGTCGACGGGCCTGGCTCCTTACAGTGCGAAGGCATCGACGTTGCCCCAGTGGCGGCGCAGCGTGATGGCGGCAGCGGGCTCGGTATTGTCAAAGACGACCGACCACTGCGTGTTGCTGGTGATGTCTTCCGGATTGGGCTTTTGCGCCGCAGCGCGTAGGGCCTTCCAAGCGACTGCCTCGTCTTGGGCGCCGACATGGGCGTCAAGGACATCGGCGATTGCGACGGCGCGCTCTTTACCATGGCCCAGCTCGCCATTCTTTTGGTTGGGCAGCACTTCGTCGCCATAGCAGGCGTAGAAGTTCGTGACCTGGCGAACAGGGGTCGCTTTGAAAGCACGGTCCGGATCGCGCGGATCCCACTCTACTACGCGCGCGTCACCGGCGGCGTCGTTGATAAAGAAGTGGTAATCGCGTCCTGCCATGGCGTGCATGTCGTAGGCGGAAAGCAGGTCGACAGCTTCTTGCGTGGTGGCGGCACGGTCGAGCACCAGACGGATGGCGAGTGAGGTATTGATGACGGGGCGTTGCGTGTCCTGGTCACAGGGCTTGGAATCCAGGGTGAGTACGGCAATGGACACGCCGCATTCGTTAACACCGTCGAGCTGGGCAAACGGGCCCATCAACGCCGCGGCGCGTCCGGTGATGGAGTCAAGCGGAGTGTTGGCGCCCAGGTTATTGAGGGCGGCAAACCCGATGGAAGCATAGCCGCCGCGTGGGTGATTGCGCACCAGCAGCGCCGAGGTGTCGTCTTTAAAGTCGTAATTGCGACCGGTGCGCACGCGGCCTTCGGCATCTACGGCGACAAAAGCGCTGCAGGCAAACTGGGGCGCCTGGACATGTACCGGCACACCGGGCAGCACCTGCGCCACCACGGCATCGATGTAGGCCTGGTCGTCGCGCACGCCAGCGGCGATGATGCGATCAAGATCGTAGTCGTAGGCGATGTCGATTGCGTACAGGTCATAGCCATCCGCGTAGCCGGTCAAGCGTTTGAGCGACGCGGCGGACTTGATTTGCTTGTGATAAACGATGCCGGTGGCAGCGGCAAGGCCGACGGCGACTCCCGCGACACCGCAGGCGATGGCAATGTTACGTGGCTTCATGATGACTCCTCTCGTCCTGTTAGCGTAATTGTCGCAAAAGGTGCACGGGCATGATAGCTCAACTTGGTGAGCGGCGCGGGATTAAACATGGAATGAAGAGTGCAGCGCTGGCGTGGCGGGGTATGCTGGAGGGGACCATCAACCCAGCGAAAGGGGAGAGCATGACGGATCAGGAAGCGCCCGAGCGCGTGCACGTGACGGCCGATGATATCGAGGCCGCCAACGACCTTATCGACTTTATCGAGGCATGCCCCAGCATGTTCCATACGGCGGCGACCATTATGGCCGAGCTCGACGAGGCGGGCTTTACCTACCTGCCCGAGAACGCGGCATGGGATATCGAGCCGGGCGGTCGCTATTACACGCAGCGCAACACCTCGAGCGTTATCGCCTTTAAGGTGGGCGAGGACCTGGCCGCGACGTGGGGCGAGGACGGCGTTGCCGGTGACTATCATTTTCAGCTCACGGCGTCGCACAGCGATTCGCCGACGTTTAAGGTCAAGGCCGTGCCCGAGCTCGACGGCGCAGGCGAGACGTTGCGCCTGAACACCGAGGCCTACGGCGGCATGATCGACTACACCTGGTTCGACCGTCCGCTGGCACTCGCGGGCCGCGTGCTGGTACGCGAGGGCGACCGTATTGAGAGCCGCCTGCTTGCCACCGAGCGCGAGGTCGCTATTATCCCGAGCCTTGCCATCCACATGAACCGCGGCGTTAACGAGGGCTTTGCGCCTAATCGTGCTGTCGACCTGTGCCCGCTCATCAGCGCCGGTGACCTTAAGCAGGGCGACTTTGATGCTCTGATCGCCGACGAACTGGACGTTGAGCCCGAGCAGATCCTGGGTCGCGACCTGTTCCTGGTCAATCGTCAGGATGCGCGCATTTGGGGCTGGGCCGACGAGTTTATCTCGACGCCCAAGCTTGACGACCTGGCCTGCGCCTACACCTCGCTGCAGGCATTTTTGGGTGCCGAGAACGCGCACGATGTTTCGGTCTTTTGCTGCTTTGATAACGAGGAGGTTGGCTCCGAGACCAAGCAGGGCGCCATGTCGACGTTCTTGGCCGACGCGCTGCGCCGCATTAACGGCTCGCTGGGCTTTGACGACGAGTCGTACCATCGCGCCCTTGCCGCCTCGATGCTTGTGAGCTGCGACAACGCGCATGCCGTGCACCCCAACCATGCCGAGAAGTGCGATGCTCGCAATCAGGTGGTGCTCAACGGCGGCATCGTTATCAAGGAAGCCGCCAACCAGCACTACTGCACCGACGCCTTTAGCCGCGCGGTGTTCCAGGCCATCTGCGATGACGCCGACGTGCCCACGCAGGCCTTCGCCAACAAGAGCGATATGGCGGGCGGCTCCACGCTCGGCAACCTGTCCAATATGCAGGCGAGCATGCATGCCGTGGACGTGGGCCTGCCGCAGCTGGCCATGCACTCGAGCTACGAGACCGGCGGCGTACGCGACGTGATGTACGCCATCCGCGCCCTCACGGCTTTCTACGAGCGAAACCTAACCATCAACGGCGCCGAAAGCGTGGAGCTCTAAAACCTGCTAAAAGGGACAGGTTTATTTTGCAGGTTTTATCTGGGCAAATGCAAAGGGTGAAACCGAGCTAGATCGGTGGTACGTGGCCGCCGAGGTGCAGTGCACCTCGGCGGCTTTTTGTGCACAGAGTGCGGCTAATGCTAATAAATGCTATACGTGCTTTACGTATCTACCATAGAGTTTTATGATGATTTTAAAGTATTAAGGAGGGGTCATGACCACAACAGCCGCTCAGATCAACGTACGTCTCGATGCCGATCTTAAAAGGAGCGGGGACGCCGCTCTCTCCAGGGCCGGTATGACGCCGAGCCAAGCGGTGCGAGCGCTCTGGCAGCTTGCAGCGTCGCTGGCCGATCGCCCCGGTGCGCTCGAGGATATCCTGCTGCCCAGTCGTGTCCGGGTGGAACAGCGCGAGCGCGAAAAGGCCGCTAAACGTAAGCTCGAGCTCATGGATCAGGGGTCGAAGCTGTTCGCTGCCGCTTGCCGTGAGTCGGGAATCGATATGGTCAAGGCTCAGCCCTCGGGCGATGAAGAACTCAAACGGAACGCCTACGCGGATCGCTACGGCGAGGAGATGAGCTGGCTCTATGAGTGAGGCTCCAAGGCGCATCTTGGTTGACACCAACGTGTGGCTCGATTACTTCATTCCCTCACGACGTGGTCGTTCGGTGGCGATTGAGTTTTTACGCGATGCATGCACGGCGCAGGTGGATTTGCTGTATGCGGCGACATCGTCCAAAGATCTGTTCTATTTGATTTCGAGCGAACATAAGGCGTGGTATCGGCGCGAGCATGGCTCGCTATCCCAAGATGCCGCCGTGGCGGCGACATCACTTGCATGGGATTGCCTCGACGTGTTGTCGCAACTTGCCACGCCGGTACCCTGCGACCTGAGTGACATATGGATGGCGAGCAAGCAGCGTAAGCTCCATAGCGATTACGAAGACGATTTAATCATTGCGGCAGCAATGCGCGCAAAGGCAGACCTTCTGGTCACCAACGATGCCAAACTCTGTTCACACGCACCCGTCGCAGCAATGAGCGCAGAAGACGCAAAGAATTACTTAGCAACGCTCTAGCAATTTGAAGACCCTGCAGGTCGAATAAAAGTCAGCGAGAGCCCACAGGTAGGGCCGCGCCAGCAAAGCGCCGCAGGTTGAACAAAAGTCAGCGAGAGCCCGCCAGAGTGAGCAAGGTGCCTTGAAAGAGGAGGGCATTGACCTTCTGGTCATGCCCGACGATTGAAAGGCAGATTGCCGCTCTGGCGGGCTCGCAGCGTCGAGGGGTTCCGGCGTTTGGAAAACGCCGGAACAATCAGTGTTCGATCCAGCAGCGCAGGGTCTCGCCGGCCTGCAAGTGACGCAGATTCTCTGCGGCAATGTCGACCACATTGTTGAGCGTAGCCTCCAAGTGGAACCAACCGGAGACGTGCGGCGTGATGAGCATGTTGGGCGCATCCCACAGCGGGCTTGCGGCGGGCAGCGGCTCGGGGTCGGTGACGTCGACCGCGGCGCCGGCGAGATGTCCCGACTCCAGAGCGGCAACCAAGTCCTCGGCGACCACAAGATCGCCGCGACCGCCGTTGGCAAAGAAGGCGCCCGGCTTCATCGCGGCGAAGAACTCGGCGTTCGCCAGGCCGCGGGTCTCGGGTGTGCTGGGCATAAAGGATGCGACGACATCGGCCTCGGCCAGGCGCTCAGACAGGGCATCCATGCCGTCCATGTCCTCAAATACAATGGGGTAGACGAGCGGATGGCGCTTGATGCCGCGGACGTGTGCGCCCATGCTGCGGCAGAGCGTGGCAAAGTGGCCGCCGATATCGCCTGCGCCCAGCACCAGCACGTTGGCATTTTTGAGCGAGGTAACCGGCCCCAAATCCTCCCAGCGATGCTCGCGCTGCAAGTCGTGATAGCCGGGCAGGCGCTTCATCATAGAAAGAACCATGGCAAACATGTGCTCGCTTACGGCCTGACCGTAGGCGCCCACCGAGCAAGACAGTTTGGCGTCGGTCGGCACGGTGCCGGCGGCAAGGTAGTCGTCATAGCCGGCGGTCTGCAATTGCAACAGCTGGAGGTGCTTGCACGCGGTAAGCAGGGCAGGGTCGATGTTGCCCAGGATCACGTCGGCATCGGCGACCTGCTCGTGCGTGGCGGCGTCGGCGCTCGTGTAGATAAAGTCCTCGCCCGGAGCGCTCGACTCAAGAATTGCGCGATGACGGTCGTTGACGGGCAACAAAACCAGAATGTTCACAAGCAGTCCTCTCCGCTCGACCTGCCAAAAAGGGACAGGTTAATTTTGGCAGGTTTTATCAGGCAAAACGCTCAAATAAAACGCCGGATGCAAGACGGGCGTGCCCGTCGGCATCCGGCGCATCCACAGCTACCAGCTGAGCAGCTCGTAACCGTCCTCGGTCACCACGAGCTGTACCTCGCACTGGGCCGAATCGCTACCGTCCTTGGTGCGCACACACCAGCCGTCGCCCTTGCTGATCTTAATGTCGGGCGCTCCGGCATTGACCATGGGCTCGATGGTAAAGACCATGCCCGGAGCCATAATGGTGTCCACATCGGGCGCCTCGGTGGTAAAGCCCACAAACGGGTCCTCGTGGAACTCCTTACCGATGCCGTGTCCGCCGTACTCGCGCACCACGCTAAAACCGGCGTCCTCGACCGTCTTTTGCACGGCCTCGGCCATCACGGACAGCGGTAGCCACGGCTTGACGGCGGCCAGACCCGCCTCCACGCTGGCGCGAGTGACGTCGACCAGGCGCTGACGCTCGGCCGAGACCTCGCCGATGCAGAACATGCGGCTCGAGTCGCTAAAGTAGCCGTCAAGAATCGTGGAACAGTCCACGTTGATGATGTCGCCCTCGTGCAGCACGTCCGTATCACAGGGGATACCGTGGCAGACCACATCATTGATCGAGGTGCACACGCTTTTGGGGTAGCCCTCGTAGTTGAGATCGGCCGGCGTGCCACCGTGCTCGACGGTGTAGTCGTAGATCATCTGGTCAATCTGGTTGGTGGTCATGCCCGCGGCGATGTGCTCGCCTACGTAGTCGAGCACGCCCACGTTGATGGCGGCGGAGCGCTTGATGCCCTCGATATCGGCGGGCGTCTTGTAGAGCGTACGGGGCAGAACCTCCCAGCCCTCCTCCCACAGGCGCTCGAGGCGCTCGTCGAAGGCGCTGTGACATTTCTTATATTTTTTGCCGCTGCCGCACCAGCAGGCGTCGTTGCGGCCGGGTACGGGTCCTTTGTCATACATGGCTAACTTCCTTTCATCCGCAGCTAGTATAGCCCACTCACGCGTCCATAAAAGTTGCGGTGATATAGTTCCGATTTAAGCGGTTTAACAGCATAAACAGGAACTATATCACCGCAACTGATGGAGCGGGGTGGCGGGCACTAGCTGCTGCGTGGTTTTGCTAGTAGCTCACCTGGCAGGGAATGCCGAGGGCTTGGACGCGCGCGGCGATGGCGTCGAGGGCCTCGGGCGCTGCTTTGGCAAGGCCGGCGACCGGCGTCTCGCGAGCCACCGTGTAGATGGTCGCTTCTTGTGGGCGAATGCGCTCAAGTGCCGCGAGCCAGGGGGCAACGTACTCCTCGCCGGTGTTGTCGATGGGCTTGCCCAGATACTCACCGGTCAAAAAGATCGTCTGGATAATAACGTGACCGTCAAAGCTTGCGAACGTCTCAATCTGGTGCTCGACGTCGTAGGGGCCAACAGGCTGGTCGAGCAGCTGGATAAATGCCGGATCGACCGTATCGAGCTTGAGGATGTTGTCGTCGACCATCATGAGCGCATCGTGCACCTCGGGGCGGTCGGCGCGCGTACCGTTGGAGAGCACGGCGATTTTGGAGTTTGGGGCCAGCTGATCGCGCAGCGCGACGGCGCCGGCAATCGCCTGGGGAAACTCCGGTGCGGCGGTGGGCTCGCCGTTTCCTGCGAAGGTGATCACATCGGGGAGCTCGCCCTCGGCTGCCATCTCGCGCAGCTTTGCCTCGAGCGCGTCGAGTACCACGGCAGCTGTGTTGTACGGCTCATGGCAGGGGCGCTCGGCGTTGAGGCCGTTTTCGCAGTAAATGCAGTCGAACGTGCAGATTTTGCCGCTGGCCGGCATCATGTTGACGCCGAGCGAGAGACCAAGGCGACGGCTGCGAACGGGCCCAAAGATGGGGCTGGCATTCAAAAACGTAGACATAGGCATATGCTCCTCAAGACAATTGTGCCTAAGCATAGCATCGGCTCCAAAGCAAGGTGCGGGCTCTTGCTTTACAAGTTTCGTTTTTTCACGTCGCCCATTATGCCGCGCCATGAAAAGCCTCGGGTCGGGTAAAGTTAATCTGTTAACAAGGTGTAAGGCAATGTGGGTCCATCCAACCGCGCTGACGTGCAACTGGATGAGCATTGATGATGGGGGCACAACATGAATTTTACGGTCGAGAATGCGGGCACCACGATTGCCTGTCGCGAATATGCCGGCCCAGATGTGTCGCCTGATGCTCCTGCCTTGGTGTGCGTGCACGGCGCTTGTGTCGACGGCACATTTTTCGACGGTATCGCTTGTGAGCTCAGCCGCAACTACCGCGTAATTGCCTACGACCGCCGCGGCTGCGGTGGCAGCAGCGATGCGGCAGACGGCAGCTATGATCTTGCCGCTCAGGCTGCCGACCTGCAAGCCGTGATCGAACACGTTGGCGCTCCGACAAATGTGCTTGCGCATAGCGCCGGTACGTTGGTGGCGCTGGAGCTTCTTCGCGCCGAACCCCATCTCGTCGCCCGTGCGATTCTGCATGAGCCGGCTGTGTCGGCCGAAGGCGTCGGCATGGGCGCAGCTCCGGTTTTGCTCGATATGATTGCGGCTGGAAAGGTTTCAAGGGCGCTCCGGCTTTTCTTGGGAGCCCTCGGCGACTTGGACCCCGAAGCTCCCGGGACGACCGAAGCGGAAGCCAAACATGCCCTGCGCAATGGTCGTTGCTTTATGGCTAATGAATACGGAACAAATATGACATATGCTCCCGACTGGGAGCGCGTCCGCGCGTCAAAGGCGGTGTCGGCCGTGTTTTTGGGCGAGCTTTCGGTCGATACACCCCGCGAGGCTGGCACGCGAGCGGCTGCCGAATATCTCGATTGCCCCCTTGTGACGATCCCGGGCGCGCATAACGGTCTGCGCGATCGCCCCGTTACGGCGGCAAACGCCGTTCGCGATGTCTTGGAGCGTTAGCACGCTCGATGACCTGCGGGGAGAGGGGCTGTTAGCGTTTCGTCATTGTTAACGAATGCGCCCATAACCGCGCGCCCGCGGCTCCATTACCGCCGTTTGCCAGGTCATAAAAATGTAACGATAATCGCGCGTTTGCCTTCAGCTGTTAGATGCTACCCTTGTACCAATTGATATGCACCGTTGCCGTGCGTAACGATAGGAAGGGCCCCATATGCTCAATAATCACGAGGTCAATCTAACCGACGAGGAGGCTGCCGCCGAGGTCGCCCGCGTCGCGAAGACCTACCCCGTGGTGCGTTTGTTGTCGGCCGATCAGATTAAGAGCGAGCCTAACTGCTTGCTCGCCGGCGATCGCTGCCCTTGTCTGCGTCAGTCGAGTCTTGAGGCCTTGGCAGGTTCCGATGATGTATCGGAGCAGCTGCTCAATGATGGTACCGAGTACCGCGCTCGCCTGCGCCCTCTGAAGGTCGAGGGCGAGCCTCACGTCCTGCTGATGGTGCGTCCGATCGATGAGCAAGAGGCTGCAGAAGAGGACCTCGTCTACACCGACGTGCTGACGAGTGTGCGCAATCGCCGATATTACGAGGAAAAGCTCCGTAGCGCCCGCATGAATGCCGGCGTTGCGGTGATCGACCTTGATGATTTTAGGGTCTTCAACGATACGTGTGGCCGTCATGCCGGCGACCTTGCGCTCGGTGCTGTGGCGACAGCCATACGCAGCGGAATTCGTTCGACTGACGAGCTTGTACGCTATGGCTGCGACAAGTTTGTGGTCGTCATGCCCAATATTCCCTCCGATGACTTCACCCGTCGCCTGCATCAGGTGTCCGATGCCGTTCATGCCACGATTGTTCCGGGCCATGAGTACGTGAGCTTGACGGCATGTGTTGGCGGTGTTCGCATTCATGGCGAGACGGTCGATGAAGGAGTTGGCCGCGCTGTCCAGTTATTGAGCCGCGCTAAGGCAAAAGCCGGTACGGTCGTGACCGATGCCGATTCCATCGAAGCCTTCCAAAGCGAAAAGCCTTTGGTGCTTATTGTCGATGACTCCGAGATGAACCGAGCCATTCTCAACGAGATGCTCAAGGACGAGTATTGCATCCTCGAGGCCGACAACGGTCGTACGGCGCTCGACATGGTCGACCGCTATGGCGATGAGTTGTCGCTCGTGCTGCTGGATATTGTCATGCCGGGTATAAGCGGCTTTGAGGTGCTGGCCGATCTGTCGCGCCGATCGGGTATCGACAATCTGCCTTTCATCATGATTTCGAGCGAAGATTCCGATGATATGGTTCTGCGCGCGTACGAGCTGGGCGCCTCGGACTATATCAACCGCCCGTTTGACTCCCGTGTCGTGCGCCGCCGTGTAAGCAACACCATCCGCCTATACGCCAAACAGCGCCGCCTGACGAGCCTGCTGTCCCAGCAGTACAACGAGCGCGTCAAGAACAGTCGCATGCTCATTGACATCATGGCCGGCGTCATGGAGCTTCGCAACGGCGAGAGCGGCAGGCACGTTACGAATATCGAAAAGCTGACCGAGCTGCTGCTTGACTGTCTGGTCCAGCGTAGCGACACCATCTCCCTCGACAACGAGGAACGCTCCACGATTGCCCTGGCTTCGGCGCTGCACGATATTGGCAAGATGGCGATTGACGATGCGATCCTCAACAAACCCGGATGCCTTACGTCCGAGGAGTTCGAGATTATGAAGACGCATACCACGATCGGCGCCGACATGTTGCTTGAGCTGGGTCGCCATCACGTCGGCAATGCGCTTATGGAATATGCGTACCAGATTGCGCGTTGGCATCACGAGCGCTGGGACGGCAAGGGTTATCCCGATGGCCTTAAGGGCAACCAGATTCCCATTGCCGCGCAGGTGGTCTCGGTGGCCGACGTGTATGATGCGCTGACGAGCGTGCGCGTGTACAAGGACGCTATCCCGCACAAGGAGGCGATCCAGATGATCCTGGACGGTAAGTGCGGCACCTTTAACCCGCTGTTGCTCGACTGCCTGCTCGAGGTGCAAGACCGTATTGCCGAGACGTTGGCACGCCCCGCCGACGTTGTCGCGTTTCCCACGATTTAGTTTGACCAAAGGAGTTTTAATCCATGATTTCCATGCGTGAGGCGTATGAGAAGATCGGCGCTAATTATGATGACGCGTGCGCTCGGCTGATGGGCGAGGAAATGCTTGCCCGCTTTGCCCTCAAGTTTTTGGATGACGAGAGCATGGACAAGCTGGAGGCCGCCATGGCGGCAGGAGACGCCGAAGGTGCGTTTATGGCAGCGCACACGCTCAAGGGCGTGAGCCAGAACCTGGGATTCGATAATCTGTACGAGCCGGCGGTCGTGGTGACCGAGGCGCTGCGCGGCGCCGATACCGTTGATGGCGCTCGCGAGGGAATGCATGCGTTGCAGCAGCAATATGCGGCCACGTTGTCGGCCCTGCGCGAGGCGGCTGAATAAGAGCTTGCGAGCCTTGGGCTGCTTGCCGGCTACATATAGGTAAAAGGGCGCCCCGCCGGACCATGTGGCCGGCGGGGCGCCCTTATCTGTTTTGTGGTTTGCGAGCTAGCGGGCCTGCTTGACCTTGGCTGCCGCCTCGACAAACGACTTCCAGAGGTTAAAGTCGGTCTCGAGCGTCTTCCACGTGTACTCAGGGTGCCATTGCACGCCCAGGCAGAAAGGCTGGCCTTCGACCTCAATACACTCGGGAACGCCGTCGGTTGCCTTGGCGACCAAGCGCGTGCTTTTATCCAGACGATCGACGCAGCAGTGGTGTGCGGAGTTGGTCTGGATCAGCCTGTGCCCGCCAACCGCGCGCTCCAGCAGTGAGCCCGGCACGACCTCGACGGGATGCACGGGGTCGTTGAGCACGTGGGTATGGCGCCACTGCGTGCGGCCCTCGCGCGCGCCCAGGCTCGGCACGTCCATGCACAGGGTGCCGCCGGTGGCGACATTAAGCAGCTGCGTGCCGCGGCAGGTGGTAAAGAGCGGCTTCTTGGCGCGAAGTACCTCGTTAACCAGCTTAAACTCAAAACGGTCGCGAATCTCGCAGCACAGCGTGGGGTCGTAAGGACGCTCGTCGCCCCAGCGTTTGGGGTTGACGTCCGGACCGCCGGGAATGGCGATGCCGTCGGCGATTTCCACGTAATGACGGATAACGTCGACGTCTTCGGTAATGGACATCTGCAGCGGCAGACCGCCGGCGGCAAGAATGGCGTCGACAAAGACACTTGCGATTTCCTCGTTGGGGGAGAGCATCTCGGTTAAAAACGGCTCTGCCTCTTCCCAGCGCGGTGCGACGAGGATGAGTGGGCGGTCGGCGGGGGCGACGTCGACGTGCGGGGTGTATGACGATGAAGTGCGGGTTCCGATCATAGGTGTTGCTTTCGAATCTGAAGGTGACAGGGCGCATGAGAGACGTGGGACAACGCTTCCGATGGATTTGTCCCACGGGGTGGCTGGCTAGTGACCCTTGATGGAGTTGAGGAAGTCCTGGGCGCGCTTGGTCTGGGGGTGGTCGAAGAACTCGTCGGGCGTGCCGGTTTCCACGATCTGGCCGTCGGCCATAAAGACGACGCGGTCGGCCACGCGGCGGGCAAAGTTCATTTCGTGCGTGATGACGATCATCGTCATGCCCTTCTGGGCCAGACGGACCATGACCTCGAGCACCTCGTTGATCATTTCGGGATCGAGGGCGCTTGTGGGCTCGTCAAAAAGCATGGCCTTGGGCTGCATGGCGAGTGAACGGGCGATGGCCACGCGCTGCTGCTGGCCGCCCGAAAGCTGTGCGGGCACCTTGTCGGCCTGCTCGGCCACGCCCACGCGGCCCAGCAGGTCCATGGCGCGCTCGCGGGCCTCGTCCTTGGAGACACCCAGCACATCGACCGGTCCCAGCATGACGTTCTGCAGCACCGTCATATGTGCAAACAGGTTGAACTGCTGAAACACCATGCCCAGCTCGGCACGCATGCGGGCAAGGTCCTTGCCTTCCTGCGGCAGGGGCTCGCCCTCGATGAGGATCTCGCCCGAGTCGATGGTTTCCAGGCGGTTGATGGTGCGGCACATGGTCGACTTGCCCGAGCCCGAGGGGCCGATCACAACGACGACCTCGCCGCGGTCAACAGAGAGGTTAATGTCGTTGAGGACATGCAGATCGCCGTAGTGTTTATCGACGTGCTTGAGCTCGATCAGCGGCTGCTTGCCGGAAGCGGAAGTGCTTTGTGCCATGGTGCTCGGCTCCTTATGACTCGAAATGGTAAAGCGTTAGCGGATAATGGTTGCGCCGGTCTTGTGCGAAACATAGACAGCGGCTTTGTTGATCGCGACGTTGATGAGGATATAGATGACCGCGATTACCAGGTAGACCGACACGAGAGCGTCGTAGTTGGTAATGAGCACGCGGGCGTTTTGCATGAGGTCGGGGTAGCTCACCACATAGGCGACGGTGGTGTCTTTGACTACGACCACGAGCTGCGAAATCAACGACGGGATGATAAATCGAATAGCCTGCGGCAACACGATTTTAAAGGTGATTTTAGCTTTGGAGAGACCGAGTGCCTGGGCCGCCTCGACCTGCCCGCGCGGTACGGCGTTGACGCCGGCGCGGAAAATCTCGGCAAGTACACCGGCGGCAGCGAGCGCGACGGGAAGCGTGAGCATCCAAAACGACGGCAGCGCGATCTTGTACTGGGGCAGTACCAAAAAGAAGAAGTAGATAAACAGCAGGCTCGGCACGCCGCGGAAGAAATCGGTGAGCACGCGGCAGGCCAGCTGCAGCGGCTTAATGTCGCTGGTGCGGCCGAGCATAAGGGCTAAGCCCAGCACCAGCGCGATGGCGCCAGCGGTGAGTGCGACTTTAACGGTGCCCTCAAAGCCGGCAAGTAGGAACTTCCAGGTGGTGAGGTGCGTAAAGAAATACCAGTAGTGGACCGAAAGCTGGCCGGTCACATAAAAGCGCTGCAGCACCAGGGCGACGAGCGCGGCCACGGCGACGAGTGAGATGGCGGTGCCGATGCGAATCTTGGCGCGCATCTTGGGGCCGGGAGCCTCGTAGAGCGCATCGCGCATGGTGAGTGCAGGGGAGGAATGCTTGCTCATCGGAGGATCCTCACCTTCTTATCGATATAGTTGCCAATGTGGCTCACCACAAAGGCCGTGCCCAGGTAGCCGAGCGCCGAGATAAAGAACGCGGCGACGCCGCCGAGCGAGCGGGTATTGATGTAGCTCACCACGCCGGTAAGCTCTTGCGGCTTAAGCGGCACCTGGCTGCCGAGCGCGGTGGTGAGCATGACGGCGATAAAGAGGTTGGTCATGGGCAGCACGCTCGAACGCAGCGCCTGCGGAATCACGATCTTAGCGAGGATACGGCTGAAGCTCATGCCGAGCGAGCGGGCGGCTTCCACCTGGCCGACGCCGACGGTGTTGATGCCGCTCATAAAGTTTTCGGAACCAAAGGCCGAGCCCAAAAGTACCGTGGCGACGATAACGCAGGTGCGGTAGGGCAGGACGACCTTGAGCGGCGGCAGCGCGTAGACGATGATGATGAGCAGCGCGATGCCGGGGATGTTACGGAAGACCTGGACATACAGGTCGCCAAAGACGCGCAGCGGCTTGAGCGGCGACACACGCATCACGGTGATGGCGACGGCCAGCACCATGGCGATGGCAAACGACTCAAGCGTCATGCCCCAGGTGGCTAGCAGCGCGTCGATATAGTTCTGGCCATAGAGCGACCAGAGCTCGGAGAGACTCATGCGGACCTCCCGCCGATAAGGAAAGGGGCTCCCGTGTGTACGGAAGCCCCGACAACTCAGTGAGGAAACAGTTTAGCGCAATAAAGCGAATCGTGCGTTTCCGTATGGTTTCGCAGCGGCTGATGCCCAGCTTGCGAGCTTAGGCGCCGATCTCGGGCAGCTCGGGAACGTTGGTGTCGCCCGTACGGTCGCCGATGCAGATCTGCCACAGCTCAGTCCAGGTGCCGTCGTCCTCGATCTTCTTAAGGAAGTCGTTGACAAAGGCGACGCCGTCGGAATCGAGCGGCAGACCGATGCCATAGGGCTCCTTGCTGCCGAAGGGCTTGCCGGCGATCTTGTACTTACCGGGCTCGCGGACCAGGGCGCTCTGCTGCATGTTGTTATCGATGACGTAGGCGTCAACGCGGCCCTGCTGGAGTGCCTGGCGGGCCTCCTCGTCGGTCTTGAACTCCTGCTGGCTGGCCTTGGGGGCGAACTCCTCCAGGATAGCGGGGCCGTTGGAGCCGGACTGGACGGCGACGTTCTTGTCGGCCAGGTCGTCGACGCTCTTGATGTCGTCGTTATCGGCGAGCACCAGGATGGCCTGCTGCGTGTAGTAGTAGGGGCCGGCGAAGGAGACGAGCTTCTTGCGCTCGTCAGTGATGGTGTAGGTGGCAAAGACGGCGTCGACCTGGCCGTTCTGCAGGACGGACTCGCGTGTGTCCGAGGTCACCTGGGTGATCTCGACCTTGTTCTCGCCCAGAATGTAGTTGGACAGGAGCTGTGCGATACCGGCGTCGAAGCCGCGGGTCTGACCGTCTTTCTCGTTGAGGAGGGAGAAGAGCGTGGAGGTCTGAACGCCACCGATCTTAAAGACGCCGGCGTCCTTGACGGCCGTGGCCCAGGTGCTGGCGGCGATGGCGTCGTCATCGGCCTTGGGGCCGTTGTCGACGAGCTTGTCGAATGCCTTGGCATCGAGCGTAGCGGAAACCTCGGTATCCTCGGAGCCCTTGGAGGAGCCGGCGGCGGAACCCTTGTCGGCCTCGGCGCTGGTGTCGGAGCAGCCGGCAAGACCAAGGCCGGCGACGGTTGCGAAGGTAGCGGCGACAAAGCCGCGGCGGTCGAGAACGACCTGCTGGGAGAGGTTCTTGCTCATGGTAGAACACCTTTCTCAATAAAATCCCTAGCGGTTGAGTAGAGTTATACCCTATCGCGCTCAAATGGGTCAACACGAAATAACTCAGAAACATACTTACCTTATGGGTAATTCTACCTACCAAAAAGGGACAGGCACCTTTGTGGTGGTTCTTGCAGATGTGACGGCCTGCCTCGCTGCTTTGTCTCAATCTGTAACAGGTAGACGAGGAAATGGGTTCTAACTGTTACAGATCGAGATTTTCTCTTCAGGGGAATTCGAATGTCTCAATCTGTAACAGTTAGACGGGAATTCGGGCTCTAGATGTTACAGATTGAGATAATCGCGTCGCGAAAATTAAAACCTCCGCAGGGATGCTTCCCTTGCGGAGGTTTTCTTACTCGTTGAGTAGCCTTACGGCTTCGGCGGCCATGTTCTCGACCGTCATGCCGTTCTGAGCGAGCAGCTCGTTGGGGTCGTAGCGGTCGGGGAAGCCCTTGGCGATGCCGAAGGTGCGCGTGCGCACGGGCGTGCAGGCCAGGTAGCACGCCACGCGCTCGCCCCAGCCGCCGTCCAAGATGCCGTCCTCGAGGGTGACGACGACGCGATGCTCGGCGGCAAGGCTGTCGAGGAACTCGCGGTCGAGCTCGGTTGCGAAGCGCGGGTTGACGAGCGTGGCTTCGATACCGTACTCGGCGGCCAAGCGGTTTGCCACACGCTCGCCTAGCTCAAAGAAATCGCCGAGCGCGAGCACGGCAACGTCGCGGCCCTGGCGCACCACGTTGTAGCGAACGGCGCTGTAGTCGGTGTCCTCGGCGGGCGCCAAATCGGGGCGGCTAACCAGGCCAATGCCCGGTACGCGGATCGCCACGGGATGCTCGCGGTGGTCGAGCGACCAGCTCAGCATGGACAGGTATTCCTCCATGCAGGCCGGCGCCAAGTAGCGCATGTTGGGAAGAGCGCCCAGCATGGAAATATCAAAGAACGAGAGGTGCGTCTCGGATGTGGTGCCAAAGATCGATGCGCCAAACACCAGGATGGTTGCAGGGGCGTCGTTGAGGCACAGGTCGTGCCAGAGCTCGTCGTAGGCGCGCTGCAAAAACGTGCCGTACACACCAAAGACTGGCTTGGCGCCCGAGCGTGCAAGCGCGGTGGCAAAGGTCACAGCGTGCTCCTCGGCAATGCCCACGTCGACAAACTGCTTGCCGGCGGCAGCGCGAAGCTCGGGCGTAAAACCCATGATGTAGGGCGTGGCGGCCGTGATGCCCACGACCTGCGGATCGCGCTCGATGGCGGCGCTGAGCGCCTCGCCCGTAATGTCGGCATAGGTGCGCGGCGCAGGCTCGCTCGGATGGCCCGGGCAGAGCTTGCGGCCGGTCGCCATGTCAAAGGGGCCTACGTGATGCCAGCGCTCGGGGTCGCTCTGGGCTGGCTCAAAGCCCTTGCCCTTGGCGGTCGAGGCGTGCAGCACGATGGGGTGGTCGATGTCGCGCAGCTCCTGCAGCGCGTCGACGAGGGCCAACACATCGTTACCGGCGTCCAGATAGCGGTAGTCGAGCCCCATCGCGCGGAAAACGTTGCGCTCACAGGTACCGTTACTGGCGCGCAGCTCGGCCAAATTGCGATACAGGCCACCGTGGTTTTCGGCGATGGACTGGTCGTTGTCATTGACGATGATGATTAGGTTGCTATCGAGTTCGGCGGCATTGTTAAAGCCCTCAAACGCCAGGCCGCCCGAAAGCGAGCCGTCGCCAATAACGGTAATGACGTTGTACGCATCGCCCGCCAGGTCGCGCGCGTGGGCAAGGCCGCAGCCCAAGCTCACCGAGGTCGAGGTGTGACCCATGGCGAACAGGTCGTGCTCGGACTCGTCGGGATTGGCAAAGCCAGAAGCCTCACCATAACGCTCCGGATCGATATAAGTGTACGCGCGCCCCGTCAGCGCCTTGTGGGCGTAGGTCTGGTGCGAAACGTCAAAGACAATCTTGTCGATGGGGGAGTTAAACACGCGATGAAGCGCAACCGTAAGCTCAACGACGCCCAAGTTGGGGGCAACGTGCCCGCCGACGGCGGCGGAGCTTTCGAGGATTGCCTGACGGATCTCGCCGCAGAGCAGCGGAAGCTCGGCGCGGTCGAGAGCCTTGACGTCCTCGGGCGTTGTCGTTTGCGTAAGCAGCATCGTTGTGGGTTACTCCATGCGAATCGAGCGCCGGCGCTCCCTCGGCCGGCACAATTGCACAAAACAGTCTCGCACATTTTGGCGTTTGATATGTGACGGCGGCGCGGTAATTCGCCAACTGGCGGGGCAAAACGTTTTGTCCGATGCCATACTGATGTGTTCCATGATGTTTTTATCGATTGCGCACAGGCCGTGGCTTGTCGCCGTGAGTCGCTGGAAGGAGGCAGCATGTCCGATGTCGTTCGTGCCGAGAAAATCGCGTGCGAAGTGGACCATGCTGCCCGTCAACTGGCACAGGCGGGCCGTCTGGACCTGACGCGCGAGTTTATTCAGCATGGCGATGTGACGGTGTATGCGCATGTGACCTCGGTGGCGCGGGCAAGTCTGTCCTTTGCCGAGCGCCTGGGCCGCGTCGGTGTCTCGGTCGACCGCGCCTCGTTGCTACGCGGGGCCCTGCTGCACGATTACTTTCTCTATGACTGGCACGATCCCGACCCAAGCCATCGGCTGCATGGCTTTCGCCACCCGTTTTTTGCCCTGGCACGTGCGGAGGAAGATTTTGAGCTGACGTCGCGCGAGCGGAATATCATCGTGCGGCATATGTTTCCGCTGGTGCCAGTGCCGCCGACGTGTCGTGAGGCTTGGATTGTATGCCTGGCAGATAAATGGTGCGCGCTGCGCGAGACGGTCGCCGGCCGTCTACCGCGCAAAGGCGGCGCGAACGATTCGAACGAGGGCTCGAACGAAAAGAGGAGAGGGTAGACGGTGGGAACCGCGATTGATATGGCATTTGACGGCGCGACGCTCGCCGCCTGTCCGCTCTCGGCGCTGGTGCTCTCGTTTGCCTTCTACGGTTTTTGCGGCTGGGCATGGGAATCGACAGTCTGCGCCATGCTCAACCACGGACGATTTGCCAACAGTGGCTTTTTGCTGGGGCCGTGCTGCCCTATCTATGGCGCGGGCGGCATTGCCTGCTGGCTGCTGTTGCGTGGGATTCCGGATGCCTCGAGCCAGTTTGTCGCTGCAGCGCTCGTATGCAGCGTGATTGAGTACAGCGTGGGCGTGCTGCTGGAAAAAACAACGGGCGCTCGCTTTTGGGACTATTCGCACCTACCGTTTAACCTGCACGGACGTATCTGCCTGTACTGGGCTTGCGCGTTTGGCCTGGGTGCGCTGTGCATTTGCCGTTTAGTGGAGCCGGCATTGCTGGGGCTGCTTGGCCATCTGCCGGTGCTGATTGTGCGGCTGTCCGCCTTTATCGTCGCGGTCGCGATGATGGTCGACGCGGCGTGCTCGTTGGCGAGCTGGCGGCGTCTGTCCGATCAGCTGGAGCGCGTGCGCGCCGACCTTGCCGACCGCATCAATGAGTCGCTTGCCGATGCCTCGGACTCAATGCTCGAGCGCATTCCCGAATCGACGATTGACTCGGTGACACAGACGCACAT
This sequence comes from Collinsella sp., assembly GCA_048434495.1. Lineage (GTDB taxonomy): Bacteria > Actinomycetota > Coriobacteriia > Coriobacteriales > Coriobacteriaceae > Collinsella. The sequence continues at coordinate 92,474 of DBGAQS010000008.1, read as the reverse complement.
CCGTAGCCGTGCCGTTAACGCGTGGCTGGCCGAGCTGGGTGACGCGACGCTCGATGCCCTGCGAGAGAAGGCTTCGATGCCGACGTTTATCGCGGACGGTGCCCGCGGTCTGGCACTTGCTGCCCGCCGCGTGGCCGATGCCGCGCCGAGCATGCCTCGTCCGTCGCTCAGTCGTCGCCTTGCCGGCAAGCGCATGAGCCGTCCGGTGCCGAGCGTGTCACTCAGCCGCCGCGACCTACGCTTCTTTAACGCCTTCCCGCGTCTGCGCATCAACCGCTACGAGGGCGTCATCCGAGCTACCGACCTCCGCGACCGAGCCCGCGAGCTGTTCCGACGCTAGCCGGGATGGGAGCGCTCGCGGCTTCCTTGCTCGCGTATTTCCCGTTCGTTTCGCGCCCGTTGCCGCGCCGTTTCCAAGATTGCGGCGCCGTTTCCATTCGACAACGCAGCGTTTAACAACGCCGTATCTGGTCTACACCAGTTGCTCCTCGGTCGCATTATGGGCGCCGACAACGTTCATGCGATCAAGGGGGAGCGAATGTACGATACGGGATCGACAACGTTTATGCTCATCTGCACCATGCTCGTGTTTTTAATGACACCGGGTCTGGCGTTTTTCTATGGCGGCCTCTCGAGGCGCAAAAATGTCATCAACACCATGCTCATGTGCTTTGGCGCCATTGGCCTGGTCGGCGTGCTGTGGATTGTTGCCGGCTGGTCGCTGGCCTACGGCGGCGACGGTTCCAGCCCGTTTATTGGAGGCCTTGACCAGCTGCTGTGCTTGCCGGTGCTCAACCAGGTGCTGCAGGCGGCTGAGGGCACCGCGTCGGACGGTGCCGTCTACCCTCAGATCATCAACATCGCCTTCCAGATGGCATTTGCTATGATCACGGCTGCTATCGTCACGGGCAGCCTGGCCGGCCGCGTTAAGTTTGGTGCCATGGCGGCCTTCCTAGGTATTTGGCTGCTCGTGGTCTATGCGCCGCTTGCCCACATGGTGTGGGGCGGCGAGGGCTCCTTTATCGGCGACATCATCGGTGCGCTCGACTTTGCCGGCGGCGACGTGGTGCACATCTCGTCCGGTCTGACGGGCCTGATTCTCTGCCTGATGCTCGGCCGTCGTCGCGGCTTTGGCATGGTGAGCTACCGTCCGCATAACGTGCCGTTTGTGGCGCTGGGCGCCGGCCTGCTTTGGTTTGGCTGGTTTGGCTTTAACGGCGGCAGCGAGTTTAAGGCCGACGCCGTGGCGGCGCTTGCCATCCTCAACACCGTGACGGCCAGCGCGGCGGGCATGGTCTCGTGGCTTGCCGTCGAGCGCGTGCATACCGGTCGCCCCACGCTGGTGGGCGCCAGCACCGGTCTGGTTGCGGGCCTTGTGGTGGTCACGCCGGGTGCGGGCTTTGTCGAGCCGTGGGCGGCGCTGGTCATGGGCCTGATCGTCTCGCCTGTCTGCTACCTGGCCATCAGCCATCTTAAGACCAAGTTTGGCTACGACGATGCGCTCGACGCGTTCGGTTGCCACGGCATCGGCGGCATCTTGGGCGGCGTGCTCACGGGCCTGTTCTGTGTGCCGGAGCTCTCGTGGACCGGTAAGGGTGGCCTGTTCTACACGGGCGACGTGTCGCTGCTCGTCTCGCAGATTTTGGGCATTGTGGTGACGGTCGCTATTGTACTGGTGCTCGACTTGGTGACCGCCGCGGTGGTCAAGGCGCTGTTCCACGGCAGCCTGCGCGTGGACGAGGCCGACGAGGCGCTGGGCCTGGACGCGAGTCAACACGGCGAGAGCGCATATCCCTCCTTCTCGGGACTTGACTAGCGGCTTCCCCAGGCACCGCACCTTGGGTTTCAAACCGTCGCTTGCGTACAAAAGTACGCGGCGCTCCTCTTTCAACCCAATCTGCGGCACCTGGGAAACCCGCGTCTCATGTAAAGGGATACGTTGATTATTGAGAGGAATTCATTATGAAAAAGATCACGGCTATCGTGCGCCAGGAAAAGCTTGAGGTTCTTAAAGATGCGCTGTTTGCTGCCGATGTTCGCGGCATGACTATCAACCAGGTGCAGGGCTGCGGTGCACAGCATGGCTGGAAGGAATACGCGCGCGGCAACGAGTTGCTTGTCAACACGATCCCTAAGGTGCAGTTCACGCTCATTTGCGCCGATGAGCATGTCGACGGAATTGTCGAGATTATCTGCAATGCTGCTCGCACCGGTGCCGTTGGAGACGGCAAGATCTGGGTCGAGCCGGTCGAGGAAGTTATCCGCATCCGCACCGGCGAACACGGCCCCGCCGCGGTGTAGGACAATCTTTCGCCTAGCGGGCGCGTCTCTCTTGGGACGCGCCCGCTCTCGTCTACAATATCGTGCAGACGAAGGAGAGGCATGCCCATGATCAAGATGTTTGCGAGTGACTTAGACGGAACGCTGTTGAATGCCCTGCACGAGGCAGACGGGACCATTCGCCGTGTCATTCGCGAGCTGACCGAGGCTGGCCTGCATGTGGTTCCCGCGACCGGACGCTCGACGCTGCCGATCGGCGAGCATGGCTTTACGGGCCTGGCGCTTGACGCCTGCTGCTCTAACGGCTCCATTGTGCGCGACAGTCATGGCGAGGTGCTCAAGACCTGGACCATCGACCCGCAGATCACCGAGGAGCTGCTCAAGGAGTTTCCGGACATTTGCTTTGATTGCTCCACGCCCGATGGCATGTTTTCGAGCGGATCGTTCGAGATGCACCAGGCGGGCTTTAAAAAGGACAGACCCATCAAGCGTATCGTGATGCGCGGCATGCGCGCGCGTGGCGGCTATCACGAGGAACAGTATTTCGATCAGTCGATCGGCGACATCCTGCGCCACGATGTGTGCAAGATCAACTGCCGCGTGACCTCGCCCGAGCTGGAGCGTGACCTTAAGGCGTATCTGGCCGAGCGCTCGGACCGCGTGGTCAACGCGCCGTTCGATCCGGTGATGTTTGAGATCACGGATGTGGCATGCAACAAGGGCGAGAGCGTGGCCTGGCTGGCGGGCTACTACGGCATTGCCGAGGACGAGGTTGCGGTTTACGGAGACGGCGGCAACGACATTGCCATGCTCAAACGTTTCCGCCACAGCTACGCGACCAAAAACGCAAGCGATGCAGCTAAGACCGCCGCGAGCGCGACCATCGGTAGCTGCATGGTCCACGCCGTCCCCAAACACATGCTCGCCACCATGCGCAAGCAAAACTCCCGCACCGTCATCGAATAATGTGGCAAAGGGATAGTCCCTTTGTCACATGGGAGATGCCGGCTTTTGGCGTATAGGACTGTTACGCTTTCGCCACCAACAAATTTCGAGTTATTCGGCCTGTCGGAGGTCGTTAAATGGCTAAAGATGCCCTCGCAGGAACATTCATACCTCTAACGGTGTTTGATTCGGTGACGTAAGTGCGCAAATGGGCATGTATGCGCTCAAATAAGGACAAAAACTCTCAGATAATCCCGGTGGTGCATTTATGCAGAACCAGCAGCGTGGCCGAATAACTCGAAAAATGTAGGTAGCAGTTCGGCGACAAGCTCGGGTATGGCAAAGGAACTGCTCCTTCGCCATGCCCGAGTTCCGATCTTCTGATATGCGAACAAACATTCGCATATCTAACTGCGCTTTGATAGAATTGATACTGTTGGCGGCAGTTCCATGTGCCAGGCAGCGCCCTCCATCTGATGGGAGGTGATGCCCATGACCGATTTGATTGATTTCGTGAGACTTCTGACCGCTTTGGTCTCGTTCTTCACGGCACTTGTCGGCCTTTCCGAGGCACTCAAGCAGCGTTCGAAGCGCAACAGAAGGGGTCGCCGCCGCTAAGGCGTTGACCCCCTAATGCAAACAACGGCGCTGCCCAGCTTTCCAGAACTTGGGCTGCCGTCGACACTATTCTACCCACGAATGACATTTTGAACAATCGGCAATGCCGCTTCAAAAGCCAGGCACAACTGGCACAACCTAGGCGGTCGCTGAATGTGACAAAGGGACAGCCCCTTTGTCACATCCAAAATATTGCCTTTACGTGTTGATACACACGGTGTGCAATAATACTCGCACTGTGCAATAGCGCGCAGACTGAGTAACAAGGAGGACGCTTGTCCCAGCTCGAGAAATGTGATCGCCGGTCCCTTCGCTCGCAGCGTGCCCTACGCCAAGCACTTGCCAGCGAGCTTGCCGAAAGCGGCGACCTTTCGCACATTAATGTCGCGTCGCTCACCGAGCGCGCCGGCCTTACGCGCCGCACGTTCTATTCGCACTACCGCGATATTCCCGACTTTATCAATCAAATCGAGGACGGCTTGCTGGCCGAGATCCGCGAGCGCATTGAGCTCATCACCGCAGCTCAGTTGCCCGATCTCTATCACAACATCGATGAGCTCGAGCCGGCGCCCGGTTCGGTTGAGTTGCTGCGCTACCTTGCGGCCAACCGCGATTTAATCGGATCGCTGCTGGGCCCGGGCGGCGACCAGGCTTTCATTAAGAAGATTATCGACACCGCGCGTGAGGCCGTGGTGCCTCGTGCACAGACGGGCATCTTGGGCCTGGCGCTGGGCACGTTCTTTGACTACTACGTTACCTACGTCGTGAGCGCCGAGGTCGGCATGATTCAGCGCTGGTTTGAGCACGGCCTCACCGAATCGCCCGAGGCCATGGCACGCATTATGACGGTTATCGCCTTTGTGCGTCCCGGCGACCTATATGGCCAACCCATCGATATCAACGTGCCGGAATACGGCTTGAAGCTATTGAACCTGCAGCTCGAGGATACGGCCGACACCGCCGCAACCGTCGAGTCCAACAACTAAGAGGAGAGATAATGAGCAAACTCGTCGATGGCATCAAGGACCGCATGGTCGCTGCCGCACGCGAGGCCGCGCCCGCCGTGGTGGACGCCGCGCAGAAGGCCGCGACCGCGGCTGCCGAGAAAGTTGCCGAGGCAGTTGCCGATGCCAAGAACGCGGCAGGGGAGACGTCCGTCGCCAGCGAGCCCGCTACCGCTGCCGAGCCCGTAGCCGCCGCCCACGCCCCCGAAGGCGCGATCTTCAACCCCGAGAACGCTCGCGGCAACCTGCACCTGGGCATCGACGTGGGCTCCACCACCGTTAAACTTGCCGTGCTCAACGACGACAACCAGATCGTCTACGCCAAGTACCAGCGCCACCACACCGACGTCCGTGCCTGCGCCCGCGACCTGTTCGAGGGCGCTGCGACCGTGCTGCCGACGGCCCAGATGACCTGCGCCATCACCGGCTCGGGCGGCCTTCTGCTGTCCCAGTGGCTCGACCTGGAGTTTGTCCAGGAGGTCATCGCCAGCAAGCGTGCCGTCGAGACCCTCATCCCGGCCACCGATGTCGCCATCGAGCTGGGCGGCGAGGATGCCAAGATCATCTACTTCGATAACGGCATCGAGCAGCGCATGAACGGCACCTGCGCCGGCGGCACGGGTGCGTTCATCGACCAGATGGCAACCCTGCTCCACACCGACGCCAGCGGCCTCAACGAGCTCGCGGCCAACGCCACCACCATCTATCCCATCGCCAGCCGCTGCGGCGTCTTTGCCAAGACCGACGTGCAGCCGCTGCTCAACGAGGGCGCCCGCCCCGAGGACGTGGCCGCCTCCATCTTCCAGGCTGTCGTGACCCAGACCATCTCGGGCCTGGCGTGCGGCCGTCCCATCCGCGGCAACGTCGCCTTCCTGGGCGGCCCGCTGCAGTATCTCTCCGAGCTGCGCCACCGCTTCTACCTCACGCTCAACCTGGACGAGGAGCACCGTATCGTGCCCCAAAACGCTCACCTGTTTGTGGCGAGCGGCGCCGCCATGGCGCACGAGTCCAACAAGCTCAGCACGTTCCCGCAGCTCATCGGGGCCATCGATGCCCTGGGTGACACGCAGGGTGCCGAGGTCGAGCGTCTGGATCCGCTCTTTGCCACCGACGAGGACTTTGCCGAGTTCAAGACCCGCCACGACACCGAGGTCGTCCCCAAGGGCAAGCTCGAAGGCTACACCGGACGCGTGTTCATCGGCATCGACGCCGGCTCCACCACCATGAAGGCCGCGCTCGTGGGCGAGGACGGTCAGCTGCTGCACACCTGGTACGGCAACAACAACGGCGACATCCTAGGCACGGCCAAGGTCATCATGGCCGATTTCTACAACCACATCCCCGCGGGCTGCACCATCGGCCACGTGACCACCACGGGCTACGGCGAGGCGCTGCTCATCGAGGCCCTCAAGGCCGATTCCGGCGAGATCGAGACCGTCGCGCACCTGCGCGGCGCCAAGGCGTTCCTGCCCGGCGTCGAGTTCATTCTGGACATTGGCGGCCAGGACATGAAGTGCCTGCGCGTCAAGGACGGCGTCATCGAGCACATCATGCTCAACGAGGCCTGCTCGTCGGGTTGCGGTAGCTTTATCGAGAGCTTCGCCGTCTCTATGAACATGGACGTGCGCGCGTTCGCCAACGCCGCCATCCATGCCAAAGCCCCGGTCGACCTGGGAAGTCGCTGCACGGTCTTTATGAACTCGCGCGTCAAGCAGGCGCAAAAGGAAGGCGCCACGGTGGGCGACATCGCCGCCGGCCTGTCCTATTCCGTCATCAAGAATGCCCTGTTCAAGGTCATTAAGCTGCGCGATCCCAAGGAGATCGGCAGCCAGGTAATCGTCCAGGGCGGCACCTTTATGTCCGATGCCACGCTGCGCGCGTTTGAGCAGCTCACCGGCGTTCATGCCGTGCGTCCCGACATCGCCGGCTGCATGGGCGCCTACGGTGCGGCCCTGCTCGCCCGCGATCGCGCCGGCGCCGACGGCACCTCGACCATTCTTTCTGCCGAGGACATCGCGCACCTCACCGTGACGCAAAAGCATGTCCGCTGCGGCCGTTGCTCCAACAACTGCCAGCTCACCGTCAACGACTTTGGCGGCGGTAGGCGCTTCATTACCGGCAACCGCTGCGAGAAGGGCGCCGGCCACAAAAAGCAGAAGACCGAGGCCCCCAACCTCTTCAAAAAGAAAAACGAGCTGCTCTTTGACCGCGAGGTCCTGAGCCCCGACGAGGCCCCGCGCGGCACCGTGGGTATCCCGCGCGCACTCAACATGTACGAGAACTACCCCTTCTGGCATGCGTTCTTTACGCGCCTGGGCTTTAGCGTGCAGCTGTCCGACCAGTCGAGCAAAAAGACCTACCAGGCGGGCATCGAGTCCATGCCGTCCGAGAGCGTGTGCTATCCGGCCAAGATGAGCCACGGCCACGTGATGAACCTCATCGACCGCGATGTCGACTTTATCTGGATGCCGTGCGTGCGCTGGGAGCGCAAGGAGGATCCGACCGCCGGCAACTGCTATAACTGCCCCATCGTCATGAGCTACCCCACGGCGCTGGCGCTCAACATCGACGAGATCCGTGAGCAGAACATCGAGTTCCTGTACCCGTTTGTGCCCTATCACGACAAGACCGAGCTCAAGCGCCGTCTATACCAGGTGCTCGCCGTCGACCGTGTGGCCGATGCTGAGGCCGGTCGCGGTCGCGTGCGCGGTCCCAAGATCACGCGCTCTGAGGTCGATGCCGCCGTCAACGCCGCCTACGAGGCCGACGCGCGTTTTCACGAGGACATCCAGACCATGGGCGAGGAGGCCCTTAAGTGGGTCGAGGACCACGGCGGCCACGGCATCGTACTCGCCGGTCGTCCCTACCATAACGACCCCGAGATCAACCATGCCCTGCCCGAGCTTATCTCGAGCTTTGGCTTTGCGGTCTTTACCGAGGATTCGCTCGCGCATCTGGTGAAGCCCGAGCGTCCGATTCGCGTCGTCGATCAGTGGATGTATCACAGCCGCCTGTACGCCGTCGCCCGTTTTGTGACGATGCGCAACGACCTGGACCTGATCCAGCTCAATTCCTTCGGCTGCGGCCTGGACGCTCTGACCACCGACCAGGTGCAGGAAATCCTTGAGGCCAGCGGCAAGATCTACACCGTGCTCAAGATTGACGAGGTGTCCAACTTGGGCGCCGCGCGTATCCGCATCCGCTCGCTCATGGCGGCGCTCAAGGACCAGGAGGCCGAGCGCTTGGCCGAGGCCACGGCAGCGGGCGAGACTTACGAGCAGGGCGATGCCGCGCCGGTGGCGCCCTCCACGGATGCCCCCGCGTTCGCGAGCCGTAAGTACACGTTCGAGGCGCAGCGCGAGAGTGCTTCGACCGCGTGGCCCAAGGTGCCCTTTACCGAGCAGATGCGCGAGGAGGGCTACACCATCCTGTGCCCGCAGATGGCGCCGATCCACTTTGACCTGGTCAAAGAGGTGTTCCGTGGTGCCGGCTACAACTTGGAGCTGCTGCCCTCGACCGATCACGATGCCGTCGAGGCCGGCCTGCGCTACGTGAACAACGACATCTGCTATCCGTCGATCCTGGTGACGGGCCAGATCATGGAGGCCATCGAGAGCGGTCGATACGACCTGTCCAAGACAGCCGTGGTTATCAGCCAGACCGGCGGCGGCTGCCGTGCCACCAACTACATCGCACTCATCCGCAAGGCCCTGCGCGAGAGCGGCCACCCCGAGATCCCGGTGATCTCGCTTTCGGCCGTGGCGCTGGGCGAGGACAACCCTGGCTTTAAGATTACGCCGGCGCTGCTTAAGCAGGCAGTCTACGCGGTGCTCTTTGGCGACGTGATGATGCAGATGCTCTATCGCTGCCGCCCGTACGAGGCTACGCCCGGTGCCGCCAACGCGCTCTACGAGGAGTACATGGCGCGCGCTCGCAAGCTGGCGCCCAAGTTTAACCGCCACAACTACACCAAGCTGTGCCGCGAGGCCATCCGCGCGTTCGACACCATGCCGCTCGTGGGCGAGGGTACCAAGCCGCGCGTGGGCGTGGTCGGCGAGATCCTGGTCAAGTTCCATCCCACAGCCAACAACCACGTGGTCGATGTCATCGAGCGCGAGGGCTGCGAGGCCGTGGTGCCGGGTCTGCTCGACTTTTTCCTGTACTCCATGAGCAACGCCGAGCTGCAGAAGGACGAGTTGGGAAGCTCCGCTACCACGCGCGCTGGTATGCAGGCGCTCATCAAGCTCGTGGACTGGATGCGCACGCCGGTGGAGGAGATGCTCGAGAAGTCCCGCCGCTTCGAGGCGCCCGAGCGCATCGGCACCATGGCCGACAAGGCCCGCACGGTGCTTTCGGTGTGCAACAACATGGGCGAGGGCTGGCTGCTCACGGCTGAGATGCTCGATCTGATTGACCACGGTGCGCCCAACATCATCTGCACGCAGCCCTTCGCGTGCCTGCCCAATCACGTGGTGGGCAAGGCCGTGATTAAGGAGCTGCGCCGCCAGCATCCCGAGAGCAACATCGTTGCGGTGGACTATGATCCTGGTGCGTCCGAGGTCAACCAGCTCAACCGTATTAAGCTCATGATCAGCGTGGCCAAGGAAAACATGCGCGCCGGCAAGGGCTTTAAGCTTGAGAAGGTGGCGCCGCTCGCGATGGACGAGGTCACCGGCCAGATGCGTGCCCACGACGGCTGCGTGAGCTGCGGTTCGGTCGATGAGAGCGCCGTGGCGTCGGTCGCTGAGCGCCTGGGACGCGGCATTAAGAAGTAGCTGGCCTGCTATGGGCTGGATATGAGACAAACGGGTGGTGGCCGTACCGGCTACCACCCGTTTTTGCTTGGACATATGTTGCGTAAACGCCCCGACTATCACCCTTTGCGAACTCAGATTTCGGAAGTATGCGGCAAAATCTGAATAGACCGAGCACACCGAATATGTCCAAGCCCTGTACCTGCGGTTTTATTGGCGGAAAATCGGGGGGTGCTCAAGGGTTCCGGAATTTGCCGCATACTTCCGCAAACGACGTCTCGGTGGCACAAAAAATCGCCCTCGGAACCCTGAGATAATGAACAGATGTAGCCGTTCGCCGCAAATTACCGTCCGTTTATAGAACCCACCCCCAGTGTGCAGCCCTCTTACGGTTGAATAAATACACATCTATGGAATTACGTAAGAGAGGACTGTTCCTATGAGCTACAAGACCGTTTGCGTTGCCGGCGGCGGCGTGCTGGGAAGCCAGATTGCCTTTCAGGCTGCCTACTGCGGCTTCGATGTAACGATTTGGCTGCGCAGCGAGGGCAGCATCGGCCGCACCCAGCCCAAGATCGATCATGTGCGCGAGGAGTACATCGCGGCAATCGAGGGTATGGCGGACGGCACGGGCGAGTGGTGCTCCGGTATCGCCGATAGCGGCAAGCCCTTCGACAAAGAGGCGGCACTCGCCGCCGTTGAGCGCGCCTACTCCACACTCAAGCTGGAGCTCGATCTTGCCAAGGCAGTGGCCGACGCCGATTTGGTCATCGAGTCTATGGCTGAGGATACCCAGGCAAAGATTGACTTCTACAAGAAGCTCGCCCCGGTCCTTCCGCAAAAGACCGTCGTCGTGACCAACTCCTCCACGTTACTGCCGAGTACCTTTGCCAAGTACACTGGCCGCCCCGAGAAGTACCTGTCGCTGCACTTTGCCAACTCTATCTGGAAGAACAACATGACCGAGGTCATGGCACAGGACCAGACCGACAAGCGCTACTTCGATGAACTCGTCGACTTTGCCAACGACATCCGTATGCTGGCGTTGCCCGTCAACAAGGAAAAGAACGGTTATCTGCTCAACTCCATGTTGGTACCGTGGCTGCTTTCGGGCCTTGATCTGTACGTCTCGGGCGTGAGCGATCCCAAGAGCATCGACCTCGCGTGGACGCGTGGCACCGGCGCTCCCAAGGGCCCGTTCCGCGTATTCGACACGGTGGGTATCCAGACGGCCTACAACATCGTCATGCAGTATCAGAAGGTGCCGGGCCTGGTGAGCCCGCTGCTCAAGAAGATGATGATGCCCTACAACTTTAAGGCCATGGCCTCCGTCCTCAAGAAAATGCTCGACGAAGGCAAGCTGGGCGAAAGCTCGGGCGAGGGCTTCTTCAAGTACTAAGAACGATCCCTCGGGGTCGGAGGAAAACGGATCATTTTCGGCCGCCAGCAGTGAGAAGATGGACCCAGAAATAGAAAGGAGTGGCAATGGGCTGGCTCAGGCTTTGAAGACAAGTTATTGCAGGCCCAGGGCGATTTCTCGCTCAATGCAGGCCAGCACAGCGTGACGTATCTGCCGAGTTCTGACACGGCAGCGACTGGTCGCTACCAGGTGCTGCTATACGACAACAACTTTGGTGCGGCCGAAAGCTATCCCAAGTTCGACTGGGGCCAGCTGGGCGCCGCGGTGGTGACTGACTACAACAAGGGCACGCATTCGTTTGGGCGCATCTTTACAGTGGACGAGACGGCGCGCACCTACGAGCTCGAAGACCAGATCGCGGTGCCGTTCTCGGGCTATGTGAGCAGTGCGCAGCGCGTTGGCGATTCAAATAACATGCTCGTGGCATCGGGCCAGGCCAAGACCTTTACCGAGTACGATCGCTATGGACTGCCCATCGCCACCTACGAGATGGAAGCCGAAAAGTATATCTACCGCGTGTACAAGTACGAGCTGTAGCGCTGCGCTCTGCATCACTTCACGTCAAATTCCACGCGATCGAGCTCGGGTACGTTGAGGTCTATGAGCTTGCGGGCGACGTGGCGGTCGTGTGCCCCAAGCGCCTCGCCTGTCGTCACATGGGCGACAATCTCGCGCTCGACGATGCCTTCTTCGTCCCCTTCGGTGGCCGAGGTCTCGACGGCGACGGTGTAATCCTTAAAGCCCGGCAGCACCGCGGCAAGCTCGCGTGTGGTCTCGGTGACGCCGTAGCCGTCCTGCACGCCGGCCTGCGCCGAGCCAATGGAACCCGCGGTCACAACGATGCAGGGGATGGCAAAGATCACCGTGCCCACAATAATGCGGCGGCGCACTTTGCGTGACAGCTCGTTGACCTCAGCGTTTTCCTCGGCGGTCACAATGCCGTCGCCGTTGAGGTCGCGCTTGAGCGGCACACGCAAAAGAAGCAGCACGGCTTCGGCGGCCAGTGCGATAAAGACCACGTTGATGCCAAACTCGTAGAGCGCCGAGAGAAACAGCGACCCGCTTGCGATGGCGATGCCATAGCCCGCCGCGCACAGGGGCGGCATGAGCGCGGTCGCCACGGCCACGCCGGCGATGAGCGTGGCGGGTTCCTGGTCGCGCGAGTTGCCCAGGCCACCCGCAAAGCCGCCCGCGAGCGCGACGGCAAGGTCCCATATGGTGGGTGTCGAGTTGTCGATGATGGCCGCCGTGGTGGTGCCAAGGGGCGAGAGCTTAAAGTACAGCGTGGACGTGACCAGGCAAAAGACCATCTGCAGTGCGAGGCTGGCAATGGCCTCGACGGTGATCTCGCGGTCGAGCGTTGCAATACCGTATGCCATGGCAAGGACCGAGCCCATAAGCGGGCAGATGAGCATGGCGCCCACGATGGCAATGTCCGAATCGATATCGAGGCCGATGCTTGCGATGAGCATGGCGATGATGAGGATGCACAGGTGAGAGCCGGTCAGGCGCGCCCCGTTTACAAAGCGCTTGCGGATTACGTGATAGGGCGCGCGACCTTCGCGAATGTTGAATGTGCGCTTTAAAAAGCGACCAGCCTGCTCGGCAGCCTCACTATGGGCAGGGCGGATGCCGTGGCGCCGGTGATGGCGTTCGCGTAGTCGCTTGATCTGTTGCTTATCGAGTTCCATGTCCACCTCGTTCCAGCGCGGTCCGCGCAACGCGCCCGTTGTCCTAACTCTACACCGTGGCGGGCGGGGTGTCTGTTGGATGCGGAATCCGATAGGGCGGATGACGCGGGAGCAAATGCAAATCACAGGCTCAATTCCATCCCGCGAGAATATGATGCACCAGCTCCTTCAAATGTGACGAAACTGTGAAGCACGAGAGCGTGAATTTCAAAAAATACGCTGGTCGCCAATGTTGCGCAACAGAATTCAAAAATCGACAGCTACCGTTTGATACGTATGGATACATCCGTGTCAAAGGGAGAAAGCCATGGCAAACTACAATCCACAACACTTTGAGCCTCGGGCCAAGGCCGTCAACGTCAAGGGCGTTGCTAACCGCGCCGTCGCAACCGTTTTGACGGCGGGCCTCATCGCTCAGCCGCTCATGTCGCCGCTGGCGGCAATCGCCGCACCGTCAACCGATAACGGCGATTCTGTTCAGGGGGGGGGTAGTTCTGTAGAGAATACCGTTGCCGCCGGTAACCAAGCGGTCGCAAAGACGGCTGCCCAGCTGGCCGAGGAGTCGGCAAAGCAGCTCAAGGACGCTCAGGCCGCCTACGATGCCGCCCAGAAGAAGGCCGACGCGGAGGGCCAGTCTCAAAAGCAGGCACAGCAGCAAAAGAATCAGGCCTCGCAGGCCGTGACCGATAACGCCGCCGAGCAGAACGAGGCCGAGGTAGCCGCGCTTCAGGAGAAGATCGACGAGCTTAAGGCAGCCGTCGAAAAGACCGAGCAGCAGCAGAAGAAGCTGGGCGACCTGAACGATCAGCTCGAACAGGCCAACAAGAGTGTCGAGGATAAGACCCAGGCGCTCAAGGACGCCAAGGCAAAGCAGGATGAGGCCAAGAAGGCCCTCGATGATGCCCAGGCCAAGCTCGAGGCCATGGGTATGGACGAGTACGCGGCCGCCAAGAAGGCCGTCGAGGACGCGCAGGCAAAGCTCGATGACGCCAATAAGGCCGTTACTACTGCACAGGACAATCTGGACCAGGCCAAGGCTGCCGAGGCCAGCGCCCAGCAGGATAAGCAGAATACCGAGGCAGCTTTGACGACTGCCCAGGCCAAGAAGCAGGAGACTGCCGCTGCTCTCGCAGTCGCAACCACCGCGCGCGATAACGCCCAGCAGAAGTTCAACCAGGCGCAGGCCGCGCTCGATGCTGCCGTCTCGGGTACGGGTGTTGACCTGAGCGCGCTTGAGGCCGCCAAGATCGCTGCTGCTGGTGAGCTCAAGACCGCGCAGGACGCGCTCGAAGCCGCGACGACTGCAGACGCCACCGCACAGGCGAACCTGCAGGCTGCGCAGACTACCGTCACCGCCGCGCAGGAGAAGGCCAACGCCGCCAACGCTGCTGTGGCATCTGCCCAGTCTGCATACGATGCGGCAAACAAGGAGTACAAGGACGCGGCCAGTAAGCGTGACGCCGCGAAGACGGCATACGAGCAGGCCCAGCAGACCGAGGCCGACAAGAAGGCGGAGTACGACCGACTCGTCGAGGCCCGCAACCAGAAGCGTAGCGAGTGGGAGACGGCATGCGCTGAATCCACTACCGCCGAGAACGCTTACGATGCCGCGAACGCCGAGGTCGAGAAGCTTAACCAGCAGATTGCCGACCTCAAGTCGAACATGACCGTAGACCAGAATGTAATCAGCCAGGGCATGCTCGGCTTCATGAACTACATCATCAGCGGCAGCCAGTTCACAGCCACGCAGAAAAAGAACGCCCAGGAAGCCGTATCGATGCTGACCGGTGCCGCTGACAAGGCCGAATGGTATGACCAGTACGTCGATCATGACATGTCTCGCGACACCAACCCGCTCTCCCTGGAGCAGATGCGCAACGCCTTGACATACCTCGACACCCAGAACAACCTCCGCAAGGCGAACGGTCAGTCGGCGCTCAGCGTCAGCCTCCGCATGACTGCGGCAGCCGCCCTTAATGTATCATATTCATCGAACATCTGGGGACACTCGGGCTGCTACTGGGACAATGGAGAAAATCTTGCCGGCGGCGGCGGTGCATATACCGGCGGCGAGACCGAGGATACGCTTGGCTGGCCATATACCGGTCTCTACACTCAGGAAAAAGAGGCATTCGATAAGTACGTCGAGAAGAATAGTGACCTTGGGAACCATCGATATGATTCCTACTATATCTACCAGCACTACAGCAGCATCTACCATGAGTGCGGGCACTATCTCAACATCATCGATGCCGGCACGAAGGCTATCGGCATCGCGACTGGTAGCGGTAAGAACACCGATTCCGAGGTAACAATCTTCGATTACAGCTCTTTTGACAGTGAGGCTGATTTCACTGTCTCCGAGTTCAAGAAGCTCCTGAACGACTACATCGATTCCGCATACAACGCAGGCGGCACGCAGGAGCAGAAAGAGCAGCTGAAGCAGCTTCAGAATAAGCTGGCGGAAGCGCAGAAAACCTTCGGTACTACCAAGGAAGCTTACTTCGCAGCGGTAAATAAGCAGGATTCCGCACGCGACGCCTATACCGCGGCCGACACGAACGTGAACACCGCAAAGGGTGAGTACGAGAAGGCTAAGTCCGGTACCGCCGCTGCGAAGACGGCATACGACGCCGCGAAGGACGCACTCGGCGGAATCGACATCGAGTCACTCAAGCAGAACCTCGATGCCGCCAAGGGCGAGGCCGCTACTGCCCAGGCAGCTCTCGATAAGGCAAACGCCACGCTTGCTGACAGCAAGACGAAGGCAGCCGAGGCCGCTGCTCACAAGGCGAAGGCTCGCAGCGCCCGCGATGCCGCCAAGGCAAAGTCCGAACAGGCCAATGAGGCGTATGGCAACGCTACCGCTTCGGTCAAGGACCTTGCCGCCAAGCGCGATGCCGCCCAGGCGGACCTTGCGAATAAGCAGGGCTCGCTTGGCGATGCCAAGAAGGCCGACGATGCCGCCCAGACTGGTGTAGACAAGGCCCAGGCCGCAGATGTCCAGGCCGCGACTGCTCTTTCGGACGCCAAGCAGGCAGTTGCCGCCAAGACGCAGGCTGTGTCCGATGCGCAGGCCAAGGCCAAGGCTGCTGAGGGTGAGCTGGCTACCGCGAACAAGGCCTTCGAGCGCTTTGCCGGCGCCCAGAAGGCGGTCGACGACGCCAAGGCCGCCTATGACGCTGCCGTCGCCGGTGTCGCCGATGCCCAGAAGCAGCTCGAGGCCGCCAACGAAGCCGTCGTCGATGCGAATTTCGAGATCGTCAAGGCCAAGGCCGAGCTTGCCAGCGATGAGGCACTCAAGGCCGATCTTGAGGCTGTCGACCACAAGGCATCCCTTGCCGCGGGCACGACGGGCAACGAGAAGCTGGTCAAGCTGAACGCTGCCTACGCTCGCTATAAGGCTGCCGTCGATGCCGCCGCTGGTCTCAAGGCTGCTCTGGGCGATGCCGATGCCAAGCTGTCCGATGCCAACGACGCCTATGCCGCCGCGCTGGCTGAGCTTGGCGATGCCAAGGATGCCCTGGCTGCCGCGCAGGCCGAGTACGACAAGTATCATCCCAAGGCTGAGCCGCAGGCCAAGCCTCAGGTTGCACAGGCTGCTGCAAAGGCTCCTGTCGCCAAGAAGAAGGCCACGTCGGCCGCGCTCGCCCAGACTGGCGATGACTCCGCTCTTGCGGGCGAGGTGTTCGTCATCGGCGGTATCACCCTCGTGGCCGCTGGTGTGACGCTGAGCGATCGTCGTCGCAAGCAAATGTAGCGTTTCGAGCGTAGATTCTGCAACGAACTTCGGTTCATAGCAGGAACGCTTCGATAGCTTAACCGATAAGGCCGGCGCGCTGTTAAACGCAGCGCGCCGGCCTTTCTTTGTTTCGATATCAAAAAGCCCGGTCGGTAGCCGCGAAAGCTACCGACCGGGCAAATCGTAGGCAATATGGTTGCTGTCGAGCAGCTGCTCGACTTAGCCCAGCAGGCTCAGACCCACGGAGACAAACGCCAGGATAACGCCGACGATGGACTCGCCGCCGAGCAGGCCGCTGGCGACAACCAGGCCCTGTTCCTGGAAGGCGGCGTCCTTGGCAGCCCTCTCCTCGTCAGAAAGACCAGCGGTGGCGTCGCGGTGGGCGGACCACTTGTCGTAGGCGAGCTTGACGCAGGAGCCCAGGAATGCCGTGAGTGACATGTAGAACGGCAGGTACACGCCCAGGCCGATCATCATGGCCGGAATGCCGAGCCAGTACATGACGATGCCGGCGATAAAGCCGCCCGCAAACCACGGCACGCTCGGGATGCCCGAGACCATGGTGGCGACCACACTTGCCTGCGCGGCCACAAAGCTCTTGTCGGGGCCAAAGGCGTCCGGACCATAGGCGGTGACGAGCGCGACCATGACGGCAGCGGCGACCAGGGCGCCCACGATGCCGCCAATGGCCTGGCCGACCCACTGCGCACGCGGGTTGGTGCCCAGCACGGCGCCGGCCTTAAAGTCGTTCATGACGTCGCCCGCAAGGCCGCACGCTACGGCCACGATGCCGGCGATAAAGAACAGCTTGACCTGAGCGAGCTGCGCGAAGGCGGCAACGATGAGCATGACGATGAGGCCGAAGATCTCCATGGGGTCGATGCCCGTCTGGCCGCAGCTCTGCGCGCTCATGATGGTGGTGACAAAGGTGAACAGCGTGACGATGACGGCCGGAACGGGGCCAAGGTCGAGCACGATGGCGATGATCACGGCGATGGCGGCAGCGCCCAGGCCGATGATACCGGCGTCGAGCTTAAGGGAGCCCGAGATGAGCGACTGCTCGTCGGTGTCGGTGGAGCTGTCGGCGGCGAGGCCACGGACGATACCGGCGACCTGCGGCAGGATGTCCTTAAGGACGACGGCGACGCCAAAGCCCATCATGAGGCCCATACCCAGGGACTTAACAATGCCCTGCGCGGTCATAACGTCAAACAGACCGGCAGCGGTGCCGCCGACGATGATGCCAAAATTGCCCAGCAGCGCGCCGGCAAACCAGAACGCGACGGGGGCGAAGCCCACGAGGAAGCCGACGGAGAGCAACATGGGCGAGTTGTAGATGGCAAAGGTCACGCCGGGGATATTGAGCGTGCACAGCATGCTGGGTACCACGCCCAGGGCGTCGCGCAGCACGCTGTAGATGCCGGCGATGGCCATGGAGCCAAAGAGCTGCTTGCCGGTCTTGCCGCCGGCCTCGGTCGCACGCAGGGTCTGAGCCGCGGCGTTGCCGGTGGGGAACTCCAACGCGGCGTCTACGATAAAGTGGCGGTGGATGAGTGCCGTGGCCAACAGGCCCAGGATAGTGCCGGCGAGTGCCACGATAAACATGTCGAGCCAGCTGATCTGGTTGGCATAGCCCAGCATCCAGGCGCCCGGGATGGTAAACGCCAGACCGCCGGCGACCATGGCGCCTGCGGACATGATGGTGTGGGTGACGTTTGCCTCGTTGAGGCTGGCGTTGCCCATGAGCTTAAGGAAGAACAGCGAGATGACGGCAGCGAAGACGATTGGCCAGGGGAGTGCGCCCATCTTGAGGGCGGTGTAGGCCGAGCTTGCCGTGATGATCACGCAGCCAAGGACGCCGATGACGACGCCGCGCAGCGTGAGTTGCCCGCGCATCGAAGCGCGGCTCGAGGGATTGCTCATATAAAACTCCTTTGCGTATATCCGCTTCCCCCGGGAGCGCCGTTACGGATACGGCGCGGGAAGTCGGGTTACCAAGGGCCGCCGCGTGAGCTCGCAAACGACCGCGCACCAGTATAGCCGCAAGCTAGTCATTTTGGGATGACTGGTTTAGGTAGGCGATATACTGCTGGACAGACGAAAGGAGTGCCGACGATGCTTAATGGGTGCGCATATATATTGACGGTCGACGTGGGCAACACGTTCATTCGCTTTGGCCTGTTTGCCGAGGATTCGGCCGCGGCACAGGAATGCCCGCTTGCGACGTGCGAGATCACGACGCCGTCGAGCATTACGGCCGACGAAGCGCGTATGCGTCTCGCTCAAGTCATGGCCGCGCTGGCGGCCGATGCGGGCATGCCCGGCGCGCTCGTTCCCGCAGCTGCAGTCCTGAGTTGCGTGGTGCCGGCGCTCGAGCGTCCGTGGAAGGCGGCACTTTTTCGCACCTGCACGGGGCGCGTGCTCACCGTGGGGCCGGGCCTCAAGACCGGCATGCCCGTCCGCTACGACGACCCGGCCGAGATCGGCCCCGACCGCATTGCCGACGCCGTGGCGGCCCGTGCCGTCTACGGCTCTCCGTGCATCGTGATCGACTTGGGTACCACGACCAATATCGAGGTCATCGACGCGCGCGGCACCTTTGTGGGCGGCGTCATCGCGCCGGGTCTGGCGCTTGGCGCCCGCTCGCTTTCGGCTGCTGCGGCGCGTCTGCCGCAGGTCGAGCCCTCGGCACCCACGCATGTGATCGGCCGCAACACGCGCGAGGCCATGCGTTCGGGCGTGGTTCTGGGCGAGGTGGCCCGCATCGACGGCATGCTCGACATGGTGCTCGCCGAGATGCGCGCGACCAAGGCCGCGGGGGAGGGCGACGTGCCCATCGTCATTACCGGCGACGATGCCGAGGCGCTCGCGTCGCTGGTCGGCCACAGCCTGACGGTAGACGACGCGCTGACGTTGCGAGGACTCGCCGAGCTCTACCGCATCAACCAAAAGCCCCGCCGCGTGTAAAAGTGAGGGCGCCGGTGGGACAAACGCCCCCCACCTTTCACCTGCTACAATGGGTCAAACTATTGCGATTACGGAGGTGTCTGCCATGTCGGACGATCTTCATCAAACTTCGTCAGGCAAGCGCCTGGACGTCATTAGCTGGGACGAGTTCTTTATGAGCGTGGCCATCGCCGCACAGCGCCGCAGCAAGGACCCCAACACGCAGGTGGGTGCGTGCATCGCCAGCACCAACCACCGTATCCTTTCGGTGGGCTACAACGGTACGCCCTCGGCGCTCAACGACGACTTTTTCCCGTGGGGTACGAGCGACGACCCGCTGCAGGACAAGCACAACTACGTGGTCCATGCCGAGGCCAACGCCGTGCTCAACTACCGTGGCTCGCTCAAGGACCTCGAGGGTTCCACGGTCTACGTCACGCTGTTCCCGTGCCACGACTGCGCCAAGATTTTGGCGCAGGTGGGTGTGGGCGAGGTTGTCTACCTGGACAACAAGTACGCCGACACCGACGACGGCCGCATCAGCCGCCGCATTCTCGACTCCTGCGGTATTAGCTACCGCCAGGTTATCGTCGATGTTCACATCGGTACCGAGGGGCAGGCTCAGCAGTAGCGCGTGACAATGCCAGCTGGTAACAACAGGCAGCTAAAAGATCCCCGTCCCAAATTGACTGCTCGTGAAAGTCGTGTCCGCGCGCATGGATGGCTCGTGAGCGGGTACATGGCTGTAGTAACATAGCCCCTGTCCGCGGGCGTGCCCGCGTTATTGTGAGAAAGGAGCCCCTGTGGCTGTTAACGAAGAGCTGCTTAAGAAGGTTCTTGAAGAGATTCGCCCCAACCTGCAGGCCGACGGCGGCGATATGGAGTATGTGGGTGTTGACGACGAGGGCGTCGTCAAACTGGAGCTGCAGGGTGCCTGCGCCGGCTGCCCTATGAGCGCGCTGACCCTGTCCATGGGTATCGAGCGTATCCTCAAGGAGCATGTGCCCGGCGTTACCCGTGTCGAGCAGGTTAATGCCTCCGGCGAGACCGACGACCTGTACGACGAGTACGCGCCGTTCTAAGATGCGAAAGCTGCGGACGGTACGCTTCGCATAGACGTTACGCCCAAATATGCGGCTGCGAGCGTAAGGCCCGCGGCCGCATTTGTATGTAGGGAGCAGGGGGATCGATATGCTCAACGACCTCTACCATATGCTTGATCCCGTCGCGATCTCGGCGGGCCCCATCACCATCTACTGGTACGGCCTGGCCTACGTGGTCGGTGCTCTGCTCACGGCGGTCGTTATGTACCGCACGCAGCGTCGTTGGGGCTTCAACATTACGATTGATGACCTGACGAGCGTCGTGGTCGGCGCGGTCTTTGGCCTCATCATCGGCGCGCGCCTGTTTTACGTCGTCTTTTACGGCGATGGCTACTATTGGACCCACCCGCTCGAGATCTTTGCCACCAACGAGGGCGGCATGAGCTTCCACGGTGGCCTAGTCGGCGGCATCTTGGGCGGCATCATCGTGTGCCGCATGTATAAGCTCGATGCGTGGACTTTGGCCGATCTTGCCGTCATTGGCGCGCCACTGGCCTTGTGCCTGGGGCGCTGTGCCAACTTTGTCAACGGCGAGCTGTGGGGTAAGCCGACCGATCTGCCCTGGGGTGTGGTCTTTGGCGGCACCGCGGGCGATATGCCGCGCCATCCCTCCCAGCTCTACGAGGCGTTTCTAGAGGGCATTGTGCTCTTTTGCATCCTGCAGGTGCTCAGTCGCAAAAAACCGCTGCTGCCCCAGGGTACGTTTATGGGCGTCTTTGTGATGGGCTACGGCATCGTTCGCTTTTTGATTGAGTTTGTGCGCGTGCCCGATGCCCAGCTGGGCTATCTGCTTGGCGGCGTCATCACCATGGGCCAGCTGCTGAGCTTACCGCTTGTGATCGCCGGTCTGGCGCTCATCATCTTCGCCCGACGCCGCAATCGCCCCCAGCGCATCTACCTGGACGCCTAACCACCATAAAGGGGACAGATACCTTTGTGGTGGTTCGCTGGGCAACGATGACAAAACCGTAACGTTTCCCCAGATAAAACCTGCCAAAATAAACCTGTCCCTTTTTGGCAGGTTTCTAGAAAGGCTTTCGGACTGTGAAGGATTCCGACCTCTCCACAACGGCTGCGCGCGACGCTGCCCGCATCGTCTGGTTTAAGCGCTACCCCGCCAAGCAGACGCTCATCGCATTTTTGCTCGCGCTGTTGGCGACCACGGCGTTTTCCATCGATCCCGCGCCGGTCTCGAGCAACGCAGTCTTGGCGATTGACCCCAAAGCCTCGGGCATGCTGTACGTGTGCTACGAGGTGCTTCTCTCGTTTGCCGGCCATACCGACGCGGTCATGCTGCTTGCGCTTGCCTGCCTGCTCACGCTGCCGTTTCGCTACGTGTTCTTTGGCCGTGGCGACACCTGGCGCCCATCGATTATTCTGCCGTCGCTGTTTTTCGCCATCTGCATGGTGTTCGGCCGCAGCTACGACCTTATCGACTCGGCCGAGATTGTTCTTGGCGACAAGGCCCGCATCATCTGCGCCTGGATTGGCGGCGCGGGCTGGATGCTCCTAGCGATCGTGGCCTTCTATCTGGCTTTTGAGTGCCTGGATTGGCTGAGCTCTCGGCGCATTCCGTTTTCCGAAGCGCACTTTGGCCGCGTATGGCGTGTGGCTCACGCCGTGCTCTCGGTCCATCCCTTTGCCGGGCCCTTCCTGGTGCTTATGATCGCCTGGGCGCCCACGCTCATCGCTTCGCTGCCCGGCCTTTTTATGGGAGATACGGGTGCGCAGATTCGCCAGTGGTTCAACTACCCCAACGGCACGAGTGACTACCTGCGTCTGCTCAATCCCAATGTGTTGCTCAACGGACATCACCCCGTGGTGCACACGGCTATCATCGGTTCGTGCGTCCAGCTGGGGCTTTCACTGTTCAACAGTGCCAACGCAGGTCTTGCCATCTACACCTGCGCTCAGTTCGTCATTACGGCCGCCTGCATGGCCTATTCCATCTCGTCGCTGCGCAAGCTGGGCGTGAGCTTGCCGATCCGCGGCGTGATCTTGCTGTTCTTTGTGTTTATGCCCATGTTCTCCAACTACGCGGCCCTGCTTACCAAAGATGTGCTGTTTGCCGACGCGTTTTTGGTGCTGTTGGTGCAGACCGTGAAGCTCGTGGCCTGCGGCCTGCCCCGTCGCGATGCCAATGCCGAGCGTGCGGGCGAACAGAGGCCCGTGCTCTTTGCGCGCCATGACTGGCTGCTGCTCGCTCTGGGTGCCATGGGTTCCACGTTTCTGCGCAACGGCGGCCTGGTGTTTCCCCTGGCGGCATGCGTAATCGCGGCGGCGTTTTGCGCATGGGACGCGCATGTGGCTCGTCGTGCAGTCAAGCAGGCCGGTGCTGCGCCTTCGGGCGCCATCTCGCGTTTCCGCTGGGTGGGAGTTCTTGCGGTGCTTGGACTCTGCCTTGCCTCTAATATGTACTTCACCAAGGTGTTTATGCCGGCGCACGACATTACGCCTGGTTCCAAGCGCGAAATCCTCTCGATTCCGTTCCAGCAGACGGCTCGTTTCGTCCAAAAGCACGACGGCCTCAACTCGGGTGTCAACCCTACGGTTAAGGAGGACGGCACTATCGTGGAGGCTCCTTGCGACGGCTTGGTGACCGACGATGAGCGTGCCGTGATCGACCGTGTGCTCAAGTACGACAATCTGGGCCGCCGCTACAACCCGGATAAGTCGGACGCCGTCAAAAATTGCTTTAACGAGTACGCCTCGCAGGAGGACATCAAGGCCTATTTTGAGGTCTGGGCGCAGATGTTCAAAAAGGATCCCGAGTGCTACATCTCGGCGCTCATCAATAACTACTACGGCTACTTTTATCCGAGTGCCCGCGATGCGTGGGTCTACAGCACGGCGCGCAGTGCCGAGATTATGGCGAAGCCCGATAACCTCAAGTACTTTGACTTCCATCCGGTCGATAGCAAGGTTGTGCGCTGGTGCGACCACCTGATCAACCTGTATCGCGTGGCAGTACAACGCATCCCGTTTATCTCGCTCACCATGAGCTCGGCCACCTATGTGTGGATCATGATCGCCGTGGTGGTCTATCTGCTACGTCGTCATTCGTGGCGCGGGCTGGCCATTTGGGTGCCGCTGCTGGGTGTGCTCGCTGTGTGCCTAATCGGTCCCTGCAACGGCTCGACCTACATGCGCTACCTGTATCCGGTCATCGCCTGCATGCCCTTTGCCATCGGCGCCACCATCACCCGCAGCGACCTCCTCTGGTCCTAATTTGGTGCAAAGGGGACAGGTTACTTTGCACCAACCCCTTGCACCAAGGGGCTGTATCATCACGACGCCTTCATTTTGGGGTTTATCTCGCAGGCCAGTAGGTATATCATAACGACGTTTGTTTATATTGCCCGAGCATCTGCGCTGGGCTTTAGGTCGAAACCGATAGGAGACACGTATGTCCGGACACTCTAAGTGGGCCACAACCAAGCATCGTAAGGGCGCGCAGGACGCCAAGCGTTCCGCCCTCTTCTCCAAGCTGAGCCGCAACATCACCGTTGCCGCCCGTCTCGGCGGCGACCCGCTGCCCGAGAACAATGCCAGCCTCGCTGCTGCTGTTGCCAAGGCCAAGGCTCAGTCCATGCCTAAGGACAAGATCAAGTCCGCTATCGACAAGGCTTTTGGTTCGGGTGCCGATGCCGCCGTCTACGAGAACATCGTGTACGAGGGCTATGGTCCCGCCGGTGTCGCCGTCTACGTCGACTGCCTGACCGATAACCGCAACCGTACTGCCGCCGATGTCCGTTCCGCCTTCTCCCACGCTGGTGGCAACCTGGGCACCTCCGGCTCCGTCGCCTTCCAGTTTGAGCGCAAGGGCCAGATTGTCGTCGCCAAGGAGATCCTGGACGAGAACGCCAAGAAGGAGACTATGATCGCCAACGGTGCTGCCGGTGACGAGGATGAGTTCATGATGGCCATCGCCGAGGCCGGTGGCGAGGACTACGAGGATGCCGGCGAGGAGTGGATCGTCTGGACTGCTGCCAACGACGTCATGGCTGTCTCCAAGGCGCTCGAGGAGCAGGGCGTCCAGGTCAAGGGTTCCGAGACCACCATGGTCCCGACCACCCCGACCGAGGTCTCTGGTACCGACGCCAAGAAGGTCCAGCGCCTCATCGACCGTCTTGAGGAGCTCGACGACGTCCAGGATGTTTACAGCACCATGGACATGACCGACGAGGTCATCGCTGCCCTCGAGGAGGAGTAGCGCTCGCACGGGTTAAGCCGTGCATATCTGGGCATAATGAAGCGAGCATGCAAGCCTCGTGGAATAGATGAGCCGGATCCGCGTGCGTAGAGCACCGGACCCGGCTCTTTTATAATGATGCGAACCGTTCTGCATTTCGAGAGCCGAGATTTGAAGGGAGCGCCGCGTGCGCGTACTCAAACGAGCCCTAGCGATCGTGTATCTTGCCGCCACCATCGTGGCGCTGGGTACGCTTGTCTGCCAGTTTTGGGGGCCGTATACGTATCGCTTTATGCTGCTGATGCGCGACCCCATGCCGCGCATCGTCGTCACGGCGTGCGCCGGCGTCGTGGCGATCGGCGTGCTGGTAAGCTTTTTCCGCCTGATGTTCGCCCGTCGCGAACCGTCCTGCGTGCATCCGGCGGGGGAGCGCAATATCGAGGTTACCCTTGCGGCGCTTTCTTCGTGCGCCAGGGCTGCTGCCGAGCGTGACGACCGCGTGATGGTCGAGCATGTCGAGGCCCGCGTCCAAGGCTCCGACGATTCGCACGTCCGTTTTAAGGTCGAGGCCATCGCGCTCGATGATAAGGACGTTGCCGCTCTTGCCACCTCGATGCAGCAGCGCATCGAGAAGGCCTGCGACACCATGCTCGGCACGCCGGGTACGACCGCGCGTGTCCGTTTTTTGCCGTCCAAGACTACCGTCCAGACCGTGGAGGTTTCCGGTGAGTGATACCAATCAAGATAAGACCGCTCGTACGCCGCGCCTGACGATTGACCAGAGCGCCACGTCGGCGAGCGAACCTGTTGATTCCAAAGCAGAGGCAACCGAGTTACAAGACGCGGCAGCCGCGGATTTTGACGAGGCTATGGGTCTCATCAAGGGTACGGGCGCTGCCATCTGGAGCTATGCTGTGCGTCATCCCAACACCACGCTCGGCGCCGTCGCCGGCTTTATCCTCGCCGTGTTGGTGCTCACGTTGGGCCTGTGGGACACGCTCGTCATTGCATTCTTCGTGCTGATCGGCGCCGTAATTGGTCAGATCCGCGACGGCGAGAACGGGATCGTCAACTTCTTCGGCCGTCTGTTTAGCGGCCGCTAATATGTATTCGACTGTCGCATCCGCGGCAGGCATAAGGAGGAACCATGGCTTTTAATACGAAGGTCGATGTAGCCGATACCGAGCTCGAGGAGAACGAGGCGGTCGTCGCCGAAGCTGAGGATGTGACGCTCGAGGATGAGGCTCTCGTCGAGGCCGAGTCCGATACGGATGAGGATGACGAGGAAGCGGACGAGTCCGAGGACTCGCTCACCTATTCCAACGGCGTGATCGAGAAAATCGTCGCCATGGCCACCCGCGAGGTGCCGCACGTTCTGGGCATGAAGGGTAACCTCATGCACTTTGTGCAGGAGCAGTTTGGTGCCGAGAACCTGACCAAGGGCGTGACGGTCGAGGTCACCGATGACAATCGCGTGGTCGTCAACATCTCCGTCATCATCGAGTACGGCGCCTATGCGCCCGCGATCTTCGACGATGTCAAGGCGCGTGTCACCGAGCGCCTTGCCGCGATGACCGGCCTTGAGGTGGCGGGCGTCAACCTGCGCATCGAGGACGTCATCACCCCCGAGGAGTACGAGCATCGCACCAGCCAGCACGAATAACCTTCCAAAAAGGGACAGGTTTGTTTTGGCAGGTTTTATCTGCGAAAACGTTAAACGGCCGACCGCGCAAGCAAAAGCGTGGCCGGCCGTTTCTGTACGCTCCCGATGTAGTCATACCGCTCGTCTAACTAAGGGTTGCAATCCCCACGTTCCGCGTTACTCTAATGGGCGCATTGTTTCCAAATTGTTAACGAGGGGTTGCCGTAATGGCCGACGAGCACGAAACAGAAAGCAAGGCATGGGCAATTGAGGCCGCCGCGGCAGAGGCGGCGTCGCGTGCTGCCGAGGAGGCGCATCGTCCTCCCGTAGTGCCGATGGAGCGCGTGGTCGATCGCGATGTTATCGAGCGGGGCGAGCGCGCTGGTCGCAAGCGCAGCCAGGAGCCGGGCTTTCCGCGCTTTTTTGCCGAGCTCAATTTGGGCCTGATCCTCACGGCCTTTGCCATCGTCGCGTTTAAAACACCTAATCACTTTGCTTTTGGCGGCACCTCGGGCGTGTCGGTCATTCTGTCCACGCTGTTCCCGACCCTGCCCGTCGGCGTCTTTATGTGGATTATCAATGCGGTGCTCGTCATCCTGGGCTTTATCTTTTTGGAGCGCAAGGCAATCCTGTGGAGTGTCTTTGCCTCGTTTGCGCTGTCCGCCTATGTTTCGCTGTTTGAGCTCTTTATTCCGACCGATGTCTCGATGACGGGCGATATGTGGCTCGACCTGTGCTTTGCCGTGATTCTGCCGGCGCTCGGCAGCGCTATCGTCTTTGATATTGGTGCCTCGACGGGCGGCACGGACATTCTCGCCATGATCCTCAAACGTCGCACGACGCTCGAGATTGGCCGCGCCCTGCTACTGGTCGACATCGGCATCGTGACCATCGCGGCCTTCTTGTACGGCCCGCGCGTCGGTCTGTACTGCGTGCTCGGCCTGTTTGCCAAGACGCTCGTGGTCGACAAGGCCATCGAGAGCATTCACCTGCGCAAAGTCTGCACAGTCATTTGTTCCGAGCCCCTTAAGGTCGAGGAGTTTATCGTCAAGCATATCAACCGCACGGCGACCATCAGCCGCGGCTACGGTGCCTTCTCGGGCAAGTGCGTGACGGTGATCATGAGCGTGCTGAGCCGTCGCGAGGCCGTGCAACTGCGCCGCTATGCGCGCGAAGTCGATCCGGGTGCCTTTATCACGATCGTCGACAGCTCCGAGATCGTCGGCAAGGGCTTCCGCGGAACGAACTAGCACAGACGTATTCAACGAACCGCCTGCTGGCGCCGTGTATCTTGCAAATCGGTCATCTTTGAGTATTTGACCCCACATTGGGCAATAATGATGCTAAAGACATCGTTTGCGATTCAAGTGATTCGTTCAAAATACGAAGGGATGATTCTATGTTCTGCTCGCAGTGTGGCGCCCCCATGGGCGATAACGACAAGTTCTGCGGCGTGTGTGGTGCTCCTAATGCCGGTGCCGCTGGCCCCGCTCCCCAGGGACAGCCTCAGCCCCAGCAGTTTATTCCGCAACCGCCCGTGGCGAATGCGCCAAAGGGCTGTGTGGCTCAGGCGTTCCAAGATATGACTAAGACTCCGGGCGTGCTTCAGCGTGTATGCCAAATCGCGTTTTTGCCGGCGCTGATTTGCGTTGTGTCGGTGCTCGTGTTGTTTATCCCCGTTATTGGCGGCATTGCGGCTGCCATCGGCTTTTTGGCAGCTTGCATTGCGAGTGTGTGCGGTTCCGGCTTTGGTATCGAGTGGGGCCGTGATCTTTCGCTCAAGGTCGATGACGGCATGGACCGTCCACTCATGCGTTCCACGTCGTTTGGTCTCGGAGTCTTTTCGAGCGTTATTTCGGTCGTGCTCGAGGTTATCGCTGCCATTCCCGTTATCGGTGTAGTGCTTTCGCTGGTGGAGGGCGTGGTAATTGGCGCCGCGGGCTCGTATTCTTATTACGGCTCTTATGCGCTCGAGGCTGCGCTGTTCGGTTCGCTCGGCCTGCTTGTCCTGGCGCTAATTGCCTCGGCGATTCTGGGTGTCTTCTTTAAGATGTTCGCCGACATCGCCGTGATGCACTTTGCGGTGACCGGTCGCGTCGAGAGCGCGTTTTCGCTCGATAAGGTCTGGGCGGCGTTTAAACACAACAAGACCAAGCTGTTCTGTGCTTCGTTCCTTCCCGAGTTTTTGACGGGCCTGGTCGCCAACGTTGTCACATGGATCTTGACGGTCGTCTTTGGCGCCATTGCCTCTGTCGGTATGTATAGCTACTACTATCGTCCTACGGGTATTGAGGCAATTGTTACCGGCGGTGGCGTCACGCTCGCGCTGTTCTTGGTGCTGGTCGCTTTCGTCACCGTATTTCTTACGGTCTTTGGCAAGATGCTCAAGCACCGTGCCGTTGGCTATTGGGCCGCACGCTATGCAAGCGAGTGGGCCGATGAGGATAAGGACGACGTCCTGACTTTTGTGTTGCCTTTCGAGAAGAAGTCCGCTGCTTCGGGTTACAGTGCTCCGGATGCTTCGCCGGCACCTGCACCCGCTCCCGCGACCGAGCCTGAGCCGGCGCCCGAGCCTGAACTGGTGCCCGAGTCTGAGACGGCATCTGAGCCCGAGCCTGCGCCTGAGCCTGAGCCGGCACCTGCACCTGAGTCGGCGTCCGAGCCAAGCTCCGACGAGGAACCTCAGGACGAGTAGCCATGCCGTCTGCCATTTGGGGACGGGGTAGAAATAGTAGAAATAGCGCTTGAAGAATGAGCGGGGGCGGACGTGTCGAAACGTCCGCCCCCGCTTTGACATCGCGATGTGGCTATGACTGCGAGATGCCAGCGAATCGATTACTCGTCGTGCTTCTCCTCACGGCGTGCAGCAGCGCGTGCGTCGTGGATGCCCTTGATCGCGGCATGGCGAGCCGTTCGGGCATCATGGATGGCGTCGCGAGCCTCGGCGGTCGTCGCCTTGGCAGAGCGCAACTTGGCGGCCAGATCGGGGTTGGTTTCGGCGACCGCGGTAATCGCGGGGCCGTCGAGCTCCTCTTGCGTGGGCTCGGCCAAAAAGTCGATAGCATACTGGGCGGCCACCATGGAGCCCTTTGCCAGCACGGTCTCGTCGATCTTGTAGAAGCAGGAATGTTGGGCGTACGTGGCGCCAATCTTGGGGTTGCGCGTACCTACAAAGGCGAGCACGCCCGGTACGCGACGCAGGTACTCCGAAAAATCCTCGCCCGAAAGCGTGCCGCGATAATGGCCTTGGCCGGTGGGGCCCAGGCACTTGATTACAGCCTGACGGCAGCGCTCGCTCGAGGCGGCGTCGTTTTCGACCTTGTAGTTGGCGATGGTGTAGTCGGTGAGCTCTGCCTCGGCGCCCAGAGCTGCCGCGGTATGCTCCACGATGCGGCGCATGAGCTCCGGCATTTCCTCGTGGGTCGAATCGCCGTAGGTGCGCACTGTGCCGGCGAGGTAGGCCGTGCCGGCGATAACGTTGCGCGCGGTGCCGCCGTGCAGCTCGCCGACGGTGATGACGGCCGGCTCGTAGGGGCTGATTTCGCGCGAGACGATGGTCTGCAGGGCGTTGACGATCTCGGCGGCAACCATGACGGCGTCGTGGCCGCGCTGGGGCATGGCGCCATGGCACGATGTACCGCGGACGTCGATGCGAAACCAGTCGGTATTGGCCATGCGCGGACCGGGCTCGCAGCTCACGGTGCCGGCGTCGACCTCACTCCAGATGTGCGCGGCGTAGGCGCCATCGACGCCGTCGAGCACACCCGTGCCGATCATGAGCTTAGCGCCCTGGCCGTTTTCCTCGCTGGGCTGGAATACGATGCGGACTTCGCCGTGGATGTCGTCGGTCATATGGCGCAGGATTTGCAGCGTTCCGAGCATCATGGCGATATGGCAGTCGTGGCCGCAAGCGTGCATGCAGCCCTCGTTGACGCTGGCGAACTCCTCGCCGGTCTGCTCGGTGACGGGCAGGGCGTCGATGTCGGCGCGCAGCAGGATGCGGCGGCGTGGCGTGCCGTCCTCGCGGTAGGCATCCGGCGCGGTACCGCGAAGCGTTGCCACCAAGCCGGTCTTGAGCGGACGCTCGTAGGGGATATTCATGGCGTCGAGCTGGTTGGCGATGTCGGAGGTCGTGCGCTCCTCGGCAAGGCTCAGCTCCGGGTGCTTATGGAAGTGCCGGCGCTGCTTGATGATATATGGTTCAAATTCGGTAGCGATATCTTTGATGGCTGCGGTGACGTCGTCAGCCGCGCGAGCCTCGGTCGCCGCCATAATCTGCTGTGCCTTGGTCTTCGTCATGGTCGATTTGCTCCTTGCTGGGTTGATCGCAAAATCGTACAGGCTCTCTCCAGTATGCCACCTGCCGCTAGGGCTGGTAAAGTTGCCGTTTGCCGCTTGGGGTTTTGTTACAAGGGCGGGGGAGTACACTCGGGGGTGTTGAATTTCCTGCCAGAGATGGGGATGCCCATGCAACATATCGATCGGATTATCCGCTCCAAGAACGTCTTTACCGCGCAAGACGGCACCGATACCGCCCGCGAGCTGGCGATTGCCATTGCAAGCGACCGTATCGTCGCAGTCGGTGCGCCCGATGACGTGATCGCCGCCGCTCCTGCCGCCACGCCGGTTATCGACTACGGCGAGCAGTTTGTCTGCCCCGGTTTCCATGACGCTCATCTGCACTTCTTCCATACCTCGGTCGGTTCCTCGCCGTACATGCTCATGGATATGGGCACGTCCGAGGCTGCGCTGGTGCAGCACGCGCTCGAGTTTTCCCGGGACCTGCCCGACGACGCTTGGGTTGTGACGCAGGGCTGGCGTGATTACCGTTGGGACCCGCCCGAGCATCCTACCAAGGCGTCGCTCGATGCGGCATTCCCCGATCGTCCCTGCGTTATGTATTCGGGCGACGGGCACACGCTTTGGCTCAACAGCCGCGCACTCGAGGCGCTCGGCGTCACACGCGACAGCGAGCCGCCAGCGGGCGGCAGTTACGACAAGGATGCAAACGGCGAACTCACGGGCATTGCTCACGAGGCGGCTGCCATGCAGCTGCTACCGCGCTGCCTTGAGTGGCTGGGGGAGGATCGCATCGCAAGCGCTTACGCCGATCAAATGAGGCGTATGGCCGAGCAGGGCATCACCTCGATCTGCGATATGTCGCTCATGCCCATGCCGGGCTGCGACTTTATCCGCGACGATGTCTACGACAAACTGCAGGCAGCCGGCAGGTTGGGCATCCGAGCCTATCTGTTCCCCACGCTGCTGGATGACCAGTCGCGCTTGGAAGAGCTGCATATCCGCTACGCGAACAACGCGCTGCTCTCGGCGCCAGGCTTTAAGCAGTTCTTCGACGGCGTGTCGAGCGAACACACGGCCTATCTCACCGAGCCCTATACCAACCCGCGCTTCCCGGGCGATCAAGGTCGCCTGACGGTTCCTGTCGAGCGTATGCGCAAGCTGGTCCTCGCTGCCGCGGAGCGCGGTCACACCGTTCGCATCCACGTTATCGGCGACGGTGCGATTCATGCCGCGCTCGATATCTTCGAGGAGGCCTCCGACCTGTACGGGCTGCCCCAGCACGGCCATAACACGCTCGAGCACCTGGAGAACCTTCTGCCCGAGGACATCGACCGCCTGCGCAAGCTCAACGTGGTTGCTTCGAGCCAGCCCTGCCACATTACACTCGACCCGGGTGGACCGGAGCGCGACCTGGGCTTGGAGCGCAGCCGCATCATGTGGCCGTTTGCGACCTATAAGCAGCGCGGCATTCGCCAAGCCTTCGGTACCGACAGCCCTATTACGCCCGTTACCAGCATGAATGTGCTCTACACGGCCATCACGCGCCAGGACCCCCGCAGCCACTGGCCCGAGGGTGGCTGGTTGCCGAGCGAGCGTATCGACGCGGCAACGGCCCTGCGCAACTACACGCTTGGCAGCGCGTACGCAGCGGGCGACGAGCAAAACCTCGGCAGCCTGGAGCCCGGCAAATACGCCGATCTGGTAGTCCTGGATAAAAACCCGCTCACCATCGACCCACAAGAGCTCCAGGCTACCAAGGTTCAGGCCACCTACCTGGCGGGTAACTTAATCTACGAGCGCTAACCCCATCCGCATCGCCATTTTGCTGCACTGACTTTTCTGAATGCCGGGCCCGATAACGTTGACTCAGCTCCCGTGTGGCGCCGGAGGGGCGAGATATAAGGTTTATCGCGAGTTCCGCACGAGCCGAAGGCCACTTAATGTGGCCTTCGTGCGAGCAGGACTGCTCGAGTAGGAAACCTTATATCTCGCCCCTCCGGCGCCACACGGGAGCCGCGCACAAGTTATCCCCCGGGATTCAGAAAATCTAAGTGCCAAAAAATAAGATTTTTTGACTCCGTGTTGTATAACCCGCCATTCGTGGGTACCATTCAACGCGTACGCAAACAAAAAGGGTTAACCCGCGCGGCATGACCGCGCGGCCCACAAAGGAGGAAACAAGCATGTCGTCTTTGAAGCCACTTGCAGATCGCGTCCTGGTCAAGCCCGACGAGGCCGAGCAGAAGACCGCCTCTGGTCTGTACATCGCCAGCAACGCTCAGGAGAAGCCGCAGCGCGGCACCATCGTTGCCGTTGGCGCCGGCAAGGTCAACGACAAGGGCGAGCGCATCCCCATGGACGTCAAGGTTGGCGACGTTGTCATCTACGGTAAGTTTGGTGGCAACGAGGTCAAGGTCGACGGCGAGAAGTATCTGCTGATGCGCGCCGACGACATCTACGCCGTCGTCGAGGCCTAGTCTCGTCGGAATCTCTGATTCGTCTTTGAACGCGTCCGCCGCATAGGACTCGGAAGCGGCGACGCGAGTCACATTTCTTTTGGAGGATTACCTACCATGGCAAAGAACATTACGTTCAACACCGATGCCCGCGCTAAGCTCGCTAAGGGCGTCAACACTCTGGCCGACGCCGTTACCGTCACCATGGGCCCCAAGGGCCGCTACGTCGCTCTGCAGCGCTCGTTCGGTGCCCCGACCATCACCAACGACGGCGTTTCCGTCGCCAAGGAGATCGAGCTCGAGGACAACATCGAGAACATGGGCGCCCAGCTGGTGAAGGAGGTCGCCACCAAGACCAACGATACCGTGGGTGACGGCACCACCACCGCAACCCTGCTCGCCCAGGCTATCGTTAACGACGGTCTGCGCAACGTTGCCGCTGGCGCCAACCCGCTGGCCATCCGTCGCGGCATCGACAAGGCCGTTAATGCCGCCGTCGCCGAGATGAAGAAGCAGGCCAAGCCGGTCGAGACCAAGGAACAGATCGCTTCCGTCGGTACCATCTCTGCCGGCGACCCCGAGGTCGGCGAAAAGATCGCCCAGGCCATGGAAGTCGTGGGCAAGGACGGCGTCATCACCGTCGAGGATTCCCAGACGTTCGACATTACCATCGACACCGTCGAGGGCATGCAGTTCGACAAGGGCTACGTCTCGGCGTACTTCGTCACGGACAACGATCGCATGGAGGCCGTGATGAAGGATCCCTACATCCTCATCACCGACCAGAAGATCTCCAACGTCCAGGACATCATGCCTGTTCTCGAGGCTGTCCAGCGCACCGGCAAGGGCCTGCTCATTATCGCTGAGGATGTCGAGGGTGAGGCTCTGCCTACCCTCGTCCTCAACAAGATCCGCGGCGCCCTCAACGTCTGCGCCGTCAAGGCCCCGGGCTACGGCGATCGCCGCAAGCGCATGCTCGAGGATATCGCCGTCCTCACCGGCGGTCAGGCTGCCCTCGATGAGCTGGGTGTGAAGGTTGCCGACATCACCGCCGATATGCTCGGTACCGCCAAGTCAGTCACCATTTCCAAGGACAACACCGTTATTGTGGGTGGTGCCGGTTCCAAGGAGGCTATCGACGCTCGCATCGCTCAGATCAAGGGCGAGATGGAGAATACCACCTCTGACTTCGACCGTGAGAAGCTCCAGGAGCGCTTGGCCAAGCTCTCCGGTGGCGTTGCCGTCATCAAGGTCGGCGCTGCTACCGAGTCCGAGCTCAAGGAGATCAAGCACCGCGTCGAGGACGCCCTGCAGGCTACCCGCGCTGCTGTCGAGGAGGGCATTGTCGCCGGTGGCGGCGTCGCCTTCATGGACGCTGCGCCTGCGCTCGATGCTGTCGAGATCGACGACCCCGAGGAGAAGATCGGCGTCGACATCGTCAAGAAGGCTCTGACCGCTCCGGTCGCCACCATCGCCAAGAACGCTGGCTTTGAGGGCGCTGTCGTGGTCGACAAGGTTGCCGAGCTGCCCGCCGGCCAGGGTCTCAACTCTGCCAACGGCGAGTGGGGCGACATGATCGAGATGGGCGTCCTCGACCCCGTCAAGGTCAGTCGCGTCACCCTGCAGAACGCTGCTTCTGTCGCCAGCCTGATCCTCATCACCGAGGCCACCGTCTCCGATGTGCCCAAAAACACTCAGCTTGAGGATGCTATCGCTGCTGCTACCGCTGGTCAGCAGGGCGGCGGTATGTACTAAGGCCGACAAGGTCTAGAACTCCCACCGGGGATTCGGGGGCGGGACGGGGACTTCTCTCCGGAACGTCCTCGGACATGCAAAGAGGCTCCGCATCGCGCTTCGCGCTGCGGAGCCTCTTTGCGTCCTGCGGAATATTCCGGAGAGAAGTCCCCGTCCCGCCCCCGGATCCCCTGCGTTAACGGCCTTGAGGTCGGCTCGCGGAGAAAGTCGTGGTTGATGGGAGTACGTGTCCCTTTCGCTGTTTCGCGGCTTTGCCGCGAAAGGCGCGTTACTTTGGGATGGGTGGGGAACGTGGTTGTTGCGGCAACTGGCCCTCGCCAGAAATTACCCCTGGCGTACTTGCACCTCTCTTTCCTCGTGCTACACTTGCAATTGCTGTTTCAGGGCGGGGTGGAATTCCCCACTGGCGGTAAATCGGGCGGTGCCAAAGGGGCGCCGTGGCGCAGGTAAAGTGCCTGCGATCGAGCCGATGAGTCCGCGACCCGTGGGTGCGTTGGTTCGCATGCCGGCTGAACTGGTGAGATCCCAGTACCAACGGTTAGAGTCCGGATGAAAGAGGCAGGTGATCTTATGTCTGAACAGTCGCAGCATATCCATTTTGAGAACACGAATAGGTGGAGCACCAAACAGCTCGTTACCATGGCGTTGATGTGCGCCTTGGGAGCACTGTTTATGTATGTGCAGCTGCCCATCCTCCCCTCGGCGCCGTTTTTGACGTATGACCCGTCGCTGGTGCCGGCGATGGTGTGTGGATTTGCGTATGGCCCTGGTGCCGGCACCGCTGTTGCCGCTATGGCGATCGTTATCCATGCGCTTACCACGGGCGATTGGGTCGGTGCGCTTATGAATTTGGTTGCCACGCTGGGCTATATCCTGCCTGCGGCTATCGTCTATCAGAAGATGCGCACCTACAAGGGTGCCGTGATTGGCCTGACGCTGGGCGTTATTGCCGCTACGGTGCTTTCTATGGTCGCGAATCTGACCATTGGCGTTTGGTTCTGGTATGGCTCGGCCGACGTGATTTTGCCGCTCATGATTCCCGCCGTGTTGCCGTTCAACCTTATCAAGACCGTGCTTAACTCGGTGTTGACGCTTGCGGTGTACAAGGCGGTCTCCAACCTCATCACGCCTAAAAAGACCAGGTCAAAGGCCGCGCATGATTGAGTGTCGGGGCGTTTCCTTTAGCTATGACGGTGCCGTACCGGCACTCGACGGCGTCGATCTGAACATCGAGGACGGGGAGTTTTTCTGCATCCTCGGTGGCAATGGGTCGGGCAAGTCGACGTTTGCCAAGCATCTGAATGCACTGTTGCAGCCCGATGCGGGCACGGTTCGCATCAACGGCATGGATGCGTCCGACCCCGAGTTGGTCTACGACATTCGTTCGACCGCGGGCATGGTATTCCAGAATCCCGATGACCAGCTGGTGGCAACGCTTGTCGAAGATGACGTTGCGTTTGGTCCTGAAAACCTTGGCGTGCCATCGGCACAAATTGCGCAGTGTGTACGCGAGGCGCTGAAGGGCGTGGGCCTGGTGGGCTTTGAGCGCCACGAGACCCATGCACTTTCGGGTGGCCAAAAGCAGCGCGTGGCGCTTGCCGGTGTGCTCGCCATGGAACCGCGCGTGCTCATATTGGACGAGGCTTCTTCGATGCTCGATCCGCGCGGACGCAAGGGCCTTATGAAGGCCTGCCATGCGCTCCACGACCGCGGCATGACTATCGTGATGATTACGCACTTTATGGAAGAGGCCGCCGAGGCCGATCGTGTCGCGGTGTTTCGGGCGGGGCATGTTGCCATGCTGGGTACGCCCGAGGAGATTCTGACGCGGGCGAATGAACTCGCTCAGCTCAACCTGGATATGCCGGCGTCGTGCTGCTTAGGTAGGACACTTCGTGCGAAGGGCGTGCCCGTTTGCGCGCAGGTACGTGAGGCGGATATGGTCGCCGAGATTGCGCAGACTTATGCCGAGCGAAGTGGGGCAGGCACCGCGGGGCAGTCTTCCGCATCCCAGTTGGAAATCGCTGACGGCACTGTTCCGGTGGACAACGAGGGCAACGCGTCGGAGCCCGTCATAGAGCTATCCCATGTTT
This sequence comes from Collinsella sp., assembly GCA_048434495.1. GTDB lineage: Bacteria > Actinomycetota > Coriobacteriia > Coriobacteriales > Coriobacteriaceae > Collinsella. The sequence goes on along the minus strand of DBGAQS010000008.1, from coordinate 55,531 downwards.
CGTACAGTTATTCGCTCAGTCCGCGCGAGCGCCGCCGCTGGCATAAGCGCTCGGCCACTGCGGGCAAATCGAGCAAACAGGCTCTCTGGGGAAACGACCCCAGCAGTCCGTGGGCGCTGCGCGATGTATCGCTGACGGTGCGTCGCGGCGAGTTCCTGGGGCTAGCAGGCCATACCGGCTCGGGTAAATCGACTCTGGTCCAGCATCTCAACGGGCTGATCCGTCCGCAGGAGGGAAGCATTTGCGCGCTGGGGCTCGACCTATCAAACAAGAAAGACGCCGCTGCGGTTAAGGCCAAGGTCGGCGTGGTGTTTCAGTATCCTGAGCGTCAGCTGTTTGCCGAAACCGTGGCGCAGGACGTGGCGTTTGGTCCGCACAACCTTGGCTTGCCGCAAGATGAAGTCGACCGTCGTGTCGAGTCATCGCTCTCGCGCGTGGGCCTCGATCTTTCCACGGTCGGCGACAAGAGCCCCTTTGAGCTTTCGGGCGGCCAGCAGCGTCGCGTGGCGTTTGCCGGCGTGCTCGCCATGGAACCTGAGGTGCTGGTGCTCGACGAGCCCATGGCGGGCCTCGATCCGGCTGCCCGCAGGGATTTCCTAGGGCTCATCGATCGACTTCACCGCGATGGCCTGACCGTTGTCATGGTTTCGCACAGCATGGATGACCTGGCCAATTGCTGCGACCGTATCGTCGTAATGAACGAAGGCGCGGTGTTTGCCGAGGGCACGCCCGCTCAGGTTTTTGCGCATGCGGATGAGCTTAAATCAATCGGCTTGGGTGTTCCCGCTGCCCAACGTATGGCGCTGGCGCTTGCGAAGGCAGGCGTGCCGCTGCGCTTTGACGGCCTCTATACGGTTGAGTCGCTGGCAGATGAGTTGGTGGACCTGCTAATCGGTCGCTCGGGCGGTTCCTCTAACGTCGCGGACATTGCTAAATCCAAGACGGTCGTGCGAGAGAAGGACTGCTGATGGAGGCGTTTTCGTTTGGCAGCTACTATCCCGGCGATAGTGCGATCCACCGCCTGGACCCGCGAACTAAGTTGCTCTTGGGCTTTGTGTTTCTGATCACGACGCTCACAGTCAGCAGCTTCCGCGGACTGGCCCCTGTCGCAATTTTCGTCGTGCTGATCTATGCCGTGTCTCGGGTGCCGGTTCGTCGCGTTCTGTCGTCGATGGCGCCGCTGCTGGCAATCGTCGTCGTGGTCGCGGTGCTCAACTTGTTTACCGATCAGAGTGGGCGCATCCTGTGGCAGCTCGGCTTTCTGCAGATAAGCGAGGGCTCACTGCGTTCTGCCGCCTTTATGGCGTGCCGCCTGACGTTGATGATGGCCGGCATGAGCGCCATTACACTCACCACGCCGACGCTCGACCTCACCGCGGGCTTTGAGCGCCTGCTCGCGCCGTTTGCGCGTGTGGGACTTCCTGCGCACGAGCTCGGCATGATCATGGGTATCGCGCTACGCTTTATGCCGCAGTTTGCCACTGAGATGAAGCAGACGGCCGATGCACAGGCAAGCCGCGGCGCGCGCGTGACGGGCGGTCCGCTCGGCGGCGTGCGTATGCTCGGCAGTGTGGCGATTCCGCTGTTCACGGGCGTGTTCCGCCATGCCGAGACGCTGTCTGCTGCCATGGATGCACGCTGCTATCACGGCGAGCAGGGCCGCACGCGCCTGCATGCGCTTGCATTTGGCCGCGGCGATGCGTTGGCGGCGGTGGTGACGGCGTTGCTGCTCATCTGCGTCATCGTCATCAATCTTCAACTTGTTTAGGCGCGATTCGAGCGCAAGAAAGGGGTCCCTATGACCGACAACGACCGCACGGCTCAGCTTGAGCGCGCCTGTTCGTATCTCAGGCGCATTCCGGCGTGGTATCTGGCCACGACCGATGTGGCCGACGGGCATCAGCCTCGCGTGAGGCCGTTTTCGTTTGCCATGGTCGATGACGGTAAACTGTGGTTTTGTACGTCGCGCGACAAAGATGTGTGGGCGGAGCTGAGCGCGAATCCCAAGTTTGAGCTCTCGGGCTGGAAGCCGGGGGAATGTTGGACCGTATTGACCGGCGAAGCCGCACTTGAGGACGACGCAGTTGCGAGCGACAAGGTGCGTCAAGCGGGTTTTAAGCACATGGTGGGCATTGGCGAGGAACACGAGAGTGCCAACGACGGCCGCCTTGCTTTCTTTTCGGTCCGCAACATTGCCGCGCGCTTCTGTGATATCGACGGCAGCGAGGAGCGCCTGGAGCTCTAGCTCGCACAAACCAGGCTCCCAAACTAGCTAGTACAGGAGGAAACGTGGACGGATTGAATACGGTTTTGGAGTATCTGACGTCGGTGCCGGCGTGGTACTTGGCGACGAGCGTGGACGGGCAGCCACATGTACGTCCATTTTCGTTTGCTCAGATTCAGGATGGCAAGCTGTGGTTTGTGACGGCGCGCACCAAAGACGTGTGGCAAGAGCTGCTGCAAAATCAGCGCTTTGAGGCCGCGAGTTGGTGGCCGGGCCATGGTTGGCTCATCTTGCGCGGGCGTGCCGGCTTGGATGACCAGGCCGCTCCCGATATGCGCGAGGCGGGATGGAAACATCTTGAGCGCTTGAGCGAGCACTATGAGGGGCCTAACGACCCCACGCTCGTCTTCTTTAGCGTGGAGGAACCCGAGGCCTTTATCTGCAACCATGACGAATGGGTGCCGGTCGAGCTCTAAACGAGTCTCTCAACAAGCTTCGACAATTCAAATTCTCGCATGTAGCGGGCCCCACATTGCAACGTCACCGTAAGGCGCACTGGGTAATAGGGGGCCCGCATTTATTTGTCAATTCCTTCGAGTGAATGTGTCGGGATTGTTTCAATGCATGAATATGCAAAAGATTTGCGTATATATGCATCTTTTGGTGTTAAAGTTTCAACCCACTTCATAACGACGGCTGCGGAATGCGCATTGGTGCATAACTGCAGACAAGGAGTCCGATATGTCTGTAAAGGTTGGAATCGTCGGTGCGGCTGGATATGCCGGCGCCGAGCTCATTCGCCTCGTCCTCGGTCATCCCGAGTTTGAACTTATTGCCATTACGTCCAACGCCGATGCCGGCCAGCCGCTGTCCGCGGTGTATCCGAGCTTCACCGGCGTAAGCGATCTTGTCTTTACGACGCATGATGCCCCCGAGCTCAAGAACTGCGACGCGGTCTTTTTGGCCGTGCCGCACACGGCTGCCATGGCACAGGTGCCCGCGCTGCTTGCATCGGGCGTCTCCTGCTTTGATCTTTCGGCCGACTATCGCCTGAACGACGCGTCTGTCTTTGAGGCTTGGTATGCCGCCGAGCACACGAGCCCCGAGCTGCTCAAGACCCGTGCCTTTGGTCTGCCCGAGCTGTTCTGCCAGGACTTGGAGACCGCCGCATCCGACCATGCCGACGGCAAACCCGTGCTGGTCGCCTGCGCCGGTTGCTATCCCACCGCAACGAGCCTTGCCGCCGCGCCCGCCGTGCGCGCGGGCTGGGTGGCCGAGAACGGTCCTGTGATTGTCGATGCCATTAGCGGCGTGACGGGCGCCGGTAAGTCCTGCAACGCCCGCACCCATTTTTGCAGCGCCGACGAGAACTTGGAGGCCTACGGCGTGGGCAAGCATCGCCACACGCCCGAAATCGAGCAGATCTTGGGCCTAACCGATCGCGTCGTCTTTACCCCGCACCTGGCACCGCTCAAGCGTGGTCTGCTCTCCACGGTGACGCTGCCGCTTACGCCGCAGGCTATCGATACCTTGACCCTTGAGGACGTTGTCGACCATTACAAGCAGTTCTACGCCGGTCGAACCTTCGTACGCGTACTCGATGCCGGTCAGCAGCCCAAGACGGCTTCGGTCGTCGGCACCAACGCCGCCCAGATCGGCCTCGCGCTCAACAAGCGCGCGGGCGTGCTGGTGGCGACGGGCGCCATCGACAATCTGTGCAAGGGCGCTGCGGGCCAAGCAGTCCAGTGCGCCAATATCGTCTTTGGCTTTGACGAGCGACGAGGCTTGCCCACAGTGGCGTGCCCGGTGTAGCACATTCGATTGTTAACGATTTGGTAGTCGGACATCGAGTGGGGCGCCACTCTTAAGCTGGTCTCATGATCACGACTGGCATGGCGCACCAACCGATGTCCGTTTTTTGTTTGACATAAGGAGTCATAAAGACGATGAATACCGAGCTGTTTGATATCAAGATTCGCGCCGTCGAGGGCGGCGTTACGGCTGCGGCTGGTTTTAAAGCTGCAGGCATCCACGCTGGGTTCCGCAAGAACCCCGAGCGTCTGGATTACACGCTCGTCGTGCCCGATAAACCCTGTCCCGGCGCCGGCGTGTTTACCACCAATCGCTTTTGCGCGGCGCCCGTGCAGGTGAGCCGTGCCAACCTGGGCGGTGCCGACAAGGGCTACGGTATCATCGCCGGCGTTTCGGTCAACTCTGGCAATGCCAACGCCGCCACGGGTGAGACAGGCCTTGCATGCGCGTGCGAGACGTGCAGCATCGCATCGCAGGTCATCGGCTGCGAGCCCCAGCAGATTCTGGTTGCCTCCACGGGTGTGATTGGCCAGATTCTGCCGATCGACACGTTTGAGACCGCCATTCCTGCTGCCTACGAGGCGCTCTCCGCCCACGGTGGCGCCGATGCCGCTCGCGCCATCATGACGACCGACACGTACTCCAAGGAGTACGCCGTATCCTACGTCAGTGAGGCTGCGGGTCATGCGGACAATGTCTATACGGTAGGCGGAATGTGCAAGGGCTCGGGTATGATCATGCCTAACATGGCCACCATGATCGCAATTATCACCACCGATGCCCCCGTCGAGCCTGCGGCGCTTCATGCCCTGCTGCTCTCGACCGTCAAGCAGACCTTTAACAAGGTAACGGTCGATTCCGATACCTCGACCAACGACACCTGCATCATGCTTGCCTCCGGCGCCGCTGCCGCAGATGCCGAGCCTATCGTCGAGGGCTCCGATGCTTTTGACGAGTTGGCATTTGCCGTGCACGAGGTGTGCGAGAGCCTGGCGCGCAATATTGCCGCCGATGGTGAGGGCGCATCTAAGCTTGTTACAGTCAACGTTACCGGCGCCGTGAACGACGAGGAGGCCGATATCGCCGCCCGTGCCGTTGCCAACTCGCCGCTCGTTAAGACCTGCATCGCCGGCCACGACTGCAACTGGGGCCGCGTTGCTATGGCGCTTGGCAAGTGCGGCGTGAAGTTTAATCAGGAAGACGTTTCCATCGACATGATGGGCATGCCTGTCTGTCGCGACGGTCTGACTGTTCCCTTTGACGAGGACGAGGCTCTACGACGTTTTGAGGCGCCCGAGATCGTGATCTCGGCCGACCTGGGCGCAGGCGACGCGGCAACGACCGTGTGGACCTGCGACCTCACGCATGAGTACATCTCCATCAACGGCGACTACCGTTCCTAGATTCCAGGCACGCTGTGCATCTTGCCGCGATTGCAGACAGCAGAGCACGGCGCGATAGCGATACGAAAGACGAGGCAGATTATGAAATTCGCACGCGATTGTCGTTCGAGCGAATCCAACGAAGCAACCGCGCAGCTGCTGTTCGAAGCGCTGCCGTGGATTAAGAACCTGACCGGCAAGACGGTTGTTATCAAATATGGCGGAGCCGCCATGGTCGACGAGCAGCTGCGCCGCGACGTGATGAGCGACATCGTGCTGCTCAAGATCATCGGCATGCGCCCTGTTATCGTGCACGGTGGCGGCAAGGCCATCAACGAGGCGCTTAGCCACTACGACATCCCCGTCAAGTTTAAGAACGGCCAGCGCGTGACCACGCCGGCGACCATGGATATCGTGCGCGAGGTGCTGGGCGGTAAGGTCAACCAGGAGCTGGTCGCGGCGCTCAACCATCACGGCAACCTGGCAGTGGGCGTTTCGGGCAGCGATGCCGGTACGCTCATCGCCGAGCCGCTCGACCCCGAACTCGGCCGCGTAGGCAAGGTCACGCACGTCAACACCGACTATATCGAGCGCCTGCTCGATAGCGAGTACATCCCCGTCATCGCTACCGTCGCGGCGGGAGAGGACGGCGGTTTCTTCAACATCAACGCCGATACCGCCGCCGGTGCCGTTGCGGCGGCGCTGCATGCGCATAAGGCGATCTTTTTGACCGACGTCGACGGCCTGTACAAGGACTTTAGCGACAAGGATTCACTTATCTCCAATCTGACGCTCGACGAGGTCAATGAGATGCTCTACGGCGGCGAGGTCGATAAGGGCATGATTCCCAAGCTGCGTGCTGCCGTCGATGCGCTTGCCGGAGGCGTATTTCGCGCTCACATCATCAACGGTACCACGCCGCATTCGCTGCTGCTGGAGCTGCTGACCGATGCCGGCGTCGGTACCGTGATCCATTCTACCGAGACGGCTTACGAGTTCGATACACATCCGCATCCGCTTTCGACGTTTGCTGCGCGTTTGACCGAGAACCTCGACGAGGTCGAAAAGCTTCAGACGGTCTAGCCGACCCGCAGCCGCCCCATTCCTGCACCCATAGGCCTGCGCCGTCCGGCGCTCAACGAAAGGCATCCCATGTCACTTGCAGCTCAGCAATCGCTTGAATCCCATTACGTTATGCATACCTTTGGCCGCTCTCCGGTCGAGTTTGTCGAGGGTCACGGCATGAAGCTCACCGGCGACGATGGCCGTGAGTACCTTGACTTTCTTGCCGGCATCGGCGTGTGCAGTCTAGGTCATGGCGACCCGGCTGTGCTCTCGGCGCTCGAGGCACAGACTAAAAAGCTCATGCACGTCTCCAATTACTTCTACATTGAGCAGCGCGGACAGGTCGCGGCGCTGCTGTCCAAGCTTGCTAACGACGACGTAGATGGTGCGCGCGTGCTTGCCGATGCCATTGCCGCCGGCGATGAGACCACGGCAGCTGCTCTTGGTGCCCCGGCTGCGGACGAGCAGGTGTGGGAGACCTTCTTTGCCAACTCCGGCGCCGAGGCCAACGAGGGCTCGATGAAGCTCGCGCGCCTGTACGCCAAACGTGCCGGTAACGGCGGCAACACTATCGTGTGCATGCGCGGCGGCTTCCACGGCCGTACGCTCGAGACCATTGCCGCCACTATGCAGGATTGGCTGCAGGACAGCTTCCGCCCGCTGCCGGGTGGCTTTGTGGCCTGTACGCCCAACGATATCGATGAACTGCGTGCGATCTTTAAGCAGCTGGGGAGCGAAATTTGTGCCGTGATGCTCGAGCCGATCCAGGGTGAGAGTGGCGTGCACCCCATGACCGAGGAGTTTATGGCGGCAGCGCGCGACCTGGCACACGAAGTAGGCGCCGTGCTTATCGCCGACGAGGTCCAGTGCGGCATCTTCCGCTCCGGCAAGCCGTTCGCATTCCAAACCTATGGCGTGGAGCCCGACATCATGAGTCTTGCCAAGGGCATCGCCGACGGCGTTCCCATGGGCGCTGTGGTGGCAAAGAAAGAGATCGCCGACGTGTTTAAGCCCGGCGATCACGGTTCGACTTTTGGTGGTAGCTGCTTGGCCATCGCGGCGTGCGCCGCGACGCTCTCCGCGCTCGTGCGCGGCGATTATGCCGGCCATGCTGCCAAGGTAGGCGCCTATATGGAGGCAAAACTCGCCAAGTTACCGCATGTTACCGATGTGCGCGGTCGCGGCTTGATGCTCGGCTGCGACCTGGATGAGGCAGCGGGCGACGCGCATGATATTGTTGCCCGCGCGCTGGCCGCCGGCGCCGTGATCAACGCTACAGGTGCGCATACGCTGCGTTTCCTGCCGCCACTTGTCTGCGAAGAAGCCGACGTGGACAGCCTGATCGAGATCCTGTCGGGTGTCTTGGCCTAGCGAGAGCAATACATAGCCAGGTTGAACGGGTTTCAGATTGTCGGTGTGTCATTGATGCATCATTGGACGGTCTGGAACCCTTTTTGTCATAAATCTGCACAGGCCAGGAGAGCCTCTGGCCAAAAAAGAAAGGCCTCCATCGCTGGGGGCCTAACAATTCAGTGGTGGGCGATGAGGGATGTCGCGTGCGGCTGACGCCGCCCGCTCTCGCTTCGGGCCTACGGTCCTCGCGTGCTGCGCTGGAAAACGCTTCGCGTTTCCTCAGCTCCGCACCCTTGCGGGTTCGAATCCCTCTGCGATGGGCCCAAAAAAGAAAGGCCCCCATAGCTGGGAGCCTATCAAATCAGTGGTGGGCGATGAGGGATTCGAACCCCCAGCCTTGTGCGTGTAAAGCACCTGCGCTAACCGTTGCGCCAATCGCCCGCAGGGATTGAGTATAGCGGAAACCCGATATGGTTCATCGCTAATCCATAACGAAACTTAGGCGGCGACTTCGGCGCCCTTGTTCTCGTCGATAAAGAAGCGCTTGTACCAGATGAGGAACGTCAGCGTGGTATAGATCTTGCGCTGGTTGAGCGCACGGCCCTCAAAGTGATCGTCAAGCAGTTTCATGAGTGCATCCGTGTCAAAGAAATCGGCAGCCCACGGCGCGGTGAAGTACTCCTTGACGTAGTCGTAGTACTTCTGCTCGCGCAGCCAGAACTTAACCGGCACCGGGAAACCGACCTTCTTGCGCGTTGCCCACTCGTCGGGCAGCGTGCGGTTGGCGGCGTGACGCAGGACGAGCTTGCAGCCTTCTTCGTTAACACGGTAGTTGGCGGGAATGTGCTCGGCAAATTCCATGACTTTTTTGTCCAGGAACGGAACGCGAAGCTCCAGTGAGTGTGCCATGCACATCTTGTCGGCCTTGAGCAGAATGTCGCCCGGCAGCCACATGTTCATGTCCAGATACTGCTTCTTGGAGAGCTCGCAGCAATTGGGAACCTGCTTGTAATACTCGGCGCACATTTCGGCGGCGTTCTTGCCGGTGTCGTAGGCAGGCTTAAGCACCTCGTCGACCTCGGACGGGTCGAACACCTTTGCCTGGCCCACATACCAGCGCTCGGGGACCTCGGCGCACTTGGTCAAGAAATTGTGACCCTTAAAGTAGGGAAGATGCTGAACGAGCGAGCCCAGGGCGCGGCGCACGCCGAGCGGGACGCGCTTCTTGAAGGAGCGCATCTGAGGGGTGTCCTCGTACCACTCGTAGCCGGCGAACAGCTCGTCTGCACCCTCGCCCGAAAGGACCACGGTGACTTCCTTGGCTGCCATCTGGGCCAGATAGTACAGTGGCACGCTCGAGAGGTTCGATTGCGGCTCGTCCATGTGATACTGGATGTCGGGCAGCGCGTCGAAGAACTCGTCGGCGGTGATCATCTTGCGCACGTTCTTGATGCCCAGCTTGTCAGAAAGCTCGGCGGCGTAGTTGGTCTCGTTGAAGTTCTTGTAATCGAAGCCGACAGAATACGTGGTGTCGGGCATGAGACAGGCGGCAATGTAGCTGGAGTCCACGCCGCCAGAAAGGAACGAGCCCACCTTAACATCGGCGATTCGGTGCGCAGCGACGCTTTCGTGCACGACCTTGTCGCACTCGTCCACGTACTCCTCGAAGGTCTTGGAGTTGTCGTCGGTGAAGTCACAGCTCCAGTAACGCTTGATGTCCATGGTGTTAGTCGTCAGGTCATACGTAAAGCAATGCGCCGGGGCAAGCTTGAACACGCCCTTAAAGAAGGTCTCCTCCGTGGCGGGGAATTGCAGCGTCAGGTAGGGGCGCAGCGCGTCGTGGTTGACAGCCTTCTCAAACTTGGGGTGGTCCAGGAAGCTCTTGATCTCGGAGCCAAACAGCAGCGAGCCGTCGGAGGCCTGGTAGTAATAGAACGGCTTGATGCCAAAGATGTCACGGGCGCCAAAGAGTTTGTTCTTGTTTTGGTCGTGAATCACGAACGCGTACATGCCGCGAAGGCGGTTGACCAGATCTTCGCCCCACTCCTCGTAACCGTGCACCAGGACCTCGGTGTCGGCGTTGCAGTGGAAGACGTAGCCAGCGGCCTCGAGCTCGGAGCGGAGCTCCTGGAAGTTGTAGACCTCGCCGTTGAAGACAATCGTGACCTTGCCGTCATCGCTCGACATGGGCTGGGCACCAGCCTCGGAAAGGTCGAGAATCGAAAGACGGCGGAAGCCAAGCGCGACGTTATCGACGATGTGCTGACCGCCCATATCCGGACCGCGATGGATAATGCGATTCATCATGGCCGTGAGAACCAGCTCACTCTGTTCATCTGTACCGGTAAAACCGACAAAACCGCACATGCAAGATCCTTTCTGCTGACGGCTTAGGTGCACTGCCGCAAGGATTTGCAGCAGTCGATATCAATCAATCCTTACTATCATGCCAATCTTTTGTTTCGTGATGGGGCATAAGCGCCGAGGGGACCGAAAAAACCACGGCCCGCACTTCGGGTGAAGTGGCGGGCCGTGACTGTGATGATTGCCGTGCGCGAGAACGCGCAAGAGAGGTTAACGCTTGCCGCGCTCGGCAAGGTGGCACTCCACCTTGGTGACGACGTGGATTAGCGGAATCGTTACAACCAGATAGTAGAGTGCGGCGCAAATGTAGGGTGTGATGTTTCCCGTGGTTGCCGTGAGGTTTTTGGAGAACAGCATGAGCTCTATGACACCGACGCTCGAAAGCGGCGACGTATCCTTATAGAGCATAACGAACTCGCTGGTCATGGCTGGGATGACGCAGCGCACGGCCTGCGGAATCACAATGCGCGACATGACTTGGGGCCACGTCATGCCAAGCGAGTAGGCAGCTTCCGATTGACCAGGCGGGTCGCGATGCCGCCGAGCACGCCGTTGCCGGTGTCTTCGTTTTACTTTGCAGTTGTCGAGATAACGGTGAGCGTGGAGCCTGTCTCATCGCCGGCACCCGAGGCGTCCTCGCTCGAAGAGCCGCTCGTCGGCGCCATGCCAAACTGCTCGCCCGTCGGAACCTCTTTGATGATTTTCATACCGGTAAAGGAGTTCGACACTATCCATTTTGTAGGGCAGGTCTCTTGTTATTTCGAATTAACCGCGCGCCAATCCTTGCAAGTTTTTAGGGTGCTGAGACGCTCGCAAGGTTAGGTGGCATATTAGGATGGTTGATAATACGAAGGACGTGACCGGATTCATCCGAGACGGTCTTTGCTCTTTTAAGGTTAGGTTTAGCGAGAGAGGTCGTTATATGTCGGATATGACGCAGGAGAAGCTGGCTTTGATGCGCTATGTAGAGCTGCTCGAGGCCGAGGCCCTTGTTGTTTCCAAGCCGGATACTCTATACGACCAGCGCATCGAGTTTGCGACCGACGACTCGCGCCAGGTGCGTCCAGGCACATTGTTTGTTTGCAAGGGCCGTGCGTTCAAGCGCGAGTATCTGGTCTCCGCGATTGCCGATGGCGCCGTGGTGTACGTGTCCGAGGTCGATTATGACGTCGATATTCCCGCTGTGATCGTCAACGATATCCGTCGTACGCTCGCTGTGGTGGCGGATGCCTATTACTGCCACCCTTCGGGCAAGGTGAAGGTCTGCGCTTTTACCGGTACCAAGGGCAAGTCGACCTGCAGCTTCTATCTGCGCGGCATTCTTGCCAACGAGGCAAAGCTCACGGGCTGCCATCGGCCTGCCCTCAACACGGGTATCGAGTTCGATGATGGTATCGAGGCGGGCCCTTCCAAGCTGACGACTCCCGAGTCCTTCCTCTTACAGTCGCGTATCGCACATGCCGCTGAGGTGGGCGCTCCGTGGCTGGTCATGGAGGCGTCGAGCCAGGGCCTCAAATACGAGCGTACGGGCAAGATTGCCTTTGAAGTGGGCGCCTTTACCAATATCGGTGAGGACCACATCTCGCCGATCGAGCATCCCACGCTCGAGGATTACTTTGCCAGCAAGCTCAAGATTTTTTCGCAGAGCCGTTTTGCCGCGGTCAACCTCGATATGGATAAGGTCGATCGTGTGCTCGAGGCGGCGTCCCGCTGCGAGCGTACGGTAACGTTCTCCCTGACCGACGAGCGTGCCGACGTGCTTGCGCTGGCGATTCATAATGGCGACTGCGGCATGGTGGCAACAGTGCGTACGCCCCGCTTTACGCGTGACATTGTGATTCCCACGCCGGTTAAGTTCAATGTGTCCAACGCGCTTGCCGCTATTGCCTGCGCCGAGGCCCTGGGCATTTCCGAAGAGGGCATCGTCCATGGCTTTGAGGGTGTCTTCGTTCCCGGCCGCATGGAGCTCTATCCGTCCGTATCGGGCAAAATCTTGGGCGTCGTTGACTTTGCGCACAACGGTATGAGCCTCGAGACGCTTTTGCGCGATCTGCACGAGAACTATCCCGAGCGCGAGCTGGCGGTTGTCTTTGGTGCAACGGGCGGCAAGGGCGTCGATCGCCGCACCACGATGGGTATTGCCGCCGGCAAGTACGCCGATCGCATCGTGATTACCGAGGACGACCCGGGCCCCGAGGACGTCGAGGACATTTGTGCCGAGATTGCGCGCAATGTCCAGGCGCAGGGAAACGACAACTGGCAGATTGTGACCGACCGTACCGCCGCTATCGAGGCGGCCGTGCGCGAGACCGAGCGCCCCGCTGTGGTCATCGTGACCGGTAAGGGCGAGGAGGAGTGCATGCTGCGCAAGAACGGACCCGAGCCCTGCAAGCGCGATGGCTTGGTTCTCAAGCGCATCCTTGCGGCGTACGACGCCTAAACGCTGCCGCCTTTAGGACGGCGTTTGCGGACCCCGGCGTCTGATGATGCAATGCCTTCTAGGTGTGCTTACCCTAGGGAAAACACGCCTGTGGGCCCGTAAGCGTGTTTGCCTTAGGGAAAACACGCTATCAAGATTAAACCTCTTCTACGTAAACGGAGTAACCATGTCCCACAACACCCTGCCGACCGTTGCCGAGCTTTCGGGCGAGATGCGCGAGCGCTTGGCCAAGGTCAAGTACGTCTTTACCGACCTGGATGCCACGATGCTCGCACCCGGCTCGTGCGTGCTGCGCGACAACGACGGCAACCCTTCGACCAAACTCGTCGAGGCCGTCGTGGCGCTTGCTCGCGCTGGTATTCAGGTGGTTCCCACCTCGGGCCGCAACCGCACCATGATCCACGAGGACGCGCGCGTGCTCGGCCTCAACTCCTACATTGGTGAGATGGGCGGCCTGGTTATGTACGACCTCAAGGCCAACGATTGGGAGTATCTGACTGGCGACATGCCTTACGACCCCGCCTGCGGCCTTACTCCGCACCAGGTGATCGAGCAGACCGGCGTGTGCGAGAAGATTCTCGCCCGCTGGCCGCATAAGATCGAGTACCACAACGACATGTCGACTGGCTACAAGTACCGTGAGGTCACCGTCGGCATGCGCGGCGATGTGCCCGACGACGAGGTCCAGGCCATCCTGGACGAGGCCGGCTGCGGCCTGGTCTGGGCCTGCAACGGTCACCTGACGCATCTGTCCAAGCCGACGACGCTCGAGCTCGAACGCGTCGAGGATGGCCGCGCGTTTAACATCAATCCCGCCGGCCTCAACAAGGGCGTTGCCATCGCACGTTTCTGCGAGCACCTGGGTATCGAGCGCGAGGAGACGCTGGCGCTCGGCGATTCTGAGTCCGACTTCTACATGGCTGACCACGTGGGCACGTTCTGCCTGGTCGAGAACGGTTTGACCAGCGCCGGCGCGCCCGAGTTCCTGGATGCTTGCGATAACGCCTACGTCACGCGCGGCAAGATTGTCGACGGCTGGGCGGCAACGGCAGACCTGCTCGTCGCGGCTCGTTCGTAGCGCGGCCCTATCGTTCTGAGCCATATCTTTTCGAGAGAGAATCTGGTGAGGTAATGTCCGATATCGAGAATCTGTCAGGTGACACGCGCCCGATCGGTGTGTTCGACTCGGGTCTAGGCGGTCTGACGGTTGCGCGCGCGATTGCGACGGCGTTGCCGCACGAGTCCGTCTACTACTTTGGCGACACCAAGCGCTGCCCCTACGGCACCCGCACCGAGGACGAGGTGCGCTCGTTTGCACTGCAGGCGGGCCGTTGGCTGTCGAAGCACGACGTCAAGATCATGGTCATCGCCTGCAATACGGCGACCGCTGCGGCCTTGCGTTTGGCCCAGCAGGTGCTCGACGTTCCCGTCATCGGTGTGATCGCACCGGGCGCACGCGCGGCAATCAACAGCACCCGCACGCGCCGGGTGGGCGTGCTCGCCACCAACCTCACCATTCGCTCAGGCGCTTACACGCGTGCCATTCAGGATTTGGACGCCGGTGTGGACGTATACGGCTGCCCTGCCTCGAGCTTTGTCGAGGTCGTTGAGCACGAGCTCGCCTCGGGCGCGCATCTGCAAGAGCAGTGGCTCGAGAACGAGGACATCTTTGATACGCCTGCCGTACGCGCGCTGGTCGGTGCCACGGTTGAACCGCTGCGCGACCACGGCATCGATACCGTGGTGCTCGGCTGCACGCATTTCCCACTGCTCGTGGGGCCTATTCGCCATGCGCTGGGGCCCGGGGTGCGCGTGGTGAGTTCCGCCGCGGAGACCACACGCGAGTTGACCGATATCCTCACGCGCCGCGAGCAGCTGGCGGGCGACGCCGCCGAGCCGCAGCATCGTTTTGCCACGACGGCCGATAACATTGCCGAGTTTGCGGTGGCGGGCAGCTTTATCTTTGGTCAGCCGCTCAAGAGCATCGAACATATCGATATCGATGAACTGAAATAGATGTAAGGCAGCCGCCAAAGCCTTCGCCACATCTTTTGCCGAAAGGATATTTCTATGGAGTACATGCAGGTCAACCGCGCCAACGGCCGCGCCGCTAACGAGTTGCGCCCCGTTAAGCTCACCCGTGGCGTCATGAAGCACGCCCACGGCTCGTGTTTGGCCGAGTTCGGTGACACGCGCGTGCTGTGCGCCGCCACTATCGAGGAGGGCGTACCGGGCTGGCGAAAGGGAGCTAAGGCTGGCTGGGTGACCGCGGAATACGCCATGCTGCCGGCGTCGACCGGCAAGCGCTGCAAGCGCGAGCACGTCAACCGCAAGGGTCGCTCCATGGAGATCGAGCGCCTCATTGGCCGCAGCCTGCGTACCGTCGTCAACATGAAGGCGCTCGGCGAGTACACCGTCACCGTCGACTGCGATGTGATTCAGGCCGATGGCGGCACGCGTACAGCGAGCATTACCGGCGCTTGGGTGGCGCTGCACGACGCCCTCGCCATGTGGGTCGAGGCGGGCAAGATCGAGCGCATCCCGCTTACCGGCCAGGTGGCTGCCATCTCCATGGGCGTTGTCGACGGCAATACGCTGCTTGACCTCGATTATTCCGAGGACAGTCATGCCGAGGTCGACATGAACCTCGTCGCCATCGACACCGGTGAGATAATCGAACTCCAGGGCACCGGCGAGCAGGCGCCCTTCGACCGCAAACGCCTCAACGCCCTGCTCGACCTGGGCGACAAGGGTATCGCCGAGCTCATCGAGCTTCAGCGCCAAGCCCTCGCCTAACCTGCCAAAACAGGACAGGTTTATTTTGGTAGGTTTTATCTGCGGAAATGCTGCGTTGAAAGGTCCGATCGCCTGAGAGGGGAGAGGCCAAGTGCCCGAACGCCCCTCGGCGCGGCATTGCTATAGAGACAAGGAGACCACTCATGGCACTTGAGAAGATTGACATCGACACCCTCGACCCGGCAGCGACCATTGTCGTGGCAACGGGCAACGCCCATAAGCTCACCGAGATCGAGGCCATTTTGGGCAAGGTCATGCCCGAGGTTCGCTTTGTGGCGCTCGGCCAGCTGGGCGATTTTGAGGACCCCGAGGAAAACGGCACGACGTTTTTGGAGAACGCCATCATCAAGGCGCAGGCTGCCGTCGAGGAGACGGGCCTTATGGCCATTGCCGACGATTCGGGCCTGGTCGTCGACGCACTGGACGGTGAGCCCGGTGTGTATAGCGCGCGCTACGCGGGCGTTCACGGCGACGATGCCGCCAACAATGCCAAGCTGCTCGTGAATCTGGAGGGCGTGGCCGACGAGGACCGCACTGCGCGCTTTATGAGCGTCGTCGTGCTCATCGACACGGACGGCCTGGTCACCTATGGCGAGGGCGCCTGCGAGGGCGTTATCGCGCACGAGGGCCGCGGCGATCACGGCTTTGGCTACGACCCGCTGTTCCTGCCGGTCGATACGCCGGGCAAGACCATGGCCGAGCTGACAGCGGACGAGAAGAATGCCATCAGCCATCGTTTCCATGCGCTCGAGCATCTGTCCGCCAAGCTGACGGGCGAGGAGTAGACCGTGCGCGCGGTGGTGCAGCGCGTGCTCAACGCCGGCGTGACGGTCGACGGCGAGTGCGTGGGTCGCATTGGACGCGGCTACCTGGTGCTGCTTGGCGTGGGTCACGGCGATACGCACGCCGAGGCCGATAAGCTGTGGGGCAAGCTCCGCGGGCTGCGTATCAACGAGGACGAGAACGGCAAGACCAACTTGGCACTGGCCGATGTTGACGGCGAGGTACTCGTGGTGTCGCAGTTCACGCTGTTCGCCGATTGCCGTCACGGCCGCCGCCCATCGTTTACGGATGCCGGCGCCCCCGATGTCGCCAACGGGCTCTACGAGTACTTCTTGACGCTCGTTCGCCAAGATGTCGAACACGTGGCGCACGGCATCTTTGGCGCCGATATGAAAGTCGACTTGGTCAACGACGGCCCATTCACCATCGTCTTGGACACCGATAGTCTGTAAGTAGTCAATTTGGGACCGGGCTTATTTAACTACTTGCGTATGGCGGCAGCAGGGTGCTATAGTATTAGAGTTTTGTCTATCTTAGGGGTATTATCCCCTTTTTGAATTGCACCTTCTGGAGGCCCTGTTCATGGAAGAGATGGAAGTCAATCACGTCGACGACATCCACGAGAAGCTGACCGATATGGTGGGCGATCGCGTCAAGGTGAAGGCCAACATGGGCCGCACCCGCGTCGTCGAGCGCATGGGCACCATCAAGAGCGTCCACCCCGCCGTCTTCATCGTCGAGGTTGACGAGCGCCGCGGCCGCAAGTCGCGTCAGTCCTACCAGTATATCGATGTCCTCACCGGTCAGGTCGAGCTGTTCGACCCCGAGAGCGGCGAGCATATCTTTACCCCGCTCGGCAATCAGCTCGAGGAGCACTAGCGGTGACCGATCGGTCCCTGACTCTTTTCGCGCCGGCAAAGATTAACCTCTACTTGGGGGTTCATACCGAGCGCGATGACCGCGGCTACCACAGGGTCGATTCCCTGATGGCAGCTGTCGGTCTTTCCGATACCGTGACGGTCACGCCGGCGCAGGCGCTGACCGTCCAGACGGTTCCGGCATCAGATTTTCCCATGCAAAAGAATACGGCGTATCGGGCTGCGGTTGCTATGGCCGAGCATTATGGTCGCGAGGCAAACATCTGCGTGACGATTGAGAAGCGCATTCCATTGTGCGCCGGCTTGGGCGGTCCCTCGACGGATGCGGCCGCGGTCATTGTCGCCTTGGCGGAGCTCTGGGGCATTGATCGCACCGATCCCGCGCTCGACGACATCGCGTGCGGCATTGGTGCTGACGTCCCGTTCTTTTTGCACGCGAGCCCTGCGCTCTACGTAGGTGGGGGAGACGTGCTGGCAACTGAGTACCCAGCGCTGCCCGCGACGCCCGTCGTACTGGTTAAGCCGCGCGAGGCGAGCGTTTCGACAATTGAAGCCTATCGACGTTTTGACGAGGCCCCGGTGCCTGCGGACAAGCCCGGCGCGATAGCTTCTGCCTTGCGTGCTGGTGATGCCGAGACGGCATATGCACTCATCCATAACAACCTGGGTGTCATTTCCGCACAGATGGAGCCGCAGATTCAAACGGTCCTCGACTGGTTGCGTAAACAGGACGGCACCGTTGCTGTAGATGTGTGCGGATCGGGTGCCTGCTCGTTTGCCATTTGCGACACCGCCGCCACGGCCGAAAGGCTTGCCGAGGCTGCCCAGCAAAACGGCTGGTGGTCCTGCGCGACTGAGCTTATTCCCAACACGGTTCAAATCGACGCGCCAAAGAAATAAAAATTTCTCTAGCACGCGGCGAAAATCTTTGTTACTATAGTCGAGCTAACGGGTTGTGGCTCAGTTTGGTAGAGCACTGCGTTCGGGACGCAGGGGTCGCTGGTTCAAATCCAGTCAACCCGACCAGAGCATGAGGAGGGACCGCTTCTTGCGGTCCCTTTTTTTAGCTATTGTTGTGATACCGCGATACCCGCGGTATACTCATTCGAGCTTGTCTCGCTGTATTGTGGAGGTCTACATGTTTGGACTGAGGGCTCCTGAGCTCATCATTATTCTCGTCGTTGTCCTGATTATCTTCGGGCCCAAGAACCTGCCGAAGCTCGGCAAGTCCCTCGGCTCTACCGTCAAGAATATCCGTGAGGGTATGGAGAGCGACGATAAGGTCGAGACCAAGCAGGCCGAGGAGGTCGTGGTCGAGCAGTCCGAGGAGGACAAGGAGATCGCTGAGCTCGAGGCCAAGCTCGCTGCTGCCAAGAAGAAGCAGGCAGAGGACGGCGACGCGGACGCAGAGTAGTCCCATCCCTTTGGGGTGAGCACCTGACCGGCTTGCCCGCAGGCTAGCCGGTCTTTTTCGTTTTGTTGACAGTTGATTGTTTGATCAGAGTTGGGGAGATATCCGTATGGACGCAAGCCAGATCGTACTGACCGCTGAGGGCCGCCAGAAGCTCGTCGAGGAGCTCGCTTGGCGTGAGGGCGATTACGCCAAGGAGATCGTCGAGGACATCAAGGAAGCCCGCGCGTTCGGCGATCTTTCGGAGAACTCCGAGTACGACGCCGCTAAGGACAAGCAGGCCCAGAACGCCGCTCGTATTGCCGAGATCCAGGCCATCCTCGCCAACGCTCAGGTTGCTGCCACCACGGGCGATCTGACCGTCTCCATCGGTTCCACCGTTTCGCTGATTGATCCCAACGGCGAGGTCATGGAAGTCACGCTCGTTGGTACCACCGAGACCAACTCGCTCGAGCACAAGATTTCCAACGAGTCTCCGGTCGGTCACGCCATCATCGGTCACGGCGAGGGCGATTCCGTCGAGGTCGTTACGCCTTCCGGCAAGACTCGCGTCTACACCATCGCCAAGATCGCACGCTAGACCACGGTCCCGCGTATAGGTATGTTTTCGCTCCCTGGGACCGAATCCTGGGGAGCGTTTTAGTTTGAGGAGCTAACTTATGGCAGAGAACCAGAACGCCGCCGATCAGGCATCGACGCTCAACGACGAGCGCGCCACCCGCCTGGCCAAGCGCGCCGCCCTGTTCGAGGCGGGCCAGAACCCCTATCCCGAGCACTCTGAGCTTGAGGACTACGTCGCCGATATCGAGGCTAAGTACGCCGAGCTTGCCGATGGCGAGGACACCGAGGACGTCGTGAAGATCGCCGGCCGCGTGGTCGCCAAGCGCGGTCAGGGCAAGATCATGTTCATCGTCGTGCGCGATGCGACTGCCGAGATTCAGCTGTTCTGCCGCATCAACGACATGGACGAGGCTGCCTGGAATACGCTCAAGGCCCTCGACCTGGGCGACATCCTGGGCGTGACCGGCGTGGTCGTGCGCACCCAGCGCGGCCAGCTTTCCGTTGCCCCTAAGAGCGCGACCCTGCTTTCCAAGGCCGTTCGTCCGCTGCCCGAGAAGTTCCACGGTCTTTCCGACAAGGAGACCCGCTATCGCCGGCGCTATGTCGACCTGATCGCCAACGACGACGTTCGCGAGACCTTCCGTAAGCGTTCGCAGATTCTCTCCACCTTCCGTCGCTTTATGGAGTCCGACGGCTACATGGAGGTCGAGACCCCCATCCTGCAGACCATCCAGGGCGGCGCTACGGCTAAGCCGTTCATTACCCACTTCAACGCGCTCGATCAGGAGTGCTACCTGCGTATTGCCACCGAGCTGCACCTCAAGCGCTGCATCGTCGGTGGTTTTGAGCGCGTGTTCGAGATCGGCCGCATCTTCCGTAACGAGGGCATGGACCTTACCCACAACCCCGAGTTCACCACGATGGAGGCCTACCGTGCCTTCTCCGACCTCGAGGGCATGAAGGTACTCGCCCAGGGTGTC
The DNA here is from genome assembly GCA_048434495.1 of Collinsella sp. Taxonomy (GTDB): domain Bacteria; phylum Actinomycetota; class Coriobacteriia; order Coriobacteriales; family Coriobacteriaceae; genus Collinsella. Next base: position 35,482 of record DBGAQS010000008.1, on the reverse strand, counting down.
ATTAAGGCGGCTAACAAGGCCATCGGCAACCCCGAGGTCATCGAGTACCAGGGCCAGACCATCGACCTTTCTGGTGAGTGGGCCAGCCGTCCCATGACTGACATCGTCTCCGACGTGCTCGGCAAGCAGGTCACCATCGACACGCCGGTCGAGGAGCTTGCTGCCGCCGCGCGCGAGAAGGGCCTGGAGATTAAGCCCGAGTGGACCGCCGGCAAGATTATCGCCGAGATCTACGATGAGCTGGGCGAGAACACCATCGTCAACCCCACGTTCGTGTGCGATTACCCCATCGAGGTCAGCCCGCTTGCCAAGCGCTTTGAGGACGACCCGCGCCTGACCCACCGCTTTGAGCTGGTTATTGCCGGTCACGAGTACGCCAACGCGTTCTCCGAGCTCAACGACCCGGTCGACCAGGCCGAGCGCTTTGCCGCTCAGATGGCCGAGAAGGCCGGCGGTGACGACGAGGCCATGGAGTACGACGAGGACTACGTGCGCGCCCTCGAGTACGGTATGCCTCCTGCGGGCGGCATCGGCATCGGCATCGACCGCGTGGTCATGCTGCTCACCAACCAAGCTTCCATCCGCGACGTGCTGCTGTTCCCGCACATGAAGCCCGAGAAGGGTTTCCAGTCCGGTGCCGCTGCCGCCAAGGCTGCCGAGGCCGGCAACACCGCGAGCCCCTTCGTCAAGCCGTTCAAGCCCACGGTTGATTATTCCAAGATTGCCGTCGAGCCGCTGTTTGAGGAGTTCGTCGACTTTGATACCTTCTCCAAGAGCGACTTCCGCGCCGTGAAGGTCAAGGCATGTGAGGCCGTCAAGAAGTCCAAGAAGCTGCTGAACTTTACGCTCGACGACGGCACCGGCACCGACCGTACCATCCTCTCCGGCATTCATGGCTACTATGAGCCCGAGGACCTGGTCGGTAAGACGCTGCTCGCCATCACCAATCTGCCTCCGCGCAAGATGATGGGCATCCCCAGCTGCGGCATGCTCATCAGTGCCATCCACGAGGAGGAGGGCGAGGAGCGTCTCAATCTGATCCAGCTCGACGCTTCCATCCCCGCCGGCGCAAAGATGTACTAACTAGTTGCGCGGTTCTACGAACCGCGTAACGGCTCGACGCTGCGCGGGCCGCATTTGGACAATCTGACGTTCAACTTCAAGGGCGCGACCAGAAGGTCAGCGCCCTTTCGTTTCACGTCACCTTGTCTCAAATGCAGCTCGCTCGCTGACGTTGCCAATACATCGGCGTTGCCTTGGCCGTCAATAGTCATTGGGGACGTTCTTAAACGACTACCCAACGGCTATTGAGCACATGGCTCGCATGACAGTCGTCTCTTTTATGTTTCCTTTAGCCGTTGCTGCCTAGGATGGGGGTTAGTCGGTAGGAAGGGAGCGTCTATATGGACGATGCGAGCGAGCGTTCAATCGAAGAGGACATGCTCGATCAGTTCAACTACTTTGATGATGAGGACGAGGAGTTGATCGACCGTCGCGAGCCAGCGCCGCTTGATTCCTTTGATCTGGTCGATGAAGAGGCTGATGAGGTGGAGGGTGAATCAGTGGAGCCCCCACAGCCTCCGCGCCTTGACTCGCTGCTTTCGAGAGCTCCCATGCACCACGGTGTCCGTGCCGGCGCGCTCCATATGAAAACTGACTGGCACCAGATCGTGACGGCAGGCGATGAACTTGCCGTCGATGCGCCGCTCACCGATAAATCATCCATCATCTGCCGCACCGGTATGCTTATGCTCGCGAGCGGAACGGGTGCCTGGCGTGTACGCGATACCATGAATCGAGTCGCCGCCGTACTCGGTGTCACCATCCACGTCGACTTGAGTCTCCTATCGTTTGAGTGTACCTGCATCGAAGATGGCCACTGCTTTAACGAGGTCGTCAGCCTGCCCACAACGGGCGTCAATACCCATCGCATTTGGATGATGGAGAGTTTCCTCAAGGAAATCGAGACCTATGGTCGCCGTTTTACGGTGCACGAGTATCACGAGATGCTCAAGACCGTTGAGAGTTCAAAACCTGATTACGCGCCTTGGCAACAGGGCCTTGCGGCGGCCTGCGCCTGTGGCGCCTTCGTTTTTTTGCTCGGCGGCGGCCCTATCGAGATGGCCTGCGCGTTCGTGGGCGCGGGTGTCGGCAACTTTGCCCGCTCCCATATTCTCAAGCAAGGCCTTGGTCAGTTCAGCGCGCTGACGACCGGCGTTGCGCTCGCTTGCGTTTCGTATCTGCTGGCATTGCTCGGCCTTGGCCAGGTCATACCGGGGGCAATGTCGCACCAAGAAGGCTATATCGGCGCCATGCTCTTTGTGATTCCCGGCTTTCCACTCATTACGGCAGGCCTCGACATCGCTAAGCTCGACATGCGAAGCGGTATCGAGCGCCTTTCATATGCCGTATCGATTATTGTGATGGCGACCCTCGTAGGTTGGATGGTTGCCGAGTGTGTTGGCCTGGCGCCGGACGACTTTGCCCCACTGGGCCTTTCGCCGCTTGCCCTTACGCTCCTGCGCGTGGTGATGAGCTTCGTTGGCGTATTCGGCTTCTCGGTGATGTTCAACAGCCCGGTAAAGATGGCCGCGGCAGCTGGGTTGATCGGCGCCGTGTCCAATACCCTGCGTCTGACCCTTGTCGATGCGCCGACGATGATTCCCTTCCTGGGCCTCAGCACGGGAATGCCTCCCGAGGCAGCAGCGTTTATCGGCGCGCTGGTATCGGGGCTGCTCGCAAGCTTGGCTGAAGTCAAGCTCACCTACCCGCGCATCGCCCTCACGGTGCCTTCGATTGTCATTATGGTGCCGGGCTTGTATCTGTATCGCTCGATGTATTACATGTGCACCTTCGACACGGTCAATATGCTCGGCTGGTTTGTGCGCGCAGTGCTCATCGTAGCGTTTCTGCCCGTTGGACTGGGTGTGGCGCGTACGCTCACCGACCCTCGCTGGCGCCACACCAGCTAATTGGTACAAGGGGGACAGGTTACTTTGCACCAAATGAGTTGCGGTGAAATAGGGACTGAATTGCTGCTTAAAGGGTCAAAACAGTCCGTATTCCACCGCAACTTATGGGGTCGGGGGATTATCGGTGCCCTGCATCTTCATAAACTCAACGCTTACGAAGCGCATGCGTTTCGTGCTAGGCTGGTTCCACCACATAAGTAGTCGCAGACGCGCGTACCACGGGCGGGCGAGATGAAGTTCCAACAGCTCCATCTTGCCCGCCCGTTTTTGTTGCGTGGCGCCGCGGTACAACACAGAGAGGAATCTGCCCTTTATGCCTATCAACAAACGAGAGAGCCTGCTGTTCACCTTTATCATGTGCTTTTGCATGGTGCTCTGGATGAGCATCTACAACGTTGCCCTGCAGCACGGGGCCATCAACGGCGAGGTCGTTGCCACTGCGTGGCTCGGCTTCCCCGTTGCCTACATTTTTGCCATGTGCTGCGACTGGTTCGTCGCCAGCCCGCTCGCCAAGGGTTTCGCCTTTAAGTACTTGGTCACGCCGGGCAAGAGCTCGCCACTTGCCATGACGCTCGCCGTCAGCTCCTGCATGGTCGTTCCCATGGTCATCATCATGTCGCTGTACGGTGCCTGTGAGGGTCTGACGCACATGCCCGGCGGCATCCTTGCGAACCTGTATTCCGTGCCCGCGATCTGGATGATCAACATCCCGCATAATTTTGTGATGGCGCTGCCGTGGAACCTTTTGGTAGCCGGTCCGATTTCCCGCTTCGTCTTCCGTCGCGCCTTCCCTGTGGGGACGGTTTTCGAGGAGGAGCATGCCGAGCTCTTGGAGCAGGCTATGGCTCCTGAGTGCGAGTAGCTCGCTTAGGGATCTGCTGAGCGCGGGCGACTTGCTTGGTTGGAGCCCTAAGCGTGGATAGCTCTCTCGGCGACATCGCGGGCGTGAGCGGTGCGCATGACCGGAGGGCCCGTGCTGCTCCGTTGCCCGACGTGCTAGCGCGCAGAACAATCTGTTGGTGCATTCGGCGGCTGCTGAAGCGTTTCGGCAGCAGCTTTTTATACGGAGTTTAAATACAACAGTCTGTTGTATTACGTAGAGTGGTATATCTCTAGCGGGAAAAATGCGAGAGACGGAGCATTATGGCGTTGCTAGTAGGACTGGACGTAGGGTCGACGACGACCAAAGTTTACGCGATGCACGAGGATATGACCGAGGCGTGGTGGGGATATCGCCGCCACGGGGCGTGTCAGACAGCGAGCGTGCGCGCCATGCTCGGCGAGCTCGCCGAGCGCTTTCCCCATGAGTCGCTGCGCGTTGCGGTGACCGGCTCGGGTGCGCGCGATATCGCGACCGCGCTGGGCGCCTCGTACGTTCAGGAGGTGGTCGCCAACGCGCTCGCGATCAGCAGGTTCTATCCGCAGACGCGCTGCGCCATCGAGCTGGGCGGCCAAGACGCCAAGATGATCTTCTTCCGCACCAACGATAAGGGAGACATCGAGGTTGCCGACATGCGCATGAACGGCTCGTGCGCAGGCGGTACCGGTGCATTTATCGACGAGATGGCAAAGCTCATGGGGGTCGGCACCGAATCGGGCGAGTTCGAGCAGCTCGCAAGCCGGGGAACGACCGTCCACGAGGTCTCGGGCCGCTGCGGCGTGTACGCAAAGACCGATATCCAGCCGCTGCTCAACGAGGGCATTCCTACCACCGACCTGGCGCTTTCGGCGCTTCACGCGGTCGCCCGCCAAACGATCGGCGGTCTGGCCCAGGGTATCGACATCGAGCCGCCGGTAATCTTCGAGGGCGGTACGCTCGCCTACAACCCCACACTGGTCCGCGTGTTCCGGGAGCAACTGAATCTATCGGACGATCAGGTTATCGTCCCGCGCGATCCGCAGATCATGGTCGCGCGCGGTGCCGCCCTGTCGCTGACCGACATGTTCGCATCGTCCCAACCGATCGACCTTCCCGACGCTTTTGTCCGGCTGGATAAGCTCGAGACGGTCGCGCCCGCAAGCGGGGAGGGACGTCTTGCCCAGCCCTTTTTTGCCACACCTGCCGAGCAGGCGGATTTTACGGCACGCCATGGCAAAGAGACGCCGGCAAAGGGTCCGGATGCGTATGCGCCCGGAGAGACGGTGCGTGTGGCGCTCGGTATCGATTCGGGGAGCACGACGACCAAGTTCGCCCTGGTCGATGAGGCGGGTGAGCTTGTCGATTCGTTCTACGCGTCTAATAACGGCAGACCGCTCGACGTCGCCCAACAGGGTCTTGTCAGCTTGAAGAACCGCTGGGAGACAGCGGGAGTCACGCTTGCGATCGATGCCGTGGGCACCACGGGATACGGCGAGGAGCTTTTCGCGCGCGCGTTCCACGCCGACTACCATACGGTCGAGACGGTCGCGCACGCCCGCGCCGCGTGCGCATGCGTTCCCGATGCGACCTTCGTGCTCGACATCGGCGGACAGGATATGAAGGCCATCTGGCTCAACCACGGCGTGCTGACCGATATCGTCGTCAACGAGGCGTGCTCTGCGGGCTGCGGCTCGTTCCTCGAGGGTTTTGCCAAAAACCTCGGAATAGCCGTTGAGGATATCGCGACCGAGGCATTTTCGTCCAAAGCCCCCGCCGTTCTCGGCAGCCGCTGCACGGTGTTCATGAACAGCAGCGTCGTTTCCGAGCAGCGGCGCGGTAAGGGTCCGGGCGACATCATGGCCGGTCTCTGCCGTTCGATTATCGAGAACGTGTTCACCAAGGTCATTCGCGTTTCAAATCTCAACCGTCTGGGCGACAAAGTCGTCGTCCAGGGCGGCACGTTCCGAAACGACGCGGTGCTGCGCGCATTCGAGCAGTATCTGGGCAAACCCGTCACGCGTGCACCCCACCCGGGGCTGATGGGCGCTATCGGTATCGCCCTGCTCGCGCGCGAGGAATGCCGCAAGGGCGACGCCGGCACGTCGTTTATCGGGCTCGATGCCGTGGAGCGCTTCGAGCATCGCGAGTTCGGCGGCGTTACCTGCCGTCGGTGCAACAACCGCTGCCAGCGCGCGGTCGTGGCATTTGGCGACGGCTCGCTTTACGTCACGGGCAATCGCTGCCCGCGCGGCGGCGCCATCTCATGGGATGAGCTCGTGCGCGAGGTTCCCGCGGCGGAGGAGCTGCGTCCGCAGGGTGCTTGCGAGGCACAGGCACCCGGCACGGGGCGCGACCGGACCGCGGCTGCCCCCAATCTCTTTGTCGACCGCGAGAAGCTGCTGTTCGAGTCGTGCCCCACGGTTCCCGTCTGCGGGGGGCGCGATGTCACGATCGGCATTCCCCGTGTGCTCGAGTTCTGGGACACCATGCCGTTCTGGTCGACGTTCTTCAGCACGCTCGGCTTTAAGGTGCGCGTCTCGGGACGCAGCACCAAGGCGATGTACGAGCGCGGTCTGGCGCACGTCACATCCGACACCGTGTGCTTCCCGGCCAAGCTCGTCCACGGGCACATCCGCAATCTCGTCGACGCCGGCGTCGACCGCATCTTCATGCCCATCATCACGACGGTGCCCACCGAAAACACCGCCTCTACCAGCGAGTGGATGTGCGCCGTCGTAAAGGGATACCCCTACGTGATGCGCAATTCCGATAACCCGGAGGAGCGTTTCGGCGTTCCGTTCGATACGCCACTGTTCCACTGGTACGACGAGGGCGACCGAAACCGCCAGCTCAAGGCGTGGTGCAAGGAGACCTTCGATATCGATGCCGACCTGGTTGCCAAGGCGACCGAGCAGGCGGACCGCGCGCAGCAGACGTTTGAGAACCAGCTGCAGCTGCGCGGCAGGCAGGTGCTCGAGAACGTGCGCGAGGACGGCGGCTACGCGGTGGTGATCGCTTCGCGCCCGTACCACAACGACCCGCTGGTCAACCACGGGCTGCCCAAGCTCTTCTCTGAGCGCGGCATCCCCGTGCTGACGCCCGATGCGGTGCCGGGGGTCTGCAACGTCGATCTTTCCAACAGCCGCATCGACATCGTGAACAACTACCATGCGCGCATGCTGTCGTGCGCGGTCATCGTCGCATCGACGCCCGAGCTCGAGCTCGTGCAGATGGGCAGCTTCGGCTGCGGCCACGATGCGTATCTCACCGACGAGATCGCGCGCATGATGGGCGAGATGGGCTCCAAGGTTCCGATGATGATCAAGCTCGATGAGAGCGACGTCGCCGGTCCCATGGGCATTCGCGTGCGTTCGTTTATCGAGTCGGTCAACCGTCGTCGCGCGGAGGAGCGTGCCGAGGGCGCCCGGGTGCACGCGGTCCATCCGCTCGACGACCCGTATAAGGTCAAGTACACCAAGCGCGACCGGCACGACAAGATCGCGCTGGTCCCCAACACCTCCCATGCGTTCTGCAGGCTCATGACCGCGGCGATGCGCAATCAGGGCGTGCGCGCCGAGGCCCTTGATATCGGGCGCGAGGATGCCATCCGCCTGGGCAAACGCTATGTGCACAACGACATCTGCTTCCCCGCGCAAATCGTGATCGGCGAGGCGCTCGCGGCACTCGAGAGCGGTAAGTACGACCCGCACGACGTCGCCGTGGTGACTGGCAAGTATATCGGCGACTGCCGCCTGACGCACTACATGCCCCTGCTGCGCCGCGCGCTCGACGACGCGGGATACGACTATGTCCCGGTGCTCACCAACGACGACGTCGATGCCCACAATGCGCATCCGGGCTTCAAGCTCGGCCTTGGCCCGAGCATCCAGATCGCCTACGGTCTTCCCATGATCGATGCCCTCGAGGCCATGCTTAGGCGCATCCGTCCCTACGAGCTCGAGAAGGGCGCGGCGGACGCTGCGTTCGACCGCGCGCTCGATGAGGTTATCGAGGGCATGGAGCGCTCCGGGCTGAGAGGCCAGGCGACGGGCTTCAAACGCGCGCTTGCGATCATGGACGCCGTTCCGTACGACCGCTCGAACCCGCATCCGACCGTTCTCATCGTGGGCGAGTACCTGCTCAATTTCCATCTCGGCGCCAACCACGAGATCGAGCGCTACCTCGAGGACAACGGGCTCGAGGTCATCGAGGCGCGCATGACCGACGTGATCCGCAAGACCTATTTCTACAAGCATGCGCAGTCGCGCGAGTTCCACGTCGACCTGTCGCTGCCCGAAAAGGCCTGGTACGCCACGGCGGACAACCTGTTCGAGCTCGCGCACGACCGTTGCGACCGCCTGGGCGCGGCGAGCCCGCTCTACGAGCCGCCGACGCGCATGCCCGAGCTCGTGCGCGCGAGCGATAAGATCCTGCACCATACGTTCGATGCGGGCGAGGGCGTGCTGATTCCGGCGGAGATTCTCGAGCACGCCAAGCGCGGCTGCCGCAACTTCGTGATCCTGCAGCCGTTCGGGTGTCTGCCCAACCATGTCGTGGGGCGCGGGCTCATCCATGCGCTCAAGGAGCAGTATCCCACGGCGCAGTTCCTGCCGCTCGACTACGATCCCGACGTGAGCTTCGCCAACGTGGAGAACCGTCTTCAGATGCTCATCATGAACGCCAAGGCGCAGGGGTGCGGTGAGGCGCATGGCGAGACCGCGTAAGGACGCCGATGCGCCCGATGCACGCACCCGTATCATCGAGGCGTTTTGGGAGCTCATCGAGAACAACAGCATCTTCGAGCTGTCGGTTGGCGAGGTGACCCGCGCCGCCCAGTGCAATCGCGGAACGTTTTACTACTATTTTCACGATTTCGATGAACTCGTCGCCATCGCCATAGCCCAGCTGCTGCAGGATAACGAGCTCATCACCGATGCCCTCTGGCATTTTTCGAGCGAGGGCGACCTTTCGGCGTTCGACCGGCGCGACGTCCGCTGCCTGCTGCGGCGCATCGTCATCACCATGAGGGCGGGTGCCGCCGAGCAGGTCGTGCAGGGCATTCATACGATCATCATCGACCGCGTGAGAGAGATCGTCCACCCCGACGGAGAAGAGCTCAAGGCAGATTCGAGCTTTGCGGTGGGCTTTCTGGTCTCGGGCATCATGGGCTTTGTGATGGCGGTCGGCTTTGCCCGGGAGGGCGGCGAGGAGATAGACCTCGAGCAGCCGGGGGACAGCGCGTGCGCGTACCTGAGGGCGGTCGCCATGCAGACGGTGGAAACGGTCGCGCAAGTCGAGGGCGTCGATACATCCGAGCTGCTCGAACGCGTCTCCAAGGAGGCCGATGCCTATCGCGCATCGCGTGCGACGAGTCCCGACGTGGTGAAAGACGCCTAGGGTTTCTCTTGCGGGGCGCCTGTCGCGCATCGCGCGGTGAGTCCCGCGATGCGGTCATAACCTGCATTCATGTGAGCCGGGTTTATAGATATTCCTCCAGCTGTTAACATAGACAACCTGTGGGTAAAGAGACAAAAGCGCCGCCGACGGGCGGGCGTTTTGATTTCGATGAACTCATGTAAGGAAACGAGCATGTTAGATAGATTTACCGATCGTGCGCGTAAGGTCATGTCCATGGCCAAGCAAGAGGCGCTCGATCTTCACTCAAATAAGGTGGGCACCGAGCACCTGCTGCTTGCGCTCGCCAAGGAGGACGAGGGCATTGCCGCCGAGGCACTGCGTTCGCTCGACATCTCCTACGTTGACATCATGGATACCCTCAAAGAGGTCCAGACCACGGTTCCCGAGCCCAGTGAGGAGACCGAGGCGGCCAAGCTCGCCTTTACGCCGCTCGTCATCAGCGTGATGGAGCGCTCCTTCCGCGTGGCGCGTGAAAACAATCAGACCTACGTGTCGACCGAGCACTTGCTGATCGGCATCGTCGAAGAGGGCAACGGCATGGCCATGGACATCCTCATGCGCCTGGGTGTGTCGTCCGCCTCCATCAAAAAGGCTATCGAGAAACTCACCGCCAAGGATCAGGACAAGAAGCGTCCGCTCGCCGGCGCCGGTGCTGGTCGTCCCGGTGCGGGCCTGCCGTTCTTTAGCGGCTCGGATGCCTCTCAGCAAAAGGGGAGTGGCACCGATACGCTTAAGCAGTTCGCGACCAACCTCACGCAGAAGGCGCGCGACGGCGAGCTCGACCCTGTAATTGGTCGCGAAAAGGAAGTCCAGCGCATGATGGAGATCCTTTCGCGCCGCACTAAGAACAATCCGCTTATCCTGGGCGACCCCGGCGTGGGCAAGACGGCCATCGTCGAGGGCCTGGCGCAGCAGATTGCTGCCGGCAACGTGCCCGAGAACCTCATGAACCAGAATATCTGGACGCTCGACCTGCCGGGTCTCGTGGCGGGTGCCAAGTATCGCGGCGAGTTTGAGGAGCGCCTCAAGAACGTGATCCAGGAGGCCACCGAAGCTGACGATGTCATCCTGTTTATTGACGAGATGCACACCATCATCGGTGCCGGTTCTGCCGAGGGTTCTATCGATGCGAGCTCTATGCTCAAGCCCGTGCTCGCGCGCGGTGCTTTCCAGATCATCGGTGCCACCACGGCCGAGGAGTTCCGCAAGTACCTCACCAAGGACCCGGCCTTCGAGCGTCGCTTCCAGACCATTGATGTCGAGGAGCCGAGCGTCGAGGACACGGTCAAGATCCTGACCGCGCTCAAGCCGCGCTACGAGGAGCACCACCACGTGCGCTACACGCAAGGTGCCATCGAAGCCGCCGCGAACCTCTCCAACCGCTATATCCAGGACCGCTTCCTGCCCGATAAGGCCATCGACCTCATTGACGAGGCCGGTGCCCGAGCTCGCATCGCCGCGAATCGCGCGCCCGAGCCGGTGCGCGAGGCCGAGCATCGCATCGAGGAGCTCAAGGCCGCCGCGCAGGAGGCCACCGAGAGCGACGACATGAACAAGGCTGCTGAGATCACCGAGCAGCAGAAGGCTGCCGAGATTGAACTCGCCGAGGCCAAGGCCGCCTGGACGGCTGAGCTCGACGCCAGCCCGCTCACCATCGATGTCTCCCAGATCGCCGATATCGTGTCCGTGACCTCGGGCGTGCCGGTGTCCTCGCTTACCGAGAGCGAGAGCCGTCGCCTGCTGCAGGCCGAAAGCGTGCTCAAGACGCGCATCATCGGTCAGGATGAGGCTGTCGAGGCCGTTGCCAAGGCCGTGCGCCGCAGCCGCTCACCGCTCAAGGATCCGCGTCGCCCCGGCGGCAGCTTTATCTTCCTGGGTCCCACCGGCACGGGCAAGACCGAGCTCGCCAAGACACTTGCCGAGTACCTCTTTGGCAGCAAGGATGCGCTCATCAGCTTCGACATGTCCGAGTTCGGTAGCGAGTTCGAGGTTTCCAAGCTCATCGGCAGCCCTCCGGGTTACGTCGGTCACGACGAGGGCGGTCAGCTCACTAAGGCCGTTCGTCGCCACCCGTACTCGGTCGTGCTGTTCGACGAAATCGAGAAGGCGCACCCCGATATCTTCAACATCCTGCTGCAGGTGCTGGAGGAGGGCCGCCTGACTGATAGCCAGGGCAAGACGGTCGACTTCCGCAATACCGTGATCATCATGACGTCAAACGTGGGCGCCCGCGAGATCGCGCAGGATGCAAGTGTGGGCTTTGGTACCACGGGCGAGCAGGGTCTTACCTCGAGTGAGATCCGCGGCCGCGCGATGGGCGAGCTCAAGCGCCTGTTCCGCCCCGAGCTGCTCAACCGTATCGACGACATTGTGGTGTTCCAGAAGCTCTCGGGTGAGAATCTCACCAAGATCGCGCACCTGCTGGTGGACGACCTGCGTCAGCGTTTGATTGCCAACGGTATGAACATCAAGCTCACCGATGCGGCCTATGACAAGATCGTGGCCGAGGGCACCGACCTCACCAACGGTGCGCGTCCGCTGCGTCGTGCCATCCAAAAGCTCATCGAGGACCCGTTGTCCGAGGAGCTTCTGGCCGGCGAGTGGGGCGAGGGCGATACCGTCCTGTGCGACGTGGCCGATGGCAAGTTTGTCTTTAGCCACGGCACGGGCGAGATCCCGGCACCGCGTCCGGCGGGCACGCTCGGTGGCGATACCGCCCCGGCGGCACCGCACACCGGCAACGCCGCGCTCGTGAGCGGCGGCGTGACCTCGGGCCCCGGCGGCATGATGCAAGCCGGTTCCGGCGCGCTGTAGGGTGTGGCGACAATTTGATCTGTGCAATCGAGGCGCTCTGGCAAGGGCGCCTCGGTTTGTAGAGCTGCGAAGTTGTGACCGTTACGCTATGCGGTTCGCCGTTAGCCGATGATGCGAGGGCGCTCGGCGTTTTCGACTGGTTTATGCACGTAAAGTCTGGGAATATACAAGGCGCATGTCTTATTGTCTAACCAGTTGCGCCAAGGAGGCACCATGGACTACAAGATTACTGGCTACGAGCCCGCCCAGCTGTTCCATTTCTTTGAGGAGGTCAGCGCGATCCCCCGTGGGTCTGGCAACGAGAAGGGCATCAGCGATTTCCTGGTTGCGTTTGCCAAGGAGCGCGACCTCGACGTGTATCAGGACGAGGTCTACAACGTCATCATTCGCAAGCCCGCTTCTGCCGGCGCCGAGAATGCCCCGGCCGTCATGCTGCAGGGCCACATCGACATGGTGTGCGACAAGCTGGGCTCCGTTGAGCACGACTTTACGACCGATGGTATCGATCTGGTCGTCAAGGATGGCGTCCTCACCGCTAACGGCACCACCTTGGGCGCCGACAACGGCATTGCTGTCGCTCTGATGCTTACCGTGCTCAACGACGATTCGATTGCTCATCCGGCCCTCGAGTGCGTGTTCACCACCGACGAGGAGACCGGCCTGGTTGGCGCCGAGACGCTCGACAAGTCCCAGATCAGCGCCCGCACCATGATCAACCTCGATTCCGAGGAGGAGGGCGTGGCCACCGTCAGCTGCGCCGGCGGCGTCGTCGTTACCTACACCTGCCCGATCGTGCGCGAGCACAAGACCGGCAGCACCCTTACGCTCGAGATCTCTGGCCTGCTGGGTGGTCACTCCGGCGCCGACATCAACCTGGAGCGCGGCAACGGCAACCTCATCATGGCCCGCATCATCGACCGCCTGATGGTCGCCGGCGAGCCCGCCATCGTCAGCTTTAACGGCGGCACCAAGGACAACGCCATCAACCGTGAGTGCAAGGCTGTTCTGGTCTACGCCGACCATGCTGCCGCCGAGGCGGCGGCCCAGATCGCAAAGGGCATCATCGCCGACGTCACTGCCGAGCTCGAGGTCTTCGACCCCGGCTTTACCTGCACCGTCGAGATTGCCGACGACGCCGAGGTCGAGGCCATGGACCAGAAGTCCGCGCTTGCCCTCATCCGCGCCCTGCGTCTTGCCCCTAACGGCGTGATTCGCCGCAACGTCGCCACCGACGGCTCCGTCGAGGTTTCCTCCAACATCGGTGTGGTTGCCACCTCTGACGACGAGGTCAAGATCATGCTGTCCCCGCGCTCCTCGATCAGCTCGCTGCAGAACGAGTTCAAGGACCGCCTGCAGACGCTGGCCGATGTCCTGGGCTTCGACGCCAAGTTCGAGTTCGAGTATCCCGGCTGGAGCTATGCCGAGCATTCGCCGGTTCGCGACGTCTTTGTCGAGAGCTATCGCGAGCTCTTTGGCTCCGAGCTGCGCATCGAGTCCATTCACGCCGGCCTTGAGTGCGGCCTGTTTGCCGAGGCCCTGCACGGCCTGGATGCCATCGCCGTGGGCCCGACGCTCTCCGATGTCCATACCCCGGACGAGAGCATGGAACTCGCTTCTGCTGAGCGCTTCTACGAGCTGCTCATCGACGTGCTCAAGCGCCTCGCTGCGTAAAGGTTGCGCTAGCAGCAGTCCGAGCCACGTGCTGGTGGATTGCAAATGACATTACGTGAGGGGGCACCCGAGCTTTTGCGACGGGTGCCCCCTCTCTTCTTTTGGGAAATGGGAGATTACGGACACCTAGCCCATATCCGCCTTGATGAGGTCGAGGGTGCGCTGACAGTTTTCGCAGACGGGGCCGAGCATATGCTCGCGCAGGTCCGCCATGCCGGGCAGGTCGGCGTATTCGTCCATGACCTCTTCCATGCAAATAGGTACCTCGTAGGCGAGGTCCATCATGGTCGCAAAGCAAAACTTCTCGGATAGCCCGGCATCGGTGAGTGCCGCCTCCAGCGCGGGGTCGCCCATACCGTGGTATCGGCGGATAGCGCCTGGACCGATGCGCCCCACACGATTTTCGCCGCCAACGCTCATGGCAAGGCGCGCTTTTCGCCGCATGCGTTCGTATGCTAAGCCCGATGCGACATCGTACATGGGTGCGAGTGCCGCGTTTGTGCCTTTGCCAAGGATGAGCGAGTAGTTTTTAGCGTGTGCGTCAGGCGCTCCGATAATGGCGTTATAGAACAACATATAGGTAAAAAGCACAAGATTCATGTGGTGGGGGACTGTGTTAATCAGTCGTTCTTGGATGTCTCGTGTAGTTGGTCCTCCGTCGGCGGTGTATTTCTGGCTTGGCAATACACCGAGCGCCTGGCAAAAGTCCTCCTGATGCAGCCTTTCGATATTTCCGCTGCTATTGACCATTCTGTCGTACCGTTCAACGACGAGCGCGGCTTCGTCTTCAAATGTGCAATAGGAGACGTTGGCAGTTGGAATGCCAACACGCCGAGCCGTTTTCATGCAGACGAATTCGTTTAAGGCCTGATGTTTGAACCCAACGACACCATTTTTGAAGATATGGGTAGTGGGGGATGACCCTAGACATTCGCACCATTGGCCATCATGCCAAGCTAGTGCAAATTTGCCTTGATTGCCGCCCAGGGACCAGCTTTCGTTGGAGCCCATCCATGTCTCTCTTTCGTCATCGCGAATTGCTTTGAGCTTGTGGGCGATTTGAGAATTGGTAAGCGGGCGGTATGACGAGACCCTGCCGCGGGCGGCGTCTAATTGATCGGCTCGACAAAACTGAACGGCCCCCGCGCAGTCAAGACCGATATGGCACAAGAGGGCGACGGGGTTGTTGGATGCAACATCATGCTCGGTGGCAATAGCGCGACGCTGCTCTTGACTGTCGGGCAAAAGGCCAAATAGGAACGGGCGGACGATGTTATGGCCATACGTGCGATTGGAAAGCGGCATTGTTAGCGATAACGGTGCTCCGCGATAGGTTGGGGCGTATGCAAAGCTGCAGAGTCCATGCTCGTCTTGCCGGAGAGTGCCGGCGATTTCGCCACAAATGAGGGTCGCGAGTTCCATCTCTGCCATTTATTTCACAACCTTGCAGCCAAAGGAGAGGCTTGAAGTGCCGGAAAGGCCTTGCTCGGCTGCGATTTGGGCCAGCAAGGCACCATAGGAAGATGGCGTTCCTTGTCGAGTGGGTCGTCTGCCTACGCTTGGCTTTGGCAGGGTATTCGAGTTCGCGATAGGGAGGTTCACTATCGTCGTCGGATGCTCGGAGGGCGATCCGATGGAGTCGTTATCGCTTTGCGCGAAGAGACCTATGCCGAGTGCGTTAAAGACGGTCAGCAACTTGTCGAGTCGAATGCCGGTGGCGTCGCCCAGCTCGAGCGATGCGAGCAGGCGCTCCGAAACACCGGCTTTTTTAGCGAGGGCGGCACGGGTGAGACCCTGAGCCTCGCGTGCCTGGCGCACATAGATGCCAGCTTGGCGCGGTGTGGCGATAGGAAAGGTGTCCATAGCGATCTCCTAACGTGCAGACTTTTGCATATTAGTATGACATGCAAAAGTCTGCATGAATAGGCATTATGCAAAACTCTGCATGAGACTCCTACATTGACGTTGGCTTATGAGAGGCGTTTTTTATATCGCGAGGATCCCGAGGTGCTCAAGCAAGATCTTAAGCCCGATGAGGACGAGTACGACGCCACCCACGATGGTGGCGGGTTTTTCGTAGCGCGCGCCAAAGGTGTGGCCGATCGCTACGCCGGTAACGGAGAAGATAAACGTTGTGACGCCGATAAGCGATACAGCGGGAACGATGTAAACCGAGAGCGCCGCAAATGAGATGCCCACGGCCAGGGCGTCGATTGAGGTGGCGATGGCGAGGATCAGGTACTCGCCCAGGTCAATCTTTTCGGCATCCTTGCCGTCGCCTTCATCCTCGTCTTCGGTAAAGGCCTCCCACAACATTTTGCCGCCGATAAAGGCGAGCAGGATAAAGGCGATCCAGTGGTCGATGGGGCTGATGATGCCCATGAACTGGCTACCAAGGGCCCACCCAATTACGGGCATGCCGGCCTGGAAACCGCCAAAGAACAGGCCGAGTATCACGGCGACCTTAAGGTTGATCCTTTTCATGCCAAGGCCCTTGCAGATGAATACGGCAAAAGCGTCCATAGAAAGGCCGATAGCGAGCAACACAAGCTCTGCGAGTCCCATAGTCTGGCTCCCTCTCTGCGGGCGGGCCCGCGTGTACCTCTTGGGGGAGTAACAAAAAAGACCCGTGGCGTACGCGTTGCGCGCACAGCCACGAGTCTCGTTCATTAAGGCAAGCCAGGCCGCATCGGCCAGTGTGTTGACTTGCCGCGCCACCGGAGGCGAACCCGATCACGCGACTACTCCCTCATTTATGCGAATCCCGATGCTACCACATGAACAGCTGATTTGGGTTGGGCTCTCAGCTGTGTTCGCTCATTCTGTAAGCATCGGATTTCGCAAGCGCCGCAGGGACAAACCGTGAGAAACTATTTAGCGTTTATGGAGCGTATACGATGGGAGCGATGCCTTGGATAAGAACGAGCTGCAAAAGCGTATGGAACAGGCCATCCGCCTGACGGCACCTGGTCAGCCGATCCGCACCGCCCTCGACATGATCATCGCCGGTCACCTGGGCGCCCTTATCTGCGTCGGCGACACCGAAAACGTGCTCGCTGCCGGTAACGACGGCTTCCCGCTCAACATTTCGTTTACCTCGAACCGCCTGTTCGAGCTTTCCAAGATGGACGGCGCCATCGTTATCGATGGCGACCTCACCCAGATCCTGCGCGCCAACTTCCACCTCAATCCCGATCCCTCGCTCGCCACGAG
This sequence comes from Collinsella sp., assembly GCA_048434495.1. Lineage (GTDB taxonomy): Bacteria > Actinomycetota > Coriobacteriia > Coriobacteriales > Coriobacteriaceae > Collinsella. The sequence continues at coordinate 18,535 of DBGAQS010000008.1, read as the reverse complement.
TGAGACGGGCATGCGTCACCGTACTGCCGCTCGCATGTCGGTGCTCACCGATGCCATCGTGATCTCGGTTTCGGCTCGTCGCGCCGTCGTCAACGTGTACGTCCACGGCAAGAGCTACGAGATCCAGCCCGTCACCACCATCATGAGCTCGGTCAACCAGCTCGTCGCCACGCTCCAGACTACCCGTCAGTCGCTCGATCGCTCCCTGTTGCGCCTGACGGCCCTCGAGCTCGACGACTACGTCACACTCGCCGACATTACCGGTATTTTCTCGAGCTTCGAGATCATGCAGCAGGCAAAGACCGAGCTTAAGGATTGCATTGTCAAGCTGGGTAACCAGGGTAAGCTCGTGCAGATGCAGCTCGAGCAGCTCGCGGGCTCCAGCATGGATACCGAATACGACTTGATGATCCGCGACTACGCGAGCGATTCCTCTGAGGCCAACGCCGAGAAGATTCGCGCCGAGCTGAGCCGTATGACGCCTAAGGACCTGTCCGACCCGCAGCACGTGGCGGCAGTTCTGGGCTATGACGACTTGGACGAGGACTCCGTCATGACGCCGCTGGGCCTGCGCACGCTTTCGCGCGTGTCCGTCGTGCGCGACGGCGTGGCCGAGAAGATCGTCGACGAGTACGGCTCGCTGCAGGAGCTCATGGACGACATCAGCGAGGATCCGGAGCGCTTGGGCGACTTTGGCGTCAACAACCCTGCCATTCTTGCGGACTCGCTGTGCCGCATGAAGGGCACCAAACAGGGGAACGCATAATGGCGCCCGTATGCGCCGTGGTCGTTGCCGGCGGCAGCGGCCAGCGCTTTGGAAATCCCGGCGGCAAGCAGCTCGTTAATGTGGCGGGCCGTCCGCTCATGAGCTGGTCCATCCGCGCGTTCGATCGTAGCGATAAGGTCGGCCATATCGTCGTGGTTTGCCCTGCCGAGCGCCGTGCCGAGATGCGCCGCCTGGCCATTGACCCGTTTGACTATGACACGCCCATCAGCTTTGCCGATGCCGGCGATACCCGTCAGGATTCCACCCGTGCCGGCGTGCATGCGGTTCCGGCGGGTTTCGAATATGTCGCCATCCACGACGGCGCTCGTCCGCTCATTACGACCGAGGCCATCGACCACGCTATCGACGTGCTCGTGAGCGACCGTGCCCTCGACGGTGTCGTGTGCGGTCAGCCCGCGATCGACACGCTCAAGATCGTCGATGGCGATAATATCGTCGAGACGCCGCCGCGTGAGCTCTACTGGGCAGCGCAGACGCCGCAGATCTTTAGCGTCGATGCTATGAAGCGCGCCCACGCTGCAGCCATTGCCGAGGGCTTTATCGGTACCGATGATTCGTCGCTGGTCGAGCGCATGGGTGGGCGCGTCCGCTGCGTCCAGAGCCCACGCGATAACCTTAAGGTGACGGTGCCCGAGGACCTGCGTCCCGTAACCGCGATTCTGCTTGGCCGCATGGCCGAGGGAGAGGACCTTCCCCATGTTCAGTAACCTGCGCATTGGCCATGGCTACGACGTCCACCGTCTGGTGGAGGGGCGTCGATGTATCATCGGCGGTGTCGACATTCCCTACGAGCGCGGCCTGCTGGGCCACTCGGATGCCGATGTGCTCGCGCACGCCTTGGCCGACGCCATTCTGGGCGCCTGCCGTGGGGGAGACATCGGCAAGCTATTCCCCGACACCGATCCCGCCTACGAGGGTGCCGATTCGATGGTGCTGCTTGCCCGCGTGATGGACTATGCGCGTGAGCTGGGCTTTGAGTTTGTCGATGCCGATTGCACCATTGCCTGCCAGCAGCCTAAGATCACCCCGCATCGCGATGCCATGCGCGCCAACCTTGCCCATGCCCTGGGCGTTGACGTCGAAAACGTGGGCGTCGCCGCCACTACGACCGAAAAGCTCGGTTGGGAAGGCCAGGGCGAGGGAATCGGCGCCTGGGCCGTCTGCCTGCTACAGAAAACCGTTAAGGAGTAACGAATGCGTATCTACAACAGCGCTACCCATAAAAAGGAAGAGTTCCAGCCCATCGAGTCCGGCAAGGTCCGCATGTACGTGTGCGGCCCCACGGTCTACGACAACATCCACATCGGCAACGCCCGTACGTTCATCAGCTTTGACGTGATTCGCCGCTGGCTCATCGCGAGCGGTTACGAGGTCACGTTCGCCCAGAACCTCACCGATGTCGACGACAAGATCATCAAGCGCGCCAACGAGCAGGGCCGTACGGCCGCCGAGGTCGCGACGGAGTTCTCCGACAAGTTCATCGGCGTCATGCGCGCCGCCAACGTGCTCGATCCCGATGTGCGCCCCCGCGCCACCAAGGAGATCGGCCCCATGATCGCCATGATCAAGACGCTTATCGAGCAGGGCCACGCTTACGCAGCCGATAACGGCGATGTGTACTTTGCCGTGCGCAGCGATCCCAACTATGGTCAGGTCTCGGGCCGCAACATCGACGACCTTATGGTTGGCGCGCGCATCGAGGAGAACGAGGACAAGAACGACCCGCTCGACTTTGCCCTGTGGAAGGCCGCTAAGCCCGGCGAACCCAGCTGGCCGAGCCCCTGGGGCGAAGGCCGTCCCGGTTGGCACACCGAGTGCGCCGCCATGGTGCATCGCTACCTGGGCACCCCGATCGACATCCACGGCGGCGGCTCCGACCTTGCCTTCCCGCATCACGAGAACGAGTGCGCCCAGGCCACCTGCGCCTGGCACCAGGGCTTCTCCAACACCTGGATGCACACGGGCATGCTGCTGGTCGACGGCGAGAAGATGTCCAAGTCGCTCGGAAACTTCTTTACGCTGGCCGAGGTCCTCGAGCAGCACTCCGCTGCTGCCCTGCGCCTGCTGATGCTGCAGACGAGCTATCGCTCGCCGCTTGACTTCTCCTGGGAGCGCCTGGAGGGTGCCGAGAACTCGCTCACGCGTATCGCCGGTACGGTCGAGAACCTGCGCTGGGCTGCGAACCATGCGACGGCCGATGCCGATGAGGCAGCATCCGAGGCGTTTGCCGCCAAGGCCGCCGAGACCCGTGTCACCTTTAAGGAGTGCATGGACGACGACTTTAACACCGCCGGCGCTATGGGTGCCGTCTTTGGCTTTGTGACCGAGTGCAACCAGTACCTGGAGCAGGCCGGTGACGCTGCCGACAAGGCCGCTGCGCTTGCTGCCGCCGATACGCTGGTTGAGCTGCTCGACACATTTGGCGTTGAGCTTCCCGAGCCCAAGGTCGAGCTGCCGCTGGGCCTGCTGGGCGTTGCCGCCGGCCTGGTCGCCTACACGGGCGACGACGTGGACGAGGCCGCTGCCAAGATTCTCGAGGCCCGCGCCGAGGCCCGCGCCGCCAAGAACTGGGATCTGGCCGACGCCATCCGCGACCAGCTCAAGGACCTCGGGCTGACGATCGAGGATACTGCCGCGGGTACTCGTATTAAGAGTCTCTAGTATTTGTCGACCGTTCGAGGTGCGGCAGATTGCCTTGAAAGAGGAGGGCATAGACCTGGTGGTCATGCCCAACGATTGAAAGGCAAGGTGCCGTGGCTCGGACGGTCGATTCTTGTTCGTTATCTATTTAAGGAGGCCGTTTTATGGCCGACAATCGCAAACGTGCACCGCGTGGAGGCAAGCAGGCTGCTTCTGGCTCGCGTCCGATTCGCCGCAACGACCGCGCTGCCACTCCCAAGGGCCAGCGCGAGCGCTCCCAAGCCCAGGCTGCGCGTTCGCAGCGAGATCGCAACCGCGACAACGTTCAGGTTCCCAAGGGCGAGTTTATCGAAGGTCGTCGTGCTGCCGCCGAGGCACTGCGTACCGGCTTTCCCGTCAAGTGCGCGCTCATCGCCGAGGGCGGGGAGCGCGATGCCGCCTTGTCGCGCCTGGTCGACGACCTCAACGCCGCGGACGTCCGCATTAAGTATGTGCCGCGCACGCAGCTCGATGCGCTGTCGAGCCATGGCGCTCACCAGGGCATTGCGCTCGAGGTGGGCAATTTCCCCTATGCCGATGTCGCCGATATTCTCGATCGCGCGGGTGAAGGACCGGCGCTCGTCGTCGTGCTCGACCATGTGACCGACGATGGCAATTTTGGTGCGATCGTGCGCTCTGCCGAGGTCGTGGGCGCAGCGGGCGTCATCATTGCCAACAAGCGCGCCGCCGGTGTGACCGTGGGCAGCTACAAAACCTCCGCTGGTGCCGTCATGCACCTGCCCATCGCGCAGGTTCCCAATATCGCCCGAGCGCTTGACGACCTCAAGGCCGCCGGCTTTTGGGTGGGCGGTGCTTCCGAGCACGCCGAGGGCAGCTGCTGGGATGCTCCCTTCGAGGGCCGCGTTGCGCTCGTCATGGGCTCCGAGGGCGACGGCATCTCGCGCCTGGTGCTCGAGAAATGCGACTTTTTGACCAAGCTTCCCCAGCGCGGCATGACCGAGAGTCTCAACGTGGCCCAGGCGACCACCGCGCTGTGCTTTGAGTGGCTGCGCCGCAATGCCGGCGAGCTCATGGGGGAGGAGTAGCGCATGTCCAAGAAGAACCGCGCCAAGTCCAAGGCCAAGCGCTTTGGCGAGGGCTCGGCCAAGCCGATTGTTTCGGCCGCGACCTATGGCGTGGGCGGCAATGCGTTTGCGCAGGCCATCGCCGACCCGGTCTCGACGGTGCACTCCAATAAGCCCGAGCTGCTGGTGGTCGACGGCTACAACGTGATTCACTGCACGCCGCGCTACGAAAAGCTCGTCTACGACCATTCCGACGATCCATATTCCAGCGACGTCCACGATATGGCTCGTACTGCGCTTATCAACGATGTCGCGGCGTTTGCCCAGGGCCGTTACGAGGCCGTGATCGTGTTCGACGGCGCGGGCAACATCTCCAACGAGCGCCCCAACCTACCGGCCCGCGGCGTGCGCATCGAGTTCTCGCCGACGGGCGTCTCTGCCGATACCGTGGTGCAGAAGCTCTGCATCGAGGCGCGTGAGGAAGGCCGCGCGTGCTCCGTGGTATCGAGTGACGGCACAATACAGGCCGTCGTCATGGGCAAGGGCGTCACGCGCATCTCGAGCCGTATGCTGGTGGACGAGATCAAACAGATCGACAACGACGTTCACGAGGCCGAGGAAGCCCCGCAGATCAAGATGACCCTGGGCAGTCGCCTGAGCCCCGATGCCCTGGCCAAGCTCAAGGCCCTGCGCGGACGGTAGGGGAGTTGCGGCAGAGAGCCGTTTCCTAGATTGGTCTACCCGCTGATTTGTAATCAGTGGGTTGCGGGTTTGCAGCTGTCAAAACGAATAGGTTTATGTTTTGACGAACAGATAAAACTGTTCGTTCTGACGAACGGTTTTTGAGATGTGGTCGGTCGAAGGGCCTGTTGCGCCCCGTCCTCAATTCCTTTATCCTAAACAGGCTTCGCGCGAAAGCGCCAAGTGTGCCAGTGTGGCGCAACGGTAGCGCAACTGATTTGTAATCAGTGGGTTGCGGGTTCGATTCCTGTCACTGGCTCCATGAGAGTTTCGGGCTCTGTCTCTATATGGGACAGAGCCCGTTTCTATTTAGGTGGTGCGCCATCGGGTTAGCGCCCATCCCGTTTTTGGTTTGTCTCGTCCTCCAGTTTGTCTAAATCTGTAACACCAAGACCGATATTCGGCATCTAACTGTTACAGATTGAGATGAAACTTAGGGTGTTTTAGGAATATCTTGATCTGTAACATGTAGAAGCGGAATAGGCCTCTTGCTGTTACAGATCGAGACAAGGGCGGGCGCGGATCTGGATGTCCTGCTCGAGCGTGGATTTCTGGATACGCGAGCGAAGAAAATCTCCCGACCGGAGAACGAGCGTGGATAATTAACTTGGATAGGGAGCTAAGGTAAACACCGATTGTCTATCGACGGCTTTAGAAACAACGGCCCCGATTTCATTGTGGAATCGGGGCCGTTTGTGCCTCAGGAATCCGAATGGATTAATCGAGCTCCTAAGGAACTTCTTGGGTTCTTGCTAATGGTCTGCCGAGGATGTCCCCAATGCAAACAGCGGGCATCTACTCAATATAGCTGGGGTTCTTCTTGATGATCACGCGTGCAGCGATGAAGGAGACGACGATGGCGATGATGGCGACAACGCATGCCAGCACGAAGTTACCCATGGACCCATCGGGAGCGATAAAGATGAGTGCCGAAAGAAGGCCGGGGCATGCTCCCGCAACATACTCTTTCAGAACAAAGATGCCTGCAGGGAGTCCAGCGCAGAGCGCGCCGATTGCCGTGCCGACAAGCAGGCGGGGACGCTCGATGAGGCAACCGTAGAACGCGGGCTCGGTTACGCCACAGAGTGCGGTGACGGCAACCGTGGTGACCATACCCCTCTTCTCTTTGTTTCCCTTCATGGCAGTTGCCAGGGCGAGGCTCGTGCCGCCAATGCAGAGGTTCGAGATGAATCCAAAGATAATGGGTGCCCAACCGAGCTGCGCCAGGCTCGTAACTTCGATTGCGATGTAAGCCTTATCGAGACCGAGCATGACGAAATAGGGGTTAAGGGCTGCCAGGATCGGAGTAGCGATAAATGCCACGTTGTCCATAAGCCACGTGACGGCATCGCTCAGCGCGTAGCCCATCATGCTGCCGGCGGGGCCAAGGATAATAAGCTCGACGGGCACGACGATGATCATGGTGAGCAGCGGCTTCAAGAACAGTTTGGTAACGTCGGGAATAATCTTCTGAAGGCCGCGGTCGACAAAGTACATGAATACAACGCCCAGTACGATGGGCACTACCGTACTCGAATAGTCGTTCGTCGGGATGGGAATACCAAGAAAGTCGAGACCCTCGGCACCGCTAATGGACGAGCTGATCATGATCGCGCCCAGCAATGCGCCCATGATGGGCTGCATCTTCATGACGGCCGCGAGCTGATAACCAAGATAAACGGGTAAGAAGCTAAACGAAGCGCTAAAGATCGCCAACAGGACCTGGGCGGTTCCGCTATCGGTGCTCAATCCGCAATAATTGACCAGGAGATTCTTGATCGAAAGAATGAGTCCGCCAACGATGAGCGCCGGGACGATGGGCATGAATACCTGTGCAGAGACGTTCCCGAATTTCTCAATCAAGCCCATGGCGGTGTTACCGCTTTTAATGCCTTCTGCAAGGTCTTTGGCGGTTTGGGCATCGTCGGCAACCGTGCCACCGCCGACTTCGATTCCCGCGAAGTCGAGGAAGTCGTTGTAAGCCTCGGTGACGTTGGGGCCGATGATCACCTGAAGCTGGCCACCGCTGACTACTGCCCCGAGCGCCTGATCGGCCGATTTGGCGAGCTGGAGATCGATGATCGAGGTGTCTCGTGCGTCGATGCGAAGGCGCGTCGCACAATGAGTTACCGATGTAATGTTCTCTTTGCCGCCAACAGCCTTTAGGACTGTTTCGGACATTGCCTGATATTTCATCTCTTTCTCCTAACCTTCCTGCTCCTGATACTTCGAGATAAGGTCTCGGTACCAATACCAGCTCTTTTTGGGGGTGCGCTCCAGATTGTTCTCGAAGTCGATATGGACAAGTCCGTATCGTTTTTCGTAGCCGTTGATCCAGCTATACAGATCCATCGTCGACCAGAGGTAGTAGCCCTCAACGCGCGCGCCGTCGCGCTTAGCCCTCATCATGTGCTCGATGAACTGGCCCAGAAGCTCGATGCGGTCATCATCGTGGATCATTCCGTCTGCGTCTGGTTGCTCATAGGCGCCATGTCCGTTTTCCGTAATAAAGATGCGGGGCGCGTCATAGCGCTCGTGGACATCCATGATGGTTGAATACATGCAACCTGGGAGTATTTCGCGGCCCCATTTATTGCGGGGAACATTGCTGTCGCGGGCGCTTTCAAACAAGGGCGCAATGCATTTTCCTTCGACCTTTTTGCTCGAACCGCCCTTATTGTTCGCCGAAACGGCAAGCTCTCCACCGTGCCAGTCGGTTACATACTCTCGGCAATACACGTTGAGTCCAATAAAATCGACTTTACCGTCTCTGAATTCTTCTACGTCATTTGGGGATCGATAGAGCGAGACGCCAAGTTTTTCAAGGATTTCGTCCATTTCTGGCGGCAGTTGACCCTGAAGCGCTGGTGCCAGAATCATGCGATTGGCGAAAAAGTCTGCGTATCGAAATACGTCATCAGGGTGCTCGGTTGCCGGGTCGAGTTCGACAACGCCGCCATCGTGGACGGCGCCGATGATGCCGTCGTAGCCCATTTGACGATATGTTCGGACTGCGAGTGCGCTCGCGCGCATCAGGTTGTACTGAAACTGCATGTACGACTGAACGTCGAGCGATCGATTGGGGGGATAGTTGCCCAACATGTTTACGCAGTAGCTGTAGAAATGCGGCTCGTTAACGGTAGCCCAGATTTTGACGCGGTCTCCAAAGCGCTCAAAGCAAATCTTGGCGTATTTGCAGAACCACTCTGCCATGTCGTTGTTCAGCCATCCGCCTTTGCAAGCAAGCGTGAATGGTAGATCGTAATGGAACAGCGTAACGTTGGGCTCTATGCCATTTTCGAGGCAACAATCAATGACCCGATTATAAAAATCGATACCCTCTTCATTCACTTCGCCGATACCCGTGGGGATGATTCGACTCCATGAAAGAGAGAAGCGATAAGTGTTTTGTCCGCCTTCTTTCATCATGCGGATATCTTCTTCATAGCGATGGTAGAAGTCGCAAGATACATCACCGTCAACATGGTTGATGTTCTTATTGCTTGTGTGGCTAAAGAAATCCCACTCGCCAAGGCCTTTGCCGTCTTCGTTCCAGGCACCCTCGCACTGATAAGACGCCGTGGCGGAACCCCAGAGAAACGGCATGTTGTTCACGTTGTCCATGAATCCCCTTTCCATCATTCAACACGGTGGATACGTGTGGCGGAATTACGATTAAGATGACGTCAACTGATTTGAATCATAGGAGAACGACCAAAGCTGTTTGATTCAATAAATGAACCATGATTTCGAGGAGAGCGGAAAGAGGGATCACGTGAATATCAATGACTTCGATGTGCTCAATCGCATTAGCTCAATCATCAACAGCGAGTTTGGGTCAAACGATGCCGCCATCGCTCGATATCTCATCGCTCACATTAGGCGTTCGAGCGAAATCAATGTTGCCGCAATAACCCGCGATGCATTCGTGACCCGTTCCGCTGTTCGTCGTTTCTGCAATCGATTGGGCTACCAGTCTCTTAGCGATTTGAAAGAATCATTTACTCAATCAGTCTTTCCAAGCGACTTAAGCCATCGAGAGGAGGAATTTGGCTACGAGGAGTACAGGGCAGAGCTCGACGTTCGCATGATCGAGATGTTCGCTGAGGTTGAAAGCGGCGTGTCCGATATCGCTATTAAGCACCTTGCCGACGAAATTGATGGCCATAAAAACGTTGAAATCTGGTGCACCAATAATGTGAGCGCCAATCTCGTACGATTTCAGCAGGAAATGTTTTATGCGGGCAAGATAGTTCGCATAGTTGCTGGGGCTAACGTCGCGGAATTGAAAAACATGGGAGACGTTTCGCAGTCATTGATAATTCTCGTATCGGTCTCCGGGCTATTTGCGTCACAGGCACGTGAGTATCTTGATTGCCGTTCGGGCAGGAAGATTCTAATTACTGCGTTTAGCAACGATGACAAATCGAGGTCTTTTGACCGTGTATATCGTCTTGGTAATGCGGGAAACGGAATTGACCGACTCGGCGTTTATTCGAAATATGCCATGACTTATTTCTTCGACTTGCTATCGTCGTGTTACTTGAGTCGCTACCCCTGCACCAAGGGGGAGCCGCTCTATGGGTCTACTTTGGCCTGGCCCGAGTAGTTCGGCTCTATAGTTCTCCCGCCTAGAGAATGAGCGTGGATAATCTGCCACTTTGGCCTCAGAAACACGCCAAAAGTGGGAGATTATCCACGCTCGATGTCAACCGGGAGAAAATCCACGCTCGATTGTGCCGTGGAAGCCCGATTGCAACTTATGTAATAGTGCAAGAGGGTCGTTATCGAAGTTCGTTCCAGCCAGCGTACTCCACTACGACAAAGTGTTCCCTCGGGAAATGTTACCGCTACATGCAAATCCAGCGTCCTTCATATCCAAACTCAACAAAACCGCAGGTCAAAGGTATATAGATACGCCCGGAACCGTGTATCTAGAGGTTTTCGTTGACAGCCCCCAAGGTTGCATCGTATTATCTTTTTCGTTCGCGGGGGCGGCGGTCCAAAAGACCAAAGGACCTGCGGATACTTGAACGATTGGGAGTTTGCCCGAGTGGTTAATGGGGACGGGCTGTAAACCCGTTGGCTCTGCCTACATAGGTTCGAATCCTATAGCTCCCACCCGTCAAGTGCCTGTATAGCTCAGTCGGTAGAGCACTTCGTTGGTAACGAAGAGGTCACCAGTTCAAGTCTGGTTGCAGGCTCCATCCGGCGGTGTAGCTCAGTTGGTTAGAGCACACGGTTCATACCCGTGGCGTCACTGGTTCGAATCCAGTCACCGCTACCATAGGTAACACGGTGGCTTCTCAATAGTATGTTGAGAGGCCACTATGGTATAAAGGCAAAGTCCCGTCCGGGGACGACCTGTTTAGAGGAGGGCTTTATGGCCAAAGAGAAGTTTGAGCGCACTAAGCCGCATGTTAACATCGGCACCATTGGTCACGTCGACCACGGCAAGACCACGCTGACCGCTGCCATCACCAAGGTTCTCTCCGAGACCGAGGGCTGCAAGGCTGACTTCACTGCGTTCGAGAACATCGACAAGGCTCCCGAGGAGCGCGAGCGCGGCATTACGATCTCCGTCTCCCACGTCGAGTACGAGACTGCTGCCCGTCACTACGCTCACGTTGACTGCCCGGGCCACGCTGACTACGTCAAGAACATGATCTCCGGCGCTGCTCAGATGGACGGCGCTATCCTGGTCATCGCTGCTACCGACGGCCCCATGGCTCAGACCCGCGAGCACATCCTGCTCGCCCGTCAGGTCGGCGTTCCTTACATCGTCGTCTTCCTGAACAAGTGCGATATGGTCGACGATGACGAGCTCATCGACCTCGTCGAGATGGAGACCCGTGAGCTCCTCTCCGAGTACGATTTCCCCGGCGACGACATCCCCGTCATCCGTGGTTCCGCTCTGGGCGCTCTCGAGGGCGACGCCAAGTGGATGGACGCTATCCGCGAGCTCATGAACGCCGTCGACGAGTACATCCCGACGCCTGCTCGTAACAACGACCTCCCGTTCCTGATGGCCGTTGAGGACGTTATGACCATCTCCGGCCGTGGTACCGTTGCTACCGGCCGTGTCGAGCGCGGTGAGCTCAAGCTCAACGAGCCCGTCGAGATCGTCGGCATCAAGGATACCCAGAACACCGTCGTTACCGGTATCGAGATGTTCCGTAAGTCCATGGACTTCTGCGAGGCTGGCGACAACGTCGGTCTGCTGCTCCGCGGCATCAAGCGCGAGGACATCGAGCGCGGCCAGGTTCTCTGCAAGCCCGGTTCGGTTACCCCGCACACCAAGTTCACCGGTGAGATCTACGTTCTGACCAAGGAGGAGGGCGGCCGTCATACCCCGTTCTTCGATGGTTATCGTCCTCAGTTCTACTTCCGTACCACCGACGTTACCGGTACGGTCAAGCTCCCCGAGGGCACCGAGATGGCTATGCCTGGTGACCACATCACCATCGAGGGCGACCTCATCCACCCGATCGCCATGGAGGAGGGCCTGCGCTTCGCTATCCGCGAGGGTGGCCACACCGTCGGTTCGGGCATCGTCTCCACGATCATTGAGTAAATTTGCTCTTTGATATAGCTGACTTAGAGAACCCGGCACTTATATGGGTGCCGGGTTCTTTTTACGCGGGACTTTTTGCCTGACGAATACGCTTGGCTTGCTTTTAAGCTGAACGTGACGGATCGATTAGATCTCGATGGCTTCATTGATGTGTTTCAAATATGAATGGATCCACCGAGAACCAATTGACTCGAGGTTTTCGTTGACAGCACTTACGTAGAGCTGATAAAGTATCAACTTGTGCCCGTACGGGGTGGAAATGAAAGGTTCAGGATAAATGCGTACTCTAGTTACTCTTGCGTGCACTGAGTGCAAGCGCCGCAACTATACGACCACCAAGAACAAGTCGAACATGCCTGATCGTATGGAGATCAAGAAGTATTGCCCCTGGTGCCGTCACCACACGCTGCACAAAGAGACTCGCTAGTCTCTAGTCACATACGCCAGTAGTTCAATTGGTAGAGCATCGGTCTCCAAAACCGAGTGTTGAGGGTTCGAGTCCTTCCTGGCGTGCCAGTCATTATTCCGTAAGCTCCCATTTGGGGGCTTACGGTTTACTCATGTATAAGCGCATTGCGCGGAGGTAACCCAAATGGCCAACAAGAAGAACAAGAAGAAGGCACAGCAGCAGGCGCCTGCCAACAACGCTGCCGCCAACTCCAAGGTTGAGGCCAAGAAGGCCGTTGCCAAGAAGAGCGAGAAGGCTGCGAAGTCTAAGAAGAACGAGAAGCCTGGTTTCTTCGCCCGCACCAAGAAGTATTTCGCTTCGGTCAAGTCTGAGATGAAGCGTGTCACGTGGCCTGACAAGAAGGAGCTCGTGAACTACTCGATCGTCGTTTGCGCTTCTCTGGTCGTCGTCGGCGTCGTCATCGCTCTGCTCGATGCTGGCTTTGGCGAGGCTCTTGCTCTGTTCTCCGGATTGAGGGGCTAAACCATGTCTAAGCGTTGGTACGTCGTTCACACTTACTCTGGATACGAGAACCGCGTTAAGTCCGATCTCGAGCATCGCATCGAGACTATGGGCATGCAGGACCGTATCTTTGATATCGAGATTCCTATGGAGCGCGTCACCGAGATTAAAGAGGGTGGCAAGCGTGAGACCAAGGATTCTAAGATCTTCCCGGGTTATGTCCTGGTTCGCATGGAAATGGATGACGACGCTTGGACGTGCGTTCGTAACACGCCTGGCGTCACCGGTTTCCTGGGCGGCAACGGCAAGCCCGCTCCGCTTTCCCGTGACGAGTACAATAAGATGACTCGTCGTCCCGGTAAGGGCGATTCGCCCAAGCGCACCTCGGTTGATATTCAGGTCGGCACGTCCGTCCGCGTCACCGATGGCCCGCTTACCGACTTTGATGGCAAGGTCTCCGAGGTTAACACCGAGGCTGGCAAGCTCAAGGTCACGCTGATGATCTTTGGCCGCGAGACGCCGGTCGAGCTCGACTTTAACCAGGTCGCTGTCATCGCTTAAGTTTTCGTCCGTTCGCGCGAGCGTGCTTCTTCTGTGACTGCTCATCTCAGGAGTGCTTCTAACACGTGCGTGCTTACGATATAGCAAGTACTTCACACTCGTGATTCGAAAGGAATGACCATGGCTGAGAAGAAGGTTGCCAACGTCATTAAGCTCCAGATTCCTGCTGGTGCAGCTAACCCCGCTCCTCCCGTCGGCCCCGCCCTGGGCGCTGCTGGCGTGAACATCATGCAGTTCTGCCAGGCCTTTAACGCCGAGACGCAGGACAAGAAGGGTGACATCATCCCCGTTGAGATCTCTGTCTACGAGGACAAGTCCTTCTCCTTCATCACCAAGACCCCGCCGGCGGCTCACCTCATCAAGAAGGAGCTGAACCTCAAGTCTGGTTCCGCTAAGCCCCAGGCTGACAAGGTCGGTCAGCTCTCCCAGGAGCAGCTCACCAAGATCGCCGAGATCAAGATGCCGGACCTCAATGCCAACGACATTGACGCCGCCAAGAAGATCATCGCCGGTACCGCCCGTTCCATGGGCGTCACCATCGCTGAGTAGCGATTTCTTTAGGTAATGACGGGTGCTCCGACCGGGGGCGCCCGTTAAATGTGTGCAATAGGGCACACGATACGATGTGGGAGGGCTCACGCCCGTTTAACCACAGGAGGTAATGCACATGGCTAAGCATGGTAAGAGCTATAACGCCGCTGCCGAGAAGATCGACCGCGCCACGCTCTACACCCCCCTTCAGGCTGCCAAGCTCATCAAGGAGCTCGACACCGCCAAGTTCGACGAGACCGTCGAGGCTCACTTCCGTCTGGGCATCGATACTCGTAAGGCTGATCAGAACATCCGTGGTTCCATCTCCCTGCCCCACGGCACCGGCAAGACCGTTCGTGTTGCCGTCTTCGCCGAGGGCGAGAAGGCCCGCGAGGCCGAGGCTGCCGGCGCCGACATCATCGGTTCCGACGAGCTCGTCGCCCAGATCCAGAAGGGCGAGATCAACTTCGACGCCGCTATCGCTACGCCGAACATGATGGCCAAGGTTGGCCGCATCGGTAAGATCCTTGGTCCCCGTGGCCTTATGCCGAACCCCAAGCTCGGCACCGTGACCATGGACGTCGCCAAGATGGTCTCCGAGCTCAAGGCCGGCCGCGTTGAGTACCGCGCCGACCGTTACGGCATCTGCCACGTGCCCTTGGGCAAGAAGTCCTTCTCTGAGCAGCAGCTCGTTGAGAACTACGCTGCCCTGTACACCGAGATCCTGCGCGTCAAGCCCTCTTCTGCTAAGGGCAAGTACGTCAAGTCCATCTCCGTGTCTTCCACCATGGGCCCTGGCGTTAAGGTCGATCCCGCTGTCCAGCGTGACTTCCTGGCTGAGTAACTGCTAGTTACTGCCTGAGCAAAGCAAGCATTGCTAAAGAAACCCGGTTCTGCCTTGTGCAGGACCGGGTTTCTTGCTATCGCGTCAAAAGCGCCACAAAGGGGACAGTGTCCCCTTTGTGGCGGTTACCAGGGGGTTCTGGCGGTCGAGGACTCGATGGCCTCGTGGCGTTTGAGCTCGCGGCGCATGGTTTGCGAATTGAGCCAGGCTGCCTGCCAGCCACGGATGGGGTAGCGCGTCTGGTCGAGCTCAAACTGCGTATAGCCGCAGGCGTTGATGATCGTCGTTCCACACACATGCTGCCGCTCGCGCTGAAAATCGTAACCGTAGCTTTGGTGTACATGCCCATGCACCATGTAGTCGGCCCCCCAGGACTCAAGCGCCGTGTTAAAGCACTCAAACCCTCGATGCGGCAGATCGTCCAGATCACCCATACCAGCGGCGGGTGCATGGGTAAGCAGAATGTCGCACCCGCCGACCATCCTAACCTTACGCGACAGCTTACGCATGCGCTTGGACATCTCGCGTTCGGTGTACATGTTGGCGCCGTCGCGATAACGCATGGACCCGCCAAGGCCCGCAATGCGAATCCCTCGGTACGTGTACACGCTGTCTTCCACGCAGATACATCCGCCCGGTGCATGACGTGTGTAGCGGTCATCGTGATTGCCGCGCACGTAGATGAGCGGTTTGTTGATGACCGTAACCAAAAACTCAAGATAGTCCGGGTCAAGATCGCCGGCGGACAAAATCAGGTCGACTCCCTCAAAGCGTTCCTTGCGAAAGCACTCCCAAAGGCATCGTTCTTCGGTATCGGCTATGGCAAGGATTTTCATAGGGCAGGGACTTTCGGCTCATCGTCGAGCTGCGGAATGGTGCCTACCACGTTGTCCGCCAGCCAATTCATCTCGACAATCTGCGTGCTCGGCAGCGGAGGGAAGCCTTCGATCTGTACCACGCCGTTCTGGCTGTGGAGCTCGCCGCCAAAGGGGTTGATGGATCCCTCAACAATGCCGTTGCGGAGCAACTGCACGAGTTTGCGCGTCTGGTAGGGTAGGCCCGGAGCGTAACGGATGTCGATAACGCCGGAGCTCATGCCGTACCAGTAGTTGACGGCGCGCACTTGGTTGTCGTCGCTGGTCTCGTCCCACGTGCCGTGCAGAAGGCTGCGAACGATGAGCTCGTAGTAAGGGCCCCAGTTCCATACGGGCATGGCGATGCCGGTGACTTTGCCGTCGACCAAGCGGTGAAGTCCGTAGGCCGTAGGGTCTACGAGCGACTTTGACATGTCAGCGCCGGTCATGACGCTTACACCTTCGCGGCACATGGCTTCGGCAAGACCTCCAGCGGGCACATCGCCCCAGGTCAGGATAATTTGCGCACGGGGGTCGAGCAGCGAGGCGCCAATCGCAAAGGCGTTGATCTCGCTGAGTGCGCCCGAGGCGAAGACCGACGCGTGGTAGCCGATGCGGTGGTTGTCCGCCATGCTGGCGGCAAGGGCGCCCAGGAGGAACTTGGCCTCGTACATCTTGCCAAAGTACGAACGGACGCTTTGGTGGGGAAGGCCGATAGAGCAGTTAAGGAACCGCACCTGGGGATACTCAACGGCAGCTCTGAGCGTGTATTCCATCAGGCGGTGCGAGGTCGAAAAGATGACGTTAGCTCCATGTTTGACAGCCGTTTCCACGGCGGCGTAGAACACATCCGGATTATGACAGTCCTCGAACGCCTCGGTGCGCACGATACCGCTAAAGTGCTCATCGAGATACTGACGCCCTTGGTCGTGCAGGCTGTCCCAGCTCGACGTCGCACAGGGGAACTCATGGATAAAGGCGATGCGCAGGGGGCTGGCCGCCGAGTAGACGGTCTTGCCCATAAAGAAGTTGAGCACGCCGGAGGTGGACTTGGCGGGCGCCTCTTCCTCATCGACACTCGGTGCCTCGACAAGATCGACCTTCTCCTCATCACTTTTGCCGGCAATGACCAACTCGCGCCAAATCTTGCACAGGCGGTTTACGACGATATCCGTCGGCGTATCCAGCAGGCGGTCCTGGTTGTACACATTGAGGTAGACGAGCATAGCGTCGGCGGGCGTAATGTCCAGATGGTCGCCGCCGGCGCGCAGGTAGGCGCGCTTAAAGAGCAGGAAGGTGTGGCGCAGGTAGTCGACCTTTTTCTGCGGCCATTTTTCGATAAGGTTCTGACCGAGCATCTTGGCGAGCGTTTCGTAGCTTCCCTCACGCGAGAACTCGATCTCGTATAGGGGGCAGACGCGCCAAAACGCGCAGAACTCGCCATAGAGGCGGCTTTCGACGGAATCCCATTTTCCGGGGTAGAGGCGGGTGACCTTGGCCGAAACCGTCGGGGCGTCCAGGAATTTGAGGACGCTGACGCGCTTGTTGCCCTCTTGGACGTAGAACCGATGCATGAACTCGGTGACGATGATGGGGTCGCGATAGCCCTCGGTCACCTGGATGTCGTAGAGGTTGGACCACTTGCGGGCGAACTCGGTGCTAAATGGCAACAGGGGCATAAAGTTGCACGAAAAGGCAGACTGACGGCCCTTGGTAACCGTGCCGACGACCATTTCGAGCGGAATATCCCGCAGGCCGACGCTCTCTCGCTGACCTAAGGGGAGCTGGGCAACCAAGCTGTCGAGGTCCGTAGGGTACGGGTGCTCGCTTTGGCTGATGGCGCGACGGCGTCCCTGCTCGCCGCGCTTGCGTGCTTGACGATAGGCCTCTTCCATGGTGTCTACTCCCTTAGTCGTTTAAACAACGATATGAACCATGGTACCACGATGCGAAACTACCACAAAGGTGCCTGTCCCCGTTGTGGTAGTTTAGGCGATGATGGGGGCGATGGCACGAATGCAGGCGTCGGCTGCCGTGAAGGTGGTGCTATCGTCGCTGACGATAAAGATGATTTTGCCCTTGACGCCAAAGTCGCCGATCTCGCTAAAGAGCACATACGGCTCCTTGTCAAAGCCAGAGATGGGAAGCACCGCGGCCTTGGTGGCGTCGGTAAGCTCATCTGCCAGCGCGTCCAGCGAGGCCCACTTAGACGTGTCCTTTACGGCAACGGGCACGGCCACGCGCCCAAAGGGCATCAGATGCACGGGCGTGTTCTTGGAGATGTTGGAGTTGGGCACAATGATGGTCTGCCCGCAGGCGTCCTCGATGGTCGTGTGGCGCCAGGTGATGTCTTGGACCACGCCCGACACGCTGCCGACCTCGATATTGTCGCCGGGCTTGATGATGCCCATGAAGGTCACCTGCATACCGCCGATAAGGTTCGACAGCGTGTCCTGAAAGCCGAGCGAGATGGCGATGCCGCCGACGCCAAGAGCGGCGACGAGGGCGTTTGCGTTGATGCCAAAACAGTTGTCTAGGATAAAGCTGCCGCCGATCATCCAGATGACGGCGCGCGCGATGTTGATGAAGATGCTCGATGCGGGAAGCGGGTTGTCGTCTCGGTTGAGTAGGTGGCGCAGGGTCTTGGATGCCACCTTGGCGGCGATGGCGGTGACTATTACCAAGATGACGGCCCAGATGATGTTGTGGACCCAGCGCTGCTCAAAGAAATGAAGAATCGGTTCAAACAATTCCATGTAGGGAAAACCTCCTATGATCGTTCAACCATGATACCCGCCAAGAAGCCCGTCCGATCACATCGGACGGGCTTCTGTGCTCGATATAAGGGTTAACGAAAACCACCATAAAGGGGACAGTGAACTGCGCCCCGAAACTTGGACTGAATAAATAGCGACTACGCCGCAAGGGCCCGGTTCCGGAACTCCTCCGGCGTCAGGCCCTTCAATCTTACCTGCCTGCGCCGCGTGTTCCAATGGGCTATGTACCCCTCCAGGTCGCGCTTGAAGTCC
>DBGAQS010000007.1:0-4004 GCA_048434495.1 Collinsella sp. | reverse complement strand
TGAGTAGTAACCCTCTCCGGTACCAACAATCAGCAGAATCTGGTACCGCCAGTCAGCGGGCTTGGTACCCTGGGTAAGATAAATTGGTACCGCCGCCCATCGAGCCTAGAATTCCATGTCGCGAGCCCAATCCGGGGCTCGCTTTCATGGAAAGGGGCACGATGCCTATGTCCAAGAACAAGAAAATCCTCCTGATGCTGGCCAAGGGAGGGGCCACCCAGTCGGACATCGCGGCCGCGCTTCACGTCAGCAAGCGCGACGTCTCCGCCGGCGCCAAGGTGATGCGCGAATGCGGCCTGACGTTCGACGCCGTGAGCTCGATGGACGCCGACGCGGTCGATGACATGTTCTTCGCCAAGGAGGAGCGCCGTCCGAACGACGCCTACCTGAGACCCGACATGGCGGCGCTGGTCGAGCGCAAGAAAATGAGTCGGAAGCTGCCGGTGAAGCTCTTCTGGCTCGAGTACTGCGAGCGCGCCGCGGCGGAGGGGAAGCTCGCCTACGCCTACCAGACGTTCTGCGAGATGTTCGCCGACGCCGCAGGCAAGATGGGCGCGACCAGGCACTTCTCCCACGAGCCGGGGGCCAAGTGCTTCATCGATTGGGCCGGCGACGTCGCCCACCTCACCGACAAGCTGCTGGGAACCAGGACCAAGGTCTACGTCCTGGTCGTCACGTTGCCCTTCTCGGACAAGTTCTGGGCGGAGGGCTTCTGCGACATGAGGCAGAAATCCTGGCAGGAGGGCCAGATCCACGCGTTCGAGGAGTTCGGCGGCGTTCCGCGCATGTGGGTGCCCGACAACGCCGCCACGGCGACCGATCGGGCCGCAGCCCCGCGGGTCACGCTCGTGAACAGGGAGTACGAGCGCTTCGCCGAGCACTACGGGGCGGCCGTCCTGCCCGCCCGGGTCCGTCGGCCGCGCGACAAGAGCGTGGCCGAATCGTGCGTCGACCTGGTTGAGCGCTGGATCATCGGGCCGTCCGGCGAGATGACATTCTATACCATCGACGAGTTCAACGAGTTCTGCGCGGAGAAGGTGGCATGGCTCAACTCCCGGCCGTTCTCCGCCAAGGACGGCTCGCGCGACTCGGTGTTCGAGGAGGAGCGCATGCACCTGATGCCCCTTCCCGCCGAGCGCTACGAGATGTGCGAGTGGCGCAGCGCCAAGGTGGCCCCGGACTACCACGTCACCGTCGACTACATGCACTACTCCGTCGACCACTCGCTCATCGGCGAGCAGGTCGACGTGAAGCTGACCTCGTCGTCGGTCGCGGTGATGCACGGCGGGGCGGTGGTCGCCGTGCACCCGAGGCTTCACGGCCGCAAGGGGCAGTACTCGACCAACGTCGAGCACATGCCCGAGAACCATGCCGCACTGGACGACCCGTGGTCGCCGGAGCGGTTCGCGTCGTGGGCGAGGCGCGTCGGCCCCGAGACCGCATCGGCGATCGAGCGCGTCCTCGCCAGCCGCGCGATCGTCGAGCAGTCGTTCGTCTCCTGCCGCAACATCCTCGGGCTGTCGAAGACGTACGCGCCGGCGCTGCTCGAGCGCGCTTGTGCCAAGCTGAACGCGGCCTCGGCGCTTCCCAGCTACACCGGCCTCAAGAACGCGATCCTCGCCATCAAGTCGTCCGACGCCGAGGAGCGAGCCAAGGGGCGCCCCGTCGGGGCCGCAGGCTCCGGCGAGCTGGTGGACCGCGCCAAATCGGCGGGCCGCCTGCGCGGCGCGGACGCCTACAAGAGAGGCGGCGAGTAGGATGCTTACCGAAGAGCACTTCGAGCTGTTCAGACAGTTCAGGATAAAGGCCATGGGGGACAAGCTGCGCGAGATGGTGGAGGACGAGTCGTACGATCGGTTCACCTTCGAGGAGAAGATGGAGATGCTCATCGACGCGGAGGCCGCCGCCAGGCGGGAGCGCAAGGTGGCCAAGCTCGTCAAGGACGCGCGCTTCAAGGATCCCTCGGCATGCGTCGAGGACGTCGTCTATCTGCCCGACCGGACGCTCGCCAAGGACCGTATCAACCGCCTCGCCCGATGCGAGTGGATCGGCGAGAGCGAGGTCGTCGTGGTCATCTCGAAAACCGGCTGCGGCAAGAGCTTCGTCGTTCAGGCTCTCGGCAACGCGGCGTGCCGCAGGCTGATACCCGTGCGCTACACGCGCCTCGCCGACATCTGCGACGATTTGAACCGGGCCCGCGCCGCCAAGGACGGCAGCTACTTCGAGAAGATGGACGCCTACAAGTCCGTCGCGCTCCTGTTGGTCGACGACTTCATGACGACGCCGATATCGACGCAGAACTCGGTCGACCTGTTCGAGATCATGGAGGCGCGCGAGGGCCGCCGCGCGACCGTCATCGCCTCGCAGCTCGAGCCGAACGAGTGGTACCTGCGCATCGAGGGCGAGCTGATGGCGGACTCGATCCTCAACCGCATCGCAACCGGTGCCCGCTACATAGATCTCGAGGGGCCGAACATGCGAGAGTACTTCGCCAAGAAGAGGCGCGCTGATTAGCGGTACCGAGACAGCCTACTCGCGGTACCGCCTTTTGCTGATCGCCGGTACCAAGCCAGGTGATCGATGGTACCGCGAGAGGTTACTACTCAAAGATGCCAACGCTCAAACCGCACGGCACTGCCGACAACGAACTACCCGACAACTCCAACGCGAAACCGCAACGTTCCAAAGTATCCTTTGCGGGGAAAAGCCACAGATCCGGAAAGTAAGCGAGCCCCTACAGCTCGACCGAGAAGACCTCCGTCTGGTTGACCAGGTCCAGCTCAAGCTGCAGCGCAGCGATCTCGTCCGCGACGGCGCGGTAGTCCGCCTCTGCCTGGGCGACGTCGTAGTTCGCATACCGGTACTCGATGGGCCCGTTGCTGCTGCCGAAGTACCGGTTGCCCAGTCGCTCCTGGGGCTGCCGCGAGGCGAGCCCGTTCAGGCGCTCCTTGCGCCCCGACAGCTGCGCGAGCAGGATGAGGGCCTCATCGATGGTGATGCCCCGCTCGGGCAGAACCGTCTTCATGTTGAATCGGTGCAAGGCGTGACGAATGGCCCGCGCCTGCCCGTCGATCTGCGCGACCTTCTCGCGCACGGCCCCGTAGTCGTAGGCGGGAGGCTCGGCCGCCTCCCCTTCCGCGAGCACGTAGGTGCTCACCTCCTGCTCGGTCCGCAGGAGCCGATCTTTCTCATCCTGCAACCTCCGCAGGTACTTGTTGGCACTAGCCGATGTGAATTCCACACGACCACCTCTTTCTCGCGCCGATCATTCGATGGCGTACACCATACCAGGTGCCAACAGCAGCATTCAACAGTCCCACTAGTCCGATTTGCGATTGATACTTTTACACTCCTTGGGCAGCGCGTCATTTCGCTTACCACATCACGCCTCGAAGCTATTGCATTCTTCAGACGCATCACAGTGCCTGCTTGCGAACGCCCTGGAGTGCTCCGCTTCCATTGATCCATCCGAGCGCCCATCCTGCAAAAGTATTGTAGCTATTTGACGTTGAGTTTTACGTTAAATGATTCCAGCTTTCTCATAAATTGCTCAACATAATCTTCGGAAAGAAGGTGATTTACCGCATAGCCAGAAAAATCTATGCTGTGCACGTCGGTTCTTTCATCGTATTTTCCGGCTTCTTGCCCTTTCAAAGTGGCTGACAAAATCACTTGGTTTTGAAGCTCTTCGTACAAAGGCAATGCAAGGTCTTCTCTGCGCGTTGACAGTTCTTCAGCCCTGAATGAGTCAATCACTATGGGAAGCTGATGTTTAACATGCTTAGCTAACGAATAAACCCTTGCAAGATAGAATTCCGTTGCCTCACTTCCAGTATATGGCTTGTTGTTCGTAGTGAATAGATCGGTACTGTCAATAATCTTGCGCAAATTCCAGCAGGCGACCGCCAGCCGTCGGCATGATCACTCGTCCAGCAGCGACACGTCCAGATACCTCCTCGACCCCCACTCGCTGTCGGCCACGTACTTCAGGCGCGCGGTCGCCA
>DBGAQS010000006.1:0-42031 GCA_048434495.1 Collinsella sp. | reverse complement strand
AACCCGGAAGCTAAGCCCCATCGCGCCGAGAGTACTGCGGGGCCAGCCCGTGGGAGGCCAGGGCGCCGCTGACCGGTGGACGGCACCGAGCCGTCTGATGACTTGAAGAAGGGGGAGGCCTCGCGGCCTCCCCCTTTTTTGCGTTTTATAAAGAGCTGTAATACAAGAACTCGCCTTCTTTTAGCTTGTCTTACTGTTTGGCTGTATTTTGAGTCCTTCTTTTGTATTTGCGCGATAATAACTCCCATTGGCGTTAGGGAGGACTTGATGTTTACCGTTTTTGTCTTGGGCAATATTGCTTCGGGTAAGTCGACTGCCTGCCGCTATCTCGAATCTCATGGCGCCATGCTTATCGATCTGGACGAGCTTGCCAAATCGCTGTATGTGCCAGGCTCCGATATCGTCAATGCCCTCGCGGAAGAATTTGGCTGGGATATTTTGGATGAGGAGGGCGGCATTCGCCGCAGCATCCTCGCTTCTCGAGCTTTCGCTTCTCCTGATTCGGTCGCACGGCTCAATGGCCTTGTGCACCCCGTTCTCATTGAACAGCTTTCGCTTAGGATTCTCGATCCGGTTTGTTGTACGGTTTCGTCCCCCCGTTATCCCTTTGCGGTTGTCGAGGTTTCTGCCCCGACTGGTTTTGAGGATGCTTTTGGCCTGGCTGATGAAATTCTGGTTATCAGTGCTCCTTTGGCAGTTCGTCGCGAGCGTGCCATTCATCGTGGTATGGAGTCCTCTGATTTTGATGCTCGCTCTGCATGCCAACCTGATGAGGCTTCGCTTTGCAATCTCGCTACGACGGTAATCGATAATGCGGGAGGCGATAATTCGCTCTTTGAACAACTGGACGCATGGCTTGTGCGCCATGGCTTCGGGGATGTAACGGATAAGGAGGAGGCCGATGCCTAAGACACGTTTCTTTACGTGGTATCGCGTTGCGCCACTTGCCGTTGTGCTCGTCTTCGGCTTTATTTCGCTCGTCTACTCGTATGCTCCTGCCGCCTTCTTTAAGCCTTTGTATCCAATTGACTACGAGGCGTATGTAAAGCAATCGAGCATTTCGCACAATCTTGATCCATATCTGGTGTGTGCTGTCATAAAGTCGGAATCGAATTGGGATCCCGAGGCTGAGTCGAATCAAGGCGCTCGGGGATTGATGCAGCTGATGCCCGAGACTGCCCAGGATATGATTGCCAAGGGTCTTGTCGATGGTAGCGAGTATTCCGCCGACAACCTTAACGATCCCGCTACGAACATCGAGTTTGGCTGTGCGTATCTTTCGTATCTTCTAACGTATTTTAACGGGTCGACTGACAGCGCCATTGCCGCCTATAACGCCGGCATGGGCAATGTCGACGGATGGGCGCAGCAGAGCACGTCGCTTCATAATGCAATCACCTTTCCCGAGACGCAGGCGTATCTGATTCGTGTCAATAATGCCTGGGTTCGCTACAAGACCCTCTATCCCGATCGGTTCGTATAGGACTATGCCTGCCGCCTGCGTATACTGCAGATATATGAGTTAGGAGTATCCATGGCGGAATTTGAAGTTGAGCGTGTTGGAGGAGAGCTCAAACGTTTTGGCGTTGAGGGCTCTGAGGTGCCGTTTGAGGTCGTGTCTCCCTATGAGCCTGCAGGTTCTCAGCCTAAGGCCATTGAGTCGCTTGTGCAGGGTGTGAGGGACGGAGATCGCTATCAGGTTTTGCTGGGCGTGACTGGTTCGGGCAAGACCTTCACGATGGCTAAGACTATTGAGGCCCTGGGGAAGCCGACGCTGGTCATGGCTCCCAATAAAACGCTCGCCGCTCAGCTTGCGAGCGAGCTCAAAGAGTTCTTTCCCAACAACGCTGTGGTCTACTTTGTCTCGTACTACGACTACTATCAGCCCGAGGCGTATGTGCCGCAAAGCGATACATATATCGAGAAAGACTCCTCGATTAACGAAGAGGTCGAGATGCTGCGCCATCAGGCGACCGCGTCACTGCTCTCTCGACGCGATGTGATCGTTGTCGCATCGGTCTCGTGTATCTATGGCATTGGCTCTCCTGAGGACTATGCGGGTCTGGCTCCAAACGTCGACAAGAAGGTGCCGCTCGAGCGCGATGACTTTATCCATGCACTTATCGACATTCAATATGATCGCAATGACTATGACCTAGCGCGCGGCACGTTCCGCGTGCGCGGCGATGTTGTCGACGTGTATCCGCCTTATGCCGAGCATCCGTTGCGGTTTGAGTTCTTTGGCGACGAGGTTGAGCTTATTGCCGAGATCGATGAGGTTACCGGTGAGATGCTTCGTGAGTACGAGGCCATCCCCGTATGGCCGGCATCGCACTACGTGACCGAGAAGCCGAAGGTCAAGGCGGCTCTGAAATCAATCAGTGAAGAGTGCGAGAAGCGTGTGGCCGAGCTCAAGGCGACCGACAAGTTGCTCGAGGCACAGCGTCTGCAGCAGCGCACCGACTATGATCTCGAGATGCTCGAGACCATGGGTTTTTGTAACGGTATCGAGAACTACTCGCGTCATCTGGACGGTCGAAAACCGGGCGAGCCGCCGTTTACCCTGATCGATTACTTCCCTAAGGACATGCTCTGCATCATCGATGAGAGCCATGTGACGGTGCCGCAGATTCGCGGCATGCACGAAGGTGACCGCTCGCGTAAGGTGACGCTGGTGGAACACGGTTTTCGCCTTCCTTCGGCACTCGATAACCGCCCGCTTCGTTTCGATGAGTTTGAGGCAAGGATCCCCCAGTTCATCTACGTTTCGGCCACGCCGGGCGACTACGAGCTGCGGGTGAGCCAGAACGATGTTGAGCAGATTATTCGTCCGACCGGCCTGCTCGATCCCAAGATCGATGTGCGTCCGGTTCGCGGTCAGATTGACGATCTTGAGGACGAGATTCGCGAGCGCGTTGCCCGCAAGGAGCGCGTGCTGGTGACCACGTTGACCAAGCGCATGGCCGAGGACCTGACCGACCATCTGCTTGATGCGGGCATTAAGGTCAATTACATGCATTCTGATACGGCGACAATGGACCGTGTCGAGATCCTGCGAACGCTGCGCGAGGGCAAGATCGATGTTCTCGTTGGCATCAACCTGCTTCGCGAGGGCTTGGATCTTCCCGAGGTCTCACTGGTGGCAATTCTCGATGCCGATAAGGAAGGCTTCTTGCGCAACCGCCGTTCGCTGATTCAGACGATTGGCCGCGCGGCCCGTAACGCCGATGGCGAAGTCATCATGTATGCTGACGTTGTGACCGATTCGATGAAAGAGGCCATCGAGGAGACGCAGCGCCGTCGCGAGATTCAGATGGCATATAACGAAGAGCATGGCATTGTGCCCAAGACGGTGCGCAAGGCCATCAACGACATCTCAAGTTTTATTGCCGAGGCCGAAAAAACCGTGGGTTCCAAGGGACGCTCGAAGGGCGACTCTCTTGGCCATGGCGCATTCTATACGCCCGATGAGTCGGGCGAGGGTGGCGTGCCGGAAACGGTGGCGCCCGAGCAGACACTTGCGGAGCAGTTGGAAGAACTGCCGCATGACGAGCTCGTGCGGATCGTCGAAACCATGGAAGAGGATATGCGTAACGCTTCTGCCGCCATGGACTTTGAGGAGGCGGCGCGCCTGCGCGATGCCGTCGTTCAGATTCGGGCGATGCTCGAGGGTGCGTCTGAGGACGAGACGATCGAGCGCTTACGTTCGCAGGCTCGCAAGGGTTCCACGTTCGCATCGGGCAGAAAACGCCAGGGTGCACGGTTTAAGAAATAGCGAACATGCCCCGAGTTCCCTGCGGAGCTCGGGGCATGCGTCTTTTGCGCGCTGGAATTCGTGCGTTAGAGGTCTGCGATCAGGGCTTCGGCACAACGGATGCCGTCGGTGGCGGCGCTCATGATGCCGCCGGCATATCCAGCTCCCTCACCGCAAGGGTAGAGGCCCGGGGTCGACACGGCATGGCATGTTCGGTCTCGGGTGACGGTGACCGGTGAGCTCGAGCGAGTCTCCACGCCGGTAAGGACAGCATCGGAGCGGTCGTAGCCTCGTAGCTTTTTTCCAAGTAGGGGAAGTCCCAGGCGGAGCGACTCGACGATATGCTGCGGCAGGGCTTCGTCAATTGCCGTCCAGGTCACACCGAGCGGATAGGTGGGCTTTACCTTTCCGGGCGCCTTGCTGGCGCGTCCTGCGAGGAAATCTCCGACGAGCTGTGCCGGTGCGTTCCAGTTGGAACCGCCCAGGCGGTAGGCGGCCGCCTCGCAGGCGCGCTGGAGCTCGATGCCGGCGAGTGGGTCATCGTTGGGAAGGTCCTCAGGCGTGACGTTAACGAGCAGGGCGGCATTTGCGTTGCGTCCGTCGCGGGCATTGAGACTGGCGCCGTTGACGCACAAGTGGCCCTGCTCGGAAGAGGCGGCGACAACCTGCCCGCCGGGACACATGCAAAACGAGAACACGCTGCGGCCGTTGGGAAGATGGGCGACGAGCTTGTAGGGGGCTGCTCCGAGGGCAGGATGTCCCGCCGAGGCTCCGAATTGGGCTCGGTCGATGTCGCGCTGCGGATGCTCGATGCGAACGCCCATGGCAAAGGTCTTTTGTGCGAGGACCACGTTGTGGTCCTTAAGGAGCTCAAAAATATCGCGAGCAGAATGCCCGCAGGCGAGGATGAGGTGCTTTGTCTCGATTGGCTCGCAAGCGGTGTCTTGGGACGATTGGACATCAATACCGGTGATGGCGCCAGACGCGTCGATGCGAATGTCGACGAGCTTCGTTCGATAACGGACGACACCTCCGAGCTGCTCGATGCGCTGGGATATAGCGGTGACGACCGTGGGAAGGATGTCGGAGCCAATGTGCGGCTTGGCATCCCACAGAATATCGCGGGGCGCACCCGCCTCGACGAAGGTTTCGAGGATAAGGCGATGGGCGGGATTTTTGGTTCCCGTATTGAGCTTGCCGTCCGAGAAGGTCCCCGCGCCGCCCAGGCCAAACTGGATATTGCTCTCGGGGTCGAGGATGCGCTCCTTTAGAAAGAGGTCGATCGCCTGCGAGCGGCGAAATGCCGGGTCGCCGCGCTCGATGAGCAAGGGCTTAAGACCTGCTTCGGCGAGCGTAAGCGCAGCGAAAAGGCCGGCGCATCCGGCGCCGACAACGACAGGGCGTTCTTGAGGTACGTCGGAGGCGGGGGAGGGGAATGAAGGCTCATCGTCTTCTATCGCGCGTACGCGCGAGCGGTCACGCTCGGCAACGCTGTCGACCGCTTCTCGCTCGAGGTGGGGACTAGTCAGCTCAACACGAAAGCTCAGGATAAAATGGACGTCTCGTTTTTTGCGAGCGTCGATTGACTTGCGGTGGAGCTCGATGGACTTGATCTCGGAGTCCTTGCAACGTAGGACGCGCTTGGCGACTCGCTTGCCAACAATGAGACAGGCATTTTCATCGTCGGCTTCATCGAGCGACGCGTTGACTTGGGTGATTTCGATCATCGAGGTCTCCTTAGAGGCAAGAAAGAGGCCGTCCGGTATCCCAGACGGCCCGAATGCGTTTTTGATTATAGACTGCGCGGCTACAGGCTGCTTGCAGCGCGAATGCCCGAGATCCAGGCCCACGCAAGGTTAAAGCCTCCGCAATCGGCGTCGATGTCGAGCGCTTCACCGCAGACGTAAAGCGGGGCGTCGACAACGCTGCGCGCGCGTAGGCTGGGTGTTGAGATGCTCTCGACAGATACGCCACCACGCGTGACCTGCGCTGAGCGCTCCTCGGCTGTTCCCTTGACGAGCAACTTAAAGTGCTTGAGGATCGAGACCAGGTGGATGACATCGTTGGAGCCTGGATGGCACTGCTCGAACGCTGTGCAGACGACGCGGGAGAGTTGCGGGGCGAGCATGCCGTCGAGCCAACGGGGATCGCGGGGCGAAAAGCCGCCGAGCAGCTCAACGCGCCGGTTGAGCGTATCGAGCAACTCGTCTTTGGAGAGGTCGGGGAAAACGTCGAGCAGGATCGTATCGCCGTGCTGGATACGACGAGAGAGGTTGAAGACAGCGACGCCCGAGATACCGAAGGTTCGAAACAGCACTTCACCGTCTTCGTGCCAGAGCTCATTATGATTGCGGGCGAGCGTCAAGCGGGCGCGGACGCGCAGGCCATCCAACGTCTTGAGCGCCGCCCGATCGCCAAAGACCGTTGCCGATACGGGGCAGAGGATGGGGCGCAGCGAAGTGAGGGGGAGGCGAAACGTATCGGCGATACCGGTGGGGTTGCCGCCCGTGGCGATAATTACGGCATGTGCCTGCAGGGCCACGTTCTTGCGAGGGACATCAGCGAGCGCTTTCCGAAGCGAGCGGAGCTCCGATTTTCGGTCGTCGTGCTTTTTTGCCTTGAGCGCCCGCGCTGGACGGTCTATTTGGAGTGCCCAGCCTTCGGAAGCTTTGTGCGCCGAGGCAACGTAGGCTCCGCAGATTAAGGTGATACCTAGGCGGTCGCAAACGTTGAGAAGCGCGTCGCGCACCGATTCGGCGCGAAGGGAGCGCGGGTACAGCCGGCCTTCCTCGGAGGTTGTCATGATACCCAGCGAGGAGAAGAAACCCATAAGCTCTTGTTCGGGCTGGGGGCCCATGACGGATGTGACGAATGCTGGGTGGTTATACCGCTGAGGATCGATCGATTCGTTGGAGAGGTTGCAGCGGCCGTTACCGGTCGCAAGGAGCTTAAGGCCGCAGGCGACATCGCGCTCAACGATGCAGACGCTTTTGCCAACGCGTGCGGCCGTAATGGCGGCGGCGAGGCCTGAAGCCCCGCCGCCGATTACCAGGACGTCATAGAAGGCGCTCGCGTTCACTTAGGCCTCGTCGGTCTCGTGCGGGGTAATAGCCTCGACGGCAGAGACTGCCTTGGGCAACATGCCATCGGGCAGCGCGGTCTCGACCTCGCCCTTATCGCAGGCCTCGGCGAGTGCCGGATTAATGGGAAGCTGCCCCAAGATGTCGAGGTTATAGCGCTCTGCGACCTCGGGGAGCTTGCTCTTGCCAAAGACCTCGATCTTCTTGCCGCAGTCGGGGCACTCAATATAGCTCATGTTCTCGACAATGCCCAGAATGGGGACGTTCATCTTCTCGGCCATGTTGACCGCCTTGGCGACGATCATCGAGACCAGATCCTGCGGGCTCGTGACGATGACGATGCCGTCGACGGGCAGCGACTGGAAGACGGTGAGCGCGACGTCGCCTGTTCCCGGAGGCATGTCGACCAGCAGGTAGTCGATGGGGCCCCACGAGGTCTCGCTCCAGAACTGCCTAATGGCGCCTGCGATGACCGGACCGCGCCAAAGGACGGGGTCGGTCTCGTTTTGGAGCAGCAGGTTGGAGCTCATGACCTTGACGCCGTGCTCGGAGATTTCGGGCAGCATAAGGTTGCCAAGGGCATGGACGTGGCGTCCACTCATACCGAACATCTTGGGGATAGAGGGACCGGTGATGTCGGCATCGAGGACGCCGACCTTGTGGCCGTGACGGGCAAGCTCGGTGGCGATGGCACCGGTGACAAATGACTTGCCGACACCGCCCTTGCCGGAAAGCACGGCGATGACGCGCTTGACCTCGGACAGCGTGTTCTCCTCAAATTGCGACGGCGACGTTTGTCCGCCGGCGGCCTGTGCGTGTTCGCAACCCATGTATGACTCCTTTGTATATGCTGGGGCCGGGGCCCCGCGATGTGACACGAGCGTCATTGTACCCTCGTTTGCGAGCGGGAGTCATTTGCGATGCGTTTGGGCCGAGCGTGCTTGCAATACGATGGGCCCAAGCGAATGGGCGGGCTTACTGAACTTTGCTGGCGAACTCGAGGTATTGCATGCGCTGCAGCTTGTCGATCGTCGAGGCGTAGGGGCTGTCTTCCGATTCCAAGTCGTAGCGCAGCCCGTCGGCACCGAGATAGCCGGCGACATTGATGGTGGGCACATCTGACCTTGTCGCAAGCAGGGCCTTTTGGTAATTGGTGAGCGGGGCGCCGATCTTATTAAGGGTAATGGCTGCAATCTCGTTTGCCCCGACGGTGTCGTAGACGTTGAGCTCGGTATTGCCGGCGATCTCATAGTTAGCCCAGACGAGATATGTCGACTGATAGATACGGAAAGCGTGGCTTGCCGTATCTTCCTGAGGGTACAGCTCGTCGTTGAGAGTCGTTGCGGCGCTCGGCTGATGGTCGCCAAAAAAGACAAGAACAACCGGTCTGCCGATGTTGCGGAGCTCGTTGATAAAGTACTCGAGGTCCCGGTCGGATGCGTTGATGCAGGTGAGATAGGTGTTGAGCGCGCTGTTGGCGCCTTCGCTGGCTCCCTCGACCCAATAGTTTGTCAGCTCTTCGGCGGGAACGGTGCCATAGTCGTAGCCGCCGTGATTTTGCATCGTGACGTCAAAGATGAACTGCGGCGCTTCGTCGGTTCTAAGCAGGTCGAGTATCTTGTCGTAGGTGGCGTAGTCGCATACGCCGGCATGGTAATAGGGCGCACCTTCGAAATCGCCGATTGAAAGAAAGTCTCCAAAGCCCAGCTGCTGATAGATTTTATCTCGATGGTAGTTGACGGGGTTTTGCGGGTGCATAGCGGTAGTGGTATACCCAAGCTCTTTAAGGTCCTTTGCCAGGCTGTTTACGCCATTCATCTGATACAGCTGATAGGGGATCTTGCCTAATCCGACAAAGGCCGTTGTCGCTCCGGTCAAAAATTCGAATTCGGAGTTCGCCGTTCCGCCACCGGCGACCGAAGCGAGCATGGTGCCGCGAACAAGTGTGTCGGGAAGCGAGTTGTAGAATGCGGGGCCGGAGTACCCGGCCGCCTGGAGCTGCTCAAAGCACGAAAGGTCGCTAAAACTCTCGTTCATGATGGCAACAATCGTCGGCTTGATTTCATTGAACTGGGCAACGGCCGCCGCGCGCTGTTCGCTCGAGCCATATGTGCTGTCGTAGACGGCGGCGAGCTCCTGCTCGATGCTCTGCGCCTCATCGGGCGTATAGTCTTCGGGCTTCTCAATGGGCAACTCGTTGACCATTTCGGTGAACGAAGTGATAAAACCCTGAGACGCATACGTGGTGATGGGCTGCCAACGGTCAAATCCAAAATCCAGCGCCTGCTCCAAGTCGATGTTGGAAAAGCCTGAGAGCCCCACAACGGTCACTAGCAGAAAAGCACAGAGGTTAGCGGCGATAGCGGGGAAGACATGGGTGGGCGTACGGAGCTTTCGCGGTCGGATGAGCGAAAGAAGCCCCAGGGAAATCTCCAGCAGGGCGAGAGAGGTTACGATTCCGGCGGTAAAGGTAAACTCGTATCCCTCGCTCACTTCCATTGCGGTGCCAAGGGCCAAGATATCGCTTGGCAGGATGGCTTCGCCTTTAAACGTTATGACGAAGTGCTCGGCAATGCCAAGGACGCAACAGACGACGGGCACGAGGACCATGACGCCTCCATGACGCTGTCCCAGCAAATAAAGGGAGAGCAGAACCGTCGCGAGCAACCCGACGGAAAACCCGAATGAGTTGGCGGGAATGCGATAGAACGTTTCGTTGCAGGCAATTTCGATTGAAACGAACGAGAGCGCTGAAACAGCGGCGATGACAAGGATGTCGCGGCAAATACAGGCAACCGTTCCCGTCGCAAGGTCGGTTTGGTCGATAAGTCCCGAAACCAAGGGCTCGACAAGAAGCATGACGGCGGCAGCACCGAGCGCCGAATAAGAAAGGACCCATAGGGAGCTGCCCTCATTTACGAGCGATTGATTCGTAATCCATGCAGCTACCACGCCGAGCGGGATGAGGAGCGTCGCGCACCAAAAGACGCGGGCAATGGGTGGCTTTTCGTTGCGTTTGATTGAAAAATACACGCGCACGACGACGGCGGCCACGATAAGGACGGCGATGAATATGGGCAGATTGGCCATGTCGCTCGAAGTGATTTCAAGGGGGATATCTTCGGTCATGGACGTTCCTCTGGTACAGCAAATTAAGTTCAGTATTAGATTACTGTAACCTTTCCACGGCATTTCGAGAAACAAAGCGCCCGATACGCAAAGCTAAAGGTCTGCGAATCTTGTATTACGAACATCTGTGCGCGTCGAGTGCGCTAAACTCATCGGCAGTATGATTCGATGCAATAGGAGGCAAGGAGCTTCCATGTCTGATTCCTCTATCGTTATTCGCGGCGCTCGTGAGCACAACCTCCGTGATATCGATGTTTCCATTCCGCGTGACCAACTCGTGGTCATTACCGGTCTTTCTGGCTCGGGCAAGAGTTCGCTGGCATTCGACACTATCTATGCCGAGGGCCAGCGTCGATACGTCGAGAGCCTTTCGAGTTATGCGCGCCAGTTCTTGGGCCAGATGGACAAACCCGACTTGGATTCAATCGACGGCCTTTCGCCGGCGGTGTCGATCGACCAAAAGACGACATCTAAAAACCCTCGCTCGACGGTTGGCACCGTAACCGAGATTTATGACTATCTGCGTCTGCTGTTCGCCCGTGTGGGCACCCCGCACTGTCCCGAATGCGGCCGCGTCATTGAGCGCCAGACGACCGACCAGGTCGCCGATAAGGTCCTGGCGGCGGGGGAGGGCCGCCGCGCGTTTGTGCTGGCACCGGTGGTGCGCGGGCGAAAAGGCGAGTACACCAAGCTGTTTGAGGACCTTCGCGCCGAGGGCTTTAGCCGCGTGCGTGTCGACGGCGAGGTTCGCTCGCTTGATGACCCTATCGATTTGGATAAGAAATTCAAGCACGATATCGAGGTCGTGGTCGACCGCATCGTGATTCGCGAGAACTCGCTGGGCCGTATTGCCGAGTCCGTTGAACAGGCGACTGCGCTGGCGCACGGCAATGTGAACGTATACTTGCTGCCCGACCGCGACGCTCCCGAGGGGACCGAGGGCGAGTTGCTGGAGTATTCGCTGGCGTTAGCGTGCCCGGAGCATGGACACTCCATCGATGACCTGCAGCCGCGTGATTTCTCGTTCAACGCGCCCTATGGCGCGTGCCCCGAGTGCGATGGCCTGGGCTTTAAGAAGACGGTCGATGCCGAGGCCCTAATCGAAGACCCCTCGAAGTCGATCGCCGACGGGGTCTTTGGCAGCCTGTTTGGCAACTCTAACTACTATCCGCAGATTTTCGCTGCGGTCTGCAAACACTTTAAGGTGAGCGTCGATACGCCGTGGGAGGATCTGCCTCCGCGGGTGTGTCGTGCGTTTTTAGACGGCATGGGCGACCAGAAGATTTCGGTCGACTATCAAAAGCTCGATGGGCGCCGCAGCCAGTGGGACACCAAGTTCTCGGGTGTGCGCAATATCCTGTACGAGCGCTATACCGAGACGACGAATGAGAACACCAAGGCGCGCTTGGAGAAGTACATCCGCGAGGAGCCGTGCTCGAGCTGCCACGGCGCTCGTTTGCGCCCCGAGATGCTCGCCGTCACCGTGGGCGGCAAGTCCATTTACGAGGTTTGTTGTCTGTCGTGCCGTGAGTCGCTCGAGTTTTTTGAGGGCCTGGAACTCACCGAGCGCCAACAGTTTATCGGCGGACGCATCGTCAAGGAAATCCTGGAGCGCCTGCGTTTTCTGGTCGATGTCGGACTCGACTATCTGACCCTCGATCGTGCCTCGGCGACGCTTTCCGGAGGCGAGGCCCAGCGTATTCGCCTGGCAACGCAGATCGGCGCCGGCCTCATGGGTGTCCTGTACATTTTGGACGAGCCATCGATTGGCCTCCATCAGCGCGATAACGAGCGCCTGATCAAGACGCTTGAGCGCCTACGCGATATCGGCAATACCGTCATCGTCGTCGAGCATGATGAGGATACGATTCGTGCTGCCGACTATGTGATCGACATGGGCCCCGGCGCGGGCGTGAACGGCGGACACGTAGTCGCGGCGGGAACGCCTGCCGATATCATGGCGTGTCCCGAGTCGATGACGGGCGCTTATCTGACCGGCAAACGAATGATCCGGGTTCCCGATGAGCGCCGCAAGCCCGGTCGCGGCTGCCTTAAGATCACGGGCGCCCGCGCCAACAACCTCAAAAACGTTACCGCCAAGATCGAGTTTGGTACGCTTACGGTCGTTACCGGCGTGTCGGGATCGGGTAAGAGCTCCCTGGTTACCGACACTATCGCACCTGCCCTTACGAATGCCATTCACCGTTCGACGCGCCCTGTGGGTCCGTATAAGAAAATCGAGGGCATCGAGTGTATCGATAAGGTTATCGATATCGACCAGTCGCCGATTGGCCGCACGCCGCGTTCCAACCCTGCTACGTACATTGGCCTGTGGGATGATCTTCGCGCGCTGTTTGCGAGTACGCCGGAGTCGAAGGCGCGCGGCTACTCGCCGGGACGTTTCTCCTTTAACGTGAGCGGCGGTCGCTGCGAAGCATGCAAGGGCGACGGACAAATTAAGATCGAGATGCACTTCCTTCCCGATATCTATGTCCCCTGTGAGGTCTGCGGCGGCAAACGCTATAACCGCGAGACGCTTGAGGTCACCTACCGTGGTAAGACCATCTCGGACGTGCTCGACATGAGCGTCACCGAGGCACTGGCCTTCTTTGGGAATATCCCGCAGATTAAGCGCAAGCTCCAGACGCTGTACGATGTAGGCTTGGGCTACGTGAGCCTGGGCCAGCCCGCTACGACGCTCTCGGGCGGCGAGGCGCAGCGTGTGAAGCTCGCCAAGGAGCTTCATCGACGCCAGACGGGCAAGACGTTCTATATTTTGGATGAGCCGACGACCGGCCTTCATTTTGAGGACGTCCGCCAGCTGCTCGATGTGCTGCAGCGCTTGGTCGATGCGGGCAACACGGTGCTGGTGATTGAACACAACCTTGATGTCATCAAGGTTGCCGACCGCCTGATCGATATGGGCCCCGAGGGCGGTAACGGCGGCGGAACCGTCGTGGTTTCGGGCACACCGGAGCAGGTTGCGGACTGTCCGCAGAGTTATACGGGCAAGTTTTTGGCGCCGTTGCTCAGGCGTGACCGGGAGCGTCAGGCTCAACTTGATGCTCAATAAATAGGCGATTCAGTTTATGGGCGCCATCGACTCCTTGTGATTCGATGGCGCTTGCTGTGTCGAAGTGACGTATGCAGCCGAATTGGACATATACTTAATCCTTGCGTCCGAATGCGAGGGAAAGGATATGCCATGGCAAAGGCTGTAAAGACGCCAAAAACCAATGCGATGCGCGAGCTGGAAAGCGCCGGCATTTCCTATGTTCTACATACGTACGAAGACGATGGTGATGAGTCGGCGGGCCTGGGGGTCGCGATTTCGGAGCAGCTTGGCGAGGAGCCCGGACAAGGATTTAAGACCTTGGTCTGCGTGACGCCGTCCAACGACCACGTCGTGTGCTGCATCCCTGTTGCCGACGAGCTCGATCTAAAGTCCGCCGCGCGTGCCGCGGGGGAGAAGTCCTTGGCCATGATGCATGTGAAGGATTTGCTTGCGGCGACTGGCTACGTTCGCGGCGGCTGCAGTCCGGTCGGTATGAAAAAACGCTACCGGACGCTCATTGATGAGACATGTGTCCTTTGGGATACCATTTTTATTTCGGGAGGCAAGCGTGGTTATCAGCTTGAGCTTGCACCCGATGATTTAATTGCATTTTGCGGGGCGACGGTCGCCCCGATTACGAGAGAGGACTGAGCGATGCCGCAGGAAGAATTGAAGTGCGGAGCTCATTTTGCAAAAGAATCTGCGCCTCAGACACCCTCATCCGAAGCTTCTTCGTCGCGAGACGACACTGACGACATGGGCTCGTCGGACTACTCCACGGTTGGTCGTTCCGCCGGGCTTATGACCATCCTGACCATCGTGTCTCGCGTCACCGGCTTTATCCGCACATGGGCAATGGCGGCCGCTATCGGCATGTCGCTGCTCTCGTCCTCCTATCAGGTCGCCAACAACCTGCCCAATATGCTCTACGAACTCGTGATGGGCGGCATGCTCGTGACGGCGTTTTTGCCCGTGTACATGGGCGTGAGGCGTGAGCAGGGTCGCGAGGCCTCGAACGAGTACGTGGGCAACCTGCTCGGTATTCTGCTATTGGTGCTGGGTGGCATTTCGTTGCTGGGGACCGTGTTCGCTCCGGGCTTTATTTGGACGCAATCGTTCCTTTCGGGTGACGGCGGCAGCATGGATACCGCTGCGTTCATGTTCCGTTTCTTCGCCATCCAGATTCTGTTTTATGGTTTGGGCTCGGTGTTCTCGGGCGTTCTCAACGCACACCGCGACTACTTCTGGTCGACGTTTGCCCCGGTCCTCAACAATGTGATCGTCATTGCGAGCTTTATGGGCTTTGCGCCCGTGTCCGCACAGTTTGGCGAACGTGCCGGCATCATCTTGATTGCGGCCGGTACGACCCTCGGTGTCTTTGTTCAGATGGCTTGTCAGATCCCCGCGCTTGGCAAGCACGGCGTGCATCCCCATATCCATATCGACTTTAAGGACCCCGCACTGCGCCAGACGATTGCGCTCGGTATCCCGACGCTGCTCGCCACGGTGTGCATGTTTGTCTCGACTTCTATCACCAACGCTGCTGCGCTGGTGGTCCAGCCCGAGACTGGTCCTTCCGTCATCGCCTATGCGCGCCTGTGGTACACGCTGCCCTACGCGCTGATTGCCGCCTCGCTTTCGACGGCGCTCTATACCGAGCTCTCTCACGACGCACAGGAGAAGGATTACGACAGCGTTCGCACGGGCATTTCGCGTGGCGTCGCCCAGATGCTGTTCTTCCTGGTTCCGTTCGCGCTGTACCTGATTGTCTTCGCGCGTCCGCTCAACATGATCTACTGCGCTGGCAAGTTCGATGAGTCCGGCGTGGCGCTGGTGTCCGAGTTCCTTGTCTACCTGGCGTTCTCGCTGCCGCTCTACGGCGTGGTCGTGCTGATGCAGAAGAGCTTCTCTGCCTTGCTCGACATGAAGCCCTATAGCCGCTATTGCCTGTATTCCGCCATCGGCCAGGCCGGCTCGGTTCTGCTGTTTGGCGTTGTACTGGGCTTCGGTATGCCGGCAATCGCGCTTTCGTATGTCGTCGACTACGTGATCTTGGTCGGTTGCTCGCTGTGGTGGCTGCGTCGTCGTCTGCGTGGTCTTCAGGTTAAATCTATCCTGCATGGCGGTTTCTTTGGCCTTTTGCTCGGTGGCCTGGGTGCTGCCGCAGGCGCCGGCGTCATGTGGGCGCTTGAGCACTTTGTCGGGGCACTTGGCGGCTCGATTCTGATTACTCTTGGCTACGTTTGCGTTGCGGGTGTCGTCTCGCTTGCTGTTACCTTTGGCCTTGCCGTCGTCCTTAAGATGCCCGAGGTCTCGGCGCTGATTCGTCGCAAGTAGGTGCGCGTGGCCGGTCACGACAACATTCCAACGCTTGCCGAGCAGGTTTCGCGCGTTCCCACGCAGCCCGGCTGCTACCTTTGGAAAGACGCCAAGGGCGATGTCATCTACGTGGGCAAGGCGAAAAACCTGCGCGCCCGTATGCGTCAGTACGTGACGCTGCAGGACGAGCGCCAGAAGATCCCGCTGATGATGCAGCTGGTGGCGAGCTTTGACTATATCGTGGTGGAGACCGAGCACGAGGCGTTGGTGCTCGAGCGCAATTTGATTGGTCAGTACCATCCGTACTTTAACGTCGACCTCAAGGATGACAAGAGCTACCCCTTTATCGCCATTACAAAGGGCGACCTGTATCCCGCTATCAAATACACGCGTGAGCGTCATAAGCCGGGAACGCGCTATTTTGGACCTTATACCGATAGCCGCGCGGCACGTGAGACGATAGATACGCTGCGCAAGGTTATCCCCATCTGCTCCGCATCCTGTGCGGAGTGGCGTCGTTGTCGCCGTATCGTCGAGTCCCACAAGGGCGAGGAAGACATCGTCAATATGATTTGCGCGCAAAACGGGCGCCCCTGCTTTGACTACCATGTCGGGCGCGGCCCGGGTGCGTGTGTCGGCGTGATTTCCCCGGCAGACTATGCCAAGAACGTCAAGCGTGTCGAGCGCTTTTTGTCGGGCCATCGCAAGGATGTCGTCGATGAGCTGACCTCCGAGATGACGGATGCCGCTGAGGCGCTCGACTTTGAGCGCGCGGCACGCGTCAAACGTCGTTTGGAGGTCATCAGGGGTCTGGACGATCGTCAGCAAGTCGTTTTTCCCTCCAGTGTCGATATAGATGTCATCGGTTTCTATCGCGAGGAGACCATCTCCGCCGCTTGCGTCTTCGTCGTTCGCGAGGGCCGAACAGTTCGCACCTGCGAGTTCATTCTCGACAAGGGTCTTGATGTTGACGAGGAAGAGCTCCAGTCGGGCTTTCTTAAGCGCTATTACGACGAGACGGCTGATATTCCAGCTGAGGTCAACCTTTCCGTCGAGCTTGAGGATGCGGAAGCGCTGGGGGAGTGGCTTGCGGGCAAGCGTGAGCGTTCCTGCCATCTCCATAGGCCGCAGCGTGGCGAAAAGCACCGTCTGCTCGATATGGCATCCAAAAATGCGCGCCATGCCCTCATGCGCTACATGATGCGAACGGGGTACGCTGACGACCGCACCAATCAAGCGCTCCTGGAGCTCGAAAGTGCGTTGGCGCTGCCATCGCCGCCGTTGCGTATCGAGTGCTTCGATATCTCTACACTGCATGGCACCTTTACGGTCGCCTCGATGGTGGTGTTTACCAACGGGCGCGCCGACAAGAGTCAGTATCGTCGTTTTAAAATTCAGGCCGAATTGGACGAGGCAAACGACTTCGTGTCGATGTCCGAGGTTTTGGGACGACGTTATGCTCCCGAGCGCATGGCCGACGAGCGCTTTGGCTCGCGCCCCGATTTGCTCGTTGTCGATGGCGGTAAGCCGCAATTGACCGCTGCGATCAAGCAACTTGAGGCTCTTGGGCTCGATATACCAGTTTGTGGCTTGGCAAAGGCCGATGAGGAGGTTTTCGTGCCTTGGGACGAGACTCCCGTCGTGCTGCCGACCGGGTCCGCGTCGCTCTATCTAATTAAACAGGTGCGCGATGAATCGCACCGTTTTGCCATCACGTTCCATCGCGAATTGCGCGATAAAGCCATGACGGTTTCGGTACTCGATGACGTTCCAGGCGTGGGACCCACCAGAAAACGTGCCCTTATGCGCCATTTTGGCTCGATGAAGCGTTTGCGCGCGGCGAGCGAGCAAGAGATCGCGGAAGTTCGAGGCATTCCTGCCGATGTCGCCAAAGCGGTTCACGAGGCGCTCGTTGCATGGAATGCCGAGCGCGCCGAGGCGGCGGCAAAGCAATCCGAAAACTAAACACGCCTCTAAACAACTGATATACATGATTGCGTGATTTTCAATCATTTATTTCACGGCGATTACCAGCCGATTTCGGGTTTAATTGACGCTAAAACGTTTGACTAGCCATGGTGAACAACCCTGCTATCCTGCGGGTTGACGAAGACTGATATCTCACCTCGTCGATACATACTGTCTGGCGAATCGTTTGTCAATGAATTCGGTGAACGGTAGCAAATACCGTTCAAGCGTATGTATGTATCGGTCGCCGAGCGCGGCACCTCAGTTGGGTTCGTCGGTAGGTAAGGTATATATCGTCCGCAAGTTGCGCGGGGGCACGTCTAGGCGCTCCCGGGTAAGATTCTCTATTGATAGGAGAAGACATGGCCATCATCAACAAGGGTATGTCCAGGCGTTCGTTCCTCGGCCTCACCGGCAGCGTCGCTGCTGTCGCAGGGCTTGGTCTCACCGGCTGCGGTGGCAGCTCTAGCGACGAGGGTTCCGCTTCCGGTTCCACCGATTCCGCCAACCGTGGCGGCGGCGTGATCACCGCTGGTTCCGCTTACGCTCCGTCCAGCTTCGATCCCGCCAGCACCGGCTCCGCTGTGGGCCTGGGTGCTAACTGGCACGTCGTCGAGGGCCTCTACGGCATCGATTACCACGACTACAGCACCTTCAAAGAGCTCGCCACCGACGATCCCAAGTCTGTGGACGACACCACTTTCGAGGTCACCATCCGCAAGGGCGCCAAGTTCTCCGATGGCACCGAGGTCACCGCTGACGATGTCGTTGCCTCCTACACCGCTTGCGCCGCTTCCGCTACCTATGCTCCGTTCTTCCAGCCCTTCGAGTCCATCGAGGCCAAGGACGCCAGCACCGTGACGGTCAAGACCAAGGTCCCCAACTTCTCCCTGCTCAAGGATCGTCTGGCCATCGTCCGCGTTACCCCGGCCACCCAGACCGAGGAGGATCGCGCCAAGCAGCCGATCGGCTCCGGCCCCTGGATGTACGACTCTATCTCCGATACCGAGATCACCCTGGTTCCCAACCCCGAGTACAACGGTGAGTATGCTGCCGAGGATAAGAAGATCCAGTACAGCATCCTGACCGACCCCACCGCTCGCGTTACCGCTCAGCAGGAGGGCTCCACGCTCGTTATGGAGCTCGTTACCGCTGACGCCGTCGACCAGCTCGAGAGCGCCGGCTGCAAGATCGATAACGTTCAGGGTTTCGGCACCCGCTTCATCATGTTCAACGTCGCCAAGGAGCCTTGGAACAACGTCAAGGTCCGTCAGGCTGTCATGTATGCGCTCGACACCGAGAAGATGGTCAGCAACACCTTCGCCGGCCTTGCCACCGCTGCCAGCTGCTACCTGCCCAAGAGCTTCACCAACTATCATGAGGCTTCCACGGTGTACAAGACCGACGCCAAGAAGGCTAAGAAGCTCATCGAGGAGTCTGGCATCACCCCGGGTGCCATCACCCTGCGCACCACCGACAACGAGCAGATTAAGGGCATGGCCGCCCAGGTCAAGAATGACCTCGACGCTCTCGGCTTCGATGTGACCATCCAGACCGATACCTCGCCGGCCACCTACGCTGCCATCGACGGCGGCGAGGCCTACGATATCCTCCTTGCCCCTGGCGATCCTTCCTGCTTCGGCGCCGACCCCGACCTGCTGCTCAACTGGTGGTACGGCGACAACGTCTGGATGCAGACCCGTTGCCCGTGGAAGGAGTCCGCTGAGTGGCAGAAGCTCCACGGTCTCATGGACGAGGCTCTTGCCGCCGAGGGCGATGAGCAGCAGAAGAAGTGGAACGAGTGCTTCGACATCATTGCCGACAACGCCGTTCTGTACCCCGTTGTCCACGTCAAGACCGTCTCCGCTTCCTGGGACGATCCGTCCACTGCGCCCAACGGCGAGGCCCTCGATGGCTTCAAGGGCATCGGCACGACGAGCATGTCCTTCAGGGGCGTTGCGACCGTCAAGGCGTAAGACTCGCTTGAGTCTGTATGCAGGATGTCGGTCGTTGGGACCGTATCCTCATAGTTGAAACAAAGACCCGGGCGACCTCGATGTCGCTCGGGTCTTGTAATGAGTATCCGTACTCATATACCAGTTGGTCCTACCGACAAAAGAAAGGGGAGAGAACGTGAACAACTTGCTACGTTTGATTGGAAGGCGTCTTGTGGCGCTGCCGATCATGGCATTGGGCGTCACCGTCCTGGTGTTCTTCCTTATGTCGTTCTCCAAGACCGACCCCGCCTACACGGCGTTGGGTGACGGTGCCTCGCCCGAGGCGGTTGCCGAGTACCATGAGAAGTATGGTCTGGACGACCCCTGGCCTGTGCGCTACGTGCGCTATATGGGCGATTTGATCCATGGTGACATGGGCACCTATGGTGCTGCTCGCAACTCCGTTGCCAAGCGCATCTCCACGGCCCTGCCCGTCACGATGCAGCTGACCTTCATCGGCCTTGCCATCGGTGCGGTCGTTTCGTTTTTACTCGGCGTCATCGCGGCACTGTATCGCGACAAATGGCCGGACCAAGTGATCCGCGTCTTTTCCATCGCCGGCTTGGCAACCCCGTCGTTCTGGCTTGCCGTTCTGTTGATCCTGCTGTTCTCTTCCTACCTTAAGGTGCTTCCGGCATCGGGTGCTCTGCCTCACTTCACCACGAATCCGGCTGGCTATCTGGGACGTATGATCATGCCCGCTATCGCCTTGGCATTTCCGCTGACGGGCCAGATGACTCGTATCGTGCGTACCGCCATGGTCGAGGAGCTCGATAAGGATTATGTCCGTATGGCTCGCGGCGCCGGCGTTCCCGAGAAGGTCGTCGTCGGCATCAACGTTCTTCGCAATGCGCTGATCACCCCGGTCACCACCCTCGGTCTTAAGATCGGTTACCTCATGGGCGGCGCCGTCGTCATCGAGGTTATCTTCAACCTCCCCGGCATGGGCACCGCGATTCTGCAGGGCGTTCAGGGCAACGAGGCGAACCTGGTTCAGGGCGTCGTTATCGTCGTTGCTCTTGCCTTCATCATCATCAACATCGTGGTTGACATGCTCTACCTGCTCATCAACCCGCGCATCAGGACGGTGTAGATTATGGTAAAGATTCGAGAGAAGCAAACCGAGCAGCTCGAGAAGGCTGCCTCCAAGGGGCTCAAGCTCGGTGGCTGGAAGAAGATGACGCTGTCTTCTAAGATTGCCGCCGTCGTGTTGGTGCTGGTCGCCCTGACTGCGATTCTGGCGCCCCTTCTTGCCCCCTATAGCCCGGTCGAGATTTTTACGGCTCGCCAGGCTCCCGGCAACGGATTTATCTTCGGTACCGACGATAAGGGTCGCGACATTCTGTCGCGCATGCTCTACGGTGGTCGTTACTCGCTGATTATCGGCTTTGGCGCCACTGCCATGGCTCTGGTCTGCGGCTCGGTCGTGGGCGCCCTTGCGGCGGTTTCGCGCAAGGCCGTTTCCGAGACGATCATGCGTATCCTGGACATCATCATGTCCATCCCGGGCATCGCCCTCGCGGCCGTCTTCGTCTCCATCCTGGGCAACTCCGTGCCGTCGATCATCTTCGCCATCGGCTTTATGTACACTCCGCAGATTGCCCGTATCGTGCGCGCCAACATCGTGTCCGAGTACGGCGAGGACTATGTCCGCGCGGTCATCGTTTCCG
This sequence comes from Collinsella sp., assembly GCA_048434495.1. Classification (GTDB taxonomy): domain Bacteria; phylum Actinomycetota; class Coriobacteriia; order Coriobacteriales; family Coriobacteriaceae; genus Collinsella. The sequence goes on along the minus strand of DBGAQS010000006.1, from coordinate 21,059 downwards.
GCGCCAAGGCTCCGTGGATTTTGATCAAGCATGTTCTGCGTAACTGCATCGCCCCGATCATGGTCTTCACCGTTACCCTGGTCGCCGACGCCATCATCTTCGAGGCCTCGCTGACCTTCATCGGCGCTGGTATCCAGGAGCCCACCGCTACCTGGGGCAACATCCTCGCCGACGCCCGCGGCGGCGTGCTCGCCGGCCGTTGGTGGCAGGCGCTGTTCCCGGGCCTGGCCATCATGATCACCTGCCTGGCGCTCAACATCCTCTCCGAGGGCATTACCGACGCCATGGCCGCTGCTCCCTCCGCCGCCCTGGATCCGACCGATTCCTCCAAGCGTCGCGAGGCCGACCTGCTGGTCTCCGACCCCGTTCGCGCCTACAAGGAGCAGGCCCAGTCCCTCTCCGCTCGCCTTGGCGCCCTGCGCGATGTCGAGCTCAAGCGTGACGATCGCCATGTGCCCGACGAGTCTGTCGAACCGATTCTCTCGGTCCGTGACTTCTGCATTCAGTTTGAGCATCACGGCGATATCAACGTCGTCGACCATGTCAACTTTGACGTCCGTCCTGGTCAGACCATGGGCCTGGTGGGCGAGTCCGGTTGCGGTAAGTCCATCACCACGCTGGCCATCATGGGCCTGACCGACGATGACGAGCACCTTTCCGGCGAGGTCCTCTGGGAGGGCCGCGACCTGCTCAAGATGAGCAAGAAGGAGTGGTTCGGCCTGCGCGGTACCGATATCGCTATGGTCTATCAGGACGCCCTGTCCTCGCTCAACCCCTCCATGCTCATCTCTGCCCAGATGAAGCAGCTCACCAAGCGCGGCGGCACCCGCAGCGCCGAGGAACTCCTGGAGCTCGTGGGCCTCGACCCCAAGCGTACGCTCGAGAGCTACCCGCATGAGCTTTCCGGTGGCCAGCGTCAGCGTGTCCTGATCGCTATGGCCCTTACCCGCGACCCCAAGCTGGTCATCTGCGACGAGCCCACGACCGCTCTGGACGTTACCGTCCAGAAGCAGGTCATCAAGCTGCTCAACGACCTTCAGGCCAAGCTCGGCTTTGCCATGATCTTCGTCTCGCATGACCTGGCGCTGGTCGCCGAGGTCGCCCATAACATCACGGTTATGTACGCCGGTCAGGTTATCGAGCAGGCGCCCACCAAGGAGCTGCTCACTAACCCGATCCACGAGTACACCCGCGGTCTTCTGGGCTCCGTTCTGTCCATCGAGAGCGGTTCGGGCCGTCTGCACCAGGTGCCCGGCGCCGTTCCGAGCCCGCGCGATTTCCCCAAGGGCGATCGCTTCGCGCCCCGCTCGAGCCATCCGCGCATTGGCCTGGACACCCGTCCGGTCTTCAAGCGCGTGCCCGGCACCGAGCACTTCTATTCCGAGCTCCCCGACGAGGTGCTCAAGGCAAATGGTTTGACCCCTCACGCGGAGGTGATGTAGATGAGCGAGACCGCAGTCAACGGCGTCGAGCCGATCATCTTCCTTGATGACGTCCACGTCACCTTTAGGACCCGTACCGGCTCGATTCTGCACCCCAACCTGGTTCACGCCGTCCAGGGTGTAACGATTAGGCTCATGCCCGGTCAGACGATCGGCATCGTCGGCGAGTCCGGTTGCGGTAAGTCCACCACCGCCAACGTCATGTGCGGCCTGCAGGCCCCCACGAGCGGCAAGGTCTACTTTAAGGGCAAGGACGTAACCAAGCGTACCGCCGAGGACCGTCGCCACATGGGCCGTGTCATCTCGGTCGTGTTCCAGAATCCGGCTACGGCGCTCAATCCCCGCATGGTCGTTCGCGAGCAGCTGCTCGACCCCATGCGCGTCCACAACCTGGGTACCGAGGCCGAGCAGGAGAAGCGCGTCAAGGAGCTCCTGGAGCTCACCGGTCTGCCCAGCTCCGCCGCCGAGGTTCTTCCCGGCCAGCTTTCGGGCGGCCAGCGCCAGCGCGTCGCAATTGCCCGTGCCCTGTCGTTGAACCCCGATGCCATCATCGCCGACGAGCCCACCTCGGCTCTGGACGTTTCGGTCCGCGCGCAGATTCTGAACCTGCTGACCGACCTTAAGAAGGAGCTCGGCCTGGCCATGGTGTTCATCAGCCATGACATCCAGACGGTCCGCTATATCTCTGACGACATCATCGTTATGAATGGCGGCAAGATCGTCGAGCAGGGCGAGGCCAAGCAGGTCTTCCAGCACCCTCAGGACCCCTACACCAAGATGCTGCTCGGTGCTGCGCCGTCGCTGCTGCATCCCAAGCTCGGCGAGTAGCCTCGCTTTCCCTCCCGTGCGCCCGGTTCCCTTGCCGGGCGCACCTCCGTTGCGATTTCGAAAGGTTGGGTTCACGAGCCATGCCAAGTGCTCAGGAGCTACAACAGCAATTTGGTGGGTATCGGGGCGCCATGCCCCGTCCATCAGATTTCGATCTCTTTTGGAAGGACCGCATGGCCGAGGCCGACGCCGTCGGGCTTGACTATGCGATCGAGACGGCATCGGTCACCGATGCCGTGACCTGCCAGCTTTTCGACCTCTGGTATACCGGCATGTGTGGCGCTCGCCTGCATGCCAAGTACCTTAAACCCGTCTCGGACGAGCCCGTGCCATTGGTACTTCAGTTCCATGGGTATCCGGGTGCAAGCCGCAGCTGGTTTGAGCAGGCGTCGTTTGCGGGCATGGGCATGGCACTCATCGCCCTCGACTGCCCCGGCCAAGGAGGTCCCTCCGAGGACATTGGTGGATTTGAGGGCACAACGGTCGCGGGCCATATCGTCGCCGGTATCGACGGCGATCCGGCCAACCTCTACTATGTCCGCTTGCACCAAGATATTCGCATCCTGTGCCGCATCGTTCGCGAGCTCGAGGGCATCGATCTTGCCCGTGTGTTTGTGAACGGCGCGTCGCAGGGCGGCGGTTTGGGCATTGCGACCTGTGCACTTAACAGCGAGCTTATCAATCGCGCCGCCATCCTCTATCCCTTCCTGTCGGATTTCCGCCTGGTCTGGGATTTGGATGCCGACGACATTGCCTACGAGGGCCTGCGCTATTGGTCTCGCTGGTTTGACGAGGACTCGACTCGTATCGACGAAGCCTATGCCAAGCTGGCGTACTTCGATTCCAAGAACTTTGCCCCTATGGTCAAATGCCCCGTGCTGTTTGGCACCGGCACAGCCGATACCGTCTGTCCGCCAGCGACGCAGTTTGCGGTCTATAACAACCTGACCTGTGAAAAGCGTCATGAGTTCTTTGAAGGCTTTGGCCACGAGGAGATTCAGGATTTTGACGATCTGATCATTCCGTTTTTCTGCAAGGGAGGGGAGGCTCATGTCTAAGTGCGAGAGCAATGTCAATGAGCTGATTGTCTCCGACCTTGTGGGGATTCCCGGAACGGTCTCGTCAAGGCTCGCTGATTTCCGGGATTGGCGCGGTGATGCTTCTGCGGATGTTTCCGAATTAGAGATAGCCGCTTCGGACCTTGAGGTTTGCGGGCCGAGTATTACGGCGATCGATTTCGCCAATCCGTATGCCCGCTACTCCGAGGTTTCCTTTGAGCTTGGTGGCGATGTGGTCCACGCACGTTTGATCGAGCCTGCCGGTCGCGCCCGAGCATCCGAGCTTGTGCCGCTATGTCTGATGTGTCACGACATCGACCGACCCGTGCGGGGATGGCATCACATGACGAGGTTTGCGGCCATGGGATATGCCGTGCTTGCGCTGGACGATGAGGCGATTGGATCCAGCGAGCTGCAGCAGGGGATTGCCTCTCCTGCTTTTGTCAAGCGCGTCCGTTGGGGTTGCGCGATGGCGAAGGTGGCGCGCAATCTTGATGGCGTGGACCCCGACCGCATCTTTGCATGGGGCGAGGGCCTTGGCGGCGGAGTCGCGCTGGCGGTTTCTGCTCTGGACGAGCGGGGCCTCGCCTGCACGGCGGTTGCCAATCCAATTCCCGGTGGCCTCGAGGCGTTGTCGTCTCGGGTGCGTGGATCGGTGCTCATGGGCACATCGCTCATGGATGCCGTGAGTGATCCCAAGGGCCAGTTTGCCGTATTCAACGGTCTTGAGTGTGACCGGAGGCATATCATCTATGCCAAATACGCTCATGAGCGCATCAACGCGTTTGAAAACGAAGTCATCGACTTTTTTAACCAAACGTTCTACCCGTGTTCTTTGGCCTAGACGGCCTGGACACTGCCAACAAGAGTGGGTGGCATAGGGCCGCCCGCCAGACAACTAAGGAGATTCTTGTGGCAACTCAGAAATTCACCGGCGTTATCCCTCCCGTCGTTGTTCCCGATACCGAAGACCACCAGCTCGACGTTGCCTCCTTTGAGCGCAGCATCAACCGCATGATCGATGCCGGCGTCGATGGCCTGTTCTTCCTGGGCTCTTCGGGCGAGGTCGTTTTCTCCACCGATGAGCGTCGTCGCCAGATCATCGCCGAGGCCGTTCGTATCGTCGACCACCGCGTGCCCGTCCTGGTCGGCATCATCGATACCGAGACCGAGCGCATGATCGAGCACGGTAAGGTCGCTCAGGAGCTGGGCGCCGATGCGCTTGTCGCCACCTGCCCGTTCTATGCCCTGCAGGGCATGACCGAGGTCGAGGAGCACTTCCGCATCCTGCACGAGGAGCTCGACCTGCCCATCTTTGCCTATGACATTCCCGTCTGCGTTCACACCAAGCTCCCCTGGAAGCTCCTTGCCAAGCTCGGCGCCGAGGGCGTCCTTGCTGGCGTCAAGGATTCCTCGGGTGACGACATCTCGTTCCGCTATCTCGTTCAGGAGAACGAGAAGAACGGCCATCCGATGAGCATCCTCACCGGTCACGAGGTTGTTGTCGACGGCGCTTACCTCGGTGGCGCCGACGGTTCTGTCCCGGGCCTTGCCAACGTTGAGCCCGAGGGCTACGTGCGCCAGTGGAAGGCCGCTCAGGCCGGCGACTGGGCTACCGTCAAGGCCGAGCAGGATCGCCTCAATGAGATTTCGCACATCTGGGACGTCACCTCGGGCGTCCAGGGCTATGCCGGTGGCGTCGGCGCCTTCAAGACCGCTATGAACCTCATGGGCATCTTCGACAGCCCGACCATGCCGCGCCCGGTGAAGGCCATGACCGGCGAGAACGTCGAGGCGATTAGGAAGGTCCTTCAGGACAACGGTCTCCTGTAAAGCTTCCCAGGCACCCGACCTCGCCGTTCAACCGTGTGGCCATGACCCATTAGGTCAATGGCCACACGGTTTCTCGGCGATCTCGGACACCTGGAAAACCTTTACTGCGCTGTGACGGCTAGCCTGACGGCGCATTTCCTGTAGTTGTTTTTATCTCCGAAGGAGAGCGACATGGAGAACAAGTACGTCTGCTCTGTCGATATCGGCGGAACTAAAATTGCGACTGCCATCATGGAGTACCCGGCTGACGGTAGTGTGCCCCATCCCGTTTTTGAGGCCGAGATTCCTACCGAGGCCCAGGAGGGCGGCGAGGCCGTCTTCCAGCGTATCGAGGCGTCTATCAAGGCCGCTCTTGAGGCGAATCCCGATGTCGAGGTTCTCGGTGTCGGTATCGGTGCCGCAGGCGTCGTCGATCCCAAGACGGGCGCCATTGCTTATGCCAATGAGATCATGCCCGGCTGGTCCGGCGTTCAGTTGGGGCCGCGTCTGCGCGAGGACCTTGGTCTTCCCGTTGCCGTTGTGGGCGACGTGCAGGCTCATGCTCTGGGCGAGGCCCACTGGGGCGTCGGCAAGGGCAAGTTCTCCGTCTTGTGCCTGGGAATCGGTACGGGCATCGGTGGCGCATATGTCGAGAACGGCCGCGTGATGCAGGGCTTCCATGGTGCTGCCGGTCATATGGGCCACATCGAGTGCTCGGCTGCCGCCGGCATTCCCTGCGCCTGCGGGCGTTCCGGCCATCTTGAGTCTGTTGCTTCGGGCACCTCGATTGGCCGTATGTACGACGAACGCTTCGGTCGAGTTGACCCCAGCCGTCCTTCGGTCGGTCGCGACGTGAACGACCTGTGTCGTGCTGGCGACGCAAAGGCGACCGAGGTCATCCATGACGCCGGCTTTGCGCTGGGCGCCAGCTTGGGCTCGCTTGCCAATATTCTGGATCCAGAGGTCATCGTGCTTTCGGGCGGCGTAATTCATCAGGGTCCCGATTGGCGTTCGCAGACGTGGAAGGATTCGGTGCACGAGGGCTATGCCAGCCAGGCGCTCGATCCGCTCCAGGACACGCCGATTCTCATCGGGTCTCTGGAGGGCGATGCTCCGCTCATCGGTGCCGCCGAGCATCTTCTCGCTTCGTTAAAGCAAACGTATCTGCTGTAGGAGCCTCCCGAGACAACACGCCTCGGGAGGCTGTTCTGAGAAAGGTTGCAGCCTTATGACCGTCGATCCTTTGATTCAATCCCTGAAGGGTAAGCTCGTCGTGAGCGTTCAGGCGTATATGGGCGAGCCGCTTCGTACGCCCGAGACCATGGCTCAAATGTCTCGCGCTTGCGAACTCGGCGGCGCCGCCGCCATTCGCTGCCAGGGCCTTGCCGACATTGCCGCCATTAAGGGTCGCTGTGAGGTTCCTGTTATTGGCCTATGGAAGGATGGACACGAGGGCGTTTACATCACGCCGACGCTGCGTCACGCCCGCGCCTGCGTTGCTGCTGGTGCCGATATCGTGGCGATCGACGCCACCGATCGTCCGCGCCCCGATGGCAAGACGGTCGAGGATACCTTCCGTCCGCTGCACGAGGAGGGTGTGCTCCTGATGGCGGATTGTGCCACCATCGAGGACATTCGCCGTGCGGTTGATATGGGCTTCGACCTGGTATCTACCACGCTCTCTCACGGTGTCGCCGCCATCGACTGCACCATGGCCGATGGCCCCGACCTGCCGCTCCTGCGTCAGGCGACCGAGGAATTCCCCGGCCTTCCCATCATTTGCGAGGGTCGCGTGCATACGCCCGAGGAGGCTCGCGCCGCGATCGATGCTGGCGCCTGGGCCGTTGTCGTCGGCACCGCCATCACGCACCCCACGAGTATTACAAGTTGGTTCAAGGCTGCGCTTGAGGCGTAAGACAGGCCTCGTATCCGCTCGGGGCGGTATACTCAATAAAGGCAATTGACCGCGCGGGATCCGGGTTGCTGGGTCCCGCGCTTGTTTTCGGGAGGCAGCACATGCAAAAGGGAGATGCCATGGATGCGGCGGAGCGCTCGGAGCGCATCCCCGATATCGTCATCATCACCGGAATGTCCGGATCGGGCCGCACGCAGGCCATGCACGTGTTCGAGGACATGGGCTATTTTTGCATCGATAACCTGCCTCCGCGTCTGATCGCCCAGCTTGCCGAGCTCGTCGGCATTAATACGGGCGTGGGCAGGCATCTCGCCGTCACCTGCGATTTGCGTAGCCAGGGCTTGTTCGATGAGCTGCTCGATGCGGTCGCCGCGCTCGAAGAGCGTGAGATGAGCTGCGACATCGTGTTCCTGGAGGCTTCTGACGAGGTACTGATTCGTCGCTACAGCGAAAATCGCCGCCGTCATCCCATTGCCAAGCCGGGGGAGACTACGGCCGATGCGATTCAGCGCGAGCGCCTGCAGCTGCAGGGTGTGCGCGATCGAGCCGATATGATTATCGACACGAGCCGCCTACGCACCTCTGCGCTGCGCAACAAATTGCGCATGGCGTTCTCCGAGTTGTCCGACCAGCAGCTCATGGACGTTCACGTGTTCTCGTTTGGCTTTAAGCACGGTATGCCCGTCGAGGCGGACATTATGATTGACGTTCGCTTCCTGCCCAATCCGTTCTACGATCCCGAGATGCGCACCATGACCGGTCTCGATAAGAAAGTCTCCGACTTTGTTCTGGACCATCCCAAGACGCAGGAGTTCTGGAAGGCCTGGACGCAGCTGCTCGATACGGTCATGCCCGGTTATATCGCAGAGGGCAAGCCGCAGCTTTCTATTGCCATCGGTTGCACGGGCGGTCAGCACCGCAGCGTTGCCATCGCCGAGGCCACGGCGCGTTATTTGGAAGGCGCCCAGTATCACGTGAGCATTTCCCATCGCGACTTGTCGCGCGCCAACACGAAAGCATAGGCCTGCATGTCGTTTACCGCCGAGGTGCGTGACGAGCTTGCGCGCTGCGAACCCGAATGTGAATACTGCGATTTGTCGACGCTTGCCGCCCTGACGCGTGTGAGCGGTACGCTTTCGTTGGCCGGCTCCGGGCGGTATCGTTTGACGGTCGCGACCGAGACGGGAGCCGTCGCGCGCACGATGATCACGCTGACGCATCGCATTCTTAAGCTCAAAACGGAATTCACCGTTCGTAAATCGGTCTTGCATAAGGTCCGTAACTATCTCATTACCCTGCCCGATCAACCCGACCTGGACAAGGCTCTGGTGCTGCTGGGCATTCTAGACCGCAGGGGAGGGCTCGTTGCTGGTGTTCCCCGACACATCGTTGCCCGTCCCTGCTGCAGGCTTGCCTACATCCGCGGCGCGCTCATCGCGGGCGGCTTCGTGGCCGATCCACGCGGCGATTTTCATTTGGAGATCGCGGTGCAGGGCGAGCAATATGCTAAGGGGCTTTGCGACCTGTTGGGGCAGATTGGGGTCCATGCTCGTGTTAATGCACGGCGGGGGTCATATGCCGTGTACATTAAGAGCGCCGAGGAAATCGAGCATCTATTAAAGCTGATTGGTGCCAAGCGCAGCGTTGCCGAGATTGAGGAGGCGCGCGCGGTCAAGTTGGTTAAGAACGATGTGAACCGTCGCGTGAACGCCGAGCTCGCCAACCAGACCAGAAGCGCCGGTGCTGCCCAACATCAGCTTGCGCTTATCGATGAGCTCGAGCAGCGCGGCCTTCGCGATGCGCTTCCGGATGCCTTGGCGGTCTTTTGCGACCTGCGCGAGCGCTATCCCGATCTGTCGCTGCGTGATTTAGGGGAGATGGCTGACCCTCCCTTGTCGAAGTCGGCCCTCTACCATCGAGTTTTGAGGCTTGAAAAGCTCATTGAAGCAAACCGGTAGTTTAAAGTATCGACTTATATACGGATTTAGCTGCTATTTTATTCTTTAAAACGTTTTAACGTAAATTTGATTTTCAATTTCGACTATTCTCGTGAAATTCAAGTCAAAAAAAAGGTATATTAGGCGAGTGGTTAGTTTGTGGGCCTCAACGGCGGGCGCTGTAGCTTGCGGGGGCCTTACGAAAGGAGACACAATGGCAGTAAAGGTTGCTATTAACGGCTTCGGTCGCATCGGTCGTCTGGCTTTCCGTCAGATGTTCGGTCATGAGGGCTCCGAGATCGTCGCTATCAACGACCTCACCTCTCCCGATATGCTCGCTTACCTGCTGAAGTACGACTCCACGCAGGGCAACTACGCTCGCGATCACGAGGTCGTTGCTGGCGAGGATTCCATCACCGTTGACGGCAAGGAGATCAAGATCTACAAGGAGGCCGACGCCAACAACCTGCCTTGGGGCGACCTCGACGTCGACGTCGTTCTCGAGTGCACCGGCTTCTACACCAGCAAGGCTAAGGCTCAGGCCCACATCAACGCTGGCGCCAAGAAGGTCGTCATCTCCGCTCCGGCCGGCAGCGATCTGCCCACCATCGTGTACAACGTCAACCACGAGACGCTGACCGCTGAGGACAACATCATCTCCGCTGCTTCCTGCACCACCAACTGCCTCGCCCCGATGGCCAAGGGTCTGAACGACTTCGCTCCCATCGTGTCCGGCATCATGACCACCATTCACGCCTGGACCGGCGACCAGATGCCGCTCGACGGCCCGCAGCGCAAGGGCAACAAGCGTCGTAGCCGCGCCTGCGCCGTCAACATCGTCCCCAACACCACCGGTGCTGCCAAGGCTATCGGCCTGGTTCTCCCCGAGCTCAACGGTAAGCTCATCGGTGCCGCCCAGCGCGTCCCGACGCCGACCGGCTCCATCACCAACCTCTACGCTGTCGTTGACAAGAAGGTCACCGTCGACGAGGTCAACGCCGCTATGAAGGCCTACGCTTCCACCATCTCCGAGACCTTCGGTTACAACGAGGACGACATCGTCTCCACCGACATCATCGGCGAGACCCACGGCTCCATCTTCGACGCCACTCAGACCATGTGCTCTGACCTCGGCAACGGCCAGACCCTCGTTCAGGTCACCTCTTGGTACGACAACGAGAACTCCTACACCTCTCAGATGGTCCGCACCATCAAGTACTTCGAGAAGTTCGTTGCTTAATTTAGCTTTTAGCGAATAGCTCGTTGAGCGTCTAAAGAAGGGCGCGGCCTCATAGGGCTTACACCCTAGGGTCGCGCCCTTTTTATAGGAAATCGTCTGCCGTAATGGGAGGCAGACACGTACGAAAGGTAGAAGCAAACATGGCCTTTACCAAGAAGACCGTCCGCGACATCGATGTCGACGGCAAGCGCGTTCTCGTCCGCGTTGACTTCAACGTGCCTATCAAGGATGGCGTCGTTGGCGACACCACCCGCATCAAGGCTGCCCTGCCCACCATCAACTACCTCGTTGAGCACAACGCTCGCGTCATCCTCATGAGCCACCTCGGCCGTCCCGATGGCACCGGCTTCCAGCCCGAGCTCTCCCTTGAGCCTGTCGCCAAGAAGCTCGCTGAGCTCTCTGGTCTCGATGTTGCCTTTGTCGCCGACACCTACGGCGAGAAGGCCGCCGAGGCTGTTGCCGCCGTCGAGCCGGGCAAGGTCCTCGTTCTCGAGAACGTCCGTTTCGACAAGCGTGAGAAGAAGAACGATCCCGAGATCGCCAAGAAGCTCGCTTCCTATGGTGACGTCTTCGTTCTCGATGCTTTCGGCACCGCTCACCGCGCCCAGGGTTCCGTCGTGGGCCCCGCCGCTTACCTGCCTGCCGTCGCCGGCTTCCTGCTCGAGAAGGAGGTCGACACGCTGACCGGCATCTTCGCCGAGCCCGAGCGCCCCTTCGTCGCTATCGTCGGCGGTTCCAAGGTTTCCTCCAAGATCGGCGTTCTCGATCACCTCATCGACTCCGCTGATACCCTGATCATCGGTGGCGGCATGGCCTACACCTTCTTCCTGGCTCAGGGCCTGACCGTCGGTCAGTCCCTCAAGGAAGAGGACTGGGTCGAGCGTGCCGGCGAGATGCTCAAGAAGGCCGAGGAGAAGGGCGTCAAGATCCTGCTCCCCATCGACAACCGCGTTGCCGATCACTTTGGCGAGGACGCTGTCCCCGAGGTTGTCGCTTCCGACGCTATCCCCGACGATCGTGAGGGCATGGACATCGGCCCCAAGACCGAGGAGCTCTACGCCGAGGCTGTCAAGGGCGCCAAGACCGTGTTCTGGAACGGCCCCATGGGCGTCTTCGAGTTCGATAACTTCGCTCACGGCACCCAGGCTATCGCCGAGGCCGTCGCCGAGGCCGACTGCACCTCGATCATCGGCGGTGGCGACTCTGTCGCAGCTGTCAACAAGTTCAACCTGGCCGACAAGATGAGCTGGATCTCCACCGGTGGTGGCGCTTCCATGGAGCTCGTCGAGGGTAAGGCCCTGCCCGGAGTGGAGGCGCTTCTCGATGCCTAATCGCACCCTTCTTATCGCTGGTAACTGGAAGATGAACAACGACGTCGCCGAGGCCGCCAAGCTCGCCGACGAGCTGGCTCAGGCTCTGCCCGAGGTTCCGGCTGGCGTCGAGGTGCTCGTCTGCCCTCCGACCATCGACATCACCACGGTTCATGACCGCATTCAGGCTGCCCCCATCGCCCTCGGTGCACAGAACGTGTACTGGGAGGCCAAGGGTGCCTTCACCGGTGAGTCCTCTTGCGACATGCTCAAGTCCGCTGGCTGCACCTACTGCATCATCGGTCACTCCGAGCGTCGCGACTACTTCCACGAGACCGACGAGGATCAGAACAAGAAGGCCAAGGCTCTCGTTGCCGCCGGTCTTGTTCCCGTCTTCTGCTGCGGCGAGTCTCTCGAGGTCCGCGAGGCTGGCACCTATGTCGAGCACGTCGTGAACCAGGTCAAGGCTGGCCTTGCTGGTCTTGAGATCACCTGCCCCAAGCAGGTCGTCGTCGCCTACGAGCCCATCTGGGCCATCGGCACCGGCAAGACCGCTACCGCCGAGGACGCTCAGGAGGTCTGCGGCGCTATCCGTGAGACCCTCAAGGAGATGTTCGGCGAGGAGCTCGCTAACGGCATCCGCGTTCTCTATGGTGGCTCTGCCAAGCCCGGCAACATCGCTGAGCTCGTCGCCAAGCCCGACGTTGACGGCGCCCTCGTGGGCGGCGCTTCGCTCAAGGCTGCCGACTTCGCCTCTATGGTCGTCAAGGCAGGCGAGTAGGACATATGGCACAGCGTCATCTTCCTGCACTCCTGATCATCATGGACGGCTGTGGCCTGGCTCCGGCCGATGGCGAGAACGCCGTCGCCGCTGCCAAGACGCCCTTCCTTGATAGCCTGTACGAGAAATACCCCCACACCACGCTCGGCGCTTCGGGCGAGGACGTGGGCCTTCCCGATGGCCAGATGGGCAACTCCGAGGTGGGTCACCTCAATATCGGTGCCGGCCGCATCGTCTTCCAGGAGCTTTCGCGCATCAACAATGCCATCAAGGACGGCTCCATCGCCAAGAACGAGGTCTTCGTCAAGGCTATGGACGATGTCAAGGCCGAAGGCAAGACCCTTCACCTCATGGGCCTTATGAGCCCCGGCGGCGTTCATTCTCACATGAACCATGTCGAGGCCCTGGTCAAGATGGCTGCCCAGCATGGCGTCAAGACCGTTCGCGTCCACGCCTTTATGGATGGCCGCGACGTTGACCCGCAGTCCGGTGCTGGCTACATGAGCGAGTTCTGCGCTTTCTTGGCCAAGATTTCCGAGGAGACCGGTTGCGACGCTCGCGTTGCCACCGTCTCGGGTCGTTATTGGGCCATGGACCGCGATAACCGTTGGGAGCGCATCCAGCGTGCCTACGATGTCATGGTCAACGCGTCCGATGCCGATACCGACCCCGTGGCCGGTATCAAGGCCTACTACGAGATGGATCCGCGCGGCGATGAGTTCGTCGAGCCCTTCGCTGCCCACAATGAGGGCATCCACGAGGGCGACGCGGCCATCTTCTTCAACTTCCGTCCCGACCGCGCTCGTCAGATGACCCGCGTGTTCACGGACAAGGAGTTCGACGGCTTTGAGCGCGAGCAGATCAAGCTGTCGCACTTTGTGACGATGACCGAGTACGATCCGACGTTTGACGTCGAGGTTGCCTTCCCCAAGACGTTCCCCGAGAACGTTCTGGCCGACGTTATCGCTGCCAATGGCCTGAAGCAGCTGCACACCGCCGAGACCGAGAAGTACGCCCACGTGACGTTCTTCCTCAACGGCGGCATCGAGGAGCCCAAGGAGGGCGAGGAGCGCGTGCTCGTCGCTTCCCCCAAGGTCGCTACCTACGATCTGCAGCCCGAGATGAGCGCTCCCGAGGTTACCGAGAAGCTCGTCGCCGCAATCAACGAGGATCGCGCTGATTTCTACATCGTGAACTTCGCGAACTGCGACATGGTTGGTCACACCGGTGTCTTCGACGCCGCCGTTAAGGCCGTCGAGGCTGTTGACGATGCTCTGTCCAAGGTTGTCCCGGCGATTCTCGCCAAGGGCGGCTTTGCGCTGATTACAGCCGACCATGGCAACGCCGACCACATGTTTGACGTCGCTTCCGACGGTTCCAAGCATCCGTTTACGGCTCACACCACCAACCGTGTGCCGTTCATCATCGTTGATGAGAAGGCCCAGCTCACCGGTATCGAGGACGGCCGTCTTTCCGATATCGCTCCGACCATGCTCACCATGGCTGGTATTGAGCCTTCCGCCGAGATGACGGGTCGCGTGCTCGCCACCGAGGCCTAATAGAAAACAAATACCGTTTTCTAGTAAGGGGGTTGTCCACAACCGGACGACCCCCTTTTTGGTATTTCTGCCATTTCTACCCCGTCCCTAAATGGCAGGTGGGGGAGTGTTGGAGGTTGTGGTACAGTACTGGAGTTTGAATTGTTCTATTAAGGAGCTTATCTATGGGTCCGTTTCAGATTCTTCTGTTTGTCGTTTGGGCTGTTTCTGCCGTGGCGCTGACGATTCTCGTCCTGATGCACTCCGGTAAGGGCACCGGCGTTTCGGATATGATCGCTAGCTCGCTGTATAACTCCAGCTCTGCCACAGGCGTTATGGAGCAGAACCTTGACCGCCTGACCGTTATCATGGCTGTCGTGTTTGCCGTGTGCGTCGTGCTGTGCATGTTCTTCTTCCCGCAGGGCATCGTCGGCTACTAAGCATCGGCGTATATGCGTTTGTAAAGGGTCCCGCATGTGCGGGGCCCTTTTTGTTTACATATTTGTAACAGAGTCAAAATATCCCCACATACTTCGCCCAACTAAAGAAATTCTCGACCGTTAACCGGAATCAGCGCCAAATTGTGCATAAAATGCGCTACTGTATTGCCAAACGTTGGCCCGCATTGCATAACCAGCCATAACAGCGGACCGCGTTTGAATGGTTCGATTGGGCTGTCTCGACGTTGCCCGGCCGAATTCACTTTGTCCTATCTCATAAGGAGGATGGCATGGCTGATTCTATGTTCCACCAGCCCGTTATGGGTCGTCGCGCCTTTGTTGGCGGCACCCTCGCTGCGAGCTCCATGGCTTTTCTTGCCGCATGCGGCAAGAAGGGCGGCGACGCTTCCGGTTCTGAGTCCGGTTCGACGCTGAACTTCTACATCAACAACCCGGTCTGCATCGACCCCTACAACGTCCAGGAGGATCAGGGCACTCAGGTCGAGTATCAGCTCTTCGACGCTCTGACGGAGTACGATAACGAGAAGGGCGAGATCGTTCCGCTGGCTTGCGAGTCCTTTGAGGCTAACGACGACGCCACCGAGTTCACCTTCAAGATCAAGAAGGCCAAGTTCCACAACGGTGACGACGTTACCTCCAAGTCCTTCAAGCTCGGCTGGGAGCGCCTGGTCAACACTAAGTCGGCCATCGCTACCGAGTATGGTCCTTCCGAGGTCTCCTACCACCTTTCCATGGTCGAGGGCTATGACGATCTGCTTGCCGGTAATGCTACCGAGCTGTCCGGCGTTACCTGCCCGGATGACGAGACCCTCGTCGTCAAGCTGACTTCCGCCTACGCCGACTTCCCGTTCGTCGCCTCTCACCCGGCTCTGTCCCCGGTTCCCGAGTGCGCCGAGTCCGATGTCAAGAGCTTCTACCTTGCCCCGGTCGGTAACGGCCCGTTCATGATGGACGGCAAGTGGGAGGATGGTCAGGAGATCAACCTCAAGAAGTTTGACGATTACTATGGCGACAAGGCCAAGATCGACGCCATCCACTTCCAGGTCATCAAGGACGTGGAGACCGCTTACAAGGAGTTCCAGGCCGGCAACCTCGATGTCTGCGACGTTCCCGTTGCTCAGATCGACGCCGCCAAGAAGGACCGCGGCGAGTCCAAGGATGGCTACACCATGGGTGACGGCGAGCGCATGCTGCTCGGCTCCGAGCCTTCCACGTACTATCTGACGTGCAACACCACGGCCGAGCCGTTCAACAACGCTGACCTGCGCAGGGGCATCTCCTTGGCTATCAACCGTGAGGCCATCTGCAAGACCATCTTCAAGGGCACCCGTACCCCCGCTGACGGCATCGTTCCTCCGGGAATCGCCGGCTACAAGGAGGGCGCATGGGAGTTCTGCGCCTATGACGTCGACAAGGCTAACGAGTACCTCGACAAGGTCGCTCCCGCTGGCGCTAACGGCGATCGTGGCATCAATGTGACCCTGTCCTACAACCAGGACGGTGGCCACAAGGAGATCATGGAGTCCATCATCGGCGACCTCGCCAAGGTGGGCGTCACCGCCGTCTCCGATACTCCCGAGTGGTCTGCCCTGCTCGAGCAGTATCAGAACTTCAACTATCAGTTCGGCCGTCTGGGCTGGATCGCCGATTACCCGATCATGGACAACTTCCTGTACCCGCTGTTCCACTCCGACTCCCTCGGTGGCGACAACCGCTCTGGTTACAACAACTCCGAGTTCGATGCCAAGGTCGATGAGGCCCGTGCCACGGTTGACGACGACGAGCGCATCGCCAAGATGCAGGAGGCTGACGCTATGGTCGCCGCTGACTGCCCGGTTATCCCGGTGATGTTCTACACGCACACCATCGTCGGCTCCGATCGCGTCAAGTACCTCTATGTCGATCCGCAGAAGCACGCCGATCTGGGTACCGCTGAGCTCGCCTAAGAGTTTTGCAGCTTCCATGAGGGTCAAGTATTTACGTAGACCTCATGGGAAACATACAGTTCTCCCTAACCTGGGGTAAACTGGCTGATGGTAATTTTGGGATGCCGGTCTGGCGATCGGCATCCCATTTAGGTTAATCCCTAGATAGGGGAGTGGTATGGGTAAGTACATCGTTAAACGTGTGCTTCAGTTCATCCCGGTATTTTTGGGCGTTACGTTGATTCTGTTCGCCCTCCAGAATATTGTGCCGGGAGACCCGATCAAGCTGATCGGTGGAGACAAGGCTCTGTCCCCCGAGGTAGAGCTTCAACTTCGCGTGCGCTATCACCTGGTCCAGGCGGACGAGGACGGCAACGCGATCCTTGACGAGAACGGCGATCCCGTTCCAACGTCGCTTGTGGACCAATACTTGAATTACATGAATGGTCTGCTTCATGGCGATCTGGGCAATTCGTATCAGCGCAAGCTGCCGGTTGCGGAAATCTTTGCCCAGAAGTATCCGTATACGGTTAAACTCGCCGCGTGCGCCATTGTGCTCGAGGCAATCATGGGTATCGGTGCGGGTATCATTTCGGCGGTAAAGCGCTATTCCTTCTGGGATATTTTGGTAACGCTGACCACGTCGATCCTCGTTGCCGTTCCTGCATTCTGGCTCGGTATGCTGCTGCAGCTGTTCTTTGGCGTCATCCTTAAGGATGCCACCGGCGGCGCATTCTCCATGCCGATCTCGGGTGCCGGCGGCTCCAGCTCTCAGTATCAGGATTGGATGCACTATGTGCTTCCGACCATTACGCTGGCTTCGGTTTCGACCGCCTATGCTGCCCGCATCATGCGCTCGCAGCTACTCGACGTCATGAATCAGGATTACATCCGCACGGCAAAGGCCAAGGGTCTCTCCAATCGCGCGATCATCGTCAAGCATGCGCTTAAGAATGCACTCATCCCCGTTGTTACCTATATTGGTGTCGACTTCGGCGGCATGCTTTCGGGCGCCATCCTGACCGAGACGGTCTTTAACTGGCCCGGTATCGGCTCTGAGGTCTACCGCGCCATTAGCATGCGCGACTGGCCCATCGTTATGGGCGGCGTTACGCTCATCGTTGTCGTCGTTATGGTGATCAACCTTCTCGTCGACATTAGCTATGCATTCCTCGACCCGCGTATCCGCCTCGGCGGTCCGTCGGATAAGGCCTAAGGGAGGTACGTCTCATGCAGGAAACTGATTCTCAGTCTCAGGAGCAGGCTACCGCCACCAAGGCCGCATCTGCTCCCGCCAAGTCCCGCACGCTGTGGGGCGACGCTTTCAAGCGTCTTCGCAAGAATAAGCTCGCCGTTATCGGTATCTGCTGGATTATCATCGTCGTTTTGGTTGCCTTGACCGCAGACCTGTGGGCTAAGCCCTGGCTCGGGTCGCCGACGGCTTCCGACTCGACTACCATGGCCGAGACTTCGCTGCTGGCTCCGTGTGCCGAGCACCCGTTTGGTACCGACGCCCTTGGCCGCGACATTCTCGTCCGAGTTATCTACGGCGCGCGCGTTTCGCTTTCCGTCGGTATTATGGCCACCGCCATCTCCACGGTGATCGGTCTGATCATGGGCGCCCTGGCCGGTTTCTATGGCGGCATCTGGGATACGATCATCATGCGCTTCGCGGATATCTTCCTGGCGTTCCCGTACGTGCTGTTCGTTGTCGCCATGATCGCCGTTATCGGCCGTGGTCTTCAGAATGTTTTCATCGCCATCGGTATTCTCGGCTGGCCTTCTATTGCACGCGTCTTCCGATCCGCGATCCTGACGGTCAAGGAAAACGACTATGTTGACGCTGCGCGCGCGATGGGTGCATCCGATGCTCGTATCGTCGTGCGTCACATCTTCCCGAACTCCGTTGCCTCCATCGTGGTCTACGCGACCATGAACATTGGTGGTGCCATTTTGACCGAGTCCGCTCTGTCCTTCCTCGGCATGGGCGTTATTCCGCCTACGCCTTCGTGGGGCTCCATGATTCAGGACGGTCAGCAGTATCTTCTGACTGCTCCCTGGATGATGATCATGCCCGGTCTGGCAATTCTCTCGACGGTGCTCGCCTTCACCCTGCTGGGTGACGGTCTGCGTGACGCCCTCGACGTCAAGATGAAGGACGCATAAGGATGAAGAAGAATAAGAACTATGTGGACCTGAAGGACCAGCCGGTTCCCGAGGGCCAGCATCTGCTCGAGGTCGATGACCTTAAGATGTATTTCCACACCGAGGATGGCGTCGTTCGCGCTGTCGACGGTGTTTCCTACACGCTCGATCGCGGCGAGACCCTGGGTGTCGTCGGTGAGTCCGGCTCCGGTAAGTCCGTGACCGCCATGACCATCATGGGTCTTATCTCGATGCCTCCGGGAAAGATTGAGGGCGGCGACGTTCGCTATCGCGGTCGTTCTATCCTCGAGATGACCGAGGAAGAGATGCAGCACATTCGCGGTAACGATATCGCGATGATCTTCCAGGATCCTATGACCTCCTTGAACCCGGTCTATAAGATCGGCAAGCAGGTGGGCGAGGGCCTTCGTCTGCACCGTGGCTACTCCAAGCAGGAGGCGCTCAAGCGCGCCACCGAGCTTTTGGACCTCGTGGGTATCCCCGAGCCCGAGAAGCGCGTCAATGAGTATCCGCACCAGTTCTCCGGCGGTATGCGTCAGCGCGTCATGATTGCTATGGCCCTTGCCTGCGATCCCGATATCCTGATTGCCGACGAGCCCACGACGGCTCTGGACGTTACCATTCAGGCTCAGATTATCGAGCTCATGCAGGAGATGCAGCAGAAGAACGGCAACGCCATTATCATGATTACCCATGACCTGGGCGTTGTCGCCGATATGGCCGACAAAATCATGGTTATGTACGCCGGCCGTCCCGTCGAGTTCGGTACTGCCGAGGAAATCTTCTACGAGAGCCGCCACCCCTACACCTGGGGCCTTATCCGCTCCATCCCGGAGCAGGCCATCGAGGAGAAGAAGCCGCTGACGCCGATTCACGGCAACCCGCCTTCGCTCATGAACTTGCCTGAGGGCTGCGTATTCTCTCCTCGTTGCCCCTATGCGACGGACAAGTGCCGCAAGCAGCGCCCCGAGCGCGTTGTCACCGAGTCCGGTCACTATTCTGCGTGCCATTATTCCGGTGACCCCGAGTTCCTCAAGAACGCCCCCGAGACGTCCCGCACGCGCAAAGATTCCAAGAAGGGAGGCGAGGCGTAAATGGCAGACAATAACGAGCGCACTCCGCTGCTGAAGGTCGAGCACCTTTCTAAGGAGTTCCCCGCAGAGTCCGGCATGTTCGCCAAGCGCTTCTCTAAGCGTGTCGTCTCTGCTGTGAATGACATTTCGTTCGAGATTTATCCGGGCGAGACCTTTGGCCTGGTCGGCGAGTCTGGTTGCGGTAAGTCCACCACGGGCCGCACCATCATGCGTCTGACCAAGCCGACGGCAGGTAAGGTGTTCTTCCAGGGCAAAGATGTTGCCGAGATGAGCAAGCATGAGATCAAGGACATGCGTCGTGAGATGCAGTTTATCTTCCAGGATCCTTATGCTTCGCTCAACCCTCGTATGACGATTGGTGAGATCGTCTCCGAGCCCATGACCATTCATGGTGTGGGCACCAAGGAAGAGCGTATCGAGCGCGTCCGTGAGCTGCTGGATGTCGTCGGTCTGAACCCCGAGCACATCAACCGCTATCCGCATGAGTTCTCGGGCGGCCAGCGTCAGCGTGTCGGCATCGCCCGCGCTTTTGCGCTGAAGCCCAAGCTGATTATCTGTGACGAGCCGGTATCCGCTCTGGATGTTTCCATTCAGGCCCAGGTTCTGAACCTGCTTAAGGAACTGCAGGACAAGTTTGGTACGGCGTATCTCTTTATCGCCCACGACCTGTCCGTCGTGCAGCACATCTCCGATCGCGTTGCCGTTATGTATCTGGGTAAGATGGTCGAGGTTTCGGATTGGAAGACGCTCTATAGCGAGCCTCACCATCCGTACACGCAGTCGCTGCTGTCTGCCGTGCCGGTTCCCGATCCTGATATCCAGAAGACCCGCAAGCGCATCATCCTCGCCGGTGATCCGCCGTCGCCGCTGGATCCGCCGACCGGTTGCCGTTTTCACACGCGCTGCCCGATTGCGCAGGGCATCTGCTCCGAGAAGCTTCCTGAGTTTAAGGAAGTTGCCCCGGGCCACTGCTGCGCCTGCCACTTCGCGGAGCCGTTCCCGATCAAGGAATCGCACATCGACCTGTAGTCGGTGAACTGTCCGGGCCCGCTCTGGAGTTGCCTTTCAGAACGTCCTCGACCATGGAAGCCCTCTTATCCTGCTCCTTCGGAGCTGCGGATAAGGGGGCTTCCTGGTCTGCGGAATGTTCTGAAAGGCAACTCCAGAGCGGGCCCTACGTTAACGCGGCAGAGGGGGAGTGCGATTCCTCGATCGCTCACTTAATCTAATAGGAAATTGAGCGAGGCCGGAGCTTTAGCTCCGGCCTCCCCATATAAGGGCTCGGCAAAGCCGAGCCACTAAATTTTGTATTAGCCCCAGAACATATTTGAGAACTGTGCCCGGAGTGCATACTCCTAGGGCCGGAATGAGGTTGCTTTCCAACGCATTCCGCAGGGGGCGGCATTATTTTGTAGCGCGAAGCGCGGATCAAAATAATGTCGCATGCCCGAGGACGCGTTGGAAAGCAACCTCATTCCGGCCCGAACAGGTCAGTCTACCTGCGCATTTACAAATTCGTAAACTTTTTTGAAAAAAGTGCTTGCACAGTTCT
>DBGAQS010000005.1:0-25475 GCA_048434495.1 Collinsella sp. | reverse complement strand
GCGCCGGCAGCACCCAACAGGCCCTCTCGGGGGCAGGGACGTTCGGCCGTGCGCGGGCGCCCGGTCGGCGGCCCGTTCTGGGCGCGCCTCAATCGTAGCCCGAGACGAGCCCGGGCTGACAATTTCGACTGTAATGGACGTTCTTGAATGACTACCCAATGACTACTCTGTGGTGTCATCGTCCTCGGCAAGTTGGGGGAACACGGCGTCCTTGGGCATGGTGACCTTCGTCAGCGAGGTGAGCTTTTTGCTCAGCGACGTGTCCGTCTTGACCAGGTCGCTGAGCGTCACGATCTTGTAGCCGTCGGCGACAAGACCGTCGATAATCTGCGGCAGTGCCTCGAGCGTCTGCTCGGCGCATTCGTCTCTATCGGTGAGCAGCACGATATTGCCCGGCGTCACCGAATCGAGCACCGTTGAGACCTGCTCGTCGGCACCGTTGAGCAGCCAGTCGCCCGAGTCAATATTCCACGAGACCACGGCGGAGACCAGGTCCATCGCATCAATCCAGTTTTGCTCGTCAAACGCGGCGTAGGGGGCACGCAGCAACATCGTCTCGACGCCGGTCGCCGACTTAATCGCCTCGGTGCCCTTCGTGATCTGCTTGCGCACCGTCTCACGATCCTCGCCCTTGAGCGAATCATCGCTGTAGCTGTTGGAGCCGACCTCGCACCCGGCATCGACAATCGCTTTGGCAGTAGCGGGCGAGGCCTCGGCCGCATCGCCCGAAAGGAAGAACGTCGCCGTGACGCCCTTTTCCTTGAGCACCCGCAAGATCTGCTTGGTCGCGCCGCTCGGACCCTCGTCAAATGTCAGGGCCACGTACTTTTCGTTGCCCTTGGGCGCTACGCTTGCGCACTCGACCACGCAGTCGGTGGCGGGCACGACCTCGCCGCGGTCCTGCGTCTTGCCCGACTGCTCGCCGACCCATACCTCGGAGCGACCCTGAACGCCCCAGGTTTTGACATACTCAATGGCACCCGTGCCCTCGACCTTAAGCTTTGGCTCGATAGTCGTGGCCTGGACCTCGTGCTTTTCGTACACGTTGCGGCCATCCTTGACCGTCACCTTCTCGCCACCCGTAAGCTCGCGACTATCCCATTTGCCTTGCTTCACGCGCTTGCCGTCGACCTTCACCGACAGCTTTTCGCCGCCATGGCGCTTGAGCACGCTATCGTCGACGGCCAGCAGATCGCCGGCGTCGTACGTTTCGGTCAGGCTTTGATCGTCGATGAGATTCTGCAACGTAGAGCCCACGCGCACCGCGGTCTTTTGCCCGTTGAGTTCCACGTCCACGCTGCGGTTGACGTAGCCCACGACGGCAGCGATAAACAGCACGAGCGCGCAACCCACGGCGATGAGCGCATAGGGCAGACGGGACGGTCGGCGCGGCGAGCGCCCGTTGCCGATGCGCGCGCTGCGATCGCTAAACCCACGGCTATGGTTGAGGTACATCGCGCCGGGCTTACGGCGACGTCGACGCTGACCGCTGGGCAGCTGCCCCAAGTCGCGGCGCGCCGTCGGACGCGCACCCGAGCGCCCGTTTAAGTTAGATCCGTTTTGGCGCATATGCCCTCCCCCATAAACACAGCGAGCCGGAGCAACATGTCTCCGGCTCGCCTCCCATCATTTGGTACGTCGCTATTTGCTAGCTTTTGACGAGCCCCCGCTCGCCTTTTGATATTCGTCCTTAAAGGCCTTGAACATACCGCGCGTCTTGCCGAGCTGCTTGCCCAGTGCGCGGCTGCCCTTGTCCACGGCGACCGATCCCTTGTCATCGAGCACCTTGGCGCCCTTCTTGACCTTATCGCCCACCACGACGCTGGCCTCGGCAGCCTTGGCGGCCGCGCCGCCCGAATACCCGAGCGACTTGACCTCGTCCGAGACAATCATCGCGCCGTTCTCGTAGCCGCGCAGCATCGTCGGCGGCACCTGCGTGTCGCCCACCAACATGCTCGATGCGGCGCTGGCAGTCACATAGAACGTCTGTACAATGCCCGAACGCGGCTTGAATTCAACGTCCGAGCAGTAGCCCACGACATCGCCCGATTCCGTGCGCACGTCCATGCCAACCCAGATGATGCAATCGTCCAGGTTGATATCGAGGCGCTTGGCCGCGGCGGCATCGTAGGTGCCCTTGACGTCGTCGACCGCGACAGCGCCCTCATAGACGCCGATGGCATCGAGCGCCACAAATCGGTCGGGGCGCTCGATCATACCCGCGATATCGGACTGGCGGACCATAAAGCCCACCACGCGCGTGCCACCCGGGGTAAAGACGGGAAAGTGAATCTTGCCGAGCTTTTTAGGACTGCGCGGCGTGCCGTCCTTTTTGGTGCGCTTGTCTTCGGCAGGCTTACGATAAACCTTGACGCCGACAAAATCCCCTGCGCGCATTATGCCTCGGTCGAGGGCTCCGTGGCCTCGGTGCCGGCCTCGGTGACGTTCTCAACCACGACGTCGGCAGCGGGCGTCACGTTGCCGCCCGAGATGGCGTCGTTGAGCTGCTCGCGAAGCTGGTCCATGCGCTCGCGGGCCAGGTCGACCTTGGCGCGCAGGTCATCGGTCTTGGCGTCGACCATCGGACCAAAGTCGTTGACCGCGGCACGAGCCTCCTCGGCACCGTGCTCGTAGGTGTCACGCATGTTGTCCCAGGCGTCGTTGGCGATATCGGCGGCCATGGCGCGGGTCTCGGCACCCGAGCGCGGGGCCAGAGCAACGCCGATGATAGCGCCGGCGGCAGCACCAAAGAGCGCACCGGAGACAAAGCTGAAAGTCTTTCCCATGATCATTCCTCTCCTGCGGGCACCTCGATGCCCACCGTTTGAATGCTGTCCATTATACCCGCAGCGCAACACTTGCCGTCGCGCTCATCTGCGTACGGTAAAAGCGCAGGTACATGATGGTGACAAGCGAGTGAGTCTACTCCTGCGGCATAGCCGGCATGGCGACCGTGGCGGCCGGGTTCTCGCCGGCGCCATCGACGAGCGGCAGGTTGCCCTCGTGCGCCGAGCCGGACGGAGCCGTTGCCGCACCGCCAAAGACGGCCGCGGGGGCCTCGTGGTTCTCGGCGACCGCACCCTCGGTATCGATTGGCATCTGCGGCTCGCCGTCAAAGCTCGGGACGCCTTGGGGCTCCGCAGACTCGGGCTCGGCAGGCGCCTCGGCAACGGGCTCAGTGTCGGCGTCGGCAGGAGCGTCGCCCTCGGGCGCATCCTCGGCCACGTCCTCGCCGTTCGCAGCGGCGACGGCCTCGTGAGGATCCTTGCCCTCGGCCTCGGCGCGCATGCCCAACACCAGGTTGCGCAGACCCGCGACCGTGCCTTCCACGTCGGGGGCAGGCTGGTCGGCGTGCAGGTACGCCCAGTCCATCATAAAGGTGGCCGACGACAGCGCACCAATGGCCAGCGCGTCATCGGGGCACGAAAGCTCAACCTCAAAGACGCGCTCGTCGTGCTCGCTTACGCGCGTGCGGCCGCACGAGATGCTACCGGCAAGACCGGTCTCGTTCATGAGCTCAACCGTCACGTGCTCCAGCAGGTGGCAGAGCTCGGTCTGGCCCATGCAGTCCTGGAACTCGCGACCGGAATCACCCAGGCACAGGTGCTTGGCAATCGCCGGCACCAGATAATACACGCGCGCCGTGGCCTCGATATCCTCCGAGGTCATGAGCGGCATGCCGGGGTTCACCAGCACATGCGCGCAGATCTTGTCCTCGCTGACGGTGACCTTAAGGATGTTGAACAGGCCTGCCATAACTCTCCCCTACTCTTCCTTGCCCTACTCGTCGCCATCGTGCGGATCCACAGAGCCCGCACCCGACGTCGTCGGCTCGTCTACCGAAGACTCGGAATCCTTCTTATCGGTTTCGGCCGGAGCGATCACGCGAATGAGCGAGATGCGCTGGCCACGCATCGACTGCACTTTAAACTTGTACCCCGCGACCTCAAACACCTCTCCGATGTCGGGCACCGAGTCGCAAAGCTCCAAGATCCAGCCGGCGATGGTCTCATAATCATCGCTTTCCTCGAGCGGCCAACCAAGCTCAATCGCGTCATCGCACGAAAAACGCCCATCAACGAGCCACTCGCGGCGCGAAAGGCGCGTGAGATACTTGTTGTCGGGGTCGAACTCGTCCTCGATCTCGCCGACGATCTCCTCGACGATGTCCTCGATGGTGATGATGCCGGCCGTGCCGCCGTACTCGTCCACGACTACCACGATCTGGTCGTGCGAAGTCTGCATCTCGGACAGCAGCGGCAGGATGTCCTTGGTGTCGGGCACAAAGGTGGCGTCGCGCAGATAATCGGCAATGGGCTGGTCGCCCTTGCCGTCGAGCGCGGGTTGGATCAGGTCCTTGATGTGCGCGATGCCGGCGACGTTGTCGGGGTCCTCATGATAGACGGGGATGCGGCTGAAGCCGGTCTGGCGCATGGTGGACAGCACGTCGGCGACCGTCTCGTCGTCCTCACACATGGTGGTGTCCACGCGCGGCACCATGACCTCGCGGGCAACGGTGTCGCCTAGGTCGAAGATCTCGTGGATCATGCGCTTTTCCTCGTCGAGCAGGTCGTCCTGCTCCGAGACCATGTACTTGATCTCTTCTTCCGAGACGTTCTGGCGGTCGTCGGCACTCTTGATGCGCAGGATGCGGGCCAGGCCATCGGAGCAAGCACCGGTCAGCCACACGAGCGGACGGGCGATCTTTTGGAACACGGAAAGCGGGCCCACGACCTGCTTGGACACGCCCTCGGCATTGGCCAGGCCGATGCGCTTGGGGACGAGCTCGCCGATCACGATGGACACGAAGGCGACCGCGACGGTGATGATGACCGGCGCCAGGCCGCGCGCGATGGCGGAGAGCGGCGCGATGCCAAAGCTCATGAGCCACGTGGCGAGCGGGTCGGACAGACTCGTCGAGGCGACGGCGGACGAGGCGAAGCCCACGAGCGTAATGGCGACCTGGATGGTGGCGAGCAGCTGGTCGGAGTCGGCAGCCAGCTTAATGGCACGCTCGGCGCGCTTGTCGCCTTCCTCGGCCTCGTGCTCCAACACGGCGCGCTTGGCCGTGGTGAGCGCCATCTCGGACATAGAGAAGTAGCCGTTGATGAGGGTCAAAACGAGGGTGGTGATAAGGGAGATGGTTATGTCCATCGGGAGTTTCTCGAACCTCCAAGATTCGGGACGTCGGATTAAAACGTTGGTGGCGGATACGGCAATTGCACTGGCGACCGAGCGGGGCACGGGCGCTGGCGTGGTCGCTAGATTACGAAGAGGATCACCGCCATGAACTGGAAGATGCTGCCGGCGAGCACCCACAGGTGAAACACGCTGTGCAGATAGCGCACGTTTTTGGCGATATAGAACGGCACGCCCGCGGTGTAGCACACGCCGCCGACGGCGAGCAGGGCAAGTGCCACGGGGTTGAGCAGCGCCACAAGTTCAGGCAGCTTAAAGACAACGAGCCAGCCCATCAGCAGGTAGACCAGGCCGCTTACCCAGTGCGGTTGACGCTCGCGTAGGAAGCACTCGAGGGCGATGCCGATAATGGCGATGGCCCATACGGCAAAGAACAGCACAGCGCCGCCGTCGTTTGCGAGCGTGATGAGGCAAAACGGCGTATAGCTGCCGGCTATGAGCAGGTAGATGCAGCTGTGGTCGATGATGCGAAACACGCGCTTGGCGCGTGCGGGCTGAATCGCATGGTAGAGCGTGGAGGCAAGGTATTCGAGAATAATGCTGACACCATAGACAATCGCCGCGGCCATGTGGGCCGGGCCTCCGCCGCGCAGGGCGGCGAATACGATCAGGAGCACCAGGCCCGCGATACCCAGCAGGCAGCCGACACCATGGGTGACGGAGTTCATGATCTCCTCACCCACCGTGTAGCGTGGAACGGCCGCGGTCTTGGGTCGCGGCTTAGAACTGTCGCTCGAATCGGACATGCCGGTTACATCCTCCAACGTAAAGAGTTCTCAACACTATATCAAAGCGTCTAGGTACGTGCGAAATTTGCACCATACGTGACCTTTCGTTTACCCATTCTTTGCCTGTTGACGCATCAACGGCGAACGTCCATAATGCGCTTGCATTAAATGTTGATGTATTAACATCTTATAGGAAAGCTTCTTATGTCTCAAAACGCACGTTCCCATCGAAAGCTCAAGATAGCCGGCGTCGTTGCACTGGTGCTCGTTGTCGCGCTGCTGGGGTTTGCCGGCAACTTCTTGTTCGACTTTGCCCTGAATCCCCAAGCGCCCTACACCATGAAGATGATGCAGGATGGCAAGGACGCCGAAAAGGGCGAGCAGACGGACGCCGAGGAGGGCGAGGCACGGGCGTGGTTTAAGGAAAACCGCGAGAGCACCAGCCTCACCGCGGACGACGGGACCGAGCTTGCCGCCTGGTATTTTGCTGCGTCGGAGAGCACACACGACTACGCCGTCTGCCTGCATGGATATACCAACGAGCCCATCGGTATGGCCCGATACGCCAAACGCTTCCACGACCGCGGCATGAACGTACTCGCACCTGCCGCACGCGCCCACGAGCGCTCCGGCGGCGACTATATCGGCATGGGCTGGCCCGAGCGCCTCGATGTCGTCGCATGGATCGAGCGAGTCGTTCAGGCTGACCCCGAGGCGCGCATCCTGGTCTTTGGCGAGTCGATGGGTGCGGCAACCGCCATGAACGTCGCGGGGGAACCTCTGCCCGCAAACGTGAAATGCATTATCGAGGACTGCGGTTATACGAGTGTTTGGGACGAGTTTTCCCTACAGCTCAAGGACGTGTTCGGCCTGCCCAGCTTTCCCTTGCTCGATGTAGCAAACTTGGTGTGCAACGTGCGCGCGGGTTACGACTTTCATAAGGCGAGCAGTGTGGAGCAACTCAAACACGCGACGGTTCCCATGCTGTTTATCCACGGCGACCAGGACACCTTTGTGCCGTACGACATGCTCGACCAAAACTACGACGCGTGCGCCAGCAAGGCCAAGCAAAAGCTCACCATCCATGGCGCCACCCACGCCAAGAGTGCGCAGGTCGACCCCGAACTCTACTGGAACACGGTCGGCAACTTCCTCGACAAGAATTTTTAGGCAAAAAGCAACGTCTGGGGTTTTGTTGCCAAAAATCGGTTTGTGGTCGGCGCTATTCGATTTTCCTCGCACTTCCAAAAAGCCGCCCGTGGGCGCTGTGCTCACGGGCGGCTTTTGCTCAACTTACGCTACAAAGGCGCTTATTTTGTCCAATAGCTAGGCGCTACTTGACCTCGATAAGCTCGTACTTGCTCGTGCCCAGGCTAATCTTCTCGGCGTGCGCGATGCACACGCGCCAGTCGGTGTCGGGATGCGTGATGCAGAAGGGATCCTTGGCCTGCTCGCCCTCCAGATGCTCGTGATTGTGCTCCATCTTGGCCGCGCTATCGGTGAGCTCGGTGTTGGGCAGCGGCTCGGATGCCATGACGGCATCGGCGCAGGCCTGGTCGATGGCGACCGGGTCGAAGCTCGCGAACATGCCGATATCGTTGACGATAGGTGTGTCGTTTTCGGGATGGCAATCGCAGTTGGGGCTGATATCCATAGCCAGCGAAATGTGGAAGCTGGGACGATCCTGGACAACGGCCTTGGTGTACTCGGCGATCTTGCAGTTGAGCACGTCGGCCGCGGCCTCATAGCCGGGCTTGATGCAGTCCTGGTTGCATGCCGCAATGCAGCGTCCGCAGCCCACGCAGCGATCGTGGTCGATGGCGGCCACGTGCACCGTGCGGGTGTTGCCGTTAGCAAGCTCGCGCTCGCGAGTATCGTCAAACGAGATGGCGTTGTGCGCGCAGATCTTTTCGCAGGCACGGCAGCCAACGCAGTGCTCGGGCGCGACGTTCGGCTTGCCGGCGGCATGCTGCTCCATCTTGCCGGCACGGCTGCCGCCTCCCATGCCCAGGTTCTTCATGGCGCCGCCAAAACCGGCCTGCTCATGGCCCTTAAAGTGAGTGAGGCTGATCACAATGTCGGCATCCATGAGCGCCTGACCGATCTTGGCCTCGCGCACGTACTCGCCGCCCTCGACCGGGACGAGCGCCTCGTCGGTACCCTTGAGGCCGTCGGCGATGATGATCTGGCAACCCGTAGCATACGGGGTAAAGCCGTTCTGGTAGGCGGTATCGATGTGCTCGAGTGCGTTTTTGCGGCTACCGACATAGAGCGTATTGCAGTCGGTGAGGAAGGGCTTGCCGCCCAGCTCCTTCACGACGTCGGCGACGGCGCGGGCGTAGTTGGGGCGCAAAAAGCTCAGGTTGCCCAGCTCGCCAAAGTGAATCTTAATGGCGACGAACTTGTTCTCGAAGTCGATCTGTTCGATACCGGCGTGACGGATGAGGCGCTTGAGCTTGTCGAGCTGGCTCTCGCGAGCATGCGTACGCAGGTTGGTGAAGTACACCTTGGCGGGTGCTGCGGGTGCAGTTGCGGTCATAGATATATCCCCTCGGTCTATATGGCGTTACAGACATAGAGGATGGTACCCGTTGAAGTGGGGTTGAAGTCAAGCGCAACGCCGAGTCGCTAGGCACTCATTGGGGACAGACTTAAATGAGTGCTTGCCGCCCGGCCAGCGAGCCGGCGATCCGGCAAAGACTGTCCCCAACGACTAGTCGTTTAAGAACGTCCCCAATGACTACTCCTGCACCTTGAGGGCTTCGGCCAGACCGACGCGCTTGATAGAGCGCGTGTGTAGCAGCGCCACGACCAGGTAGGTCGCAAAGCCAATGCCGACGCATGCAGCCATGGACCAAGCGGGCACGTAGATCTCGATATTGCCGTTGTAGGCGAGCAGCATCGAGCGGAAGATGGCCGTGAGCGAGCCAATAATGACCGGCAGGCTCAGCACGAGCGACGCCGCCACGCACAGCGTGATCGAGCGGATGTACAGATGCGAAATCTCGCTATCGCGATAGCCAAAGACTTTCATGTAGCTGATCGAACGGGCGCTGTGGTCGATCACCGCCTTGGTCAGCAGGTACATAAACAGCAGGAAGATAAACACCGCGAGCCCGATCATCATTCCGATCATTTTGCTCATCATGCCGATGAACTGGTCGCCCACGGCGCGCATATCGTCGGGCGTGGTGTCGCCGGCAAAGTAGCGCGCGTCGAGGTCGAGCTTCTCGTCGCTCACATAGCCGTTAAAGTAGGCGGCATCGTTGTCGAACAGCTCGTTAAAGTCTTCGATGCTCATATAGATATTCATGTCCGACTTGGAGCCCCAGGCACAGTCCTTGCCCGCGTACTCAAGGGAATAATGCTCCCCCTCGTACTTGTCGATGAGCGTGACCTTCTGGCCCTCGCTCCAGCCAAACTTGTCGAGCAGGCCGCCGCCAAAGACGACGCGCCCATCGCCAACGTTGAGGTCTTTCCAATAGCGCGAATCGGGCGAGATGCCGTAGACGGAAATCGTCTCCTGCCCATTTCCATCGCCGCGGTCGTATTGCAGCTGGTAAACGGCGTATTTCTCGGCCTGTGCGATTGTGTCCGCGCCGTTGTCGGTTGTATTGACCGGGTGGATATCGTCGTTGTCAGTGTCGATCTTAGAGGCCTTGTCGATCAGGTCGATAGCCTCGTCGCGGTTGCAGCCGAGGGCATCGGCAAGATCGTCAAGGCGCGCGTAGAGCGCATCCTTCTTGTCCTGGACGTTTGCAAGCGCATCCTGCGCCGCAGTCAGGCTCTCGGCAGACGGAGATGCGGTCGCGGCATCGGCTGCCGTCTGCGCCGCATTGGCCGCGTCGTCAAGCTCGTCATCGGCATCCTGGGCGGCAGAAAGCAGCGCGCCGTCAACCGACTGCAAGCGCTCGAGCGCCGACCACTGCTCGCGCTCCTCGGCGGTGCCCTCGAGCTCCAGCGGCGCCTTGAGCGTGTACTGGTGCTCGGCGACCAGGCTCGTCTCGAGGTTGTCCGCATAGTGCGTCATCGTGGGCAGAATCGCCAGGCCAAAGAGCAGTAGCAGCGACGCAAACGCGATGCCCACGAAGAGCGTGGCGAAGTTGCCCAAATTGCGCAGGAAGATGCGCAGGCGGAAGCGCGAGACAAAGCCCATGCGCTCCGACAGCTGCAGACCGCGCTTGGTACCCGACTTGCCGCTCGCCTCGTGACGAAGGAACTGCAACGGCGTCTTGCCCATTTTGCGAAGCAGACCCACCAGCGTGATGAGGATGAGCGCGGCGGCGGGAACCACGGCGCACTTCACAAAGATCTCCCAGCTCCAGTACACCTGGAAGGGCGGCAGGCTGTACGACCCGTAATAGAGGCTGCGCATGGGCTCGGTAAAGAACACAACGCCGAGCGCAGTGCCCAAAAGCGCCGCGACCACGCCCACGATGGCGGGAAGTGCCAGGTAGTGCAGCACGATCTCGCGTCGACGATAGCCGCTGGCGAGCAGCGTGCCGATGATGGCGCTCTCCTCCTCGATGGTGGCATCGGTAAGGACCACAAAGACAAACGCCATGATCACGATGATGATGTCGAGCAACGTCATCCACATCATGGAGTCGCCGTCCACGTCGTCGCGCGCATAGCCAATGCCCTGATTGGAATCGGCATCGATCAGGTCGTCCACGCGCGCATCGGCATCGGTCAGCGCCTCGACCATATCCTGCTCCGCATCGATGCGATCCGCGGTGGGGAGGTCGCGATCGGTAAAAGCAAAGGAGTAGGTGTAGGCAGGTGCACCACCGGCATCCTCGAGCACGGCAAAGCCGGCGTCGGTGACCTCGGCCACACCATAGGTGATGGTGTTCACCGTAAAGTCCGAATTGTTGAGGAACAGCGCCTGGCTATCGGGCTGGGTCATGATGCCGCAGATGGTGTAGGTGCGGCCCTCAAGCTCAACCTTATCGCCCACGACAAGGTCGTTGTTGGTGGCAAAAACGCGGTCGATAGCCACCTCATCGTCCGTCTTGGGCTGCTTGCCTTCGCAGTAGGACGCGATATCGACCTTGGTGCGGTGCGCATAGGTGCGCAACGTGCGCTTGGTGCCGTCGTCGCCGGCGGTCTTTTTGATGATGGCGTCGATGGAGAAATTCTTGTAGAGCGTGACGCCGCCGACGTCGTCGGCTGCATCCTCGGCTGCCTTGAGCTGGTCGTCGGTAGCCTCGAAGGAGGTGGTCACGCGGCCGTCCTCAATCGTGTACGCATCGCGCATGTCGTCGATAAGGCAACCGATGGAATGCGCCGCGAGCAAAAAGCCCGAGGTGAGAGCGATGCTCCCGCACATAAGCAAAAAGATGCCCAGGTACTTGCCGATATTGCGGCGCAGCTCGCGCGGGAGTCGCTTTGCGAGAGGTGTCATGGCATCGCCTACCAATCGAGCTCGGCGGCCGCAACGGGCGACTCGTTGAGCTCATCCTCGACGATGCGGCCGTCGCGCAGGCGCAGCACGCGGTTGGCCATGCGCGCGATGGCCGCATTGTGGGTGACAATGATGATGGTGCAGCCGTAGGTGCGGTTGACATCCTCCATGAGCCGCAAGATTTCCTTGGATGTCTTGTAGTCGAGCGCGCCCGTGGGCTCATCGCACAGCAGCAGGCCCGGATTTTTGACGAGCGCACGGCCGATGGCGCAGCGCTGCTGCTGGCCACCTGAGACCTGGCGCGGAAACTTGTTGCGGTGCTCGTAGAGGCCCAGCGAGCGCAGCAGATCGTCGACATTGAGCGGGTTTTTGGACAGGTGCGCCGTGACCTCGATGTTTTCCTTGATGGTAAGGTCGGGCACCAGGTTGTAGAACTGGAAGACAAAGCCCAGCTCGCGGCGTCGGTACTCGCCCAGATCGGCGGGCTTGAGCGCCGTGAGATCGCAGCCATCCACCATGATGGAGCCGCCGTCGGCATCCTCCAAGCCGCCGATCAGGTTGAGAAAGGTCGACTTGCCCGAGCCCGAGGGCCCCAGCATGACGCAGATCTCGCCGCGGTTGATGGACGTGTCGATGCCGTCGAGTACCGTCAGGCGCGCATCGCCGTCGCCGTAGTGTTTCTTGAGTCCGTTGACCTGGACGTAGGCACGCTTTGTCGCCATGCTATCCCCCGTTGTTAGCCTTCTGCTACTTTTCTAGGCTAATAGTAAACCCGGGCGAACTATTTTTAAGCGACGTGCACGGCTTTTTTCCAACCTACTCATTGGGGACAGACTTAAATGAGTGAAATCGCTCATTTAAGTCTGTCCCCAATGAGTGCCGGCAGGAAAGGAACGTCCCCAAGTGCCGACATATTGGGACAGTCCTTGCCAGCCCGACCAGCGGCCCGGCGAATCGACAAAGACTGTCCCCAATGACTGGTCATTTAAGAACGTCCCCGATGACTAGGTGGCTAGGCATGGGATTTGGCGCGCGTGAGGGCCAGGCCTACGGCGGCGATGGCGGCGGCGAAGAGCACGGTGACGCCCAGGTCGCAGGCGATGTCGCCCAGCACGGCAGACGTCAGGTCCGAGGCAAGCGCCTTGCCGATCGCGTCGTTCACCCAATACGTCGGCACAAAGTGCGCCACCGTCTGCACGGCCGAGCCCATGAGCGACAGCGGCATCCAGGCGCCGCCCAAAAACGTCATGAGCATGCCGAGCAGGTTGCCCACACCGTTGAGCAGCTCCTCGCGCGCGCCCAGGCTCGACAGCGTAAAGCCAACGGCCAGCGGCGTGCACGCCAGGGCAAACGTTGCCGCCAGCGCCAGGCACACGCGACCCACGCCGACCTCGGCAACCGCGCTGGCAAAGCCCACGACGCCCATCATGCTCGACACGAGCCAGATGCAGACGGTGAGCACGGCGGCGGCCGCGAACACAGCGAGCGAACGCTGGCGCTCAGAGACCGGGCTGGCATCCATGCGGCGCACGCGCTCGGGCTCGTTCATGCCCGAAAACACCAGTCCCACCGACACGATGACCGACGAGATGATCGCGTACGCGCCAAAGTTGAAGTACGACTCGAGCGTGGTAGCAGCAGTCGAGTCGACCTTGACCTGCTCGATCTGGACCTCCGCGCGCTTTGCGGCCGCGTGCTCGGCGGCCCTTGCGACGTCACCGTTGGAGGCAGCGGGTTCAAGCGCCGCCGCAGCGCCCGCGAGCGAGATCCAGCGCGAGGCCTCGGCGGACGAAAGCGCCGCCGCCATGGTGCCGGAACCATAGGTCACGTCGAGCTTGGGCAGGGCCTCCCCCGCACGGGCGGCTGCAACAAGATCGTCCTCAAACCCCTCCGGGATAAAGAACACGCAATCGGCACTGCCCTTGGCGCTGTTGCTCTTGGAGAGCGCGTCGGCAAGGTCGTATGTGTCGTCGCCGACGCCCGTGACCAGGTCAAAGCGTGAGCCCAGGTGCTTGGTAAGCGCCCGCGAAAGGTCGCTATTGTCGCGGTCGACCACGATCACGTTGGTGTCGTAGGGCTTGTACTCGGTAAGCTGCGACGAGTTCCAGCTCACCGAAGCCGCGATGAATACGCCCATGAGCGAGATGAACACCGTATAGATGAGCAGGTAGAACGGGTGCGCCAGCGCCATGCGAAGCGCGGTCTTAAAGGTGCTCATAGCGGCTCCTTCCAAAGATCAGCGTAGCGGCGGCGACAAACACCAGGGCCATCAGGACGAGCGCGCCGGCGCGAACAGCGAAGGGCCCCAGGTCCTCAAAGAAATACAGGCGATTGAACATGTCGCAGATGAGCTTGACGGGGTTGAGCCAGCACTCGACCGGACAAGCGCGGGCGACGTCGTCGGCAAGCGCCATCGCCGGCTCGCCGTAGAGGCCGGCGAACAGGGCGCACGTGGTGGCAAAGCCCGTGAGGATGCCCGACTTGGATGCCTTGCCGCCCTTAACGGGAAGCGTGCCCACAAAAAGCCCCAGGCCCGTGGCGGCAAGCGCGGATGCAGCCCCGCCCAGCAGGCACAACCCCTCGCGCCCGCCAAAGTCGACGCCCACGACCAGGCGCACGTAGCCGATCGCAACCGCCATCGATGCAAAGGAAACCAGCCACGAGCCGACAAAAATGCCGGCCAGCGACGCCGTCTTGGAAAGACCACCCACGCAGCGGCGCGCGCCAAGGCCCGACAGATTAGGCTGCAAATCAACGACGCTCAAGGCGGCAAACTCGGCAGACATCATCGCGACCAGGCCAAAGAGCGCGTAGTAGTAGATGACCGTGCCATCGGGCGTGGCACGAGTCAGGCTCATGCGGCGGGTTCCGCCCTCGAGCGACAGGGCGTGCGCAACCGCCGCCGGATCGGCGAGCGCCGCCGGGTTGTCCTGGGCAATCTGGCGCATGAGCTCGACATTTTGCGTATACGAGCTTGCCACCGTTTCAAGGATGCTGCGGTCGGTGAGCACCGACGAGGCGCGCGAGCTGTCGTAACTCGACAGCAGCGTGAGCCTGGGCGTGCCCGCGGCATCAACCGTATAGATGCCCGCGACCTCGCCGGCCTTGAGCGCTTTGCGCGCGACAGCCAAGTCTTCGTACTCGCTCACATCGAGCAGCTGATCGTCGCCTGCCTTGGCAAGCGAAGCTGCCACATCCTTAAAGGTCGAGGCATCCCAGGCCTCGTCCGCCACGACGGCAACCGGCACCGGGTCGACCGTGCCGTCGGAGCTGAGGTTCGCAAACATAAACATGAACATCGTGGAAAGCGCAATAGGAAAGAGAGCGCCCCAGACCCACGTGCTCGGCCGGCGCAGCAGCGTCTTGACCGTGGTGATGATGGTGTTGAACATGGCCGCCCCCTAGTCGCGCAGCTCGCGGCCGGTGATCTCGAGGAATACGTCGTTGAGGGTCGGCGGTTCGGAATAGATGCGGCCGAGCGGCACGTCATGCGAGCGCAGCGCATCGAGAATGTCCGTCAGGTTGTGCGGGCTCGCTTCGCACGAAAACGTGAGTTGTCCCGCCGTTGCCGAAAGGTCCAGAACGTGCGGCAGGCTTGCGACGGCACCGAGCGCCGCACTCGGAACCTCGCCGACCTCGACTACAATCTTCTCGCCCATCTGAATCATGCGCTTGAGCTCGTCGTTAGTGCCCTGCGCCAGCACGCGCCCACCGTCCATGATCATGATTCGGCTGCAGATCTGCTCGACTTCCTCCATGTAATGGCTGGTATACACCACCGTGGCGCCCTCGTCGCGCAGGCGGCAGATGCCCTCCAGGATGGCGTTGCGGCTTTGCGGGTCGACCGCCACCGTGGGTTCGTCAAAAAAGATGAGCTCGGGCTTGTGCGCGATGCCGCAGGCAATGTTGAGACGACGCGCCAGGCCGCCCGAGAGCTTGCCGGGGCGGAACTTGGTAAAGTCGCCCAGGCCGACAAAGTCGATCGCCTCGTCCACCAGCGCGCGGCGGCGCTTGCGGTCGTTGACGTAGAGACTGCAGAAATAGTCGATGTTCTCGCGCACGGTGAGCTCGTCGAACACCGCCACCTGCTGCGGCACCACACCGATGCGGCGCTTGAGGTCGTAGCGGGCGGGCGTCATGCGCTCGCCGAACAGCTCGATGGTGCCTTTGTCGTAGGCGAGCAGCTGCAGGATGCAGTTGATGGACGTGGTCTTGCCCGAGCCGTTGGGGCCCAGCAGGCCAAAGATCTCGCCGGGGGCGATACTCAGGTTAAAGTGGTCGAGCGCAATAAGGTCGTCGTAGCGCTTAACGAGGTTTTCGACGTGGACGATGTCTGTCATGAGGCGGCCCTTCTGTTGCTTGCGGCCCGGTACGATTGCATCATCGCAGGAGCTGACGGCGCGCACCAGTGAGCTTTGTCACGAGTGCGGGGCGGTCGCGTAGCCTGCTGACGCGACCGCCCCGCCGCGTGGGAGGAATGTCACGGTTGCTTTGAGTGGCGCCTCCCCCGTGCGCGGCATCGCGTACAATACCCGTATGAACAGGCTTTTCGACAAATCGATCGTGCTGGCGTGCTGCATTGCGGCCGCCACGGGCCTTGCTGTGGACGCTCGCCTGGTCGCGGCGTTTTGCCTTGGCGTTATTGCCACCTCGCTGGCCGAGCTCGCACAGAAGGAACGCACGAGCCGCACAAGCGAGGCCGCGAGCTACGCTTACATCATCGCGGCTGTCTTCGTGCCGCCGTTTGTGCCGTTTGCGCCCCTCGCCCTCTATGACATCGCGCGGCGCGTGCGCCGTGAACGCGTTTGGGTCGCGCTGGGCATTGGCGTCGCCTTTGTCTTTGCACTCGTCGCGGACCTTCGCGCCGACGCGCTTGCCGCTCGAACGCTCCTGCTGACCGTCATCCTTTCAGTCGCCGCCACCCTACTGTCACTGCGTACCGCCCAGTTGGAGCGCGAGCAGCAGCGCATGCGCCGCATCCGCGACGAGCTGCAGGAACGAGCCCTCGCGCTCGAAGCGCGCAACCGCGATCTTGCCGACCGCCAGGACTACGAAGTCGAGCTCGCGACACTCGCCGAACGCGCCCGCATCGCGCGCGAGATCCACGATAGCGTTGGCCACCAACTTACACGTGCCTCGCTGCAGACCGAGGCCCTGCGCGTCGTGCACGCCGACGAGCCCAGGGTTGCCGCCGATTTCGCCGACGTCAAGCACACCGTTGACGAGGCGCTCCAACTTGTGCGCGCCAGCGTCCACGCGCTCAATGACACTGCCGCCGACCTCTCCGTACAGCTCGAGTGCATCGTGGAAGGCGCGTGCTCAGATGGCGGCCCGCAGATTGAGCTTGAGGTTTTGGCCGAGCATGCGCCCGCCAACATCACCAACTGCTTTGCGGCGGTCCTGCGCGAGGCGCTCTCCAACACCATACGCCACGCCCGCGCGCAAAACGTTGTTGTGCGATGCTTGGAGCATCCATCGTTTTACCAGCTCATCGTTACCGACGATGGCACGGGCGGGACCCAGACGGGCGGTCGCGGCAT
The DNA here is from genome assembly GCA_048434495.1 of Collinsella sp. Classification (GTDB taxonomy): domain Bacteria; phylum Actinomycetota; class Coriobacteriia; order Coriobacteriales; family Coriobacteriaceae; genus Collinsella. The sequence goes on along the minus strand of DBGAQS010000005.1, from coordinate 8,601 downwards.
CGCCGAGGGCATGGGGCTCGGCTCCATGCGCGAGCGCGTCGAGGCGCTTGGCGGCACCTTCACCGCCGGCCCGCGCGCCGGCGCCGGCGGCTGGCGTGTGTTTGCCACCGTTCCCAAACAGCAAGGAGATGAGGCCCGATGAGGCTCATAGTTGTCGACGACGACCGTTTGGTGGTCGATTCGCTCAAGATTATCCTGGGCGCACAGCCGCAGATCGAGGTGGTGGGTACCGGCGCCAATGGCGACGACGCGGTCGCGCTCTACGCCGAGCACGCGCCCGATATCGCGCTACTCGACATCCAGATGCCGGGGCGCGACGGCCTTTCGGCGGCACGCGAGATCCTCGAGCGCGACCCTGCGGCGCGCGTGGTGTTTCTGACAACATTCTCGGATGACGAGTACATTGTGTCGGCGCTCAAACTGGGCGCCCGCGGCTACCTGATCAAAACCGATGTCGCCGCCATTCCACCGGCACTGGCGCAGGTCATGGACGGCAAACGCGTGCTCGAGGGCAAGGCGATCGAGGACATCGATTTTGACGGGACAGGCGCCGATGCCAGCACGCCTCGCCGACCCGCCGCCTTTGCCAGCCTGACCGACCGTGAGTTCGAAGTCGCCGAGCTCATCGCCCGCGGCCTCGATAACAAGGAGATTGCCGCCGCCGCTTACATGGGCGAAGGCACCGTACGCAACCACATCAGCTCGATCCTTGCCAAAATGGGCCTACGCAACCGCACGCAGATCGCCATCGCCTACCTGCGAGGGTAATTGCCCAACAACCGACCACCCCGGCATAGCAAAATGGCTGCTATCGATTTAATGCCATTTCAAAACTATGCCGGTTTACTACGATGAATCACCTACCTTCGACCACGGCAAATTGCACGCTTCCAAAACCGCAGGTAGAACGCTTGCGATATTTAGAAAAATGCAGTCATGGTCGGGAATGTCGAGTTCATCGTAGTAAACCGGCATAGTTTTGTTCGGGCGGCCCTGCGCGAGTGCCTCCGCAAGCCTTGCGAGACCAAAATGATCTGCTTTCTTCCGCCCGCGGAGATCGGCTGACGGCGCCCGCCACGAAATGGGCCCATCTACTACGTTTGACCCGATACCCCTGACCATAGCCGCGTTTCATGAAAAATCGCAGGCGTTCTACCTGCGGTTTTCATTTCACATTACTTGCCGTGGTCGAGGGCTGCCGCCTAAACATAGTAGATGGGCCGGTTTCGTGGCGGCGGGGTCACGTGGCGGCCCTCGCAGGGCCAAAATGATCCGTTTTCCTCCGTCCACGGGAGATCAAGGGCTGTTACGGATATGGTGACATTTCAAAACCATGCCGGTTTACTACGATAAAAATGAGATCCCCGACCACGCGTGACTTTTTCGCAAAACTGCAAGCCGTCTACCTGCGGTTTTGATTTTGCCAAATGCGGCGTGGTTGGGGGCAGGCGATTTATCGTAGTAATCCGGCATAGTTTTGTTCGCGGCGGCTCCACCGCTCGTTTAAGCGCGGGGCCGGTGGGGCATTTTTGCCCCACCGGCCCCATCCCAGCGCTATTCCGGCTTGGTTTCTACCGTGGGAGTCTTGTCCGCCGCGACTGGAGTGCGGGCGGTGTCCATAGTCAGGCAGTGTTTGGGGCAGCTCTCGATGCACTCGCCGCATACCACGCAGGCATACGGGTCAATCGACCACGTTCCTCCCTTGCGATCGACCGCGAGCGCGCCCGCCGGGCAGCGGCGCGCGCACATGCCGCAGCAAATACACACGTCCATGTCGTTAACGATGTGCCCACGCAGGCGCCCGGGTGCCGCGAGCTTCTCCTGCGGATAGCACACCGTTACCGGCTGCTTGACCATAGAGCCCAAGGCCGTCTTGGCAAATGTCAGCAAACTCATGCCGCGCCTACCTTTCCGTGCAGCTAATGCAGGGGTCGATGGTCAGGATAATCATGGGCACGTTGGCAAGGAGCACGCCCTGCAGCGCATGCGTCAGACCCGCCAGGTTTTGCGACGTCGGCGTGCGCACGCGAAAACGGTCCAGATTCTTGGTGCCGTTGCCGCGCACATAGTAATACGCCTCGCCACGCGGCTGCTCAATTACAACCTCGCCGCGCGCGCCGTCGGCCGGCGTAAGCTTGGTGCGCCCGCCGATACCGTCGTGCGGGATCTTGCCCACCAGCTCTTTGATGATGTCCATGGTCTGCGTGACCTCGGCGCAACGAACCTGGCAGCGGGCATAGCAGTCGCCGTCGGTAGCAACGATGGGCTCAAACGCGGCCAAGTCCGCATAGGCGCCGTCACCGAACATGCGCACGTCGTAATCCACGCCCGAGGCGCGCCCAAACGGACCGACCATCGAAAGCTCCAGCGCGTCTTTCTTGCTAATCACGCCCACGCCATGCAGGCGCTCGCCGCAGCTGTTGTCGTCCAAAAACGTATGCACCAGGGCCTCGTAGTCAGGACGCATGGCATCGAGCGTCTGGACAATGCCCGCCAGCTCGGAGTCCTCGATATCGTGCTTAAGGCCGCCGATCTCGTTAATCGACAGAATCACGCGCCCGCCGCAAGTGCTCTCAAAAATCTTGAGTATCTGCTCGCGCAGGGTCCATGACCGATAGAACAGCGCCTCGAAGCCAAAGGCGTCGGCGAGCAGGCCCAGCCACAGCAGATGCGAGTGAATGCGCGAAAGCTCATGCAGAATGGTGCGGATATACTGCACGCGGCCAGGCACCTCGATGCCGAGCATGCGCTCGCAGGCGCTGGCATAGCCGCAGCTATGGCCCACGGCGCAGATGCCGCAGATGCGCTCGGCAATGTAGCCAAACTGATGCATATCGCGCTTTTCGGTGAGCTTCTCGAGTCCGCGGTGAACAAAGCCGATCTGCGGAATTGCCTCGATGACGCGGTCGTCCTCGATCACCAGGTCCAGATGAAGCGGCTCGGGCAGCACCGGGTGCTGCGGGCCAAACGGAATAACGGAGCGATGTGCCATGGACCTTACGCCTCCTTTTTCTGCTTGTCGCGGGCGGCCTTAGCGGCAAGCGCCGCGCGGACCTTGGCCGCTTTCTCGGGATCCATGGCGGCGAGCTTTGCCTCCATCTCGGCAGCCTTGAGCGCGGCCTTCGCAGCGGCCTCATCGTGCTGAGCATCGGAGCCGGCAGCCGCAGCGGGCTGAGCAGCGGCGCCCGCGGCGTCGCCGGCGCTCGCAGCACCCTCCCCTGCAGCAGCCGCAGCCGCGGCGGCCTTTTCGGCCGCGGCTTTGCGCGCCTTGGCCTCGGCGGCGGCACGGACCTTCATGGCCTTCTCGCGTGCGGCCTTCACCTCGGGCGTGATAACGCTCATGGGTTCGGCAGTCGAGACCTGGTAGAAAAAGCCCTTAAAGTCAATCTGCATATCGGTGATGGCAAGACCAAACAGGTCGTGCGCTTCGTTTTCAAACGGGAATACTGCCGGATAGTACGAGCTGATGGACGGAATCTCCTGGTACTGATTAATTCCCTCAACCACCAGGTTCTCGATCGCATAGCTGCCGTCCTGCGCAATCTGCTCCTGAGCAACACGAACGTTGATAAACGTATAGACCAGGCGATACGTGCCGTCGTCGACGTTGCGCTCGGCGTGCATTTGCACAAAGCGCGCGCCGACGCCCTTGAGCGCCTGGACATGCGACAGGAGCTCGTCGATCCCGACGGTGGTATAGATAGCCTTTTGCATTACTCGGCCTCCTTTGCAGCGGCGGGCGCGGCGGACCTGGTGGACACGTTGGCCTCGACACCGTCACCGGCACCATCAGCCCCGGCCCCCGCAGCCACAAACCCGTCCTCGCCCAGCTCAACGCCACCGTCCCAGGTTGCGGCACCGCCCACGGTGAGCGGATCGCCACCGGCGCGCATCACGGCCTCTTTCTGGTCCAGGATGCCGCACGCCTCCACGATGGCATCGATCACGGTCTCGGGGCGAATGGCGCACCCGGGCGCGTACACATCCACGGGAATCGCGCGGTCCACGCCGCCGATCACGTTGTAGGCATCGCGGAACACGCCGCCCGAACACGCGCAGATGCCGCAGGCCACCACGCACTTGGGCTCGAGCATCTGGTTGTAGATCTGGCGCACGACGGGCAGGTTCTGGGCATTGACCGACCCCGTCACCAAAAAGATATCCGCATGCTTGGGGTTGCCGGTGTTGACCACGCCAAAGCGCTCCGCATCGAACAGCGGCGTGAGCGAGGCCAGCACCTCGATATCGCATCCGTTGCAGCTCGAACCGTCGTAATGAATAACCCACGGCGAGCGCGACATTTTATGATCCATGGATGCCGCCTCCTAAATAAACACGTCGACGAGGATGGGCATAAGGTTGAGCAGGCCAAACACCAGCGCCACGCCCCATCCGAGCCTAAAGCAGCTGCGCCAGGTGCTGCGTGCGAAGGTGTTGTCGATCAGGACCTCGACAAAATACGTCGCGGCCATCACGACCAGGGCTACAACCCAGCTCACGGGGTTGTCCCAAACAAAGAACATGCCCACCCACATCAAAAACAGCACGGTCTCGCACCAGTGCATAAGGGTCATCTTGGCCAGCGTGCCGCCGCTCATCTCGGTGGCGACGCCCTGGACGATCTCCTGATGCGCATGATGCGAGTACGAAAGGTCAAACGGCGACTTGCGCAGCTTGATGGTAAGCACCGCGAGCAACGCGAGGAAAATGGGTGCGCTGTACACGATGATGGGGACCGACTGCCCCGTCACGGCGATGGAATCAAAGCTGTCGGTGGCAAGGTACAGGCCCACGCTCATCAGCAAAACGGCGGGCTCGTAACTCATAACCTGCAGTAACTCACGATCGGCGCCAACCTGGGCAAACGGGCTTTGCGTCGAGGCGGACGCCAGCACCACAAAGATCGCGGCGAGCGTCACCATAAAAGCGCACAGTAGCGTGTTAGAGCCCGACACAAAGATGCCGCCGCCCACCACGGTAAAGATGAGCGCGCACGCCATATAGGTATCGTCCATGGTGTTTACGCTGGCGGGGGCCTTGCGCAGCAGCTTGGCAACGTCGTAGAAGGGCTGCAGCAGGCGCGGGCCCACGCGGCCCTGCATGCGGGCGGACAGCTTGCGGTCGATGCCGTCGATCATGCCACCCACAAGCGGCGCCAGCAGGGCAAACGCCACGGTGCCAATAAAAATGCCCACGACACCCGAACCTTCAAAATACTTGCCGCGCAGCACCGAGGGCGCACTCATGGCAAGTCTCTCGGGCCCAATCCATGCGCAACACAGCAGCGCAAACAAGATAATGCTGCAGCACACGACGCTACCCGCGGGGCCAATACGCTTCTCGCCAAGGGCGTCCTCCGAGTACCAATTGCGCTTTTCGGCCTTTACCTCGTGTCCCATCGAGCCGCGGAAATGGCGATATTTGTCGGTTCCCACACCCGAAAGATATACGTTTACATGCGGTTTGTTGCTCACGCGGAATGAAGTCAGCAACACCACGGCAATAAAAGCCACGATAACCACCATCAGATACATGGCGTCCTTGCCAATAACGTACGGCACGCGGCCAAACACCATGGCCAAGTAAGGCGACACCAGACCGCTCGAGATAACCGGGAACGCCACGCAGCACAGAATAAGCAGCGCGGCGATGGTGTTGAGGGCCATCCATTCGGTCTTATGGACATTGACCTCAACGTTTTGAGCCGTGGGGTCGACGCCCGAAAGCTTGGCAAGCCACTTGCCCCAGAAGAAGAACGTCGCGGCCGAGCCAAAGGCAAGCACCATGATCATGAGCACGTTGCCGGTCTGCGCGAACGCCACCAGGGCGCCCCACTTGGACACGAGCATGCCAAACGGCGCCACAAACATGCCCATGATGCCCAGCATCATCAGGCGCGTCAGGTGCGGCATGCGGCTGAACATGCCGTCCATGTCCTCGATATTGCGGCTGCCGATATGATGCTCGGCCGTGCCCACGCACAGGAACAGCAGCGACTTGGCCACCGTGTGGAACAAGATCAGGAAGATGGCCGCCCATACGGCCTCGGGCGCGCCGACACCCAAGCAGGCACTGATGAGGCCCAAGTTGGAAATGGTGGAGTACGCGAGCACGCGTTTGGCGTTGCTCTGCGAGATGGCCATGAGTGCAGCGAGCAAAAACGTGATGGCACCCACACTCGTGACCATAAAGCCGGTCACGGGGTAGATGGCATAGAGTGGGCTCAGCTTGACCATCAGGAACACGCCGGCTTTGACCATGGTTGACGAGTGCAGCAGGGCGCTCGTGGGAGTGGGTGCAACCATGGCACCCAACAGCCAAGTGTGGAACGGCATCTGTGCGGCCTTGGTGAGCGCGGCGAGCGACAACAGGATGACCGGCATCACCAGCAGCGCGGACTGCGCGGTTCCGGTGCCGGAAAGCTCGATCATGCCCGAGATGGTCAGCGGCATGCCGTTAACGTGCAGATACATAAGTCCGGCCAAAAACGCGATGCCGCCCAGCATGTTGAGGATGATTTGGGTAAAGGCGTTCTTGATGGCCTCGGGCGTACGCGTGTAGCCAATCATAAGGAACGAACACACGGTGGTGATTTCCCAGCCGCAGAACAGCCACTCAAGGTTGTCGCTCGTCACGATGACGAACATGGCCGAGAGGAACAGGAACATGAGCGCCAGGAACTGCGGGCGACGGTCGGGCGCGGTCTGCCCGCGCAGCGCGGCCTCGTGCTCGTCATGGGCCTGGAAGTCCTTCATGTAGCCCAGGGCATACAAGCAGATTAGACTGCCAACGATGCCGACGGCGAGGACCATGATCACGCTCATGTAGTCCAGGTAGAGTGGCGTTGCCGTGACGGCTTCGGCCGCGGGCAGCGTCATGGCTGCAAAGGCGAGCGAGCCCACCAGCTGGACTATGCCGAGCACCGTGGTGAGCGCGTTCCTATATTTGTACGCGTTATACAGGATGACAACGCACAGGATGACGTCGATAACGGAACTGATGATCGAGAGCACATGCGAGGTGCCGGGGGCAACCTCAAAGCTCTGCGGACCCGTGCCAAAAAACATGACGGCGACTACAACTGTCACCGCCATAATAATGCCGGAGCCTATGAGCCCCGCCGCATCGCGGGCGCGGTCACCGCGCGCGAGCAGCATGCCCAGCGCCGGTACCAGCGGAAACAGGGTAAGGAAATACAGTAGCGTCATACCATCACTCCCCCATGCTAAAACGCTGCAATTGTTTAACGTTATAGCTCAATTGAGGAGTAGCGGCGGCGGGTTTTCGGTCAACTGGGGAGTTTTAGGCGTACGGGGTAAGGGCACGCCCGCATTGGAGCAGAGGGGCGGCAAGAAAAATGCGCCCCTGTGGGTGCACCATCCCGTTTGCTATTCCGCCTTTTTAACGCGCGGCTTGCGACCGCGCGGCTTATCGACCAGTGCGGACTCACCGCTCTCGCGGTACTGACGGCACCAAGCCTTGACCGAAGACTCGCTAGGAATCTTGTGCTTGATCATGGCCTCGCGAACCGTTAAGCCGTTTTCCAAGCGGTCCTTGACCACGGCGAGCTTAACTTCGTACGAATAGGTGTGATGATGCGAACCGGCGTTGAGAACGGCGTCGGCACCGCCCACGGCATATGCGCGGGCCCACTGACGAGCCGTGGCCTGGGGAATGCCGAGCTCCGCGGCGAGGGCGCGATGACCGACCCCCTCTTGGAGGACCTCGACGGCGCGCTGCCTAACCTCGGGCGCATGCGTGCGAGTCCTTGTTGCTTCCGACATACCTGCCACTTCTTAGCCTTAACCGTTAATCTGCTTTCTTACGTGCATGTTAGATGGTAGCATTTTGCTGTTTGCGCGTAACAGTTAATTGAAAATCGCACGGCGGCATCTGGGCATTTGCCATTAATTTGCAACAGTTCTTTAGGTTTTATTTACGCAGCTAGTTAGCTCGCGGCTCATTGACGGTGTTTTACCAACCAGATTGGTATCTTTTTGTTTGGCTGGTATGGTTTGTGTAATTATTAACCCCTCTTCAGCCCGCACCTACATGTCAACTTTCCACTTACTTTCCAGCTTTCCACTTAACTTACCACCTAAGGTGGAAAGCTGGAAAGCTAGGTGGGAAGCTGGGGCAGCAGCAGGCCAGGAGAACAAATCAGAACCACCCTTAAAAAGGGGTGGTTTGCTCTTAGGGTATAACCCACGGGCCCCGGGCTCGCGTCTAAAGGCGCGGGCCCGGACTTCGTCCAGGCCTAGTGCATCTTGACCCGTGGCGCGCCGGTCGAACCGGCAGGATCACCTCCTCTTGAAGGGGTCCTCGTACTCCTTCACGCTCAGCTTGTCCAGCGCGATGTCGTGGGACTCCTGCTCCCTGATGTACTTGGCGATCGTCGCCTCGTTCAGGCCGACGGTGGACACGTAGTAGCCCTCCGCCCAGAACTTCCTGTTGCCGAACTTGTACTTCATGTTCGCGTGCCTGTCGAATACCATCAGCGAGCTCTTCCCCTTCAGGTAGCCCATCACGCTGGACACGCTGTACTTCGGCGGTATCGCCAGCAGCATGTGGACGTGGTCGGGCATCAGGTGCCCCTCGATG
>DBGAQS010000004.1:0-3975 GCA_048434495.1 Collinsella sp. | reverse complement strand
ACGACGGCGCCCTGGGACCAGCGCTCAACCAAAGGCTCGCAGCCCTCGTACCAATCGCATTCAAAGCCATAGATAAGCTCGAGCTCCGGCGCGATCTGCGCGGAAAGCTTGCGAGCATCCTCAAAAGCCAGACGATGTGCCGGCAGGTCGCCCTCAGTAACCTGCACTTCGCAGTTGGCATCCATGCTGGCGGGCAGGGTGAGATGGTCGGTCGAGACCATGACGCGGCAGCCGGCCGCAGCAGCGGCGCGAACGTTGTCCTCAAACGAGGCATGTCCGTCCGAAAACGAGGTGTGGGTATGGCAATCGACCAGCGGGCAGGCAGACATTGCGACTCCTTTGCGTCAAGCGAATCCGCTCCATTGTAATGGTGCAGCTTTCAACACGCCGGGCACGCCGGAGCTCGAAATCGATTGGAAAGGGTGCGCGGTGCGGCTCTACTCCAATACGTGTACATCAGCCTCCAAAAGCTGCAGAAAATGACATGTTTGGAGGCTGATGTACACGTTTGGATAGGGGCGAGGGCGGCGACGGACGAAAGTCACGCCTGTGCCACGTCCGATGTGCTAGCGTTTGGATGAACAAAACGAGCCCGTGCGGAAAGGAGCCGGACCGTATGCCATGCGATAGCACATCCCCGCTGTCCCGCGAGACCGATGCGCCCGAGACCATCGTCAAGCTGGAATGCGACATCGACGACGCGTCGCCCGAGGTGCTCGCCTACGCTGCCGACCGCCTGCGCGAGGCGGGTGCGCGCGAGGTGCATTGGCTGCCCGCCTATTGCAAGAAAGGCCGTCCCGGCTGGCAGCTGCAGGTAATCTGCGTCCACGAGGATATCGAGCGCCTGCAGACGATCATCTTTTTGGAAACTACGACCAATGGTATCCGTCGCCAGGTTATGGAGCGCGTTTGCCTGCCACGCCGCTTTGAGCGCGTAACGACGCCATGGGGCGAGGTGTCCGTCAAGGTGGCCACCCTGCCCGACGGCAGTGAGCGTGCGGCGCCCGAGTACGAGGACTGCGCCCGCCTTGCCCGTGAGCACAACGTGCCGCTCCAGCGCGTGATACAGGCAGCACAAGCCGCGGCTCTGCAATTTGAGTGACACCGTCGGCGACGCGCCACACCCGCCCCATCAACCTCACCGAAAGGACCACCATGAAATATCTCATCGCCTCCGACATCCACGGTTCGGCATATTGGACCGAGCGCCTCTGTGCTGCCATCGAGTCCGAGCAGCCCGATCGCATCGTCCTGCTGGGCGACCTGCTCTATCACGGTCCGCGCAACGACCTGCCGCGCGATTACGCCCCCAAGCGCGTGATTCCACTGCTCAACGCCCTGGCTGACCGCATCATCGCGGTGCGCGGCAACTGCGACGCCGAGGTCGACCAGATGGTGCTCGACTTTCCCGTCATGGCCGACTACGCCACGCTGTTCGACGAGACCGGCCGCAAGCTGTTCCTGACGCACGGCCATGTCTTTGGCGCCGGCATGCACAACAGCGTCGACCACGCGCCCGCGCTGCCCGAGGGCTCCGCGCTCATCTACGGTCATACGCACATCAAGGTCAACGAGGAAAGCGCCGCGCACCCGGGCCTGTGGCTCTTCAACCCCGGCAGCGTGAGCATCCCCAAGGACGGCACACACAGCTACGGCATCTACGAGGGCGACGCGTTCCGCCACGTGATCATGGAGGAGGATTAACCATGGCACAGCACATGGCTCAGCAAAATGCCGAGGGCTCGCGCGACCTGTCCACGCTGGTCGACGCGTCGGCCGAGCTGCAGCATCTGGTGCAGACCATCTGGCGCCTACGCCAGCCCGACGGCTGTCCGTGGGACCGCGAGCAGACGCACCGCAGCATTGGCAAGAACATGATCGAGGAGGCCTATGAGGCGCTCGACTGCATCGAGGCCGACGATGCCACGCATCTGTGCGAGGAGCTGGGCGACGTACTCATGCAGGTAGTGCTGCATGCGCAGATTGCGGCGGACGCCGGCGAGTTTACGCTGGCCGACGTGGCGCGCGATATTGACGCCAAACTCATTCGCCGTCATCCGCACGTGTTTGGCGATGTGGATGCCGACAGCTCCGACGAGGTACTCAAGATTTGGGACGAGGTCAAGCTTGCCGAGAAGGCTGCCAAGGACAAGGCTGTGGCGGCGAGCGAGGCTGCGCCCGAAGGCCTGCTCGACGGCGTGCCCACGCACCTGCCGGCGCTGATGCAAGCTCAGAAGGTGTCGCGCAAGGCGGCGGCCGTGGGCTTTGAGTGGGAGGCGGTCCAGGATGTGTGGGACGAGGTCGCCGAGGAGCGTGCCGAGTTTGAGGCCGAGGAGCCCGGCTCGCCCGAGCGCGAGATGGAGTTTGGCGACCTGCTCTTTGCCCTAGTCAACGTTGCGCGTAAAGAGGGGATTGACGCCGAGAGCGCCCTGCGCGCGAGCACGGCCAAGTTCCGCCGTCGCTGGGCTGCGATGGAGCAGATGGCGGCCGGTGCTCACGTGGATCTTGCCGATCTTTCGACCCACGGCCTCAACGACCTGTGGGATGCCGCAAAGGCGGAGGAGTAAGACTGCGGGAACGACGGGCTGACGCGCCTCATCGTTCCCGCTGAATTTTTCGAAAAATAAGTGTATCCCTCGGCTAACTTATGGCATAATGCAAAAAGTGCGACAAGGCTAACTTACTGAGGCACACCGACGGTGCACGGTCAGTCGGTCGCCAAACATTCAACCCGTTTCCAAGTGAGAGGGAGACAACATGAGCGATATTTTGGATGTCTACGGTCGCGAAGTGCTTGACAGCCGCGGCAACCCCACCGTCGAGGTCGAGGTCGTGCTCGAGGACGGCAGCTTCGGTCGCGCGATGGTGCCTTCGGGCGCTTCGACCGGCGCCTTTGAGGCATGCGAGCTGCGCGACGGCGACAAGGGTCGCTACCTGGGCAAGGGTGTCTCGCAGGCCGTCGAGCACGTCAACAATGAGTGCGCTAACGCCGTCGTGGGCCTCGACGCCTTCGATCAGCGCGCCGTCGATGCCGCGCTGATTGCCGCAGACGGTACCCCCAACAAGACCAAGCTCGGTGCCAACGCCATCCTGGGCGTGTCGCTGGCCGTTGCCCGCGCTGCGGCAGAGTCGGCGGGCCTGTCGCTGTACCAGTATCTGGGCGGCGTCAACGCACACCTGCTGCCCACGCCCATGATGAACATCCTCAACGGCGGCGTGCATGCCGACAATAACGTTGACTTCCAGGAGTTCATGATTATGCCCGTGGGTGCTCCGAGCTTTGCCGAGGGCCTGCGCTGGTGCGCCGAGGTCTATCACACCCTCAAGGGCGTGCTGCACGAGGCCGGCCTGGGCGGCGGCGTGGGCGACGAGGGCGGCTTTGCGCCCAACCTCAAGACCAATGCCGAGCCGTTCGAGTACATTACCAAGGCCGTCGAGAAGGCTGGCTTTAAGCCCGGCGTCGACTTCATGTACGCCATGGACCCGGCGTCCACCGAGTTCTACAACGCCGAGACCGGTATGTACGAGCTCAAGGGCGAGGGCGTGGAGTACACGAGCGCCCAGATGGTTGATTACTGGGAGAAGCTCGTCGACACCTATCCCATCATCTCCATCGAGGACGGCATGGCCGAGGAGGACTGGGACGGCTGGGTTGAGCTCACTCGCCGCATTGGCAACAAGGTGCAGCTGGTGGGCGACGACCTGTTCGTCACTAACACCGAGCGCCTCAAGAAGGGCATCGAGCTGGGTGCCGCCAACGCGATCCTGGTCAAGGTCAACCAGATCGGCACGCTCACCGAGTCGCTCGAGGCCATCGAGACCGCCAAGGAGGCCGGCTACGCCTGCATCGTGAGCCACCGCTCCGGCGAGACCGAGGACTCCACGATCGCCGACCTGGTCGTGGGCGTCAACGCCGGCCAGATCAAGTCGGGCGCCCCGTGCCGCAGCGACCGTATCGCCAAGTACAACCAGCTC
>DBGAQS010000003.1:0-98084 GCA_048434495.1 Collinsella sp. | reverse complement strand
AATCCGTATGGATCATTCCGTACTTCCGCAGGCGTATATTTAGGTAAACGTTTCATTTTTATATCCTTTCTTCTAAATAATAAAAGTTTGTTTTTCTGTATTTTTGATTACAATCTCTAATTTTTCTACATCAATGATATGCGTCAATTTGCATTTAGGGCAGAAAAGAGGAAAATCTTTTAATACAGTATCAATTCCCGATTTGTCGTTCTGTTTAGTCCCCAAAGAACCTACTAAACCAGCTACGCTTTTGAACCGGTTCTGTCTCACGCTCCGGCTGATCGGCTCCGGACTTGCCGGAAAGAAGCTGCTGATGCATTGTCCCAGCATGGAGAGCCTGGGCCGCTGCCGCAGTCTGCTGTGCCGTCACCAACGCCGAGCTGACCTCCGCCAACCTTGCGTTCAGTTCCTCGATCTGCTTGTCCTTTACAGCAAGTTGCTCGCTTTTCCGGTCTAATTCTCCCTGCAGCATAGCGATCAAAGTGGTTTCGCAAGTTTCGCAACTTGCTTTCGCCTGTTGCGAAACTTGCTTTCGTTCAACACCTAAATAATGCTGATATATGGCGGTTTTTTGACTTTCGCTGATTGCGAAACTTCCTTTCGCATCTTTCGCAACATGGTTTCGCCTACACCATGCACGAACTGCCTGTTCCGACACGCCACATTCTATTGCAATTTCCGTTATTACACCCGCCAAATATCATCACCACTCTTTCATCCGGAGTTAATCTCAAAACAAATCGCTATGAGATCCCGTCCTTATCAATTTCAAAATCAAAGTCTGCCGAACAACTTTATAGACCAACAGCCAGTCCGGCTCGATGTGACATTCTCTCATGTCCTTATAATTTCTGGAATTAGTGAGAGCATGATCTCGATACGCCTCCGGCAACGGCTGCTCGTTACACAACAGCGTGATCACTTCCTCCAACTTCTTCGGATCGCAGCCTCTCTTGATCGCAAGCTTGTAATCTCGTTTGAACTGCCCCGAAAACTCCGGCTTAAGCATTCAGCGCCTCCATCAGATCTACAACGCTATCAAACGGACCATACATATCCTCTCCCTTTTCTGCCGCCTCCATCGCCGCATAGGTAACAGCATTCGGCTCGTCAACCTTGACTTCAAAGGGAAGTCCATGACACCTAAGTGCCTGTCGATAAAAAATACCCGTTGCCGTACTCAAATCCATTCCGAGGGACTTAAAGAGAGCTGCCGCCTGTGCTTTCAGCTCCGGCTCCATTCTTATCGTCATATTTCCTTTAGCCATAATAGCACTCCTTTCCTCGTCATTTTTAGCTTGCACTAATATTATATTCAATATTCGTGACATTTGCAAGTGCATTGCAAATGTTTTTTTGCATCTTTTCTATGAACAGTGCTTTCTATATGCTAACACCGCAGCGTGTACATTTAGGGGGTGAAAAAGCCTTATTTCGCGCGGTTTTCAAGCCTCGTTTTCGGTGGGGTAATATAAAAACCCTTACCCGCCCCGAAAACGCCTTGTAGGGCGTTTCTGGGGCGTTTACAGCCCTTTCTTAAATTCCTCCACCAACAGATCGCTCAAAGCCTGTGATGGGCGTATTTTGACCGTTATATGCCCCTCCGGTACGGTGTCCCACCATTTGCGGATCGTTTTCGGATCAAGTCCGGTGTCCCTATGACAATCGGCCTTGCGTCCCTCTGGATGCTCCTGCCGCCACGCATAGACTTGCGCTTTCTTTTCTTCTGCCCCTTTTCTTCTCCATGTGCCGCCAGGATAATCCACTTCCTGCACCGCCCTTGCTCTTTTCAAATGCTCTTTCTGTGATCTACCATTCCTCTTGTTGCGCTCGATGCGAACATCGGTCAGAGCTTCAATATCGGAAATCGTGAAATTGTAATACTCCTTGTCGTAGGCTTCCAGCGCACTCCGTATATCTTCCTCGGTCAATGCGTTCTCATGCTTCACCATCTGCAGATCATCAAAAGCCTCTTTCATATCCTGCCGGAGCTGCTGCTTCGACACACCGCATTTGTAAGCATAGATAGCAAGGCACATCAAAAAGAAATACCGATGCCCGCCCTTTATCTCTCCGATCTGCCGCAGCCACCAATGGTAGAGCGCATACGGATCATCACCATGCACCTTTCCGGCAATATCCCACTTCTTGCGTCCTTTCTCGCCTCTCACAACAACACGCTCATACCACTCCGGATATGCCTCCCTCGCCTCAGCTCGTGTCATTTTGGATGGGCTGAAAGGCTTATTGACATCCACCCTGTTTTCTGGCTTTGCGTAGGCGTTCAGATAATCCAGCGTTACCCGTTCTCCGGTACGGAAAGCGACCAGCTCCGTCCCATGCTTGTCATTGATGCTGCCCACCATGCGGAAGCTCTGATTGATGGATTGATACTGGATCGCCTTGACCTGCGAAGTGCTGCCATACTCCCATAGCCGGAAAGTGAGGTCATATTTCAGACTTTTAAGCTGAATTTTTATATTCGGGTATAGGTCAATCGGCTGCTGGAAAACATAGTAGATATGCAGCCCTGTCCCCGACAGAACAAGGAAAGTCGGCATCGGCAACCGGCGCACTCGCTCCGGATCGCCGCCAAAGCGCAGAAAGAGGTTGCGCAGCTCGGCAAGACCTACGCCATCCAGATCGAAGATCAGAGCATACATCCGCTGGGCGTTCTCCAGCCTGTTCTCCTTTCTGCGATATGCAAGACCGCTGCACAAAGTAAGGCTGTTCCCCTCGACAAACTCCATGTAATCCTGTTCCCATGTGTCGTTATACATCTTCCTGCGCCGGAGCTTCTTATCCTCGCTCTGTTCGTCCCGATACAGATACACAGCGTTCGGATGGGAAAAATCCGTGTGCCGTTCTCCGGAGTTCTCATTGTCCGGAAACAGCTCTTTATAAAACTCATAGCCTCCGACCTCCGGATATTGTGCGCTCAAATACTCGTAGCAGCCTCGATAATTCTCGGTCATATTACCACCTCACAAAAGAAAAAGTACCAAAAGAAAATCCGCTGCGGCGGGGATCGCCTGCGGGCGGGAAGGGGGAAAAGGGGGAGCAAAAGAGCGGCGGCTACGCCGCCTTAAAGAGAAAGTCACCTCCCCCTTTTCCCCCTCGCTGCGGGGCATTGAAAGTGCCGCCACTATGGAAAACCCGATGGGTTTACCACAGTGGCTTGGAAAACCTCTAACTAAAATGTCGGCCAATAAAGGACTTGACAGCCTATAGGAGCGTCATTCGGCACGCGATCCGTTAACCATGGGGCTAAAAGCTGCCGAATGTCTACTTCTTTAGCTCTCCGTTTACCTCCCCGTTCAATAATCTTCACTTGAAGCCTGTCGGTGGCCCAATCATTGGATAACATATTCTCAAATGACAGTTAATCGTCAATCGAAGAGGTCAAAGCGGGGACGGAAAGTGTCGAAGACAAGCAGAAAGCCAATCTCAGCATATGTCGAGCGAAGACTCTGGGCGGAGTCTGCCGGCAAATGCATGAATCCAGATTGTCGGGCCGATCTATTCATCAGCAATGGAGACATTGCTGAACGGGCCCATATCGTCCCATATTGCGAAAGCGCAGAGAACACGTTCGACAACCTTATTCTCATCTGTCCAAACTGCCATACGAATTTCGACAAGAACTCCGCTTTCACGGCAGATGAAGTGAGGAAATGGAAGTCGATTCGTCACGCAGAAATTGATCGCGTTTTCGGAAAGACGTTCAGTTCCTTCGACGACCTGCGCAAAGAGGCCGCACCTCTGCTCGCCCGAAACAAGTCGATATACGAGAATTACTACATGAAGGACAAGCGAAAACTGTGGGATGTTTTTGAAAAGGAAATAATCGTCAACAACCGAAAACTTTGCACGATGTTCGAATCGAACTTGTGCCTGTTCCAGAACCACAAGGACAATTCCTTCTCCAACCAGGCCGCTGTCCGCGATTTTATCGACCATGCTAAGGAGTTCGAAGCCACCAGAGATAATACGGAAAGACAAAGGTCTATTCTTTTCCCCGAGGTCATCAACTCCATCTTCGGAATCCAGCCCACAGAAGGTGACCTGCTCCCCTCTGCAGAATCCCTAGAACTGCTAATCAAAAAGCTTGACGAACAGGGGCGATTTATAGATGTTTCTCTAGATACAGAACGCCCATTGTTGCAAATGATAGAAAACGGGAAAGAGACGGTAGTTTATCTTGACGATACGCCGCGTATCCGACAGATGTACCATGATGCCCGCTGCTTCAGGCGCGCCGAGATGAGGCTAGACAGCTTGATTTTTGCCCTAAAGTATTTCCATCTGTGCGGAAAGAAAGCAACTCGCAAGTCGAAGACAAACCTTAGAGAATATATAGTGAAAGGGAAATGCTTCTTATTCGTATACGAATACTGTCTGAGCTATGCAGAGTTGGCCCGTTTAGCGCCGGCAGAACATACCGTTGTCGTCAACTTGCATAGATGGAACGGCAAGCAATGCATCTCCGAAGAAGCCCAGGTATTTGCGGCGCAAATTAACGTGAAGCTCCTCGATATGGATAGCTTCTTCTCATTCGTTCGCAAACTATGAACTATTTGAGACTCATAGACATTCTCGACAGCAACCTAGAACTGTTCTCTCAGTTTGATCATGTCTATCTATTCGGATCTGCGCTGAGTGCTTCAGGGCTCGGTGTAGACAGTGATATTGATTTGCTGCTACTGTACTCGAAATATTCCGATCAACTGGTCTCCGGATGCGAACAGATATCCCAAAAGTTAGGTAACGAGACCGGTAGAGTAGTCGACTTAACGGTCCTCGGCATCGACGAAGAGCGACATGTCGGATTCTTGGATAGAATCTCGCCTCATTATAGAAAGATAAAATGACCATTTGGCAGAACACCAGGCATAGCCTGTCGTACAGAATGCTTTCGGCGTGGATTCCAGTAGAAGAGAAGAAGGCGCCAACGGTCGCGCCTGTATGTTCGACACAGGGCGTATCGCGCTCTGGCGGGATCCCGGCTCTGCGTGCCAATCAGGCATCGACAAGATCAGGTACCCTGAACTCATAATGAAGCTTGCGCACTGTCAGTGATAGCATGAAACTGAACAAGTGTTAAGTTTCATGCTATCACTGACACCCGGCGGCCCAAGAGCCGTCGCTCCGCTCGTAGGCCTGGTACCACCCCGTCGGGGATGACCCCTTATCGGGCGAGACGGCGAGCTCGCTGTCGAGGGACAGCCCGAAGCGATCATCCGATGCCGCACAGCAACAGGTCTCCGAGGAGCTCGAATGGACACCTGCCAGCGAGTCCAGCAAGCGGGCAAGAGTTTACGTGGCTGCAGCATACTACAACGTCGTAGGGGCTCAGAGCACCGCCACTACGGCTTTTGGGCAGAATGCGCCTGAGCTGCTCGTGGTTGCGCTCACATGCCGACTACTGGTTGGATCTCATCGCGTCGCAGCAGAACACGCGGCAGCGCCGAGCTCCGCTTTCGAGACACCAGCGCTCCAGGCCCTTCCAATCATCGAACTCGACTCCTCAATCGACTAGCAGGATGCCGAAGATAGCCTCGAAGGCAGCAACAGAGCCTATGAGACTCTCTATATGGTCGAGGCAGGCAACGATGGCTGCCGGAGCTGGCATGACGCTTGCGCAAATAGATTTGGAACGCCCGGGCCACGATGTGTGCGCTCAGGATGTCGTAGGTGTTGCGCTCGTAGCCCTCAACGGAGTCACATTGGACCACGCGCGACCTGTCGGCAAGCGAGAGCGCCTCGAATTCGGCGTAGGTACGGCCAGTGCGGTCAACCCCGTCGCGCCCAGCACCTTCGACATCCCTGCGCTTACGCTTCCTCATACGGTCCTTTCGCGGGAGAAGCAGGTAAGGCGCGCCTGTCCCTCTCCTGATAGGAGCAGGCACTGCGCACGCACACAGAAGCTCGTCAGCATGTGTGGCCCATATGGTCTCGTAACTCTGTCCCCGCCTAAACAAAGGGACCGCAATCGCGACCATGGCGGCGAGCTCGTCAGCGGTGAGACATAACCCTTCACGGGCCGCGGACAGGCGGGTGCGATAGGCAGCGTCGTAGCGACACTTGGGGTAACCGCACCCACTCCTGTTCCGACAGCCGAGATGACAGGCGTAGGGCCATACCTCTGTGACGGGACAAACTGCGATAGCGCGTACGCGCGCGCAGCGTCTCGAAGGAGTGGCCACGCCCCATCATGTTAGTCTCGTTGATGAGGCGGTTCGCGCATTCCGTGTAACCGTTCGAGATGCGGCTCGGACAATCCCGGTAGTTAAATATGAACTCGCGGTGGTTCTCCACGGCCTTCGCAAGCCCCCGGAAGGGATCGTAGGCCTTGTCATCGGGGATGGATGCCTTCCACGCATCGAATGCATCCTCGGCATCCTCCCGCGAGAGCGGGTGCTCGTCGTAGATGTCGAAGAAGTCCTCTTTGAGGTCGTATGCGGTCATGAGGCTCGAGCAGCCCGCCTCCGATCGAAGCTGGCACAATGCCGATGCCTCGTAGGGGCCGAGGTCCCGGGCGCGCTTCCTCAAGGCGTAAGCCAGCGACCGCGGCGGCCACTACCGGTGGCAGGGCCGGATCGGCTATGCGCCGCCCAGGACCTCGCGCGCTCGATGTCGAGAAAGGGGTGCTCACCCGACAATTCAAGGACGGAGGGCTTCGGCAGGCTGAAGGTGGAGCTCTTCTACGGAAGGGGCTGGGACGATGTTGGCATGGGGGAATTCATGAAGATGCTGTACGCCTATCTGGTCTGGTATCGCGACAAGCGCTGCAAGAGCGACCTGGGCTATATGAGCCCGATGCAGTACCGAAGAAGCCTAGGTCTTGTAGCGTAGGAACACGGTCCAGGATTTCCACCGCGCTCCCAATTGACCGATTTCCCATGAACGGTAACAGGAGGCAGAGGCCGACGCGCTGACCTACCTGGACTTCCCCTACGAGCGCCACGCGAGGCTGCGCACCGACAACGTTCAGTAGCGCGTCAACCTTGAGCCATAGCACAGGCCCTTGAGAGGTTCACGAGCTCCCCCGCGATGCGGCAGATCCTCGGCTGCCCCTCAAAGAGAACGCAGAAGATACGGTCGAGGTCGACCGCGTCGACCAAACCGTAGTGACAGTCCGCATGCAGCGTACAGGCCCTTTCGCGCGGGTCGCCATCCGAGCCCTCGTCCGGTTTATGATGGCGCACCTCGACCCAGAGGCCCTCCGACACGTCGTCGAACTTGAAATCGAGCTCTACCTGAACGCTTTCACCGAATACGTCGCCCAGAGCGAACTCCGGCACCTTCGTCACAAGCCCGTCCATCCACTCAATCTCGATCATCGCGCGCACGTCGCAACCTCCTCCGGTAGGAGGCCGGCACCTTAAGCCGGCCATTATCCATACGGACAGAATGCGACAGCAGGGTGAAGCTCATTCGCACATCAGGGCGACGACCCCTCGCCTACCCCATGCATCGGAACCCCATGTTTCCGCAATCTGATCCGTCGGGCGATTCCCTGCTGGGACAACACGAAACTGGTCATCCTACGCATTAGACCAAGCGAAACCCGTTTTATCCCGAGAAGCCCTCCCCTAGATACCCATTAGCGATAAGGAACGCCGACAGGGACTCCACAGCGTCTTCGTCGCAAATCCGACAACGCCCCTCCCTATCGCACATGGAATCCAAGCCAGCTTCGGGGTCGCCGCAGAACTCATCCAGAGGGGTTATCCGAACGATCGACGACGGGGCACCCCGCCGCCAGCAGGCAGGGAGGCGATAACCTCGCGGGCACCCCGCACGCAGACCCCGAGCGCCTGGTAAACCAGATTATTGAATACGGACTCCTTCAAACCGCCGCCCTGCAAAAACCCATCCCATCGTCCGGCTGGAGTCGACACAGATCGAGCTCCTTCAAAGTCGCGGTGAACTCGACAACATATGGGCGCGCGGCGTCCTTCCATCTCCAAACCGCCTCGTTCCCATGCCCGACGACCTCTTCCAGAGCCCATATGGCCTCGGGATACCGCGAAAGCGTGGAGTACTCCCGGATGCACGACTTGTGGATGAAGGAGTTCACGAGGGAGTCTTCCGCCAGAATGTACAGAAGTCCATCTATCGGCTCCGAGGACTCCCGTCCGAGGAAGGCATCATCGACCAGGTCCAGGCTGAGCCTTCTCCCGTCGACAGACACGGTTCGGCTCGCCTTGTCGAAATGAACCCCGCAGCCCTCGAAAAGACGCGTAAGCGCACTAGGACGCGAGAGCACGTCCCCGATTCCGAGAATCCCGCTCTCGCGAATGGACGCGCAGCCATCCGTGTTGGCCGTGACGTGCCTGAGGTGCAGCAGCAGGTCGTCGGGGGCGAGGGACTCCCCCAGCCTCTCCCGGACATCGGCGTACGTCCCAACCTCGTCGCTGCGAAAACGCAGCTGCATATCTCCGAACTCGCACCCATCGATGCGCAGGGCGTCGAACAAGAACCTCTTCACCCCGTCAATGGTAAAGATGCCGAAATCGATCACGCTTATCCCTCAGTCCGATCGCAATCATTTGTTCTGCTAAATGGTGAATCTTCTCCCCAAAGGTTATAGTCTCAGCGAGCTGATCGTTGAGCTTCTTGATCTGCTTGTTCAACTTTACGCGTTGCGAGATATCAACTTGTGCCACGGCTTCCTCTAGGTGAGCGAGCTGCGTGCGGTACCGTTCTTGCTGTTCATGGACATAATTAGTGCGTACGCGGACCAGCAGGTCTGGCTGGTAGCGATGCATGTAAATAAGGCACTTGAAGCCGTTTTTCTTACCGAAATCAAGCATCCAGTAGATGGGGCGCTTCTGGTAGGTTGAGCAGTGATCCTTGTAGAAATCTTTGAGGAAGTAGTTGCGAATAATCTCACGCGGCGTGCACTTACCGTCCAGGGCATCAGACACAAAACGGAGATTCTCTTCCAGAGCATCCTCAGCACACACGTCGCGCACGAAGTCCACGAAGCGGCCGATCGCGTCGAAAATGTTGGTGTAAGGGTGACGCCCCAGCGGCCGCTTAACGAAGAGCGGCCCTCGTCCTAGAATCTGAAATCACCACAACAACAGGTTCTAGGAAAGGACGAGGACCGCTATGGAAATCTTATCAGACCAGACGCCGGACATGCTCGCCATGCCCCGTTTCGACGACGGCGCCATCGACATGCAGGAGCTGCTCAGGCGCCTCGCCGAGCAGGTCGTGAACGCGGTGATGGACGCCGAGGCCGACCAGCTGTGCGGGGGCGGCATCAGAGCGGGCGAGCCAAATAAATACTAATTTCCAGAAACGCTCAAGCGTTCCCTCACGATGGGATCGAAGTCCCTCAGACGCTCGGATTTGATGACGATGCCGAGATTCAACATGTCCTGAACGCTCACGTGGGCAATCGTGGATACGGTGATGTCTCCGAGAAGAGTTCTGATGGGCACAGCCCGAAGGATGCCAAGTAGATAGAGCCTCTTGCCCATGACCACAGCATCGTTCTCCAAATAAGTACCCTCGTTGTAGAGAAAGACCGGGGAACCGCTCGATCCCGGGTAGCACGCCATGTCAACCAGGAACTCTTTCTGCCCCTGATAGTCGTACCTATAGGGCGTCGCCGTGATACCCCGACGGACGATCGGCAGGTTGTTGGCCTCATCCCAAATGCCGTTGGGGTATCCGACCATGGTCACCTCGTCCATACAGCCCATGTCTTGAATCTGCTTATCCGTCGGCAGAAGCTCCAAGCTGAGCGGTATGGTAAGCAGATGCTTCCCCGCCCGGATAAAACCATTCAGTGCGGGACCGATGGGTAAGACGCACAGGTCAACACTTTCGTCAGGGTGTGCGATCCAGTCGCTCTCGGAGCCCCGCATGGTAAGTTGCTCGTTTATATTGAGCAGGTTTCCGTTCTCGTCAGATCTCGAAAAGATGACGCGATACTCGTACGCGCCCTCGACCACGTGCCTGTTGGTCACGATTGCCGGCACATAGGTCTTTCCGTCGTCGCAGAACTTGAAAAAGAAACCCGTTCCAACTGAGCAACCTCCCGAGGCCAACGAAGCTTCGATGCGAATCGTCGTGTGCAGAAGCTGCTCAGATAGCTGCATGGGTTTCCTTTCATTTGGACAAATAGTATATCGATTGCACCCTGAGATGCCCTTCCGTAATCAATCAGTATTGCCGCTTTGGGCACGTCCTCGCGGGGGGGGGGGACGCGAGCCAAGTCGAAAAAGGCAGTTAACCGGCGGCTATTCATGCCTTGATTTAGAACCGCTCGAGAATCTCCGCGGCATTCTCTCGCAGATAGATATCTAGGTCCGGCACGGCAAACTGCACGTAGCCCCTCTGTGGAGCCTGAATAACCTCTCTTTGTAGCAGCTTAGCCCTAATAGAGCTGACCTCATTGGTCTTTTTACCCATACGTTTAGCAATCTCAGATGATTTGGACTGCTGCTTATCCTCGCACATGGCCAAAAGATATTTGATATCGTTGAGTCCAAGTCCAGAAATCGCGGGCTCGTGAACAACATCGTGAAAACGAGCCTCTGCCAGCGCAATGCCTTCGATAACATCGCGCTCGCTCACGTTGGCACTTTTGACACGATGCAAGTTGGCGCGCTGCCAAATGGAGTAACCGACCAGTTGCACCAAATAGGCATAGCCCTTCGTGGCCTTAGCGGCTCTCGACAGCAGATCGTCCTCTATGGTCAAACCAGTCGCTATAAAGCTATCGCCCATAGAGAGCGCTACCTCCACCTGGTTGATAGGCGCCAGATCTTCGGGGAGGGCACGACGCAAGAATGTAAGTGCCTTGCCGTTAATAAGATCCATAACACCAGCGGGCAATCCGGCAAATGCGAGAGCAATATCGACTTTCTCCCCTATTAGAAGCTGCACAGCAGAAGCAATAGCGCGCATATCGTCAATCGGGGCATCCTGCACCTCATCTATTGCAATAAACAGGCCCTTGGAAGACTTTGCGGCCGAGCCAAGCAACTTTCTAAGACTCGACTCTTTTGGCACAACGTCGAATTTAGCGGAAACAAAGCCGGCATTTACGCCGACTGAAGCATTGGTCGCAAGGGAGGATTCTGCAATCTGATCCTTCAGGTCCAGCAATAGGTTGGGACCAGCAGAAACAATAGCCGTCTTCCAGCCAAGCTCTCGTGCACGATCTCTAAGATCACAGAGCAAAACAGTTTTTCCGGAACCCCTTGGCCCGGCAACGCGCATGAGCCTCGCAGGTGCACCAATTCCCGAATTCAAACTCTCGGTAAACTCAAGGGCAATATCATCACGACCAATTATGCGCGGAGGCTCAGCGCCGGCAGTGGGACGAAACGGGTTATGGAATATTGTGGCGCTCACTTGTTTGCCTCTCAAGGAAATCGATTATCGGTCAATCTTAGCTTTATTAGTTTATCGCAACTATATCGGATTATATCGAGTTGTATAAGCCTGTACAAACTTATCGTAGAAGTATCGAGCTATCGTAATGTAAACTAACAAATAGCCTAAACGCTGCCTTCTTCCCAACTCATGGCGAAGTCAAGCTGAGGGCCTTCTAACAACCATTGTCTAAAGCGAGAAGTACTCACTCTCGGAAGACAAGTTAGGCCCCAACCATGGATCACCCGTCAAGAAAAACTCCGGCCAGCGCTGCGTGAACAGTGCCTGTTCGCGTTTCCAACGGCGCAGCTTCTCCTCGTTGGCCTCTTCCCTGCCGCGCGAGGTGAACTCGTAGTGGTACAGCTCGGCATAGGGCGTAAAGATGGTGCGGTAGCCAGCTTCCCGCACGCGCAGGCAAAAGTCAGCGTCGTTAAAACCGACGGCAAATTCCTCGTTGTAGCCGCCGACCTGCTCAAATACGTCGCGTCGCACCATCTGACAGGCACCTGTTACGGCGCTAAAGTTACCCGGACGTACGGCGCGGGCAAGATAGCCCTCGCGCTTTGCCGAGAAATCCTGGTTGGCATGGGCAAGTGCGCCACGCACACCAACCAATATGCCAGCGTGTTGCACCAGATGGTCGGCAAAGTAGAGTTTGGCGCCCACCACGCCCGCATCGGGACGCTGCAGATAGCCCATCATCTCTTCAATAAAGTCGGGACTAATGACCTCGGTATCGTTGTTGAGCAGCAGCAGATAATCGCCTTTGGCGTGCTCCACGCCAAAGTTAATGATCTGGGAGTAATTGAACTCACCCGGCCAGTACACAACGCGCGCGATGCCCTTGCCTTCGGATGCTGCAGCCACGCGCTCTGGCAGGGTTTCGTAATACGCAAACGTCTCCGGGGCTTCGCTGTTGTTCTCCACCAAGACGATCTCGTAATTGGCATACGTTGCCTTCTGGGCGATCGACATCACACAGGCGTCAAGCGTCTCAATGTGATCCTTGGTGGGAATCACAATGCTCACCAGCGGCGCAGGCTCCGGCAGCGCATAGCGCATGCGGTAGACAAACGGCGTCTCGGTATCCTCAACCGTTCCGCAAATGCCCAGCGCGTTAAAGTGGCGCTGCAGCGCAAGACGACCGGCTTCAATAGCATACGGCTTGCTATCGGCAGAGCCATCGGCGGTCGACCCCGGATGAACGCGCCAGTGATACAGCACGTGCGCAACATGTTCAAACCGCGCGTCCGCCGAAAGGCAGCGAAGCGTCAAGTCGTAGTCCTGGGCACCCGCAACGTCTTCCGGGGACGTGCCAATACGATCAATGAGCGCCTTCTCCACCATCAGGAAATGCGTCACGCAGTTATGGCTATAGAGCAGGTCGACGTTGAGCTTAGTCTTAAAGACCGGCTGGCCCCACTCCCCCGTTTTCTGGAACATGTCCTCGTCGCAGAACAGGACCTGGGGACGCTCGCCCTCGGCAGCCTTGTTCAACGCGGCAACATAGTGGAATAACGCGTCCGGTTCCAGGATGTCATCATGGTCCAAGAACGCGATGTAGTCGCCCGTCGCTTGCTCAATACCAGCGTTGGTGTTGACCACAATGCCGCCGTTGCCGGGAAGCTCGATGCGACGGATGCGCTCGTCATTGGCATCCGCCGCAAGATTGGCCACCGCATCCCATTCAGGCGAGGCATCCATAAGGAGCAGTTCCCAGTTGTCATAGCTCTGGGCTAGCACCGAGTCCAGCAGCTCGCGCAGGTAGACCCGATCAGTCTTGTAGCACGGCACCACAATGCTCACGAGCGGCCTATAGGCAAAGGCCGCCGAAGCGACACGCTGGCACGCCATATCGCCCGGCTTTGCGCGATGTTGCTCAAACCAACGTCGATAAGCTGCGTCGTCTGCACGCGCATCCTTCATGCGGTTCCAGCTGTCGTCAACCATGCCGTTGTACAGGCGACCATCCATGGCGCAAAAACCGCTCTGGATTAGGCCCGTGGGATCGCTCACAATCGCGACAAAATCTCGTATATCCCGAGGCATCTCTACGCTCAGATACGTTTTATTGACACGGCAACCGTTGCGCTGCGGCACATCGAACTGCGATTCAAACACATGCACGGTGGCATCGATGGCGTTCATATGCGTATCGAAGATCAGGAGCTCAGGTGCGCACTGGGGGTCTCCCGCCCAGGTAGCCTCATAGCGCCACACCGCGCCGGCGTCTGCCGGCAAATAGCGAATGGCATCGATCTCGTAGAGGCCGCAGTGTTCGCCACGCTGCGCATCGCGGATAAGCGCACACAGCGCAGGCTTAGCTTTGTAGTTAATCTTGGATTCCAGCTTGGCCACGCGGCTATCGAGGCGAATGGAGCCCAACCTTTGGTCACCGGATGCAAATGTGACGTCAATCGTAGAGCCGTCCAGAAAGGGAAGCACCAAGACGGCGAGCTCGCGCTCGTAATCGGAAACGGAAGGGCAAAGCGCCAGTACACGGCCATGATCGACCGGGAGCACCAGCGACGGCACAGAAGAACCGCTCGTCGTCGCATGGGCAAACGCTTGAGAACCCTCCCGCTCAATAAGCGCGGCGACATCCTGACCGGCAAAACGAAGCAGCACAAACAGACGGCCCTGACTGCGGCAAAGTGCCAAACGCTTGATACTCATCTACACTTCTCGCTTTCCCAGGGCGTTCGCTGCCATGCGCTTGCAGGCACCCAGACGCCCAAACCTCAAGACGTCGTAATCGAACATGAGCTTTTTGCACTCACGGGCATTGGGGGCCTTGCTGGTAAGCGCCGCACGCACCATAGCGGCAACAGAAGGAGCGCATTGTGCGAGCGCAGCATCGCTGCCCACGGCAGAACCGGCAAGCGCCGTGGCAACGGCGGCAAACACCTTGCCGCAGTCCGAACCCAGCAACCTGAGCGCATCGTACAGCACCAGATCGCAGAGGAAGTACGCCAGGTCCTCGGCATGCTGTACATCGAGACCGTCGCGCTGCCAGTCAGCCATCACCGCGGAGTAAATCTTCACGTGCTCCAGCAGTCGCGTCTCGTCGTCATAGCGCATAGTGTCCATAAGCGAGCCCTTGCGCGCGACACGATAGTCATACAGCTTGTTCGAGATAAGCGCGGTCTTACGCGAACGACCGTACACGGCAAAATCGAAGACCTGGTCCTCGCCATACTTGACGGTTTCGTCGAACACGATCCCGTTACCCAGCAAAAACTCACGCTTGCAGGCGGTGCGCCATGCAAAGGGGCGAGATGCTTCCTTAAACAGCAGGTCAGAGCTATAGCCTTCAAACGACACATCGCGCGGGCTCAGCACATAGTTAAGCCACGGATACCCTGCCTCGAGCGGATACGGATTCGCGCCAAAGGTCAACACGTCGCAATCCTCGCGCTCAAAGACATCGACGATCACACGGCACGCATCGGGCGTAAACCGGTCGTCGGAATCCAAAAACGCGACGATAGGCGCCGTGGACGCGGCGATGCCTGCATTACGCGCACTCGACAGGCCGCCGTTCTCCTTATCGACCAGCGCAAAGCGCGAGTCCTTTTCGCAATAGGCAGCCGCAATATCGCGCGAACCGTCCGGCGATCCATCGTTGACTAACACGCCTTCCCAATCGGGCATGTCCTGCGCAAGCAGGGAGTCCAGGCACCAGGCCAGGCACTCCTCAACTTTGTAGATGGGAACGACAACGGAAATCTTGGGGGTAGCCATAATCACTCGCTCCTACTGTGCGACCGGAACGTCATCGGGGTGCGGATTATCACCGTAGGTGCGCTGATACGTCAGCACGCGCCAGACCAGCGGCAGCCCGCCAATCTTAAAGTAGTGCTTAAACGTATTGATCTTGCCCGGCTTCTTAAAGTCAAAGCGCGAATCGATATAGGCGCGGGGCGATTTGACCATCAGGCGCAAGTCGGTCTCGCCACGCGGATCAAACAGCGACAGGTCAAAGCGACCGGCATCCCAATCGGACTTGAGCTCGGGAGAGGCCTTCTCCCAAAACTGCTCGCGCAACTCATCGACCAGGCGCTCATCATTCCAACGGTACGTATCGACCTTCATGCGCATTAAAATGCCCTGGAGCTGAGCCTTGAGCTCGGGACGCTCGTCCAAAAAACGTTGCATCTCGGCATATTCATCGCAAACGCAAAACACCTTGTTGGGCGAATTAACGGAGCTCTTCTCGTTATCCTGGCGATAGCACAAAATGGGGTCCGCGATAAACGCGGCACGCTCGGCGCATGCCCAGACCTTAAAGTTAAAACCCGCATCCTGATACGAAGCACCCGGCGTGGGAAGGAACCGAATCTGATTGTCGTTGAGGAACTCGCGCCGATAGATAGCCGACCAAATGGAAGGTTTGCAGTAGAAGATGCCCGGGCGATCGACGGGGCGATACGCGGCGCCCGTCATATGCTCGTCGACAATCCCAAACAGCTCACGGCGCTCGCCGGGCGTGGACCAATACAAGTAAAAGTCGCCCTTTACCACATCGGCATGTTCAGCATCGGCCTTGGCGACCAGCTTTTGGAGCGAATCCTCAAACATAAAGTCATCGGACTCAAGGATGCCCACGTACTCGCCGCGCGCCATCTCCAGGCCGCGGTTCATCGAGTCACCGTAGCCGCTGTTGGCCTTGTCGATCATCTTGACGCGCCCATCGCGCTCCATATACTCGCGGATAATCGCCGGCGAGTTGTCGGTCGACCCGTCGTTAATGCAGATGATCTCAATATCCTTGAGCGTCTGCGCCAGGGCGGAATCGAGACACTCGCGCAGGTAGCGTTGAACATTGTAAATGGGAATAAGCAGCGATAGAACAGGGCTGCCAGAGGCGTTAGTAGACAAATGTGCTCCTTAGGAAATACCTGTCGTTTCATGGTATCAAAGGGTCAGCGCGCCAGCGGGCGTTTATATAATCTATGGAGCCTCTTGCGGGCAAAGTAGCCGCACGTCATGCGGCGGGCCCGTGGCAGGTTCCTGCGTTTTATTCAAAGCTTGCCGACAAGGTGCGGTGAGCCTTTACAATAGAACAGTCCCAAGGACGTATTCGATAGCTTCCGCGCAGCGCTCGCCCGCCGCGCGTGAAAGGATATATTGCCCCATGCCTTCAACCCTTCCCGCCCCCATCGATAAGCTCGCCATCGTTGTCGTTACGTACAAGCGCCAGGAACTCCTGGCCAACTTGTTCGACTCCATGACCGAGCTCACGGCAACGCCCTGGCGCATCGTGATTGTCGATAACGAGAATTCGCGCGAGACCGAGGCCATGTGCACCGCATTCAACGAGCGTCTGGCCAACCTGTGGGGCATCGACACCGAGCAGCCCGACGCGCAGGGCGGCACCGACCGTGTCATCTACGCCCCGCAGCTCGAAAACGGCGGCGGTGCGGGCGGCTTCTCCGCTGGCACTAAATGCGCTTACGACCTGGGCGCCCAGTGGTTCTGGGTGATGGACGACGACGTGCTCGTCATCCCCGAAGGCATCGAGCGTCTTGCCAAGTGGACCGACCGCTACGATGTCATCCAGGGTTCGCGCCTGGACTTTGACGGCGGCGCTTTCTTTTGGCAGTACCAGCTCATCCTTTCGCTCGGCATCCCTAACCCCATCGCCAAGTGGGACTTGGGGCCCGAGGGCTACCGCACCATGAACCAACTGTGCTTTGAGGGCGGCATGTTCTCGCGCCGCGTGGTCGACAAGATTGGCCTGCCCGACGCGCGCTTCTTTATCTACGGCGACGATGCCTGCTACGGCTACGTGGCCAGCCAGCACTTCCCCGCCGCCGTGGTTGCCGACGTGGTGCTCAAGCGCGCCCGCGCCGTCTCCAACTGGGATATCGCCGGCAAACGACAGCTCAACTCCACGAGCGACACCAACCGCTACTACATCATGCGCAACCGAGGCTTCCTCGCTCGCTATATGCAGATCTACGGTGACTACCACCCCATGCTGTTCCGTCTGGGCAATGCCGCGACCTTCTGCAAGGAGTTCATTCGTCTGGCAGCAGTCGACAAATGCTTTAAGACCGGCATTCCGGCGCTGCGCCGCGGCATGAAGGACGCCCGCAAGATCGTTAAGGATCCCAACTGGAAGCCCATGCCGCCCCTGAAGGACGCCGAGTAGTAAAGGGCTTTCGCCCGCCGCTACAGTCGTTGACACACCACGGACACACGCTGACCGTCAAAGCCAAAGCCCCAACGCATGCGCCCGACGGCGGGGCGCGGCACGCGGATATCATCGATGCCGTCGCGCTCTATGTCGAGCAGCGCCTGAACCGCCAACAGTTCCAGGCCCAGGGCATCGACGCCAGGGTCGTACAACATGTTGACCGTAATGAGCGGTCGCTCATCGAGCATGCCGAGCGTGTCGGCCACGTCAAACACCCGACCGGTGGGAATCACCTGGATATCCCAGCGATCCGAGACGCCACTTCGCTTGGAGCTGGGATTGCAATAGCCGGGCAGTCCAAAGCAGAGCCCCTGAAGCGCCAGATGATAGGCTGTCGGCATATCTGATTGGCCCACATCGATGCCCAGATCGCCGATAGCACAGCTCAAAGCTTGCTTTACAGTGTCCTCGTCTCCTCGACACAGCCCGTCATGGAACGAGTCGATAACTCCAACGTCCTCAACGGCGCACTCAAACCATTCCAGAATTACAAGACGGAGCGCCTGACGCACTTCGTTATTAGGCAGACGCAGGGAACGAAGGCACGCGCCGTCCTCCGAATGCCCCGTCATATCCGTCGTAAGGAATCCAGACAGATACAGCGCAGTCCAGATATCTTCGGGCTTGGCGGCATCGACCTCCTCGGCATGCATATGCACTGGCGCCTCAATAAACCCATGCGGCTCAACCAAATCGAACAATGTGGACAGGCGAATGAGATTCCAGTCGCCGACGCATGCGCCCAGACG
Source organism: Collinsella sp. (assembly GCA_048434495.1). Taxonomy (GTDB): domain Bacteria; phylum Actinomycetota; class Coriobacteriia; order Coriobacteriales; family Coriobacteriaceae; genus Collinsella. The sequence continues at coordinate 79,733 of DBGAQS010000003.1, read as the reverse complement.
GTCGGCGTAACAATACAGATCCGCCCGAACGGGCGCGACGCAATCGCGATGTGCGTAGTCCACCACGCGCTCCGGGCTCGAGCAATAAAAACCACCAAACAGATAGCCCTCGAGCCACTCACGCGCGTCATCCAGACAGCCGTTGCGACCGATGCAATCCAACAGCACTTGGACTTCGTCGTCCGAAAAACCGAACCATCGATCACACCAACTCGACAACGCTGTCGCCGACCGATAGGAAACCCCACGTTGGGACAACGCAAACTCGGCATGACCGGGGCGTTCGCACATCAGACACGTCAATCGCAACGAGTCGCCGGCATCGGCAATGGTGTCGAACAACATTCGGCTGAGCGACTCTAGGGAATCCACGCTACCGTCGTCCTTAGCGTCCAAACGCTTTGGACATACCGCGTCGTAGTCGTCTATCAGAAGAACAACCTGCTCATCGAAAGCTGCCTGGAGCAGCTTGATAAGCACGCCAAGCGCCGCATAGATCTCCTTATCGCTGGCCACCCCACGCGCCGCCCTCTCGATAAGACGGACCTCACGTCTTGACAGATCAGGTGCGGCAAGCAGCGGCAGCAATCGGGCGCACTCGTTCGCGACAGCGCTGCGAATAGCCGCCGCAGCATCGGCGTCGCGCCTCGCAGCGGCAGCTGTAAAGTCGAGCATGATGACCGGATAACTCGCGTACTCATCACGATAGCGACCGCCGCCCGCCTGCCAAATCTGGGTACCAGCGAACAGGCTTCGATCCGGCAGCCGGTGATCAGGTCGTTCCAAATAGCACTTGAGCATCGATAAATTCATGCTCTTGCCAAAACCCTTGGGCCGACAGCAAAACGCAACAGGTGCTTCACTGTCCAATATATCGGCAATAAACATAGTCTTATCGACGAGTAAACACCGATTGATTGCATCGGAAAAGTCGTGTACACCGACCGGCAGAGCTGCGTTATCCGCATAACTGAGCAACCGTGCGCCAAACGCATGAGCAACACCATAATTCGCCTGTTCAGACACCGTAAACTCTCCTTCTAACGCAGCACGATGCCCATTGTAGCGAGCGGGTAGAGCGCAACAATATCGACATGCAAACGTTTCGGGCAGCGGTAGCAACAGACCCCCGAGGGGGCATAACAAATCGTTGCGCAACAAAAAAGGGGCCCGATGCCGCCGCACCGGACCCCGTCCCAAACTCTTATAGAAAACGATCTGGAAGATTACTCCTCCAAGCCGTCCTCCCCAGAAGCCTTCTTCTGCTGATCGAGCTTATGCTTACCACTTACGATAGACGTAGCGCCCAGTGTGGCCAAGCTTGCACTGGCAAGGCTCGCCATCACAATCAAGTCGCCCGTCTTGGGCATGTTGCCGCCCGAGGACTTAGTCGTTGTAGTCGTCGTGGTCGTGGTGGTCACCGTTTTGGAGTCATTTTGCTCCTGGACCTGGTTGTCAGCACCGCTCTTGTCGTCGTCTTCGGACTGTTTCTTTTCGCCCTCGGCCTTGCTCTTGTCCTTCTCCTCAGATTCAGACTTCTCATCCTCGTCCTTCTTCTGTTCGGACTTGTCGCTCTTCTCCTCAGAGCTAGAACCCTTATCGGATTCGGTCTTCTCGGAAGCCTTGTCCTTGGAGTCGCCCTTTGCGGCTTCGATCTTTTCCGTGGAAACCTGATCAGAGTTGCCCTTATTCTGGGTCGAGCCGTTATTGACGCCAGCCATCAGCGAAGAGCCCAGCGTAGAACCAAGCTGCTCGGAGAAAGAAGGCTTCTTGTCCGGCGAAGCAACGGGAACGTCCGGCGCCTTATTCGAGTCATCCTTGGAAGCATCGGAACCAGGGGTTGCGTCAGAGCCGGAGCCGTTGTTAGAGCCGGCGCCAACGGACGAATCGCTCGAGCCGGTGGATGAGTTAGAGGTATCAGCGTCGGTCGAACCAGAGGCGGCGCTGTCCGTATTGCCGGCAGAGCTTGAAGACGAATCGCCCGCAGCAGAGCCGTTTGAATCGGAGCCGTTCGAGGTAGAGCCGTAGTTGGTAGTGCCATCAGCAGAGCCATCACCGTCAGCACCGGTCGAGGGCGCATCCATCCTGTCATCGTTGGCATCGTCGCGCGAGTCGTCATTCGAATCAGGCGTCGGCGAGGGCGCCGGCGTAGGTTCGGGCTGCACGGGCGTCGCAGCGGCAGCGGCCTCGTCCTCGGCGATATAAACCAAACAGTCCTTCAGCTCGTTGCGGTAGCGGTTCTTCCAGCCCTCATGATACTGGGGCTGGCTCGAATACTTGGTCGCCACGTTATTGACCACACTGTTGGAAAGCGCCGTCACAAACTCGCGATCAGTCATACTGTTAGAAAGGTTTGCCCAACGGAAGAAGTCCCTGCAACCACCGGTGCCGCACATGTTGGTGATGCTCCACACCATGCCCTTAACGCAATCGGCACGGCCCGAAATATCAATGCCCAGGCCGCTCTTGAGCCACGCCTCGGTCACCGCATAGTACGAGTTGTACGCATACGCATCCTGCAGAGCCGAGAACTCAACAGGGTCGGTGTTATAAGCACCTTGGAAAGCCTCCTGCGCAATACGGCCCAACTCGGTGAGCTGGCCGTTCTCGTACATGGCATTGCTCGTGTTGGAAATCTCGCTGCCGCGATCAATCGCATCCTTGAGCATGCTGTATTTTTCGGGGTTGTAGTTGTAGGCCTGCTTCATAAACGGAATGAGCGACCATCGACGGTCGAACTGGTAATAACCCAGCGCGTTATAGCCGTCGCCATACGAAAAGCCCTGGTTATAGTTGCCATGGCTCTCGTACTTGGTAAAGTACTTCATCTCGGGGGTAACGTTAACAAACGAAACGCCCTGGACCGACCTCAGCACGCCCGAGAAGGACTGCTGGGTATAGAGACCCTTATCGATATCGGTGGCACCCGAGGCAACGCCCGGCGTGGGCTCCTCGGCAGCGGCGGGTGCGGGTGCGGTAACGGCGCCAAACGAAAGCGCCAGCGTCAGGCCCGCGACAATAGCAGAATGCTTGGGCTGCATAAGATCCTCCCTGCATTGGTGTAGTTAAAGTGCAGTTTGCAAAGATAGAAATAAGTATTGCAGCTCGCCCGTTGTTGCACAACAACCCCTCGGTAAACGGCAACAACCCTCCGCGAAATCTTAAGGAATTAAACAAACTGGTCGTCGGGCGCCATCAGAAGCTCGCCGTATCGCTCCATCAGCCCGTCCCTCAACTGACAAAAAGCGGGAATATATACGTTCAAGATGCGCTGAATCAAATCTTGAGCGAGCTTGTTGTCATAGATATGGACGTTCGTATTGCGGTCTTTGAGCATATCTAGCCAGGCCGCCTCATCAATAAAGTCGTAGAATCGGTAGGACTCCTTCAAGATGGCACGAGGAGACCCCGACGCGGCAAGCGTGGCGCCCTCATACTCGAGCAGACGCTTAAGGAGCTTCCAGCTCAGTTCAAATTGAAGATTGAACTTATTAATCAAACCACTCTGAACAAAATCATTGTTGAGATCCTGATTGGGCGCATCCTCAAGATTCGCCAAGGCGCTGACAAAGTTCTCATATTTTTTCATACAGAATCACACCATCCCTGGCAATTTCATCGAGCAATTGACGCGATAAGGACTCGTCGAGATTGACGACATCTACATCTAAAAGAGTATCAAGGCGCTCCTCGATCAAATATAACAACCGGCCGAAATCCCGGCAACCTGCTACGGCGATGTCAATATCGCTCTTAGGCAAGTTGTCACCTCGAGCGCGGGAACCAAACAGCACAACCTTCTCGGCGTCACATTCCCGAGCAAAAACTTCAATTTGCTTATACACCTTGTCGAGAGATGTCATTTGCAGCCCTACAGCTTAATGTCGAAGTTGATCTCGGGGACGGCAGCAAGGTCAGCCAACGACACGCCGTCGACGTACTTTTCGATCACGTCGTCCAGACCGCGCCAGAACTTGACGGTTGAGCACAAATCGCTGCGGGTGCAGCTGTTGTCGATGCCGTCGCACGCCACGGGCGCCGTGCTGCCCTCGACGGCGCGCAGGATGTCGCCGGCACGCACCTCGGCCGGGTCCTTGGCCATCATGTAGCCGCCGCCTTTGCCGCGCACGCTCTTAAGCAGGCCCGCCTTCATGAGCGGACGAACCAGCTGCTCCAAATACTTTTGCGAGATATGTTCACGGTCGGCAACCTCGCGCAAAGCAATCTTGCCCTCGGCGTCACCCAGCGCCGCGATATAGATCATTAACCGGAGGGCATAGCGGCCCTTAGAAGAAATGAGCATACCTACCCTCCCATCGCATCTGGAACAACATAACCAGGTTTGTTTGTCCCAAATCTTAAGTAAGTGGGACAAACACAACAGGTTATTTTGTCCCAGAATTTGAAAAGTCGAGTGGATTAGTCGGGTTTTCCCTTGACTAACGCCGAACCCATAGTAACTTTATTCCGAGAAGATTCCTAGGGTTTAGTACACCTATGAGTACACCATATACAGAGAGGGACAGCATGAGCGCAAATCCGCTGCTTTCCATCGAAGGTCTCACCGCCTCCGTGGACGAGAAGACCATCCTCCACAATGTCAACCTCAACGTCGCCGCCGGCGAGACCCACGTGCTGATGGGCCCCAACGGCGCCGGCAAGTCTACCCTCGGCCACCTGGTCATGGGCGACCCCGTCTACACGGTCAACGACGGCCGCATCGTCTTTGACGGCCAGGACATCACCGAGCTCACCACCGACAAGCGCTCGCGCGCCGGCCTGTTCCTGAGCTTCCAGGCCCCTGTCGAGATCCCCGGCGTGCCGCTGTCGAGCTTTTTGCGCGCCAGTATCGCCGGCCGCCCCGGCCTGGAGATGAAGGGCAAGGAATTCCGTCGTCGCGTCAAGGAGCTCGCGGCCGAGCTCAACATGGATACCGCCTATCTCAACCGCGAGCTGGGCGTGGGCTTCTCGGGCGGCGAGAAGAAGAAGGTCGAGATGCTCCAGCTTCTGCTGCTGCAGCCCAAGCTCGCCATTCTGGACGAGACCGACTCAGGCCTGGACGTCGACGCGCTTTCCACCGTCAGCCACGGCATGGACGCCTACCGCAAGAGCTGCGACGGCTCCATGCTCATCATCACGCACAACACGCGCATCCTGGAGCACTTGGATGTCGACCGCGTCCACGTTATGGTCAAGGGTCATATCGTGCGCGAGGACGACGCCTCGCTCATCCCCTGGATCGACAAGAACGGCTTTGAGACCTTCGAGCGCGAGGCCGCCGAGCAGCGCGCCCAGGCCGAGGCCGCCGCTGCCGAGCAGCAGGCGTAAAGGGGCAACGTAATGACCAAGAACCGCACCGAGGTCGCGGACATCGACCGCAGCCTCTACGACTTCACCTATGGCGAGGAGGGATTCGAGCGCCTCGACGCCGGCATCACGCCCGACATCGTGCGCGAGATCAGCGCCAAGAAGGACGAACCGCAGTGGATGCTCGACCTGCGCCTCAAGTCCCTCGAGATCTTCAACCGATTCCCCGATCCGACGTGGGGCCCCTCCATCGAGGGCCTGGACATGGACAACATCGTCACCTACGTCAAGCCCAACACCGACCAAAAGCACGACTGGGAGTCGGTGCCCGACGACATCAAGAACACCTTTGAGCGCCTGGGCATCCCCGAGGCCGAGCGCAGCTACCTGGCGGGCGTCGGCGCGCAGTACGACTCCGAGCTGGTCTACCACAACATGCAGGACACCGCGTCCAAGATGGGTATCGTCTATTCCGGCATCGAGGAGGCCCTGCACGACCCGCAGTGGGAGCCGCTCATCCACGAGAAGTTTATGACGCTCATCCCGCCCACCGACCACAAGTTTGCGGCCCTGCACGGCGCCGTATGGTCGGGCGGCTCGTTTGTCTACGTGCCCAAGGGCACCAAGCTCGACTTCCCGCTGCAGAGCTACTTCCGCCTTAACGCCAAGGGTGCCGGCCAGTTTGAGCACACGCTCATCATCGTCGAGGACGATGCCGACCTGCACTTTATTGAGGGTTGCTCCGCGCCCAAGTACAACGTGGCCAACCTCCACGCCGGCGCCGTCGAGCTCTTTGTGGGCAAGCGTGCGCACCTGCGCTACTCGACTATCGAGAACTGGTCCAAGAACATGTACAACCTCAACACCAAGCGTGCGCGCGTGGACGAGGACGGCGACATCGAGTGGATCAGTGGCTCCTTCGGCAGCCACGTGGGCTACCTCTACCCCATGAGCGTGCTCAACGGCCGTCGCGCCCGCTCGAGCTTTACCGGCATTACCTTTGCCGGCGCCGGCCAGAACCTGGATACCGGCTGCAAGGTCGTGCTCAACGCGCCCGAGACCTCGGCAACCGTCGAGACCAAGGGCATCTCCAAGAGTGGCGGCATTCAGACCTTCCGCAGCTCTATTGTGGCGACACCCAAGGCCGAGGGCTCCAAGGCAACCGTGAGCTGCCAGTCGCTGATGCTCGACGACCAGAGCCGCTCCGACACTATTCCGGCCATGGACATCCGCGCCAAGAACGTCGATATCGGCCACGAGGCCACCATCGGCCGCATCGGCGACGACAAGGTGTTCTACCTGATGAGCCGCGGTATCTCGGAGGAAGAGGCCCGCACCATGATCGTCAACGGCTTTGCCAACCCGGTCTCCAAGGAGCTGCCGCTGGAGTACGCCGTCGAGATGAACAACCTGATCAAGCTCGAGATGGAAGGAGCGATCGGATAATGAAACAGACCACGAACACCGCTGCCACCACGCTCGAGCAGGTCAATGCGATGCCTGCTGCAACTTGGGGCTGGCTCAAGATGAACCAGACTAAGCTCGAGCTTTCGGCCGAACTTGCCGCCGCACCCGCCGAGGCCGTTGAGGTCGAGGGCTTGGACGAGCAGCTTGCCGGCTCGGCCGACGCCTTCGACGCCGCCATGGACGCCATGGCCGAGCGCTTCCCCGAGCGCCGCGCCTCCGCCCCCGGCGACGCTGCCGACCGTGCCCGCATCACGCCCGAGACCGAGCTCGACGTGCCCGCCACCTCTGTCTACCAGGCCGGCGCCATCAAGCTCGAGGAGGAGCTCTCCCCTGCCGAGGCCTTCGAGACCGGCATGGGCGAGGCTGCCTATGCGTATCTGACCGAGCACGCCACCAAGCGCATCGTCATCGATGTTCCCGCCTACCAGCACGCCGCCGTTACCGTGCGCGTGAGTGGCGTCGACGCAGCGGCTGCGATTGCCGCCATCGACGTCGTCGCCCGCCCGCAGGCAACGCTCGACCTCGCCCTAGCCCTGGACTCCCCCGTTGCCGGCGAGGGCGTCGTGGGCTCCGTGCTGCGTGTGTGCGCCCACGAGTACGCCACCGTCAACGTGACCTGCACGCAGACACTCGACGACAGCTGGATCGCACTCGACGACACCGGCCTGTTCCTAGACGAGGGCGCGCGCGTCAACGTGCAGCACACTGTCCTGGGTGCCGGCGCCAGCGCCACCGGCCTTGCCGGCGACCTGCTGGGCGATACCGCCAAGGTGACCATCGATACCGATTACCTGGGCGCCCGCGAGCAGGTGCGCGACTTTAACTACGAGCTGCGCCACCGCGGTCGCAAGACCGAGTGCGAAATCGACGCCAACGGCGTGCTGACCGGCACGTCCAAGAAGGTCTACCGCGGCACCATCGACCTCGTGCACGGCTGCAAGGGTGCAACCGGCACCGAGCGCGAGACGGTGCTCTTGGCTAACAAGGGCGTCGACAACAAAACCGTTCCCGTCATCCTCTGCGACGAGGACGACGTCGCCGGCAACCACGGCGCCACCATCGGCCACGTCCGCGACGAGCAGCTGTTCTACCTCGCCTGCCGCGGCCTTGACCAAAACGCAGCCGAGGACCTGTTCATCCGCGCCAAGCTGGAGGACGCTGCGCTTTCCGCCACCGACGAGCGCACCCGCGCCGCCGTCGTCCGCCTGGGCAACAACCTGATCGATAACTTTGAGGAGGAGCTCGCATGATCGATACCGAGCACGTTAAATGTGACACCTGTACCGCACCGGAGCCTATGGAGCTCGACGCCAGCGACGAGGCTTCGCGCGGCTGGCCCACCGTAGATATCGAGACCAACCCCTACAAGGGCCAGTTCCCGCTGTTCCAGCAGCACCCCGAGATCGCCTTCCTCGATAGCGCCGCCACCGCGCAGCGCCCTGCCTGTGTGCTCGACGCCGAACGCGACTTCTACCAGCGCATGAACGCCAACCCTCTGCGCGGCCTGTACTCGCTGTCCGTCGAGGCCACCGACGCCATCGCGAAGGTCCGCCAACAGATCGCCGACCTCATCGGCGCCCCCAACGCCAACGAGATCGTCTTCACCCGCAACACGAGCGAGTCGCTCAACCTGGTCGCCAAGAGCTTTGCGCCCACAGTGCTCGAACCGGGCGACGAGGTCGTCATCACCATCATGGAGCACCACTCCAACCTGATTCCGTGGCAGCAGGTCTGCCGCGGGACCGGTGCCAAGCTCGTCTACCTCTACCCCACCAAGACCGGCCAGCTCACGACCGAGGAGGTTCTGGCCAAGGTGGGCCCCAAGACCAAGATCCTGGCCGTGGGTCAGGTCTCTAACGTGCTGGGCGTCGAGAACCCGGTCAAGAATCTCGGCAAGCTCGTGCACAAGTACGGCGGCTATCTGGTCGTCGACGGCGCACAGTCGCTGCCGCACATGCCAGTCAATGTGGCCGATCTGGGCGCCGACTTCTTTGCCTTTAGCGCGCACAAGGCCATGGGCCCCATGGGCATCGGCGTGCTGTGGGGCAAGATGGACCTGCTCAACGCCATGCCGCCCATGCTTACCGGCGGTGAGATGATCAACTCGGTTACTGAGCAGGACGCCGTCTGGGCTCCCGTCCCCGAGAAGTTCGAGGCCGGCACGCAGGACGCCGCCGGCATCTTCGCCACAGGCGCCGCCCTCGACTACCTCGTCAACACGGTGGGCTACGAAAACATCCAGGCACGCGAGCAGGCACTCGTCCACTACCTGATGGGCGAGCTCATGCAGCTCGACTTTGTCCAGATCATCGGCTCAATCTATTGGGATAACCACCACGGCGTCGTGAGCTTTAATGTCAAGGGCATCCACCCGCACGACGTAGCGAGCATCATGGACATGGACGGCGTCTGCATCCGCGCCGGTCACCACTGCGCGCAGCCGCTGCTCACCTGGCTGGGCGTCGAGAACCTTGCCTGCTGCCGCGCCAGCGTGGCCTTCTACAACGACAAGGCCGACATCGACAAGTTCATCGCCGGCCTGCATCACGTTTGGAGCACATTCAATGGGTAATCTGTACACCTCCACCACATTTATGGAGCACAACTCGCACCCCGACTATAAGTACGAGATGGATGCTCCCACGCACGAGCACGACGGCATCAACCCTAGCTGCGGAGACGAGCTCACCTTGCAGCTGCGTGTCGAGAACAACGTGATCGAGGAGGCCTCCTTTACCGGTCACGGCTGCGCCATCAGCCAGGCCAGTGCCGACATCATGGCCGACCTCATCACCGGCGAGACCGTCGAGGAAGCTCGCCACCTGGCAGAGCTCTTCCTCGCCATGATCCGCGGCGAGAAGCTCTCCGAGGAGGACCTGGAAGACCTGGACGAAGCCGCCCAGCTCCAGGACATCTCGCACATGCCCGCCCGCGTCAAGTGCGCCGAGCTCGCCTGGCGCACCCTCGACGGCATGCTCACGGGACAAAATAATCAGTAGTATTTGTCCCAAATCTTAAAAATTTTGTTGGCCGAATCGCTTGACAAGAGTGGTTCGGCCATTTTCTATTCCGAGCCCTCAGCCTGAGCCTTCACTCGCGCATAAGCGCGCACGATACGAGAGACGGTACTCTTGCTGATGCCCGTATACCGTTCAATCTCGCGCACCGTGTAGCCGCCATCGTGCAGGGCGAAAATGATTCCGTCTCGCCGCGCGGGTGCTACGGTCTTGAGCTCATTGAGCGGAACGCCCAGGCGCTTCGCCATCTTATCGGCAAACGCACGCCGCTCCCACTCCGTCTCATCCATATCGTGAATCACCGGATCGGAACCATCGGGCATCGACAGAGAATAATCCAGAAACCCCTTGGCAGACTCAAAGAGCTCGAGCACACAAGAAGGGTCCGAAAATCCCCTCGTCGCATCGTTCTCATACGCTCGCAGATACTCGGCAAAGCTGCTCCACGGATAGCGCTCGATCAGGGCGATACCCGCCTCCTGCGGATTAGCGTGAACATAGCGAATGGCGGCCATTAGATAACGGTCGGTATCGAGCGAGCGCCGGTCAAAACGGTTCTGGAACAGATGACCTGTGCGCCCCGTGCGTTTATTGAACCGCCGCGCGTACGTCAAAAGCAGCCGGTGCATCGCCGCGCTCATCGCGTCCTCGTAATCTGCCAGCACCAAATGCACGTGATTGCCCATAAGGCACCAGGCGATAACCGTCACGCCCGCCTCGCGGCAGCACTCGCGCATCAGCTCCAAAAACTCCCACCGGTCTTCATCGCCCTCGAAGATGAGCTGCTTGCCCGTACCGCGAGCACAGACATGGTAAAAGCCGGTAACCGTTCTCCAAACGCGCTGCATGGCGCTCCCTTCGCCGGGATCTGATTGCCATCCAATACAGCACGATTGAAGCGTGCCATCAAAACATCCACGCAAAACAATACACTCGCGCGGCCAAAGGCAGTAAATAGGCGGCGAACGGCACCGTTGCAACAGGTCAGCCCCTGCAACGCTTACAAGAGCTGACCAAAAGCTTGCCCAAGACGGACCCCCTCTACGGAAGTTCGCGACCACAGAACATAGGGTTAAACCGTTTCAATTAAAACTTCCGGACTTCTCGCTACGAAAACTGAGCCGTTCACCGAATATTCCGTGCATTTCGCGGTATTATAGGGGCTGCATGTCATGTCCCTTTCGAAGGGTCGCCCGGCAATCGCCAGCCACGACCCCCAGACGGGACGCCAACACGATAGAGAGGAGAGGCATGCAGTACTCACAGGAAGTGGAGAACATGTGCCCCGTTGCCAAGGGTGCATACCACGGCCCCGCACCCATCCCCGAGGAGGGCAAGTGGGTCCAGGCTAAGGAGATTTCCGACATCTCCGGTCTTACGCACGGTGTGGGTTGGTGCGCACCTCAGCAGGGCGCCTGCAAGCTCACGCTGAACGTCAAGGACGGCATCATCGAGGAGGCCCTCGTTGAGACCATCGGCTGCTCGGGCATGACCCACTCTGCCGCCATGGCTTCCGAGATCCTTCCCGGTAAGACCATCCTCGAGGCCCTCAACACCGACCTCGTCTGCGACGCCATCAACGTTGCTATGCGCGAGATCTTCCTGCAGATCGTTTACGGCCGCAGCCAGACCGCGTTCTCCGAGGGCGGCCTGCCCGTGGGCGCCTCCCTCGACGACCTCGGCAAGGGCCTTCGCTCTCAGGTCGGCACCATGTTCGGCACCAAGGCCAAGGGCGCTCGTTACCTCGAGCTCGCTCAGGGCTACGTCACCCGCATGGCTCTCAACGACAAGAACGAGATCATCGCGTTCGAGTTCCTGAACCTCGGCAAGTTCACCGACGCCGTCAAGGCCGGCAAGACCCCCGAGGAGGCCATCGCTGGCGCTATGGGCCACTATGGTCAGTGGGAGAACGCTGCCAAGTACATCGACCCGCGCACCGACGAGGAGACTCACTCCGTCGCCAGCGTGTTCCCGGTTCACGAGTAGAAAGGGAGGGAAATAACTATGACTGTTACGTTCGAAGGTTACGAGCGCCGCGCTGACAAGATCAACAAGTGCCTCGCCGACAACGGCATCGCCTCCCTCGAGGAAGCTCTGCAGATCTGCACCGACAAGGGCTTCAACCCGCGTGAGATCGTCAACAACACCCAGTCCATCGCCTTCCAGAACGCCGAGTGGGCCTACACCCTCGGTTGCGCTCTCGCTGTCAAGCGTGGCGCCAAGACCGCTTCTGAGGCTGCCGCCATCATCGGCGAGGGCATCCAGGCCTTCACCGTTCCCGGCTCCGTCGCCGAGGACCGCAAGGTCGGTCTGGGCCACGGCAACCTGGGCGCTATGCTGCTCTCCGACGACACCGAGTGCTTCGCCTTCCTGGCCGGCCACGAGTCCTTCGCTGCCGCTGAGGGCGCTATCGGCCTGGCTCTGAACGCCAACAAGGCTCGCAAGAAGCCGCTGCGCGTTATCCTCAACGGTCTGGGCAAGGACGCCGCCCAGATCATCGCCCGCATCAACGGCTTCACCTATGTGAAGACCCAGTTCGACTACTACACGGGCGAGCTCAAGGTCGTCGAGACCATCCCCTACTCCGATGGTCCCCGCGCTGCCGTTAACTGCTACGGCTCCGACGACGTCCGCGAGGGCGTTGCCATCATGTGGCACGAGAACGTCGACATCTCGATCACCGGTAACTCCACCAACCCCACGCGCTTCCAGCACCCCGTCGCTGGCACCTACAAGAAGGAGCGCCTCGAGGCTGGCAAGAAGTACTTCTCCGTCGCTTCTGGTGGCGGCACTGGCCGTACCCTGCACCCGGACAACATGGGCGCCGGCCCTGCCTCTTACGGCATGACCGACACCATGGGCCGTATGCACTCCGACGCCCAGTTCGCCGGTTCTTCCTCCGTGCCTGCGCACGTCGACATGATGGGTCTCATCGGCATGGGCAACAACCCCATGGTCGGTGCCACCGTCGCCTGCGCTGTCGCCGTCGAGGAGGCCCTCAAGGCCTAATCGCGCCCGCGCGATGCTCATATAGTTGAGCTTTAGAGCCGCTACCTTTCGAGGTAGCGGCTCTTTTTGTTTGCACTGTCGCAGGGTAGCTAATGCCGATATATCAGTTGTGGCGAAATACGAGGTGTGATGAGATGGAGCGTCAGAGCGTCCATGACGCCCACCTGCCATATGTGCCCTTTACCGATTTGCCGAGTCTTTCCGGCCCCATTGCCAATCGCCCATGCGACAATGCGCCGGACGAGAAAGGAATCCGATGGAGTCGACTGATGTACTGGTAATTGGATCTGGCATTGCGGGCCTTTGCGCCGCCATCGAAGCGGCGCGCACGGGCGCAACCGTCGCTGTGGCAAGCGCCGGTAAGACTATGAGTGGATCGAGCTTCTTCCCCGGAACCTGGGGCCTGGGGCTTATCGGACCCGTTAACGAAGACGACGAACAAGACCTCATCGACACCATCCAGACCGTTGGTGGCGGCGTCACCGACCCCGAGCTTGTCCAGACGTTTGTCCACGGCATTCCCCAGGCAATTGAATGGCTCGAGCAAGACCTGAGCGTTGAGCTCCAGCGTCCGCAAAGCGCTGAGAGCGCTCGGCAAAAGCAGTTTATCCCCTGCTTTGACCACAAGACGCGCATGTGGCGCGGCCTCACCCGCAAGCCCCTTGAGGACGCGTGTATGGCCCAGATCGAGTCGCTCGGCATTCGCCTGCTCCCCCGCCACGAGCTTATCGACCTTCTTGAAGACTCGACCGGTAGGATTAACGGCGCCTTGCTCTACGACCTTACACGCGAACGCATCGTTTCCATTGCGGCAAAGGCTACGATTATCGCCGCCGGCGGCACAGGCGGCCTGTTCGAGCGCAGCCTCACTTCGGCCGACGTGCTCAGCTCCTCGCAGGCCATCGCGCTAGCGCACGGTGCATCCCTCACTAATATAGAGTTCATGCAAATGATGCCAGGCTTCATCGAGCCCAGGCGCAACTTGGTCTTTAACGAGAAAACCTGGCGCTACGCACATGTTGACCAGCCAGTCGATATTGAGGCCGACAAGCTGGACGATCTACTTGAGCAGCGCTCCGGATATGGTCCCTTCACGTCACGCTTGGCTTCCCGGGCTATCGACCTCGCCATCGATCAAGCAGGTGCAGAGGGCCTGGCGCTCCACTACGACTTCCCCCGCGAGGACGTCCCCGAGTTTGTACAGACCTTTGCCACCTGGCTACAAGACGAGCACGGTATCGCGCCGAGCGACGAGATGCGCGTGGCGATGTATGCCCACGCCGCCAACGGCGGCATCAGGATCGACAAGACCGCGTACACGGGCGTTGAGGGCCTCTACGCCTGTGGCGAGGCAACAGGCGGCATGCACGGCGCCGATCGCATTGGTGGCCTGTCAAGCGCCAACGGCATCGTGTTCGGACGCATCGCAGGCGCATCGGCAGCCCTTGCCGCGCAGAAAGAGCCTGAGGCAGCCCTGAAGGCGGAAATCGCCCTCCCCCAGCACGGCATTGCCGCAACAGATGCCGAGGGCCTGACCCGCAGCCTCAAACACACGATGAGCACCTATTGCATGATCAACCGCACCGAGACGGGTCTATCCAAGGCACAACACGAGCTTGAAGGCTTAAAGACGGAGGCAACGACCTTGAGCACACAGAAAGCTCAGGACAGCGAAGTCGCAGCCCTCGCCCGCCTGCAATCGCAGATTCAGCTGGCAACGAAGGTGGTCAAAGCCATGCGCAAGCGGACCGAAAGCCTGGGTTCGCACTATCGATCGAATTAAACTGGACACCTATCTAGAGCAGAGCACAACTAATCGATATCTATGGGCCCCGTGAGCTCGAAGTGGCACGGGGCCCATTCGTGTCCGCACGGCAGCGTATCCTTATTCTGAGTACAGAGCGGGCAAAGCGCGCATAGACAATAGATCAGCGAGGAGAAGATATGGACAGTAGAGATATTGAGAAGTGGCGTGTCGAACTTGATAGCTACGCCAATGTGGAAGACGGCGTTGAGTATTGGCTCGCACGCGATTTAATGGAACCCATGGGATACACTCGATGGGAGAACTTCGCCGAAGTTGTTAAGAGGGCAAAAGTCTCGTGCGAAACAAATAAAACTCCAGTTGATTCCCATTTTCGTGACACCACGAAAATGGTAACTGCCGGTGTCGCCGCTCGCGCGGTTAAAGACTACAAGCTTACGCGCTATGTATGCTATTTAATCGCCCAAAACGGAGATTCAAACAAGCCAGAGATCGCGCTCGCCCAGGCATACTTTGCCGTGCAGACGCGCCGCCAAGAGCTCATAGAGCAGCGCTTCGCAGAGATTCAGCGCTTACAGGCGCGCCACTCGCTATCCGATTCAGAGAAACAGCTCTCGGGTATTGCGTTCAAACGCGGTGTGGACTCCAAAGGATTCGCAGTCATCAAGTCGAAGGGCGATGAAGCGTTATTCGGCAGCAGAAGCACGGCGGAAATGAAACAGCAGCTCGGCGTACCCAAGAGCGCGGCATTGGCGGACAGGTTAGCCGATGTCCTCATCAAAGCAAAGGACCTTACGAACTCGATGACGGCCTTCAACGCCGAGGAACACGACCTGTACGGTCTGGACCGGATCAAGCAAGAGCACGTCGAGAACAACACAAGCGTGCGTGGCAGCCTCATCGACCGCGGAATTGTCCCCGAGAACCTACCGCCTGCCGAGGATACAAAAAAGCTCGAGCGTCGCGTGAAGGCAGACGAGAAGAAACTCAAGGAGGGTACTGACGGTTTACCGATCCCCAGGGTAGACTCGATCTGTAAAAGCGGCTATGCCCTTACGGGTTCGACCCCATGCGAGGTCAACAAAAAAGCGACCAGCCAAAGCCAGTCGCTTTACAATCTTTGGGTGGGCCGTCAGGGGGTCGAACCCTGGACCTTGGGATTAAGAGTCCCCTGCTCTACCAACTGAGCTAACGACCCGATATCAACACGAAGCAAGAACTGGGGTGGGTAAAGGGACTCGAACCCTCGACCTACGGGACCACAACCCGTCGCTCTAGCCAACTGAGCTACACCCACCGTGTCCTGTGCGCTTCGCGCTCGACTATTATTGCAAGGAACGCCACGCGATGCAAGCCCCAATTTTCAAGAATTTTGAAAAGAGTTTTTCGAGCCCGTTTCGAGCAAATCCCACCGGTTCCATAGGAGTAAACTTGCTCCACCCAATGCTCGAAAGGATAGGCATGAAAGAACTCTCCAACCGCACGGCGGCGTTTACCGATTCGGTCATCCGCCGCATGACGCGCATCTCCAACAAGTATGGTGCCGTCAACCTGTCGCAGGGCTTCCCCGATTTCGATCCCCCGGCGCAGCTGCTCGATAGCCTCAGCACCATTGCCACCGACCCCAAGCCGCTTTACCACCAGTACTCCATCACCTGGGGCTCCCAGGCCATGCGCGAGGCGCTTGCCACCAAGCAGGAGCACTTTATGGGCATGCCGATCAACCCCAACGAGAACATCGTGGTCACCTGCGGCTCCACCGAGGCCATGATGGCCGCCATGATGACAGTCACAAACCCCGGCGACAAGGTCGTCATTTTCTCGCCGTTCTACGAGAACTACGGCGCCGACACGATCCTCTCGGGCGCTGAGCCCATCTATGTGCCGCTCAACCCGCCCACCTTTGACTTCGACCGTGAGGTCCTCGAGGCGGCCTTCCGAGACAACGATCCCAAGGCAATCGTTCTATGCAACCCGTCCAACCCCTGTGGCAAGGTCTTTACCCGCGAGGAGCTCACCTTTATCGCAGACCTGTGCAAAAAGTACGACGCCTACTGCATCACCGACGAGGTATACGAGCACATCGTCTACGCGCCCCACGAGCACGTGTACATGGCCACGTTGCCCGGAATGTTTGAGCGCACCATCAGCTGCAGCTCGCTATCCAAGACCTACTCCATCACCGGCTGGCGCCTGGGCTACACCATCGCTCCTGCCGAAATCACCGAGCGCATCAAAAAGGTTCACGACTTCCTCACCGTGGGCGCCGCCGCTCCCCTGCAAGAGGCCGTCGTCACCGCCCTCAACTTCGACGACAGCTATTACCAGGAGGTCCTCGACCTCTACACCGCCAAGCGCGACCTATTCTGTCAGGGACTCGACAGCATCGGACTCACGCACAACGTGCCGCAGGGCGCCTACTACGTGATGATGGATATCTCGGAGTTTGGCTATAACAGCGACCTCGACTTCTGCGAGGACCTCGCGTACAAGGTGGGCGTGGGCGCCGTTCCGGGCTCCAGCTTCTTCCGCGAGCCCGTCAACCACCTCATCCGCTTCCACTTTGCCAAGCGCGACGAAACGCTTAACGCGGCGCTGGAGAACCTCAAGTCTCTGCGTGATAAAATCGAGCCGCGCGGGTAAGGACGGCCAGTAACTAAAGGCACTAAAGAAACCTCGTGAACCCGTTGGGCTACGAGGTTTCTTTTTATAGCGACCTCATTTATTTTTTAGAGCGCTATACTTTAGAGAAGGAGCAACTCGTCCCAGAGAGGAATACTATGGCAGAGCAGCAGCTTATCGGAGCGCTCGAGGCCGGCGGCACCAAGATGGTCTGCGCCACGGGCTATGCAGACGGTACGGTCCTAGAGCGTGAGCAGATCGCGACCACGACCCCGCAGGAGACCGTTGAGGCCGTCAACGCATGGTTTGCGAACAAGGGCATCGCCGCGCTGGGCATCGGCGCCTTTGGCCCTACCGCAGTCAACCCTGCCTCGCCCCAATACGGCAAGATCCTGGAGACGCCCAAAACGGCATGGCGCTACTTTGACCTGCTGGGCACCATCCAAAACGAGCTCAATATCCCCTGTGGTTACGACACCGACGTCAACGTCGCCTGCCTGGGCGAGGTCACCTTTGGTTGCGCCCAGGACCTCACTGACGTGGTGTATCTGACCATCGGTACCGGCGTGGGCGCCGGCGTGCTCTCGGGCGGTAAGCTCGTGCACGGCATGATGCATCCCGAGGCCGGCCACATCCTGGTCACTCGCGACCCGCGCGACACCATCGGCAAGCACAGCGGCTGCCCCTTCCACGACAACTGCCTCGAGGGCCTCATCGCCGGCCCCGGCGTCAAAAAGCGCTGGGGTGGCAAGAGCGCCGGAGAGATGGCCGACGACCCAGAGGCCATGGATCTGCTTGCCGGATACCTTGCGCAGGCGCTCATGACCTACATCCTGTGCTACGCACCGCAGAAGATCGTCATCGGTGGCGGCGTGGCCGACCACACCCCCATCGTGCCGCTCGCGCGCAAGAAGTGCGCCGAGATGCTCAACGGCTACATCGTCACGCCCGAGATGGCCGACATTGATAGCTATATCGTCAACAACAGCCTCGAGGGCAAGCAGGGCATTATGGGCTGCCTGGCCCTGGGCGCACAGGCGCTTCAGTAGCAGACGCACCCACAGGGCGTGGCGCGCCCGACAAATCCGACCTACGGAACGACGCCACCACGTCTCATATAAGCCCTCAAATAAAAAAGGCCGCCTAGGACCAAACAATACGTCCTAGGCGGCTTTTTTGGCGCGCATCAGCGGCCGTAAGAGATATCGGAGCACAACGCCCGTTGCCGCTCCACAGCAGTCGATCATCACATCGGTGATCATGCCGGCGCGTCCCGGCACAAAGAGCTGAATCGTCTCGTCGATCGAAGGAATCAGCAGCAGGAACACCGCCGTGGGCAGCAGCACGTCAAAGGTGCGCCGGCCCTCAAAATCAAAGGCGTGCGTTGCCAAGATGCCGAGCACCATATACTCGGTAAAATGCGCGCATTTGCGAACAACAAAGTTGGTCACCCATTCATATGGAAGTCCCACGCTGTGCAGGAAACCGCGGATAGCTTCCATGACCGTTAGGCTCAGCGAGCCCGACCCCGAGCCGGGAACCAGCGAATTGCCCCAGATCAAGAGCGCCATCAGGCAGGTCACGACCGCCCATTTTCGATTGATCTTAACCATGCAGAAGTTATGCCTCCGCGCGGAGCGGCGCGAAGCTGGCGGTACCGCCCTCGATAACGCTCAGATAGGCACGGCCCGTACGCTTGGCGGTAGAGGACTGCAGGCGCTCGATCTCTTCCTCGAGGATCTGATTGACGCGCTCGTGACGACGGTTTTCCATAATGCCGGCGGCAATAGCCTCGGCCCGCTCGATGCCCTCGCGCGAGATACGGGCAGTATCCTCGGGGAACACAGCGCTGTGACGGCCGACATAGGCGGGGGCAGCAGGCTGAGGGGCAGCGACGGGAGCGGGGGCTGCAACAGGAGCAGGCTCGTCAATCTCATCCAGAATCGCGGTGGCGGCGGCCCACATGTCCTCGTGGCCCGAGTAATCGGCCATGGGGACATCAACCTCGAGCGAGGCGTCCGGAAGGTCGCCGGTGTCGATGCGATCTTGGGCATCAATCGATGCGGTGATGGCTGCAGGCTCATCGAGGTCATCGAGATCGATGTCCGCGACACCAGAGATGATAGGCATGCTGGCGAGGTTTGCGTTGTACGGCGCAGCCTCGGCCGCCTGCTGCTGGGCAGGAGCGCCCCAAAGCGAGCTTTCGGCGGCGCGGCGGGCGGCAACGGCCTCCTCGTCCGCGGCCATGGCTTCATCAACGTACGAATTGTCGGCAGAAGCGTTCGCGTCCGCCGAGGTAGCGCTGCAGGCGTTATTGGCTGCCGCGTTGGCAACGAGTGCCACGAAAGCCGCCGTGCTGCCCGCAGGGGCGGCCTGGGAGCCAGACACGGCGCGTGCCGCAGCGGCGATGTCATCGCGATTGAAGGAGCCGGTCTGCCCGCCGTTGGTGAGCTCGTCGATGGCGACTTGATAGACGTCGCGCGAGCGCGCAGGGTCGCAGCTCACCGGCGAATCGTCGTCGAGCATGCTGTCGATCATGGACCAAGCCTCGGCCTCGTCCATGGCATCTGCGGCTCGAGCGATGGTAGGGACACCATCGTCGGCATGACGGCGTTGGAACGCACCGGTCAGGCCGGAAAGGAATGCCGAGGTAGACTGCTCTGACTGAGCCTGAAAAGCAGAAGCCGCAGCGTATGGAGTCGCATCCTGCTGCTGAGCTGGAATCGAGGCGGTCTTGAACTCGCTTTGATGCTGATTGAGATTGGCGGCACCGCCCATGGCATCGGGCTGGAACAGACGCTCTTCACGCTGCGCACGATACTCGGAGATACCCAGCGAGGCGGCATAGATACCCACGCCCGCCACCGCGCCCACGGCGAAGGGAACCGCACCCGCCACGACCGTCTCGTTCACCGACGAAAACGGCAGTGTCGCGGCATACATAACCACGGGAGCGGCAAGGCCGATCCCGCACGAAAGTCCGGCAAGGACTGCTCGTTGTGTTGCATCAGAAGAAGCCATGAGCTCTCCCCATCTTCCAGCACCCAAATCGCATCATTCAGTTGGCTGCGCGAGAGAAGATGAAGCGGGGCTATGCCCCAAAGCAACGGTATATGGTTCGTTTCATCTGCGTTTTCCGTCGCGAAGCTTAAAAGCTATTATGCGAAACCGCCCTGCCGATTGCAAGCGACGATGTCGGATTGAAACGGGAAACCTGCTGCTCGTCGGTCTTACGGTCAAAAATAAGCGCGGAGCGGCGCTATGGAAAAGGGCCGAGGCTCAAAGCCCCGACCCTCTATCGCATTGATGACTATCGTTGCGTGTGGATGACAACCTAGAACGTCTGCTCGTAGTCGCTGTGTTTTTTGGCCGAACGCACCAGGAACTCCTGGTTCGTGTTGGTGCCCTTAAGACCCTTGATAAACGATGCGGCCGCGCGCTCGGTGTTGTTCATGCCGGCAAGAATGCGACGCAGACCAAAGACAAACGGACGCATCTGCTCGTCGACCAACAGATCCTCGTTACGCGTACCGGAGGCAACGGGGTCGATAGCCGGGAAAATGCGGCGGTCGGCCAGGTCGCGGTCGAGCTTAAGCTCCATGTTGCCGGTGCCCTTGAACTCCTCAAAGATGACCTCGTCCATCTTGGAACCGGTGTCGATGAGGGCAGAGGCCAGGATGGTAAGCGAGCCACCGTTCTCGATATTGCGGGCTGCACCCAAGAAGCGCTTGGGCGGATATAGGGCCGCCGAATCGACGCCGCCCGAAAGGATGCGGCCCGAGGCGGGCGCCGCCAAGTTGTAGGCGCGGGCGAGGCGCGTGATGGAGTCGAGCACCACCACGACGTCGCCACCCAGCTCTACGATGCGCTTGGCGCGCTCGATGACGAGCTCTGCCACGCGAGTGTGGTTGTCGGCAGGCATATCGAAGGTCGACGCCACAACCTCACCCTTGATGGAACGCTGCATATCGGTGACCTCTTCGGGGCGCTCATCGACGAGCAGGCAGATGAGGTGCACCTCGGGGTTGTTAATCGAGATAGACTGGCAGATCTTCTTGAGGATCGTGGTCTTGCCGGCCTTGGGCGGGGACACGATCAGGCCGCGCTGGCCCTTGCCGATCGGTGACACGATGTCGATGGCGCGACCGGTAATAGAGTCCTTGCCGTGCTCCATGCGCAGCGGCTCGTTGGGATAGACCGGGGTGAGGTCGCCGAACTTGGGACGGTTGCGAATCTGCTCGGGGTCCAGACCGTTGACGGTCGTGATTTTGGCGAGGCCGGCGCGCTTGTCGCCGCCGCGCGAAGGACGCAGCGAGCCCTCGATGACGTCGCCCGTGCGCAAGCGCGCGGAGCGGATGAGGTAGGCGGGCACGAAGGCGTCGTCGTTGGACTTCATGTAGCCATGGGCGTGGATGATGCCGGAGCTGTCCGGGCGAATCTGCAGAATGCCCTTGATGTCGCGGAAGCCCTCGGCCTTCGCAGCGGTGACGTAGATTTCCTCGACGAGCTCGGCCTTCTTCTTGCCGGTCGTCTCGATCTCGAACTCCTTGGCCTTCTCGCGAAGTTCGGCGACCTTCATGGCAGCGAGCTCCTCGCGCGAAAGCGTGGGCTCGGTGGGAGCGGCATTACGCTCCTTGTTGCGTTGCTTGCGATCGCGCTGGCGGTTGCGACGGTCGTTGTTGCGCTCGTTGCGCTCCTCGTTGCGCTTGTGCTGGCGACGGTTGGGGCGAGCGTTGTCATCGGCCTCAGCGGGGGCGGCACCATCGGATGCATCGGTGTCAACGTTGGCCGCAGCGGCGTCATTGGCCTCGGCGCCAGAATCAACCTGCGCTTCGACATCAGCATGCTGCTCGGCGGTCTTGGCCTTAACGGACTTCTTGCGACCGCGCTTGGGCTTCTCGGATGCAGGCTGTTCGACGTCCTGGGGCTCGACGGCATCAGTCGATGC
Organism: Collinsella sp.; assembly: GCA_048434495.1. Taxonomy (GTDB): domain Bacteria; phylum Actinomycetota; class Coriobacteriia; order Coriobacteriales; family Coriobacteriaceae; genus Collinsella. The sequence continues at coordinate 57,598 of DBGAQS010000003.1, read as the reverse complement.
ATCGGCGGTCGTCTCGGCGGAATCCTCGGACGCACCCTTCTTGGCAGCCTTAGCCTTGGACGTGCGCTTAGCAGCAGTGCGACGGCTGCGACCGGGACGGACGTCGGCGGGCTCGGCATCGGCAGAAACGGCCTCGGAAGTCGTGGCATCCTGGACGGGTGCATCGGCAGCAGTTGAGGACTTGGCAGTCGCCGCAGCATCCCGAGCGGCGGCGGCTGCGGCTGCGGCCTTCTCGGCCTCGACAAAGGCCTTGGGCTTGCGACCGCGACGGTGCGGGCGCAAAGCCGGATCGACAACGGGAACTTCGCTGGCCTCGACAGGCGCAGCGGGCTCAACAGACGATGCACCCTCCCCTGCCGCGGAACGGACCGAAGCCTCAGTGAGCTCGGGGGTTACCTGTTCAGCAACCTGCTCGGCCTTAGCAGCCGTGCGACGGCGTGTGCGCGGTACCGGCTTCTCGGTCGGCTGGTCGGCGACAGGAGTCTCGGTGGCGGCAGGCGTCTCGGGCACAGACGGAGCTGCAAGCTCGGTCAGAGCCGCGGCCTCGCGCTCGGCAGCACGACGGCGGGCGCGCACCACCTGAGCCTCGCTAATCTGCGCCAACGCACGTGCCTGCGCGACCTCATCGGAAATCGGCGCCGAGGAGTCAGCTGCAACGGTGAGCTTGGCGCGCGTCGTGCGCGTGGTACGGCGCTTTGGCTTGGTGACCTCCTCGCCGTCAGCGGCAGGCTTGGCCGTGCGGCGCATGCGCTTGGGCTTTGCCGGAGCAGCCTCCTCACCAGTTGCAGGCACGGCCTTCTCAGCCGCTACAGGCATAGGCGTCGAAGCAGCCTCAGGCGTCTCAGGAGCCGAGGCTTGCGCGGGCGCCGCGACCTGGTCCGACGCAACCGGTGCAGCGGGAGCGGCCTGCGTCGTCGTTATTTCGTTTTCTTGCTGTTGATCAGACACAGTGTTTGCTCAACTTTCTTTTCAAGCCCTGTGATCACATGCTCCCTGCATAAACCTTCAGGGCGGCTAAACAGTCTAGTTCCGTTCAAAACGACGGACATCATTGATCTGTATCGAGATGATTGCGTCAACTACGCAGCGTTAGTGTAACACAACCGCCGCCACCTGCAACTTAGTCATTGGAGACCTTCTTAAACGACTAGTCAAAAGGGACACTCTTTGTTTGCCACCCACAAATCTGACTGCCTCCGCCAAAACTATGGCGGTTTACTACGATGAATCGCTCAACCGCGACCACTCCGAAACTTGTTGAACTAAAACCGCAGGTAGATGCCTTGCACTTTTTAGCAAAAAGCCGGCGTGGTTAGAATTCCTCAATTCATCGTAGTAAACCGGCATAGTTTCGTATTTCCAGCAGTTCCAAATTCATCAATACGTCGGCGTTTGCGAAAAAAGCCCGACCTCCGTAGGAGATCGGGCTTATAGGGCTCAGTTAAACCAAACCTACACGGTCAAATGACCCGCAGATTACATCTGCTCGGGCGCGGAAACGCCAACGAGGGTGAGCACCAGGGCGAGCGTCACACGGACGGCATCACAAGCGGCCAGACGGGCACGCGAAAGCTCGGGGTCGACGGGACGACCCTCGCTCGGCAGCACCTGGCAGGCAGCGTAAAAGCTGTGGAAGTCACCGGCGAGTTCCTCGGCAAAGTGGGTCAGACGGAACGGAGCGCGATCGCGAGCGCAGCTGGCGATCAGGTCGGTGAGCTCGTTGAGCTTGCGCGAAAGGGCGAGCTCGGTCGGGTCGGTCAGCAGCGAGTAATCGACGTTCTCACCGATGGCCTTGGCGGCAACGGCCTTCATGCCCATCTCGTCGGCCTGCTCGGGCGTAACGTCGGCGGCACGGCGCAGGATGGAGCATACGCGGGCGTGGGCATACTGCACGTAATAGACCGGGTTGGAGTTGTCGCGCTTCTTAACGGCCTCAATGTCGAAGTCGACCATCTGGTTGGAGCTCTTGGAGATGAGCGTGTAGCGGGCGGCATCGGAGCCGACCTCGTCGACGAGCTCCTGCAGGGTCACCATGGTGCCCTTGCGCTTGGACATACGGACGGGCTTGCCGTTACGCAGCAGGTTGACGAGCTGGCCCAGCAGAACCTCGAACTTGCCGGGGTAACCCAGAGCGTCGCAGACGCAGCGGACGCGCTCGATGTAACCGTGGTGGTCGGCGCCCCAGATGTCGATGACGTGATCGACGCGCTGGAACTTATCCCAGTGATAGGCGACGTCGGAGGCGAAGTAGGTGTACTCGCCGTCGGACTTGATCAGGACGCGGTCCTTGTCGTCGCCCAGATCGGTGGAGCGGAACCACAGGGCGCCGTCCTTGGTGTAGAGGTAGCCCATCTTGTCGAGCTTCTCAAAAGCGCGGTCGACGGCGGAGGTGCCGGCGGTCTCGCCCTCGGTGTCCTTCACGTACAGCGAGCGCTCGGAGTACCAACGATCAAAGTCGCAGTTGACGGCGTGGCAGAGGTCGCGCATGTTATCGACCATCTTTACATAGCCGCGCTCGCGGAAGCTCTCCATGCGCTCCTGGGGATCGGCGTTGACCCACTTATCGCCGTCGGTGCGCCAGAACTCGGCGGCCTCGTCGATGATGTAGTCGCCGCCGTAAGAGTCCTTGCCCAAGGTCTCGGCAAAGTTGTCCTGATACGGATGGGTCTCGGGGTGCTCGTCGTTCTCGTCGGCAACAAAGGCGTCACGGTCGGCGATCAGCAGCTTGTGAGCCTCCTCGATATCAACGCCCTGCTTGGCGATGATGTCGGCAAGCTGCATATAGCGCGTGCTGATGGAGTTGCCGAAGGTGTTCATCTGAGAGCCGTGGTCATTGATGTAGAACTCACGCTGGATCTCATAGCCGGCGTGGTCCATAACGCGGCAGAGCGAATCGCCCAGCGCGGCCCAGCGGCCGTGGCCGATGTGCATGGGGCCGACGGGGTTGGCGGAAACGAACTCAACCTGGGTCTTCAGGCCACCACCGACGTTGGACTTAGCGAAGTCCATGCCCTTCTCGCGAGCCTCGCCAAAGATGGCATTCTTGACGGCAACGGAGAGGTAGAAGTTGATGAAACCGGGGCCTGCGATCTCAACCTTCTCGATCGCGGGATCCTCGGGCATATGAGCAACGATGGCCTCGGCGATCTTGCGCGGGGCGCAGTGGGCCAGCTTGGCGGACTTCAGGGCCATGGTAGAGGTCCACTCGCCATGAGAAGTGTCAGCCGGTCGCTCGATAGCGCAATCGTCAAGTTCAAATGCGGAAAGGTCGCCGGCCTCCTGGGCCGCAGCAAGCGCAGCGCGTACCAGCTCTTCAATCTTCTCGGGCATAGATCCTCCTTGTGTTAAAGCCCCCGAGCTCTTGGTCACTCGTAGGGCAAAAGCCAGAGTTTGTAGCACTCTATCACAAGCGAGGGGCACTGTCGCAGGGTAAAGCCAATCGAAATTGCATATGCACAAAATTGACTACAGCTTGTATGGAGTCACTCAAAGATGCCGGTCTGCCTGCAGATTATGCACGCGTTGAAAATGCATAAAGGTGTGAATGAGCTGCGTCTTTTATCGAATACTCTTACCTATCAGAGTTGTGTGCTTTTCCTGCATAAAGCGAGGATTTGCGCACGTCAGCGTGTTATTCTAGACATACGTAAATTCGTATAAGTTGGAGGTAGCATGTTCTCAATCGGTCAACACGTCATTCATCCGGGTCAGGGAGTCTGCACCGTCGTCGGTTTTAGGGACGACACGCCGCAGCCCATGTTGTTGCTCGAGGCCAAACAGGGGCATGCGCAGACGATCCTTATGTACCCCGTGGCGCAGGCCGACCGTCTGCATGCCGCCATCTCTCAGCAAGATGCCGAGCATCTGCTGAGCCACTATGACGAGCTGGAGTGCGACACCTTTACCGAGCGCAACAGCTCGCTTGAAGAGACACACTTTAAGCAGCAGCTCAAGCTGGGCGCGCCCGAGACGGTCCGCGTGGCAAAGACCATGATGCACCGCATTCGCCAGGCCGAGGAAGCCGATAAAAAGCCCAGCTCTTACTATATGCGTGTACTCAAGGAAGCCAAGCGCCGCTCCATCGAGGAATTCGCCGTGGCATTGGGCGTCACCGAGGAGGCCGCCGAAGCCCGCCTGGCCCAAGCCGCCCTCAACTAACCAATCCGCGCCAAAAACCACCACAAAGGGGACAGGCACCTTTGTGGTGGTTTTTTCGTTCTAGTCGTTCTAGTAGTATTCATTCTTAGCGATACCTGCGAGCACAAGGAGTCTTTTATGGCAGAGCCACTTTCCGCCGGAATCACCCGCGACCGTGCGTTCGAATTGCTCAACGAGCACAATAAGAACCCGTTCCACATCACCCACGGCGAAACGGTCGAGGGCACCATGCGCTACTTTGCGCGCGAGTTCGACCCCGAGAACGAGGAGTTTTGGGGCATCGTCGGTCTGCTGCACGACCTAGATTGGGAGGAGCATGAGGACGACCCCATGAACCACACCATCTATGCGGCCGAGATCCTTGAAGGCGAGGGCGCCTCTCCCGATCTCATTCGCGCCATTCAGACGCACACGTCGGACTTCAACACCTCGCTGCCCAAGCCCGAGCTGCAGATGGAAAAGATCCTGTTTGCCTGCGACGAGCTCACCGGCCTGATCGGTGCTGCCGTCATCATGCGTCCGAGTAAGAGCGTCATGGACTTTACGACCAAGTCGCTCAAGAAAAAGTTCAAGGACAAGCGCTTTGCCGCCGGCTGCTCGCGCGACGTGATTACGCAGGGTGCCGAGATGCTGGGCTGGGAGCTCCCCGAACTCTTCGACCGTACCATCGCGGCCATGCAGTCCTTCGCCCCCGACCGCGACACCTTTCAGGCTTAATTCCAAAACCACCACAAAGGGGACAGGCACCTTTGTGGTGGTTTTTGTTTGCGCGGGCGTTAGGGGCGGACCTGGCCGGTGCCTCGGAGCTTGTATTTGTAGGTGGTGAGGGCCTCGGCGGCAAAGGGGCCGCGGGCGTGGAGCTTTTGGGTCGAGATGCCAATCTCGGCGCCCAGGCCAAACTCGCCGCCGTCGGTAAAGCGCGTGCTGGCGTTGGCATACACGGCCGAGGCATCGACCTCGTCCAGGAAGCGCTCGCAAGCATCCGTGTCCTCTGCAACGATGGCCTCGGAGTGCATCGTGCCGTAGCGGTTGATGTGCGCGATGGCCTCGTCCTCGTTCGCCACGACCTTCACGCTCATCTCGAGCGCCAGATACTCGCGACCCCAGTCCTCCTCAGTCGCGGCGGCGTAGTCATCGCCCTCCACAAAGCCGGCGTCGGCGCACGCGGCGCACGTGGCCTCGTCGCCGTGCATGAGCACGCCGTGGTCATGCAGCACGGCCACGACCGCGGGCAAAAACGCATCGGCCACGGCACGGTCGACCAGCAGCGACTCGGCGGCATTGCACACGCCCACGCGCTGCGTCTTAGCGTTGATGATAATATTGAGCGCTTTATCGAAGTCGGCGGATTCATGCACGTAGATGTGGCAGTTACCCGTGCCCGTCTCGATCACCGGAACGAGCGACTCGCGCACGCAGCGCTGGATCAGGCCCGCACCGCCACGCGGAATGAGCACATCGACGACGCCGCGGAGCTTCATGAGCTCGCCGGTGGCCTCGCGGTCGGTAGACTCGATCATCGACACGGCCTCGCGCGGGAAGTCCTTGGCCTCGAGCGCATCGGCCAGCAGTTCGGCAATCATGGCACACGAGTGATAGGCCAGCGAGCCGCCGCGCAGAATGCAGGCGTTGCCGGTACGGATGCAGATGCCCGCGGCGTCGGCCGTCACGTTGGGGCGCGCCTCGTACACCATGGCGACCAGGCCCAACGGCACGCTCACGCGGGTGAGGTCCACGCCGCTTGCGAGCACGCGGTGGTCGAGCACGCGGCCGACAGGATCGGGCAGCTCGGCGAGCTTCTCCAGGCCGGCGGCCATACCCTCAACGCGCTCGGGCGTCAGCAGCAGACGGTCGAGGAGCCCCGCCGAGGTCCCCGCATCGCGCGCGGCGGACATATCGAGCTCGTTGGCGGCGACGATGGAGTCGACACCGTTGCGCAGTGCTGCGGCCATGGCGCGCACGGCCTCCTGGCGCTGCTCGTCGCTCGCCGTGGCAAGCGAGGCCGACGCTGCCTTAGCGGCAACGGCAAGATCGTGGACATACGTGGCTATATCGACCGACATGGACGGCCCTTTCTCCTAGAAGTTTGCAACCATGGTAGCCGATTTGCGCATGGCCTCGCCCGCGGCGGTAGAATTGGTCAACCCGAAACACCGCAACGAACGGAAGACTCACATGGCCCTCATTACTTCGTACCACGTCCCCGGCCTGTATGTCGAGGACCACAGCATCGATGTCCCCCTTGACTGGCGCGGCCTGGAGCCGATGCTCCTGGCCGTCGGCAGCACCATGCGCCGCGGCGCCATGCCGGCGCCCATCGCAGGTGCGCCCGAAAGCATCAAGCTCTTCTACCGCGTGGTTTGCGCGCCCGACCGCATCAACGACGATCTACCGCTGCTCCTGTTTTTGCAGGGCGGCCCCGGCGGCGAGAGCCCGCGTCCGCTGTCACCCACAAGCGATGGCTGGATCGAGGAGGCTGTCAAGCACTTCCGCGTCGTCCTGCCCGACCAGCGCGGCACCGGACGCAGCAGCTGTGTAGACGGGCGCACGATCGCGGCCTTGGGCGAGCGTGCCGAGGCAGCCGGCGCCGATGCGGACCGCTCGCAGGCGGACTTCCTCAAGCGCCACCTCGCCAGCTCCATCGTGCGCGATTTTGAGTACCTGCGCCTGGTGGGCTTTGGCGGCAGGCCCTGGGTCACGCTCGGGCAGAGCTACGGCGGCTTTTTGACGCTGAGCTACCTGTCGCTCTTCCCCGAGGGCGTGGCGGCAAGCTTTACCTGCGGCGGCATCCCCCACGTACCGGCGAGCGCAAGCGAGGTCTACGCGCACACCTTCCCGCGCATGGCTGCCAAGACGCAGCAGTATTACAACCGCTACCCCGCCGACGTCGAGCGCGTGGCGGCCCTGGCAGATGCCCTCGAGGAGCAAAAGCCCGTGCTACCCGACGGCTCGCCGATGACGGTCGAGCGCCTACAGCTCATGGGCAGCGACTTTGGCATGAAGCCGAGCTTTGAGCACATGCATTGGATTATCGATCATGCTTTTGTTGACGGCGACGGCACGCTGGCCTGCGGCGCCTCGGTATCTGACAGCTTTTTGATGCGCGCCTTCGAGCGCACCAACACGCGCACGAATCCGCTGTACTGGACGCTTCAGGAGTTCATCTACGCCGACGGCGACACCATGCCCATTCGCTGGGCCGCGGCAGAAGAGAAGGCCCATCGTGCCGAGTTCGACACGCTCACGCGACCGCTCATGTTTACCGGCGAGGCCATGTTCCCGTGGATGTTTGAGCAGATGCCCGAACTTAAGCCCTTCAAGCCGGCGATGGATCTGCTTATGGAAGACACAAGCTGGGACAAGATCTACGACCCGCAGCGCCTGGCGTGCAACGAGGTGCCCCTGCAGGCCGCGGTGTACTTCGATGACATGTACGTGGACTCGGGCATGCAGCTCGACACGCTCAGCCGCGTGGGCAACTCGCACGCCTGGGTGACCAACGAGTTCGAGCACGACGGCCTGCACGGCAGTGTGGTATTCAAGCACCTCTTCGACGAGGCCCTCAACCGCGGAGACCTGCGCCAGATCTTCTAGCAAAGGAGTGTCCCCAAGTGCCGGAAAAGGAGAGGCAGCACTGCTGGCAAAACGAGCCGCAGCGCTGCCTCTCTTTATGCAAACACTATCAAGTTGTCCCTATGGATCGCGGGCTTCTCGGCCAGGTCTGCGAGCAGGCGGTTGCTGGCAATCTGGTCCTGGCGGCGGCCGGCTGCAAGCTCCAGCACGTCCGAATCGGCCTCGGCGATACCACGGGCGACAACCATGCCGCTCGGGTCGCACACGTCGAGCACATCGCCCTCGGCAAACTGGCCATCGACCTCGCGAATACCCACCGCGAGCAGCGACGATCCGCGGCTGACCAGCGCCTTCGCGGCGCCATCATCGACCGTCACCGAGCCATGCGCCTTGTCACCCAGTGCGATCCACAACTTGCGCGGCGCAATGTCCAGGCGCTCCGCCGGCGGATCGAACAGCGTACCCACGCTCTCGCCGCGGGCCAGACGCACGAGCGCATCGGGCTCCTCGCCCGAGCAAATCACGCTTTGAATGCCCGCCGTCATGAGAATGCGGCTCGCGCGAATCTTGGAGATCATGCCGCCCGTACCCACCGATGTGGAAGAATCGCCCGCCGAGGCGATAATCTTGGCATCGATCTTATGCACGACCGGGATAAACTCGGCCGTCGGATCCTCATGCGGATTGGCGGTGTAGAGGCCATCGATGTCCGAGAGCGTCACGCACAGATCGGCAGAAACCAGGCAGCTCACAAGCGCCGCCAGCGTGTCGTTGTCGCCGAACTTGATCTCATCGACGGTAACGGTGTCGTTCTCGTTGACGACCGGCACCACGCCAAGCTCCACAAGGCGAAGCAGGGCGTCGCGCGCGTGCAGGTAGGACGTGCGGCGCGCCGTGTCGTGACGCGTGAGCAGCACGAGCGAGGTGAGCAGGTCGCGCGCATGGAACTCCTCGTCGTAGGCCGACGAGATGATGCACTGACCGGCCGAGGCGCAGGCCTGCAGGCTCGGCAGGTCGCCGACCGGCTTACGGTCGAAGCCCAGCACGGGATAGCCGCAGGCAATGGCACCCGAGCTCACCACGACCAGGCGCCAGCCAAGCTCGCGCAGCGCTGCGGCCTGGTCGGCAAGCCCGCCGATAAAGGCGCGGTTGACCTTGCCGTCGGCGCCCACCACCGTGGACGAACCGATCTTTACCACCATCGTTTTATAAGAAGTCGTCATACGTCAAACCAATCAACTGTTCAGCGAACGGCCGAGCCGGCGGCCAGGGAAGCGTGACTCGCCCCTACCGCCCAAGGAATTAGTGAGCCCAGGGAAAGGCAGAGGCCGCGGCCATGTTCTTGCGCACGAGCTCGTCGCGCACCTGAGCCAGGCCCTGCTCCATACCCACCACATAGGTCTGCGGGTACAGGAAGCGCTTGAAAGCTGCGTCCAGATGGTCGAGCGCCCAAGCACAGCGCTCGCGCGCGTCCTGGATGCTCTCACGCGGAGCCACCGCACTGCCATCGCGCACGATCGGCACCAGCAGCTCGCGATACTCAAGTTCGGACACGTCGGTCACCAGGGCGGCATCGTTCACGGCCACAAGGGTATTGCCGCGCGCGGCGCCCTCCCCTGCCAGATGGTCCTCGTCATAAATCATGTCGCAAACCGGGCCGCCAAAGCCGTCGTAATAGCGTCGTACGCGCTGCACGCCGGGGATCGTGCGCTTGTAGGGCTGCTCGGAAAGCTTCACCACCGGCGTCCACGGCTCCGCGTCGCTCGCACGACGGGCCGAAAGCTTGTACACGCCGCCCAGCGCAGGCTGATCGTAGCAGGTCGCGAGTTTGGTGCCCACGCCAAAGCTGTCGATGGGCGCGCCCTGGTCGAGCAGGGACTGAATCGTGTACTCATCCAAATCGTTAGAAACCGAGATCCCCACATAGGGCAGGCCCTCGGCATCAAAACGGCCGCGCACATACTTTGAGAGCTTGGCGAGGTCGCCGGAGTCGATGCGAATGGCCGACAGGCGCTCGCCCACCGCTTCCATCTCCTTGGCAACCGTAATGGCATGTTCGCAGCCCTCGCGCACGTCATAGGTGTCGATGAGCAGCGTGCAGTTCTTAGGGCTCGACTTGGCAAAGGCGCGGAAGGCCTCGAGCTCGGAGTCGAAGCTCATGACCCAGCTGTGCGCATGCGTGCCAAAGACGGGAATACCGTAGCGGCGGCCGGCGAGCACATTGGACGTAGAGGAGCAGCCGGCAACGTAGCTCGCGCGCGCGACGGCCAGCCCGCCATCGGGACCCTGGGCGCGGCGCAGGCCAAACTCGGCAACGGGACGGCCGTCCGCCGCCAGCACCACGCGCGCCGTCTTGGTGGCGACAAGCGTCTGGAAGCCGACGATGTTGAGCAGCGCCGTTTCGAGCAGCTGGCACTCCAGCGCGGGACCGGTGACGCGAACCATGGGTTCGCGCGGAAAGACGAGCTCGCCCTCGGGGACGGCGTCGATGTTTACATGTGCACGAAAATCGCGCAGGTAGTCGAGGAATGCAGGCTTGAACATCGCGCCGCCGGCCGGGGCCTGGAGCGAGGCGAGGTAGTCGATGTCCTCGGGCGTAAAGCGCAGATTCTCGACCAGCTCGGGCAGTTCGGCGGTGCCGCACATGACGGCATAGGCGCTGCCAAAAGGATGGTCGCGGTAAAACGCGGTAAAACAACCCTGCTCATTGGCCTTGCCGCTCTCCCACAGGCCCTGGGCCATAGTGAGCTCGTACAGATCGGTGAGCATTGCAATGTCGGTGGGATGCGAGATGTCGGTCAAAGCCATGGGGCGACCTTTCGGATGCGTTGTGCAGAGGTTGAGGGTTGGAAAAGGGCAGAGTGTTCGGGCATGGCACCCAGCGCGAATGGGCTAGAGCAGGCCCATGCTGGTCAGGATCGTGTAGCCCATAAAGATGACAAACGCGATGAGGGCAAGGACAATGATGATTTTTTGAGCCGGCGCCATGCCAGGGATCTCGTTCTCGCCCGTAGGCTCCTTGGAGGTAACCATGCGCTGGGCAAAGGTCATCTCGTCACGGCTCGGCTTGGGCTCGACGGACTTGGAACGAGCGACCTTTTTAGGCTGAGGTTTAGGTGCGGTGGGCGCGGGCTTCGCGGCGGCGGGCTTGGGCGCGGGGGCGACGTTCGCGGCGGCCTCCTCGGCCTTCTCGCGCTCGGCACGCAGGGCGGCCAGCTCCTCACGCTCGCGGCGTGCCTCTTCCTGGGCCTCGCGACGAGCTTTCTCGGCGCGGAGCTCTTCCAACTCGGCGCGTTCCTCGGCAGACAGTGGTTGGGACTCAAGCTTGGCCATGGTACAGCCCTTTCTTTTAAAAAAAGCCGCCGACACAATGTCAGCGGCTTATCAAATCCAAGGGTGGAGACGAAGGGAGTCGAACCCTCGGCCTCTGCCATGCGACGGCAGCGCTCTCCCAACTGAGCTACGTCCCCAGGACAAGTTGATATTTTACCTACGGCTCGCCAACTGTCAACGCCCAATACCCAGTCTTTTTGGGACGCGGCTGTTTTAGCTACCCCGACAGACAACGCGAACGGTTTGGTCGAACAGCGGCAGGGGTAGCTAAAACAGCCCCGTCCCAAAAAGACTACTCAAAGAGCCTCGTCCCAGATTAGCTGGTTTGAGCACTAGTAAGAACACCGGTGGTGTCGAACGCCGGGGTGAAGCTCTCGTCTACCGCTCCGCCTTCTTGCCAAAACATCGTCGTAAAGCCCAGGTCGTCGGCATGGTCGAGCACCTGCTCGTACTCCTCGCGCGTCACGGCGCGCGCCAGGTCGCCGCCTTGTTCGCGCATGAGGGCATTGGGCGTGTACTGGTTCATGACCGAGATCGGCACGTCGCCCACCGTCTGCCACACCAGGTCCAACACGCGGCACGAATCGTCCGCATGCCCCGGCAGCACCAGATGACGCACGATTATGCCGCGCTTCATGAGCCCGTCCCCGTCTACCAGCTCTCCCCCGCGGCGCTCAATTTCGCGCGCCATCTGGGCCAGACCCGACACAGCCACGCGCGGGTAGTCCTTAATATGAGAGAGTGACTGCGCAAGCGCCGCATTGGCATACTTAAAGTCGGTAAGCCACACGTCGACCAAATCGCCGAGCGCCGCCACGGCACTCGCACGCTCATAACCGCTCGTGTTGTAGACGATTGGAATGACCAGTCCGCGCTCCCGAGCTGCGGCAATCGCGGCCGGCAGCAGGTGAGCATAATGCGTCGCCGTCACCAGATTGATGTTATTGGCACCTTGGTCCTGCAGCTCCAACATAATCTCGACCAGACGCTCGGGCGAAATCTCAAGCCCAAAATTGCCCGTCGAGATCTCGTGGTTCTGGCAATAGACGCATTTGAGCGAGCAGCCGCTAAAGAAGATCGTGCCCGAACCGGTCTCGCCCGAGATGGGCGGCTCCTCCCACATATGAAGCGCCGCACGGGCCACCTTGAGCGTGTCGTTAGCACCGCATACGCCGTGCACGCCCTCATCACGCGCCGCACCGCAACGGCGCGGACACAAATGGCAGGCGGGCGAAAAAAGTTCGGTCAACGACGTCGGCATAAAAACATGCTCCAAAACAACGATTCAGCAGCTCAAACGCAAAAGGACCAACCGCACAGACGGCTCGAGCCCAAGGCGCCGTAATCGTCCGACACGATTTTTGTAATGTCAAGACTGGAATCCACAAAGTGCTGTTTTATGATGTAGGTATTCCGCCCCCCGCGGAGCAACTGGGTGAACCGTCGCGTTTATTTAGGGAGCCCACACAGTCGTACCTAGTACAGGTATCCTTCGTTGTTAAGGACGCTGGAACAGTCGATGAGGGCACCCACCTGTTTTAGGTGGGTTCATTTTCGTAACGTGGGGGGTGGTTTTCTTTTGCCGAAAATCGCCATTGCAAATCCCGCCATGATCCCCAAAAGGCACCAGGCAGAGCCCCACTATCACTCGAATATCTGGTAAGCGCGTGATTATCGCCCGTGCAATTCCTCACACCCTCCTTGGTCGAGTATCATGGATCAGCTATACCCTTTGCGGCGTGGCATCCTTTGACCTTTTCCTTCGACGCTTGGCGGTTTATCGATTCATGGCTTCCTCCACGAGCTTCATACCGTACCTATGCGTGGCGGTCGCGGCTTTTATCACGACCTTCCTTGCGGTGCCCCTGGTCAAGCGCCTGGCAATCAAGCTCGACGCCGTCGACTATCCTTCCAAGCGCCGCATCAACACTAAACCCATCCCGCGCATGGGTGGCACGGCGGTCTTTTTGGGCCTCGTCGTCGCCTGTATTGTTCAGATCCTAGGCACCTGGTACCTGGGCTGGCCGCCCGCTTTGGTGCCCCACCCCCGTCTGCACATCAGCTACCCCATACTTGCGCTTTCTTTTACCGTCATCTTTGCGACCGGCGCGATCGACGACGTCTTCCAGCTCAAGCCCAAGCAAAAGCTCGCCGGCCAGGCCCTCGCCGCGCTCATCGCCTGCGTGGGCGGCCTGCGCATCGGCGTCATCGTCAACCCGTTTGCTCCCGGCGAGATCATGCTCGGCTGGCTCGCCTACCCCATCACTGTGGTCTACCTGGTGGCGTTCACCAACATTATCAACCTTATCGACGGCCTCGACGGCCTGGCCACGGGCATCTGCGGCATCGCGTCGTTCACCATGTTTTCGATGGCCGTTCTCTCGGGCCGCATCGACGCCGCCGCGCTCTCCATTGCGCTCTTTGGCGCCTGTCTGGCCTTTTTGCGCTACAACTTCAACCCCGCAAGCATCTTCTTGGGCGACTCGGGGTCGCTGCTTCTGGGCTTTGCACTGGGCTCCATCTCGCTGCTCAACGTGAGCCGCACCGCCGCGCTCACCTCGCTTATCATCCCGCTCATCGTTGCCGGCGTGCCCATCATCGACACGTTTAGCGCCATCGTGCGCCGCAAGCGCGCCCACATTAGCATCGGGCAGGCCGACAAGGGCCACATCCACCACCGCCTGATCCAAGAGGGCTACAACCAAAAGCAGGCAGTGCTCCTCATCTACGCCTGGTGCATCATGCTTTCGGCCGGCGCCGCCGCGATTAACCAGGTCGAGGTGCCCATGCGCGTGCTCATCTTTACCGTACTCGCCATTGGCTCGGCGGCCTTTGCCAAGCACCTGCACCTGTTTGAGCCCGTGCTGCGCCACCATTACAACAAGCGCACGCACGAGGACGAGCTCGTCACCCCCGACGATCCCGCCTTTAAGCAGGAGGAGCAGGCGGCAGAAGAACGCAGGGAGGAGCGCCACCACAGGCGCTAGGGTAAGCTGCCGAGGCTGCGCCCAGGCGCCGCCGGCCAAACGCGCAGCCACGCCGCGCCCATCGCACATGCCGCCGCTCTCCCGCCCCTCGCGTACTTACGCCCCGACCCTCCAATAAACGCGTTATCATCTTGACCCATGAACATACGTTAGGAGCAATCATGCCAAACGAGAACAGCTACGAAGTCGCGCTGCAAAAGAGCAACGCCATTCGCGAGGGCCTGGCCAAAACGCCCGAGAAGTTCACCATGCTCACCGGCGACCGCCCCACCGGCCGTCTGCATCTGGGTCACTACTTCGGCACCCTTAAGGGCCGTGTTGAGCTGCAGAACATGGGCGCCAAGACCAACGTGCTCATCGCCGACTACCAGGTCATCACTGACCGCGACACGACCGAGCACATCCAGGACAACGTGTACAACATGGTCATGGACTACCTTGCCTGCGGCATCGACCCCGACAAGACCATGATCTACGCGCACTCCGCCGTACCCGCCGCAAACCAGCTCATGCTGCCGTTCCTGTCGCTGGTCTCCGAGGCCGAGCTGGCGCGCAACCCCACGGTCAAGGCCGAGATGGAGGCCTCGGGCCACGAGCTCACCGGCCTTCTGCTCACCTACCCGGTGCACCAGGCCTGCGATATCCTGTTCTGCAAGGGCAATGTGGTGCCCGTCGGTCGCGACCAGCTGCCGCACATCGAGCTCACCCGCACCATCGCCCGCCGCTTTAACAACCGCTACGGCAAGGTGTTCCCCGAGGTCGACGCACTGCTGTCCGAGACCCCGCTGCTGCCGGGCCTGGACGGTCGCAAGATGAGCAAGAGCTACGGCAACGCCATTAACATCTCGATGACCGCCGAGGAGACGGCCAAGCGCATCAAGAAGAGCCAGACCGACTCCGAGCGCATGATCACGTTCGATCCCGAGAATCGCCCCGGCGTGTCCGGCCTGCTTTCAACCGCCGCCATCTGCACCGGCCGTTCCGAGGTCGAGATTGCCGAGGAGATTGGCATGGGCGGCTCCGGCCAGCTCAAGAAGTACGTGACCGAGGCCGTCAACGAGTACTTCGCGCCGATCCGCGAGCGTCGTCAGCGCTATGAGAACGATCTGGACTATGTGAAGGACGTGCTGCACGAGGGCAACCGTCGCGCCAACGAGATTGCCGAGCAGACCCTGGCCGAGGTTCAGGACGCCATGGGCATGGTGTACTAGGCAAAGCGCCTTCGCACAACATAGACGGTGAGGCTGAATCCTCACCGAAACAGGAACAGGCCCGCTGGCAGATAGTTGCCAGCGGGCCTGTTCCCGAAGTACACCGTTGAATCGCACAGAGGGGAGGAATGCGAATCAAACTCAACAGGGCAGGCTTTTTCATCGCCTATTGCCTGCTCCGTTGCTGAAAACAATATAGTTCACCGTGGTTTACTTTGCTGCGACAAACCGCGCCGCCATACCTTCTCCATAAGTTAACCTCGGTAAACCTGCCAAAACCACCACAAAGGGGATAGGCACCTTTGTGGTGGTTTAAGCCACGGCAGAGCCGCTAGAGCCCTGCAGGCCAGCGACAGGCGGCCAAGTCGACGTGCATGTCGTCCTTAAACGCCACACCCTCCCCTAGCAAAAGCTCACGTTGAGCATCGGGACCGCCAAAAGCAAAACCATCGCATATGCGGCCATCGGCAAACACCACGCGGTGACAGGGAATCTCGCCGGGGCGCGGATTGCCATGCAGGGCATACCCCACGTACCGCGCACTTCGTGGACGTCCAGCAAGCAGCGCCACCTGACCATACGTGGCGACCATCCCCTCGGGAATCTGCTCGACCACCTCGTACACCCGCTCAAAAAAGCCCTCAGACGCCATTGCTCGCTCCCTTCCACCCGGAATAGCATAAACCACCACAAAGGTGCCTGTCCCCTTTGTGGTGGTTTTGGCAGGTGGGCTAGTTAACGGGCTGGAAGAAGGCTACGGCTACGGCGCCGGGGCCTACATGGGTGCCGATGGTGGCGCCGATGGTGTGAACGGGCAGTTCGCCCTCGGTGTGGCCAGCCCACAGTGCCGCGCTGTCCTCGATATACTTCTTGAGCACCGCATCCGAAAGGCCTGTATAGCCCAGCGCCAGCGGCATGGAAAAGTCGACACCGCCCGCCTTTTCGACCTTCTGGTTTAGCAGGTTACGGCCGTTCTTGGAGCCGCGCGCCTTGCCCAGCTGCACGATCAGGCCATCCTCGGCGGCCACAACAGGCTTCACGTTGAGCAGCGTGCCCACGGCGCCGGCCGCAGCAGACAAGCGACCGCCGCGCACCAAGTACTCCAACGTCTCGAGCAGGCCGATGACGACCACACGGTCGCGGACTGCCTCGACGGCCGCCGCGATTTGAGCCGCACTACGGCCCTCGTCCACCAAGCGCAGGGCATACTCGACCAGGACACGCTCGCCCAGGGTTACGTTATTGCTGTCTACCACGAACACGTCGCCGCCCGGCGCCTCGGCAAGTGCCGTACGAGCACTCTGGTTGGTGCCCGAGAGCTTGGCGCCCACGGTAATAATCACGGCCTCATCGCCGGCCTCACGCGCTTCGGCAATCGCCTGCGAAAAGGCGTACGGGTTGACCTGACCGGTCTTGGGCAGCTCATCGCGCTCCACAAGCATCTCGTAAAAGCGCTGGTGATCGATGTCGACGCCATCCATATACACATCGGTGCCAAAGGTGACGGACAGCGGCAGAACACGCAGAGCGGGGTGCTCCGCCGGCGACATATCGCTTGCGGAATCGGTAATAATGCGGACGGACATAACGAATCCTTTCTTGCGCAGGTACCGCGCGGGGAATTTTGACAGCAATGCCCCGGCACGGCATACGCGCTCAAACGGGACTATGCAGTTTTTAATGGGAAGCAAATGCCTTGGCGGCCTTAGATCTCACGCAGGGTGTTGAGAATCGTACGCAGCGACGCATACATCTGCTCGCGCTGCTCCACACCCATAGCCTTACCGGTGGTGTCGAGCACCTCGCGAATGATGCGGTCCGCCTCGCTCATGCTCTCGCCGCCCAGAGCGGTCAGGCGCACCGGGGCACGATACTTAACGGCCGCATCACCCGAGTCGTCGACCTCGACGTAGCCGCCCTCCTCCAGATGCGCGAGCGTGCGCGAGACGGCGGCACGGGTCACGCCTGCCATGCGAGCCAGGTCAGCACCAGTCAGGCCGTCCTTGCTGCGCTCAAGATAGTACAGGCACATAACGTCGGAGCCCTTGAGGCCCAGCCTAGCGCCCTCGGATGTCTTAATGCGCTGGATCTCCTTGTAGAGCCCGCTGATCAGTCCGACAAAGTCCTCGAAACGTGTCTCGTCGTTCTGCTGCATGGGAGACGACCGCCTTTCGCTTGCATGATGCTAACGGGTAAACATCTTAGCCGCACAAGGCAACACCCATACCCAAATATCCCATTTGTTAACCCATCAACATAAAAACCACCACAAAGGGGACAGGCACCTTTGTAGTGGTTTTGACCGGCGAACATGATCCGCAGGCGTCGCTACAGTTCCACGCAGGGATTGTCGCGGGTCACAAGCGTCTTAACGACAACCGTCGCTCCCAGATAGCGCTCGAGCAACTCGGCGAGACGATCAACGGCAGCCTGGCAATCCCCCATCCGCTCGGGCTCCACGCACTCAATCGCCAGGAATGCATCGGCCGAATCGTCGGACAGCGCCGTGCGAACGCCATCGCGCCAGTTCCAGCAGCGGCATACGGCGCCCGCATCATCGATGTAGGCGAGCTCGCCGGGCAGCGTCGGGTCATCTGTTTCCTCGCCAAGTGGCAGGAACGCATCGCCGCCGTCAGTCACCTTCAAGCGAAGATCCCCCTCAATCGTATGCAGGTCCTCGCCGCCAACGGGCAGCGCGTAGGTCAGCGACACCGTGTTGTAGATGTCCACCGCGGGCGTAATGTGGCCCACCGGTTTGCCCTTGAGCACGCGCTTGAGCAGGTTCTCAATTGAGCAACGCGCGCCCTTTTTGGTCTTGAACAGCCGATAAGCCTCGCGCCATGCCTTGACCGGTGCGTTCTCGCTGATAGTATCGCTGGTCAGATGACGCTCCGCGTCGATATTGGCGCGGTCGAGCAACGCCGCAATCGCGTCCACGTCCTCTTGAGGAATCTGAGCCGCGGGCTTCATGCCCTTTACGACCACAACACCGACAGCCGCCTGCGGAAATAGCTCCCAAAACGAATCCTCGGCAATAAAGCTCTTCATGCGCTCTCCCTTCATCGTGCGCGCCCGAGCGAGGGCGCCTAAACAAAAAGCGCCCTTACGACGGCCACCTTCAAAGTCCTACGGTGCCGCCACAAGAGCGCTTACGCTGCCCCCATCCGGAGAAGGGGGCAATATGTCAGGCGTATTGTAACCCGAGTCATCCGCGCGAGTAAAACCACCACAAAGGTGCCTGTCCCCTTTATGGTGGTTTTGGGTCTGAAGCAACGCTAGTGTCGGAGTCCCAGCAGGCCGCGGCCGCGATGACGGGCGTCGGCGTGCACCTGAGCGTGCGGACCGGCGGCCTTCACGGACTCGGGCAGGTGCGAGTACTTCTTCTCGAAGTTCTCCTCGAACATCACGGCCAAGTTGTGCGCCGCCTCGTCGTAGCGCGCGGTGCTCTGCCAGTACTGGCGCGGCACCAGGATGCCGTCGGGCACGCCGTGGCACGTGGTGGGAATGTCGACGTTAAAGATATCATCGTGGACGAACTCGCTGTCCTCGATGGTACCGTCGAGGGCGCGGGCCACCAGGGCGCGCGTGTAGGCAAGCTCGATGCGATGGCCCACGCCGTAGCCGCCGCCAATCCAGCCGGTGTTGACCAGGTACACACGCGTGCGGCCGTCGGCGATGCGCTCACCGAGCATCTTGGCATAGACCATGGGGTCGAGCGGCATAAACGGCTCGCCAAACAGCGAAGAGAACGTGGGTGTGGGCTCGGTGACGCCGACCTCGGTGCCGGGGATCTTGGCCGTAAAGCCCGTCACAAAGTGATACATGGCGACGTCGGCCGTCAGGCGCGAGATGGGCGGCAGCACGCCAAAGGCATCGCAGGTCAGGAAGAGCACGACGCTTGGAGTGGTGCCCATGCCCTTGGTCCACGCGTTGGGAATGTGCTCCACAGGGTATGCCACGCGCGTGTTGTGCGTGATCGAGATGTCGTCGTAGTTGGGCTTGCGGTTCTCGTCGAGCACCACGTTTTCGCAGATCGCGCCAAAGCGGACAGCGTTGAAGATCTCGGGCTCGTGGAACGCGTCCAGGCCCTCGCATTTGGCGTAGCAGCCACCTTCGATGTTGAAGATGCCCATGTCGGACCAACCGTGCTCGTCGTCGCCGATCAGTAGGCGCGTGGGGTTGGCCGAAAGCGTGGTCTTGCCCGTGCCCGAAAGGCCAAAGAACACGGCGGTCTCGTGCGTGACGGGATCCATGCTGGC
Organism: Collinsella sp.; assembly: GCA_048434495.1. Lineage (GTDB taxonomy): Bacteria > Actinomycetota > Coriobacteriia > Coriobacteriales > Coriobacteriaceae > Collinsella. The sequence goes on along the minus strand of DBGAQS010000003.1, from coordinate 38,077 downwards.
CGAGCAGTGCATGGGTAGCACGTCGTCCTCGACGGGCAGCAGGTAATTCATGACGCTGAAGATGGACTTTTTGATTTCGCCGGAGTAACCGGTGCCGGCAACCAAAATCACGCGCTCCTGGAAGTTGATGACCACGGCGGCGCTGGAGTTGAGGCCCTTAATGGCGGGATCGCACTGGTAGCCGGGAGCGGCGAGCACACAGAAGTCCGGCTCGCCGGTGCGTGCGATTTCACGGGCAAGCGGGCGGGCGAGCATCTGCTTAATAAAGAGCGCTTGGCTGGCACGCTCGCAGGCGACAAGCAGGCGACGCGTATGGTTGCGATCGGCACCGGCCATACCGCGAGTGACGAACACATCGCGCTCGTTGAGGTAGTTGACGATACCGGCCTTGATGGCCTCGTAGCTCTCGGCAGAAAGCGGGCGGTTGACGGCGCCCCAGGCGATCTTGTCGTGCACGTCGGGCGTGTCGACGATAAAGCGGTCGTTGGGCGAACGGCCGGTACGCTCCCCCGTCTCGATCACCAGCGCGCCGTTGGATGCCATGCGGCCTTCTTCGCGGCGGATAGCGTGCTCGACGAGCTCCGCGGCGGGTAGATCGACCAGCAGACGGGGTTGATTCTCGGCGGGATCTTCGACCAGCGCAATACCAAAGTTGGACAGAACTTCTGCAGGGGTAACACCAGGCATGGGGCCTCCTTTAAAAGCGCGACACGTGGACGCGGCGCGCACTTTACTCACGTAAAGCCCGTTGTACCCGATATGCAAAAACGTTTTTGCGGCAACGGCGAAGCGCCCGCCCAACGGTCAAAAATCGCAGGCAAGCGGCCTAGTCGTTAGGGACACTCTTGAACAGGCAACAACCAAGGAGCGACCCCGGATGCCGGCACTTAGGGACGTTCCCAAAGTGCCGGCACATAAGGAACGTCCCCAAATGCCGTCTACTGAATGGCGCCGCCGAAATTATCGAACAACCTGTTCAAAAACACGAACGAACACCGTCGCGTCTATACTAGAGCGTAGCAATAGAAAGGACTCCGCTTTGAGCATCACGCCCATCGATAGCATTCGCCGCGCCATCGCCCGCCGCAATGGCGTCGCCGACCCCACCGTATCGGACGGGGCGCACGGGCAGGGCGGACGCATCGAGAACGGCCTGTTCCCCGCATCGCACACCGCCGAGGAGCTCGCACGAATCCAAGAGCTAAGCCAGCGTAACGCCGGCGGTCCCGACAGCAGCCAGGCCACACGCCGTCGCCGCGAGCGCGATCGCCAGCCCGGCCCCATCCACCGCATGGTCAATGCCTGGTGGAACCGCCTGCTCGGAGCCGTCTACGGCGGCGGCTTCTCCACGCAAGAAGCCGAGTACGAAGATCACGCCACCCGTCGCGACTACCTTTGGAATACCCTGGGCACCGCCGTGTGGGGCATGGTGTTTCCGTTGCTCACCATCGTGTCCACACAGCTCGTGGGCGCCGAGGAGGCTGGCAAATTCTCCATCGCCTTTGTCACCGGCACGCTCATCATGATCGCGTGCAACTACGGCGTGCGCAATTTCCAGGTCTCGGACATCGACGAAAAGACGTCCTTTGCCTCTTACCAGCTCAACCGCTGGATCTGCGGAGCGCTCGCGCTGGCATGCGGCCTGGTATACAGCAGCGCCCGCGGCTACGATGCGCAGATGGCCACAATCGGCCTGGGCGTCTACCTGTATAAGGTGATCGACGGCATTGCCGACGTGTACGAGGGACGCCTGCAGCAGGCCGACAAACTCTACCTGGCCGGCATGAGCCAAACGCTACGATCCGTCGGCGTCATCGCGGTCTTTAGCGTGGCACTGTTCCTCACGCGCAGCATGCCCATCGCCGCCATGGCCATGGGCATCGCCGCGATTGCCTCGCTCGTGCTGGTCACCGCCCCGCTCGCCCTGCTCGAAACCGAAAAATCACGCCGTATGAGTCTGCGCGAGGCTGGTCACCTGTTTATCCAGTGCGCCCCGCTCTTTGGTGCGCTGTTCCTGTTCAACCTCATCGAGAGCATGCCCAAGTTCGTGATGGAAGGCACACTGGCCTACAAATACCAGCTGTACTTTAATGCACTGTTCTTTCCAGCGCAGGCTATTTTGTTGAGCATTGGATTTATCTATAAACCGCAGCTCCTACGTCTGTCGAGCATTTGGGCGAATCCGCGCAAGCGTCGCCGCTTTGACTTGATTATTGTTGCCGTTATGGCACTGATCGTGGTCATTACCGGAGCGTGCGCCGCATTTATGGCAGGCCCCGGCATCCCCATCATGAGCTTTATGTACGGCCTCAACTTTGAGCGCTACCGCACGCTGGCACTGCTAATGGTTGTCGCCGGCGGCGTCACCGCGGCAATCGACTTTATCTACGCCATCATCACGGTGTTGCGCCACGCCGGCGATGTCACCAAGATCTACCTGATCTGCTTCGCCGTAAGCGTGGTGCTGCCGGTGATCCTGATTAAGCTGCTGGGTCTGATGGGCGCCGTGGTGAGCTACCTAGCCATCATGGCCCTACTCCTGGTGCTGCTGATAATCGAGTACGCCCACATCCGCCAGCGCATCGAGCGCGACCGCAACCCCTACGGCGCCTAATTAGCTGCCCCGGTCACCGGAATTTGCGATGGAATCGCCCCGGCTGGGGTCTCGTTGAAGACAATATGCATTACGTAAAACTAAGTGAGTAGATTTTTACCGAATCCCTGACCACACCGACAGAGCACAAGTCTGTGACCTGCGGTTTTATTGAGGCAAATATGTTGGGTGCTCGGCATTTCCAAAAAAGTCTACTCACTTAGCCAGCGGGCAGCCAAATGATTATTTAATCCCCGTCCCAGAGAAATCAATTAGCGGGCAGAAGGGCAAGAGTAGTCAAAAAAGCCCCGTCCCAAATTAGCTACCACTTGCACCGATTATTCGCCCGGGTTGATGTTCGCGTAGAACTCCGCCCCATCATCGAGCCGCAGGATGCCCACGCGACCGAACTCGGAGCCGGTGGCGGCGGCGCAGTCGATGTCGATGCGATCGGGCACGCCGGCGGTATCCTCGCCACCCAGGCGCACAATCTGCCCGCGGCCCGACTCCTCATCGAGCCCCGCCAGGCCGCCAACCTCGCAATAGCGCCCAAGCGACACCGTGGGCGTGTGGCCGCTCACCACGACCGGGCCCTCGCCCTCGGCAGAAAGCAGTCCCGTCGGCGCATCCCAATAGCCGTGACGAATCCACAGCAGGTCATCGGACGACTGCACGGCGAGCATTTGCCGCAGCAGCTCGCTATCGGCATCGACCGCTCCCCTGCCGTCACCGCAATCGACACCATGCTCAAGCAAAAACGCGCGCGCCGCCTCGGTCTGGATGCCGGCATGCACCAGCAGGTACGGGCGCTCCTCGGTCTCGGCCACCGCGTAGAGCGGCAGCGCGGCCATCCATCGCACGAGCTCCTCGTATGCCTCAAATTCCATGTCGTTGAGCTGCTCGCTCGTCGTCCAGCCACCGTTGATATCCCAGGTCTCGGCATCGAGCGGGTCCTGGCCAATGATGGCATCGAGCATGATCTGCTCGTGATTGCCCTTGAGCACGTGGGCGTTGGGCAGCGAGCGCACGAGCTTAATAACGCCGACCGGATCGGGCCCGCGATCGATCATGTCGCCCAGCACGTACAGCGTGTCGTCGGACGTCAACGAGATCTTAGACAGGGCCTCGTCAAGCGCACGCACGTGCCCGTGAGCATCAGATGTCACATAGATCGCCATGGTACGCCTCTCCTTGCATTGCGGTCTAAGCCCGGCGCCGCAACTAAAACTTCAAGTTGAACTTAAACGTTACCCATTGTACTCCGTTGCAATAAAGCTGGAAAGGGTTTCCGAGCAGAGGCAAAGACGGCAGCCGTCTATGACGATATCGCGCACGCCCGTAATCCGCCCCCATAAACCCACCACCTTTGGGTACAAATAACCGCAGACAACTGACCGTGCCACGCCAACCACCCAGGAGCGGACACTATCCATGAACCAGATACTTCTCTTTATCGGCCTCGTCATCATTTTGTGCCTGACCATCAAACCCGTCGGCAAAAAACTCCCCTTCCCCACCCTCCTCATCTTTATTGCGCTCGGCATGCTGCTCGGCGTCAACGGTCCGGCGCACATCGACTTTAGCGACTACGCGCTCACCGAAACCGTCTGCAGCACGGCGCTGCTGTTCATCATGTTCTACGGCGGCTTTAACACCAACATCGACCGTGCCAAACCCGTCGCCGCACCCGCTGTGCTGCTGAGCACGCTCGGCGTTATCACCACCGCCGGCATCACTGGCGTGTTCGCACACTTCGCACTGGGCTTCGACTGGATCGGCGGCCTGCTGCTGGGCTCGGTCGTGGCGTCGACCGACGCGGCGAGCGTCTTTAGCGTGCTGCGCGAGCACAACCTGTCGCTAAAGGGCGGCACCGACTCGCTGCTCGAGGTCGAATCGGGCTCCAACGACCCCGTCGCCTACATGCTCACCGCGGTACTCGCCACCCTCGCGGCGGGTGGCAACATCGACATTCCCGTGCTGCTGGCCAAGCAGATCATCCTGGGCGTGGGGCTGGGCCTTGCCATCGGCTGGATATCCAGCCGCCTGATTGAGCGCGCACACGCAACGGCCGAGGGCGCGCAGACTATCTTTTTGTTCGCCGTGGCGATCGTCGCCTACGCACTGCCGAGCTACCTGGGCGGCAACGGCTTTTTGGCCGTATACCTGGCAGGCATTGTGCTGGGCGCGAGCGACATCACCGGCAAGGTCGAGATGGCGCACTTCTTTGACACCCTTACCGAGATGGCCGAGATGACGATCTTCTTCTTGCTCGGCCTGCTCGTCACGCCCGCGCGCCTGCCGCAAATGCTGCTACCCGGCCTGGCGCTCATGGCGTTTATGCTCTTTGCGAGCCGCCCCATCGCCGTCGGTCTGCTGCTGGCGCCCTTTAAGACGAGCCCTCGCCAGGTTGCGCTCGTAAGCTGGGCGGGCTTGCGCGGCGCGGCTTCGGTCGTCTTTAGCCTCTTTGCTGTGGTGGCCGGCGTTCCCGGCGGACACGACCTATTTGACCTGGTGTTTGTGATTGCCGTATCGAGCATTGTGGTGCAGGGTTCGCTACTGCCGGCGGTGGCGAAGAAACTCGATATGATCGATGCGGCCGGCGACGTGCGCCGCACCTTTAACGACTACCGCGACGAGGACGGCATGTCGTTTGTAAAGCTCAAGGTGGGCGCTGGCCATCCGTTTGCCGGGCGCTCGCTCGCCGATATTGGCAGCGCGACGGACATGCTCGTGGTCTTGGTGCTGCGCGACGGGGCGCACCCGGTACTGCCCAACGGCGATACCGTCATCGAGGAAGGCGACCTTCTGGTGATGGCAGCCCCAACGTTCGAAGAGCGTGCCGAGGTTACGCTGCGCGAGGTCACCGTGACGCCCCACGGTCGCCTGGCCGGTCAGCGCCTGCGCGACGTGCCGCAGGGCAAGCACCCGTTTATCGTGGTGATGCTCAAGCGCGAAGGCCAAACGATCATCCCCGACGGCGACACCCTCATATACGCCGGCGACGAAGCCGTCATCGCCACGCTCGCGTCGTAGCGGCCAGGGGTTAGCAAATTTGCGACGAAGAGATCAAACGCCTAGAGAACCTCATGCCTTCGCTCGCAGATTTGGATTTGCCTGAGGAGTAAAGCATCCCTCCCCCATGTAACCATCCTGTAAATCATAGCGGCGCACTCGAGTTTTACCGTGATGCGGTCGCACCCGGCGCTGCACTGTGCTAAAGTATCCCGAACGTTCAAACGACTACGAGGGGGACCTAGAAGATGGCACGTGTGCACAACTTCTCAGCTGGCCCGGCCGCGCTGCCCACCAGCGTGCTCGCCGAGATCGCCGACGAGATGATGGACTACCGCGGTTGCGGCATGTCCGTGCTCGAGATGAGCCATCGATCTAGTATGTACCAGCAGATCATCGACGACGCCGAGGCAACCCTGCGCCGCCTGCTGAGCATCCCTGACAACTACCGTGTCCTGTTTTTGCAGGGCGGCGCCACGCTGCAGTTTGCGGGCATCCCCATGAACCTCATGCGCCGCGGCCGCGCCGGCTACGTCGTGACCGGCAACTTTGCCAACAAGGCGTACAAGGAGGCCGCCAAGTACGGCGAGGCCGTGCTGCTCGCGAGCTCCGAGGACACCAATTTCGACCGCATACCCACCATAGCCGACATCAACGCGCGCATTGCCGCCGAGGCCGCGGGCGACGGGCTCGACTACGTCTACATCTGCCAGAACAACACCATCTTTGGCACCATGTTCCACGAGCTGCCCGATTGCGGCGACGTGCCGCTGGTCGCCGATGTCTCGAGCTGCTTTCTATCGCAGCCGCTCGACGTCGAGCGCTACGGGCTCATCTACGCCGGCGCGCAGAAAAACGCCGGCGCCGCGGGTGTGACCGTGGTCATCGTGCGCGACGACCTCATCGCAGATGGCCCCGCCTTTGCGCAGACGCCGCAGTACATGGACCTTAAGACCCAGGCCGCCAAGGGCTCCATGCTCAACACGCCCAACACCTTTGGCATCTACGTGTGCGGCAAGGTGTTCCATTGGGTCGAGGAGACCGGCGGACTTGCCGCCATGGCCGAGCGCAACTGGGCCAAGGCCAACCTGCTCTACGACCTGCTCGAGCACAGCGAGCTGTTCCATGGCACCACGCAGGCCGACAGCCGCTCCATCGCCAATGTCACCTTCCGCACCGGCGACGCCGAACTCGACGCGGCCTTTGTCGCAGGCGCGGCCGAGCACCAGATTCAAAACGTCAAGGGCCATCGTCTGGTAGGCGGCATGCGCGCCAGCGTCTACAACGCCGTAACCATGGAAGACGTGCAGGCACTGGCCTCGTACATGAAGGACTTCGAAACGCAGCGTAGTTTGAGCCCGCGATCTAACTAGCCCGCAACGCGCGGGCCGACCAGCCACTTCAAACCACCTGTTTAAACCAAACCTGCTAAGGAGTTTTTCATGCGCAAGATTAAGACCATCGACGACATCACCAAGGACGGCAAAGTCGAGTTTGGCGAGGGCTACGAATTTGTGAGCACCGCCGAGGAGGCCGACGCCATCCTGATGCGCTCGACTGACCTGCACGGCTACGAGCTGCCCGAGGGCATCCGCGCCATCGCCCGCTGCGGCGCCGGCGTCAACAACATCCCCGTCGAGGAGTACGCCAAGAAGGGCGTCGTCGTCTTTAACTCCCCCGGCGCCAACAGCAACGCCGTCAAGGAGCTCGTCCTGGGCATGCTGGTGCTCTCGAGCCGCGGCGTAGTGCAGTCGATGAACTGGGTGCGCAACAACGCCGATGACCCCGAGATTCAGGTCGATGCCGAGAAGGCCAAGAAGGCCTTTGTGGGCCGCGAGCTCAAGGGCAAGCGCATCGGCGTCATCGGCCTGGGCAACGTGGGCTCCAAGGTCGCCAACGCCTGCGTCGACCTGGGCATGGATGTCTACGGCTACGACCCGTTCATTTCCGTCGAGCACGCATGGGTGCTGAGTCGCGAGGTGCAGCGCGTGGGCACGCTCGAGGACCTCTGCCGCGGCTGCGACTACCTCACCGTGCACGTGCCCAGCAAGGCCGATACCATCGGCATGATCAGCACCGAGCAGATTGACCTGCTGGCCCCGGACGCCGTGCTCATCAACTACGCGCGCGAGACCATCATTGACGAGGACGCCGTCGACGCCGCCCTGCGCGCGGGCAAGCTCAGCTGGTTTAGCTGCGACTTTGCCACGCCCAAGACCGTCAAGATGCCCAACACGTTTATCACCACGCATTCGGGCGCCGGCACCGGCGAGGCCGAGGCCAACTGCGCCGACATGGCCATCAGCGAGCTCAAGGATTACCTGGAAAACGGCAACATCGCGCACAGCGTCAACTACCCCGCCTGCAGCATGGGCAAGGCGCGCGCCGCAAGCCGCATTGCCTGCCTGCATGCCAACGTGCCCAACATGATCGGCCAGATCACGGCCATTCTCGCCAAGGACAACGCCAACGTGCAGCGCATGACCAACGAGTCCGCTGGCGAGAACGCCTACACCATGTTCGACACCGATGAGCACCTGGACGGCAGCACGATCGAGGCACTTAAGCAAATTCCGTCGATGTATCGTGTGCGCGTGATTAAATAGCGCCGGTGCCAAGCCTGCCAGACAGACCACGAAGCCCATTCGCCCCCCGTTTTCACGAAACGGGGGGCGATTTTGTTGCTCCGGACGACTTTAAAATGATACCCAGAACAAGTTTTTTCAGATAATCGATAGTGAGGCTCCAGTCGCTAAGCACACCCGCTTTGATAAACAGCTTTATCAGGGACTTTAGTAGGTAAAAATCGATCTCTATGTGCCGAATGTAAGTTGACTGTCGATTTTCCGAAACAACTTATTCTAGATAGCATTTTTAAGGCCCCTCCAAGGCAAAATCGAAGCCTTTTTTGCGACCAAAACTCTAGTCCGCGCGACCGTTTTCCACCCGCGCGGCTACATTCCTGCCCAATCGATAAAAATCTCCTCACGAAGCCGCCGTTCGAGCTCCTGCTGTCGCGGCGTCTTGTCTTTCAGCGGCACATCGAGATAGGCCATGATGAGCTCCATCACCACGCGGAAGGCATCGAAGTCGGCCAGCTGACCATAGGTCATCAGAACGACGGGATATCCCATGGCTTGCAAGGCCGTCGTTCGATCGGAGTCCGAGATCTTGGATTCAATGGATCCGTGAATGGCTTTACCTTGGCATTCAACCAGACACTCTCGGCTGCCGTCCTTATTTGCCAGCAGGATATCGGCATAGCGCCTATCAAGCCCCGAAATCAGGCGGGCGCTGCGCGTCATACGAATCTCAACGTTATTGGTAAGGCTCAGCCCTTCGCCGCCGCGCAACCTCGTAAGGCCAAACAGCATCGAAGCCTGGACCTCGAGCGGCGATGCTGCCACCCCCGTAATGCATTTCGCGGCTCGTATGAACGATTTAGCGCCGCGGAGCCCCCGGACCTTATCGACGAACTCTATAAGCTCAGAGAGCTCGATCAAGGGAGGTCGTTTCCACAAGTCCGTTGGATTCCCCGAGACATCCTTTACGTTTTCCCAGCCCGACCGTGCGTCACTCCATCGGCTCCCATATGCCTGCTCAAGTGCCGACTTTACCTGAGGCGCAATCTTGCACACGGCAAAGGTGCCGCACATCTCATACATGCACATGATTAGACGCTCGTTTGAGACCGAGGAAGCCAGGGTCAGCAGGGTAAAGAGCGGGGACGCGACATCGAGGCCAAACTCCGTCTGCCGCACGGAATCAAACGGCCTCTCCCCGTTCCAAACATGCCTGACAATGCGATCGCCCTTGCGCCCGCAGACGCCCTGCGCCAACACGTGTAACGGGGTGCCCAGGAAATGCTTGACGAGCGGATGCTCACATAGGTGCTCCCTGCGCGGATCGTCCGCAGAATCGGGCAGGTCCGGCATTATTGCCAAGACCTGTGGGGGTATCCGGTGATACCGAAAGGCAGATATGTCGCACAGCATGTCGTCCATGAAGGGTACGTACCCACCGCGTCGTTTGTAAACCCGCCTGGACGGCAAACGCGCTGGCTCGGCCTGCGAACGGTAAATACCGCTGCGCGCACGCCGCGGATCTCTCAAGAGGCTTACAATCGGTTTGGAAAGCAGACTGATTGTGAGGTTGCATATGGTTGATGAGGACTTTGCCTGGCGGCTTGCGCAGGAGCTCGTGCGGATCGACAGCTCAGACCCGGGCGCGTATGAGGATGAAATTGAGCGGTATATCAAAGCGCTGGTTGAGGCTCAGCTGGAGCGGTTGAGTCATCCGGTGCTCCATGCCGTGCAGGTTGAGGAACTCGAGGTGCTGCCCGGGCGCCGCAACCTTAAAGTCACCGTGCCGGGCCAAAGCGACGAGCCGCGGCTGATCTATATCTGCCACATGGATACCGTCACCTTGGGCGATGGCTGGGACGCAGACATCGCACCGCTTGGGGCGGTTGTGCGCGACGATAAACTCTATGGCCGCGGTGCCTGCGATATGAAGGGTGGCCTGGCCTGCGCCATTGCCGCACTGGTCCATACGCTCGAGCGCGTGGCGGCGGATGGCGCGCTGCCACGCCGCGGCTTTTCGCTCATCTGCTCGGTCGACGAGGAAGACTTCATGCGCGGCTCAGAGGCCGCGATCGATGCTGGCTGGGTCGGCTCGCGCGAATGGGTGCTGGACACCGAACCCACCGACGGACAGATCCAGGTGGCGCACAAGGGGCGTACGTGGTTCGAGATCGAGATGGCCGGCGTCACGGCTCATGCAAGCCAGCCTTGGAAGGGCGCCGACGCCGTCGCCGCCATAGCCGAGGTCGTGTGTTCGCTTCGCCGCGCGTTTGCGGCGCTGCCCGCGCACGATGAGCTGGGGCCTTCGACCATCACGTTTGGCCAAATCGAGGGCGGATATCGCCCCTACGTCGTACCCGACCGCGCCAAAGTCTGGGTCGACATGCGCCTGACCCCGCCGACCGATACGGCCGCCGCAATCAATATGGTCGAGCATGCCATCGCCGTCGCCGAAGCCGCCGTTCCCGGTTGCCATGGCAGCTACACCGTGACGGGCGACCGCCCCGCCATCGAGCGCGACCCGAACTCTCCCCTTCTAGCTGCACTCAAGCGCGCCGCCGATGGCGTGACGGACGCGGACACGACCGTCGGCTTCTTTACCGGCTACACCGATACCGCCGTCATTGCCGGCAAGACAGGCAACCGCAATTGTATGAGCTACGGCCCCGGCTCGTTGGCGCTCGCACACAAGCCCGACGAGTATGTGCCCCATGCCGATATCGTTCGCTGCCAAAACGTGCTCATCGCGCTTGCCGATAACACGCTCTGGGACGCAAGCGGCCAAGTTGGGGCATAATAAGCCGCGAACAAACCGACTCGCGCGTTAGGACCGCCCATGAAAGCACTTCCGTTTCCCTGCATCCGCCCGGCTCAGGACCGTGTGCTCGAGGCGCTGCCTGCGATGGGCGGTATCCTGAGCGGCAACGACGCCCTGCGCGGCGCCATTGCTGACGGCCTAATGCTCAAGGATCCAGGCGCGGCGTATTACGTGTACGAATGCTCGGGCGAGCCGGGTCGCGCGACGGGTGTCGTGGCGATTTGCCCGGTTAACGTACTGATGGGTAGCGACGAGGCTGCCGCCGAGAGCGTCGACGCACTCGCCGCCGCGCGCGCGATCGCCGAGCTTAAGGTGCAGCCCCGCCCCGTGTCGCTCGCCTACGAGGCGTCGCCCGTCATGGATATCATTTTGAGCGCTGCCAAAGAGGGCGCATCGCTCTACGCCGTCACCGATCCCGCGGGCGTCACACATCGCGTGTGGGAGGTCAAGCGCGAGGACGCCGTTGCCGCCATCCGTGCCATGCTCGATCAGGCGCCCGACCCGGTGTTCGCCGGTGACTCCGCCTATGTCGCCGCACTGGCTGGGGCATCGCAGATTCTGGCCGACGAGGCCCGCGCTGCCGGCACCTACTCTGGCAAAGAGCCGTTCAACTTTGCTGTAGCCGTGCTGTTCCCCGCCGCGCAGGTCAGCGGCAGCGCGCCGCAGGTTCCGACGGGTCTGCTCACTCACCAGGTCTCACGGTTCTAGCGAACTCAAACGCTAAGCTGGAAAACCCAGCATCCAAACAAACAAGGGGCGGAGATGCAGCAAACGCATGCACCTCGGCTTATAGGACAAAATGTGTGTCCCGATAGAACACCCGTTTCCATCCATTAATCCAGCCAGAACGGGTACGGGTCCCTGTGGTGGAGGTCCTCCCACACTGCCCTGTCGCCCCACTCCGGCCCTCCGTCGTCACGCGACGGCGAGGCGGAGTAGACGCTGAACAGGAAGTCGATGTCCGCGTCGGTCGGCATCGTGGCGAGCTTCTCGCGCGCCGTCCTCGCGTCCCCCGAGTGCGCGTGGCACCACCAGAATACCGCCTTCACGCGCTTGACCGACGTCAGCCCCCGGTGGTTGCGCAGGACGGCCCTCAGCTGCGAGTTCACCCCTCCCTCGATCATGTTGTTGGTCGACGGCAGCGGGCCGGCCTTGGCCAGGGCGGGGTCGAGGTAGGTGAACAGCGTCCCCGCCGACACCAGCGACGACAGCGACGAGCGCGCCCGCCTCAGCCTCTCGTGGGTGTAGACCCTCCTGCCGTCCACCACGGTCCTGTCCTCCAGGAAGTCGGCCCAGAACCCGCACCAGTCGAGGTAGCGCTCGACCCAGAGCTCGGCCTGGTGCAGCGTCTCGATGCCCATGAGGTCGCGCGCGATGAGGTAGAGCTCGCGCCCCGCCTGGAGCTTCGGCCGCGTCGTCGTGTAGCGCTTGACCTGCGAGAAGGCGTGGAAGGTGCACCTCTGGACCCTGGTGCGCGGCCAGGTCTCGCGCACGGCCTTGGCGAACCCGCTCCCGCCGTCGGTGACGACCACCTCGGGCGCCGGGATCGGCGACATGAGGGCCGACCACGCCCTCGAGTTCTCCGACCTCGCCATGTACCAGGAGACCACCCTCTCGCCGCTGCAGCATATGAGCACGACGAGGTCGCGCGCGACCCAGATCCCGTCGACGTGGAGCACGCGGTGCAGCTCGCCGTCGGGGACGGGCATGGGCCAGACCTCCCAGAACTCGGCCGTCCTGCGCCTGAAGGACCGTCCGCCGCCCGGCATCGCCGCCTGGGAGTCCTTGGAGAGGAGCCACCCGAGGAACTCGTCCAGCCTCGTCGCCGTGTCGTCGTACCTCACCGTCGTCGACGCGCCGCAGGCCGTGCACCTCCACCGCTGGGACCCCGATGAGGTCCTGCCGTTGCGCTTGGTCCGACCGCCGCAGTAGGGGCAATAAACGGCCTTCATGGGCACCTCTTCCGAAAGGGTATTTAACGGTTCCGGAAAAGGTTATCTACCTGCGGGAACGATAGGCAACCGGACACACATTCTGTCCGAGCGGTTAAAAGTGGGCACGGAATTTAAACGGCTGAAAAAGGGGCATCGACCTGCGCCGATGCCCCCAACGTGGACACACATTTTGTCCTATAAGCCTGCACCTCCGCCCTTTTCGCATCAAACAATTACGCCGGTAAACCGGGCCGCAACGTCAGCGTTATCCACGCTGCGGACCTGCCGCCGCCACGAGCGGCTCTAGCCCCAGCTCGCGCGCGTAGTCTTCCTGCGTAAAGACTTCGACCAGTTCAAACGTATCGGCCGCATCGTCAAACGCAAAATGCAGCACTGAGCAGTTGCCCGGCACGCGTTCGCGCTCGTCGGCCGCCGCGCCCCGCACGTGGTCCAAAAACTCCTTGATAGCTGAGCCATGACTTACCGCGAGCACGCACGTATGGTCCGGACGCTGCATAAGATCGGTCAGCGTCGCCACCATGCGCGTGCGCACCTGGATCTGGCCCTCGCCGCCAAACTGCCGATAGAAGTCGCGCCACGGGCGCTCGGGCATAAGCATCACGCGCTCGGCCTCAAAGTCGCCAAAGAACCACTCACGCAGGCCGTCCAGGCGCTCGTACGCCAAGCCCGGCCACAAGTTGGCGATAGTCTGCTCGGTGCGATGAAGCGTAGAGGTGTAGGCATGATCGGGCTCAATGCCGCGCGCACGTAAAAACATGCCGGCGCGCGCCGCCTGGTCGCAACCCAACTGCGTAAGCGGCGAGTCACTCCACCCCTGAATGATACGCTTAAGGTTGAATATCGTCTGTCCATGACGGACCAGATACAGATCTTTATTCATAGGGGTCCTTTCGTTCGTTACCAACCCAAGAGCGAAAACGCCCCGTCGCAATAGCCAAAATGAAGCACGGCACCGTTGTCGGGTAGCTCTCCCCCGCCAGTCACATACTCAAGAAACTCCTGGCAGGAAGAGCCGTGGGAGACTGCCAGCACACAGTCGTGCTGCGGCCTGGCCATGATGTGGGACAGCGCCGCGACCATGCGCGACTGGAGCTCGCCTTCAGACTCGCCACCAAAGGCCACCGGATAATCACCCCAGGGCTGCGGCGGCATCTCGCGATTTAATGTACCCTCCAGCGAGCCCAAATGCCACTCGCGCAGGTCATCGACCAGCTCTATCGAGCGGCCCTCACCAGCAATTAGCTCAGCCGTACGCCGCGCCCGGCCCAACGGGGAGGAATACACACGGTCAAAGGCCACGCCGCGCGCCGCAAACGCCGCACGCGCCATCAGCGCCTGCTCGCGCCCGCGCGCCGTAAGCGGCGAATCGTGCCCGCCCTGCAAAATGTTCTGCACATTGAGCTCAGTCTGCCCATGCCGCACCAAATACAAATCTGCCACACACCCTCCCCTCGTACCACCACAAAGGGGACAGGCACCTTTGTGGTGGTTTACCGCCGGATCACACCGCGGTGACGCTCAACTACAGCAGCACGTCGGCAAGCGGACGCTTGGGTACGTGGTGCACCCGCGCCTCGTCGCGCCAATAATTGATGGAGCCGTCGGGGTTGGAATCGATCGCATCGATCACCTGCGTCTCGGCCGGAACGCCAAGCGCCATGATCAGCTTGAGCTCATACTTGTCGTTATCGAGCCCCATGGCATCGATCGCGTGGGGCGTAAAGGCCTTGAACATGCAGGCTGCCACCTCGGGCGTGGCGCTGCGGGCGGCGAGCATCATCGTCTGCGCGGCAATGCCCGTGTCGACCTCGGTAATGGGAGCGGCGGGCTTGCCCGGAACGGCGCGCTCGGCAAGAATCGCGATGTAGCCGGTCGGGCGCTCACCCTCGGCAGGACCCGGCCAGTCCTTAAGCGCGCCGGCCCATGCAAGCTCGTCAAACACGCGAGCGCAGTCCTCTGCACCGCTTACCACATGAAAACGCAGACGCTGAGCATTGGCGCCGCAGGGAGCCAGGTGCGCCAGTTCCGCCAGCTCGAGCAAAAACTCGCGCGGCACGCGCATGGACTCGTCAAAACGGCGGCACGTACGGGCACGACGGACCAGCGCATCAAACGCTTCCAAGCCGAGCTTTTCGCAACCCTGCTTTGCCATCGACTCCGCGCTCGACGGCGCCGCGGGAACTGTTTCGTTCATAGGGACCCCCAATTTCGGGCAATTGTTCTTAGGAGAATCTAACCTAAAACCTAGGCAATTACATACAGCGGCGTAATGTTCTACAATTGTTGATTAATCCTCACTGGAGCGGGAACAAAAGTAACAATTCGGGAATGTGGGGCGGCAATTCGTCCTTCCCGCCCCATGCATCGGCGCCCTTGGGCGATACTTGTTGCAGCACTTTTGGCGTACGCCGCACGGAGAGCAATGAACGCGACGTGCACCGCACGGAAAGGAGACCTTATGGGCATCTTTAAGAATGATGACTAAAAATCGAGCCAGTTTGGATTTGACGAGAAAAGCATGGCAGGCAAGGCCGTCAAGGCCGTGCGCTGGATTTACGCCATCACGGGCGTCTTGGCGCTCGTCGCCGGCATCGCACTGCTGTTTGCGCCTGCCAAGTCCCTCGTCTTCCTAACGACCGTCTTGGGCTTCTACTTTGTGATCACGGCCGCGATCAGGCTGTTTACCGCTGTTTTCGAGCCACTGCTGCCCACCGGCTGGCGCGTGACGAGCATCATCTCCAACCTACTCATTATCTTGGGCGGCGTCATAATCCTGCGCAACCAGGCCTTCTCGACCGCGACGCTCACCACGATGGTGGTTATCGTGGCCGGCTTTGGCTGGATCGTCGAAGGTGTCATGTCCATTCTGGAGTCCGAGCTTTCGTCCAACCGTGCCCTCGCCATCCTGAGCGGCGCGCTCTCCATCATCGCCGGCATGTTCGTGTTTATCTATCCGCTGTGGTCGGCCAAGATGCTCGTCATCTTTAGCGGCGCCGCACTGCTGGTGTTTGGCGTAACGCTGATTGTTCGCGCTATTCAATTTGGCAAACTGGTGCACTAGATGCCGCGAACGCTCTTTATTGATGCAGACGCCTGCCCGGTCACGCGCGAGTCGATTGACTGCGCGCGGCGGGCGGGCGTTGCCGTCGTTATCGCCGGCAACAGCACACAGAACCTGGAACGCCACATTCGCCGCGACGATCCGCGCGACGTCGAGCATGCGCGACGCGGATTTTGGGTCACGACGCTCGATGTGAGCGTGGGCGCCGACAGCGCCGACTTTGCCATTGTCGAACGCCTGCAGGCGGGCGACGTAGTCGTGACGCAGGACATTGGCTTGGCGAGCATGGTGCTCGGGCGCGATGCCGCCGCCATCGGCGTGCGCGGGCGCGTCTACGATAAGGCGACCATCGACATGCAACTGTTTATTCGCCACGAGGAAAAGAAGGTGCGCCGCGCCGGCGGTCGCACTCGCGGTCCGGCGGCATTTACCAGCGAAGACCGGGCCCGCTTTAAGCGCAACCTCACCGAGCTGCTGCGCTAACCAAGGTAGATTTTCGGGACATGCCCGGAAATCTACCTTTTTGTTTTGAGCGGTGTGAGCGCTCGGAATCCATGGCTCAACAAAAAACAGGCTTCAAAATGCCATGCGTCGCCGCATTGCGCAGGCGCCGAGCATGGCTATTTGAAGCCCATTTTTTAGGCCTACTTAGAGGCCGAAGGCGGATAGGATAAGGCCCCAGCCGGCGCCGATGACGTACATCATGACCAGGAACACGGCGTTTTCACGAGCGCTGCGGTTGGTGCGGAACAGGACAAGATAGCCCACGCCGGCGGAAATGAGCGTGCCGGCGAGCATCGGCGCCAGCTGTAGCGCGCCCTCCAGGTACAGCTGCGTAATGACCACGCTGGCCGAGCAGTTGGGGATCAGGCCGACGAGTGCCGAGCCCAAGACGGCGAGCGTCTCGTTGCCACGCAGGAACTGCTCGATCGCGGACTCTCCGAAGGTCTCGAGCACGGCAACTAGAATCAGCGTCACCAGGAAAATAAAAACCGAAACCTGCACGGTGTGCGAGATCGCGCTGCGGATGATCGACAGGACAGGCGTCCCTTCGTGGGAGTGAGAGTGACCGTGACCGTCATGGTGTTCATGTTCGCCCTCATGACCGTGATCGTGGCCATGTCCGTGTTCGTGCTCGTCCTCGTCTTCATCACAACCGCAATGGTCGCGCTCGCACAGCTCGTGGATGTGGTCGGCGCTCACGCCTGCCTCGGCCACCTCGTCGATGATGTCACCGCCGCTGTGGTCGTCGTGCGCGCAGTTCACGTGGGCCGGGTTGGCCGCGGTTCCCAGCACGGTACGGCGAATCGCCGCGTGCGCGCGGGCGTTACGGCGCAGGCCGCGAATGGCAGCGTCCACGATAAAACCCGTGACCAGTGCGATCAGCGCTTTCGAAGCCAAAAGCATCGCCATAGTCTGCACGGGAACCTGCTCGGCAAGCAACAGCGGCAGCATCTCATCGGAGGTCGAAAGGAACACCGCCACCAACGTGCCCAAGGTCACGACACGGCCGGCGTACAGCGTTGCTGCCATGGCCGAAAATCCGCACTGCGGCACCATGCCCAGCAGCGAGCCAACCACGGGACCCGCAGCGCCGGCGCGCTTGATAGCGCCGTTGACGCGGTCGCCCGCAACGTGCTCAAGTGTCTCGAGAGCAAGATACGTCACCAACAAAAACGGCACCAGCGACAGCGTGTCCTTGCCGGCGTCGAGCAGAATATCAATCAGTAAATCCATGACGGATGGAACCTTTCGTGTCTTTCGGCAACATTGTAAAAGTCCTAGCGGTCAACTAGGGTATTGTAGTTGTCCCGGGCGCGGTGCCAATAGTTGCCCATGGTAAACTATCATCTCGCCACAACTCAGTAACCCCGAGCCGCGCGACGCGGCCCGTCCAAGGAGCAGTATATGAACGTATCGCAAGCACTCGAATACGAGCGTCAGCCGTTTATCCCCATGTTTATCTACGGCGACCACGGCGCCATGGAGTCCGAGCGCCAGAAGGGCGAGGAGGCCCTCAAGGTGCTCGAGACCGAGTACTTTACTGCCGAGGGCGACCCCGGCTTCGATTTTGCCACCGTGCGCGACCTGGCCGACCGCAACCGCGACCTGTGTGACCAGATTGGCGAGGCGCGCCTGCGCAACGTGACGCCCGCGACGCTCTCGCGTGGTCTGTCCGATGCCGACACCTGCGCGGCCATCGGTAAGATGCAAAAGCGTACCGCCGCATCGGTCATGCGCGAGATCCGCGGTGACCGCGACGCACTCGGCGTGGCCTATGCCCGCAAGCCCATCCAAGGCACGGTGCTGGGCATCGACATCGAGACCACCGGTCGCGCACCCGAGCGCGGCTACATCATCAACGTGGGCTGGGAGATCATGGATCTCACCAGCGACGCCGTGCCGCATGACGCCGAGGCACACTACTGCGGCCTGCCCGACATCTACCGCGGCGAGGACGTGCCGCTATCGAACATCCATCACATCACCTGGGACGACATCGACGGCAAAAAGCCGTTCCGCGAGAACAAGGAGCTGCAGAAGCAGCTGCTCAAGCTCATGAAGAAGTATCCCTATATGGCGCACAATGCCGCCTTCGAGGACAGCTGGTTCAAAATTCATCTGGACGGTTACGCCGAGGCACGCCGCGCAGGCAAGATCGTCGTCATCGACTCGCGCCAAATCTGCCGCAGCCTGGACGCCGACGTGCGCTCGCTCCCCCGCGAGTCCGCCCCCGCCGCGCTCGAGAACTGGGCACGCCGTCGCGGCACCCTCGCGCCCGACGCCAACGAGCAGCATCTGGGTCTGGACGACACCGACCTCATGCTCCGCACGGTACAGGCCGAGTTCAACCTCAAGAACCTATTCGCGAAATAACCGATCCATCTGCGGGAGCGCCTGCCAGGCACAGTGCAATCCGTCTGGAGGCACCGGCACGCAGTAAACTAGGGCGCAGTCTTATGGCTGCACCCTAGTTTGCATCAAAACGAGCAAATTCGCGTGCTTCACATAGTCGGCAGGTTGACCCACCTACTTTTTGAGTTGTTCGGCCAGCTGAACCACTAGTCGAGGCCCCTTGAACCGCAATCGAGCGCTATAGTCGCCCCAATTTCGCAACCAAGCCCCATAAATCTACCTTAATCAATTCGAATAGGACGTTGCGATCGCACCATTCGTATAGGATAAGGCCGAATAACTCAAATTATGTTGGTGAGGCATCTGAGCGGTCGGCAAAAACGCTTAGAAGCTACGAATCCGCAACTAAAGTTCACCAAAATGGGGCAGCCGACAGAAACCTCCCCAGCCGAAGCTGCCCCCCTCAATACGACAGCTCAAAAACCCACCGTTCGCAGAAGATAAGCCGCGCCCCAATACCGTTGCCCGAAGTTTCGAGCGTATATGGCGTCCGCTATGCCATCATGCGCGTATGGGAATCGTTCTGTCACATACCACGGCACGCGCTGTATACCAAACAGTCAACTCGCTCGCAAGCCACGCGACCGATCCCATACCTATGGAAAAGATCAAGGCGTCTGCGCCGACCACGTCCAACCTGGAAGCGGCGCGAGCATGGCTCAACAGAAAGAATGTCGATTCTGAAAGCATCCATGTGCTGACGTTTTCCAATAATGCCAAAAGGCACCGCAAGGGCTGCATCTGCCACTGCACGCGCTATACGTTTGATGCAGAAAGCTACCTAGAACTCGAGCCGAACGTCTACATCGTCGATATCAAGCTGTGCGCGTTAGAAGCAACAGCCGACCTCAACCTTTCGGAGCTCGTTGAGTATTACTTTGAAATCTGCGGCTCCTACGCGCTTGGAACGTCCGACGAAACTCAATATCGCGAGCGCCCAGCCCTAACCAGCGTTGAAGAGCTCAGAGCCTTCTTTTCAGAGGCATCGGGGCATCGTGGATCTAATAAAGCACTTAAGGCACTTTCTTATGTACGCGAAGGCTGTCGCTCCCCACTCGAAACGGCGTTTGTCATGATGCTGACAATGCCCAAGTCAATGGGTGGCTTAGCCATACGCGCTATCAAAACGGATTATCCGATCCCAGTCCCCAAAAGATACGCCGCCCTAACGCGACGGACGGTTTTCTACCTCGACGCACTGCTCGAAAATTCGATGACCGATATCGAATACAACGGCTTTTACCACGACGAGCCCGGGCAGCAGTCAATTGACGAGGAGCGCCGAAACACGCTGCGAAACATGGGATATGCCGTTATCACAGTTAATCGTCATTCGTTTTTCAAGCAGTCCGCTTTTAAACGGGTCATGGAAGCGATTCGCATTCGCGAGAAGATATGGCCCGGTCGACTCCCGGATAACTTCGCCATCCTGCAAGAAACTCTTCGTCAATTTGTCTTGCGGCGCTACTTCGAATACGGTCGCCGTGTCCTGGAGACACTCAAAGAAGAAGAGGCCGTCAAGCGCGAAATTGCAAGCCAATATCCGCAAGCTGATGACCCGAGCATCAACGATGTGCCCGAACCCGACGACATGCAACACGTCGGGGCCCTTGCTGAGGAAATCAATGGGCCTTGGGAATGCGACATGTTCGCAAAAATCGATGAAAACCGCACGGAAGACGACACGATTATTGATCTAATTGAGAATTCGCTCTTCTAAAGGCGATCTCTGCGGATGTCCACCTACATTTTTCGACTTATTCGGCCACCGATGTGCCAGATTGGCTGCAGCAATGCTCAATATAACTTTAGATAAAACTGATTCTGCAGGAACTCCCGTAGAGGAAGAACTGATTCTCGCGGTATTTAACACGATAAAGTACAAATATGAACAGTCCTAATGCTTCTCAAGGTGGCTTTCTTAACATGCTGGCCGAACATCTCGAAATATGTTGGCGAGCATTGCGTCGATGTCTCCCAACCCGCAGAAAATCGTAGAGGCGGCAAGCAGTCATCGAAATTAACGTAAATTGTATTGACATATGAACATGCGCTCATATAATCGGAAGTAAGTTATATGAGCGCATGTTCATATGAAAGGATGTTGCAATGAGCAGCCACGCTGATGAAACAAAGACTGGCATCGAGGCCACCGAGCCGATCGTCCCCACCACCTGCTCGCCCGAGGACCTTCCCGACGAGGAGCTGTTGTACGACCTGGCCGACCTGTTCAAGGTCTTCAGCGACACCACACGCATCAAGATCCTCTATGCCCTCATGGGCCGCGAGCTCTGCGTGGCTGACATCGCCGAAGCGACCGCAACCTCGCAGTCTGCGGTGTCGCACCAGCTGCGCACGCTTAAGCAGTCGCACCTGGTCAAGTTCCGCCGCGACGGCCGCAACATTCTCTACTCGCTCGCCGACGATCACGTCTACACCATGCTTAACCAGGGCATGAGCCATATCTGCGAATAGCAATCAACCACGGTATCAGCGCGGCCGGCACCCAGACCGCTAACACAGGGAAAGGAACCCACCATGAAAAAGCAGTTCAAGCTCGACGAGATCGATTGCGCAAACTGCGCGCGTGAACTTCAGGACGAGCTGGCCAAGCTCGAGGGCGTTAAATCCGTGTCCGTCAACTTTATGACCCAGAAGCTGACGCTCGAGGCCGATGATGTTGAGTTCGACGAGGTGCTCAACCACGTTGTTGAGTTTACGGCCGACGCCGAGCCGGACTGCGAGATCATTCTCTAACCCGCGCATACGTTGACCTGCAAGGCCGCGCTTGCCGCGGCCTTTGCTCGCAAAATTATATGAGCAAGTGTTCATACACTCAAATGGGAGGTTTGAATCATGGCAGCCGCCGATCCCAAAAAGAAAAAGAAGAAGCGCAAGAAGAAAGAGTCCCTTGAGCACAAGCGCAACCGCATCCTGGTAGCACTGGGCATTTTTGCCGTTGTTTATGCCCTCGACGAGCTCGGCGCCCTCACTATCGCATTTGGGGAGCCCGGCAACATCTACGCCAGCTTCGCGCTGTTCCTCGTGCCGTTTTTGATTGCCGGCTACGACGTACTGCAAAAGGCATTCAATAACATCCGCCGCGGCAAGGCCTTCGACGAGAGTTTCCTTATGGCAGTCGCGACCATCGGCGCGTTTGCCATGGTGCTCTTCCCCGATACCGACCCGCACATGGCCGAAGGCGCCGCCGTCATGCTGTTCTACCAGGTCGGCGAGTTGTTCCAGGCATATGCCGTGGGCAAGAGCCGCAAGTCGATCAGTGCCATGATGGACATCGCGCCCGACTACGCTAACGTCGAGCAGCCCGACGGCACGCTCGAGCAAGTCTTCCCCGATGGCATCGCCGTCGGCACCGTCATCGTCGTCAAGCCTGGCGAGCGCGTGCCCATCGACGGCATCATCGTCGAAGGCGAGACACAGCTCGATACCGCCGCCCTTACTGGCGAGTCAGTCCCCCGTCCGGCCAAAACCGGAGACGATATCATCAGCGGTTGCATCAACATGACGGGCCTCATCCACGTGCGCACCACCAAGCCGTTTGGCGAGTCCACCGTCGCGCGCGTCCTGGAGCTCGTGGAGAATGCCAGCGAAAAGAAGGCGCGCACCGAGAACTTCATCACGCGCTTCGCCCGCGTCTACACCCCCGCCGTCACCGGCGCTGCCGCGGTGCTCGCGCTCGGCGGCGGCCTGGTCACCGGTGCCTGGTCCGACTGGATTCTGCGCGGTCTGACCTTCCTGGTCGTCAGCTGCCCGTGCGCCCTCGTGATCAGCGTACCGTTGAGCTTCTTTGGCGGCATCGGCGGCGCGTCCAAGCTGGGCGTTCTCATCAAGGGCTCCAACTACCTCGAGACGCTCGCCGACGTGGACACCATCGTCTTCGACAAAACGGGCACCCTCACCAACGGCACGTTCTCAGTCGTCGCGGTGCACCCCGAGGCTGGCTATACCGAGCAGTCGCTGCTCGAAGTCGCAGCCCTTGCTGAGTCGTTCTCCGATCACCCCATCGCGCAGTCCGTGCGCGACGCCTACCAGGGCGAGGTCGACCCCAAGCGCGTGAGCGACTCCGCCAACGACGCGGGCCACGGCGTGACGGCAACCATCGACGGCAAGCACGTCGTCGTTGGCAACGCCAAAATGCTCGCCGCGGCCGGCGTTGAAGCACCGGACTGTGAGGTTGTCGGCACGATCCTCCACGTGCTCGTTGACGGCGTGTACGCCGGCCACATCGTGATTGCAGACACCGTTAAGGCCGATGCGGAGCAAACGATTCGCGACCTGCATGCCGCCGGTATCAACCGCACCGTCATGCTCACGGGCGACCGCGAGGAGGTTGCAGCGTCTGTGGCCAAGCAACTCGGTCTCGACGAGTTCCACGCGCAGCTCCTGCCGGGCGACAAGGTCGAGCGCGTTGAGGCGCTACTCGCGGCCGAAAGTGGCAAGGGCAAGCTCGCCTTTGTCGGCGACGGTATCAACGACGCTCCTGTGCTTACGCGCGCCGATGTGGGCATTGCCATGGGCGCCATGGGCTCCGACGCCGCGATCGAGGCCGCCGACGTGGTGCTGATGGACGACAAGCCGTCCAACATTTCCCGCGCGATCCGCGTGGCGCGCAAGACCATGTCGATTGTTTGGCAGAACATAATCTTTGCGCTGGGCATTAAGCTGCTGATCCTTGTGCTGGCAGCGCTGGGTATCGCCAATATGTGGCTTGCCGTCTTTGGCGACGTAGGCGTGGCGATCATCGCTATCCTGAACGCCATGCGCGCGATGGGTGTCAAGAACCTGTAGCGCCTGTGGTCCCTCCGGCCGGGACCGGGCTTGGGTTTGAAAACGTCCTCGCGCATGAGGCCCGCCTTTCCTGCTCCTGCGGAGCAACGGAAAGGCGGGCCTCGCGCTGCGGATTGTTTTCAAACCCAAGCCCGGTCCCGGCCTGCGATGACGTTGCTGGTGGTTCTTGGGCATCGCTTGCTGGCGGGGTTCCTTGTCTGAGTTGGACTTAGTTGGTGGGGCCACTGATCCCGGTCGCTGTCCCGCGCCGTTCCGGCGCGGGAGGCGCGCCTCTTTGGGGACGCAGAGATAGCCCAGCTGTGGTGACGTCACGCACCGATTGCTGCACTTTGGACTGCGTCGGGCTCGTTATTGTCCGAGCCCCCTCTCCCCTTTTCGCTGGTTCGCGCTTTGCGCGAACTCCGCGCTACTGGGGACCTGTTAGGATTCCGTTGTTGAGTTCGACGTCTCTTCCCTGGCGAGCATCGACCTCAGCTTCTCGAAGCTCTCCTCGCTTAGGCAGTGCTCCATGTGGCAGCCCTCTTGCGAGGCAACCTCTGCCGAAACGCCTGCGTCCTCGAGCAACCGCACGAAAAAGCAGTGGCGCTCCCACATTTGACGGGCAACCTCAAGACCGCGTTCCGTCAGATGCACATCGCGTTTGCCCATCTCCACGTAGCCGTTGCTTTCCAGCGTCGCCATGGCTTTAGAGACGCTTGCCTTGGTTACGCCCAGGTATTCGGCAACGTCAATCGAGCGAACGACGCCCTGGCGCTCCGAGAGCACATAAATAGATTCGAGATAGTCTTCTCCAGATTCACGCAGGGCCATGGGCCGCCTTTCGCGATGGCTTCTAGTTAGCCTTTGGATACTTTTGCTTGATTTACTTTACCGCAAAAGTTGCCCATGTCTTACTACGTTATTTAAAAAGTTAACCGTGTTTCACAAAACGCACGGGATGAAAACAAAACGGGGACACACCCCGCAAGGAGTGTCCCCAGCTGCCGGCACAAAAGGAACGTCCCCAAGTGCCGAATCCGCAGCTACACCAGCCCAAAGTGCTTGGCGGCGTTGTAGATGCCGTCGTCGTCTACGGCGGTCGTCACGTAGGTCGCTGCGGCCTTCACGGTATCCTGCGCGTTGCCCATGGCCACACTTGTGCCCACGGCCGAGAACATCGACAGGTCGTTCTCGCCGTCGCCAAAGGCGATCGCCTCGCTCGCGTCGACACCCAGGCGCTCCAGCGTCGCTGCCACGCCCAGGTCCTTGCCGCCGTTAGCGGGAATAATGTCGCAGAACAGGTCGCACCAGCGCGTAGTGAGCGAATGCGACACCGCATCGGTCACGATATGCTCGTCGGCAGGATCCACAAAGGCGCAAAACTGGTAGACCGGCGCTTCAAAGGCGTGCTCAAACGGCTCCTCGTGGTAGACGATCCCCGCGTTGTTGCCGGCCGTCACCACGCGTTCGGACAGGCGGTTCACAAACGAGTTCTCGCCCTGCATGCACAGCGAGTCGTAGCACCCCTGCGCCACCTGGTCCACAATCACCGCAACGTCGTCCGGATCGATCGGGCAGCTACGGTAAACGCCCTCGGCATCAAAACAGTGCTGGCCCGAAAGCGTAATGTACGCATCCCAACCAAGATCGAACAGCCAATCGGGCATCTGGTAGGTCGGGCGACCCGTGGCAATGACGCACGCAATCCCCTGCTCGTGAAAGCTGTCGAGCACCTGCTGCGCCGACGCCGGAATCCGGTGCGTCTCAAAGCTCAGCAGCGTGCCGTCGATATCAAAAAACGCGGCCTTGATCATCCTCGCCTACTCCTCGCCCTCGAGCTTTTCACTCGCCTCGAGCCACGCCATCTCCAGCTCGTCCATGGCGGCGTGGGCCTCGTCGATCTTTGCCTGCTGCTCGCCCAGCGCCGTGTAGTTGGTGGGATCGACCTGGGCCATGGCGGCCTCGGCCTCCTCCACGCGAGCGCGCTGCGTTTCCATCTTGCGCTCGAGCGAGCTCACCTCACGACGGAGCTTTTGGCGCTCGGCATTGGAAAGGCCGTTGGGCTGACCGCTCGACTTGGGCTTTTCGGCCGCAGCCGCCGCGGCACCGGTGTCGAACGTACCGGTCTTGGCGCTCGGTGCACCCACGGGCTCGCCCTCGGCGGTGGCGTTGCACAGGCGCAGGTACTGGTCGACGCCGCCGGGCATATGCGTCAGGTGGCCGTCGAGCAGCGCCCACTGCTGGTCGGTCACGCGCTCCATCAAAAAGCGGTCGTGCGTCACCAGAATCAGCGTGCCGGGCCAGCCGTCCAGCAAGTCCTCGACAATCGCCAGCATGTCGGTATCCAGGTCGTTGCCGGGCTCGTCCAGGATGAGCACGTTGGGCTCGTCCAGGATCGTCAGCAGCAGCGACAGGCGACGGCGCTGGCCGCCCGAAAGATCGCCGATGCGGCTCCAGAGCTGCTGCGTCGTAAAGCCCAGACGCTCGCAGAGCTTCTCGGGTGAAGTCTCCTTGCCGTCAATGACGTAGTACTTCTTATAGTGGCTGAGTACCTCGCGGATCGTGTCGCCCATGTAGGGTTCGAGCTCCTCGAGCTGCTGCGACAGCACGCCAAAGCGCACCGTCTGGCCGATCTTCACGCGGCCGCGCAGGGGCGCGATCTTGCCCTGGATCACGTCGAGCAAAGTCGACTTGCCGGCGCCGTTCTCGCCCAAAAGACCATAGCGGTCGCCCGCACCAATGAGCCAGGTCACGTCGTTGAGCACCTGCTTGGGCGCGCCATCGGTATCCGCATAGCCGGCGTCCACGTCGACCACATCGATAACTTGCTTGCCCAGGCGGCTCACGGCCAGGCGCTTGAGCTCCAGCTCGTCGCGTACGGGCGGCACGTCGGCGATGAGCTCGCGAGCGGCATCCACGCGAAACTTGGGCTTGGTGGAACGAGCCTGGGCGCCGCGGCTCAGCCACGCGAGCTCCTTGCGCGCCATGTTGCGGCGGCGTTCCTCGGTAACCGCGGCCATGCGATCGCGCTCCACGCGCTGCAGGATGTATGCCGAGTAGCCGCCCTCGAAGGGATCGACCTGGCCGTCGTGGACCTCCCACATGCTGGTGCAGACCTCGTCCAAGAACCAGCGATCGTGCGTGACCACGAGCATGGCGCCCTGACCGCGCTGCCAGCGAGCCTTAAGATGGCGTGCAAGCCAGTTGATGGTGCGCATATCCAGGTGGTTGGTGGGCTCGTCGAGCATGAGCACGTCGTAGTCGCCGATCAGCAGGCGCGCGAGGTCCACGCGACGGCGTTGGCCGCCCGAAAGCTCGCCTACCGTGCCCTCCCAGGGCACATCGCTGATGAGGCCGGCCAGAATCTGGCGCGTACGCGGACTCGACGCCCACTCATACTCGGGCGTATCGCCCACGACGGCATGATGCACGGTGTCGGTATCAACCAGGTCGTCCTTTTGGCCGAGCAGGCCGATCGTGGTGCCGCGACGGTGCGTCACGCGTCCGTCATCGGGCTCCAGCGTGCCGGCGAGCACGCTCAACAGCGTCGACTTGCCGTCGCCGTTTTTACCGACAATACCAATGCGGTCGCCCTCGCCCACGCCGAGCGTCACGCTATCGAAAATATGCTTGGTGGGAAACTCTAGGCTGATGGAATCGCATCCCAAAAGAATCGCCATATGCCCTGCTCCTTCGTAGAAATTCAACGTTGTCCATGATAGCAGCGAAAAGGCAGGGCGCACACGGCACACAAAAGGCGGGGCATCTCCCGCAAGAGATGACCCGCCTCTCCAATCAGTCCCGTGGCGACCGTGGCCGCCGCGGGCCTCAAGCATGTCCCGGACTAGGAGAACATGCCGGTGAGGTAATCATTCAGCCGCTTATCCTTGGGCCGTTGGAAAATCTCGTCGGTCTCGTCGTACTCGACCATATCGCCCATGTAGAAGAACGCCGTGCGATTGGACACGCGAGACGCCTGCTCCATGTTGTGCGTCACGATAACGATGGCGCGGTCGGCCACGATCGACGACATCAGGTCCTCGATCGCCAGCGTCGAGATGGGGTCGAGCGCCGAGCAGGGCTCGTCGAACAGAATCACGTCGGGGTTGAGCGCCAGCGTGCGCGCGATGCACAGGCGCTGCTGTTGACCGCCCGAAAGCGCGTAGGCACTCTTGTCGAGCTTGTCTTTGACCTCGTCCCACAGCGCCGCGCCGCGCAGGCTCTCCTCGACTATGCGATCGAGCTCATCACGATCGGTGATGCCGTGGCGCTTGGGCGCAAACGCGATGTTGTCGCGAATAGACTTGCGGAAGGGGTTGGGCTGCTGGAACACCATGCCAATGGAGCGACGCAGCTCG
Organism: Collinsella sp.; assembly: GCA_048434495.1. Taxonomy (GTDB): domain Bacteria; phylum Actinomycetota; class Coriobacteriia; order Coriobacteriales; family Coriobacteriaceae; genus Collinsella. The sequence goes on along the minus strand of DBGAQS010000003.1, from coordinate 9,994 downwards.
TACGTGTTCTCGGTCTTGGTATTCACGTTGCGCCCGCGGTAGTTGATCTCGCCCTCCACGCGGCAGCCGCGAATCTCGCGATTCATCAGGTTGAGGCTGCGCAAAAAGGTCGACTTACCGCAGCCCGAAGGCCCGATGAGCGCCGTGATCTCGCCCTTGTGAAAGTCGAGCGACGTATCGTGCAGCGCATGGTGGTCGCCGTAGTACACATTGACGTCCTTGGTGGAGAGCACGACCTCGTCGCTCACGGCCTTGCCACTCACGCGAACACGTTTCTCGCTCTCCCCCACGCTCGACAAAAAGTCCTGGGTGTCGGACGATGCCGCCTCGGTTGCGGGCGTTACATTCATCTCGCTCATTCGGCCGTCATCCTCCTTGCCAGTTGCTTGCCCACGATACGGGCGACTACGTTAAACAGCAGCACGCAAATCATCAGCAGTGCCGCGGTGCCCCAGACGATCTGCTGGGCCTCGGGGCTGCCCTCGCCATAGATCTTGTAGATGTGCACGGCCAGCGACTCGCCGGGACGGAACACGTTCCAGGCGCAGGTGGGGCTCGACAGGTTAAAGCTCAAGAAGTTGAGGCGGACCGGCGAGCTCATGCCCGAGGTAAAGAGCAGCGCCGCGGCCTCGCCAAACACGCGGCCGGCCGAAAGCACGATGCCGGTCACGATGGCGGGCATGGCCTCGGGAATCAGGATGTGCAGTGTGGCCTCCCAGCGAGTGAGGCCCATGGCCAGGCACGCATCGCGCTGGGCCTGCGGCACGTCCTCGAGCGCCTGCTGAATCACGCGCACCAGGATGGGGATGTTGAACATGGTGAGCGCGACGGCGCCGGAGATGATGGAGTACTTCCAGCCCAGCTGCACCGAGAACACCAGAAAGCCGAACATGCCGACGACGATGGAGGGCAGCGAAGACAACGTCTCGATGGCGGTCGAGGCGATGTCGCGAATGGGACCGTCGGGCGCGTATTCAACTAGGAAGACCGCGCCGCCCAGGCTGATGGGCACCGAGATGATCAGGGTAATCAGCAGCAGATAGAACGAGTCGAACAGCTGGTAGAGCACGCCGCCCTGCGTTCCGTTGGCGCGTGCGGGCTGCGTGAGAAAGCCCGGCTGGAACAGCGTCGAGATACCCTCGAACAGGATGTAGGCCACCATGGAGACGACGATAAGCATGACGATGGCGACAATCGCCGTCAGCACGCCCGTGGCGATACGGTCTTGCCTTTGGACACGCCCGAGTCTCGCCTCGTCGATATGGATGCGCGTGCTAGCCACGAGCCTTCGCCCCCTTGCGGCCAATGAGATGGATGATCAGGATAAAGATGAGGCTCATGCCCATCAGCAGCAGGCCGAGCGCCCACAGGATGTCGTCCTGGGCCGAGCCCTCGGCATAGACCGCCATGGACGTGGTGAGCGTGGTGGTGATGGTAGACGCCGGCGACAGCAGCGACGTCGGCATGGCCTCGATGCCGCCAATGACCATGCGCACGGCGAGCGTCTCGCCAAAGGCGCGGGTCATGCCAAGGATGACTGCGGTCATGAGCGAGGGCATGGCGGACTTGAGCACCACGTGCCAGATGGTCTGCCAGCGGGTGTAGCCCAGCGCGAGCGAACCCTGGCGGTAGCTATCGGGCACGGCGCGCAGGCCATCGACCGAAAGCGTGGTCATCGTCGGCAGAATCATGACTGCCAGCACGATAGCGCCGGGCAAGATACCCAGACCCGTGCTCACGTGGAAAACGCTCTTCATAAGGCCGACGACCACGTGAAAACCGATCAGGCCAAAGACGACCGAGGGAATACCGGTCAAAAGCTCAATGAGCGGCTGAAAAACCTTGGAGCCAAACTTAGGCTGAATCTCGACCGCAAAGATGGCAGAGCCGATGGCGATGGGCAGTGCGATGAGCGTGGAGAGCACCATGACCGCAAACGAGGTGACGATCAGGGGCAGGGCGCCAGTGTAGGGCAGGCCGTTTTCGGCCGTGTTGGCCAGGTCCCACTTGGTACCGATAAAAAGCTCGACGATCGAGACGCCGTCCTTGAAAAAAGCCGAGAGGCCCTTTTGGGCGACCATAAAGATGAGCGCGGCAACGACAAGCGTCACGAGCGCTACGCACGCACCCGTGACGCCCAGGCCCACGTTCTCAAGCTCGCGCTTTGGCAGCTGTTTTGCCATTGCAAACCTTTCCGGGGGCGATTACTTATTTAGCGGAGACCTTGCCACTGGCGTCCTTGACGACCTTCATGGCAGAAACGGGAATAAAGCCCTGCTCCTCGACGAGCTTGCCCTGGACGTCGTCGGAAAGCATGAACTCCAGGAAGGCCTTGGTGGCCTCGTCGGCGTCCTTAGCACAGTACATGTGCTCGGTCGCCCAGATCTTGAAGGAGTCGTCGGTGACGTTTGCGCTCTTGGGCTCCACGCCCTCGACCTTGATGGCGTTGAACTTGGAGTCATCGAAGTGCGAGAAGTCGAGGTAGGAGATGGCGTTGTCGGTGCTGCCCATCTGAGTCTGGACATCGCCGGACTTGTCGAGCTCGGCGTCGCCCTTAAAGTCGACGGCCTCGTCGCCAAAGACGGCGGCCTCGAAGGTGGCGCGGGTGCCGGAGCCGGCCTTGCGGTTGAGAACGACGATCTTGGCGTCGTCGCCGCCGACCTCCTTCCAGTTGGTGATCTGGCCGGAGAAGATACCCTTGAGCTGCTCGAGGGACAGGTCGTCGACCTTGACGTTCTTGGAGACGACGGGGCCCATGCCCACGACGGCGACCTCGTGGTCGACGAGGTTCTTGACCTGGTCGGCCTCGAGCTTGGTCTCGGCGAAGACGTCGGAGTTACCGATGGTGACGGTGCCGGCGGCGACAGCGGTCAGGCCCTTGCCCGAACCGTTACCCGAACCGGAGACGGAGACGTCCGGGTTGGCATCCATGAACTTCTCGGCAGCAGCCTCGACGAGAGCCTGGAACGAGGAGGCGCCGTCGTAGGTCACCTCGCCCGAGACGGACTCGGCAGCAGCGGCGCTGCCCTCAGCAGCGGTGTTGGCGGCGTTGGAGCCGCCGCAACCAACGAGACCGAGACCGACGATGCTGGCAAGACCACCAGCGAGGCCGAGGAACTGACGACGAGAATAAGCCTGATCGAGCATGATCTTCCTTTCATACATGCGACTCGCGGGCACCCTGCCCGCTTTGCTGTTTGGAAAGATACGGTCTCGATCGGGCGACGACCGCCTTATCTGCGGTTTCTTACGGACATTTGATAGACCCTTACCGCAAGCTCTGCCCAGCCTTTACAAACGGATAACAATCCAGCGCCAAGCATGGCGCGCCTTTTACACCAATAAAAACAAAGTTGCAGTGAAATAGTTCCTGCTTGGCCATCAAATGGCCCATTCTAGGAACTATTCCACCGCAACTTAAAAAGCCCGGACGAAAGGGGTGCTAAGTTGTTAAAACGCCGCAGCCTTAAAGCTCAAGCTCGTTCAAACGTAAGATCGCCACGATATAAATCTTGAGCGCCTGCTTGAGCTGTTCCTCGTTGGCGCACTCATTGGGGCCGTGCATCTGGCCGCCCCATGCGGGCAGCTCCAGGCCGGTCTCCTCGGGGCCAAACGAGACGGCGCGGGCAAAGTTGCGTGCGTACGTGCCGCCGCCCATGGCAAAGGGCTCAGCATGCTTGCCCGTAAACTCGTTATAGGTATCAATAAGCGCCTTCACGGCCGGATCGTCGGCAGAGACCGAGAACGGCACCTTCGCACGACCCACACGGCACGTCACGCCAAAACGGCCCACGAGCGGATCGAGCTGCTCGCGGATGGTATCGGCACTCGTGCTGTCGGGGAAGCGCACGTCGATGACCTGCTCAATATGGCCATCCGCCACGCGGATGACGCCAGCGTTGCAGGTAAGCGGGCCAAACGCCGGACTCGTCGCATCGATACCCAGGCCGCGACCATAGGCGTCCGCATGCACAAAGGCCAGGAACTTGACGAACTCGTGCTCGGCAGGCGTCAGCAGGCGCTCGTCGCGTGCACCAAACGCGTCCTCGGCCTCGCGCAGATACGCCACGATCAGCCCGACGGCGTTGATCGTTCCCTCTGGCATCGAGGCATGACCGCCAATGCCGTGGGCGAAAATCTGCGCATGCCCGTTATCGAGCGCCGTGATCTCCAGGCGGTCGCCGTTCTCGACCGGCGCCGGCAGCTCATCGGCGGCAATCGCAAGCTCGCAGATAGACTGCGACGGAATGGCGTTGCTCGCCTCGGCACCGCTCCAGGACACAATGCGCCCGCCGTCGATCTTGGAGCTCACAAATGTCGCCCCAAACTGGCCCTTCTCGGCATTACAGACCGGGAACTCGGCATCGGGCGTAAACAGAAAGTCGGGGTTCGCGTGGTTCTCCAGATAATGGTGAACGTCGGACATGCCCACTTCCTCATCGCAGCCCAGCAGTGCGCGGAAGGTGTAGCGCGGGGTAATGCCGTGCTTGAGCAGATAGGCGCCGGCGTAGAGCGACAGCACCGCCGGACCCTTGTCGTCGATAACGCCGCGGCCGAGCAGCCAGCCCTCGCGACGCTCCATCGCAAACGGGTCGGTGTTCCAGCCCGGGCCGGCGGGCACCACGTCCACGTGGCAGATGGTCGCGAGCTGCTTGTCGCCGCGGCCAGGAATATCGGCAATGCCCACATAGCCCTCGTCGTCGCTCGTCTGATAGCCGAGCTTCTGCGCGATGCCGAGCGCACAGTCGAGCGCGTCACGGACCGGGCGGCCAAACGGCGCGCCGGGCTCTGCATCGGCAGAAACTGCCACGGACGGATAGCTCACCAGCTGCTCGATATCGGCGACGACATCTTCCCAGACCTCGTCGACATACTCGGCGACGCTCTGCTCCACCTGATTCATGGACGACCTCCTTACCAATGAGCGGCGAGCGCGCTCGCCCCTCACATTACGTCATTAGATAGCGAAAAGTTTAGCAAGCTCGGCCACCGAGTGCACCACCGCATCGGCACCCGCCGCCTCGTGCTCGCCCGGCGCCGCCGCGCCCGAATAGATGCCGATGCACGGCACGCCCATTGCGTGCGCGCCCTCCACATCGTTAAAGCGATCGCCGATCATCACGGCATCGTCGGCCGTCGCGCCGAGCGCCGCCAGGGCATCGCGGACCGAATCGGCCTTGGTCTCGCGTCCCTGCGGCGGATCCATGCCAATCACCGCCTCAAACTGAGAGAGCCCGAGCTCATGCACCATGTCGATGCACTTGGCCTCCATGCGCGACGTCGCCACGGCCATACGTTTGCCTTGGGCGACCAACCCATCCAGCAGCTCGGGGACCCCATTGAACACGGGATACTCCTCCGGTCCCAGTTCATCAAAAAAGGCGCGGTACTCATCGGCCACCACAAGCGACTCCTCGCGGGAAAAGCCGTAAAAGTCGTGAAAGCTCTTCCACAGGGGCGGCCCGATCATGCGGCGCAGATCACCCATCTGCGTCTCCGAAAACCCGCGCGCAGCCAGCGTCTTGCGCGTCGAGGTCATCACTGCCCGACCCGTATCGGCCACCGTGCCGTCAAAATCGAACAGCACAACCGGCCGCTCGCAAAGTTGCAATGCCGCCATCGGCACCCTTCTTCCCCAGTTGATGATTTCCACACCACCGCTTCAAACTGTTGACTATTCAACAATTGAACCTAGCAATGTAGAGCAACTCCACTATACTTGTCGCACTTTGCTTTCAGAAGGCGGCGCTGCCGCGCCCCAACGAAAGGTGCAATTATGTCTTTTGCCATCATAACCGACTCCACGTCGGACATCTCCCCCGCCCGTGCCCAAGAGCTCGGCATTTACGTGATTCCGCTGCATGTGATTATCGAGGGCGAGGACCTGCTCGACCAGGTGCAGATTACCGCCGAGGAATACGTCGCCCGCATGGCCGGCTCCGAGCAGCTGCCGCACACCTCGCAGCCGAGCGCCGGCGAGTTCAAGGCGCTGTTTGACCGCGTACGCGCCGATGGCCACGACAGCGCGATCTTTATCTCGCTGTGCAGCGAGTGGTCCGCCTGCTATTCCAACGCATGCCTGGTCGCCGAGACCCACGAGCTCGACGTGCGCTGCATCGATTCGCGCACCGGCTCGGGCGCCGAGGGCCTGCTGGTGGAGTACGCGCTTGCCATGCGCGAGGACGGCCGCAGCTTGGACGAGACCGAGGCGCAGATCCGCGCGACGCTGCCCGAAGCCCACCTGCTGCTGATTCCCCGCACGCTCGAGAACCTGGTCAAAAACGGCCGCGCCCCCAAGCTCGCCGGCCAGCTGACGCAGATGCTCAACATTCGCCTGGCCGTTTCGCCGGAGTGGAAATCGGGCGAGATCAAGGCAATCAAAAAGGGCCGCGGCGCCAAGCGCATCGTCGCCAACACCATGGCAGATTGCCTCGCGTTTTTGGACGAGCACCCGGGCTCAAGCGTGCGCGTGCTCACGACCGGCGCCGCCGAGGAGCAGGAACTTGTCAACGAGGCGCTCGCGGGCCAGGACTACGTAGACGCCGGCACTGGCCCCATCGGCTGCACCATCGCCACCCACGTAGGCGTCGATGCCATCGCCATCAGCTACTGCCCCCGCTACCAGCCCATCCACTAGGGGCACCTTTACCTCTTGCGGTGGAATAGGGACTGTTTTTGGCTTATTAGCCGCCAATCAATCCCTATTCCACCGCAACTTAGAAATCGGCGATCAGCCCAGCGGACCCTGAAACAGTTCCTGATGAGTGCCCATTCTCACCAGCCTAATCACTGGATTAGTCTTATGGGGAAGATAAAGAACGACCACATCGACCAAGCCATCGGATAGGTGGAAATCGATGTGGCCGTTGTAGTTTCCGCCCGGGTTTGAGAGCTCGTGGGCGCCATACTCCGCCGGAAGTAACCCATGAGCCACAAGCTCTGCAACCGCCGCTTTAAACTCACTTTTTAGCTGCGGATGCATGCGCATCGTTCGTTTGTAGTCCACCTTAAATTGAGCCTCGACTTTAATCTCGAACATCGCTATTCCTCATCGAGGAATGACATAAGCTCATCAGCGTTATTGAATGACAGGCTATCGTCCGGCAAAATCCCCAGCTCATGAGCCTCGGCGATCACCATGGCGCGCCTCGTCACCTCGTTGGGCACCTCCGCCCTTCCTACAATCTCAAAAGGAATCTTTCGCTGATTTACCAGCTGCCGAACGGCAAGATTGAGATAGGAATTGAGGCTGAGGCCGACCGAATCCAAGAACTCAGTCGCCTGCTCCTTGAGCCCCTCTTCGATTCGAACCGTCGTAGGCTTAACTGTTGCTGTAGACATTTGCGACCTCCTCGCCCTCGTCTTTTACACCAGTATACCCAATATAAATGGCAATCTGATGTTAGATAACATCAGATTGCCATGCGTATTCATGTCGCGTGGGCACGATTGATCTACATCAGCCCGCTGAGCGCAATGTCAACGGCCTCGTTGAGGTCGTCGGTAATGTGTACCAGATCCGGATCGAGCGGGCTAATCATACCGGTGCTCATCACCGGGCCGTTGAGCCAGTCGAATAGGCCCTGCCAGTACTCGGTGCCCACCAGCACGAGCGGCATGCGCTTGACCTTGTGCGTCTGCACCAGCGTGAGAACCTCGAACATCTCGTCGAGCGTGCCAAAGCCGCCGGGAAATACGATGGCGCCCGAGCTGTACTTAACGAACATGGTTTTGCGCACAAAGAAGTAGCGGAAGTCCATGCCGAGGTTCACGTATTTATTGAGCCCCTGCTCGTGCGGCAATTCAATGCCTAGGCCAACTGACTTGCCGTTGACACTCGCCGCTCCCCTGTTGGCCGCTTCCATGATGCCGGGGCCGCCACCGGTGATGACCGCCACGCCACGTTGCGCGATCTTGCGCCCGACGGTGCGCGCCACCTTGTAGAGCGGATCGGTCTTGGGCGTGCGGGCGCTACCGAAGATGGTCACCGCAGGTCCAAGCTCGGCAAGTGCGCCAAAGCCATCGACAAACTCTGCCTGAATTCGCAGCACGCGCCAGGGGTCGGCGTGCAGCCAGTCAGTCGACTCCTCGGGCGCCAGCAGGTTGGCGTAGGTGTTGTCCTTAGGAATCATGGGACCGCGCATGACCACGGGGCCGCGGCGGTACGTCTCGTCGTAGGCAGGCTCGCCCTCGACGTTCTCATTCTTAATCATGGGTACTCCTATCGAGAAAAAGAAAAACGGGCGGGGTCGACGCTATGCGCCAAACACCCGCCCGAGCATCAACTATTCGGTATGGTACCCACGATGCATCAAGCACTTGCAAGCTATCGGTCAGCGGTCGCGCAGCCGGTGTCAACGAATGTGACGACCGGCTGGCGCCCGACCATTGCCGTTGCCCACGCTCTGCAAGCGCCCGCGCCGCTCTTAGTAATCCACCGCCGCTGGGCTGTTCATCCAGTCACTCACGAACGCGCCGTAACGACCCTCGATAATGGCCTGGCGGGCGCGCTGCATCAGGTTGAGCAGGTAGTAGATGTTGTGCATCGACAGCAGAATGCCGCCGAGCATCTCCTTCTGCGTGACCATGTGACGGATGAGCGCGCGGCTGTAGCCGCCCGTGCACACCGGGCAGGTGCAGGTGGGGTCGATGGGGCCGTCGTCGTGCGCAAAGCGAGCGTTGCGGAAGTTGAGGCGACCCTCGCTGGAGAATGCCGTGCCCATACGGCCGGTGCGCGTCGGCAGCACACAGTCGAACATGTCGATGCCCACGCCCACGCCGCGTACGAGCGTGGTGGGGTTGCCGACACCCATCAGGTAGCGCGGCTTATGCTTGGGCATGTACTCGCTCACGAGCGGCGCCAGGGTCTCGAACATGGTCTCGTGATCCTCGCCCACCGAATAGCCACCGATACCATAGCCCGGGAAGTCGCCGCACTCCTCCAGATGGCGCAGCGAACGCAGGCGCAGATCCAGGTGCATGCCGCCCTGAACGATGCCAAAGAGCGCCTGGTCATCGCGGGTATGCGCCTTATAGCAGCGCTCGGCCCACATGCTCGACAGCTCAACGGCGCGCTCAACGTAGGCGCGCGTGGCGGGATAGCCCGGGCACTGGTCGAGCTGCATGCAGATATCGGAGCCGAGTTTCATGGCGATTTCCATGTTGTCCTCGGGCGTCCAAAAAACGTGGCGGCCGTCGTAATCGTTGACGATAAAGCGCACGCCCTCGTCGGTGAGCTTGACGGCATCGTTGTGGCTGAAGACCTGGAAACCGCCCGAGTCGGTGAGGATGGGGCCGTGCCAGTTCATGAACTTGTGCAGGCCGCCCAGCTCGGCGATGGTGTCCTCGCCGGGACGCATGGACAGATGATAGGTATTGGCGAGCACGATCTGGGCGCCGAGCTTCTTGACAGTCTCGGTAGGAATGCCCTTGACGTTTGCCTTGGTGCCCACGGGCATAAAAATCGGCGTCTCGATGTCGCCGTGCGGGGTGTGCAGTACGCCGGCACGCGCGTGCGTCGTCGGGTCCTCGGCGATCAGGTCGAATTTAAAAAGGTTCTGGTCCATAAACTGGAACTCCTTGGTTGCGGTTCATACGCAAACCATTATACGGGCAACCCGCAAGAAGCACCGACTCGACAGAAACTGGCGCGAGGAGGATACGGCAGGGACACGGCAAATGAGCGTGGATTTTTGGACGCTTACCGGATGAGCGTGGATAATCTCCCACTTTTGCCCAAAGCACAGCCCAAAAACGGGAGATTATCCGCTTTCATTCTGCGGGCACTCATTTAAGTACGTCCCCGATGAGTGGAGCTATTTACCAGCCACGCCAACGCCGATGTTTTGGCAAAGACAGACACTATGACCCAATCCAGGGGCACGGAAACGACAGGAGCCCCCGCTCGTGACCGCGGGTCGGGGCTGCGACAATGTTGTTGAAGTGCCAGAGGCGCAGCCGCGCCGCAACGAGGTTGGGAGGCTCCCGTGCCTAG
>DBGAQS010000002.1:0-49911 GCA_048434495.1 Collinsella sp. | reverse complement strand
GAACAGGAGTCGCTCGAGCTCGTCGGGCGGCAGGTTGAGGAGCTCGTCGCCGGGACGGTGCAGGCAGACCTTCCTGAGCTTGCCGATCTCGGAAGGCACGTGCAGACCTTTCGTCATGGCCTCCTACCTTTCTTTCGGGCCTTTCGGCCGAATCTCTCAGCACCCTTCCGTAACGGGTGCTGCTTGCTGACAGCTCTAGTTATATCCAAATTCCAACCGCAATTCCACCTCGCCCCCGAACGGTCAACAAAGTTCGATGAACGGTATATCGAATATGATTCCCCCATAATGCACTTCGGCGTTCTAAAGTAGCTTTTCTAAGGTAAATGCTCTTTTTTCTTAAAAATCATTCGCAATTACAACTCCAATCTTTCGATTAAGAATTGCATATCTAAAACGGTTTTATGTATATAAATGACGCTTGTTCGTGTTTCTGTCTGTATTCGATGATATTCAGCTACCTATCATTCTTATTCACACATACTCACCAGTTGAGTGAGGATATAGACCGTTTTTTCACAACGTGACGGGCGTCAGCTCTATGGCTTGTCAGCGTAAGAAGTAGGTAAAGATACCGTTCGCGCGATGCGTCCGTGCCACAGGTCGACTAAATTGAGACAATAGTGATTAGTGTTAGGCTACCGTCCCTTGTGGGGACTGAACGGACAGATGCATATGCCGAGCAAAATCGAAAAGAAGCAAGCCGCCGCAAAGCTGCGCAAACCGCCGCGCGACTTCTCGTACACGCAAAACCGAGAGCTCAGCTGGCTACGCTTTGACAACCGCGTGCTCGACGAAGCCTTCGACGAAACCGTTCCGTTATTCGAGCGACTAAAGTTCGTCTCGATCTTCGAGTCCAACCTCGACGAGTTCCTTATGGTGCGCGTGGGCGGCCTGTCCGATCTGGCGGAGCTCAAAAAACAACCTGTCGACAACAAGAGCAATATGACCGCCTCCGAACAGGTCGATGCTGTCATGGCCGAAATGCCCGGGCTCCTTACCCGTTGGGAGTCCATCTTTAAGAGCATCGAGGGCAAGCTCGACACCTTGGGCGTTCACCGCGCCCACATCGATTCGCTTACGCCCGAGGAGCGCACCTTTGTAACCCGCTACTTCCAGGCCTACGTGTCGCCGGTCATCTCGCCGCTGGTCATCGATCCTCGCCACCCCTTCCCCAACCTGCGCAACGGCGCGCTCTATCTGGCCTGTGGTCTGGACGGCGCCACCGACGAGGAGAGCCTACTGGGCCTTATCGAGATTCCCGCCTCGATGAACCGCGTGGTCGAGATCCCCTCGCCCACCGGCACCTACTCCTACATCTTGCTCGAGGACGTCATCCTCGCCTGCCTGGACAGCTGCTTTGGCTCCTATAAGCCGCTGGATCGTGCGCTGATCCGCGTCACCCGCAACGCCGACATCGATCCGGACGGCGAGGGCGTCGAAGAGGAAGAGGACTACCGCCAGCACATGAAGCGCATTCTCAAGAAGCGCCTGCGTCTGCAGCCGGTTGTGCTCGCGGTCTCGGGGTCGCTCGAGAAGGCGACGCTCAAGACCATCCGCAAGGCGCTCGAGCTTTCGCGCCGCTCGGTCTTTACCTGCGATATCCCGCTCGACCTGGGCTACGTCTTTGGCATTGAGGGCAAGATTCCCGAGCACCTGCGCAACGAGCTCCTCTTTACGCCGTTTAAGCCGCAGCCCAACCCCACCATCGATATGACCCGCTCCATCCGCGAACAGGTGCTGCAGGGCGACAAGCTGCTCTTTTATCCCTACGAGGCCATGAACCCCTTCCTGGATCTGGTGCACGAGGCCGCCTACGACCCCGAGTGCATCTCGCTGCGCATCACACTCTACCGCGTGGCCAAGCAGAGCCGCCTGTGCGAGTCGCTGATCGATGCTGCCGAGAACGGCAAAGAGGTCACGGTGCTCATGGAACTTCGTGCCCGCTTTGACGAGCAGAACAACATCGAGTGGGCCGAGCGTCTGGAAGAGGCGGGCTGCACCGTCATCTATGGTTCCGAGGGCTTTAAATGCCACTCAAAGATCTGCCAGCTCACCTATCGCGAGGGCATGGCGCTCACCCGCCTCACGCTTTTGGGCACCGGCAACTTTAACGAGAAGACGGCCAAACTCTACAGCGACTTTATGCTCATGACAGCCCATCCCGGCATCGGTGAAGACGCCAACCTGTTCTTCCGCAATCTGTCGCTGGGCAACCTGCGCGGCGACTACCGCTTCCTGGGTGTGGCGCCCGTCGGACTGAAACCGCTCATCATGCGCGGGCTTGACCGCGAGATTCAGCGCGCCCTTGCCGGCGAGCCCGCCCGCGTGTTCTTTAAGCTCAACTCGCTGACCGACCGCGAGGTCATCGACAAGATCGCCGAGGCATCGTGTGCCGGCGTGCGCGTAGACATGATCATCCGCGGCATCTCGTGCCTCAAGCCCGGTATTCCGGGCAAGACCGAGAACGTGCATGTCCGCTCCATCGTCGGACGCTTTTTGGAGCACGCGCGCGTCTATGCTTTCGGCGTGGACTCGGACATGATTTACCTGAGCTCGGCAGACATGATGACGCGCAACACCGAGCACCGCGTGGAGATTGCCTTCCCCGTGCTCGACCCCACCTGCCGCGCCCTAGTGCACGAGTACATGGGCATGCAGCTGCGCGACAACGTGAAGGCCCGCAGCCTCACGAGCGACGGCACCTGGGTCCCCGTGGAGCGTGCAGAGGGTGAGAAACCCTTCAACTCGCAGGAAGCCCTGCTGGAGCGTGCCTATCGCAACGCCGAGGCCGCGCCCGAGCCCGTCATTGAGGCGGAACCTGCCCCCGAGGCCGAGCCGCAGCCAGTAGCACCCAAGGTCCAAGAGGTCCAGGCGACCGTCATTGAGCCCGAGCCCGCACCTGCACCTCAGCCCGAGCCGCAGGTCACCAAGCCCGCACCCGAGACGAGCGCCCGTCGCGATAAGCCCGCCGGCAAGACCAAGGCCATCGAGCGCCATCGCCCCGGTCGCGTGCGCATGGGCCTGGGTCTGATCGGCCTGGGTCTTAAGACGCTCATTACCGGCAAGACGAAATAGTCGTTTGTAGAAGCAGTTTGTAGAAGCGCCCCGCATTTGAGGAAAGCCTCGGATGCGGGGCGCTTTTCCCTGCTACCATGGTGCGAACAACAACGCGAATGACAGGCAGGAATATGAAGCTCACTATAGAATCGATGACCTACGGCGCCGACGGGCTGGCGCACGCCGACAACGGCAAGGCCGTCTTTGTGCAGGGCGCCGTGGCAGGCGACACCGTCGAGGCCGAGGTCGTACAGGACGGCAAGTCGTTCATGCGTGCCCGCACCACCGAGATTCTGGAGCCAAGCCCCGATCGCATTCAGCCTCCCTGCCCCTTCGTGGGCATCTGCGGCGGCTGCTCGTGGGGCAATCTCTCACGCACGGCACAGCTCGCCGCCAAGGAGCAAAATCTGCGCTCCACGCTCGAGCGTATCGGCAAGTTCAGCCCCGATCAAGTCGATGAACTGGTGCAACCCATCCGCCACACCAAGGATGATTGGGGCTACCGCAATAAAATCGAACTCGAGCCGACCGTTGTAAACGGCCGCGTGCGTCTTGGCATGCACGGTGTCGATCCTCGCAAGATCGTGACCGTCGATTCGTGCCCGCTGTTCGATAAGCGCTTCCCGAAGGCACTTAAATCGGTCGTCGGCGCGCTCAACTATCTGAGCGGCAGCCACGACCTGGGCCTCGAGCGCGTGGGCATTCGCGCCTCGCGCCGCACCAAGGCGCTCGAGGTCGCACTCTGGACGCCCACAGGCTCTTTTCCGCGCTCGCAGGTCTCCCGCGTGCTGGCGGACGCCGCTCATCCCACGAGCATCGTGCGCGTGATGAGCAAGGGCGAAAAGAAGGCCCGCCGTGTCTCCAAGGTCGAAATGCTCGCCGGAGAGGGCTCATGGACCGAGAATATCGCCGAGGGTCAGATGCGCTTGTCTGCCCCGTCGTTTTTCCAAGTCAATACCAAGGGCGCCGAGATTTTGATTGAGCTCGTTATGGACGCCCTCGACCCGCAGGAAGACGAACTGGCCGTGGACCTGTACTGCGGTGCCGGCACCTTTACCCTGCCGCTCGCCCGCCGCTGTGATTTTGTCGCCGCCGTCGAGGCCTACGGCCCGGCCGTGCGCGACCTGCGTCGCAACCTGGAGATCAACAAGCTCGATAACGTCGACGTCATCGGCGGCGACGCGGTGCGCGAGTTCCCCGATCAGGACGCCGATGTCCTGGTAGTCGATCCGCCGCGCGCAGGATTGGCGCCCGAGGCCATCGACCTCATCGCGAGTACGAGTGCCCGAGATGTTGCCTACGTGAGCTGCGACCCGGCAACTTTGGCCCGCGACCTCAAACGCTTTGTCGAGGAGGGCACCTTCTCTCCCATCAAGATCACGCCGGTCGACCTATTCCCGCAAACCTTCCACTGCGAAACCGTCGTCCACCTCAAGCGCAACTAGACACATGATCATTGCTCAGAAAAATCATTGGGAAATCGAGCGTGGCAAGCGGAGGTCTTCGGGGTATAAGACGGCTAATTGTATGCCGCCTATGAAAGGAACCCCCATGCCCAGCGTTGCCGTTCTCGCCGCCGATGGCTTTGAAACTATTGAATGCTTGACCATGGTCGATGTCATGCGTCGCGGCGGCGCGCGCGCCACGCTCGTCTCGATCATGCCCACGCGTGAGGTCGTAAGCTCGCTGCAGATCCCCGTGACCTGCGATGCGCTCTTTGATGAGATCGACTTTGACGAGTACGACTGCGTCGTGCTACCCGGCGGCCTACCCGGTGCCACCAACCTGCGCGCCGATCAGCGCGTCTGCGACGTGGTCCGCGAGTTCGCCGCAACCAAGCACGTCGCCGCCATCTGCGCCGCCCCGTTTATCCTGGGCGAGCTCGACCTGCTCGAGGGGCGCCACGCCACGTGCTTCCCTGGCTTTGAGAAAAGCTTCCCCGAAGGCGCCTATACCGGCGAGAAGGTCACGCAAGACGGCAACATCATCACCGCCAGCGGCATGGCCCAGTCGCTCCCCTTTGCGCTTGAGCTGCTGCGCACGCTCGCCGGCGACAAGGCCGTCGAGAAAGTCGCCGAGGGCATTCAGCTATGATTTTGGCTTCGCAATCACCGCGCCGCATCGAGTTGATGCGCGAGGCGGGCTATGACATTCGCATCATTCCTGCCGATATCGACGAAACGCCGTTTGATGGCGAGGCCCCGCTTACGCTCGTTGAACGCTTAGCACGCGCCAAAGCCGCCGCCGTTGCCGCCGAACATGCCGAGCCCAATGAGCTGACGGTCGCGGCCGACACCATCGTCACCTTTGACGGCAAGATTCTGGGCAAGCCGGCAACCGAGGACGAGGCGCGCACCATGCTCCGTGAGCTTTCGGGCCGCACGCACCAGGTCGCAACCGGCGTCTGCATCGTTAAGGCAGGCGACACGGCCGCCCCGCATGCCGCCGAGAGCCTGTCCTTTGTCGATGTGACCGACGTGACGTTCTACGAGCTCACCGACGAGCAGATCGAGCACTACGTCGCCTCGGGTGAGCCCATGGACAAGGCCGGCGCCTACGGCATCCAGGGCACAGGCGGCCGCATGCTCGTGCACGATATTTCGGGCGACTTCTATAACGTGGTGGGCCTACCCATCGCCCGCGTCGCACGTGCCATTCAAAAACTCTCGTAATTGCATCTGGCGCTGGGTGTCCCCCAGCGCCTACAATTTTGGCGTACCGTACGGATCCCGACCGGGCACAAGGCGCGGCGGAAAACCGATAGGAGTTAAACATGGATACACTGCTCGAGGCCATTGACGTCTGCGATGTCGATGGCTTTTGCTTTGGCAACTATACGGACGAGGAGGCCGGCACCGGTTGCACCGTAATCGTGGCACCCGAGGGCGCCACCGGCGGCGTTGACGTACGCGGTGGCGCTCCCGCTTCGCGCGAAACCGACCTGCTGCGACCCGAGAACACCGTCGACAAGGTACACGCCGTCTGCCTTTCGGGTGGATCGGCCTTTGGCCTCGAGGCTGCAAGCGGCGTCGCTCGCGAGCTTGAGAATCGCGGCATCGGCCTTCCCGTCGGCCCCACGCAGGTGCCCATCGTGTGCTCCAGCTGTATCTTCGACCTCGCCTATGGCGACCCGACCGTGCGCCCCGACATTGAGGCCGGCATCGCCGCCGTGCGCGAAGCGCTCGACCACACCCCCGCCACGCTCGAGCAGGGCAACGTGGGCGCCGGCACCGGCGCCACTGTAGGCAAGCTCATGGGGCCTGCCACCTGCATGAAGGCCGGCCTTGGCGCTGCCGCCGTGGCGCTCGGCCCCATCAAGGTGGGCGCCGTGGTCTCGGTCAACGCCTGCGGCAACGTTGTCGACCCCTTCACCGGCGAGTGGGTCGCCGGTATGCGCGCCGCAGCCGATAGCGACCAAATCGTCGACATGGAACTCGCAGCCTTTGCCGCCGCCGGATCCATGCAGATGCCGCTCGACCGCACCAACACCACCATCAGCTGCATCGTCACCAACGTGGAACTCACTAAGGCACAAGCCACCAAGGTCTCCCAGATGGCCGCAGACGCCTACGCACACGCCATCCGTCCCACACACACCACCAACGACGGCGACACCATCTACACCCTCGCCAGCGGCAAACTGGGCGCCCGGACAAGCGCCGCCGTTCCCCTAGACCTGCTGGGCATGCTCGCAGTAAGGGCCCTGGAAACTGCCATCGTAAACGGAGCCAAAACCGCCAAAACCTCCCACGGCATCCCCGGCGCCGCAAAGTAGTCCACTCGACCGTCGGTCGGAGGCGGGCGGGCATTACGTTTGCTGCTCTACAGTCCTATGCAAGACGAAGGCCACATTAAGTGGCCTTCTTTGCATGCGGAACTCGCGACAAACGTAATGCCCGCCCGCCTCCGACCGACTTCCAACCTAATTCTTTTCAGCCCAGGCCCCTGTGTACCGCGCGTCGAAGATCTTCAAATTCAAATAACCTGACAATCGATTCTTATTGCAGAGGCCCCTTGGTCTTTAGTTTGATACAAGTTCCGCACGAGCCGGAAAGCACTTAATGTGCTTTCCGTGCGAGCAGGACTGTTCGCAGTAGCAAACTAAAGGCCAAGGGGCCCAGTCAACCTATCAGCAGCGATTACTCAGCAGCTAGTTGAATTTGAAGATCTTTGAGGCAAGACGGTATAGGCCGAGTGTGGTTTTGTCTCCGGCCCGTCCGCGCAGATTGGTGAAGAACCCGACCACGCCGTAGCGGGCACGACGATACATGCGCTCGTCGTAGGCCTTCAAATCATTCCACAGCGTCTTTAGGCGCTCGTCGGCGCAATCTTCCTCGGAAAGCTTGGTAAGCACCGAGCAGATCGCCATCATCATGGTGAAGTAGCCCATCATGTACGAACGCAGGCGCGACGACTCAACATCGCTGTACAGGTGGTACGACTCCATCATGATACGCGTAACACGGAACTGCTGGTCCAGACGCTTGACCATCGTTGCCTCGTTGACGCTCTGACCTTCGCGGCCGATAAAGTAGCGGTAGAGGTCGATGTCGGCGTAGTACATGGTCTTGCAACGCGGCAGTGGCACGTAGGCGTAGATGTTGTCCACATAGAACGTGTGCGGCGGCATGGGAAGGTTGGACTCGCGCAGCACATCCGTGCGATAGCACAGGCTGTGCATGAGTAGGTTCTGGTCCAGGCGGAAATGGCCGATCTGATCCCAGGAAAAGATCTTTTTGCGCGGCAGGGCAAATTTGTAGCCAATAGCGGTATGCGTGCCCTCGTAAACCTTCTCGTACACGTAGTTCGAGATAAACAGGTCAACGCGCTGATCGCGCTCTTCAAAGCCACGCAGAATCGACAGCATAGTCGAAAGAGCCGCAGCGTCGAGCCAGTCGTCCGAGTCGACGACCTTGTAGTAGGTGCCCTGCGCCTCGCGCAGACCCGAAAGGACGGCAATACCGTGGCCGCCGTTCTCCTGGTGCACCGCGCGGATGATTCCAGGATAACGGGCCTCCCACTCGTCGGCCTTGGCGGCCGTCTCGTCCTTGGAGCCGTCGTCCACCACGATAATCTCGATATCGGTGGCGTAATTGCTCCCCTCCAAGATGAAGGTGATGCAATGGTCCATGTCCTTGGCGGCGTTATACGAGGGAATACCGAATGTTATGACTTTATGCATGGCAGGCGATAATCTCATCCGAAAGATCGAGGGCGGAATTGGTCACAGCGTCCATATCGTAGTAACGATACTCGGCCAGACGACCCACCGGGTGGAAGTTCGTCAGGTTCTGGACGCGCTCAAGATAGCGCTCATAGAGCTCACGGTTCTCGGGCTCAAGAATGGCGTAATACGGCGTCTCGCCCGAGCCGGGCGTATAGGCCTTGGAGTACTCCTTCATGATGGTGGTCTTGCCGGGCAAAACCTGACCGGTCATGTTCTTGAACTCGGTGATGCGCGTGTAATCCTCGCTCGTGGTGTAGTTGACGGTGCCCACGGGCTGGAACTGGTCCATATCGAGCGTCTCGAACTTCATGTCGAGCGTGCGGTACGGCAGCGCGCCCAGGTCGAGGTTGAACAGCTCATCGAGCGGACCGGTATAGACAATCTCGCCGCCGTAGACCTTGCCGTCGACCTTGACGGTTGTCTCGTCGATCTCGAAAAGATCGCGGGCGTCCACGTCGCAGAACACGTCGATCAGGTCGTGGTCGAGCATATGCTCGAACAGCGCCGTGTAGCCCTCCTGCGGCATACCCTGGAAGGGAGCCTGCGGGAAATAGCGGTCATCGTCGCCCACAAAGACGGGAACGCGGCCGGTGATCGAGGGATCGATCTGGTCGGGCGTCTGGCCCCACTGCTTCATGGTGTAATGCAAAAAGACGTTCTCGTAGACGTAATCGGCGACCTCGGCCAAGTCGGGGTCGTTCTTCTTACGCAGCTCCATAATGGGCACCTTGACATCCTTGCCAAAGGTCTCCACGAGCTTCTGATACAGCTCCTCGCCGCGCTCATCACCAAAGGCGAGCTTGAGACTCGCATGGTTGAAGGGCACGGGCATAAGGGTACCGTTGATGTTGGCGAGCACCTTGTGCTGATAATCCGTCCACTTG
Source organism: Collinsella sp. (assembly GCA_048434495.1). Lineage (GTDB taxonomy): Bacteria > Actinomycetota > Coriobacteriia > Coriobacteriales > Coriobacteriaceae > Collinsella. Next base: position 40,740 of record DBGAQS010000002.1, on the reverse strand, counting down.
GTAAAGCGCGACAGGAAATTATGCACACGCTCGTTAAAGGTGTGATAGATATGCGGACCGTACTCGTGGATCAGGATTCCGGCCTCGTCAGTGCAGTCATAGGCATTGCCCGCAATGTGGCTACGGCGCTCCAAAACGGCAACACGATAGCCGATGGTCTCGGCAAGACGGCGGGCGCAAGCGGCACCGGCATATCCAGCACCGACAACAATCATGTCGTACGCGCCGGCATTAAAGCCTTCAGGCAGGCCTGAGGTAATCTGCATCGATACTCCTTGTCAAAAGCCACGGGCTCGTTAGCTGGGCTTTTCTCGAACATTCTTCGAGACATATTTATCAGAGCGATTATAGCGCTAATGCGTCCTATAATGAGCTTGCCACACAAGGAAAGCTCAAGCACCGCGGCGTACATAATTGAAAGGTAAACCCGCTAGCAGCGGGTTTATTCGTGAACAGCCGGGCGCCTGGAGCTTAGCGAAACGCTTGCAAGGAGTAACATGAGCGATTTCCTAAACCGTATGAAGTCTGCCGCCAAGGCCGACCTTAAGACCATCGTCCTGCCCGAGGGCGAAGATCCGCGCACCATCGTCGCGGCCAACAAGATCATCGAGGAAGGCCTGGCCAACATCGTCATCCTGGGCGATCCCAACGAGATCAACGTTCCCGGCGCCACCGTCATCGACCCGCGCAATGCCGAGAAGCACGAGGAGTACGCACAGAAGTTTGCCGAGCTCCGCGCCAAGAAGGGCGTTACCATCGAGCAGGCTCGCGCCCAGGTGATGGACGCCACCTACTTTGGCACCATGATGGTCAAGATGGGCGACGCCGACGGCCTGGTCTCCGGCGCCTGCCACTCCACCGCCGACACCCTGCGCCCCGCGCTTCAGATCCTCAAGACCGCCCCGGGCACCAAGCTGGTCTCGGCCTTCTTCGTGATGTGCACCGACACCCCGCAGTTCGGCACCGACGGCACGCTGATCTTCGCCGACTGCGGCCTCAACATCAACCCGTCCTCCGACGAGCTCTCCGAGATCGCCATCGCCTCCGCTCACTCCTGGTCCACCTTCATGGGCAACGTTGAGCCGCACGTGGCCATGCTCTCCTACTCCACCATGGGCTCTGCCGGCGGCGAGGTCGCCAAGAAGGTCCAAGAGGCCGTGAAGTTCTGCAAGGAGAAGGCTCCCGAGCTCGCCATCGATGGCGACCTGCAGCTCGACGCCGCTATCGTCCCCACCGTCGCCCAGCTCAAGGCTCCCGGCTCCTCTGTCGCCGGCAAGGCCAACGTGCTCGTGTTCCCCGACCTCGAGGCCGGCAACATCGGCTACAAGCTGGTCCAGCGCTTCGCCGGTGCCGACGCCTACGGCCCCATCCTGCAGGGCATCGCCAAGCCGGTCAACGATCTGTCGCGCGGCTGCTCTGCTGACGACATCGTGGGTGTCGTGGCCATCACCGCCGTCCAGGCTCAGATGGCTGAGTAGCGTACATATCCCCTCGGGACTGGAATTTCCGCCTGCTAGCAAAAAGGCCTCCGGAGCTGCTGCTCTGGAGGCCTTTCGTTTACTTGCAAATGCGCGCGTTAGTTGTTCTTGGTCAGACGCTCGACGTCGTGGGCGATCATGTATTCCTCGTCGGTGGGGATGACCATGACCGTGACGGCGGAACCGGCGGCGCTGATGACCTGCGGGCCGTTGCCCACGGCCTCACGGTTCTTGTTGTTGTCGATGCGTACGCCCAGCCACTCAAAGCAGTCGCAGAAGGCCTTGCGGATCGACCAGTCGTTCTCGCCGATGCCGGCGGTAAAGGTGATGGTGTCCACGCCCGCCATAGAAGCGATCATGGAGCCGGCCTGCTGCATGGCCTTATAGGCGAACATATCGAAGGCGAGCAGGCAGCGCTCGTCGCCCTCGGAGGCGCGCGTGCGGATGTCGCGAGCGTCGTTGGAGATACCCGAGATGGCAAGCAGACCAGACTGCTTGTTCATCATGTCATCGACTTCCTGATAGCTGTAGCCGCCCTCGCGCTGCAGGTAGCACACGGTAGCCGGGTCGATGGAGCCGCAACGGGTACCCATCATCAGGCCGTCGAGCGGCGTGAGGCCCATCGTGGTATCGCGGCACACGCCGTCCTCGATGGCGGCGAGCGAAGCGCCGTTGCCCAGATGGCACGAAAGCAGACGGTGGCAGCGCGAGCCCAGGATCTCCTTGGCCATCATCCACTCATAGCGGTGGCTCGTGCCGTGGGCACCGTACTTGCGCACGTGGTACTTGTCGCACACGTCCTTGGGCAGCGCGTAGGTGTAGGCGACCTCGGGCATGGTCATGTGGAACGAGGTGTCGAAGACGGCCACGTTGGGCAGCTCCGGATACTTCTCGCGGCAATATTCGATTGCCGCGGCCTCGCCGTAATTGTGCAGCGGGGCGAGCGGGGCCACCTCAAGGATCTTAGCCATGACCTCGTCGTCGACGACCGCGGAATCATCGAAGTGCCAGCCGCCCTGAACGATACGATGGCCAATGCCATCAATCGTAAAGTCGGTCTTCTCAAGCTCCTCGAGCACGCGAGCGATAGCAGAGCGATGATCGGGGAAAGGGACCTCCTCGGTCTGCTTGGCGCCACCGTTCTCGGAGTGGCCAAAGATGCCCATGTCCGAACCGATACGTTCGCAGTTGCCCTTGGCGAAAACCTCGCGAGTATCGGTATCCAAAAGCTGATATTTGAGGCTTGAGCTGCCGGCGTTAACAACAAGTACGTTCATGAGACTCCTTTGCAGTGCAATACGGTCGACGCAGACCCCTTAAGGCGGCCGCATTTTAATAAGAAGTTATCACAACTTGATAAATAGCTATCAGGCATATCGCCCAACGAGCACAAAAGAGGGGCCGAACGGCGCTCGGTCGTCCAGCCCCTCCCCTTTTGCAATTACTTGCCGTTGACGATGCGCTCGACGTCGGAGGCGATCATGAACTCCTCGTCCGTGGGAATGACGAAAATCTTGACCTTGGAATCCTTGGCAGACAGGCACCAAGCGCCGTCACCACGCAGGGCGTTGCGCGCATGATCCATCTTGACGCCCATAAAGGCCAGACGGTCGGCAACGCCGGCGCGAACAGCCGGAGCGTGCTCGCCGATGCCGGCAGTAAAGACCAGGGTGTCCATGCCGCACATGGAAGTGGCCATCTCGGCAGCCTTGGCGGCAATCTTGTAGACGAACATATCGAAGGCGAGCTGAGCCTCGGGGTCACCGGCAGCGGCGAGCTCCTCGACGTTGCGGCAGTCGTTGGTCTTGCCGCCGGTCACAGCCAAAAGGCCGGACTTCTTGTTCATCATCTCATCGACCTCGTCGAAGGTGTACCCGCCTTCGCGCTGCAGGTAGCACACGGTAGCGGGGTCGATGGAGCCGCAGCGGGTGCCCATCATGACGCCGTCGAGCGGGGTGAGGCCCATGGTGGTGTCCATGCACTTGCCGTCCTCGATGGCGCACAGGGAAGCGCCGGAGCCGATATGGCACACGACGACCTTGCGAGCCTCGCCGTTGGTCATCTCGGCGACCTTCTTGGAGATGTAACGGTAGCTGGTGCCGTGGGCGCCGTACTTACGGATGTGCAGCTTGTCGCAGACGTCCTTGGGCAGGGCGTAAGTCTTGGCGACCTCGGGCATGTTGAAGTGGAAAGCGGTGTCGTAGACCGTGACGTTGGGCAGGTCGGGATACTGCTCCAGGCAGTACTCGATAACGTTGGCCTCGGGGTTGTTGTGCAGCGGCGCCAGCGGAGCGACCTCGCGGATCTTGGCGAGGACGTCCTCGTCGACGAGGGAGGAATCGCCGAAGTACCAGCCACCCTGAACGATACGGTGACCAATGCCCTCGATCTTGACGCCGTTGGCCTCGAGGTCCTTCAGAACGACCTCGATGGCGACCTTGTGGTCGGGGAACTCGATGTTCTCGGTCACCTTCTTGGAACCGTTGGCAGCGTGGGTGAAGGTACCGCCGGTAAAGCAGACGCGCTCGCAGGAGCCCTTTGCGGACACCTTGTGGGACTTGGTATCGATGACCTGATACTTAAGGGTCGAAGATCCTGCGTTGACGACCAGAACGTTCATGTGTCTCCCTACTAACAGGCGGTGTGGCGCCGCCAGGTTACATACGCTTCAATAATAAACCCAAACGCCCTCGCGCTCGGGTTTATTGCGTTGATATATAAGTTATCGGTGCCTAAATACGCATGGCCTTTGACTTGTAAGACGAAATAGCGCGGGGATATACACCAAAGAAGAAATCCCGAGCGCGACAAGCAATATGACTCGAATGTCCGCGATGCTGCTCAACGCAGCATTGAACAGATAGAAAAGGATGGCACCCACCGCCACCATCTGGCTTTGAACCGAAATCAGTGAACAGCGCATCGAAGAATCGGCAGCATTTTGAAAAATTGAGTATTTAATTGGAGCAAATAACGAGTAGGCGACCGTCTGCAACACATAGAACACGGGCAGCAAATAGACCGGAGTAAAGGGAATCAAAAATAGAGCAGTCAGGGAAAGGCGCACGATGCCGCAAATACGCGCAAAACGGCCCTTGTCGACATGAGCAATCACACTGGGCACAATAAGCCCCATGGAGGCCGAGGCAAGGAGCTGGACCGCAATGATCACACCCGAAGCGACGACATTCATTCCGCGACCCGCAAGCAACAGTGAGAAAAAGTCTTCCAGGGCGACAAAAGCAAATGCCTGAGAACAGTCCATGATGAACGCTGAACGAAGAATGCCATTACACGCAATAGCAGCACCGATCATCTTCGGGCTAATTCCACGCTCAGGTGTCCCCGCAGTGCTCCCTCTTTGCATCTCAGGAATGCAGACAACGACAACCAACGTCAACACCATTGCGATGGTATCTGCCGAAAGACCAATAAGATATGCACCGACAGACGAAATGAAACCGCCCACGCAAGCGGAGATGGCATAAGAGGCATAGAAAACAAATCGCTCAACGACATTAAGTCTTACGAGCTGGTCCTGAGAGACGCTGTCAATGTAAATCGCTTCGATGGATCCGCTCACACATGCAACGGCAAAACCTTTAAGAGCAAACGCACCGATTAAAAGCAGAGGAGAACGGACGAGAAGCAGGGCGGCGTAGTATCCAAGCATTCCCACGACGCCAACGAGGCCGCTTGTCTTTCGTCCAAACCTATCAGCAATATAGCCAGTGGGAACTTCAAGGATGAACTTGCTCACTTGATATGCAATCATCATGCTAGAAATCGCCACCATCGAGAATCCGACGAATTCAAGGTAAACCGTCAGAAAATACAAGATGGTGCTGAAGTTCGACAGAAAAACGAACGTCATATAAAGCAAAACCGTACGGTTTTTCATACTCCGCCCTCCAAGAGTCAGCAATCTAAAATCGGAATCTTGGAAAAGCATGAGGGCAGAGCCGTCAGTCATGTGTTACAAGGCGTCAACATTCACTTGACGCCACGAGGCCAAATGGCCTCACGAAGCAAGGTGACGCAATAGGTGAAGAAATACCGTCTGGTGTCGATCGGTCCAGGCATTTTGTCGATAGCAAAAGTAGATGGGCAAGGCTACGTCATGCGAGCCTTCAATGGAACACTCGCTCACTTCCAGTCCATCTGATGCGAGAGAAGAGCCAGAAAAGCTCAATATCAATCCCCCGGCTTGAAGAAACTCAGTCTGCGCCCTGTTTCCGTATTCGACATCGCGAAAGCGGAAATTAACCAGCTGGGCTTCGGGGCATTGATTGATTGCATTGAGACAGGGTGACAAATTAATGGGAACAGCGAGCCTGCCGCCCAGTAACTCACGAATGGTCATAGCGTCAACAGATTGATGACCAGCTGGGCATGAAAGAACCTTGAGCTCCTTTTCACCCAAGTATTTCGAAGAAAGGACACTATCCCTTGGTTCCTCAAATGAGATGGCCGCATCCGAAATGCCAAGCACAAGTGATTCAAAGCATGTGGCCGTTGGCTGATGCCAAACATCAAGGTGAATCTGAGGGTGCGAGCTTTCAAACGAGTCGTACCAGTTTTCGGAAAAAAGACGCCCCCGCCCGTGAAGACAGGGGGCGTAAAGACGGAAATGGCCGTCGGGCGAAACGCCGCCGTTCCCCGATTGAGCGTACTTTTTGAGATCGTCGACTTGCGCCAGGATCACGCGTGCACGACGCGCAAATTCTCTGCCCGCCGGAGACAAAACAGCCTCCCCCGCCGATCGGTCGAGCAAAACAATCTGATACTCAGATTCCAACTTTTTTATTGCCGACGAAACGGCCTGCGGACTCACGTGAACGGCGCGAGCCGCTTTGCGCACGCCGCCATAGTTCGCTACAGCTTGAAGGTATTCGAGTTGAGAAAGCTGCATAGATTACTCCAAAGGCAGCCAAGTCGACGGGCCGTGCGTCCTCAGATGAGGTTCTCGCCCAGGTTCTTGCCGCCGAGGACGTGCATGTGGAAGTGCATGACGGTCTGGCCGGCGTTGACGCCCTTGTTGGAGATGACGCGGAAACCGTCCGCCAAGCCCTTGGCCTTAGCGACCTCCTGGATGGCGTGAGCCATTGCACCCATGGTCTCGGCCGGCACGTTATCGGCGATATCGCTGTAGTGCTTTTTGGGGATCACGAGCGTATGGACCGGCGCCTGGGGATTGAGGTCGTCGAAGGCGATGACCTGGTCGTCCTCATAGACAACGGTCGAGGGGATCTCGTGGTTGGCAATTTTGCAGAAGATGCAATCGCACATGGTTGGTTCCTTTCTCACAGACCAAGGTAATTATATTTGGTCGGGATGGTTAGAACGAGAGGTTGTCGTCGGTGTTGGCGGCTTCGCCGTCGGCGAGCACGTCGTTGCCGTCGACGTCCTTAAGAAGCACCGAGACCTTCTGCTCGGCATCGGACAGGCGGGTGCGCAGGCTCTTGAGGAGCTCGACGCCGCGGGTATAGCTCTCGAGCGACTCCTCGAGCTCCATATCGCCCGACTCCAAGCTGCGGATGATGAGCTCCAACTCCTGCGAAGCCTGCTTGTACGTAAGCTGCTCGACCGGGGTTTTCTCTGCCATATCTGTTTCCTTTCCTAAAGGTTTATCGCTATGAAACGCGGCCTACTCGACCGTATCGACCGTTGCCGTCACGTTGCCGTCTGCCATGCGCACGCGGATGGCGTCACCGGCCTTAAAGGTCTTGGCGCTCGTGGCCACCCCATCATCGCTGTACGCGATGGAATAACCACGGGCAAGCACCTTGAGCGGCGACAGGGCATCTAGCGAGGCTGCCGCACGGCCCAGGTCGGACGCGGGCTTGTTGAGCATCGTGCGCCCCTGATGCTCCAGACGGGAACTCGCAAGCGCGAGCGCATGGCGCTTGCCATCGAGCCCCGAGGTGCTTGCAACCAGACGCTCGGGCAGGCGCTCAAAGTTGGAGCGGAATGTCCCGACCGAGCGTACTATGGCGCCCGACAGGCGATCGGCCGTCAGGGCAAGCTCAGACTCGCGACGCTCGACCATAAACGTTGGGTCGTTGAGGCACGGGCGGCACGCAGCCGCATCGAGCGCATCGCCCAAGCGGGCCGTATAGGTATCCCAGGCGCGGCGACCGCGCTGGTCGAGCATCTCCAGATCAACCTGATTCGACCCAATCATCGATGCCATCGCGGCACCCAGACGCTGATGGCGCGCCTCGAGCACATCGGCCAACTCCGTCATAGCCGGCGCCACCGATTCTGCCGCCGCCGTGGGCGTGGAGGCGCGGCGGTCGCTCACCATGTCGCAAATCGAGGTATCAGGCTCATGGCCAATGCCGGTCACCACGGGCACAGGACAAGCCGCCACCGCGCGAGCAAGCTCCTCGTCGTTAAAGGTCATGAGGTCCTCAAAGGAGCCGCCGCCGCGCACCAGCAAAATACAGTCGGGCGCCGGCGTGATGGCGGCGGCGCGGCGCAAGCCCTCAATGAGCTCAGCCGGCGCACCCTCACCTTGAACCTTGGCGCCCACGCAGACGAGCTCGACGAGCGGGTTGCGACGACGCAATGTGCGCTTGACGTCGTCGATTACGGCACCCGAAAGCGAGGTGACGACCGCCACGCGGGAGCAGAACACCGGAATACGGCGCTTGCGCGCTTCGTCCATCAGGCCCTCGCGACGCAGCTTTTCGGCCAGTTGCGCCACTTGTTGACGCAGCAGACCCTCCCCCGCCAGCGAGAATGAGCGAGCGACAAAGCTCATGCGGCCCGTGGCCTTATAAAGATTGAAGCTGCCCTTAAAGCTCACCTGCATGCCGTCGCGCAGATCGAACGTGCGCTTGAGATAGGCACCCTTCCAGATGATGCAGTCGACGGCCGCCGAGTCGTCCTTGATCTGAAAGTAGCAGTGGCCGCTTCGGGCATTGGGGCCACGGAAGCCCGTGACCTCGCCCAAAACGCTCAGCTGCGGAATGGCATCGAGCGCGCCGGCGGCGATCTCCACCGCCTGGCTCACGCTGAGTTCCTTACGCTCCTGCTCGTCCGAACCGTCGAACTCGGCGGAAACGGCATTGCCGGTTAGATTCCAGCCCGCCACGCAGCCTCCTTTCGTCATCGTGCACAAGGGCTTCGGCCCTGCGCAAATTCAAGTCCAACACATAGTACAGCGCCGCGGGGACACGAATCCCCGCAGCGCCCAGCGACCCAATTTGTTATCGGTTGGAGTTTCTGTTGTAGCGAGCCATAAGATAGAGCAGCTGAATAATCGAGGTGAGCGCAGCGGCAACATAGGTAAGCGCGGCGGCCGTCAGCACCTTCTTGGCACCGTTGACCTGCTTGGAACTCATACCCGACTGCTCAATATATGCCACGGCGCGGCGGCTGGCATCAATCTCGACCGGCAGCGTAACCAACTGGAACAACACACTAAACGAGAAGAAGATCAGCGCGAGGGTCGTGAGCCCGGCAATGTTCATAAACAGGCCCAAGAGCAACACGATAGTCCAGGTGTTCTGGGTAAAGTTGACGACCGGCACGAGGGCGGTACGTACTTTCATCATGGCATAGCCGCTTTGACGCTGGGCGGCATGGCCCGCCTCGTGGCAGGCGACGGCAACGCTTGCGACCGAACCGCCCGAACGGTTGGCGTCCGAGAGATACAAGTTGTTATCCTGCGGGTTGTAATGGTCAGTGAGCTCACCGGCGACGCCCTTGATACCCACGGCATTGCAACCGTTGGCGTCGAGCATACGGCGCGCGACCGCGGCGCCCGTGTCGCCGTCCGAGCGAACCATGGACCAGGTTTTGTACGTCGAGTTGATATAGCTCTGAGCAGCAAGACCGAGCACTGTACAAACAAGAACAACCAGCAGGTACAGCGGGTCGATGCCAAAGCCGTATCCATAGTAATAGGGCATGCGAATTCCTCCGAATCGAGTTACACGTTGGAGGCATTCTACCCACTCAAACGGCTAGGCTTCCCTATAACAACTCAATCTTTCCGTCCTTCACGGTGAGTCCCATATTGCCGGAAAGCAGATCGTCCAGACGCGAGCCCACAAGCTCAAAACGCCAGCCTTCACGCAGGGGGCTCTGCTCGGGATGCTCAATGTAGTCGGCCAGGTCATCGCGCGAGGCAATAACCGAGGTCGCCACTCCCGAGCGTTCGGCAACCAGGCGGATGAGCGCATACATCAGGTCCGTCACGCTCTCCAGCTCCGGCGAGATCTGACGGTGCCCGCGCACCATGAGCGGCAGGCGATCGTGCGGGCAGCTCGCGCCGCGCTTGATGGCCATGAGTGCGCCGTCCACATCGCGCTCCCCCAGCTGATCGGTACCGCGAATGCTACGGAACTCCTCAACGCGCACGGGATTGCGCTTAACGAGCGCCAGCAGCGTGTCGTCGGACATGACCCACTTGCGCGGGATGTTACGGCGCTCGGCGCGGTCCTCGCGCCAGGCGGCGAGCTCGCGCGCGATGCCCAACTGGTGGCGGCTGCACGAGTTGATGCGCTTGACCTTGCGGAATGCCTCGTGACGGTCGGCGCGATAGTGCGACTCGTCAGCCAGCGGGCGTAGCTCGTCGAGCACCCAGTCCACACGGCCCAGCTCGCGCAGGCGACTCATCATCTCGGTATAGGCGACGATCAGGTACTTGACGTCATCAATCGCGTACTCAATCTGCTTATCGGTCAGCGGGCGACGCGACCAGTCGGTCAGCGACTCGGTCTTGGGCAGCGAGACGCCGCAAAACGTCTGAACAAGCGCGCCATACGAAATCTGCTGGCGCTCGCCCAAAAAGGCAGCGGCGACCTGCGTATCGAAAATCGGTCGTGGCAGCACGCCCACGGTATGGAGCATAACCTCCATATCCTGCGAGCAGGCGTGGAAGACCTTAGTCACGCTCTCGTCTGCCATAAGCTCGGCCAGCGGCGATAGGTCGTCGATTACCAGAGGGTCGACCGCGACGCTCTCGGCAGGGGTGGCAATCTGAACCAAACACAGACGCGGATGGAACGTGCGCTCGCGCAAAAACTCGGTATCGACGGCAATCGCGTCGAACTCACGGGCGCGCTGGCAAAAGTCGAGTAAAGCCTGATGTGTGGAAATGTACATATCAACCCATCGAATAAGGTTAGGCCCGAAAAACACGGGTAGGATATCGGCATTGCCTTACAACTATACTCGGTTAGTCACAGAACGGGAACGTAAGTATGCGCTGCCTTATCATCCATAACCCTGCATCGGGCCCCAGCTCAGATGAAATCTACGCATTCACGCACGCCCTCGCGCAGGGCGGCGACGAGGTCGTGATGCGCTTTATCGGCGATGGCATGGAGCCCGAGGACGCCGTGGCAGACGTGCGCGAGTTTGATCGCGTGGTCGTTTCGGGCGGCGACGGCACCGTCTCCAACGTGCTCGACCAGATGCGCGGGTGCGGTGTCCCCACGCTCGTCTTCCCCTCCGGCACAGCCTGCCTGTTCTTTAACAACATCGGTAATGCCCCCGAGGCAGCGGCGCTTGCCAAGGCTTGCCGCGCCGGTCGCACGGTCAAAGTGGACATGGGCGAGCTCTTTTGGCTCGACGAGAACGGCAACGAGAAGCGCCACGGTTTTATCATCATCGCCGGCTCGGGCTTCGACGCCGAGATCATGATGAAGGCCGCTCCCACCAAAAACGACATCGGCGAGATCGCCTACTTCCTCTCTGCGCTCGCCACGCCCAATCCTACGGTAGCGCACTTTACGATTGAGCATGACGGCATTGTCGAGGAGCTCGACGGCATCTGCTGCATGGCCGGCAACACCTCGGTCATCCAAAACGACATCAACCTGTTCCCCGACTGCCGCATGAACGATGGCATGGTCGACATTGCGGTCATCGAACCCGTAAAAACCGTGCAGCTGCTGCCTACCGTGATCACCGCTGCGCTTGACCCCGCCGGCAAGGTACTCGGGCGCCCGCAGTTCAAGATCATCCAGACCAAGGAAGCCAAAATCACCTGCACCCCGTCGCTGGGCATGCAGTTCGATGGCGAGATTATCTCCAGCAATTCGGGCGTCTTTGGAGCCCGCGCGCTTCCGCAATGCCTCGACCTCATCGTCGACGAATTCTCCCCGCTCGGAAAATAGGAGGACCCCATGAACGACAATCCCCTGATCGGCTTTATTGTCATCGTCTTGGCCATGCTCGTCGGTTACGCCATCAACGTGATTCACCGCCGAAAGAAGTAAATCCACATTGGTATGATATTCATCCAGTTATCGACTCTCCCGCTGTTTATGCAAATCCTAAACAGCGGGAGAGTTTTCTTTTTGAGCACCGTCTAATGCTTTATTCAGCTACAGTAAATGCAGGGTGCCTTTATTTAACTAAAGCCATAAAATGAGTATTATTATCCGTTCATCGTATATTCCCACACGCTCATCGAGTAAAAGCTGTTGTCGAGTGAATACTCTTTACACTTCCGATAGGCTAGTAGATGTATTTATTAGCTGAAATCCTGCACGGTCCAGCGGGGTTTCAACAGTTGGGAGGGATCATGAGGTTTACTCATCCTGTCAACACGCTCAAAAAGCTCGGCTGCGGCCTTGCCTTTGGAGCAGCGGCCATTATGGCCATGCCGACTTCGGCGCTCGCCTGCACCCAGATCTACATGGGCAGCAAGCTCACGGCAGACGGCAACACGTACTACGGCCGCTCCGAGGACTTCGGTCCGCGCTATGTCAAGCACTTTGGCATTGAGCCCGCACACAAGGACGGCAACGAGTACACCTCGGTCGAGTCCGGCTTTGAGTACAAGTCCAAGGGCGCAACCTACCGCTACACCTTCGTTCGCGACAACCCCTCACAGTGGGAAGATCGTTACGACGCTTATTCCGAGGCCGGCATCAATGAGAAGGGCGTCTCCTGCTCTGCCACGTTGAGCACCTCCTACAACGAGAAGGCCGAGGAGGCCGACCCCATCACCGAGGAGACCGGCATTGGCGAGTACAGCTATGCCAGCGTCATCCTTGGCGAGAGTGCCACGGCACGCGAGGGCGTCGAGCTCATCGGTAGCCTGATCGACGAGCAGGGCGTCTGCTCCAACGACCAGATCGTCATCGCCGACAACAACGAGACTTGGCTGTTCGCCGCCCTGTCCGGCCACCAGTGGATCGCCATGAAGCTCGCAGATGACATCGCCTCGCTCAACCCCAACATCGGCAACCTCACCTATAACGTCGACCTCGACGACACCGAGAACTGCCTCCACTCCGAGGGCATCGAGTCCATGCCCAAGGAAAAAGGCTTTGCCGAGTACACTGATGGCAAGTTCGACGTCGCCAAGACCTACGGCGAGGAAATCAGCGAGGCCGGTATGCACCAGTGGTCACGCTATATCCAGGGTCGCGATTACTTCATGGCCCCGCTGGCTGAGGGCACTGATTACGAAATCGTGAAGGATGAGCGCGAAGAGGCTCGCGCCACGACCGGCGCCCTGGTTCACGAGATGCAGCCGCTGTTCTTTACGCCCGGCAAGTCCGACTGGAGCACCTTTGAGATGATCCGCTCCTTCGCCGCTCGCGGCGAGAATGTTGCCGGTCTCAATGCCAACACCGACGGCGCCTATGCCATCGGCTCCAACCGCAACACCGAGATCCACACCTTCCAGATTCGTCAGGGCATGGACCCCGAAATCGCGACCATCCAGTGGGAGATGCTCTCCAACGCTGAGTTCTCCGTCGCTATCCCCCTCTATTCCGCACTGCTCACCGAGGTCAGCCCCTACTTCAGTGACCAGGACGTCTCCTTCGATCACTGCGAAGAGGAGGACGTCGTGAACAACGAGGAGCCCAAGAACTCCATCAACTACGTCCTCATGGACATCAACACGCTCGCCTATGAGAACCGCGATCACTGCGCTACCGGCGTCCGCGCCTATCTCGACGCTCTGCAGAAGGAACTCATCGAGCAGAACCTGACCGTCGACGAGGCAATGCAGGCCGAGGAGGGCACCGAGGCCCGCACCGCCCTGGCCAACAAGGCCGGAAAGGCTGCAACCAAGAACACCTATGTTAAGTGCAAGGCCATGCTCGAGGAGATGCGCGACTACCTCCAGAAGGGCGACTTCTCCGAGGAGTTCGTCCCGAGCGACTACGATGCCGACAACGACTGCCTGGTCGAGTCCATCACGTACGCCGACGAGGCCCTCTCCGAAAAGGATGTAGCCGAGCCCGAGGTCGAAGAGGAAGAGACCACCGAGGAGAAGTCCGAGGGCAACAACATGGCCGCCATGGCTGTTGGCGCCGTCGTCATCATCGGTGTCTGCGGCTTTGTGATCTATCGCCGCAAGAAGGCCTAAGGTCCTCATGCCCCAGGAGCGGGCGAGGCCGCATAAGTCGTCCCGCCCGCTCAGCCCGCCTTTTTGGCCGGCGGGAAACGCCACTGAAATCTTTTCAAAAAAGATTTCCCCGCACACACTTCGCTGTGCTATAGTGCAGCGCAACAGCAACTAGGTGCGACCGCGCCACGGCATCACGAAAGGAGCCACCAACATGAAGAACACGATGAGCTCTCTTAACAACTGGTGGTGGCGTGATGCGAATACGATCGGTCGACAGTGAGTCCCTCACGCCTGTTTTTGCGCTCTAGGTGATTGGAAGGCCTCCGGTTTCGACCGGGGGCCTTTTTCTATCTCGAGCCCGATCGCATTCGCATCACGCGCCTCCGCTTTTCTCTTGCAATCCCCTTCCGAAAGGATTTTTACCATGTCTCAGAACACCACCGCCACCCAGCCCCGCACCGTCCAGACCGCCGACCGTGGCAAACTCGATGTCCGCGCCCTCGTCCTGCTCGCCATCCTGCTCGCCGCCGGCTTCATCCTCAACTTCACCGTCGGCAAGGCAATCTCGGGCATCTCGGGCGGCATGATCAGCCCCGAGTTCATCATCTCGGCCTTCTGCCTCACCATCCTGGTCGTTCGCCCCAATATCGGCCAGGCGCTCGTCATTGGCCTCATCTCGGCTGCCGTGATCCAGATCACCACCACTTCGCCGTTCGTCGATTTTGCCGCCGAGGGCATCGCCGCCATGCTCATGGCCGGCATCGTCAACGCCGCCGGCAAGAACGGTCAGGTCAAGCCTGCCGTCGCCATCGTCGCAACCTTCGTGACCACCTTTGTCTCCGGCGTCATCTTCATGGTTATCAAGATGGCCATGCTTGGCGTGGTGGGCGAGCTCGCCGCAGCCATGCTGCCCGTGGTCGCCATGACCGCCGTCTTTAACGCCATTCTGGTCGGTGCCCTCTACCTGCCCATTCAGAAGGCCCTGAAGCTCAACTAACCCGCTCGGCTTTACGAGGGCCCCATCTTGGCGTTCATTCGTCGCTCGCGTACTCCAAGTACGCTTCGCTCCTCTTTCGCGCCAACCTGGGGTCCCTCGTAAAGCCGCCTCCGTGCTTCACCACCAAAGACTGTCCCAAACGACTAGCTTTTGGGGACGTTCTTAAACGACTAGTCATGTAAGAACGTCCCCAATGACTATGAAAGGTATCCATGGAAACGATCATCAACGTCGACGATGTCTCGTTCTCCTATGGCACGCAGACCGAGCAGGCGCTCAGCCACATCTCGCTCAGCGTGAACAAGGGAGATTTCATCGGCATCATCGGGCCCTCGGGCGCCGGCAAGTCCACGCTTGCCGCCTGTCTGTCGGGTGCTGTGCCCCACCACTACACCGGCACGTTCTTTGGGTCCGTCATGGTTGACGGCCACGACACCTGCGAGGTCTCGCTGACCGACGTATCGCAAATCGTCGGCAGTGTGCTGCAGGATATCGACACGCAGATGGTCGCCTCGGTCGTCGAGGACGAGATGCTTTTTGGCCTGGAGAACTTTGGCGTTCCCCACGACCAGATCGAGCGGCGCGTGAGCGAAACGCTCGAGACCGTCGGCATCAGCGACCTGCGCGACCGCGAGATCGCCACCCTCTCGGGCGGACAGAAGCAAAAGGTAGCCATCGCCGCCATCCTCGCCATGCGTCCGCGCGTCTTGGTTCTCGACGAGCCCACCGCGGCACTCGACCCCGCCAGCTCCACGCTGGTTTTCGAGACCCTGCGTGAGGCCAACCGTGCACTCGGCATCACCATCGTCGTCGTTGAGCAAAAGGTCGCCCTGCTTTCGGAGTACTGCAACCGCGTGCTCGTGCTCAACCATGGCGAAATCGCGCTGCAGGGCGAACCACACGAGGTCTTCGCGCATACCGACGAGCTCCGTGCCATCGGCGTCGACTGCCCTCGCGTCACGCGTATCTTCAATAGCCTCGAGGCCGATGGCCTGGCAAGCGGTACCCCTTGCTTGGATGTCGATGAGGCCGAGCGCCTGATTTCGGGCATCGTCGACCCCGCACACGCGGCCAGCGAAGCCCAGGCGCCCGCCGGCTCCCCGCATGCACCGTCGTTGCGCCCGCACGCCAAGGACGCCGAGCCCGTGCTCACCTTCGATCACGTTGAGTTTGCCTATCCCAATGGCGGAGCCGCCGTACACGACCTCAACCTGACCCTCTATCCCGGCGAGCTCGTGGGCATCGTCGGCCAGAACGGTGCCGGCAAGACCACGCTCACCAAGCTGCTCACGGGCCTGCTTAAGCCCGCCTCGGGCAGCGTGCGCGTTACGGGGCTGGATACCGCAGCCGTTCCCACGAGCCGCATCGCCCGCGAAGTCGCAACGCTCTTCCAAAACCCCGACCGCCAGATCTGCAAGGATACCGTACTCGACGAGGTCGCTTTTGGCCTGGAGCTTGCCGGCATCGACCGTGCCGAGGCTCTGCGTCGTGCTCAACTTGTTATCGACCGCTTTGGCCTGCCTGCCGATGAGGCACCTTTCTCACTTTCGCGCGGCCAGCGACAAATGGTGGCGCTTGCCTCCGTCGTAGTGGTTGAGCCCAAGATCGTCGTGCTCGATGAGCCCACGAGCGGCCTTGATTACCGCGAGTGCATGACCGTCATGGAAACGGTGCGCACCATGGCCGAGCGCGGCTGCGCCGTGATTATGGTCTGCCACGATATGGAAGTCGTCTCGGATTTTGCCGAGCGCATTGTGGTAATGGCCGACGGTCGCATCCTCGACCGCGGCCGCACGCACGAGCTATTCTCGAACATCGATCTCATGCAGCGTGCCTATGTTGAGCCGCCCCAGGTTATTGAACTCTCGCGCCGTCTGGCATCTTCCGTCTCGCCCGCTTTTGCGCAGGTGAGCGAGGTCACCGATGTCGTTCGAATTACCAAGGAGATGGTCCACCGTGGTTAACGTCATCGACTACATGCCGGGCGATACGCTGCTGCATCGCCTGAACCCCGTCGTCAAACTGGGCCTCGCCGCCGCCATCATCGTCGGCATCTTCTTGTCCGACACCTACGTGGCGCTGCTGGGCTTTTTGGTGCTCACCCTTGCACTGGGTGCCTATGCCGGCGTCGTCGACCGTCTGTTCTCGCTGCTCAAGTTGCTGATTCCGCTCGCGCTTATCATGCTGGTGCTCCAGCTGGCCTTTATGCGCGATGGCAACGTGGTGTGGGGCTTTATCACCGACACGGGCCTCATCACAGGATCGAAGGCCTGTCTGCGCCTGCTGGGCGTGGCGTTACCACTCATCCTCATGCTCATGGTGACCAAGCTCAACGACCTTGCCAACGCCTGCGTCGAGGTGCTGCACGTACCGTATCGCTACGCCTTCACCTTTACCACGGCGCTGCGCTTTGTGCCGGTGTTTGGTCAGGAGATGAACGCCATCATGGAAGCGCAGACCGCACGCGGCGTCGAGTACGACACCAAGAACCCCATCAAGAAGCTTAAGCTCATGCTGCCACTGTGTGTGCCGCTGCTCATCTCGAGCGTGGGCAAGACCGATGCCACGGCCTTGGCGGCAGAACAGCGCGGCTTCTATCTGCGCACGCGCGCCAGCTCGTACAAGCGCTACCCCATCAAGGGCCTGGACATCGCCGTACTCATCGTCAGCATCGCCCTCGTCGCCATCGGCTTCCTGTTCTAGTTCGCCACCGACAGCAACCGCCCAACGCAAAAGGCCTCGGCTCGCACCAAACGAGCCGAGGCCTTTACTGTTTCACCAGATAAAACCTACCAAAATTAACCTGTCCCTTTTTGACAGGTCGGAAGCTAGAGGCGGTAGGGGGCGCCGCTGCGGATGATGGATTCGCGCACCAGGACATCCATGGCATCGAGGGTGATCTCGGGCATCTCTCGATACTTCTGCAGCACCGATAGCTCGGTGCAGGCCAGAATGACACGGTCGCAGCCGCTACGGGCGAACTCCCACATCACGCGGTCGAACTTATCCATATCGGGCTCACGTCCGGCTTTCACATCATCGTAGATAAGCGACATCACATCGTTCTGGCGTTTCTCGCTGGGATAGACGACCTCAACACCCGCAGCCTCGCATTCGCGGCCGTAGACGCCCGCGCCCACGGTTCCGTCGGTGCCCATGACGCCAATCTTGTGCACCGGCTCGGCCGGCATACTCAGGTTGGGGTCGAACTCGCACTCCCCCATCACCGCACCCGCAAGGGCATAGCGCACCGACTCACGCGGCATGTGAATAATCGGCACCTTCGTAAACGACTGGATCTGGTCGTAGAAGTAGTGAGACGTGTTGCAGGGAATGGCAATGTGCGCACAGCCCAGCGACTCGAGTGCCTGGGCACACTCTTTCATGGTCGCCAGCAGCTTGGCATGCTCGCCGGTCTTAATGGCAAGCGTGCGGTCGGGCATGGTCGACTTGGAGAGCACCACCATGTCGATATGTTCCTGATCGCAGGCAGCAGCCGTATGGCGCACCACCTGGTCGTAGTAATACGACGTGGCCTCGGCGCCCATGCCGCCGATAACTCCCAGCTTTTCCATCGCCGCCTCCTTGGTGACGCTTCCGCAATTGCGCGTATCATACCCGCGCCCGCCCGATGTAAACCGGACGGGCGCCGCACTCATCTACTTGTAATACGTCTTGAACAGCTTAAAGTGACGCAGCTTGGTGTGCCACATGCGCAGCCAGCGGTTAAAGACAAAGTCGCCCTTCATAAACGAAGGGTCGGCGCCCTTGCCTTCCTTGTCCAGGCGATGCACCTTAGCGCGCAGCTCGGGATCCTTGACGTACTTGTCGACAACGCCCATGGGAACGACCATCCACAGCGCCTCGTCCTGCGCCGTCACAAACTCCGGCTCAAACGGGCGGTTGAACACATACTCGTCCACCACATACTTGGCAACGTTAAAGCCGCTGTTAGTGACGTAGTAGTTGCTGCGACCTTGGCGCGTGTTGAAATCGAAGAACTTAAACGAGCCGTCGCGTTCGTCGTACATAACGTCAAAGTTGGAATAACCCACAAAGTGAAGGTCCTCGAGCAACTTGCGCACGCCGCCCATGAGCTCGTCATTGGGCTCGGTGATGATACAGGCGTGGTTGCCGACACCGTGAGGCTGATGCTCCTCGAGCAGCACGTGACCCAGGCACATCATGCGCACCTTGCCGTTGCGGTCGGAATAACTGGTGAGCACGCGCATGTACTCGTCATTGCCGGGCACGCGATCCTGCAAGATCAGGTCGTCGGTGTAGCCGCTGGCATACGAGTCGCGAATGACCTGTTCCAGCTCGGCACGGTCGGCAATCTCATAGGCCTTTTTCTGGCCCTCGAACTCATGCTGCCACCACATGATGCCGTCAGAAGGCTTCAGAATCATCGGGTAGGGAAAATCGATCTGGTCGAGCACTTCGGCAGGTGCCTCGCCTTGGGCGTTCAGCATCGCCATGGTGAAGGTAAAGGTATGCGGATAGGGCACGCCATGCTTCTCGCACAGCTCGTAGAAGATCTCCTTCTTCTGACACTGCTCAAGCATGCTGTAGGGAGCGTAAGGCGCGACGATGTTATCCGCCAACTCATGGGCATCCTTGGCCTGAGCCACGAGGGCAACATAGTTATCGCCACAGCCCACAAGAACAATCGTCTTATCGGCATGCGCTTGGGCAATGCCGTTGACGGTCCTGAGCATCACGGGCATGGTATCGATATCCACGTTGGGCGTGTAGTCGATAATCTGGCTGCGGTACGCGGGACCCGTCTGGTACTTGCCAAAGACCAGGCTCTTGACCTGGTACTCCTCGTAGAAGGCGCGCGCCACCGAATAGGCGTTGATGTCGCCACCGAGCAGCACGGGAATAAACTCGCGCTCTGTAAACTGCAATGCCATGGAAACTTCCTATCATGAACTGCCCACACAACGGGCGGTCTTTGCGCAACTGATTTATTCTAGCGTGCCAAACCGCCGGCGCCCAAAGCTCCACCGTATCTATGGCAATCAGCGCAATTATCCAGCATGAAATCCGCCCTCGCCGTGATGGGACCCTGTAGTTGCAAAACCCCACATGAGGCGACTTTTGATAAACAAAAACCCTCTCGACAGGGTTCCGTAACGTTAAAGTTGAGCTCTATGGTTTCTCAACAATTCATCATAACTGCAGGTCAAAGCCAAAGCCTCAAGTTCAACTTGACCCTTTGGAACCTTTAAGGTTCAAGTTGAGGTCGAAAGCAGTAGTAGAATACCGTTCGAACCATAACCTACGATTGATTGCAGAGGGACTGGATGCAGCATTCGAATCATCGCGCCGCAGCGCTCATTGCGTCGAAGCCGGCTCGTATCATCACGAGCGCCGCACTCGCCGTTGCGCTGACGGCCACGCCGATGCTCTCCCCCGTTGCGGCGTATGCCGCCTCGCAGGCAACGCAGGACCAGCTTTCCGCAGCCCAGCAGAAGATCGAAGCCGCCACGAGCGCCTACAACGACGCCCGCACCAAACTCGATGACCTGCAAAAGCAGATTGACTCCAATGAGGCAAGCATCGAGGAAATCGAGGCTAAGCTTCCCGAGCAGCAGGCCAAGGCAAGCTCCGCCATGCGCGATCTGTACAAGTATCAGAAGGGCACCAACCCCATCGTGAGCTTCCTGGTCAACGCGCAGAGCCTGGGTGAGTTCATCACGACCTGCAAATACACCAACCAGATCACGAGCTCGAGCGTCGACGAGATCGAACAGCTCAATAACATGCAAACCGAACTCGAGCAGAACAAGGCTGAGCTCCAGCAGGCCAAGTCTCAGCTTGAGGCAGAGCAGAAAAACGCCGAGAATGCGTTGGCTCAGGCCCAGCAGCTCCGCAGCGAGGCACAGGCAAAAGCCGAGCAGGAAAATGCCGCCGAGCTTGCCAAGCTTGAGGCCGATAAGGCCGCTGCCGCCGAGAAGCTCTCGGGCGAGGGCGTAAGCGGCAGCAATTCCAGCAGCCAGGCCACCAACACCAACACCACCATCGACACCACGGTGAACAACGCCAATACCGGTAGCTCCGATTACGATTCGTTCATTAATGAGTGGACGAGCCGCATCGACAATTATCTCGCCGGCTCCCCCATGGCAGGCCAGGGCTATAACTTTGCCGTCGCCGCTTGGAATACCGGTGTCGACCCCCGTTGGTCCCCCGCCATCGCCTGCATCGAGAGCACCAAGGGTGCTTATTGCGCCAATTCTTACAACGCCTGGGGCTGGAGTGCCCGTGGCGGCGGTTGGCGCAGCTTTGGCAGCTGGAGCGAGGGCATCTCCGCTCACGTTGCCTATCTGGGCGCCAACTACGGCTCCACCCTTACCCCGGCAGCGGCCAAAAAGTACTGCCCGCCCACGTGGCAGGACTGGTACAACAAAGTCGCCGCTCAGATGAACCGCATCTAGGTGCAACTGCAAAGGGCCCCAATGGGGCCCTTTTCTTTTAGGTAGCGGAGGTATCGACGACGCCGGTCGCATTGGCAACCGCGACTATGACGATCATGCATAGGAGCAGCATACCCAATGCCTTGAGCCAAAGTTTCGCGAGTTTCTTGCCGCGATAGCTGTCGAGCAGTGTGAATCGCCGACGAAGACGGCGCTTATCGAGCAGCGCAAAATGCATAAGCACCATAAGGCCATCGACAAAGAAAAAATACTCGATTATGAGAAGCCACGTCGGGTAGCCTTGGTTTGCTCCCGTGGGGTGAAAGACGGCAAAGTGACTTCCGGCAAAGAGCACAAGTAGCGAGAAGCAGACAAGCGTATTCCAAATGCGCCCCAGAGACTCCGGAACGCGAGAGAGCAGACCGCATGCAGCGGAGGCGGCAGGCCTAGGAAGCCCTGCGGGGTTCTGGAGCCCTTGGAGCGTCAACACCGTCTCCGAGGCCGGAGTACGGACAGGCGCAGGTGTAGGAGGCCGCACGGGGCGGCTCAGATCGTATGCCGAGCGCGTCGCCCGTCCCAACGCTTCCGCACTCGCAAAACGCTTGGCCGGGTCGAGCGCCATCGACATGCAGACGGCATCGGCAAGTGGAGTGGGAATGCCACGCGCCTCGCATTGCTCGTGCATGTCGAGCCCTGGTTTAGGGTCGACTCCCGTCAAGCAGAAGAACAACAGGGCGCCAAGTGCGTAGACGTCGCTGCGTACACTCGTCTGCCCAAACCCATACTGCTCGGGTGGCGCATAGGGTCGCGTGCCGAACTTAACGGTGTCTGCATCGGCGCCATCGCGCCACACGCGCGCGATCCCCAAGTCGATAATCACCAGCGACGAAAACGTCAGGCCCTCATCGAGCGTACAGTTCGCACCCGTCACGATGACATTCGACGGCTTGAGGTCGCGATGGATCACCGGCGCCGACGTCTCCCCCGCCATTGCAAAACCGGCGTGGAGCTCGCCCACGGCATCGCATAGGGCAGGATACAATTCACGCGCATAATCGGGGGTGGCTCCCAGACGGTCCACCAGCACCCCGAGCGTCTCCCCTTCGATGTATTCCATAACCACGTTGAGCTCGTCGCCCACACGACGACAATCGACGATTCTGGGCAGGTGCTCAAAACGCCTGCCTGCCCGCTGGGCGGCAAACAGACGCTCGTATGCCCCGCCGATTTGAGCCGAAGCATCGATGCGTTTACGGACAAAGGGGCCGAGCGAACCACCGCCGGTTCCTTCAAAGTACACGAGCTCGGTTGTTTCAACGGACGAGCGCTTAAGTACACGCTCCACGCGATAGCTGTCGTCGCGATCGAGCGACGCCAGATGTTCGGCAAGCGCTGCGGTCAGCTCGTCATCGGAATATGTTGTGGTCTGAGTATCCATAGCCTCCATCATAGCGCAGGGCGCAGACACCCCATGGCATCCGCGCCCCGTTCGTTTGCATCGTTGTTCGGCAGCTCCGCCGGCTCAGATATCAGCCGCTAACTCACCGTCTCCTCGCCAAAGCGATACAGCTCCTCGTTGACCTTTTGGAGGCTGCACCCGCGATCGATGCAAAAGATGATAATCGCATCACGGCGATCCTTGCAGTTGAGGACGCTTACCCCGGCAGCCGTCAGTGCACGGTTGGCCTCTTTGAGCGTCAGCGCCATCGCAAAGGCAATCTGCAGCACCTTATTGCGACTCGGGTGACGCGCACCGGTAAAGATCTGATAGCCGAAGGTCTCATTGAGATCGGCCATACGAACCACGCGCGAGCGCTCCAAGCCCTTTTCCTGCAGCAGCTGCTTCAGGTAGTCCGAAAGCGACGGGGCGGCAAAGTCGTGCTCCCTGATATAGCCATCGATGTTCGGCGCATCGAGAAGCTCATTGAGCAGCTCCTCGGTCAGCTTTTTATCGGGCATACGACTTCACCTCCCCCCAGTGCATGCAACATGCTAAAAACCGCTTACATCCGAACGCTCCCAGCTAGCAACCTGGTCAGGAGACACCGTACCCAGCGCCTCGAACTTCCAGGAGCCGCCCGCCTTCAGATGATTGGTGTTTGCAAGAGCCGTTCCAACCTGGTTGCCATCGGCATCATACAGAACATACTCAATCTGAATGTAGCTCTTTTCCTTGTCCGTGTTATTGGTCAGCGTGCCCGTGATCTTATAGGCAAACTGATTGGAGGTGTCTTCAGCCTCGTCAGCAATGGTATACGGTTCTTGCGGTTCTTTTTGCTCCTCAGCCTGCTGTGTCGCCTCGGCAGGTTTTGCCGAATCGCTCGCAGACGAATCGGTTGAATTGCCACCCATAGAGCCCACGGCACCGACGATAACCAGCACCACGATGACGCCTAGGACAATCTTGCCGATCGGCTTCTTTCCCTCTTTTGCCATTATGCATCCTTCCTATGATCCGGCTACCGCGCCGGCGCACAGCACATCGTAGGAAGGATTGGACTTGAATTCATTAGCTGTGAGCTAAAGTTGCGATAAACGGCCAATGCAGTTATCCGAACGCCGAGCAAACGCACTTTGCACGACCGTCTGCTGGCTGTGTATCAACCCAACGTGACGGATTCCCCGGTAAAGGTACTCGCAAGCAACAGGATAAAGAAAACTAAATAGCTGATGCTCAATAGGTAGGCGACGACTAAAAAGATGGTCCATCCAACATTGGTCTTACCATCGGCACGACGTTGCTCGCGAGAACGGCACAGCCAGACCGTCACGCCAATGGCCACAATCAGCAGCACGAGCGCCGCCGCGGCCAACCCGGCAAGCGCAAACATCACGCCAATGCTCACAGCAATAACCGGAAGCAGCAGCAAGCCACACCCGCATCCACCCGGACTATATACGGAAGACTGTCGGCGCTTCATCGTCACTCCAAGTTAAGCAATCGTTTGTAGACATCGAGGCCCTTGAGTAGAATTTCCTCGTCAAAGAGCATGGTATCGGTATGCAGAGCGCTCGTGGCATAGGCGGGACAGCCATCCGAATCGATCGGATTATCTTGTCCCTCCGGCACGCCCGTACCCAGGAGGAAGAACACGCCTGGCAGATGGCGCTGATAGAAAGCGAAGTCCTCGGCAATCAGCAAAGGCTCATCCACGAGTTGCAGCTCGGACAAGACAGGCGCAATGTGGGCGAACAGCTCGGGATCGTTATCGACCGGCGGATAGCCCTCGGCAAAATCGAGGTCATATGTGCAGCCCGTTGCGACGCAGGCATCGTCCAGCACGCGGCGCACGCCCTCGCGCGCGCGGTCGAACATGTCGTCCGTAAACACACGTAGGCTGCCGGCAACATGGGCCTCCCCCGCCACCGCATTGCAGACGGTGCCGGCCTGCAGCAGGCCGAACTTACCAATGCAGGGCTCGTCGACACCCAACTCGTCCATGAGCTCGCGCTCGGAAACCAAGAACTTGGCAGCCGCCAGCGCCGCATCGTGCGACTCCTCGACCGGAACGCCATAGGTCTTAGCGATATGGATGCTCGTGCCATGGATATGAATGTGTGTCTCACTCGAACGCGCCAGCAACGGACCGGAGCAGCTCGCCAACGTGCCGGCGGGCAGATCGGGCCACACGTGGAAGCCGAAGATGCGATCCACCCCGTAGCGCTCGAACACGCCGCTCTCGCACACCGTCTTGGCACCACCAGTCGTCTCCTCGGCCGGCTGAAACACAAAGAGCACATTGCGCTTAATGGCGCCCGGCTGCTCACGGATCGTACGGTCGACAAAGGTTGCCGCCGAAAGCGCCATGGCCATGTGTCCATCGTGCCCGCAAGCATGCATCTTGCCGGGATGGGTCGAAGCGAACGCTGCCCCCGTTGCCTCGGCAATGGGCAGCGCATCCATATCGGCGCGAATCGCCGTGGCATGCGCGGCACCAACGCCAGCGTCGAAGAAAGCGCAGACGCAGCCGGGGCACGGATGGGTCACATCGCAGGTGAGCGGTGCCAACACGCCCTCGATATAGGCGATCGTCTGCGGAAGATCGAAGTCGAGCTCCGGGATCCTGTGCAAGTCGCGGCGGTAGCGACGGAGTTCTTGGAGCTCGGCCATATTGGTTCCTTTCGTAGGTGCGCGTCGGCTGCTATCTATTGTGCCGCAAGATTGCTACACCCTTATTTCCAGCATATCCCTGCATTTTTTAAACGTTATATACGAATACTCTTGTTTGGTAAAGTGCAACGTGGTAGGGTCGTTACCACTTGATAGAGGCGCGGGCACGAAGAGCCGCGGGCGAGCCGGCAGGCTTTGACCCCGCGGGGAGGCGAAACCCGCCGAACTGGGTTTTTCGGGCACGAACAGCCTGGTGGGCCTGCGGGAAACACCCGCAGGACTGTCTGCAGCAATGCGGGAGCGCTATCCGGACATTGGGTCCACGCTATGCGGATTCGATGCGCAGGTAGCGCCGTCTGGATAGCGAGGTTTACGGGACATGTCATTGACTCCCAACGAGGCATATGCGGCCAAGCAGCCGTTTGTGGACAAGGAGACGCTCGAGCATATCGTCGAGCAGTTCCCCACGCCGTTTCATCTATACGACGAGGCGGGCATCCGCCGCAACATGCAAGAAGTGCGTGACGCCTTTGCATGGAACCCGGGCTTTAAGGAATACTTTGCCGTCAAGGCCAACCCCAACCCGGCGCTCATCTCCATTCTCAACGAATACGGCTGCGGCTGCGATTGCTCGAGCTATACCGAGCTCATGATCGCCCGCTCGCTGGGTATCACGGGACACGACATCATGTTCTCGTCCAACGACACGCCGGCTGCCGACTTTGAGCTCGCCGACAAGCTGGGTGCCATCGTCAACTTTGACGACATCAGCCACATCGAGTTCTTTGAGCGCGTCGCAGGCCCCATCCCCAAGACGGTCAGCTGCCGCTTTAATCCGGGCGGCCTATTCCAGCTCTCCAACGGCATCATGGATAACCCCGGCGACTCCAAATACGGCATGACCACCGAGCAGCTCTTCGAGGCCTTTCGCACGCTCAAGGCCAAGGGCGCCGAAAACTTTGGCATCCACGCATTCCTTGCCAGCAACACCGTCACCAACGACTACTACCCCGAGCTCGCGCGCATCCTCTTTGAGCTTGCCGTGCGCCTGGAGCGCGAGACCGGCGCACACGTCGCCTTTATCAATCTGTCCGGCGGCGTCGGCATCCCCTACCTGCCCGAGCAGCAGGCCAACGATATCCATGCCATCGGCGAAGGAGTGCATGCGGCCTACGACGAGATTCTGGTTCCCGCCGGCATGGGCGATGTGGCGATTTGCACCGAGATGGGTCGCTTTATGATGGGCCCCTACGGCTGCCTGGTGACCAAGGCCATCCACGAGAAGCAAATCTACAAGGACTATATCGGTGTCGACGCAAGCGCCGTCGATCTGATCCGCCCTGCCATGTATGGCGCCTACCACCACATTACGGTGATGGGCCAGCCGGGTGGCTCCGACAAGACCGCGGCGCCTGTCACAAACACGTACGACATTACGGGCAATCTGTGCGAGAACAACGACAAGTTCGCCATTGATCGCGAGTTGCCGCATATCGACATGGGCGACCTGCTCGTGATCCACGATACCGGCGCCCATGGCTACTCCATGGGCTACAACTACAACGGGCGCCTGCGCTCCGCCGAGGTGCTGCTGCGCCCCGATGGCTCGGCCGACCTTATCCGCCGCGCCGAGCGCCCAGGCGATTATTTTGCCACACTCGATGTGCTGCCGTGCGGCCGAGAGCTGCTGGCCAAGTCGCGTGCCGAAAGCGCCCGTCGCCGCGCCCAGGACGAACGCCTGGCCGTCGCCGCTCAGTGGAACAAACGCATCCAGATCGCGGAAGCGAAGGAGAAGAACATGGACATCCGCAATCTCGAGGGCTCAATCGTCGCCCTCGTCACGCCGTTTAAAAAGGACGGCAGCGTCGACTTCGACGCGCTCGAGCGCCTTATCGATTTCCACCTGCAGAATGGCACCGACGCTATCCTCACCCTGGGCACCACCGGCGAGAGCGCCACGATGACCGATGACGAGGACAACTCCGTTGTCGCCGCAGTGGTCAAGCAAGTTGCAGGACGCGTCCCCGTCATCGCCGGCTCTGGCTCCAACTCCACGCAGACCATGCTCACCAAGTCGCTCACCTACCAAGGCCTGGGCGCCGACGGCCTGCTGCTCATCACCCCCTACTACAACAAGTCCAATGAAGAGGGTATCTATCAGCACTTTAAGACCGTCGCGGATGCCGTAGATATCCCCTGCATCCTGTACAACATCCCCGGCCGCTGCGGCTGCGGCATCAGCGAGCGCAACGTAGAGCGCTTGGCCGCGCACCCCAACATCATGGGTATTAAGGAAGCCTCGGGCAACGTCGCCTACGCGGCCAAGATCGCCCACCTGCTGTCCGACGACTTCCGCATGTACTCGGGCGAGGACGCCCTCACCGTGCCGCTCATGAGCCTGGGTGCCTCGGGAACCATCAGCGTGTGGGCCGATATTCAGCCGCAGCTCGTGCACGACATGTGCCGCGCCTATCTGGACGGTGACGTGGAACGCGCCCGCGATATCCAGATTGCCGGTCAACCGCTCATCAACGCCCTCTTTAGCGAGGTCAACCCCATCCCCGTCAAAGAAGCGCTCGCCCAGATGGGTATGATCGAGGCAAACTACCGCATGCCGCTGTGCACCATGGCCAACGACACGCGAGCCGCACTTACCGATGCTCTGAAGGGAGCTGGTCTGCTTGATTAAGACCATCATTATGGGAACGGGCCGCATGGGCTCGCTCATCCGCACTACCGCCGAAGGCATTGTCGACGCCGCCGGGCAGCCCTTTTTTGATATCGTGGCCCAGATCGGTTTTGACCTGTCCGAGCTCGAGAGCGCCCCGGCAGCCGACGTCATCATCGACTTCTCGAACGTCGTGACCTTCGATGCCGTCGTCGCCTATGTCGAGCGCACGGGCGCGGCGTTGGTCTCGGGCACCACAGGCTACACCCCCGAGCAGATGGACCGCCTGCGTGAGCTGGGCCAGAACGCCCGCGTTATGCACTCGGGCAATTACTCCATCGGCATCGCAGCCCTGCGTCATCTGGTAGCACAGGCCACACGCGAGCTGCCCGGCTTTGACTGCGAAATCGTCGAGACGCACCACAACCAAAAGGTCGACGCTCCCAGCGGCACCGCCAAGCTGCTACTCGACGCCGTGGTCGAGACCGAGCCTGAGGCTGGCTATCATCCTGTCTACGGTCGCGAGGGCATGTGCGGCGCTCGCGATCCCAAGGAAATCGGCATGCACTCGCTGCGCGGCGGCACCGTCGCCGGCGTGCACGAGGTGAGCTTCTTTGGCCAGGACGAGGAGGTCACGCTTAGCCATCGCGCTACGAGCCGCCAGATCTTTGTCAACGGCGCTCTGGCCGCCGCTCAAAAGCTCGTCGTCCGCGACCCTGGCTTCTACACCTTCGATCAGGTCATGTTCGCCTAACCAGTTAACTACCGTACCCACGCAAAGGAGAAACAGCATATGAGCAACGCAGCCGAGATGGATGCACAGGAGATTATCAACTACATCGCCACCGCGCCCAAGAAAACGCCCGTCAAACTGTACGTGCGCGAAAAGCCGGGCATGAAGGTCCAGTGGGGCAATGCGCACGTCTACGGCGGTCGTCGTGGCAAGACCGTCTTTGGTGACTGGGATGAGCTCAAGGTCATCCTCGATGCCAATGCCGACTCCATCGACTACTACGACGTCGAGAATGACTGCCGCAACTCCGCCGTCCCCATGCTCGACCTTAAGGGCATCAATGCCCGCATCGAGCCGGGCGCAATCATCCGCGACCGCGTCGAGATCGGCGACCGCGCCGTCATCATGATGGGCGCCATCATCAACATCGGCTCCGTCATTGGCGAAGGCTCCATGATCGATATGGGCGCCGTGCTGGGCGGCCGCGCAACCGTGGGCAAGAACTGCCACATCGGCGCCGGCACCGTACTGGCAGGCGTCGTTGAGCCTGCGAGCGCCACGCCCGTCATCATCGAGGATGATGTCATGATTGGCGCCAACGCCGTGGTCCTAGAGGGCGTGCACGTGGGTAAGGGTGCTGTCGTTGCCGCTGGCGCCGTATGCGTGGAGGACGTCCCCGCCGGCGCCGTCGTGGCCGGTGTCCCCGCCCGCGTCATCAAGATGCGCGACGAGAAGACCGATAGCAAGACCGGCCTGGAAGAGGGCTTACGTCAACTTTAATAGTTACGCGGGTTTACCAACCCGCGTAACGGCTCGACGCTGCACCTTTGGTTCCGTCGTTCTAACGAACGACGGACCGGTCGACGCTACAAGCGCCCCTAAGCGGCAATCTGACGTTCAATCGTCGGTCGCGTACCAAAGTACGCTTCCCTCCTCTTTCACGTCACCTTGCTCGCTTAGGGGCGCTTTCGCTGACTTATGCTCAGTCTGCAACTCAATTGAGCTCCAAGCAAAAAGGCCGAAGACCCAAAGGGCTTCGGCCTTTGCTTTCCCGCTGTAGGCGTAACGCAACTTATCGATTCTCGATGCTGCCGATGTTTTTGAGTTCGATGGAAATGAGGCCGTTGGGCTCGTTGACGAACTCGATGTACTCGGAGTTCGAGCCCATCTCGGCCGGGAAGCTGATCTCGATACCCGTGTCGGTACGGATCTTGTGGTTGCGAACGGCGGCGCGTTCGACCTGCTTGCGCTCCACGGGCACACGCTCAGGCACCTTCTCCTCAGTCAGTGCCGCGCGCACGCTCTCCTTGATAACCGGTTCGTCCTCAAAGACCTCATCGACGATATCCCAGGGCGGCAGCTCCTCGTCATCCTCGACTTTATCGGCGACGGCAGCCTTAACCTTGGCGAGCGCCACGGCCGTATTGGCACCGTGCTCCTCGGCGACTTCCTCGACCACACGCGTCACGGTGTCGATGACCTCCTTGCCTGATACGCCCGTGTCGCACTGCAGCAGGCCATCGGGGATAAGCATACGGTCCTCACCGGCAATCTTGCGCTTCTTGTCCACGTAACCGATCTCCATGGTGCTCGCACGCACGATGGCATAGCTCGGCACCTTTTGCGAGGGGTTCGGCAGAATGGCGTAGTGGCGCGCGATGTCGTTGCGCACCTCCCCCTCCTCGCGGCCCACTTCGTGCATAAAAGCCTGCTTGGAGCCCAGCAGCATCACGGCAAACCAGCGGGCATCCTCATCGTCGTCAAAATCGGCCACGAGCACGTCGGTTGACTCGGCTTTCTCGGCTTTGGTGAGCTCGGAGGAGATAAACTCCGCAATCTGCTGCGACAGGTCCACGAACTCGCGCTCGCCAAAGAAATAGCCCTTGAGCTCGCCGCCAAACGCAGAGTTCTCGGCAAACGTGGCGCGTTTATTGTCGGCCGAGGTACGTGCGCGGCGCAGATGCGTGGTCACGAAGTTGCGCACGGTACGGCTCTCGATATCCAACTCGCGCTGGCTCATGACGTTGACGGCAGAGTCAAAGTCCAGGATATGCAGAATCGCGTGATTGATTTTCATATACGGCATTCCGTTCTAGATCGATTTCGGCACGAACCAGTATAGCGGTCGATCCCGCCCCAGGCGCATCGAAGATTGGTGCATCGGGGACAGGTTGCTTTGCACCAATGGTTAGCGCAGGAGCTCGGACTGCCAAGCCTCGAGCTGTTCTGCCAAGCTCTTGCCGGCAGCGGGTATGTCGATCTGGGGACGTTTGGGCAGAAGCGCACACTTAAGAATCGCAACGATAGTCTGCGAGACAAAGCGTCGCGTATCCTTGTCAAAGCCTTGCGCAGCCTGGAGCATCACGGGCAGGCTCTCGCGCAGATTCCCAGCGATATCCGCAAACCGCTCAGCACCCGTAGCCTCAAGCACGGAGAACAACGCATCTATAAAACGCTCGCGCTCGCTAGGCGACACCGCAAGCAGCATCTCGCGAATGGAGCCATCAACGTATCGAGCACCGGCGGACAGGCGCTCACAGTACACGAAGTCGCGACCATCAACCACCCAGCTAAAGGGATTATGCTGAAGCAGGCTGAACTCGGTGCTCTCAACGATGGCATAGTCCTCCTGTGTCTCGAACATCATGCCAAAGATTGACGACCGAGGTAGCGTCTTGTCGATTCGACCGGATAGGTCGGCGAAGGCGTTGCCGCTCAGAAACTCCTCGACGAAGCCCGGACCATCATGGGAATACGCCCGTTCGATTCGCTCACGGGCGACATCGGGGCACATCGCCGCACCGTACACCGCAAGGTTTCCACCCTTGGAATGACCTCCGCACAAAAGCGGCCCGTCAATCGCATCCGCCGCCTCGTCTACATAACGCGCCGCGGATTCCTGGGCCGGCACAGGACACCGGAACGCCATGTTAAAGTCCTCTTTCCAGCCCACAATCGTGCTGTCGGTCCCCCGGAAGGCAAGATAGCTAAACCCCGCCGGAAATCGGAACGTCATGGCCGCAAACTGCTCCGTTGTCTCGGCATCACTCACGCTACGATAGCCGCAAACACGAACGCCACGGTAGCGAGGGCTTGCTGCCACAGCCTCCAACAGGGCACGGCTCCCCTCCGGATCCCACAGGTCGCCAATCATGTCTTGGTAGCACTCGGCGCGCAGCAGCTCGCGTACGTCTAGGCCCTGCCAGTTCGTCAGCTCCGCCATATCACCCGGCAAACGCAAATAGGACAACCACGCAAAGACCAGGCTATCCACAGCGCAGAACGGCCGTTCCTCAAACGGATCAAACGCCGTCTGGGCATAGGTCAAAAAATTAGGCGAATCCGACATGGCCCTCCCATCAACTATGGTGCATTGGGGTGGTGCAAAGTAACCTGACCCCCTCGCACCAAAAAGGCGCCCGGACCGTGTGGCCCGGACGCCTTTCATTGTAGCCTGTTGCCCAAAAGAGCTTGATTTAGCAGGAGAAGTCGACGCTGTCGATGATGTCCTTGAGGGCCTTGGCGGAGGCGGTGAGCTCATGCTGCTCGTCATCGTTCAACGGCACGGGAACGCGGCAGACGACGCCGTCGCGGCCGACGACGGTCGGCATGGAGATGGCCAGATCGGACAGGCCATACTCGCCCACCATGAGCGAGGAGACGGGCAGAACGGTCTGCTCATCGCGCATGACGGCGGTGCAGATGCGCTTGACGGCCATGGCGACGCCATAGTAGGTGGCGTGCTTCTTCTCGATGATGGTGTAGGCGGAGTTCTTGACGTCCTCGGCGATGCGCTTCTCGGCAGCCTCATGCTCCAGATGACCGTGAAGCTCGCAGAAAGTGTTCAGCGGCACGCCGGCAACCTGGGCGCTGGACCAAGCGACAAACTCAGAGTCGCCGTGCTCACCCATGACATAGGCCTGGACATCGCGCGGGTCAACCTCGACGTGGGCACCAAGCATCTGCTGCAGACGGCCGGTGTCGAGCACGGTACCGGAGCCGATGACATGGCCCTCGGGCAGGCCGGACATCTTGATGGCAGCATAGGTCAGAACATCAACCGGGTTGGAGACGATTAGCAGAATGCCGTCGAAGCCGGACTTCTTAATCTCGGGGATAATAGACTTAAAGATGTTTACGTTCTTGTTGACCAGGTCCAGGCGGGTCTCACCGGGCTTCTGGGCAGCGCCAGCGGTGACGACGATCATGGCGGCGTCGGCGACATCGGAATAATCGCCGGCGTAGATCTTCATCGGCTCGGCAAACGTCATGCCGTGCGCGATATCCAGGGCCTCACCCTCGGCACGGTTTTTGTCCACGTCGATGAGGACCATCTCGGAGAACAGACCACTCTGCATGAGCGCGAACGCCGAAGACGAACCAACGAAACCGCAGCCGACAATAGCGACCTTCTTCTCGTTAACCATTAGAAACTCCCATCTCTCTCCACAAACAAGCCGCCCGGGAACGACCCGAGCGGCTTGCCGTAATCCCAATACATCCAATCGGGACTTTGATTATGCTCCTATTCGCAGCCAAAAATCGACCGTTTACCGAAATTGTTTGCAGGATTCGTAAAATAACTGCACGAAATCGGTTTCGAGCTATTGACGAGCCGAGATACCTTTCTAATACAGGCCCGCCTCGCGAATGGCCTCGACACCCAAAGCAATCTGATCAGGCGGCAGGACCAGCGCCATGCGCACGTGCCCCTCGCCCGAAGGACCAAAGCTCGCGCCCGGCGTCACCACAACGCCGGCCTTCTCCATGAGCTCCTCGCAAAACGCCATGGAATCGGTGCGACCACCGGGAAGCTTGGCCCACACAAACATAGAGCCATGCGCGTTGGGACGCTCCCAGCCCAGGCCCTCAAGACCGTCGCACAGGGCATCGCGGCGCTCCTGGTACTTCAGACG
This sequence comes from Collinsella sp., assembly GCA_048434495.1. Taxonomy (GTDB): domain Bacteria; phylum Actinomycetota; class Coriobacteriia; order Coriobacteriales; family Coriobacteriaceae; genus Collinsella. The sequence goes on along the minus strand of DBGAQS010000002.1, from coordinate 7,087 downwards.
CTGCGCCTCGACCTCATCGCGCGGACCGTTCAGGCAGGCGATAGCAGCCTTCTGGACCGGGAAGAACATGCCAAAGTCGATCTGGCTGCGCAGCTTGGCAAAGGCAGAGACCACGTCCTCGCGGCCGACCAAAAAGCCGATACGCGCACCGGTAACGTTAAACGACTTGGAGAGCGAGAAGAACTCAACGCCCACCTCGAGCGCGCCGGGATACTGCAAGAAGCTGCCGCCCGGCTCACCGTCGAACACGATGTCGGAGTATGCGTTGTCATGAACAATCAACAGATCGTGCTCGCGGGCAAAGGCGATAATCTCCTCGTAGACCTCGAGCGTGCCCACCGAGCCAACCGGGTTCGCGGGCAGCGACACGATCATATACTTGGCACGATCGGCCACCTCGGGATCGATACCCGCCACATAGGGCAGGTAATTATGCTCGGCGACCAACGGATAGTACTCGAGCTTGGCATCGGCAATCTTGGCGCCCGCCTCAAAGACCGGGTAGCACGGATCGGGAACCAAAATGGTGTCACCCGGATCGAGCAGGGCCAGGCCCAAATGGCCCACGCCCTCCTGCGTGCCGTTGCACGACTGCACCATAGACGGCGTAATGCCCGAAACGCCAAAGCGGCGCTCATAGTAATCGCACACGGCTTGCTTGAGTTCGGGCAGGTCGCGCAGGGCATACTTCCACATCTCGGGGTCCTGGGCCGCTTGCGTGAGCGCCTCGACCACGTGGTCGTACGGCTTAAAGTCGGGCGTGCCCACGCTCATGTTGTAAATGGTCTTGCCCTGAGCCTTCAGCGCAAGCAGTTTGTTGTTGAGCGAGGCGAAGACCTCCGCGCCAAAGCGGTCGAGACGCTGCGATGCCTGCATGGTGCCACCTTTCGATATAAAAAACGCGGCGCTCCGACAAGAGCGCCGCGCGATACGGGCCATCAGATTGCAAAAGTGTAACGCTTGCACCCGCTGTTTTGGTTCAATTTGGCAACCTTAGTCCATCGGATTGAGCGCGTCAATCTGGGCGAGCCACAGGCGCGAGCTGGCGTCACTCGGCATGCGCCAATCGCCGCGCGGGCTGAGCGTGACCGAGCCCACCTTGGGGCCATCGGGCAGGCAGCTGCGCTTAAACTGCTGGGCAAAGAAGCGACGATAGAACGTGCGTAGCCACGTGTGAATGGTCTTGACGTCGTAGACGCCCTCGAAGCTCTTGAGCGCCATGCGGTAGATCTTGCCCGGCTCAAAGCCAAAACGCAGCAGGTAGTAGAGGAAGTAGTCGTGCAGCTCGTACGGGCCCACCAGGTCCTCAGTCTTCTGCGCAATCTCGCCGTCGCCCGTGGGCGGCAGGAGCTCGGGGGACACCGGCGTATCGAGGATATCGAGCAAGACCTCGGCAATACGCCCGCCAAAGACATCGGCCGCATAGCGCACCAGATGGCGCACAAGCGTCTTGGGCACGCTCGCGTTGACGGCGTACATGCTCATGTGGTCGCCGTTATAGGTAGCCCAGCCGAGCGCCAGCTCCGACAGGTCGCCCGTGCCGATGACAAAACCGCCAGCCTGGTTGGCCAGATCCATCAGAATCTGCGTACGCTCGCGGGCCTGGCTGTTCTCGTAGGTCACGTCTTGGACGGCCGGATCGTGCTCGATGTCCTTAAAATGCTGCTCCACGGCCGCATGAATCGAGACCTCGCGGAAGGAGACACCCAGGTCGCGGGCGAGCGACTCGGCATTGGACTTGGTGCGGTGCGTCGTGCCAAAGCCGGGCATGGAGACCGCCGTGATACCTGTGCGCGGCAGCCCCAGTGCATCGAAAGCACGCACAGTCACAAGCAGCGCCAGCGTGGAGTCCAAGCCGCCCGAAAGACCGATAACAGCTGCCTTGGTGCCCGTATGGGCAAGGCGCGTCTTGAGGCCCGCAGTCTGCAGGTCGAGGATGGTCTCGCAGCGCTCGGCCAGATCGCCGTGGTCGGCCGGCACAAAGGGCGCACGCGGGAAAACGCGGTCGATATCGCAGGCATCGCGCAGGACGGGTTCTTCGGCCAACACGCCCTCAAACGAAAACTCAACAGTCGTGGCCTCCGGCGCATCGTCGGCGCGTGTCCACGTCGTCGAGCGACGGCGCTCGGCAACCAGACGGTCAAGATCGACGTCGGCGATGGCCATGTCACAGGTGAGAAGCCTGGTCGCGGCAAGCTTGGAGCCGTTTTCGTAGATAAGGTTCTCGCCCGCAAAGACCATGTCGGTCGTGGACTCGCCCTCGCTCGCGTCTGCGTAGGCATAGGCGCAGTACAGGCGTGCGCTCTGGTTGGAGATGAGGCTGCGACGGTAATCTGCCTTGCCGATGATCTCGTCCGAGGCTGACGGGTTGAGGATCACCGTGGCACCGGCAAGCGCCATCTCGGTCGAAGGGGGCGCCGGCACCCACAGGTCCTCACAGACCTCGACGCCCAGCACTAGGTCCTCGGCACCCTCATCACAACAGCGGTAGACAAGTCCCGAGCCAAGCGGCACCGGACCTTGACCGGCAAATTCAACCCACACGGGATCGACGGGCGCCGGAGCAAACCAGCGGCGCTCGTAGAACTCACCGTAGTTGGGCAGATACTTTTTGGCCGTAAGGCCCAAAAGCTCGCCCGCGCAGCACACGGCCGCGCAATTGTAGATGTTTTCGGTCACCGCAACGGGCAAGCCAACAGTAAAGACGACCGGCAACTCACGCGTTTCATCGAGGATGCGCACCAGCGCCGCCTCGCAGGCGTGCAGCAGCGTGCGGTTATGGAACAGATCAGCCGCGGTATAACCAGTCAGGTTAAGCTCGGGCAGCACGAGCGCACGAACGCCGCGCTCGGTAGCCTCGCGAACAGCCGCCAGCGCAACCTCGGCATTGCCCTCGACATCGGCAACGCGAATCTGCGGCGACGCCGCCGCCACACGCAAAAAGCCATCGTTCTTATTAGCCGAAACGCAGCATTGCCTTGTTGATCTGGACACTGGAGGCCCCTTCTACCCTGAGATTCAGTCTAACGGACGTTCACATATCTCTAACTAGCCAAAGCAACCTCCCAGTTTACTGAGACGCCAACCTGTGCTAAGAGCATGTATTCCAAAAATATCTTTAATTAAAAAAGGAGAAATCGATAATCGACTTCTCCTTTAAGCGAGGCAAGTAAATTCCGAAACTAATGGCAGAATTTATCCATGTAGTCCTCAAAGTCGAACACTTCTACCACGACGCCCTCTTCCTGAGACTCTTTCAGTTGCTCCAAGAGATCTTTGTTAATAACGTCCATGCAGAAACCTCCTCTATCTAATCAATTGTAGTATATCTGCTTTCATGCAATTATCAACCAACTTGTTTAATTGCTCCTCGTTTGCCGATAGTCCCTCTTTTTTCAAAATGTCGCGCACCTCGTTCTTAGTAATCGGCTTTTCAAACAACGAAAGCAAAGCGAACGAAAAATCATTAACCGCACACATTCTATGGGTGGCACAACTCAGCAGTACTCTTAACCCCTCTTTTGAGCGTCCGACTTCTTTAACAAACGAACTTTTAACCAATTGAAAACCATTATCGTGCATTACATAATCGGCATCGATATTTGTATTCAGCAATCCATAATGCAACAGTTCTTCTATCGCCCTTGTCAGCTCGAGGTCGCCCTGATCAAGAATAAGAGAAATGCTACAATCGGCCTCCAATAAACGGGCCAACTTAAGGTATACCAACTGGGAAACAGCATAGACATGATGGTATTCAGAATTATAGAAGTAGGCAAATGGCTCAACGAGCACGACAGAGGTCTTGGAATCCAGCCAGATTCGATCAGCTGGATTTAGACTAGTTAGCCGTCGCTTTACTTTGGTCAAATGTCCCTTATACCTGACAGCGTGAATAGAATCTAGGATCCAGGTCACCTCTGAAATATGAAGCCGCTGGGGCAAGTCAATTGTGTCGCTACCGTTTATGACCTCTTGCATATAAAAATCAATATGATGCTCATCAGATAAGGATTTTGCTTCATTTAAAGTTAAACCAGTGCCTGAAACATAATCCACTTCGAGGCGCAAATCCTCATATTGGGACTTCGGCATTACAGAGACACCATACTTATCGGGATGATTCCAAACATCCGACCCCATAACGAGACCAAAATTCGTAAATCCTCTCGTGGAATATGGAACACCACATACCTGTTTTGAATAATTCAAAACATTCTCTGTATAAGCTAAGGTGTTCAGAGCCTCTTCTTTAGTTTCGGTCGGAAAGCCAATCATAAAAAATAGATGAACAGGAATACCCGCATTGAGACAATCATGGATATTGCGATCAATCCAATCAACTCTCGTGTTCTTCTTCATTAGATCAAGAACTCTTTGGTTGTATGACTCGAGGCCAAACTGAATCTGCCTACATCCACTTTGGTATATCTTGTTAAAAACGTCTGTACTTAGGGTTGGAGAGAACCTCGTTTCTCCATGCCAGAAAAACGTTTTTCCCGATGCGTTTATTTCATCCGCGAGTTGCTCCATTCTTTTGCCTTCGAATGTTTCATCCACAAAAGAGAAAACTCTCGTGCCGTATTTTTCATTTAACCGACACATTATTTCAAATACTCTCGATATAGGCATCTTTCGGTAACAACCACCGGTAGCACCGGGAATGGTGCAGAAGGCGCAATGATTAAAACACTGCCTAGAGGAATAAACCGGCAATATTAACTCAGGCATGAAGTATTTAGAAAGGGCGAAGCCATCGAAATCGGGAACTGTATCGTTGATAAATGTTTGATCAATCCGATGGTTTTTATATATCTTTCCACCTTTAGCATGGCAAAGGTTTGGAACACAGTCGAGATTGTCATCACCAGAGTCAAGAGCCTCAAGAAGACGTGCAAGCGGCTCTTCGCCGTCATACATCATTATCGAATCAATGAATTCAAAAAAGGGATGCCATTCTTTCATGCAGTCATCTGCTAAACGAGTAATGTAATTGCCGCCCAATGAGACGTGTTTAACAGATGGACATTCTTCTTTAATCAGTTTCGCTAACGTAACTGCAGAAATCAATTGGAAACAGCCGCTCACCGAAATCCCAATAAACTCGATTTTTTCCCTCTGAATACGCTTAAGAAAGGCAGTTTCATAGAAGGAAATAAACGGATTATGCAAGGTATCCGCAAGCGATTTCATTATTTCTGGTGTCGAATAATAATCATAGGGCAGATCTATGGAGTTGAACGTGTATTTAACTCCATATGAGACGTGATTTATGATATAGAGTGCATTTCTAAAAATGTTTTCAGCATATTGTCTTTCTTTTAGATTAAAGTATCTCTTCGATCTGAAAATATCTTTTGCCTCGTCAACATTAAGTGCCGACTTTTGTATCAACTCGATTGTTAATTGAACATTCGAACTAAACGAATCCTTTGATTCCCGATACCTTTTACAGCACTCTTCGACATGTCTAAAAGATAGGAGGTCATCGTAAAATTCCACGTTTAAGTCAACAATGTCAACTTTGTATTGTTCAACCTCTTGAAGATATGACTTCAAAACAGGCAAGGCAAGATACGGCCCCACTGGACTCCATCCTGGGGGAAATACTAAAAGCGTTTTAGGCATATCAACGTCACATCTTTCGCAAATAATTCAATTGAAACACAACTACCATCATAATTGAAAATACACCAAGTCCTGTAACGAGAATTGAGAACATCGCGATGCTCGTGAACAGCGAAACAAGAAGTGTTGAAATAACAACAGCAACCGATTGCAAAGACTCCCTAATTGAAAACAGGCTTATCGATTCAGATCCGTCTCTCGCCAAATCCTGCAGCGATGTTATGAGAAGCACATCTTGAATGGCGTTTCCGGCACCGACGATAAAAAGGAAAATAAACGATATCCCAGACGCATAGCGATAGCCAAACGCCAGATATGCACCGAGCGCAAGATACGTCACAAAACAATATGATTTAACGCAATCGGAACCACTGATTAAACGACCATATATTGTATTTCCGAACAACAGTCCGATTGTAAGACTACTCTGAAGGAATCCGTATTGTATCGATGACGAGTCAAATTGCAATTGCGCTATAGCTGGCAAAAGAGAATTCAGAGAGCCGAATGCCACGCCACTAGAAATATCGATTAATAGGAAACCAATTGCCAAGTGCTTCGCGCTAAGATCACTAAATGCAGTCCTGTTTTTTTCATTTTTGCTTATTCCCTCTTTATCATTAACCTCGATAACCGACGGAACATCTCGCAGCAACCAGAACGACGCGGCAAAAGAAAGCGCGTCTAATGCAAGAACAGCCTCCGCCCCAAATTGAGCGACAACAAAACCGCCGGCAACTGGCCCCAGAACCATCATCAAATTCTGCAGGAACCCAAACGAATTATTAATTACGTCGCGATTGATACTATTCGTATTGGCTCTTAACAACGAGTAAAAGCAGGGCATTTCTACCGTTCGGCAAAGCGATACCGCGCACGTAATAGCAAACATACTCCATTTACTATCAACAAAAATATAGCAAACGAATAATCCCGCACGAATTAAGTCTGCCAATCTCATGGCCTGCAGTGTCCCGATACCCATCTTCTGAGGCAGCTGCGCGAGCGCAACTGAAAACAGAGAGGGGGCAAATCTGCAGCAGACCATCAAAGCAGTTGCAGAAACATCGTGAGTTACCTCGTAAATCAGCATTGGCAAAGCAATATTCGCACACCAATTGCCTATTTCGCTTATCCCTCTAGCAATATATAGGACCCGAACCGGACGGCTAGCTCTCAATACCGTGAACATCACGATTAACCTCGTATTTCAGGCCTCGTTCATCCCTTAATAGGAATCCATAATCAACCAAGTACCGCCTCAACACGGCATAATCAGGATAGAGCTGTGACAGCACACGATTAACCTGAAGCTCCGTATAACTTGTATTTAATTCAAAGAAAGAGACGGCCCATAGCAGCATGATTCTTTTATAGCTTTCCTTTTTTGGAATTGAAACCAGCTCGCCATTCTTGAGAAATCGTTTTTTAAAGTCTATTAGCTCATCCATTCACATCC
>DBGAQS010000001.1:0-168879 GCA_048434495.1 Collinsella sp. | reverse complement strand
CTTCACCCCTTATTCGACGCTCTCCTACCACTCTAAATTACTTTAGAATCCCAAGCTTCGGTACATTGTTTAGCCCCGTTGAATTTTCGGCGCAGGGTCACTCGACCAGTGAGCGATTACGCACTCTTTTAATGAGTGGCTGCTTCTAAGCCAACATCCTGGTTGTTTATGCAACCCCACATCCTTTTCCACTTAACAATGTTTAGGGACCTTAGCTGTGGGTCTGGGCTGTTTCCCGTTTGACAATGAGACTTATCTCACATTGTCTGACTCCCGTGAATCAATTATCTGGCATTCTTAGTTTGATAGGGTTCAGTAATCTTTCGACCCCTAGCCCATTCAGTGCTTTACCTCCAGTAATCTTTCACGAGGCTAGCCCTAAAGCTATTTCGGAGAGAACCAGCTATATCCGAGTTCGATTGGAATTTCTCCGCTATCCACACCTCATCCGCCGCCTTTTCAACGGAGGTCGGTTCGGCCCTCCATGGAGTTTTACCTCCACTTCAGCCTGGACATGGATAGGTCACCCGGTTTCGGGCCTGCACGTACTGACTAAACTCGCCCTATTAAGACTTGGTTTCCCTACGGCTCCGTACCTTAAGTACTTAACCTTGCCAGTACCCGCAGCTCGCCGGACCGTTCTACAAAAAGTACGCGGTCGTACCTAAGAAGTACTTCCACAGCTTGTAGACACAGGGTTTCAGGTTCTCTTTCACTCCCCTCCCGGGGTTCTTTTCACCTTTCCTTCACAGTACTATACGCTATCGGTCACTGAGTAGTATTTAGCCTTACGGAGTGGTCTCCGCTCGTTCCCACAGGGTTTCCCGTGTCCCGTGGTACTCTGGATCCTGCCGGGTCAGCTCTGGCTTCGGATACGGGGCTCTCACCCTCTCTGGCCGGCTGTTCCAAAGCCGTTCTCCTGCCGTTACTGAATCCCTTATGCAGTCCGAACCCCGCGATGCACGCATCACGGTTTGGGCTCTTCCGCGTTCGCTCGCCGCTACTTACGGAATCGAATGTTTCTTTCTCTTCCTCCGGGTACTTAGATGTTTCAGTTCCCCGGGTTCCCTTCCATAAGCTATGGATTCACTTATGGATGACTGTAGTCCATACAGCCGGGTTTCCCCATTCAGAGATCTCCGGATCAAAGGATATTTGCTCCTCCCCGAAGCTTATCGCAGCTTATCACGTCTTTCATCGGCTCTCAGTGCCAAGGCATCCGCCCTGCGCCCTTCTTCGCTTGACCTTTGTATGTCCATTTCCTAAGAAATGGCTGCCTCCTGTTCCTCCTAGCGTAGAGAACATTCGGCGTATGAGTTAAAACTCATGTTTTGTCTTTCGACTTGCTATTGGGAGAATTGATTTAGTCTCAATTCTTTCTTATCATAGAAATCTGATGTCGCTTTCTAACGTTTCTTCGCAATGCCCCATCTCGAGTCCGCTCATGCTTCCTCTCGATTCGTGCTGTCGCACTATAGCCTGCTTCTTCTGCAGTAATGTCTGGAAATACATTTCCGACATCTGCATCATTCGCAGTCTGCATTGCTCGTTTTATAGAAAACTTTCTGTGTGCAGTTTTCAAGGTACATCTTCCACTTCCGTATTGCCACACCTGCTTGGTTCCCTCAAAATCAACTAAAAGATCTTTTAAGGAACCGGGCAGCCACCTGCTCTCCCATGCCGTCTCCAGCATAGTACCATCGGCCGCTCAGGTCTTAACCATCGTGTTCGGGATGGGAACGGGTGTGTCCCCTGAGCGCATCGCCACCCGGAAGGGCGTTATCAAGTTTTCACTTGGTAACTGAATAACAAAACAACTCTCTACTTGTCTTCCTTAGAAAGGAGGTGATCCAGCCGCACCTTCCGATACGGCTACCTTGTTACGACTTCACCCCAGTTACCGGCTCCACCTTCGACAGCTCCCTCCAAAAGGTTGGGTCACTGGCTTCGGGCATTTCCGACTCCCATGGTGTGACGGGCGGTGTGTACAAGACCCGGGAACGTATTCACCGCGACATTCTGATTCGCGATTACTAGCGATTCCAGCTTCGTGTAGTCGGGTTGCAGACTACAGTCCGAACTGGGACGGCCTTTTTGTGGTTTGCTCCCCCTCGCGGGTTCGCCTCACTCTGTGACCGCCATTGTAGCACGTGTGTCGCCCAGATCATAAGGGGCATGATGATTTGACGTCGTCCCCACCTTCCTCCACCTTGTCGGTAGCGGTCCCATTAGAGTGCTCTTGCGTAGCAACTAATGGCAGGGGTTGCGCTCGTTGCGGGACTTAACCCAACATCTCACGACACGAGCTGACGACAGCCATGCACCACCTGTATGGGCTCCTCTCGGCCACGGGGTCTCCCCCGCTTCACCCATATGTCAAGCCCTGGTAAGGTTCTTCGCGTTGCTTCGAATTAAGCCACATGCTCCGCTGCTTGTGCGGGCCCCCGTCAATTCCTTTGAGTTTTAGCCTTGCGGCCGTACTCCCCAGGCGGGACGCTTAATGCGTTGGCTGCGGCACGGGGGGATCGTCCCCCCACACCTAGCGTCCATCGTTTACGGCTGGGACTACCAGGGTATCTAATCCTGTTCGCTCCCCCAGCTTTCGCGCCTCAGCGTCGGTCTCGGCCCAGAGGGCCGCCTTCGCCACCGGTGTTCCACCCGATATCTGCGCATTCCACCGCTACACCGGGTGTTCCACCCTCCCCTACCGGACCCAAGCCGCGGAGGTTCCGGGGGCTTCGGGGGGTTGAGCCCCCCGCTTCGACCCCCGGCCTGCCGGGCCGCCTACGCGCGCTTTACGCCCAATGAATCCGGATAACGCTCGCCCCCTACGTATTACCGCGGCTGCTGGCACGTAGTTAGCCGGGGCTTCTTCTGCAGGTACAGTCTTGACTCTTCCCTGCTGAAAGCGGTTTACGACCCGAAGGCCTCCGTCCCGCACGCGGCGTCGCTGCGTCAGGGTTCCCCCCATTGCGCAAGATTCCCCACTGCTGCCTCCCGTAGGAGTCTGGGCCGTGTCTCAGTCCCAATCTGGCCGGTCGGTCTCTCAACCCGGCTACCCGTTGTCGGCACGGTGGGCCGTCACCCCGCCGTCTACCTGATGGGCCGCGGAGCCATCCCCTCCCGTCGGGGCTTTAGCCGGGGTGCCATGCGGCACCCCGGGGTATCCGGTATTACCCGTCCTTTCGGGCGGCTATCCCGGGGGAGGGGGCAGGTTCTCCACGTGTTACTCAGCCGTTCGCCACTCGCTTCCACCCGGAGGTGGGTGCCGTTCGACTTGCATGTGTTAGGCGCGCCGCCAGCGTTCATCCTGAGCCAGGATCGAACTCTCCGTCCAAAAATATCTGGGCTTCGAGCCCGTCCGGTCCTCTCAGTTCATCGCTGATCGGTTCCGTTCGATTCATATGGTTTAAGTATAGGAAAAGGAATTTCTCGGGGCCGCCTCTCGGCGGCCTTGCGAAAAACAAATCCAAGTTAGACCATTTCAAATGGTTCGATGTCTGCCCGGATGCGACACTGAATGTGTCCATCCTCGCAGTATCCGGTTCTCAAGGTGCACGCCTGGCGGCTGATCCGGTCCGACCGGGCCGCGCGGCAAGGAGATATATTGCCAGACCGCGAAGCCCTGTGGGTCGTCAATTCCACTCTTCACAAGTCCTACACAACATATCGCTTTCTATAGCTAATAGAAAGACTGGTGCGGATCTTCCGCACGTATCAGATGATGACCCTTTGGTTTAGAAATATATAGAGATCGGTCACCTGTAAGTGTCTATCTACCCGCGCTTTTAGCAATGTAAACCGCGCTTCAGATAAAAAGAGGGAGCGCCGCGCACAACGCGACACTCCCCTAGCGATTCAAGAGAATCTATTAGGCCTCGAGAGCCTTCTTGGCAATGGCAGCCAGCTCGTTGAAGGACTCGATGTCCTCGTAAGCCATCTGAGCCAGGACCTTGCGGTCGAGCTCGATGCCGGCAACCTTCAGGCCGTGCATGAACTGAGAGTAAGAGATGTCGTTCAGGCGAGCAGCAGCGTTGATACGGGTGATCCAGAGAGAACGGATCTCGCGCTTCTTGTTGCGGCGATCACGATACTGATACTGCAGGGAGTGCTGGACCTGCTCTTTAGCATGCTTGTAAGTACGCGAAGCGGCACCGTAGTAACCCTTCGCACGGTGCATAACGGTACGGCGCTTCTTCTTGGCGGCAACAGCGCGCTTAATACGTGCCATGTTCTATCAACTCCTAGACGGTAAAACGAAAAACGGGAACGCGAACTTAGGCGAGACGCGACTTGATGACCTTGCGGTCGGCAGCGGCGATCTCGGTCTCCTGACGGAAGCCACGCTTACGCTTGGTGGACTTCTTGCTCAGGATGTGGCTCTTGAAAGCCTTGGCGCGCATAAGCTTGCCGGTACCAGTCTTGCGGAAACGCTTCTTGGTGCCGCTGTGGGACTTCATCTTAGGCATGAAATACTCCTTAATCGGTTACAGAACACTAGTTACTTGCTATCGCTTGCCGCTTTATCCTCATCGAAGGCGCCCTTAATCGGGGCGAGCAGCATAAGCATGTTACGGCCTTCCATCTTAGGCTTGGACTCGACCGTAGCGTAAGGCTTGAGATCCTCGGCGAGACGCTCGAGAACGTTAAGGCCCTGCTCCGGGTGAGCCATCTCACGGCCGCGGAACATGATGGTGATCTTAACGCGTGCGCCCTTCTTGAGGAAACGCAGAACGTGGCCCTTCTTGGTCTCGTAGTCGCCAACGTCGATCTTGGGTCGGAACTTCATTTCCTTGACCTCGACCTTGGACTGGTTCTTACGAGCAGCCTTGGCCTTCATGGCCTGCTGGTACTTGAACTTACCGTAGTCCATGACCTTGCAGACCGGCGGCTCCGCGTTGGGAGCGATCTCGACCAGGTCGAGACCCTGATCGTCGGCGACGCGCTGGGCATCGCGGATGGCGAACAGGCCGAGCTGAGAGCCATCGACGCCAATCAAACGACACGAAGATGCAGTGATCTCGTCGTTGATGCGGGTGTCATCAGACTTAGCTATTTTCCCTACCTCCATTCATAAAAAAATAACCCGGCGCTTCTCAGCAACCAGGTCGTACACATAGACTTCCTCGATTTGAGGAAGGGAATCTAAGTTGTATGACCAGTCAGCTGCTCATTGGCGCCAAAAGGTGGGAACCCTCAGGTTCCTCTTTAGGGCATTGCGGGAACAACGCCTTGCGAATAATAACACGTACAGCGCGTTATCACATTACGTACACGAAAAAGGGACCTTGACCCCCTTGAACGCTCGCTTGCATGTATGGTGCTCGAGGCGAGACTCAAAGGGCCTTCGCTTCGCGAAGCCCCGGGCTTCGGGCGCGTGGCGCCCTCGCCACGCTCCGCTACAAACAGGCCACAGGCCTGTTTGCTTAACGCTTCGCGCGCTCACGCGAGTTCGGCACGAAAAAGGGGGCCGCAACCCCCTTGAACGCTCACTTGCATGTATGGTGCCCGAGGCGAGACTCGAACTCGCACGTTGTTGCCAACGGTGGATTTTGAGTCCACTGCGTCTGCCAATTCCGCCACTCGGGCACGTAATGCGTGAGTTAGTTTATCACAGCTTTCTGCTGATTAGTCCGAAAATGGAACTTCGAGCATTTCGATGAGCTCGACCGAACGGAGCATCTCGCGCCGGCGGCACCCACGACCGTCAACCGAGGCTTCGCCCATCTGGTTATCGTAGGGGTCCTCGCGCATACCGTCGAAGACGGGTTCAAACCCTGCCTGGAACCGACAATTTGCCACCATACGCCACGGGTCGAGATTGCCGAAGTAGTGACGACGGCGCCACTCCTCCCCCATTCTGCGCGCAGAGGAACCAAACGAAACATCGGCGTTAAGCCAACCGGTCTGTGGCGTATAGAACTCTGCCCAGTCGTGCGGCCCCACCGAATCGGGCGCAACATACAGGCCGCTCTGCCAACGGGCAGGCACGCCCGCGATGCGGCACATGGTGATAAACGTGAGCGCCATAACGCCGCAATCGCCGCGGAGCGAGTGTGCACAGTCGTCGGCAATAGACCCCAAAAGCAGGTACGGTGGCTGATAGCGATAGTCGATATGCTGTGTCAGGTAATCATAGATAGCACGAGCGCGATCGAGCGGATCATCGAGCCCGTCAATAACACGCTCCGTCAACTGTCGCAGGTACGGTGTAAACGCAATGTGTGGACGGTCCTCGGAAGTGTCCTCGGGCAGCGGCGTGTCCATGCACGCATGCGATGGGAGCGCGCCACCATAGATATCGCAATAGGCGGCATCGATGTGATAGCGATAGGTCACCGAGAATGAATGTTCAGTCGAAGATGTCCAAGAGGCAGTACGAGCCGAAACGTTTTCAGGGGCAACGGTACCCTCCGACGTCATATCGAGAACCTCGATATGAGACTGTTGACGGCAGGCGGCAGCAACGGGCAGCCACGCGCGAACAGTCTCTCCCTCCAGAGCCCCGGGGACAGCCACGGATGCCTTTAGGGTGATGACGCGAGTCAACCCGTTTTGCGACTCCATCTCCCTGAGCATCTGGTTACGCAGCGCTATGCCGTCCGTAGAATCGGGACGCAGGCCCGGAACCTCCTTGGGGTACACGCGAAGCGAATCGAGGAAGTTGTCGAGAACAAACAGCTCGCCATCGATAAAGCGCCAGTCAATACGCTTACGATTAATCAGGTCATCGAACTGCTCTTCGGTAAACTCAGGCCACTCCTCGCGAATCATCGCAATGGCCCGATCACGCGACACCGAAAAATGAAGCGGCGTCTCGAGCATGCGATACCGCTCTGCACGAACACAAGCAGCCAGCGAAGGCTCAGGGTTCTGCTCCAAAAGGCGATCGCAGGCAGCAACAGCCTGCGTCAAATACCCGGCATCCTTAAGACGAAGAATCTCGGGCGGTAGCCCAATATCGAGATGGCGAAAATCATCACTGCAAACATCAACAGAGCAGCCAACAGGACCCCCGTCAATAACCTTCCCATCCGAAGGCAGCACATCAATAACAGCCATACCAAACTCCAAGTCATTAGAACTCTTGAAGCACATTGTAGCGAGATAAAAAAGAAAGCCCCAACAAAGGAGCCATCAACACCGCTGAACGGTAGTCAATAAATAAATTCAGCCCAGTAACCCTGCAGCGAGTTAACAAAGGAGGCCCCGTTTCCCCGGAGCTGATTCCGTCGCGCGACTTCTGGCGAAGCCAGGTGAGCGCGAGGGAAACAGCGTAGGGGAAACGGGGCCTCCGGCGGGAAGTTAAACCGCTACTTACGCCTTGTTGACGGAGCCAAACTCCTCCATGAGCTCCTTGGTGCGGGCAACGATGTTGTCGCGACCAGGCTTGAGGAGCTTGCGGGGGTCAAAGCCCTTGCCCTGCTGATCCTTGCCAGCCTCGATGTACTCGCGGACGCCCTTGGCGAAGACGAGCTGCAGGTCGGTGTTGACGTTGATCTTGGAGATGCCCAGGGAGATGGCCTTCTTGATCTGATCCTCGGGGATGCCGGTGCCACCGTGCAGGACGAGGGGCAGGTCGCCGGTCTGGGCCTTGATCTCGCCCAGGCGCTCGAAGGAAAGGCCAGCCCAGTCGGCGGGGTACACGCCGTGGATGTTGCCGATGCCGCAGGCGAGGAAGTCGACGCCCAGGTCAGCGATCTGCTTGCACTCAGCAGGATCAGCGAGCTCGCCGCTGGAGGTCACACCGTCCTCGGTGCCGCCGATGCCGCCGACCTCGGCCTCGATGGACATGCCCTTGGAGTGGGCAAGCTCAACGAGCTCCTTGGTGCGGTCGAGGTTAAGCTGGAAGGTCTCCTCGTGAGAGCCGTCATACATGATGGACGTGAAGCCGGCCTCGATGCACTTAAAGCAGTCCTCGTAAGAACCGTGATCGAGGTGAAGGGCGACGGGAACGGTAACGCCCGTGGCCTCGACGGCAGCCTTGACCATGTCGGCGCAGACCTTGAAACCGCCCATCCACTTAGCGGCACCAGCGGTGCACTGAAGGATCAGCGGAGACTTGGCCTCCTCGGCGGCCTGGAGAATAGCCAGGGTCCACTCGAGGTTGTTGGTGTTGAAGGCACCAAGACCGTACTTGCCGGCCTCGGCCTTCTTGAGCATGTCTGCTGCGTTGACGAGCATAAAAGAAACCTCCTGTAAGGTTGCTCCGATAACGCCTGAAATTTTACCACGGCGCACCCGAGCATAAGCGTTCGTTTGTTCACGAATATCGTCCAAACAGACTTTTTTGACCGTTTGCCCTACGGAATCGACCCGTTGGGGAAAAATAGCTTGACGTTTGGACGCTTCTCGTGCTTCAAAAGCCGACTATTAAGCTACATCTGCATGAAAGGGTTCTGCATGAGCTCGCGTGCCATGGTGGTCGAATCGCCATGACCGGTTAGGCAAACGGTATCGGGCGGGAGAAGCCGGGCGAGCTTGGAGAGCGAGCGCAGAATCGCTGCCTCGTCGCCACCGGCAAGATCGGTGCGGCCGTGGCTGCCCGGGAATAGCGTGTCGCCCACAAAGGCAATGTTCCCCTGCTCGGTGGCGGCGAACAGAACGATGCCGCCCGGTGTGTGCCCGGGCACCTCAATTACCTGCAGGCAAATGTCGCCCAACTCAATGGTGTCGCCCTCGGCAAGCAGCCGCGTCGGCTCACCTGGATCGGGCGTCTCGATGCCCCACAACGCTCGCTGCTCCTCGATATTCGCATGCGGCACTGCTGCGTCCTTGCCACACAGCTCGTACAGGGCGTCGGCGCCAACGGCGGCCCGAACTCCAGCGACACCGCCAACATGGTCGGCGTGACCGTGCGTGCAAACGGCGCCGAGCACCTGCACATCGGGGTGTTCGGCTCGAATATGCTCCACCAAGCGCTCGCCTTCCCATGCGGGGTCGATAATCACGCACTCATTGTCCGAAATGACAGCATAGCTATTGGTCTGAATGGGACCGTTTACGAGGGTCTCGATCTCGACCGAGCCCTTGGGAGCTAAATCCAAGGACACAGCACCCATGTCCCTCTCCTCTCTATAGAACTCGAGGCATCAAACGATGCCTCGAGTGTAGCGAATATCGATAATGTGGCACGTTCGTCGCGACTAAACGCGGCGCTTAAGCTGGGCTCCACCCTCACCGGGCATCAGGCGGCGCGCGTCGTAGACCGAGTCAACGCTGCTGATGGAGGCCAGCAGCGGATCCAGACCACTCGCGTCCGAGATCTCGACCATAAAGCGCAGGGTTGCAATACCCTCGCGGTTGGTCGACGTGGCGGCAGAAAGGATATTGCCACCCGCATCGCCAATGGCAATGGTGACATCCTTGAGCAGGCCCATGCGGTCCAGGCACTCGACCACGATCTCGACCTGGAAGAGGGTGTCGGCAGCGCCGTCCCATTCCACATCGATCATGCGCTCGGGATGCTCCATAAGACCCTTGACGTTGGGGCAGTTGGCGCGATGCACCGAAACGCCACGACCGCGCGTGATGAAGCCGACGATGTCGTCGCCCGTCACGGGGTTGCAGCAATGGGCCAGACGGACCAGCAGGCCGCTGTTGCTCTCGCCCTTGACGATAATGCCGTTGCTGGCGCTCTTGCCGCGCTTTTGCGGCTTGCGGTTGGAGCCGCGGGCAGGCTGCTTGACGACCTCGGCGATAGCCTCGGCCTTGGTGAGCTGTTCCTCGGGTTTGGGGTCCAAGATTTGCTCGACCTTATTGCCAACGGCACGTGGGGCGACTTTGCCCGCACCAACGGCGGCAAACAGGTCCTCGAGCTGTTTATAGTTAAACTGCTCCGCCACGGCGTTGAGCGCACGCGTGGATCGTGGCGTAGAGATGCCATATCCGCGCTTGCGCAGGTCCTTAGCCAGTATATCGCGGCCGGCGGCAGCGTCGTCGTCCTTGGTCGCGGCGGCGAAGTAACGGCGGATCTTTGACTTGGCGGAAGGTGTCTTAACGATCTTGAGCCAATCACGCGACGGCTTGGAACTCTTGTTGGTCAGAATCTCGACACGGTCGCCCGTCTTGATCTCGTGCGTGAGCGGGGCCACCGCACCGTTGATCTTAGCGCCGACGCAGTGGTTTCCCACCTCGGTGTGAACGGCGTAGGCAAAGTCGAGCGGCGTGGAGCCGGCACGAAGCGCCATGACCTCGCCCTTGGGCGTAAAGACGAAAATCTCCTGATCGAAGAGGTCGACCTTCAGCGAATGCAGGTATTCCTTGGCGTCGGTGATCTCATCAGACGCAGCCCAATCGAGCGAATGTTTGAGCCAGTTAATCTGGTCGTCCAAGCGCTGGGCATCATTGGTCTTAGACGCGGACGATCCGCCCGACTTCTTATAGAGCCAGTGGGCGGCAATACCGTACTCGGCCTGCTCGTGCATCTCGTAGGTACGAATCTGAATCTCGAGCGGACGAGCCGTGGGGCCGATAACCGTCGTGTGGAGCGACTGGTAGTTATTGACCTTGGGCATGGCGATATAGTCTTTAAAGCGCCCGGGCATGGGGTGCCACAGCGTATGCACCGCACCGAGCGTGGAATAGCAATCGCGCACCGAATGAGTGATGACGCGCAGTGCCACCAGGTCGTAGATCTCGGAGAATTCCTTGCCCTTGCGCTTCATCTTTTGGTAGATGGACCAATAGTGCTTGGAGCGGCCATTAATCTGGAAACCCTCCAGGCCAATGCGGTTGAGCTCGTCGGTGAGCGTCTTGATGGTCTCGGCCAGATAGCGCTCGCGAACCTCGCGCGACTCCGCCACCATGCGCGCGATGCGCTGGTAGGCGTCGGGCTCAAGGTAGAAGAAGGACAGGTCCTCGAGCTCCCATTTGATAGAGCTCATGCCCAGGCGGTCGGCCAGAGGCGCGTACACGTCCATGGTCTCGCGCGCCTTAAACAGGCGGCGGTCCTCGCGCAGGGCGGCAAGCGTGCGCATGTTATGCAGGCGGTCGGCGAGCTTGACGATGATGACGCGAATATCCTTGGACATGGCAAGGAACATCTTGCGCAGCGTAAGCGCCTGCTTCTCGTCCATGCTGTCGACTTCGATGTTGGTGAGCTTGGTCACGCCGTCGACGAGCTCGGCCACCGTATCGCCAAACAGGCCGGAAACATCGGTAAGCGAGGTCTCGGTATCCTCGACGGTATCGTGCAGCAGCGCGGCGCACACCACATCGCAGTCCATCTTAAGATCGGCCAAAATGATGGCAACCTCGACGGGATGGTTGATGTACATCTCGCCCGAGCGGCGCTTTTGGTTGCAGTGCTTCTCGGCAGCAAAGCAATAGGCCTGCTCCACCTTGGAGAAGTCATCCTCATTCATATATTTGAGGCACAGGCGCTCCAGCTTGTCGTAGCTGTCCGCCATAATCTCGGGCGGCAGCTCATCGGCATGCTTATAGTGCTCCATCTCCGAAAACGGCTGGAGGGTGGAATCATGGGCGGTACGGGCTGCGGCGTCCATCGAGGTCCCCTTCCCCTAGGCCCGCGGTACGATCGGGCGGTTAACTTTGGCTAGCATATCAGAAGCGCACGAATCGAGCGCCCAACTCCGGAAAGCCGAGAACTCCATGCGCGAGCGCAAGCCCTCCAAATAGCGAATTGACCTACTCAATTGCACACGGCCGGGGTTTTCGGCCATTGAGATGCGGCGCGTATCGTCAAACTCCGAAACGCGGCAGAAACCGAGTTCTTCGAAGATTCCCAGGCCGCTTTCCACCGAGCGCTCGTCGACCGGCGTGCGTGCGTCGATTGCAAGGCACATCTGCGCAATGTCGATATCGCTTGCACAGAATGAATCGTCCCCCGTCTTGCCACGGTTGGAGCGCCACATGGTCTGCAGCGCTCGATAGAGCGTGACAAGCTCATCGCGCTCGGGCGCGTAACAATCGAGCAGGCGCTCATTAATACGAGCGTCACGCGACGAATAGAGCAGGTGAATCACGGCGGGCTGTCCATCGCGGCCGGCACGACCACTCATCTGGTTAAACTCAATCGCGCCAAACGGCATGTGGTAGAGCACGACATGACGGATATCGGGCAGGTTGACGCCCTCGCCGAAGGCCGAAGTTGAAACGATGCAGCTGAGACTTCCGTCCCTAAAGGCTTCCTCAACACGGCGGCGATCGGAGCGTGCAAGCCCGGCGTTATAGAACGCGATATGGGTCGCACAGTCGGGAACGCGTTTGCGTAGTGTCTTGGCAAGCGCCACGGACTGAGCACGCGAGTTGACGTAGATGACGGTCTTCTCCCCCGTCGCGACGATGGACACCAGGCGGTTTTCGCGGCTCGCAAGATCGCGGTCGTCCTCGAGCTGCAAGTTCTCGCGCACGGTCTCGTCGACCACCGTACGGGTAATCGGCAGCACGCGGGCAAGCTCCGCCACGACCGGAGCCGTCGCGGTGGCCGTCGCCGCCATAACGACCGGATCGCCCAGGGCCTTGAGGATATCGGGCATGTCGAGATAGGCGCTGCGGTCGCCGCCCTTGGCAAGGCCGGCGTGGTGCGCCTCATCGATAACGACAAAGCCGATGCGCCCCGAACGCGCAAAGCGGTCGCGGTGAATGGACAGGAATTCGGGCGTCGTGAGCACGATGCCGGTGCGGCCCGAAGCCAAGCCGGCGAACACGTCATCGCGCGCCGCCTCCACGGTCTCGCCGGTCAGCACGCCGACGCCAATGCCGAGCGCAGCCATCGTCGACGAGAGGTGATAGGCCTGGTCGGCAACGAGCGCGCGCAGCGGATAGACAAAGATGCTCGCACGCCCGCGAAGGATAGCCTCGCGCGCAGCATGTACATGGAAGATAAGAGACTTGCCGCGCCCCGTTCCCATAACGGCCAGAACACTTTGGTGATCGGCCAGGGCATCGAGCGCCTCGACCTGCGCGCGGTGCGGCTGGTTCGAGCCGATAAAGCTATGGATAAGCGAGCGCGTCAGCTCGGTATAGGAAAGCTGGGCAAGCGTCTCGCGTTTACGCGACTCCAGGTGCAGGCCAGAATCCGCCGGTTGTGCACCGCGGCGAAGCTCACATGCCGGATCGTCGACGCTGGGCAGCATGGAATCGCGGACCAGAACATCCTTGATCATGAGCTTGGGCTTCACACGCCCCTGCCAATGCTCGGCAACGGCCTCGAACACCAAATCGACAGCGCTGTCGCAATTGATGAGCTTATCGATTTGCGGCACGCGGAACATAATGGCCGGCACACTCGCGGCGCCATCGGTCGCCACAAAGCGCATGTGCTCGCCGGTTTTGCCCACCACGGCGCGATCGCACATCGTCACGCCCTCGGCGGCCAGCAGCGGCACCTTATTGCCCTGGCCAAACGGCTCAAGACGGGAAATCTGCTCGATGGTCTCGATATTTAGCTCGGAGAGGTCAACGGTGGCGGCAACCTCGTCAGTGTCCTCAAAGTCCTCGGCGGGAAGCTCCGATAGCACGGCCGAAAGGCGACGGCGGAAGTCATCGAGCTTGGATGCCTCGATGGTCACACCCACCGCACCGGCATGCCCGCCGCGACGAATCAGCAGGTCGGAACAGCGCTCGACGGCGTCAAACAGGTTAACTTTGCCCACCGAGCGACCAGAGCCGCGCGCGATACCGTCCTCGATCGAGAACAGCAGCGCCGGCACGTGATAGCGGCTGGTCAGACGGCTTGCCACGATGCCTTTGACGCCCTCGTGCCAGCCCTCGCCACCCACGACGATTGCGCGTCCGCCGTCATAGGTCTTCTCGACCTTTGCCATGGCATCGCGCGTGAGCTCCGCCTCGATCTCACGGCGCTGGCGGTTGATTTCCTCGAGCTCAGCCGCCAGTGCGCTTGCCTCGATGGGATCGCGGGCAAGCAGCAGGTCGAGCGCCAGCTTGGGATCGGCCATGCGACCGGCAGCGTTTAAGCGGGGAATGAGCGAGAACGATAGGCCATCCGCCGTAATGCTCGAAAGGTCCGCCTTGGCGAGCGCAGCAAGCGCGATATAGCCGGGACGAGCGGTTACGCGCATCTGCTGGATGCCCTCGGCAACCAGCGCGCGGTTCTCGGGCGTGAGCGGCATCATGTCGGACACGGTGCCCAGCGCCGCGACCTCGATTAGCGAACGCCAATACGACGGCTTGCCCAGGCGCTCACCCAGGACTTGCACCAGCTTGAGCGCCACACCAGCACCGGCAAGCTCGCGCGAGGGGCCCTCGTCCTCGAGCTTGGGGTCGGTCAGGGGCACACCCTGCGGCACCTGGTCGGAAGGCTCGTGATGGTCCGTGACCACCAAATCGATTCCCAGGCTCTCCAGATAGGAAACCTCTTCCTTGGCGGCAATGCCGTTATCGACGGTCACAATCAGCTGGGGGCGAGCGAGCTCATTAACGCGGTCGAGCGCCGCACGCGAAAGACCGTAGCCCTCGTCAAAGCGATGCGGAATAAACGGCGTGACATCGGCGCCAAACGTGCGTAGTGCCTCGGTCAACAGGCAGGTCGACGTAATACCGTCAACGTCAAAATCGCCAAAGACCGCAATGTGCTCGTGGTTGCAAATAGCACGCTCGACGCGGTCGGCAACGACCGACATGCCCGGGATAATGAGTGGGTCGGCCCAGTCGCGATCGAGCGAAGGCGTCAAAAACAGCTGACCTTCTTCGATGGATGTAATGCCGTGCGCGACCATAATACGCGCCACCAGCCCGGGAATGCCCAGGCCAGCCGAAAGCTCCTTTTCGAGCTCGGGGTTTTGCTGAGCGACCGCCCAGCGATGCGTCGTCTTAAGCGATGACATAGGCGCCCACCCCCGATAGGGGCAGGTCGCCGCGATACCTCTCACGGTTCATAGCGATGAGTCCTCTGTGTATGCCCGCTTCGGCAGGCAGATCTGTTGAACGGATTTATTATACCGTGCAGAGCAGACGCAAATCGCCGCAGCACGCCGCGGTTTCGGTAAACGATGCCGGTAATAGCCTCGAAATATTTGAGCGTTTCTGACGCACGGACGCATGCGAGCGTCTAGCATATCCATTCAAAACGGGTTCACGGGCAAAGGGAGTCACAAGCGCATATGAAGCAATGGGTTGGACTGGGCAAGTTTCTCGCGGGGCATATGCAGGTCATCGTTCCGATTTGCGTGGCGCTCGGCGTGCTCTTTCCCCAACAGATTGGCGTACTCAAGCCCATCGTTCCCGCCCTGTTTGCCTTTATGACGTTCCAAGGTGCGCTCAGCAACACCTTTCACCAGGTAACCGAGGTGTTCCGCCGTCCGCTGCACCTGGTCTTGGCGTTACTCGTCTCGGCGGTGCTTATCCCTATCGCAGCCTATGCCATGGGATCGTTATTCTTTGGCGCCAACCCCAACCTTGTCTGCGGCATCGTGCTCGAATACAGCGTGCCCGTGGCCGTCACCGCTTTTATGTGGATCAGCATGTTCGGCGGCAACGGCCCGCTCGCGCTCACCATCATCCTGACGTCCTCGGTCATCTCACCTGTGACGATTCCGCTTACGCTCAAGCTCCTGCTGGGCGCCACTGTCTCGATCGACGTGCCGAACATGATGCAGAACATGGCCTTTATGATCGCCATCCCCGCTGTGCTCGGTATTGTCATCAATGAACTCACGCGCGGCTGGGGCCACGAGAAACTCTCCCCCGCGCTCTCGCCCGCCTGCAAGTTCATGATGATGGGCGTCATCGCGTCCAACTCCACCGCTATGAGCGAGTACGTGCTACACATGAATGTTGAGCGCTTAGAAGTCGCGCTCTTTATCCTGGTGTTCGCCATCAGCGGCTTTATCATCGGCGTCCTGATCGCCCGGGCCCTGCACCTGCCGTATAGCGAGACGACCACCATGTGCTTTACCTGCGGCATGCGCAACATCTCTTCGGGTGCCGTCATCGCCACGCAGTATTTTCCCGGCGAAGTGGTATTCCCCGTCATGTGCGGCACGCTGTTTCAGCAGGTGTTGGCCTCAATTATCGGACACCTCTTTGAGCGCCTGGCCGGCGAGGAGCGCGCCGCCCAGCGCAAGCGGGTCGAGGCTGGCCGCGACGCCATGGCGCGCTAGGCTGTCCGCATTACGCGGGTGTTAGTCTTGCTATACGAGCGTTTCCAGATGCGCACGCAGACGCTCAGCATCGATATCGAGCGTCGTCTCGGCATTGACTTGGGCCAAACGATAGCCGACAAAGTAGGGCGAAACCACCCAACGCGGCAGCGCCTTGGCAATGGTTCGACCGCCCAGGTGATAGAAGAACAAGTTGTACGACTCTGCGCGACCACCGTGGTGCCCGTTTAGGATATAGCGCAGAGCTACCTGGATCGCATCGGCAAAGAGATCCGCCTCGGCTTGGTCTCGCGCGTCATCGCTGGCGGCGATTCCCTGCGGGGCTGAAACGTTGATCTCAAAGAACCCCATGATCGGTTCGGTTGAGATATTGACCGAGATTCTCCCCTGTTGCCAGACATTGATTCCTTCGAAATTGGCGGAAGTCAGCGAAGCATAGCCGTCTTCCTGCTCCAAACCTACAATCTGCATGTGCGGATGAACGAGACTACCGCCCGAGAGCGGACCCTTGTTCTTGTACATGAGAACGCTGCGATACTGCTGTGAATCGATCATCTGCTGCCAGCAACCCAGGGCAAACCGCATCACATGGTGGAGTTCATCCGGCGCATAGGTCACCAGGTCGGCGTCGTGGTCGGACGACTCAATCAATACGGTCTGGCGAGTGGCCCGCAAGGTCTTAAACTTATTCTCGAGCCAGATGCAGCCACCGTCGCGCCGGATGATATTGGCGAGTTCCTCGGTATCGCAAAAGGGGCACGCGGTGCCGGGACGACGGTTGTCGTCGGGCTTACCGTTCGCCTGCTGAACGTCAAATACCAGCGCCACGGGTTATACCTCCAGCGGCACGATCTTGGTGCCATGGAGTTCGGAGACGCCCAGTGCCGCCGCCACGGTATCGCGATTGGCCGTGGAAATGCCGCCACCGGGAAGAATGGTCAGGCGGTCGCCCGCATACTCGACAAGACGCGACAGGTGCTCCAGGTTGTCCTCGATCGGCGTTCCGGCAGCACCACCATGCGTCAGGATGCGCGTGATGCCGCAGTCGGCGAGTGTGTCAATGGCATCGAGCTGAGCCTCGAGCGAGAGCTGGTCAAAGGCCATGTGGAAGGTGATATCGATGGCCCCGCGCTTGCACTCCTCGGTCGCGCAGCCCGTAGCCATCACGAGGGCGCCGAGGGTGAGCTCGTCGAGCGCCCAGCCGCCGGCACAGGGCTTGCAGCAGCCAAAGACCAGGCCGTCAACGCCGGCGCTCACGGCAAGACCCAAGTCCATCTCCATCATGCGCAGCTCGTCCTGGTTGTAGTGAAAGTCACCGCCACGCGGGCGAATCATGCACATCACTCGCGCGTCATGCTCGTGAGCATAGCTGACCGTAGTGCTGATAACGCCGGCCGAGGGCGTGGTACCACCGACGGCAAGGTTGTCGCACAACTCGATGCGCTTAGCACCGGCATCGATAGCCGCCGGCACACGCTCAAAGTTCTCGGCACAAAACTCGTACAGCATAGATAGCCCCCAGGAGACATTTCGATTTCCACACGGCATTGTCGCACGTTAAATAGCAACCCGCACGATGGAACAAAACCTTGACAAGGAGTGTCCCAAAGTGCCGGCACATAAGGAACGTCCCCAGGTGCCACCTTGAGCGATGGGTACTCATTTAAGTACGTCCCCAATGAGTACCCGCAGGGGACAGACAGACCGGACTCCCTATACGACAACTGTTGACATCATATACTATGTGTCATATAGTAGGTGTTACACAGTATACTACGAAAGGAGGTGTGCGGATGGAGGCACAGATGAAGCGCGGCTTCCTCGAGGCCTGCGTGCTCGCGGCCGTCTCGGGCGAGGAATCCTACGGCTATCAGATCGTGAAGGACGTGCCCGCGAGTATGGGGCTCACGGAATCCACGCTCTATCCGTTGCTCAAGCGCCTGGAGAAGGCGGGCTGCATCACCGCGCGCTCCGCCGAGCACAACGGGCGGCTGCGGAGGTACTACCGCATCACGGACGCCGGGCGCGAGCGTATCGCCGAGTTCCTCGCCGAATGGCCATCCGTGCAGGAGATCTACCGTTACGTGGAGGGGGCGCACCATGACGCGCGATGAGTTCTTGAACCGGCTGGGCGAGCTTCTGGCCTGCCTGCCGGCAGATCAGGTAAAGGAAACGCAGGAGTTCTACGCGGAGGCCATCGCCGACCGTATGGAGGACGGCATGACGGAGGCCGAGGCTGTGGCCGCCATGGGCACGCCCGGTGAGGTCGCCGAGGCAACGCTCGACGAACTGCCCGCCGTGCCGCGCGCGATCGCGAGGACCAAGCGCAAGAGCACGGCACTTCTATGGGCGCTCGCCATCGTGGGCTCTCCGGTATGGATTCCGCTGCTGCTCGCGTTCGTCGCCGTTGCCGCTGCAGTCTACATCTGTATTTGGGTTCTTGCGCTCTGCGTGTGGATCGTGGCCGCGGCATTCGGGGGCACGGGCCTGGTAGGGCTCCTGTTCGCCGTGGACGGCATCATTATCGGGCATGTTCCGTACGTTTTGGCCTCGATGGGAATGGGATTCGCTTCCATCGGTGTGGCGCTCCTCACGGGAGCCGGCGCCTGGACGGCGTCCAAGCAGATCGCGCGCCTCTCTGCCCTTTGGGCGAAGAAAGCCGTTTCGCCCTTCTGGAAAGATCGAGGCAATAAGAGCCGCATGGGCGCCGAAGCGGCGCCGCTCACGGCATAGGAAGGAGTGCAAACATGTCCAGCGTAAAAAGGATTTACCTTGCCGTAGCGGGTGGGCTTGTTGCCACGGGGCTCGTCCTGGCTGCTATCGGATTTGTGGCCTCCGGCTTTAACCTCGCTGTGCTCAACACGCAGATCGACCTGCGCGATGACACCATCATTCTGGGTGGTGTTGAAATAGACGACCCGACAGGGCTTCCACTCATCGAGCAGCTTGCCGAGGTCGGCGAGATCCATATTGGATCTGCAACGACTGGTTCGTCTTCTCCTCGCAAATGATCGAGCTCGTAGCAGCCGTCCCCCCCTTCGGGCGCACCACGACGGGCATGAGCACGCCGCGCTCGGAGCCTTTTTGCGAGACCTTCCGTCACGCTCTTCCTGCGTGGTGAACCGGTCATCGACCGACGAGAGGCTGATGGGAATCTCTCGACTTCGGGCCAATCCCGCTCACCGATCTGGTCTTCCTTCGTGATGCGCACATAAGCGAGCAGACACCGCGCAGTGCTTCAGCGCGGCCGCACTTCCACGTCTATGACGGAGGTGCCCGGCGGCGTCTTGGCAATCCCCTTGTTTGCAGGCGTTAGCGCGTGGGGATCGCCCACTCGGGGGTCGAGGCCGCCGAGGACGGCGGCGAACCTCGCGGTGTCATTCGACATCGCGAGGTTCCCGGACCATGACCACCTGGCCTCGTACCGCGGCATAGCCCCAAGGGTGAGGAGCTTCGGCACGTCGATCAGGGCGCCGCGCAGCGTCGGCCGGTCCGCCGTTCGGTAGAACGGCGGAACCGCCTAACCGCCCAGATAGGCTTTGCGGACGTTGTCGTCGTGCAGGAGCTCCTGTCCGGTGCCGGTCATGGTGATCTTGCCGGTCTCGAGCACGTAGCCGCGCGTGGCGATGGAAAGCGCCATCTGCGCGTTTTGCTCGACCAAGAGCACCGTGGTGCCGGCCTTGTGCAAGTCCTCGACAATCTGGAAGATCTGTTCGATCAGAATCGGCGCCAGACCCATGGAGGGTTCGTCGAGCATGAGCAGCTTGGGGTTGCTCATAAGGGCGCGACCCATAACGAGCATCTGCTGCTCGCCGCCCGAAAGGGTGCCGGCGACCTGGCGACGGCGTTCCTTCAGGCGCGGGAACTGCTCGTAGACGCGCTCCAGGCCCGGAGCCACCGTGGACTTGGGCTGTGTATATGCGCCCATCTCCAGGTTCTCCTCGACCGTCATCTGCAAAAAGGCGCGACGGCCCTCGGGCACCTGGGCCAGGCCCTTACCAACCAGCTTATCGGCGGGCGTATGGGTAATGTCCTCGCCCATAAACTTGATGGAGCCGGTCTTGGAACGCAGCAGGCCCGAGACAGTCTTGAGCGTTGTGGACTTGCCGGCACCGTTCGCGCCGATCAGAGCCACGATCTCGCCCTCGTTGACGTTAAAGGAGATGTCCTTGATGGCGTGGATGGCGCCGTACCAGACGTTGATGTTGTAGACGGAAAGCATCGGCTCTGCCATTTAGTTCTCCCCCTTATCCTGCTTGCCCAGATACGCCTCGATAACGGCGTCGTTGTTCTGGATTTCCTCTGCCGTGCCCTTGGCGATGACCTTACCAAAGTTGAGCACGCAGATGCCCTCGCAGATGTTCATAACGAGCGACATATCATGCTCGATAAGCATGATGGCGATGCCGAAGGTGTCGCGGATCTTGACGATGTTCTCCATGAGCTCCGCGGTCTCGGACGGGTTCATGCCGGCGGCAGGCTCGTCGAGCAGCAGCAGTTTGGGGTTGGTGGCAAGCGCGCGGACGATCTCCAGACGACGCTGGGCGCCGTAAGGCAGCGAGCCGGCCTGCTCGTTTGCCAGGTGCTCCATATCAAAGATGGACAGCAGCTCCATGGCACGCTCGTGGGCGGCCTTCTCGTGCTTCCAGTACGTCGGCAGACGCAGCACGCCCTCAAAACCAGAGTAGCGCTCCTGGTTGTGCAGGCCGACCTTAACGTTGTCCTCCACCGTCATGGTGTTGAACAGGCGAATGTTCTGGAACGTACGGGCGATACCCATACGGTTGACCTGGTAGACGGACTTGCCCGAGGTGTCCTCGCCGTCGAGCAGGATAGTACCGTGCGTGGGCTGGTACACCTTGGTGAGCAGGTTGAAGACCGTGGTCTTACCGGCACCGTTGGGACCGATCAGACCGGCGATCTCGGTCTTACCGATGGTCAGGCTAAAGTCGTCGACTGCCTTAAGGCCGCCAAATTCAATGCCCAAGTGGATGCACTCGAGCGCCGGGCGCTGGCCCAGGTCGCGGTCGGGAACGATGGCGCCAGAAGGATACGGGACCATCTTGCCCTTGTTGAACTCAAACTTACTGGGCATCGGCTGCCACCTCCTTCTTGGGAGCAAAGCGATCCTTAATGCGTGCGAAGAACGCCTTGAGCTGCGGGTTGTTGGTAAAGATCATGACCAGGATCAGCACGATGGCGTAGATGAGCATGCGGTAGTCCGAGAACTGACGGAGCAGCTCGGGAAGCACCGTGAGCAACGCCGCCGCGATGACGGAGCCGCGCATATTGCCCAGACCACCCAGGACCACGAACACCAGGATGAGGATGGACGTGTTGAAGTCGAACTTGGTGGCGGAGAGCTGCGAGAAGTTACCGCCGAAGAGGGCTCCGGCAGCACCGGCGAGAGCGGCGGAAACCACGAAGGCGATCATGCGGTACTGGGTGACGGAGATACCCACGGACTCGGCAGCGATCTTGTTGTCGCGCACGGCCATAATGGCACGGCCGGTACGGCTGCGAACCAGGTTGAGTACAATCACGAGCGCGACCATGACCAGGATGGCGCCGGCAAGGAAAGTCGAATAGGTCGACACGCCCGATGCGCCCTGCGCGCCCTTGATGATGGCGGTGCCGTCCTCGAGCAGGTGCAGGTCGTCGATCGTGGAGTTACCCGTGATGTTAAAGATCACATGCAGGCCGCGGGAGTCGACGCCCACGATAAGGCAGGTGACGATCTCTTTGATGATCTCGCCAAAAGCCAGGGTCACGATGGCCAGATAGTCGCCGCTCAGGCGCAGGACCGGGATGCCGATCAAGAAGCCCAGGATGGCGGCAGCGATGGCGCCGACCACGATACTGATGATAAGGCGCACCGGATCGGAGGGAACGGCGCTCTCGAGGGCGACCGCGGTAACGATGCCCGTATAGGCGCCGACGCTCATAAAGCCCGCGTGGCCCAGCGACAAGTCGCCCGCGATGCCGACGACGAGGTTAAGGGAGATGGCCATGACGATATAGGCCGTGATGGGAACCAGCTGACCGGCGATCATGCGCGGAATCATATGGTTGGACTGCATAAAGAACACGATGGCGAAGGCCACGATGCACATGGCGTACGTGACAAAGTCGTGACGCGTCTGTTTGTCTTTAAGAAACTTCATAACGCTCACCTACACCTTCTCGGGGACGTACTTGCCCAAGAGGCCGGCAGGCTTGACGAGCAGGACGATGATCAGAACGCCAAAGACGATGGAGTTGGCAAGGCTCGTGGAAATGTATGCCTGCGCCATCGCTTCGATGATGCCGATGAGAATGCCACCGACAAAGGCGCCGGGGATGGAGCCGATACCGCCGAAGACGGCGGCGTCGAAGGCCTTGATGCCAGGCATGGCGCCCGTGGTGGGCTGCAGGACCGGCGAGTAGGAGCACAGGAGCACACCGGCGATGGCGGCAAGGGCAGAGCCGATGGCAAACGTCATCGAGATGGTGCGGTTGACGTTGATGCCCATGAGCTGAGCGGCGGCTTTGTCCTCGGACACGGCGCGCATGGCTTTGCCCATCTTGGTCTTACCTGTAAAGAACATCAGGCCGGCCATGATAACCAGGCAGGCGACGATGGTGACGAGCGAAACGGCGCTTACATTGAACTTGACCAAGAACTCCGGCACCTGGAAGGTGACGAGCGAAGTGAAGTTCTTGGGCGTGGCGCCCCACAGAAGCTGCGCGGCGTTCTGCAGGAAGTAAGACACGCCGATGGCCGTGATCAAAACGGCCAGCGGGCCCGCCTGACGCAGCGGCTTGTATGCCAGACCCTCGATGAGAACACCGAGAACGGTACAGACCACACAAGAGAGAATTACAGATGCCCAGCCCGGGAGGCCGAGATACGACGTGGCGCAGAACGAGACATAGGCACCGACCATGATAACGTCGCCGTGAGCGAAGTTCAGCATCTTGGCGATACCGTAGACCATGGTGTAGCCCAACGCGATGATGGCGTAGACGCTGCCCATGGACAGGCCGTTGACCAGGTATTGGATAAAGACCGTCATGTTCCACATCCCCCTTTCGAATAGGTTTCCAGTTAATGTATGAAACAGGGACGTTACACTGTCCCTAGATACCAAGCAAGCAGGGAAGGCCAAACCTCCCCTGCTTGGGATCAAAACCGCTCTATGTAAGGCGGCTTATTAGGCCTGTACGTACTTGCCGTCGGTGATGACGTACGCCGTGGGCTCCTTCTGGACCTGGCCCTTATCGTTCCAGGTGAGCTTGCCGGTCAGACCGTCAACGGTAATCTTGAGCATAGCCTTAGGCAGCTTCTCGGCGACCTCGGTCGGGTCGGCGTCGACACCAAGACCGGCCTCCTCGAGGGCCTCGGCCACCGCGTGCACGCCGTCGTAAGCGTCGGCGGCAAACTGGTCCGGAGTCTCGCCATACTTATCCTTGTAAGCGTTGACGAAGTCGGCGTTCTTCTCGTCGTCGGCGGAGAACGGGGTCATGAGCAGCAGACCCTCGGCAAGAGAGGTGTCGAAGCCCTCAACGCCCAGGATGCCGTCCATGCCGTCGCAACCCATCATCTTGACGTCGTAGCCCATGTCCTTGGCGTTCTTGAGCAGGACGGACGCTGGCGTGTAGTAGATCGGCGCAAAGATCATGGTGGCGCCGGCCTGCTTGGCCTTGG
Organism: Collinsella sp.; assembly: GCA_048434495.1. Classification (GTDB taxonomy): domain Bacteria; phylum Actinomycetota; class Coriobacteriia; order Coriobacteriales; family Coriobacteriaceae; genus Collinsella. Next base: position 145,107 of record DBGAQS010000001.1, on the reverse strand, counting down.
TCAGCTGGTTGGTAAAGCTCGTGGCGGAGTCGTCCTTAAAGGTCTCCTCGTCGACAACCTCGAGCTTGGACTCAGCGGCCTGGGCCTTAAAGGCATCCGCGACACCCGAAGAATAAGCGTCGCCGGAGTTATAGAACAGCACGAACTTCTCGTCCGCATACTTCTGCGCCAGGAACTTGGCAGCGTTGACGCCCTGGTTGGGATCGGTAAAGCAAACCTGGAAGACGCAATCCTTGCCCTTGGTGACGTCCTCGGAGGACGCGGACGGAGTGATCATGAACGTCTCGGGGTCGTTACCGCACTCGGCGGCAACGGCAACCGACGCGCCCGTGGTGGTCGGGCCGACGAGGGCCTGCATGCCCCAGTCGAGCAGGGTGTTAAAGGCGTTGACGGCCTTCTCGCCGTCGGCCTGGTCATCCTCGGCCTTGCTGGCAAGCGGCAGCTCCTTGGTCGAGAAATCCTTGCAGCCAAGCTCGACACCCTGGGTAACGGACTTGCCGTAGGACGCGTTGGCGCCGGTCAGCGGTCCGATGGTGCCGATCTTAAACGAAGCGTCGCCCGAAGCGGAACCGCTGTCGCCGCCGTTGGAGGAGCAGCCAGCTAGAATGGACATCGCCCCCAGACCTGCTGCGCTCGCGATAACGCTCCTGCGATTCATAACAGGGTTCAATGACTTACCGGTGAGGCTCGACATGCGGCTCTCCTCTCAAATCTCGTCGGGTTTTGGCTGCCCGACAGGCCATCCTTCGCCGTGTTCGGCGTTCGCAAAATAGTAGACGCTTTAGTTAGGAAAAGTGGCGATTATTTCAACTTTTCTTTTGTTTTGTCCGTTTATCCATAATTATGCGTATTTCTATTGGTTTATGCAGTTTAGCCACTTTATTGTGTGAAAGTAATGTTTCCATTCTGTTACAAGCTTCCCTGTCCTGATTTAAACGGCCTCACCGGTAGCGCTTTATACGCACTTAGGCGGCGATGTACTTGCCGTCCTGGATCACATAGGCTGTAGCGGGCTTCTCGACTTGGCCCTCGTCGTTCCACGTGAGCTCGCCCGTCAGGCCCTCGATCTTGATCTTGCGCATGGCCTTGGCAAGATCGCCGGCAATGTCGGCGCCGTCGGCCGTAATATCGATGTCTGCCTTATCGATCGCCTCGACAATCGCGTGGACGCAGTCATAGGCATCGGCGGCAAACTGGTTGGGCGTCTCGTCGTAGGCCTCCTTATATGCCTTGACGAAGTCGGCGTTCTTCTCGTCGTCGGCAGAGAACGGGGTCATGAGCAGCACACCCTCGGCAAGAGAGGTGTCGAAGCCCTCAACGGAGAGCAGGCCGTCCATGCCGTCGGCGCCCATGAGCGTCATGTCGTAGCCCATGTCCTTGGCGTTCTTGAGCAGGACGGACGCCGGCGTGTAATAGATCGGGGCAAAGATAAGCGTGGCACCGGCCTCCTTGGCCTTGGTGAGCTGGTTGGTAAAGCTCGTGGAGGAATCGTCCTTAAAGGTCTCGGTATCGACGATGTCGAGCTTGGACGCCTTGGCCTGCTCGGCAAAAGCGTCGGCAACGCCCGAGCTATACGTATCGCCGGAGTTGTAGAACAGGGCAATCTTGGCGTCTGCATACTTCTCGGCCAAGAACTTCGCGGCACTCGCGCCCATGGTGGGATCGGTGAAGCAAACCTGGAAGACCGTGGTCTTGTCCTTGGTAACGTCGAGCGACGATGCCGAGGGCGTGACCATGAGCATATCGTCGGCGATCTCGCCCGAGACGGCGACGGCGGCACCAGTCGTGACGGGGCCGACGAGCGCCTGCATGCCCCAGTCGCACAGGGTATTGAAGGCGTTGATAGCCTTCTCGCCGTCGGCGACGTCATCCTCGGACTTAAGCGAAATCTTGAGGTCCTTGGTCGAGAAATCCTTGGCAGCGAGCTTGGCACCCTTCTCGGCCGAAACGCCATAGGTTGCCGCGGCGCCGGTCAGAGGACCGATGACACCGATCTTGAAGGTCTTGCCGTCATCGGCGGAGCCGCCGTCCGAGTCACCCGACGAGCAACCAGCGAGTGCGGCGGTGCTGCCGAGCGCCGCGGCGCCGGCGAGAAAGTTCCTACGGCTGAGCGTGCTGTTGATGTTGAACATGGTGTCCCCCTTTTTCGCTGGCCGCGGTGCGGCCGTCTTGCGGTACGGGGCAAACCTTATGGCGCAAACGTTGACAGTTTGTTACGGAAGTTCATTTGTAGCGAGCATGTTTCCAATATTTCCGCAGCGTTTCGGGGGTGCCGTTTTGTGCGACTCCTGTTGCCTGGCAAGCACGCGCCCGCACTTCACGCTAGAATGCACTCAACCTATAAGCAGTTAATCCATCCACAAGATGCACGAAGGAGCTATCTATGAGCGAACCCCTGCGCACCGTGAACGTCGGTCTGATCGGCCTGGGAACCGTCGGCGGCGGCGTGGCCCGTCTGATCAAGAGCCACCACGATGAGTACCTGGCAGCCTACGGCATCGACCTTAAGCTGACCCGCGCCTGCGCGCTTGCCTGGGAGCAGGCCGAGGCGGCAGGCATTGAGCGCGAGGCTTTTACGAGTGACTGGCACGACGTCGTCACCGACCCCGCCGTCGACATCGTCGTCGAGCTGATCGGTGGCGAGCATCCCGCAACTGAGATCTTCACCACCGCCTTTGAGCACGGCAAGCATGTCGTCTCTGCCAACAAGGCCCTGCTGGGCCGCCACGTTGAGACGCTTGCCGAGAAAGCGCGCGCGTGCGGCGTGCAGATTAAGTGCGAGGCCAGCTGCGGCGGCGGCATCCCCATCGTGAGCACGCTTGAGCACGACCTGGTGGGCAACAAGATCCTGACCATCGCCGGCATCCTCAACGGCACCACCAACTACATCCTGTCGCGCATGGACGCCGAGGGCGCCGATTACGCCGATGTGCTCGCCGACGCACAGGCCAAGGGCTATGCCGAGGCCAACCCGTCCGCCGACGTCGACGGCTTCGACGCCGCCAGCAAGACGGCAATCCTCGCCTCCATCGGCTTTGGCACCCGCGTGACCACCGACGATGTGTACCAGCAGGGTATCCGTACCATCGGCGCCGAGGACATCGCCCAGGCCCGCGAGCTCGGCTACACCATTAAGCTGCTCGGCATCGCCCGCAACACCGACGCCGGCGTCGATGTTCGCGTGCATCCCACGCTCATCCCCGCCGACCACATGCTTGCCAAAGTCAACGGCGCCATGAACGCTGTCTACGTGGTAGGCGACGCCGTGGGCGAGACTATGTTCTACGGCGCGGGCGCAGGCTCCTTCCCCACCGCGAGCGCCGTCGTGGGCGATATTCTGTCGCTCTCCGAGCAGATCAGCCGCGGCGTGGCTCCGCTGCCCGAGATCGAGCCCTACGGTCACAACCTCGCCTTTAAGCCCATGAACGAGCTCCAGACCAAGTACTACGTGCGCCTGAAGGTCGCCGACCGCGTGGGCGCCCTGTCCGAGACGGTCGACATCTTTGCCAAGCACAACATCTCGATCTCGCTCATCAATCAGGTCGAGGATGGCAAGTCGGGCGTCAGCGATGCCTGCTCGGTTATCTTCCTGACGCACCGCGCGCTCGAGAAGGACGTCCAGGCTGCCGCCGCCGAGCTTGCCAACGTCGACTGCGTGGCCGAGGTCGCCAACGTCCTGCGTATCGAGGACGTCGAGGCCTGGACCGAAGGCGTTATGGCCAACTAGCCCAACGCTCGCCTAGCAATACGCGCCTTGAGGGCTCCCGTCCGATGTGGGACGGGAGCCCTTTTGTCTCCTGCCCCAAGCACAACGGCAGAGCATATTTGCGCGAGCCGCTCATCGGTAACGCGGGCTACCGTTCACCGATATGCAAACGCGACCGATTCCGGCTACCGCTACGCTGTGCTGCGAATGTCCGCCCGCGATGAGAGGAAGCACCATGTTGCTCGAGGGCAAAAAAGCAATCATCACCGGAGGCACGCGCGGTATCGGCTATGCCATCGCCTGCCGTTTTATCGAGGAAGGCGCTGCCGTCACCGTCTTTGGCTCGCGCCAGGAGACTGCCGACGCGGCCGTTGAGAAGCTGGCAGCCGCCTATCCCGACGCCAAGGTCTGGGGCCGCTCCTGCGACCTCACCTCGCTCGAGGCCGTGACCGGGGCCTTTACCCAGGCTGCAGCCGACATGGGCGGCTTGGACACGGTCGTCAACAATGCCGGCATCTCCCAGCGTTCACCCCTCTTGGACTACACGGCCGAGGAGTTCGCAAAGGTCATGGACCTTAACGTCGTCGCCGTCTTTAATGGCCACCAGGCTGCCGCCAAGATCATGACCGAAGCAGGTCATGGCGGCACCATCACCACCACGAGTTCAATGGTCGCCAAGTACGGTCAGCCCTCCGGCGTTGGCTATCCCACGTCCAAGTTTGCCGTCAACGGTATGGTCCAGTCGCTCTCGCGCGAGCTCGCCCCCATGGGCATTCGCGTCAATGCCGTCGCACCCGGCGTGACCAAGACCGATATGGTCGCCAACCTGCCCGAAGAGGTCATCAAGCCCATCATCGCCACCATTCCGCTGGGTCGCATGGGCGAGCCCGAGGATGTCGCCAACGCCTTCGTTTTCCTGGCGAGCGACATGTCCTCCTATGTCACGGGCGCCATCCTCCCCGTCGACGGAGCTGCCCGCTCTTAAGGGACCACAAGCCTCAACTCCCAGCCTCAACATAGTCCAACAAAGAAGGCGCGCCGCCCGCATCAATTGCAGGCAGCGCGCCTTCTTCTGTTATGAAAGGGAAACTATGTCCCAGTATTTCGGATCAGAACGGGGCCCGGTCCCCCAGGACCTCCTTGCGGAAACTGCGTCCCGTTTCGGGTCTTTAAAGTGGGACGCGTCTTCCCCTAGGGAAGCGTCTCGTTATTTGCCGTCGTCGTCTTGGGCTTCATCGCGTGCGTAGAGCTCCAGCATGCGGCGGCGGTATTCGCGCACGGCGAGCTTGGCGCGCTCCAGGCGGCGGCGCTCGCGCGGGGTAAGCTCGGACGGGTCGATCTCGTCTCCATAGGTCTTGTCGGCAAGCAGGTGCGCCGCGTCCACAATGCGGGCATCGATGTGGCCGCTCGCCGCCTCGGCGGAAAGACGCTCGGCAATCGTATCGAGCGTAGGCAGGCCCTCGAATACGCGACCATGGCCATGCGAGGTCAGCAGCTCGTGCTCTCGTGCGAGCAGACTCGCCAAATCGTGATGGGCACGCAGGATATCGAGTGCCTCGGCAGGGTGCTCGGCAACCTCTGCCACGGCGGCGACCGGCGCGGCGTCGACCACGCGGTAGAAGAGCTGCGCGAGCAGCGGCATCAAGAACACCGTGATGGCACCGGCGGCAACCATGACCGACGCAATATCTTGCGACAGCGCGCCCGCGTTGACGGCCACGCTCGTCACGGCAACGATGATCGGTAGCGCCGTGGTGCAGTACAGGGCCACGGTAATGCGACCATACGCCGACACATCGCGCGTCGCAGGACAAATGCTCATAGAAATAAGAATGGGCACAGCGCGAATAATCAACAACGCCACGATAAAGCCCACGAGCAGCCCGGGGCGCGACACCACGGCCGTCAGATCGATCTTTGCGCCCGACACGGTAAAGAACACCGGGATCAAAAAGCCGTAGGCCAGGCCGTCGAGCTTGGTCTCAAGCGTATGGTTGCCCTCGGGGATGATATAGCGCAGGACGAAGCCGGCGGCAAAAGCGCCCAACACGATATCGAGGCTAAAGATGGCCGAGAACGCCACGAGCGTGACCAAAATAAGCACCGTCAGGCGCACGAAGGTCTGCGACGTGGTATCGGCGCGCTCCTCGACAAACGCAAAGAAGCGGCTGCCGACGCGTTTGGAGCGGCTGGGGACCACGGCAAGCAGCACGCACACCACGGCGAACAGGCCCAAGATCAGCAGCGTCTCGATACCCGTGCGGGCAGACAGCAGTACCGACATGGCGAGCACGGGGCCGAGCTCGCCCCACGTACCATAGGCGAGAATCGAATCACCGACGCGCGTTCCGGCAAGCAACCGCTCGCGCAAGATGGGCATGAGCGCTCCAAGCGCCGTCGAGGTCAAGGCGAGCGTCACGGCGATACCGTCGAAATGGCTGACCGAGAACCACGGGGTAAAGCGCACGGCAAGCCAGGCGATACAAAATGTGACAACCCACGTGGCCATACCGTAGCGCCCCTCGACGCCCGTGATGTTCTTTGGGTCGATCTCAAAGCCGGCAAGCAGGAACAAAAATGCCAGACCGAGCTCTGACACAAGCGAGACCTCGGCATCCACATGGATGACGCCAAGCATATGAGGTCCCAACACCGCGCCGAACACGAGCAAAAAGACCGTTTCGGGAACGGGTTTTCCAGGAATCGCCGAAGCGATGAAGGGGCTTGCAAAGGCCACGAGTGCGATGATGGCGAGCGAAACGAATGCCATGTGATGCCTTTCTCTTGTTTGCGCTTCACTGTAGCACCCTCGCCGTCCTCTACGCGCCGCGAGCTGTCGTATCATAGTGAGGTTTACAAACATGTGGCTCAAGGCGACCGCAGGGCAGGCCCCGCAAACCGACCGCTGCCGCATACCGTACCGTACGCCCAACCGATCAGGAAGGCAGGAACCAATGGTCTCTCGTATCTACGTGGAGAAGAAACCCGGGTTCGACGTCGAGGCTCAGCAGCTCAAGGGCGAGCTGACCGAGATTCTCGGCATCAAGGGCATCGAGGCCCTGAGGATCATCAACCGCTACGACGTCGAGGGCATCGACGAGGAGCTTTTCCGCTCCTGCGTGCCGACCGTCTTTAGCGAGCCCCAGGTCGATGTGACCTACGACGAGCTCCCCGCAAGCGACGGCGCCGTCTTTGCCGTCGAATTCCTGCCTGGCCAGTTTGACCAGCGTGCCGACTCCGCCAGCGAGTGCGTGCAGCTCATCAGCCAGGGCGAGCGCCCCGCCGTGCGCTCCGCCAAGGTCTATATGATCTCGGGCGCCCTGGACGAAGCCGCCATCGAGGCCATCAAGCACTACGTGGTGAACCCCGTCGAGGCGCGCATCGCCTCGCTCGACCTGCCCGAGACGCTGTACATGGAGACCCCCGAGCCTCAGCCCGTCGAAGTGCTCGACGGCTTCCGCGAGCTCGATGAGGCCGGCCTTGCCGCCTTTATTTCCGAGCGCGGTCTTGCCATGGACGAGGCGGACATCGCCTTCTGCCAGCAGTACTTCCGCGATGAGAATCGCGACCCCACCATCACCGAGATCCGCGTGATCGACACGTACTGGTCCGACCATTGCCGCCACACCACCTTCGGCACCGTCCTGGATGACGTGACGATCGACGACGCCGTGGTGCAGCAGGCCTTCGACCGCTACATGGAGATGCGCCACGAGCTCGGTCGCGACGCCAAGCCCGTCTGCCTCATGGACATGGGCACCATCGGCGCCAAGTACCTTAAGAAGACCGGCGTCATGACTGATGTCGATGAGTCCGAGGAGATCAACGCCTGCACCGTCAAGGTGAAGGTCGATGTCGATGGCGAGGACCAGGACTGGCTGTTCCTCTTTAAGAACGAGACCCACAACCACCCGACCGAGATCGAGCCCTTCGGCGGTGCCGCCACCTGCGTGGGCGGCGCTATCCGCGACCCGCTCTCGGGCCGCAGCTATGTCTATCAGGCCATGCGCGTCACCGGCGCCGGCGACCCCACGGTCCCCGTCTCCGAGACGCTCGAGGGCAAGCTTCCGCAGCGCAAGCTCGTGACCACCGCCGCCGCCGGCTACTCCAGCTACGGCAACCAGATCGGCCTTGCCACCGGTCAGGTCAACGAGCTCTATCACCCCGGCTACGTGGCCAAGCGCATGGAGGTCGGCGCCGTCGTGGGCGCTACCCCGGCAAACCACGTGCGTCGCGAGTGCCCCGCCCCCACCGACAAGATCATCCTTTTGGGTGGCCGCACCGGCCGTGACGGCATCGGCGGCGCCACTGGCTCCTCCAAGACCCAGAACACCGAGTCCATCGAGACCTCGGGTGCCGAGGTCCAGAAGGGCAACGCCCCGGTCGAGCGCAAGCTGCAGCGTCTGTTCCGCCGCGGCGACGCCTGCCGCCTGATCAAGCGCTGCAACGACTTTGGCGCCGGCGGCGTCTCGGTCGCCGTGGGCGAGCTTGCCGACGGCCTGTATGTCGACCTGGACACCGTGACCAAGAAGTACGACGGCCTGGACGGCACCGAGCTCGCCATTTCCGAGTCCCAGGAGCGCATGGCCTGCGCCGTCGCCGACGGTGACGTCGAGGAGTTCATGGGCTACGCCGCCGAGGAGAACCTGGAGGCGACCGTTATCGCCGAGGTTACCGCCGAGCCGCGCATGCGCATGGCCTGGAACGGCGTCGCCATCGTCGATCTGTCCCGCGAGTTCCTCAACTCCAACGGTGCGCCCAAGCACCAGGTCGCCCACGTCTGCGCCCGCAGTGTGTGGCAGCCCAGCTGGGCCGGTACCACGCTCGCCGAGCGCATGACCTCGCTCGTCACCGACCTCAACGTCGCTTCCAACAAGGGCCTTTCCGAGCGCTTCGACTCCACCATCGGCGCCGCGACCGTGCTCATGCCCTTTGGCGGCAAGACGCAGCTCACCCCAAGCTCGGCCATGGTCGCCAAGTTCCCCGTGGACGGCGAGACCACCACGGCGAGCGCCATGGCATGGGGCTTCAACCCCTATCTGATGGAGGCCGACCAGTTTGCGGGCGCCTACCTGTCCGTGGTCGAGTCCATCGCCAAGCTCGTTGCCGCCGGCTTTGAGCACAAGCGCACCTACCTCTCCTTCCAGGAGTACTTCGAGCGCCTGCGCACCGAGGCCGAGCGCTGGGGCAAGCCCATGGCTGCCGTCCTGGGTGCCCTTATGGCCCAGGTCGACCTGGGTGCCGGCGCCATCGGCGGCAAGGACTCCATGAGCGGTTCGTTTGAGGACGAGGCCGGCGAGCTCAACGTTCCGCCGACCCTGATCAGCTTCGCCGTCGCCGTGGGCAAGGCCGCCCGCGCCGTCTCGCCCGAGTTCAAGGGCCTCACGCACCGCGTCGTCCGCATCGCCCCCGCCACCTATGGCGAGGACTACCGCCCCGATGCTCAGCAGCTGCTCGCCGCGTTTGACGCCGTCGAGGCGCTCACTGCTACCGGCAACGCCCTGGCCATCTCCACGCCCGGCTACGGCTGCGGCGCCGAGAGCCTCTTTAAGATGTGCGTCGGTAACCAGATCGGTATCGAGCTTGCCGAGGATGTAGACGTGGAGAGCCTCTTCACCCCGCTCTACGGCAGCTTTATTGTCGAGCTCGCCGAGGATGCCGAGCTGCCCGAGGTCGCCGACGGCGTTGTCGTCGAGCCCCTGGGCACCACCGTCGAGGGCTATGTCATCGACACCGGCTCCGAGGTCATCGAGCTCGCCGAGCTCCAGGAGGCCTGGGAGAGCGGCATCGAGGGCGTCTTCGCCTACCGCAGCGCCGGCAAGACCCCCGAGGTCGAGACCATCGACTTCCGCGCCAAGGATATCCACGTGTACGGCGGCGCCAAGATCGCCCGCCCGCGCGTGATCATCCCCGTGTTCCCCGGCAACAACTGCGAGTACGACAGCGCCCGCGCCTTCCGTGCCGCCGGTGCCGAGGCCGACACCTTCGTGATCAACAACCTCACCCCCGAGGCCGTCGCCGAGAGCACCCACGAGCTTGCCCGCCGCATCCGTGCAAGCCAGATCGTCATGATCCCCGGCGGCTTCTCGGGCGGCGACGAGCCCGACGGCTCCGCCAAGTTCATCACGGCGTTCTTCCGCGCTCCCGAAGTCACCGAGGCAGTCCGCGACCTGCTCAAGGCCCGCGACGGCCTGATGCTGGGCATCTGCAACGGCTTCCAGGCCCTGGTCAAGCTCGGTCTGGTGCCCTATGGCGACATCGTCGACGCCACGCCCGATGCGCCCACGTTGACGTTCAACACCATCGGTCGTCATCAGAGCCGTCTGGTGCGCACCCGCATCTCGTCCAACCTGTCCCCGTGGCTGTCGCAGTGCAGCCTGGACGACCCCTACACCGTCGCCATCAGCCACGGCGAGGGCCGCTTTGTCGCCAACGACGAAGTGCTCGCCCAGCTGATCGCCAACGGCCAGGTCGCCACGCAGTACGTGGGCGAGGACGGCAAGCCCAGCATGGATCTCTCCGTCAACCCCAACGGCTCCGCACTCGCCATCGAGGGCATCACGAGCCCCGACGGCCGCGTCCTGGGCAAGATGGGTCATGCCGAGCGCCGCGGCGACAACCTGTACCGCAACGTGCCCGAGCATGTCCCCGGCGATAAGTTCATGCCGATCTTTGAGAGCGGCGTGGCCTACTTCGCCTAAACCTTTCCCATCGGGTACAATCCCTTCGGGTAACAACACCCGCCACCGACACATCCGGTGGCGGGTTCTTTTTTGCTTCGCGCATGTAGGGAAGGACATCATGGAAAGCCGCAAGCCGTATCTCGCCACCCTGCCCGGACTCATCCTGGGCTGTCTTGTTTGCTGTGCACTCTGGGGATCGGCCTTTCCCTGCATCAAGATCGGTTACGCACTCTTTGGTATCCCGGCGCACGATAGCGCTTCGCAGCTGCTCTTTGCAGGTTTACGCTTTACGCTTGCCGGCGTCCTGGTTATCGTTGGGATGAGCGCGGCCCAACACCGCCCCCTCGTACCGCAAGCGCGCGACATCAAGCCCATCTTTGTCTTGTCGCTCTTCCAGACTATCGGGCAGTACTTCTTTTTCTACCTGGGACTCTCGCGCGCCAGTGCCATGTCGAGCTCCATCATCGAGGCCAGCGCCAACTTCCTCGCAATCCTCTTTGCCGCCCTGGCATTTCGCACCGAGAAGCTCAATACGGCCAAGGTGCTTGGCTGCGTGTTGGGCTTTGCCGGCGTCGCGCTTGTCAACCTTTCGGGCGCAGATGGCACCTTTGGCTTCACGCTCGATGGCGAGGGCTTTATCCTAGCCTCCACTGTCGCGGGCGCTCTTTCGACCTGCCTGATCGGCATCTTCTCGCGCAAGCACGACGGTGTTTTGCTTGCCGGCTGGCAGTTTTTAGTCGGCGGCCTGGTCCTCACCGCCATCGGCTTTTTGATGGGCGGCACATTGTCCCCCACCGAAGTCGCCCCCGCCATCGCGCTCATCATCTACATGGCGCTTATCTCCGCCGTCGCGTACTCGCTGTGGTCCCGCCTGCTCGCCGTCAACCCCGTCAGCCGCGTGTCGGTCTTTGGCTTTATGAACCCGGTCTTTGGCGTGCTGTTGAGCGCACTGCTGCTCGGCGAGGGCGCTGGCACGAGCCCCGTTACCGTCATCGTTGCCCTGTTGTTGGTCTGCGGCGGCATCATCATCGTCAACAAACCCAAAAAAGCCTAGCGAGCTCACCTTTTTAGGGAGGGCGTTTGCACACTTTAGCTTAATGGAATACATCGATGAGCTGAGGGCCGCCACGCACGCAAGCGTGCGACCCTTTTCCTAGCGTATCTGGATGCCGGCTTTCTTTTTCTCGGCCTTGACGCGGTAGAGCTCCGCATCGGCAGCGCGAAGTAAGTCTTGCCAGGTATCAACACTATCGCCGACCCGCGCGCAACCGATGGACATCCGCAATGCATACGGCACCTCGGCATGCGCGAGCTCGTCGTTGATTGTCGCGCACAGATGCATGATATCCTGTTCCGCCGCTGCCTTTTGGAGCACCACGAACTCATCGCCACCATAACGCGCGATAAAGCCACCAGACGCCGAGCAGACCTCTTTGAGCGCAGCGGATATTACCTGAAGAGCATGGTCGCCCTCCACATGTCCATAGCGATCGTTAATCTGCTTAAAGCCGTCAGCGTCCATCATAAGCAGATATACATCTTCGGCCTGATCCACATTTGAAAAGAGCGACAGCATATAGGTCTCAAAACGGTTGCGGTTGTTGAGTCCAGTCAACGGGTCAGTCGAGATCAGTTGCTCCTGGCAGATGATATAGAGCAGCAACATGCTAATCATTATGCCGACACAAAGGCCAGGCACCGAGTATACGATCTGAAAGGTACCGCCCACCAGAGCGGGAACCGCAAAAAAGGCGAGGGTGCGATAAATGGCCTTCTTTTGCAGGCTTTCGACTTTTCGAGCCTGAATAAAGGCATGCAAGGACGTATATATGACGTAGCAGTAGCTAACGATAGGCTGAATCATATAAAGCGCTCCGCGACGATATACGCCCCGCGCATCGATATAGAACATAGCGTGCGTCCAGTAGCTGGTAAATGCCAGAACGACCACCAATGCGGTTGGCAACGTTAAAAGTACCACCCTATAGGACGTGGTCAGGAGCCGTGAGCCCTGCATCGTCTCGGAATAGAAAAACCAAATGAGGCACGCGATGGCGAACAGCGAAAACGAAACCGCGTTGGAAATCCAGTTGGCCGTGATGCCTACAGGAGTGCTCACGCCGTCCGAGAGCGTCCAGATCATATCGAAGAAAATGTAGGCAGCAGACGTGTAGCCCAGCATGCTAAACAAAAGCTGCTGGGTGCTCGAGAACAGGGAGCGACGGCTTCGTACGGCAAGTCCGATAAGAATAATCATGCACAGCAGGAATATCTCGATCTTGAGTGCCTTTACCACTAGACGCCCTCCCTTCAATATCCAAGTGGCCAGAATCGCCCAATTCGAATCTGGGCAACAAACACCCCCTACTCCGCAGGGGTAAGGGGAATAATAGCAGAGCGCCCGAACGTCACTGCAAGACAGCTCTCGTTCGGGCGTTCAAACGGCGCGAGTTGCATGCCGGAATCATTGATGGGTATCGATTGCTACTCGCCATCGATGTCGGTCGCGACAGCCTCTTCGATGGCCTCGACACCGGCAGGCGACAGGTCTTCCTTGCTCTGGCAGAACTTCTTATCGACCCAGCCGGTCAGAATCGGGGCCATGATTGCCGTGATGATGACGGCAGTGGCGATCTGCGCATACGCGATGGGCGCAAGCTCGGCATAGCGCGGAGCGACCTCGGCGAGGGCGACCGGCGTGGTCATGGCCGTGCCGGCAATGGTGGAGCATGCCACAGCCGCCTTACCGTTGCCGCCACACAAGCGCTCGAAGGCAAAGGTAATGGGACCGACGATAAAGAGCGTGATGAGGCCCAGCAGGATACCCGAAATACCGCCGGTGATAAAGCTCGAAAGGCTCATGGACGCACCGAGCTGAAAGCCGATAACGGCGATCGCGGGATTGGCGCCGGGGACCAGCAGGTTCTTGATAAACGGGAACAAGTTGCCCAGGACCATGCCGATAACGAGCGGCAGGATGGATCCGATGATGGTGCCGACGGGGATGTTGGCGAGACCCGAAACACCAAGGATGATCATCGTGACGGCGGGGCCGGCCGTAAAGAACAGGATACCGACAGCGCCCTGCTCGGACTCATCGCCGAACTCGCCCATGATGCCCGTATAGAGCGCCATGTTGCAAAACGTAATGCCGCCGATGATGGAAACCGAACTCAGGCCTAAAAAGTTATCGTTAAAGAAGTACGCGACGCCCAGACCCAGCGCGGCTGCCACTACAAGCTTAGGAATCAGCACGACGATGCCGGTCTTGATGGCGCCCGGCGTGGACTTAAAGCTGATGCCGGCGCCCACGAACAGCAAGATCGCGGCAACGATGGTGTTGGAGCCGCCGCGGCAGGCAGCCGTAAAGAAGCCGCCGACCTCAAAGACCTGCGGGCAGAAGGTATTGAGCAAAAGGCCGACGATCATCGGATAGATCATGATGTCGCCCGGGATACGCGGGACCTTGAATTTCTTTTGCTCGTTGGCGGTCGCTTCCTGTGCCATGAAACCCCCATTTCCGCTGACGCAGAACAAAAGCCCACGTCACGCTTTGCTACAGTAAAGTTTGACCATGGTACCAGAAGAAGCAGACCGCCTCGGTGAGAAATTCGATTCGTTAAGCTGGGACGATAACGCGTCCTGCTCCTATACGAGGCTCAAAACGATATAGAACACGATGCCCGAAACGCAGCACCACAACATCGACTTTGTCTTGATTGCCACCGCCACGACGACGGCGGCCGCAATCCAGGGAACCAAGGCAGGCCAGAGTCCCGCGTCGAACACGCCGGGGCTCACCAAGTCGTTGGCGACCAGCGCGGCAAAGGCAGCGGGCGGGATATAGCCCAGGGCCTCGGTAATGCGGGGCGACAGGGTCCGCCCGCGCAAGGCGAACGCCGGCGCGATGCGAAAGAACGCGATAGCAGCCCACGACGACAGCCACAGAACCAAGAACTCGTTAACGGGCATCGCGGGCACCTCTTCCGTCAAATACAGCATCGCACGCCAACGCAATGGCAATGCCGGCCACGACGCTTGCCGGCACGGCAATATTCGCGAGGCCCAAGAACTTGCATACGGCGACGGACACCGCGCCCGAAACCGCCGCGACAACGTTGCCGCGCGACAGCCGCTGCGAAAAGAGCAGGCAGATAAAGAGCGAGGTGCAGACAAAGGCTGCAATGGCGGTGGGAACATCGACAACGGCGCCGACGATGGCGCCCATCGTACACGAAACGCCCCATGTTGCGATGAGGATCACGTTGAGCACAAAGGACTCGCGCGGGCCCCAATCTTCCCCATCAATCAGCTTGGCAAGCGAGATGCCATATGCCTCCTCGGTAAGTGTCGCGGCAACAGCCAGCGTCTGACGCTTCGAAGCACCCCTCAAATGCGGCGCGATCGATGCCGAGTAAAGTGCAAAACGCGAGGAGATGGCGGCAACGCTCGCGATAATCGAAGGTGCCGGTACGCCCGCCAGCCAAAGATTGCAGATCATAAACTGGCCGCTGCCCGTCACAAACGTGCTGCTCAGGGCAAAGACCATCCAGGGTTCCATTCCCGTCTGCCCCATGATCATTCCGCACGGCGCGCCTATTGCAACATAGGTAAGCATCACCGGCCAGACGGTTCTAACGATTTTGAGCACCATACGCTTCTCATCCTGACAAGGTCTCCGAACCGCATGTAGCGACACGGCAGAATCATCATCCGACAGCAACCGAGTTCACCTACAATTGCCACCGGATCGAAAGACACAACTTTTTAGGAAGTCATTATGACAGCTATCGATCGAGACCGGGCGCGCGCGGCCTTCAAAAGCCACACCGATGCCTACGACGCCACCAACCCACGCATCGCGCTCAAAATCGAGCATACGTACCACGTGGCCGAGGCATGCGATGCCGTAGCGCGCGAGCAGGGCTGGTCGTCAGAAGATATTGACCTGGCATGGCTTTGCGGCCTGCTACACGATATGGGCCGCTTTGAGCAGCTGCGACGCTGGGACACCTTTAAGGACGCCGAGAGCATGAGCCATGCGGCGCTGGGCATCGAGGTCCTCTTTGGTGAGAACCCCGCCGACGCGCCTGCCACGACGAGCATCCGAGATTTTATTGAGGCCGACGAGAACGACGAGCTCATCCGCGCGAGCATCGCCTATCACAGCGACTTTCGACTACCCGAGGAGCTCGATGAGCGCACACGGCGCTTCTGCGATATCGTGCGCGACGGCGATAAGGTCGACATTATGCGCACCATCGCCGACAGCACCGTCGATACCATCCTCAAGGTGGACGAGAAGACGTTTCTTTCCAGTCATTTCTCGTCGCCGACACTTGCCGCCTTTGACGAGCACCGCTGCGTTGCACGCGATGAGCGCGACGAGCCGGCAGACTTCCTGGCAGGGCTCATCTGCTTTATGTTTGAACTTGTCTATCCCGCAAGTCGCGCGCTGGCGCGCGAACAAGGCGATATCTACCGCCTGCTCGACGCACCCTTTGGCATTAAACGGCCCTTTACCGATCCCGCCACACAGGCGACCTGGGAGCGCCTCAAGAACGAGACGCGCTCCTGGCTGGCGCGTGCCTAGCGCTCAAGCTGGGCCAGCAGCTCCTCGACAACCTCGACGGCGTCGCCGACAACCTTGTACTGGGCGGCGCCAAAGATGGGGGCATCCGGGTCCTCGTTGATGGCGATAATGCACTCCGCTCCACCGATGCCGGCAAGATGCTGGATGGCACCCGAGACACCGATACTTACGAGAAGCTTGGGCGAAACCGATACGCCCGTCTGGCCAATCTGATGGCGATACTCCAACCAGCCGGCCTCCACGACAGGGCGCGTGCAGCCAAGCTCAGCGCCAAGAGCCTCGGCGAGCTTTCGCATCAGAGGCAGGTTTTTCTTGGAGCCGATACCGCGACCCACCACGACCAGACGCTCGGCATCGGCAATCGAGGCCTGCTGCCCCCACTCCTCGGCGGGAATCGAGATCTCGACGCGAGCTCTAACGTCATCCGCAAGCGTTACCTGGGTGATCGTGCCGGGACGGCCGTAGTCGAAGTCGGGCGCCTTAAAGATGCCGGGACGTACCGTCGCCATCTGAGGGCGGTGGTTGGGACAAACGATGGTAGCCATCAGGTTGCCGCCAAACGCCGGGCGCGTCTGCTGCAGCAGGCCCGCCTCCGTATCCATCGAAAGCACGGTGCAATCGGCCGTAAGACCCGTCTGCAGGCGCACGGCAACGCCAGGTGCCAGCTCGCGGCCAAAGGCGGTCGCGCCGTACAGAATAGCCTCGGGCTTGCGCTCGGCTACCAAATCGCAGATCAGGCGGGCGTAAACCTCTGCATCGTTTTGGCGCAGGCGCTCGTCGCGACAGACCATAATTTCGTCGGCGC
This sequence comes from Collinsella sp., assembly GCA_048434495.1. GTDB lineage: Bacteria > Actinomycetota > Coriobacteriia > Coriobacteriales > Coriobacteriaceae > Collinsella. Next base: position 128,320 of record DBGAQS010000001.1, on the reverse strand, counting down.
CGGCGCAAACCAGATGCTCAAGCTCCTCGAGCGAGCTCTCGGGGCTCATGCCGACCAGCGCCACCAAGCGGCAGCCGCGGGCATCGGCAAGCTCGCGCCCCTTGCCCATAAGCTCATAGGCCACAGAAGCCACCGTATCGTGCTCATCGGTCTGCACGAATACCCAAATGTCTCGATAGGCGCCAAGGTCCGCCACGCCAGTGGCCTCGTCACGCTCGATCGAGATAGCGTTGACGGGACAGGCGTCGACGCACCCGCCGCATAGGATGCAGCCGTCGGTTACGCGGGCGCAGCGGTTGGGCCGCTCGCCCTCCACCACAATGCCGCCCGAGGCGCAGGCGCGAACGCAGCGACCGCAGCCGATACAGGCTTCACTATCGATAATCAGTCCGCTCATCTATGCCATCCCCTCGATAATCTTGGCAAGCTTTGCCGCCTGCTCGGATGCCGTGCCCTCAACGGCTTCACACGTTTGATCGCGGTCGGGCACAAACGAGCGCACGACCTGCGTCGGCGAGCCGGCAAGACCGCAGCGCGCAGGGTCGGCATGCACGTCGGCAGCGTTGACCACGCGCACGTCAGCCTCCTCAGCCGCACGAATACCGGCGATGCTCGGCATGCGCAGCTGGCCGATCTCCTTTGCGGTCGTCATTGCACACGGCATCTCAAGATAGACCGTCTCTTCACCGGCATCGCATCCGTGAACGAGCGCCAGCGAGCCGCACGTTGTAAAGCCCGCGCTCTGCACGCAGCTCACGTCGGTCACGCAGGGAATCTCAAAGGCACCGGCAAGCTCGGGGCCAATCTGGGCCGTATCGCCGTCCACCGCCATCTTGCCGCAGATAAGAAGATCGAAGTCCTCATCGAGAGCCTCGATACCGCACTTGAGGGCATAGGTGGTGGCCAGGGTATCGGCACCTGCAAAGGCGCGATCGGTTAGCAGCAGCGCGTCGTCGGCACCGCGGGCAATACAGTCGCGCAGCAGCGATTCGGTCGCGGGAATACCCATCGACACCACCGTCACGCGCACATCCATGCCAAAGCCGATAAAGTCGTCCTTGAGCGCTAGGGCACACTCCAGGGCGCTCGCATCAAAGGGATTGATGACCGCCTGCTTGCCATCGCGCACAATGGTATTGGTCTTGGGGTCCATTTTGACCTCGGTGCTACCCGGCACCGCCTTGACGCACACCACCATATGGAAATCGCTCATCTTCACGCGCCCCCTTTCTGGACGAGTTCATCCAAGAGCTTCTCCGAAAACAGGTTGCCGCGACCCAGCTGCCCGGCAGGATCGAGCTGGAGCTTGAGCCGTGCCGATTCGACCATGGCCTCGTGGCCGTACATCGTCTCAAGAAAGCCCGCCTTGATCTTGCCGACGCCGTGCTCGGCGGAGACGGCACCGCCCATAGCCGTAACTTCGGAGGCCCACTGGGCAAACAACTCGCCGCCGCGGCGGTAATCCTGCGCATCGCGCGGCAGGATGTTCGCATGCAGGTGGTTGTTACCAATATGTCCCCAAGCGGCAGACTCGAGCCCGCTTTCGGCCAATGTGCGTCGATAGAGGGCGATGACATCGGCCAAGCGTGCGTTGGGCACCGACATGTCCGAGCCCAGCTTGGTGATGGTGGGGTCGGTGCGACGACGCTCGTCGATAAGCATATTGACGCTCTCGGGCACCGCATGGCGGAAGAATCGCTGGCACTCGCGATCGACCTCGGTGCGCGCGACCCAGGTCGCATCGTCGCTGCCGCCCGCAAGCTCCAATACCCACCCCAGGTGATACAGTTCCTCAGTCGCCTGGGCTTCATCATCGCAGTCGAGCTCCACGTAGACGCAGACCTTGGCCTCTTTGTCGAGCGCCGGCAGCGAGGCGAACGCCGTCGACTGCTCGCGCTGGCGACGTAGGATATCCAGGGCGCCCTCATCGAAATACTCGATGGCAGCCGCGTGGGACAGGACGGGGCGTACGGAATCGGTGAAGGACACGGCCTTGTCTTCGCTATCGAAAAAGCAGCTCACGCCCCAAACGACCGCAGGCGCCTCCTGCAGGGTAATCTCGAGCTCGGTGATAACGCCAAGCGTTCCGCAGGCGCCGATAAAGAGGTCGATGGCGTCCATATCGTCCGCAACATAATAGCCCGAAGCATTTTTGGTCTTGGGCATGGTGTAGGCGGGAAGATCAAGCTCGAGTGCACGGCCTTCCGTTGTCACGAGCGAAAGGCGACGACCCTGCGCAAAAACCTCGCCACGCTGAAGCTCGACCAGGTCGCCATCGGTCAGCGCGACGTGAAGACCTGTGATGTGGGGGCGCATGGGGCCGTAAGCGTAGCTACGGGCGCCAGAGGCGTTGCATGCCGCCATGCCGCCCAGGCAGGCAGATGCCTCGGTGGGATCGGTAGGAAAGAATTGCTCGGGGGCTTCCTGGAATTCCTCGTAAGCCTTAAGCGATGTCTGGTCCCAGCCTGCGGTCGGAAGCACCTTCTTGCCCAGTTGCTTGCGCAACTCGGACAGCACGACACCGGGCTCAACACGCAAGAGAAAGTGGCCCTCGTCATCGCGGCGAAGGCCTAGGTAGCGATTCATACGGGAGGTGTTGAGGATGTGGCCGCCATGGGGCACGGCGCCGGCGGCAAGACCGGTCCGGGCGCCCTGAACCGTTACCGAGACGCACTCGGCATGGAGCTGCCGCAAGATGGCGCGAACCTCGTCTTCCGATGTTGGAAACGAAATGCTCGAGGCCTCGCCCGACGAGCGAGACTCGTCGCGACCGTATTCCTCGAACTCATCGGTGAAGGGTTTGATGGTTGCAGACATGCAGAACTCCCCTTTAGCTAACTACAGTGTTTGCAGGGAGATGTTACCGCATCGTTTCGTTGACGTGTTCGAGACCGTCTCCATAATTGAGGATTTTTACGTTCGCGCAATTCGGCGAGCGGCCGCTAGATCTCGGCAGGCGATGTTTTTGACACATATCGCTTTGCCGCCAACGATCGCGAAATTGGCACTCAAAAAATGTTGAAGTATTTTTTACCACCTATTACCTGCGGTGATGCAAATCCGTCAAGCATTTGGTCAGTTTTTGGTCAAGTAGTGGCTGATACGGTCGGCATCGACAGCCAAACCGAGAGAAGTTTTGGCCCCAGAAGCAGGGAGGTTCCCATGGCATATTACTGGCCCCAGTACGGCGTCGCCATCGAAGTCGACGACGATCCCTATCTCCTGCCTTTCGACGAAGAGGCATTCCCCGATACGGCGGTCTACCACGTCACCACCGATGTGATCTGCGACCCCGAGTCGTTCTCGGCGCTCGCTCACCACATCGCACGCATCCACGACATCGAGCTCCCTCCCGACTTCGATGAACTCATCTACTCGCGCCGCCTGATGCTTCACATGCTCTTTGGAGCGGACCCATCCACGTTCGCACGCGTCTACACCACCAAGGACGCCGCATGAGTGCGAAGAAGTTGCCCCGATTCGCGAGTCCGGGGTATCGCAAGAAACTCATCGCTGTCTGCTTGGCTATCGCCTGCGCCCTCGTCGCCGTAGGCTTGTACGCCTGGCAGTCGCAGCCCGTACCCGAAGCGGGTGCCTCGGTCACGACGGCCGAGGGCAAATCGCGCCAAGAGATCCAAGATGAGCTCGACGCTATCGTCCGCGACAACATGATGACGATTTCGGTCGCGCCGGTCGCTCAGCTGCAGGAGGACGGCAAGCTGCGCGTCAACGTGCAAAACGTCCAAGACAATAAATTTCCCCAGCGATTCCGCGTCATCCAAAACGACGAGACCATGTACGAATCCGGTGTGGTCGAGACCGGCAAGACAATCGAGACGTGCCCCGCCGGCGACATCAAAGAAGGCGAGGCGTACATCGAGATCCAGGCACTCGATGCCAAGACCCTCGACAGCCACGGCAATCCGACACGTGTCAAGGTGCGGGTTGAGCAAGCCGAGAACTAGCTTTTCCGGCCGACGCGGCACCGCACGCAATTCACCAGCATTCGTCCAATCATCGCGGGGACGGCCCGCGGCGAATAGAAAGGAACGACCATGGACATCGCCAGGAACATGAACGGAGCCAGAGCGCTCGTCGTGGGCGCAGGGCTCGCGCTCGCGCTCGCAATGGGCGCTGCCCCGACGCCAGCTATGGCGGCCGGGCGCGTTGGAACCACGAAAGTAATGGTCAGGACCGAGATCGACAACGTTGAGTTCAAAGTTCCGACGGTTATTCCCTTCGTCGCCAAGGCCGACGGCACGCTTCAGGGCCCCTCAGAAGACGCGACCACCATCGACAATCATTCGGCCTACGGCATCCATGTCACCAACATGAAGATCGACGCCATGAACACCTGGACCATTGCTGCCGACGCCAAGGCCGGAACCGCGCAGAACTCCATCGACTTTAAGGTCGGCCCCGACGGCGCGCTCCAGAACGCCAGCGCCGCAATGCAGGGAACGGGCCTCGATCTTTCCAAGAATGCAGCCTTCGACATGGGCTACCAGGGCATTGCCGGTGGCACGGACAAAATTAAGCTCAAGACAAGCGGAAACGTCGCCCGCGTCACGCGCGACATCTTCCGCGTAACCGGCGAAGGCGATCAGGTTGCAACGATCACCTGGACGGTCGAGCCCGGTGCGCACACGGCATAAGGCCGTCGCCCTGGCCGCCGCCGTCAGCATCCTAGCGTTTGGGCCAGCCATGGCCTTTGCCCAGCAAGAACAGGCGCAGGCCGCCACGCAAGTGACGGTCGACCTCTCGGAGCTCGACCGCGGCGACCGCGAAGAACCGTTGGCGCAGACAGGCGATGGACGTTGGCTCTTGGCAGCAGGCGCCACAGCAGCAGGCGCGGGAACCGCCGGCCTCGGTCTGCACATCAAACGCAGCCAGAAACAAAACACGGACAGGCCGCACTAAATTAGCTAAGGAGACCCCATGGCATCGAAGAACCTTTTGCCCGTCGTCGCACTTTGCGGCGCGCTCGCAACCGGAACGCCTGTCGCCGCTTGGGCGACTCCCGTCATGGCAGACTCCTTACCAGCAGCCCTAAGTTCCGCCCCAAATCCGTCGAGTACCATTGCGTGCGAGCGTTTTTCGATCGCACAGGCCGCGGTCTCAACCTCGGGATGCCTTCGTCGTGATACGGACGGCTCGATAGTCGTGGATATCAAGCGTTCGAACAAGGCAAACGGCTCCCAGGCGGGGTGCACCGTCTGCACGTGGCGCTCGGTTGTGCTCGATGCGGATGGCGATCCATGCAATTTAGAGCTGCGCATCGACATCGCTTCGGTCGATGACTCGGCGAACGGAGCGAAGGTCGCCTTCGACGGTACGTTTTTTGAGAAAGGAGGCGGTATATGTCTGGGCTGCGCCGCCGCGAATGCAGATGATGCGCAGCCCACCCTCTCATTCACGGCATCGTTGCGGCTGACCAAAGCCGGTACCGATGCCATCGCGGCGGGAGAAGCGTCCCTGCTGTTCTACGCCGTCAGCACCAAAGACACAGACGCTCATTTCGAGAAGCCAGCCGGATCACTCAGCCTTACACGAGGGATAGAGGCAGGCCCTATTGAAATCGATGCCCACGCGCAAAGCAGGCAACGCATTCTTGCCGACCCGGCGCTTCTCGAAATGGAGTGGAACGGATCAGGAGCCATCGGAATTCTCCCCTCCGCGCTTGACGCCAAGACGCTCCCCTCAAACGACGAACCCATCAATGCAACCATACAAGAAGAGAGCGCGGACAAAGAAGCAGGTGCGGGCGACACGCCGTCGCCGACAAACAGCGTCCCAGCTTCTTTCGAAGCATCGAATGAGCCCGCTGCCGTTCCAAACGACCCCGAGCTCGCGGACAGCCTGGGGCTTGCTGATCCTCAAGAAATTGATGAGGGTAACTGCTGCGTGCTTGCCGCGCTCGACCACACAGAGGTCATCGACGCTGCGAACATCGAAGTTGCCGCCGCCAATCAGCCCGTCCGCAAGTCGGCCATCATCGCATTTCCCGAATCCATCGAAGTCGTCTTTTTGCCATCGGGCGAGGTCGTGGCCCCAACACTGCTCACCTTGTTGGGCGCCAAGAATACTCGAAACGAAATTAAAAAGGTCACGGTTGCCGACCCTGTAACCACCGCTAAACTGCGTCTATACGCCGTTGCCCCAGACGGAGGCAAGACCTTGGAATTCGATGGCGACACACTCCTAGCCTGGCGACGTCTGGACATTATGCAAGACGTCTCGTATCAGATCGAACTCGTAGGGTTTGATCGTGCCCGCGATGCCAATATCATCGCCGCGGCTATTGAATCCCCACAGCGGCTTATGACGTTGCGCTTTGACTACTATCCCTATGTCCCGACAACCACCTGAGGCTTAAATGCTGCGCACCATTCCTAATACCACTTATATAACGTATTAGATGAGTCGCGATGTGCCTCGCATTTCGTTCTGCTACGATTGCCACGTTGGCATCAATACAGGAGGGCTCATGCCGGGCTTGGGAACAATCATCAACGTTGTGCTTTTAGTTGCGGGCGGTCTTTTGGGATTAGCGGGCGGCCGCTTCATTACACCGCGCATTCAAGACACGCTCATGAAAGCATCGGGGCTGTGCGTCCTGTTTATCGGCCTTGGCGGCACCATGCAAAAGATGCTCCTTATCGATGGGAAGGCGCTGGCGACCACTGGTACCACCATGCTCATTGTCTCGTTCGCCCTCGGCTCGCTCATCGGCGAGGCCATCAACTTGGAGGCCGCCATTGAGAACCTTGGCGAATGGCTCAAGCGCAAAACCGGCAGCGAGGGCGATAACGAGTTCACCAACGCTTTTGTCTCGACTTCACTCACCGTGTGTATCGGCGCCATGGCCATTGTGGGATCGATCCAGGACGGCCTGCTCGGCGACTGGTCCACGCTTGCCCTCAAGGGCGCGCTGGACTGCATCATCGTCTGCACCATGACGGCGTCGCTTGGCCGCGGCTGCATTTTCTCCGCCCTGCCCGTCGCTGTGTTCCAGGGGACAATCACGCTGTTTGCCGGCGCACTCTCCCCCATCATGACTACGGCAGCCCTCGACAGCCTTTCGCTTGTGGGCTCCATGCTCATCTTCTGTGTTGGCGTTAACCTTATTCGACCTCAGACCTTCCGCACGGCCAACATGCTCCCCTCCGTCGTCGTGGCGGTCATCTACGCCCTCTTGTTCTAAATCTATCTACACAGCGGTATCTCGAACATCTGTTTGATGCTGTGCTATGATATGAGGTCACCGAAGCTGCGTTAGGAGAGGAGAAGCGGTGGCCGACCAGGACATCAAGATGCTCATCGAGCGCATTATGGCCGAGGCCCGGACCCATCAGTCCGCTCGCTTCTCACATGAGGTCTACGCAGACGAGCCGATTCTCAAGACCGGCCGACAGATGCAGAACTTCCTCCCCGACCAGTACCGCAAGATGCGTGAGATATCGCGTTGGCAAGAAGACCCCAAGGGCGGCGCGGGCCGTTGGCTTTCGGAAGCCGAGCTTTTCTACCGCCAAGGCCTGCTGATGGCCGACTTTGAGGACGACTGCCCCTACAACGGCACCTTTAAGTCGTACTTTCCCACCTACAACGCCATGAGCGACCGGCAGTTGCGCGGCTACTTTACCTGGCGTGCCCAAGTGCGCCGCGGAACCGTCGAGGAAACGTCTACGTCCTTCGCCTTTCTGTATCTCTATGAGCTGATTTGCGGCATTGGCGTAGATGACCCGCTCGATGGTTTTAACAAGATCAAGGCCTTTTGGGATGCCTACCGCGCCTTCGAGCCCGACATCGACCGGTTTGCACGCGTGTGGTTGCAGGACTACGCCGTGTTCCACGGGCTTGACCCCAAGCTGCTTCGTGATTCTAAAACCGTCATGTTCGATAACGCCCTTATCGAGCTGCGGCGCGCGGCACGAGACCTTGTACCAGCACCGGCGCCGTCCGGCCAGACCCCCAAGCGTCGCAAAACCTCCGAGCCCACGCTCCCCCTTCCGCCCGATGAGGTGCGCGAGGAGCGACTCATGGCCGCCATCAACGCCCTCTCCACGTACAACCTAAGTAACTCGCGGCTCGACCGCAGCCACCACCGCGATCTGCGCCACGTGGCATGCGCCGTGTATGTCCGCATGGCGCGCTACTATGACACGCACCGAAAGACCGGCATCGTGGCGAGTTTATTTGGGGAGGAGACGGCCATGCCCTACACCATGTTTGCCTCGGCCGTATTCTTTGCGCCCGAGCGCCACGAGGACTGCGAATACCGCCTGGATCCTATCCATATCTACCGTTGCCAAAACGGCTTTTGGGAATGCATGCGTATCCATGGCAGTAGGCAAAAGAGCAGCAAGCTCGGTGAAATGATGCGCGCCTGCGACCAACGCCTGCGCCTGGCGCTGGACCCCGCCCATCCCCTTAAGGAAGAAAAGGTCCCCAAATATCTGGCCAAGATTATCGATGACGAGATTGTGGCATGGCTTTCATGGGACGCCGCACACCAGCCCGTCAAGATCGATATCGATCTGAGTCAGCTGGGGCACATTCGAAGCGCCGCCGCGCAAACGCGTGAAGCGCTTTTGATCGATGAAGAGCGCGAGGACGGCGCACCTGTGGAAGCCGAGGCGGCGGACTCAGGGCAACCGGAAGCCGAGCCCGTAGCCGACGCGATTGTCGAGGCGGTCGCGGCACCCATTCGGCAGGACGAGACCGACGAGCCGACCATATCCACCGAACAGTTTGGTGTCGTGGCACCGCTTCTCGCGCCGACGCCCGCGTTCGCAGCTGCTGCGCCCGCTGACGCCGCGACCGAACTCGCGCCCGCCGCAACCGCGTATCTTCGCGCACTGCTCGAGCAAAACGCAGCGCAAGCGACATCGGCAGTGGCGCACTCGGGCCAGAGCGAGGACATGCTCGTCGATACCATCAACGAGGCGCTCTTCGACCTGGTGGGCGACACCGTAATTGAATTTAGCGCGGCAGGGCCGCAGATTATCGAGGATTACGAAGCAGACGTGAGAGGATACCTAGACCATGAGTGATACCACATCCGCAGCGCCCCGCGTACCCAAACGCGTCGCTGCCGTTATCCTAAACTCGCTCAAGGGCGGCGTGGTCCCGCGCATCGGCCTTCCCTATATCACCGTGGGACGCGAGGTCGAGATTCGCGCCCTGCTCACCGATCTGAGTCTCATCGCCGACGGTGGCGCGAGCTTCCGCTTTCTGGTCGGTCGTTACGGCGCCGGCAAGAGCTTTTTGCTCCAGACCATCCGCACGCACGCCATGGGTGAGGGATTCGTCGTCGCCGATGCCGACCTATCCCCTGAGCGCCGCCTGCAGGGCGGCCAGGGACAGGGCCTTGCCACCTACCGTGAGCTCATCCGCAATATATCGACCAAGACGCGCCCCGAAGGCGGCGCGCTCAACCTTATCCTGGATCGCTGGGTCGCCTCGTGCGCGGACGCCGATGAGTCGGCTATCAATGCCCAACTCGCTCCGCTCGAGGAAATGGTCCACGGCTTCGACTTTGCCCGCATGCTCCGTCGCTATCGCGCGGCCGTTTCCGAGGGCGACGAGGAGACCATGAGCCGCGTGACCAAGTGGATCCGAGGCGAGTACCGAACCAAGAGCGAGGCGCGCGCCGAGCTGGGCTCCTCGACCATCATCAGCGATGACGACTGGTACGACTACGTCAAACTCATCGCACGCTTTTTGGTCTGCAGCGGCTACAAGGGCATGCTGGTGCTCATCGACGAACTCGTAAACCTGTACAAGATTCCCAACGCCATCACGCGCCAGTACAACTACGAGAAAATCCTCACCATGTACAACGACACGCTCCAGGGCAAGGCGCAGTACTTGGGCATGATCATGGGCGGCACGCCGACCTCCATCGAGGACCGCCGTCGCGGCGTATTCTCCTACGAGGCTCTGCGCAGCCGGCTCGCTCAGGGTCGCTTTGCACGCGAGGACCTTAAGGACATGCTCGCGCCCATCATCCGCTTGCAGCCGCTCACCTACGAGGAGCTACTGGTGCTGATCGAAAAACTCATGCAAATTCACGCCGGCTACTTTGGCTGGACGCCCACGCTTACCGAGAACGACTTGGTGGACTTCCTCAAGATTGAGTTTGGCCGCGTGGGAGCCGATACGCACCTGACGCCTCGCGAGTTCATTCGCGACTTTATCGAGCTGCTCGACATCCTATGCCAGAACCCCGATGCCAACGTTGCCGAGCTACTACAAAGCGTCGGCGGTGACGCGCTGGCGCCAGCAACCGCAACAGGCGACACCGATACCGCAGGTGGCGACCGTAACTTCGCCGAATTCACCATCTAACCTGCCAAAAAGGGACAGGTTTATTTTGGTAGGTTTTATCTGGGCGAACGTTGAGACAGTAATGCAGCAAGCCACTGACCACCGCGTTAAGAGGTTCGTATATGAGAGGAGGCCCCGTGAACGCCTTTGACCGCTACGCCCCGTTTATCCAAGACTTCATCTACTCCCACGATTGGGATAGCCTGCGCTCCATTCAGGTTGCGGCAGCAGATGCCATCTTTAACACACAAGACAATGTGCTCCTGACGGCATCCACGGCATCCGGCAAAACCGAAGCGGCCTTCTTTCCCATCCTGACCGAGTTTTGGGAGAACCCGCCCGCAAGCGTTGGCGCCCTCTACATCGGCCCCCTCAAGGCACTCATCAATGATCAGTTCGTCCGTCTCAATGACCTGTGCGAAGAGGCCGACATCCCCGTCTGGCACTGGCATGGCGACGTCTCGCAATCGCACAAAGCTAAGCTCATCAAAAAACCGAGCGGCATCTTGCAGATTACGCCCGAGTCACTCGAGGCGCTCTTAATCCATAAGCACATGGCGATCCCGCGCATGTTTTGCGACCTACGCTACGTGGTCATCGATGAGGTCCACTCGCTCATGCGCGGCGATCGAGGCGGGCAAACGCTCTGCCTTATCGAGCGACTCTCGCGCATGGCCGGCGTGCAGCCTCGCCGCATTGGCCTTTCGGCCACCATCGGGGACCCGGAACGCACGGGTGCCTTTCTCTCACAGGGAACGGGGCGCAACTGTGTTATCCCCCGCTTTGAAGAACCGCACCGCGTATGGCGCATCTCCATGGAGCACTTCTACAACTCGGGCCCCCAGGCACAGCAGCGGGGATTCATGGGCACAGGTCCTCAAGAGGCCGAAGTGCTCGCGTGCGAGCGCATCGAGGCAGCGGCATCCGCGGCGCTGCCGGCCGGTGCTCAAGACATGCGTCACAGCGGACAACTCACGCAAGAGGAGCGCCGCCAACGTCGCGAGCAGGCACGGGGCAAGGCTGCCCCCAAGGACCGTCGCACTTCCTCAGCCCCCGAGGGCGAAGTCGACATCCCGCAGGCAACCGAACAGGCACTGCTCAACCCCACCGACACCGCACCCGACAACGCCGACCCCGGCATGGGCTACATCTTTGAGCATACCCGCGGCCGCAAGTGCCTGGTCTTTGCCAACTCGCGCGAGGAGGCAGAGGCCGTGTGCTCCATGTTGCGCAGCTACTGCGAGAGCCGGCACGAGCCAGACCGCTTTCTAATCCATCACGGCAACCTTTCGGCATCGCTGCGCGAGACGGCCGAGGAGCTCATGCGCGACGAAGAGCAGGCGCAGACGACCGTCACCACCTCCACGCTGGAGCTCGGCATTGATATCGGTCGCCTGGAGCGCGCGTTCCAGATTGACGCGCCGTTTACCGTCAGCTCCTTTTTGCAGCGCATGGGGCGCACAGGCCGTCGCGACCTTCCGCCCGAGATGTGGTTTGTCATGCGCGAGGAAGAACCCGAGCCGCGCACGATGATGCCCGAAACGATACCCTGGAAGCTCCTGCAGGGCATCGCACTCGTACAACTCTATCGCGAGGAAAAGTGGGTCGAGCCGCCCGAGCTCGATCGACTCCCCTACAGCCTGCTCTACCACCAGACCATGTCGACGCTCGCCAGCACCGGCGAGCTCACGCCGGCCGAGCTTGCTCAGCGCGTGCTCACGCTCAGCTATTTCCACCGCGTCTCGGCCGATGACTATCGCGTACTGCTGCGCCACCTCATCAAGATCGACCACATCCAGGTCACCGAGGGCGGTGGACTCATCGTGGGTCTCGCGGGCGAGCGCATCATTAACAACTTTAAGTTCTACGCTGTGTTCCAGGAAAACGAGGAGTTCACCGTTCGCAGCGAGTCGGCCGAGTTGGGCACGATCGTCAATCCGCCACCGCCCGGTGAGCGCATCGCCATAGCCGGGCACTGCTGGATAGTCGAGGAAGTGGACTGGAAGCGACACACCGTCTTTGCCACGCAAGTCAAAGGTCGTGTGCCGGCATACTTTGGCGACTGCCCCGGCGACATTAACACGCATGTACTCGAGCGCATGCGCAAGGCGCTCAACGAGCACGCGGCATATCCGTACCTCATGGGCAACGCACGGGCACGCCTTGCACAGGCTCGTCATACCGCCGAGATTTCGGGTGCGGGGACCAAACCGCTCATCAACCTGGGTGGCGACACCTGGGTGCTCTTCCCCTGGTTGGGCAGCTACGCCTTTCTGGCGCTCGAACGTATGCTCAAGATTAAGTGTGCCGCGGAGCTGGGCCTTCGCGGGCTCGATCCGTCGCGTCCATACTTTATGCAGTTTAAGATGAAGGCCGACGAGGAGACGTTCTTTGAGGTGCTCGCAGCCGAGGCCGAAAAGGACTTCGACCCCATCGAGCTCGTCTATCCCGGCGAGGTGCCTTACTTTGATCGTTACGATGAGTTCGTTCCCGAAGAGCTCGTGCGCAAGGGCTTTGCCGAAGGCGTGCTCGACATCGAAGGCATGAAGCAGCGCGTTCTCGGCTGGCGCGACCACGCCTAAGACCAGTCTTTTTTGGGACGGGGCTTGTTGAGCTACTTTGGGCATGACCAAGAAGTAGCTAAAAGAGCCCCACCACAAACAGACTGGTCGCAGGGAGACGTGCTAGTCGTGGAGAGCAGTGCCGAGGAAGTCGGTGTCGAAGGGCGCAGCTTCGGCAAAGACATAGTCGCCGTCGCTGGCGATGAGCAGGTAGTTTTCCTCGCCGCCGAACTTCGCATCGCCACATGGGACCACCCAGGCATGGGCGAATACCTCGAGTGCCGTGGCAGCGCAGTCGCGCAGGAACGTCACGTCGCTCCCCTCGTTTGCGCTCACGATATTGGCGACGTAGACGCCACCAACATTTAGGCTGCCCCGCACTAAACGCAACGCCTCAACCGTCGCCAACTCGCGTACGGGCTCGGCACCGCCAAAGCAATCGCTCACGACCGCGTCATAGCGACGATGGCCCACGCTCGTCACACCCAGATACGAGCGAGCCTCAGCGGTTATCACCCACAGGCGATCGCCCGCCGCGCGCTCCAGCTCGTCTAGGTAGAACCAGCGGCGCGCCAGGCGCGTAATCTCTCCGTCATACTCGATGACGTCCATGCGCAAGCCCTCGTGCGACATCAGGGCGAATTTAGGATAGGCAAACCCGCCGCCGCCCAGCATAAGAATGCGGTCGATACCGTGACCATAAGCGTCGCGCATCGCATCCTCGGCCTCAAACACGTCGTTAAACGCGCGATAGTACGCAAAGACGGGCTCCGCCCAGCGCTCACCAACGTAACTCGCGCTTTGGTAGACGCCGCCTTGCACCAATACGCGGACTTCGTCGCCGCCCTCGTCGTGCACGCGTTTCACACGCGCCAAGCCATTGCGGGTTCGCGCAACCTGCAGACAGGCAGCACGAACAGCGACAGCGGCCGCACCAAGCGCCGCGGCTCCCAGAGCAACGCCGGCAACGACGCCGGCAGAAACACTCGGCTTGTTCATCTAGAGCTCCTTTTGCAGATAAAGGCCATGGTCATAAAATCCAAGATGGCGATAGTACTCGCGCGTGCCAATCGCGCTAATCACGTTGATACGCGCATAACCCGCATCCCGGGCAATCTCGCACGCACGCTCTACGAGCAAACGCCCCAACCCGTGATGTTGCGCCGCCTGGCCCTGATCGCCCACGCGCGCCGCCATGCCATACACGTGCACCTCGCGAATCATCGCCTCGTCCGGCGTCGTCGGCAACTCGTCCGCATGTGCGGCAACAAACGAATGGTCGGGCAGCGACAACCGCAAAAAGCCCGCGATCTTGCCCCGCGGCGTCACCCACTGCAAAAAGCGCTCGTGAGTCACCGGCGTCTCGTACGCCACTTCCTCATCAAGAGAAAGCTCATCCAAGTCGGCACCCGCGGTACTGATCTCGCGATAGCGAATCTCGCGCACCACTGTGCCTTCTCCACGAGCCGCCAAGCGATTCTCGACGAGCTGACGCAGGTTGGGCTTCTTGTTGCCCACCATGATGTCATCGGAGCTAAAGTCGCGGATCATGCGACTGATGCGGCAGAACGCCGGCGTCACCACGATGTCATCGGCCAGTACATCGAGCAGCTCCTCCTCGGTATAGGGACGCCACTTGCCACGCTCATAGCAGCCCACCAGACGCGAGCCCTCGATGAGTGCACACGGATAGACTTTGACCTCGTCGGGCATAAAGGCCCCCTCGGTCACAAAGCGCTCGTAGTCGCGCTTGTCCCCTTCGGGCGTGGCACCCAGCAAGTTGAGCATAAAATGCGCGTGAATCTTAAAGCCAAACAGGCGCGCAAGCGAAAACGCCCGCTCGATCTGCGCCACCGAAATGCGCCGCTCGTTGATATCGAGCAGGTGCTGGTCGAGGCTCTGGATGCCCATCTGGATCTTGGTGCAGCCCAGGCGGCGGATAAGCGTGAGGGCCTTCGGCGTTACGGCATCGGGGCGCGTCTCGATAACGAGTCCCACCACGCGATGCTTCGCCGTCTCGTTGATGCGCTGTTGACGTTCAAGCTCCTCCATCGTTGCCGTCTGCCACTCGGCGACTTCGCCCCACGGCGTACCGGGGCCGTACAGACGACGCACCGCACGGTTGTAGCCGCCCACGGCAGCATCCACACGCCCCTGGTCGTCGGCAACGCCGGCAGCAAGCTCGACCTCGTCTGTCGCAATGCCGGCTGCCCGATAGCGCTCGCGACGCTCCGCTACCACCGGCGGCAGGGCATCGGCGGGAGCGTCATCGAGCAGGCGCCCCGCCTCGGCACGACTGATGCCCGGACGCGCCAACATGGGGTTTGCCGCCACGCCGGCGACGGCATCGTCATTGAGCGCACGGAAAAGCTCCGACATAAACCACGTCTGATACCCTTCCGGATAGTCGCTCCAGGTGCCACCGAGCACGATGAGCTCTATCTTATCGGTCGCATGCCCCATCTGCGAAAGCGCCGTCAAACGGGCGCTCACCTGCAGATATGGATCGAAGCAGTTTTGCTCTGCACGGGCGCACGCCGGCTCGGCGTGCAGATAGCTTTTGGGCATGCGCAGGTCGTTGGGGCAAAACAGGCAATCGCCCGAGCACGGCCACGGCTTGGTGATGACGGTAATGGTCGCTACGCCCGAAGCCGTGCGACGAGGCTTCATGCGTAGCACCTGCAGCAGTTGACGCTCTAGCTCGGCGTCGACATTCCATACCGTCCAACGAGCCGGCTCCTCGCGCTTCACCCGCTGGTAAAACGGCAGCAGGCGACGCTTGGCCAGATCGCGCTTGTCGGCACCCTCACGGCGTGCCTCGGCATGTATCAGTTTGACGAGCGCTTTGTCGTCCACGGTCTCGCCGCGACGCAGAGCCTCGAGTATGTTCAAGATAATCTGTTCCATGCCCCCATTGTAAAGGCAAAGGCGCCGAAGCCAATCTCGGCTTCGACGCCTTCACCAAACAGCGCGTCTATATCTTCGCCTAGGCTTTCGTCTGCCTCACTACTCCGAATCAAACGACATGTCGCCCGAACCGACCTCAAAACGATACGTGGCAGACTTATCGCCGTTATCGAATTCAAGATTCAAAACGGTCTCGCCGTCGTAGCCAAGCGGAAGGAAATCGCTCTCGAAGTCGCCGCTGCCCAAGGTGAGGCTCGCCTTAAAGCCCGTCGAGTTCGGAACCGTCATCTCCACATCGCCCGAGCCCACGCTCACGTCCATCGACTTCGCGGGGGCCTGGTAGAGCTCGAACGTCACATCGCCCGAACCGACCTCGGCATTCAGGGTATCGGTCACGGTACCCGTAAACTCGACGTCTCCCGAGTCCAAAGTCAGGTTGAGGTCATGACACGCAATGCCCGCGACCGTCAGATCACCCGATCCCACATTCGCTGTGATGCCCACCATGTTATCGGCAACATCGCGCGGCAGTTCGACGGTAACCGTGCGGTCAATGGCGCGCTCGTCATCGCAATCGAACTGGCGAATCTTGAGCGTAGAACCCTTGATTTCGGCCAGGTTCTGGGTTGCCGCATCGAAGGCAACGGTCCCCGTTGCCACGCGACCGCTTTCAATTACGCGCACTGGCCCGCCGGAGACGTGTTTGACCTCGACCGTGCCCGACGTCACGTCCAAATCAAGCGATGTGAACGCGTCGGCATCAAACGTTTCGCTCGAAAGCTGTTGAGGCCGAGCGGAATAGTTACCGCTATCCAAAAGATCGTCCTCGTCAAGCGCATCGTCCATACCAGACAAGCCGGATACAACATCGTCGAGATCCCACGGACCATCAAAATGAATCAATGTCCGCGAAACGCCAAAGACAAGCCCAACAATGAGCACAAACGCTCCGATGCCAACACCCAGGCGTACCTTGGATTCATGCGAAAGCTTCATCATTCGTCACCCTCTTTGGCACATGGCTCAGCGGTGGTCGTGGTAGCCACGTCAGCATCGGGTTCCGCAGAAGCATCCTTCCCCTGGGCCTTGATCGCCACCGACGCCGGACCAACCTGAATATCCCCGCGCGCCCAATCACCATCGAGCGCACGCGCCACCCAGTGATAGATGGGAATCGTAAAGAAGATCAGCGCGGCAAAGGGGCCGGCACCAAACAGGAACATCAGCAAAAAGAACAGCAGCCAGCACACGGCCCAATACGGGAACGACTGGAACGGGCCCTTCACCGGAGTCGAGCCAACCGCGGTGCCACTCGTCGCCTGCGCCGTAGCGGCATTGGCGGCCTGCGCACTCCAGCTTGCCGCCTGCGCCGCCTTGGCTGCGGCATCACTTGCCTGCGTAGCTGCCTCCGTGGCGCGTGCCGCCGCCTCATGGGTGCGAGCACGCTCTGCCGCCTCGGCCTCGCGCTGACGAGCGCGGTCCTCGTTCTCAAACTCGATATCGTCCTCGATCTCGTCGCTCGGATTGAGCAGCTCGTCCAGGCTCACGCCGTAGAGCTTGGCGAGCGAGATCAGGTTCTCGGTATCGGGCGAGCTCTCCGCGCGCTCCCATTTACTGACCGCCTGGCGCGACAGCCCCAGCTTTCGCGCCAGCCCTTCTTGGCTAAAACCCTTGCTGCGACGAAGGTCGGCGAGCCGCTGCGCAGTTTCTACATTCATGGTTCCTCCTATGTGATGCCAGCCGTACCGCCGGACCGTTTTTGTTCTTAAGGCGCCTTGCACAGTTAAAAATCTATCCGCCACCGCCAAAAGCATGCCACCTATTCTAGTAAGATTTTTGACAACCGGCGGTTGCGGGTGCATATGAGCTGCGGAAATGTGTCCAAACAAAGCAATGACCCGTAGCTTGGTTGTCCCCGTTGCGGCGTTAACGGTAGTATGGTCGTACTGTTTATTCCGCACCGCCAACGGAGGGAGTTCCGCGCCGTGAACCGCGATTTCGCCTCATCGCTCATCCAGCTCAACAACACGTTCTATCGCGAGCACTCCGCCTCCTTTTCCGATACGCGCCAGGCCCCGTGGCCCGGCTGGGTACGCACCATGGATATCGCGCTCGAGCAGCTCGACGTCGCCACGATCGAGCATCCCGTCCGCGTCTTCGATCTTGCCTGCGGCAACATGCGATTCGAGAACTTTGCCGCCGGCGGCGCACTTTCCGCCAAGGGCGTCGACGGCGCAAACCCCTCGGCAGATGCCAGTTGCCCGTTTGAGTTCTATGGTGTTGACTCGTGTCAGGATTTGGCTATCGATGCGCACGGTCACGCCCTGCGCATTCCCAACCTGCACTTCCAGGAACTCGACGTACTCGATGCCCTCATGAAGCTCAACCCCGCCGAGACACCCGACGTGCTTTTCGACGCCCCGCTCGCCGACATCTCGGTCTGCTTTGGCTTTATGCACCACGTGCCGTCGTGCGAGTACCGCGTACGCGTGCTCGACGCCCTGGTGCGCCAGACGCGCCCAGGCGGCATCATCGCCATCAGCTTTTGGGAGTTTATGAACGACGAGCGCATGGCGCGCAAGGCCGTTCGCGCCGAAGCCCGCGCCGAGCTCACCCCGCCGTTTGAAAGTTACGATTCCGCGCAGTTTGAAGCCGGCGACCACCTCATTGGCTGGCAAAACGACCGCCACGCCTACCGCTATTGCCATCACTTTGACGATCAGCAGATCACCGACCTGGTGCGCGGCGTGCGTACGTTCTACAAGAGTGGCGAGGTCCCCGTGCGCGAGCTTGAGCGCTTCCATGCCGACGGTCGCAGCGGCGAGCTCAACCGCTACGTGATTCTCAAGCGTCTGTAGGCACCGACGACTCGCCGCCGAGCCGCGCCGCATCTTTTGGGTAAGCTATGCCCATCCGTTTTCCAACCCACCGACGGAACGCGCAGCCACGCGTTCCATACGTATGACCAAGGAGCCTCATGGGAGCCGTCCACGTTCGCACGCCCAAGAACTTTGTGCTCGAGGAGCGCCTGGAGCGCTACGCCGATGCGATTGAGACGAGCCCCGAGGCCTATGCCGAAGATTGGCGCGAGGCTTGCGCGCCAGTTGGCAGCAAGCCCTTCGAACACCTTCACCTGGATCTTGGCTGCGGCAAGGGAACGTACCTTGTAGAGCGCGCGGCCCACGAGCCAAACGCCCTCTTTATCGGCATGGACCAGGAGCCCATCTGCATCGCCTATGCCGCGCAGAAAATCTGCGAGCAAGAGCTATCCAACGCGCTCGTCCTGCCCCGAGGTGCCGCATCGCTGCCGCAGCTATTTGCCGCAGGCGAGCTCGATGCCATCACCATCAACTTTCCCACGCCGCAGCCCAAGGCCAAGTACGCCAAAAAGCGACTCGTCCATGTCGACCACCTAATGCTGTACCGTCCGCTCTTTTCAGCCGGTGCCACCGTCACACTGCGAACCGACAGTAAGCCATTGCGCGACTACGCCTTGGGGCAGTTTGCCGCGGCCGGCTACGATACACTTTGGGTAAGTGACGACGTTCGCCGCGACCATCCCGAGCATCCCGAGACCGAGTACGAGTGCCGCACGCGCGAAATGGGTGCCGTCGTCTATGGCATTTGCGCCACACCCGGCGCGCAGCCCACCGACGAACAGCTCACAGCGGGTCGCATGCAGGAGCAAAGTCTTGCCTGCTACCTGCCCGATAACCTCGATGAGCTCACCTATGTGCCTCTGGGCATGGAAGAAGCCGTCGAGAACTTTAGAAACCGCGCCCGCAAGGGCAAGAAGCGCTTACCGCAGGAGTCCTAGGGGCTTCTGATGGTCGCGGCATCGGCAGACAAGCGCAAATAAGCGCCAGCGAACGATCCTCAGACCTAAGTGAGTAGACTTTTTAGCAATAGCCAAGCACAACCCGCATAGCGAAAACTAAAACCGCAGGTAGAGCCCTTGCGCAAAAGCCATGTGCTCGCGATATTGCAAAAAGTCTACTCACTTAGCTGGCAACTGCACCAAACGGCTGGGCAGAACGCCCATTTCCTGCATTTTCTCGCGCGCTGGCACCCCGCGCCGCCGCTACGCCATAATAGTTGGCGGACAATCGCGAGAGAAAGTACCCCCACATGGCACAGACCACGATAGATACCGCCGCCAGCACCGTCTCTGGCGCCGGCGCCGCCAGCTCATTCTCGGGCGGCACGGGAACCGAGGCAGAGTTCGGCTCGCTCGGCGCGCTCTCCCCCGCTTGGTGGGAGCCCGAGGATGGCAGCGAGCCCGAACCGTGGCTCACGCCCGATCAGGCCTTCGAGCGCTTCTTTGAATGGACGAGCGACCGCGGCATCGAGCTGTGGGATCACCAAGAAGAGGCCCTCATGGACCTGGCTGCCGGCGATCACGTCATTTTGGGCACACCGACCGGATCGGGCAAGTCGCTTGTCGCGCTGGGCATGCTCTTTATGGGCATGGCGCAGGGCAAGCGCTGCTATTACACGGCCCCCATCAAGGCCTTGGTCAGCGAAAAGTTCTTCGACCTGGTACAGGTGCTCGGCCGCGATAACGTCGGTATGATCACCGGCGACACGCATATCAATACCAAAGCGCCCGTCATCTGCTGCACGGCCGAAATCCTTGCCAACGATGCGCTGCGCGAGGGTGAGGACGCCGATGTGGGCTGCGTGGCCATGGACGAGTTCCACTACTTTGCCGACCCCGACCGCGGCTGGGCCTGGCAGGTGCCGCTGCTCACCCTGCCCCACACGCAATTCATGCTCATGAGCGCCACGCTCGGCGATGTCACCGCGATCGCCGCCTCGCTCGAGGAACACACCGGCGCTACCTGCGACCTAGTCGTCGACGCCCCGCGTCCCGTACCGCTGAGCTACGACTATGTGACGACCTCCCTCGAGGGCACCGTCGAGCTCGCGATGCGTCGCGGCGAGGCCCCGCTCTACATCGTGCACTTTAGCCAGGATGCCGCACTTGCGACGGCACAGTCACTCGCCAATTTTGGCATCGCCAGCAAGGAGCAGCGCGAGGCCATCAAGGAAGCGGCCAAGGGCACGAGCTTCTCGACGGCCTTTGGTAAGATTCTCAAGCGCCTGCTTGGATGCGGCGTCGGCGTGCACCATGCTGGCATGTTGCCGCGCTATCGCCTGCTGGTCGAGCGCTTGGCGCAGCAGGGTCTGCTGCCCGTCATCTGCGGCACCGATACGCTCGGCGTCGGCATCAACGTACCCATCCACACCGTGGTGCTCACCGCGCTCACCAAGTTCGATGGCTACAAGATGCGTCGTCTGCGCGCCCGCGAGTTCCACCAGATTGCCGGTCGCGCCGGCCGCTCGGGCTTTGATACCGAGGGCATGGTGATTGCCGAGGCACCCGAGCACGAGATCGAGAATGCCAAGCTTATGGCCAAAGCGGGCGACGACCCCAAAAAGCTCCGTAAGATTAAAAAGAAAAAGGCCCCCGAGGGCTTTGTCACCTGGAACAAGCAGACCTTTGAGCGCCTGATCGAGACGCAGCCCGAGACGCTCAAGCCGCGCCTGCGCATCACACACTCCATGGTGATTAGCGTGGTCGAGCAGGGCGGCGATGCCCGAGCCCGCGTACACGACCTCATCGAGACGAGCTTGCAGACCCCCGAGGAAAAGGCCAAGCTCGAGGTTCGCGCCGACGAAATCTTCGCCACGCTCATCGATTCCGGCGTCGTCGTTCGCACCGAGGTGCCGCCCGCACCCGACGCCCCGACTGACGCCGCACCAGACATCGACTATGCGCTGACGGTCGATCTGCCCGAGGACTTCGCGCTCGATCAGCCGCTCTCGCCGTTCTTGCTTGCCGCATTGGAGCTGCTCGATCCCGAGAGCGAGACCTATACCATGGATCTAATCTCAATGGTCGAGGCAACGCTCGAGGATCCCAAGCAGGTGCTGCGCGCACAGGAGCGCGCCGCACGCGATCGCGCTATGGCCGAAATGAAGGCCGACGGCATCGAGTATGAGGAGCGCTTGGAGCGCATTCAAGACGTCACGTACGAAAAGCCGCTCGAGGATTTGCTCGATGCCGCCTTTGACAAGTACTGCCAGGAAGTGCCCTGGGCAAACGACTACCAGCTCTCTCCCAAGAGCGTCCTGCGCGATATGCTGGAAAGCGCGAGCGATTTTAAGGGCTACATTCAAAAGCTCGGCATCGCCCGCTCCGAGGGCATTTTGCTGCGCTACCTGGCAGAGGCTTACCGTTCGCTCGACCGCACCGTACCCATCGAGAAGCGCGACGAGCGCCTGCGCGACATTATCTCGTGGCTGGGCTTTGTGGTGCGCTCGGTCGACTCGAGCCTGGTGGACGAGTGGGAGAACGCCGGCAACCCGGCAGCCCTCGACGCCGCGCCGCCGCAGGGCATCGACGAGGTCGTGGCGGACCGTCGCGGCTGCACGCTGTTGGTGCGCAACGCGCTCTTCCGCCGCGTGACTCTTGCCGCCCGCGAGCATGTGCGCGACCTGGGCGAACTCGACGACGACTGGGGCATAAGCGAGATCCGCTGGCAAAAAGCACTCGACGCTTACCACGAGCAGCACGAGGAGATTCTCACCGACGGCGACGCGCGCTCCTCTGCTATGTTCTCGATCGACGAGTCCGACGAGAAGGCGCTCCACGTGTGGCACGTGCACCAGATTTTTGCCGACGAGGACGGCGACCACGACTTTGGCATCATGGGCGATGTCGATCTGGACGCCACGCAAGACGGTGGCGAGGTCATCTTCAAGAACTACCGCGTCGGTTTTATCGAGGATTTGCTCGAGGATTAGCCAAGCATATTGGGACGAAACGAAGCGGGGCTGTTGGCAACATCGCCAGCAGCCCCGCTTTTTCACTATCCGCTATGCCTTACTCGGCATCCTCGACCTCATACGAATCCGCCTCGGCTGGCTCCTCGTTTGTCTCTGGCGCAGCCTCGCGCGCCTCGTCAAACGCTGCCTTCATGGTCTTGTTGCCCCATGTGAGCTTGCGAATGGTAAGCTCATCGGCCTTGTTGTGGGCCAAGCGTAGGTTCTCGGTGCTGCGGCGCAAGTCGTCCTTGGTCTTCTCGAGCTGCTTAATGGCGGCATCGATCTCCTTGATTGCCGACTCGAATTGCTTGCTCGCCAGGTTGTAGTTGCGCGAGAAGCCATCCTTGAACTTCTCCATCTTGGCTTCGAAGTTCGTGACATCGATATTCTGCTGTTTGTACTCCGCCAGTTCCTGCTTATAGCGAAGCGAACCCATAGCGGCGTTGCGAAGGAGCGTAATCATGGGGATGAAGAACTGCGGGCGGATCACGTACATCTTCTCATAGCGGTAACTCACGTCGACGATACCCGCGTTATAGAGGTCACTCTCGGGCTCCAGCAGGGTGCAGAGCACCGCATACTCGCAGCCTTTCTGGCGGCGATCGTGATCGAGTTTCTTAAAGAAATCCTCGTTCTTGTGTTTGGTCGCGGTCTCGTCGTTCTCGTTTTTCATCTCGAACATGATCGAAATGATCTCGTTGCCGCTCTCGTCACACTCGCGGAAGATAAAGTCGCCCTTGGTACCCTCGGATGCATCGTTATCCTTCTCGAAATACGCGTTGGGAAACGCCGTCATGCGCAGGCGGTTAAACTCGGTCTCGCAGTGCTGCTCGAGCGACTCGCCCACCATCTTGGTGGACAGGCGGACCTTCATGTCCTTAAGGCGCTCAATCTCTTCATCCTTGTAGCGAATCAGCTCCTCGTTCGCGCGCTTGGTCTGCGCAAGTTCGAGCTCGTGTGCCGCCTTGGCCTGCTCCTCGCGTGAATCGCGCACCGCCAGCTCACTCGTGAGCTTGGCGCGGGCCTCGTCACGCTCACGCTCCGCCGCGGCGACCGCCGCCGATAGGTTCATCTTGGCCGTCAGTTCCTGTTCGCGCAGCTGAGCACGCAGACCCTCGGCCTCCTGCTCGGACTGAGCCTTTGCGACGGAAAACTTCTCCTGAACCTTCGCGCGATAGTCAGCAAGCGTACGTTCGGCCTCGCTGCGAGCGGCCTCGAGCTCACGCTGCGACTCGGCCGCAGCAGCAGCAAGCGCCATCTCCTGGGCCTTGTCCGCCGCGGCGAGCCTGGCTTGCAGCTCGGCAATCTGGGCATCACGCGCGGCTACATCGTTTTGAGCAGCGTTGCGCGCCGCCGACTCGGCAAGCTTGGCTTCATCATCCTTGCGTCCCAGCTGCGCACGCAAATTGTCGATCTCACGCTGGAGCTCGGCGTTCTCCTTTTGAGCATCGGCACGGGCCTCGACCGCCGCGCGCTGGCTTGCGCTCTCGCGCTCTGCGGCAGCGCCCTCGAGCTTGGCGCGTAGCTCGGCAAGCTCGGCATCGCGCTTGGCGACTTCTTGCGCCAGCTGTTGAGCCGCAGCGTTCTTCTGCTCTACGAGCTCAGCGTCGCGCTGAGACTCTGCCTTTTGCAAGGCAGCCGTCGAACGCGAGCGCTCAAGCTCCAGCGCCTGCTCGCCTTCGCGCTGGACTGCCTTCACGCGCTCGTCCAGGTCGCGCGAGAACTCGGCATCGCGCACCTGTTTGACGATATCCGCATAGCCGGACGCATCGACCTTAAACACTTCGCCGCAATGCGGGCACTTGATCTCGTTCATGGCAGCTCCTCGATGGACGAAAATTTAAACCGTCTACACTCTACCGCGCCGCGCGGACAAAAAAGGCGCCGCTGCCATAATGGCAACGGCGCCAGAACCACCACAAAGGTGCCTGTCCCCTTCGTGGCGGTTTGCGAGCTACAGGCCAAAGAAATTCAGGATCTGGTCTCGGCTTACGGGCTTGTAGTTGTTGGCGTCGAGGCCCACATCGTAGCGGTAAATGGGGCGCTCGCGATCGCGGTTGCGCGCGTTGACGCGGTCTCCCCTGCTGTGGATATGTCCGTGCAGCATGATGGCACCGCGCGCCTTGCCATTCCAGCTGAGCATGGGGTAGTGGCTCATAACTAGACGATGGCCCTTGGCATAGCCGGGAGCAATCTCCAGGTAATCGCGTACCTCATCCCAAATCTGCGGCACGTCGGGATCTTCCCAGTCGCCGTCATGGTTACCACGGATGAGCGTTACATTCTGGCATTCGATGCGCTCGCGCAGGCGAACCGCCTCCGCCAGGGGCAAACGATAGGTAAAGTCACCCAGAATATAGAGGCGGTCGTCCGTCGCCACGCACTCATTGATGGCATCGATGACCTTGCGGTTCAT
Organism: Collinsella sp.; assembly: GCA_048434495.1. GTDB lineage: Bacteria > Actinomycetota > Coriobacteriia > Coriobacteriales > Coriobacteriaceae > Collinsella. The sequence goes on along the minus strand of DBGAQS010000001.1, from coordinate 103,276 downwards.
CTCCTCGACCGAATCAAACGGCCGATCCATATCGTGCAAGATATTCGTATCGCCCAGGTGCAGGTCGGCGGTAAACCACATCATCGTCTGTATCCTCATTTCGCAACGTGTCTAACACGTGCCTAGTATACAGACGCTTTGGCGCGTCGGTTAGCCAAAGAGCCCGCCGAACGGACCTCGGCGGCGTTTGTCTTTCTTTTTCGACGCATCACCCTGGGCGTTCTTGTCCTGCCGCTTCTTCCGGTCCTGCTCCAACTCATCGTCATCGAGTAGCATATCCCACTCAAACGGATCGTCTGTCAGATCGAACAGGTCGTCGTCATCAACCATGACCGCCTCCATTGCCGACTAGCGGGCATCCACCACATAGAGTCCAACGCGCACCTGATGCCACGGGCTGCGCTCGGGAGCAACCTGCTGCACACGGGCTTCAAATACGTCCCCATGCCCGTAATACATCATCAAGGACAGCGGGCCAACCTCGTCTCCCGGAACATAGCCAAGCTTGGTCTTGCCATAATAGATCGCAACCGCCTCGGGGTCGTGGGGATTATCACGTTCGGCACGCAGCGTCAGTTTATCGCCCGCTTTAAGATCGCCCAAGACCAAGGCGCCGTCGGCATACTGAAATCCCGCAATGTGAAACGACAGAAGAACACGTGAAGGCTCGTACATAGCAGCTCCTCTAACGGCCGGGATACCCGGCACTTAACCTTATCGAGAAGTCTACGGGCCCGTGCGGACACATATTCACCCTACCTGCGTCTTTCAATCGCTTGCCGCAACGCTTGCGCGGCAGAGCGCTTGCGGATAAGATAGGGACACGGATGGCACCCGTGCCCGCGGGTCTTGCCAACTCCGATACACGTTTTCATCGTGAGAAGTGGCCGTCTTCGCTTACGCGGGGCGGCCACTTTGTTTATCCCTATGCTATCGGTTCTATTGCACAAAATTGGCACGCCATACTACTTATTCAGCAAAGCAAGTGGGACACCGCGAGTCTAGCCCCGATGCCGGGCGATTGCCCAAAACGTGCAGGCGATAGCGGCCGTTGCCAGGCTTGCGCCAACAAGTACTCCCTGCACGCCAAAGGCATCGGCCAAAAACGGAGCCACAATCAGCGGCAGCACGCCGGCGCCATTGAGGCCCACGCGCATCACGCCCATGACGCGCCCCACCTTAGCAGGGTCGCTCAAGCGCTGGGTGAGCGTGACGCGCACCGGTCCCATGGCACCAAAACCGATGCCGCAGACAAGCTGCCCCACTGCAGCGACGGCAACAGAGGCGGTACCCACATACACAACGGAGCCCACGCCCGTCACCAGCAGCATCGCTGCCAAAAGCTCCAGCCTGATGCGTCCCGACGGCACGCGCATGATCAGGTACGATCCCAGTGTTCCGCCGATACCGGCAATGGCCGACAGCCATCCCATCCACTCCGCACCCACGCAGAGAACATCGCGGTAGAACAGTGACTCGAGCGAATCGAACGCCCCGTAGGCAAAGAAACCCATAAAGCCCATGAGAAAAATCAGGCGCAGGTCGGCATCGGCCGCCGTGGTAATAACGCCCTCCCAAAGCGATCGCAAGCCCGTCGCCCCATCGCGAGACTTCGGCTTGTCGACGCCCTGAACAGCAGTGCCTTCACGCAACGAGGCCACAAGCAGCAAAGCGGGAACAGGTGCTGCCGCGAGCAGGAAAAACACCCCTTGGTTGGAAAAGGCCGAGGCGATAACGCCTCCAAGGGCAGGTCCAACGATCACCGCGACACTTGTCGCGATATTGTTGAGGCCGTTTATGCGCAAAAGCTCCTCGGGCGCCTCCGTCAAAAAGCGCGGATAGGCGTCCATGGCCGTGGTCCCCGCGCCAAACAGCAACCCGGCAGAGATGGCGAGTAGCGCAAGCGCGGGATAGGACACGGGAGCTACAAGGCCAAAAACGCCCGATGCGCAAAGCAGGACGCAAACGGCTAGAAGCACATGACGCGGGCCCAAGGAGTCCACAAGTGCGCCGGCGCAAAACGTTGCAAAGATGAGCACCAGGTTGAGTCCAAACACGAGGGCGGACGTCTCAAATGCGCCGGCCCCGAGAACGTAGGTGCCGCAGCCAATGATGCCGACAAAATACGTCGACTGAAATGCAAGCTGAATAAAGAAATTTACCGCAACCAAACGGTGCGATGGAGAAAGAAGACGGGACATAGTAAACCCCTCATGCATATGGAAACCAAACAAGACAACCTGAGCGTCATCAGTCCATGTAGGTCTCGAACATATGCATAATCTCCCCTTTGCTGCGGTCGTCCCGTATTCTAGCACCGATCTGGCGTCCCGCCCCTGCGCGTTGCCATCAGAACGCTCCACGCCCCAGCGCTTGGGCATGAGAAGTGGCCGTCTTCGCTTATGCGGGGGCGGCCATTTTGCTTATCTCTAAGTCATCTGATTCTAATGCACGAACATGCGCACGAACTTGTGCTTCCAGCTCGCATACGGGGCATAGCGGAATGGCACGTCCAGCCACGTTGCCTTGTTCACGATGCTCTTCTTGTGGCTAAACGTATCGAAGCTCTCGCGTCCATGGTACTGCCCCATACCGCTCGCGCCCATGCCGCCAAAGCCCATATGGCTCGTAGCCAGATGCATGATCGTGTCGTTGACGCAGCCGCCGCCAAAGGGCACATGGCGCACAAAGCGCTCCTGAACTGCGCGGTCCTGGCTAAAGATATATAAGGCCAGCGGTGTCGGACGATCCGTAATAAACGTCTCGGCCTCGTCTAAGCTCTCAAACGTCAGCACCGGCAAGATGGGACCGAAGATTTCTTCCTGCATCACGGCGTCATCGGGGGACACGCCGTCTAGGATCGTCGGCTCAATCTTGAGCGACGACTCGCGCGCCGTGCCTCCCAGCACAACCTTGTCGGGATCGATCAGCCCGCGCACGCGCGCAAAATGCTTGGCGTTGACGATGTGGCCGTAATCCTCGTTGTCGAGCGGATGCTCGCCAAACATGCGGCGGACCTCCTCCTTGATGAGGCCCAACAACTCATCGTGCACGTGCACGTCGACCAGCAGATAGTCGGGCGCTACACAGGTCTGGCCCACGTTGAGCCATTTACCAAAGGCGATGCGCCGTGCCGCGACCTTCAAGTTTGCCGTCGCATCCACAATGCAGGGACTCTTTCCGCCCAGCTCAAGCGTCACGGGCGTCAGGTTTTTACTTGCCCGCTCCATGACGAGTTTGCCGACCGGAACGCTGCCGGTAAAGAAGATCTTGTCCCAGCACTCATCGAGCAGCGCTTCGTTCTCGGCGCGCCCGCCCTCGATAACCGTCACCAGGCGCGGATCAAACGTCTCTTCGCAGATTTGCTTGAGCACCGCGCTCGAAGCCGGCGCATAGGCACTCGGCTTGATGACCACGGTGTTACCCGCAGCGAGCGCGCCGGCGAGCGGCTCGAGCGTCAACAAAAACGGATAGTTCCATGGAGCCATGATGAGCGTGACGCCATAGGGCACGGCTTGCGTTTTGCACACACTCACGGCATTGGCGAGGTCACACGGACGCAGGCGCGGACGACTCCATCGAGCCACATGCGCGATCTGATGGCGAATCTCGGAAAGCGACGTGCCGATCTCGCACATATACGCCTCGTCATGCGACTTTCCCAAATCGGTCTTGAGCGCATGGACGATATCGGCCTCGTGCGCACGAACCGCATCACGCAGGCGCACGAGCGCACGGCGGCGAGCGTCGACATCAAACGTGGCGTGCGTCTTAAAGTAGGCGCGCTGATCGCCGACGATGCGCGCAATTTCCTCGGTGTTCATGGCACTCTCCTAGTTCTCGTCCTCAAACATACCACCCGCGACGACCTCGTACATACGCTCGAGCTCCAAGCGGTCCATTAAAAGCGGAACGGGGTATAGCGGATTGGCCTCGGCGTCGGCATGTGCCGCCATTTCGGGAATGTCGGAGCGGCGAATGCCTGTCACATATTTGGGGATACCCAGGGCAACGTTCATGCGATCGACCCAATCGATAAATGCCTCGGCCGCAAGACTGTCCTGCGCGTTAGCCGGCGCAATGCCTGCCATGCGAGCAAGATCGGCAAGCATGGGGGCGGCGGCGTCACCATAAACGCGAAGCATGTGCGGCAGGATGATCGCGTTGGCCAAACCGTGCGGAATTCCGTATCGGCCGCCCAGACTGTGCGCGATGGCGTGAACGTATCCCACATAGGAGCGGGTAAACGCAACGCCCGCCTTATACGCCGCCGAAAGCATATTGCGACGCGCACGCATGTCGTCGCCATACTCATAGGCCTCGAGCAAATTGTCGTGGATGAGCTGCACCGCCTGGCGCGCCATCTTGCGCGTGTAGGGCGTGGTGCTACGGCCGATAAAGGCCTCGACGGCATGCGTCAGGGCATCCATACCCGTCTGCCCCGTAATGGAGGCGGGCAGGCCACGTGTAAACTCGGGGTCGTGTACCGCAAAGCGCGGGATCAGCACAAAGTCGTTAATGGGGTACTTGTAGTGCGTCTCGTCATCGGTAATGACCGCTGCAAGCGTGACCTCGCTTCCCGTGCCCGCCGTGGTGGGGACGGCGATGAGCAGCGGCAGGAGACGGTGGACGCGCAACAGGCCGCGCATCTTGTTGATGGGCTTATTTGGCTGTGCGATGCGTGCGCCCACGCCCTTGGCACAGTCCATGGCCGAACCGCCGCCAAAGCCGATAATGGCCTGGCAGGCGCTCTCGCGATACAGGGACGCCGCTTCCTCCACGTTTGAGACCGTGGGGTTCGCACGCGTTTCGGCATAGACCGTAACGCCAATTCCCTTGGACGCGAGCGCCGTCTCGAGCGGCGCCGTGAGCCCCAGACGGGCAATACCGGGATCCGTCACGATAAGAACCCGCTGTATCGAGCGCTTTTGAAGCACCGCGGGCACGTCCTCGGCATGCTCCAAAATGCGCGGCTCGGTATAGGGCAGGATCGGCAATGCGATGCGAAAAACCGTCTGATATGTTCGGCACCAGGCACGACGGGCTAGATGCATAAAGGAAACTCCTTCATTTGTTGATAGGTCAACATTTGCTCGACCGATTGTACTCAGCGGAGGTCTCGAGCGGCCTGGCAATCGTTAATCAATCAACATCTTCACATGCCCAAAATTATTTTATTAAAAATCATTCCTAATAGGCTTCACATTTGGTTGCATTTATGGATAATAGAACTCGTCAAGACGCACGTCCGGAGAGGGCCCTTACGGGACCGGACGAGCGCACAATCGCCATCGATCGAAAGGATCGAATCATGAAGTTTGTTTGCCCCGTTTGCGGTTATGTGGAAGAGTTCGACGGCGACCAGCTGCCCGAGGACTTCAAGTGCCCCCAGTGCGGCGTTCCCGGTTCTCGTTTCCTGAAGCAGGAAGAGGGTCAGCTCGAGTGGGCTGCCGAGCACGTCGTGGGCGTCGCCAAGATGGAGGGTGTCTCCGAGGACATCGTTGCCGATCTGCGCGCCAACTTTGAGGGCGAGTGCTCCGAGGTCGGTATGTACCTGGCCATGGCTCGCGTCGCTCATCGCGAGGGCTATCCCGAGATCGGCCTGTACTGGGAGAAGGCTGCCCACGAGGAGGCCGAGCACGCCGCCAAGTTTGCTGAGCTCCTGGGCGAGGTCGTAACCGACTCCACCAAGAAGAACCTCGAGATGCGCGTTGAGGCCGAGAATGGCGCCACCGCCGGCAAGACCGATCTTGCCAAGCGCGCCAAGGCCGCTGGTCTCGATGCCATCCACGACACCGTGCACGAGATGGCTCGCGACGAGGCTCGCCACGGCAAGGCTTTCGCCGGTCTGCTCAAGCGCTACTTTGGTTAAGCCAACCGCCTGAGAGACAATCTCTAGCTCGATAAGGCCCGGACCGCAAGATCCGGGCCTTTTTCGTGTCTAGCGAACCAGTTAACGTCCCAAAAAAAGGACCACCTTCGGCATCGGCTTCGCGTCAAAAACTAAGTGAGTAGCCTTTTGGGAACTTGTCGAGCAGACCATCCGTATTGCTTTATAAAGTCGCAGGTAAATGACTTGTTTCAAAACGGCCTGGTCGCCAAAGTGCCAAAAGCCTACTCACTTAGAACCGCAGCCGTCCACGATCGAGCTGTTTTGCGTCTAACGGGCATCTTTCCGTCGATTACTCCCAATTTTGTCCAGTCAACGAATAGTTCAGACCGGAGTAATGTCTCAGCCCTTTGCTCATCTGAGCTTTTATCACGATATTCAGCATCGAGCATCCTGCATACGGCCTTAACGATCGCGTGGAATCTACCCTCATCGGATATCTGTCTGTGTGTCAGGAGAAGTACATCGTAGCCCATGGCCTGAAGGGCCGTCATGCGGTCAGCGTCACGCAAGCCATCCCCTGCGCGTCCGTGCGAGGCCTTTCCCTGACATTCAATGGCCACCTGTCGCCTGCCGTCCGGCGAAGAAAGAAGTAGGTCGATATATACACGGGACTTTCCCACAATCGCTCGAGCACTTGTGCTTAGCATCACTTCAACATTAAGCTCTATGCCGCAAAAACCTTCGCCTCCCAGGGATCGCGGCAGTGCAAGTAGCAAATACGCCTCGACCTCAAAAGGCGACGCGGCGCCCAATGGAACGAGTTGCGATACCGCTATAAATCTATTGCCGTAACGCATCCCACAAACATCTGAACAAAAACGGTCAAGATCTCCGCCCAAAACCAAAGCGTCTCGACGCCATAAATTTGAGGCGGTGCCGTCCTCGGACGGGCAGCGCACCCAACCGAACGTTGTCGAAATCGCGCCCGAATCAATTGCACGCGAAAGCTCCGCCTCAAGTGCCGCCGGCAGGGCGCACACCGCAAACAAGCCACACACCTCCGCCAATACCAAAAGAAGCTGAAGATCCGTCAGATGCCGCAACATGATGAATGCCGTCAGTAGAGGAGACGTAATCAAAAACCCATGCTCCGTTTCCAGCACGGATTCCCTGGGAAGCTCACCAAGAAACAGCCGCTGCCTAATGCTGGCAGGACAAGTCCGTTTGTTTCTCGTCCGAACCAATGTATACAACGGAAAACCGAGCGCGACCGCAGCCGTCGGGTTGCGGGCGAGTTCATATCGCTGCCGGTCTTCTTCCGGCCGTGGAAGCGGCGGACACAAAGCGCGGACTTGAGGAGGCAAACGCCAGTACCTAAAAGCTGATATGTCACAAAGTAGATCCTTCATAGGCACAGGAAAACACGAATTTCAACCCAGTCAGTCACGCATTGGCGCGAACGCACCAAAAATGGCGCCGAACGGACTGCCAAGTTTTCAACAGCCCTCCCCAACTGGCCAAAAGCTTGCCGAGAGCTGGACGAAGCCCTGTTGAAAACCCCATTTTTTTCTCATGCAGGAGCTTTGCGCGGCAAGTGAGTAGACTTTTTTGAACATCCCGAGCAGGCCGGTCATCCTGCTTTTCAAAACCGCAGGTAGATAGCTTGTTACAAAACTGCCTGGTCGCCAAAGTGCTAAAAGTCTACTCACTTAGGTTGCAGAGTGCCCCCCATTAGCTGCAATTCCAAGGTAGTTAGTACTTTTGGACTCAGATCGTCATACTGAACAAGAATTTGAGTTGAGTTTTCAGGGACAGATGCGCCATCGGCACACCAAAAACAGTCACCGATATCGATAAAAGGGATGCTCGAGCGCGTGAGGGCCTGTGCAAAAGAGCTTCCGCCCGCGTCACGCTCCACGGCCACGACGCAGTAAAGGCCGGCGTCCGCGTACTCGATCGAGACTTCCCCTGCCGGAAACGTTTTCCGTACAAGCGCCGCCAGGCCATCACGCGCCCCACGAGCACGAACGCGCACGCGGTTCACATGTCGCTCGTAATCACCCGATTCCAGCAAACGCGCCAAGGCAACCTGATCAACAGAACTTACCGACGAGGCGTAGAAACCAAGGTTGCGTTTAAACCTCTCCATTAGCTCATCGGGCAGCACCATGTACGCCAAACGCAACGCCGATGAAAGGCTCTTCGAAAACGTGTTGGTGTAGATAACCGACTGGGCGGCATCGATCGACGCGAGCGCGGGAATCGGCTTGCCGGCAAGGCGAAACTCACAATCAAAGTCATCTTCGATGAGATACCGACCTGGTCGCTCGGCGGCCCAGCTCAGCAGCGCATAGCGACGCGCAATGCTCGTCACAAGACCGGTCGGATACTGATGAGACGGCATCAGGTGAAGGACATCGGTCCCGGTTTTCTGCAGCGCGCTCAAGTCCACGCCCTCAGCATCCAACGGGACATGCCGCACTTCGCAACCCATGGCCTGATAGATGCGCGTCAAGCGCAAATAGCCTGGATCCTCGACGGCATACACCTTGTCCGCGCCAAGCAACTGAACCAACATGGTATCGAGCAGCTGGGCGCCCGCACCGATAACGATATTGTCGGGATTGACATTCATGCCCCTTGTCCCGCGCAGATGGCGCGCAATCGCACGTCGCAGTCGAGCGGTGCCCTGCGCCGGTGCGGGCGAAAAGATTTCACGTTCGTCTTCGGACGTCAGCGTCGCCCGTAGCGCACTTTGCCAAAGCCGCGCCGCCTCCAAAGCGGAAGGAGAAAGTGCGTCGAATCGCTCTGCCTGCCCCATGGCATCATGCGCGCTGGGACCAACAGGGACAGCATCTCGGTCGATATCCCCCGCAGCCAAAGCCAAAACCGGCGCATCCGGGAGCTCGCACGCGTAGTAGCCACGACGCGGCATTGAGCAAATATAGCCCTCGGCAAGCAACTGGCTATATGCATTCTCGATGGTAATGACACTGATACCCAGATGACTCGCAAAGGCGCGCTTAGACGGCAGATGCTCCCCCGCCGCAATACGGCCAGCAACAATATCATCGCGAATTTGCTGGTAAACATACTCATAAAGCGATGCTTCGCCGCGATTTTCCAAATTGTAGTCAAGCATGGGTCTATCACCTGACCTTATTGAATCATTCAATCTGGCATTAGTCTGACCTTGTTATTATCTCGAAAACTGAGTATTTCGCCATACCCAGCTCCCCGATAGGATGTTCCGTTAAGCAATGCACATGCCAACCAAGGGAGCAACCATGGCAGAACAGACCAGCAAGGCCGATCGCGTCAAACTCAATCGCGAGCTCGCGCAGATGCTCAAGGGCGGCGTCATCATGGACGTCACCACGCCCGAGCAAGCACGCATCGCCGAGGAGGCGGGCGCCTGCGCCGTCATGGCGCTCGAGCGCATCCCGGCCGACATCCGCGCCGCAGGCGGCGTCTCGCGCATGAGTGATCCCAAGATGATCAAGGGCATCCAAAAAGCTGTCTCCATCCCCGTTATGGCCAAGTGCCGCATCGGCCACATTGTCGAGGCGCAGATCCTGCAGGCCATCGAAATCGACTACATCGACGAATCCGAGGTCCTCTCCCCCGCCGATGATGTCTATCACATCGACAAGACCCAGTTTGACGTGCCGTTTGTCTGCGGCGCCCGCGATCTGGGCGAGGCACTGCGCCGTGTTGCCGAGGGCGCCACGATGATTCGCACCAAGGGCGAGCCGGGCACGGGCGACGTCGTTCAGGCCGTGCGCCATATGCGCAAGATCCAAAAGCAGATCCGCGACGTTGTTGCCCTGCGCGACGACGAGCTCTTTGAGGCAGTCAAGCAGCTGCAGGTTCCGGTCGAGCTGGTGCGCGAGGTCCATGCCTCGGGCAAGCTCCCCGTCGTAAACTTTGCCGCCGGCGGAGTCGCGACCCCCGCCGACGCCGCGCTGATGATGCAGCTGGGCGCCGAGGGCGTCTTTGTTGGCTCGGGCATCTTTAAGAGCGGCGACCCCGCCAAGCGCGCCGCCGCCATCGTCAAGGCCGTGGCAAACTTCACCGACGCCAAGCTCATCGCCGAGCTTTCGGAGGACCTGGGCGAGGCCATGGTGGGCATCAACGCCGACGAAATCGAGATCATCATGGAGGAGCGCGGGCGCTAGTCCAGCAGAAAGGATCGCACATGAGCGATTATGCAGACCAAACGGTCGCCGTGCTGGCGGTCCAGGGCGCTTTTGCCGAGCACGAGGCAAGACTGTCCGAGCTGGGCGCACGTTGTATCGAGATGAGGCAGGCGGCCGATTTGCAGCAGAACTTTGACCGCCTGGTCCTCCCCGGCGGCGAGTCCACCGTTCAGGGCAAGTTACTTGCCGAGCTTGGTATGCTCGATGAGCTTCGCACCCGCATTGTTGAGGGCATGCCCGTCCTGGGCACCTGCGCCGGCTTGATTCTGTTGGCGCGCGATCTTGCCGCCCACGACGATAAGGGGACGCCGCGCTTGGCAACCATGGATGTGCTCGTTGAGCGCAATGCTTACGGCAGACAGCTCGGCAGCTTTCGCACCAAGGGGCAGGTAGGCGGTATCGACTGTGAGGTGCCGCTGACGTTTATCCGCGCGCCCCGCATCGTCGAAGTGCACGGCGACACTGAGGCCCTAGCCGAAGTCGACGGTCGCATCGTCGCCGCCCGCCAAGGCAACCAGCTCGGCGTCACCTTCCACCCCGAGCTCGACGAAGACACCCGCCTCCACGAACTGTTCCTGCAAATGTAGGCAGAATTTAAACGAGCGTGGATTTTCGGACATACAACAAATGAGAGTGGATAATCTCCCACTTTGAGCTTGAATGCAGGCTCAAACCGGGAGATTATCCACTCTCATGCTATGTAGTCGTTTAAGAACGTCCCCAATGACTACCTTGGATCATGGCAACGCCGATGTTTTGGCAACGCCAGCGAGCGCCGCCCAGGGCGAACAAGTTGGCATGAAAAAGGCAAGGCATAGACCTTCTGGTCATGCCTTGCCTTTTGAATGACAAATTGTCGCCCTGGGTGGCGCGCAGCGTCAACTAGTTACGCGGTTCATAGAACCGCGTAACCCCTAAAAGCGGTTGCCGCGGAAGCCGCCACCGTTGCGGCCGCCACGATCGCCACCGCGACCGCCGCGGTCGTTACCACGGTTGCCGCCGAAGCCGCCACGGTTGCCACCACGGTCGCCATAGCCACCACGGTTGCCGCCAAAGCCACCGCGACCGCCACGGTCGCCGCCACGGCCACCGCGATCGCCAAAGCCACCGCGACCGCCGCGGTCGCCGCCACGGCCACCGCGATCGTCACGGCCACCGCGAGGACCGCGGTCCTCGTCCAGGCCCATGGCGACGAGCGGAGCGATAACCTTATCGAGAGCGGCCATCAGCTCGGTGGCCTCCTCGTAAGAAAGCTCGGGCAGGAGCTTCTCCTTCTTGTTGGCAAGCTCGACCAGGCCCTCAGCGGCATCCTCGGCAGCGAAGACGACGATCTTGCGCATATCGCCCTCGGCGTCGTCGATGCGGCCGACCAGATCGGCAGCCTCGGCCTCGGCCATCAGGCCATCGAGTTCACGAAGGCGCATGCCCAGCAGGTCGGACATCTCCTTCTGCTCCATCTTGGGCTTGAGGTCAAGCAGCTTGATGGCGCGCTCAATGTTCGCCATACGCTCGGCCTTGGCCTCCTCCTCCTTGGAAATAGCAAAGCGACGGCTACGCAGCAGGCGGGCGGCCTTCTGCATCTTGTCCATCAGCTCTTCGTCATCGTAATCAACGGCGGCCTCGACAACCTCGGCCTCCTCCTCGGCGGAAACCTCGTCAGCAGCCTCAACCTCGGCAGCTTCGGTCTCCACGGTCTCGACTGCCTCGACCTCGGCAGCCATGGTCTCGTTCTCGGTCTCGTTCATGATCTCTTCGTTCTCGGACATGAGACTCCTTCTTGGCCCTCTCGGGCATCATCGCCCCATTCGCGGGGCCCGTCGCGCACTCTTTGCGCTTTAAACATTCATGCCTCTCGGCAAAACGTCAATTAGTTTATGGTGTCGCCATCCAATCTAGCTGCAGAATCTATGTGCACACATTAATGCGACATGTACGACTCGCTGCGAGCGTACACAACCGACACCGCGAACCCGACAACGGCAATCGCAGCCGCCACGCGCACGGCAGCCGCAAATCCAATCGCCTGAGCAACGTCCGTCACGACGCTGGCGGCACCGGCAGCCGCTGCAGAACTCGAAAGCAGGCCGATAAACAGCGACGGGCCAAACGAGGCGGCGATCATGTTCCACGTGTTGAGCAGCGCCGTTCCGTGGGGATGCTCGGCAGCGGGTAGCGTCTCCAAGCCGGCCGTCTGCGAGGGGCTCAGCACCAAACCGACGCCGGCATACACCACAACGGTCAGTGCAACGACAACGCCAATGTTCATGCTTGCCGCAGTCATCGAGATTGCGGTCTGCCCCACGGCAATCAAGGCAAAGCCGACCGGCAGCAGCGGCCATGCGCCACGGGCGTCCATCACGCGTCCGCCCACAATCGAGGTCACGGCGTTGCAGGCAATCGCCGGCATAATGAGCAAGCCCGCAACAAGCGCGGTCATGCCGTATGCGCCCTCAAAATAGAGCGGCAACAAAACGCTCATCGAGAACGTCGTCATCATCGACACCACCACAAGCAGGCACGCAGGCCAAAAACGAACGCCCGCCATGGGACGCACGTTAAGCACCGGATGCTCGAGCTTGAGCTGGCGGGCCGCAAACAGGCCGAGCAGCACAATGGCGGCGAAGAGCGCCACGATACCGGCAATCAGATTGGTCGAGAACTCTCCTACGGAATACACGAACGCCGTAATGCCGGCGGCGAGCAAAATAACCGACAGAATATCAAGCTTAGTGTTCGAGCGCTCTCCAACATTTCGAACGAGCTTTGCTGCCGCCGCGGCGACCACGACACCGCCCACCAGCGGCACTACGAACACCGCCCTCCAGCCAAACAACGTGCACATAAGACCACTGATCACAGGTCCAAACGCCGGCCCCAGCGTAATGCAGGCACCGCCCAGACTCAGATACAGACCGAGCTTCTCGCGCGGAGCGCAAGACAGCACCACATTCATCATGAGCGGAAACAAGATGCCCGATCCCGCAGCCTGCAAAATGCGACTTGGCAGCAAGACGGTAAACGTTGGGGCGACCAGGCACAGGACTTCTCCGGCGACCATGCATCCGCATGCGAAAAACAGCAGCCTGCGCGTCGAGAAACGACCGGAAAGAAAGGCCATGATGGCCGTAAAGATCGACGTCACGATCATGTAGCCCGAAACAAGCCACTGCGCCGTGGTGGCACTCACCGAAAAGGCCGCCATGATGTCGTGCAACGCCACGTTAATGATGTTCTCGTTAAACGCGGCAACAAAGGCTGCGATATACATAACGATGAGAAACGCCGAAGTGCCCGATGGCGTTGTCCTAACTTGTTGCTGAGATTTGTTCCCCACGCATTTCCTTCCTCTTGGAACGACAGTCGTATCGCCCCAGAGGAACAGTCCAGGGCGAGGATGAGCCCTAGACTTACGCCAGACGCCGCACGCGACGAGTCTGGCAACATGGTCCAACGTCGAAAGATTGTAACGCGAACGCGCAGCTTTCCTTCCGCGCTATTATTGAAAGTCCACGAAAGCATGAGACATGAGGAGCCCTCCATGATTAAGCCCATCATGAAATCCGAGTTCTTTTTGCGCCTGCCTTCCGAAGACGCGGGACCCGACGATGCCGCGACCGGGCAGGACCTCCTGGATACGCTCCATGAGCATGAGCACGAGTGCGTGGGGCTCGCCGCCAATATGATTGGCGTGCGCAAACGCATCATCTGCGTAAAGGACGGCAGCAAGTCGCTGCTTATGTACAACCCGCAGATTCTTGAGCAGGTCAATGCCTACCAGACGAGCGAAGGATGCCTCTCGCTGATCGGCGAGCGTCCCTGTACCCGCTATCGCCGCATTAAGGTTGAGTATCTGGACGAGAACTTCGTCCACCGCATCAAAAACTTCTCGGGCTACACCGCCGAGATCATCCAACACGAAATCGACCACTGTTGCGGAATCGTTATATAGTTCCGCCGATTCAAGAAAGCTCCCTGCAGAAAAATAACTGCAGGGAGCTTCTCATAGTGCGGAGCTTCTATCCCACTAGCTCTGGCGGTAATGATCGAAGAAGTCGGCGAGGTCTTCGAGGGACTCTTTGAGTACTTCCATGCGCGGCAGGTACACGATGCGGAAGTGATCGGGCTCGGCCCAGTTAAAGCCGCCGCCGCGCGTGATCAGGATCTTCTTCTCGTGCAGCAGGTCGAGGGCAAACTGCTCGTCATCGGTGATGTTGAACTTCTTCACATCCATCTTGGGGAAGATGTAGAACGCCGCACGCGGCTTAACCACCGAGATGCCATCAATCTTGTTGAGCGCCTCATACACAAAGTTGCGCTGCTCGTAGACACGGCCGCCGGGACGGATGTAGTCGTTGACGGACTGATGGCCACCGAGTGCCGTCTGAACGATCGATTGAGCCGGCACGTTGGAGCACAGGCGCATGTTCGAGAGCATGTTGATGCCCATAATAAAGTCACTCATGCAGCGCTGGTTACCCGAAAGCACCATCCAGCCGATACGATAGCCCGCGATCATGTGCGACTTGGAAAGGCCGCTAAAGGTGACGCAGGGCAGGTCGGGAGCGAGCGAGGCAATCGAGACGTGCTCGTAGCCGTCCATGCACAGGCGGTCGTAAATCTCATCGGCAAAAATCATGAGCTGGTGTCTGCGCGCGATCTCAACGATGCCCTCGAGCACCTCGCGCGGATAGACCGAGCCCGTGGGGTTGTTGGGGTTGATGATGACGAGGGCCTTGGTCGCGCTCGTGATCTTGGACTCCATATCCTCCAAGTCGGGATACCAATCCGCTTGCTCATCACACAGATAGTGAACGGGATGACCGCCGGCGAGGGTTGCGCACGCCGTCCAGAGCGGATAGTCGGGGCTGGGGATCAGAATCTCGTCGCCATTGTCGAGCAGTGCGTTCATCGAAAGCTGAATGAGCTCGGACACGCCGTTGCCCGTGTAGATATGCTCCATCTGAACGTTGGGCAGGCCCTTGATCTGCGAATACTGCATGATCGCCTTGCGCGCGGAGAACAGGCCACGCGAGTTGGAATAGCCTTCGCAGTCGGGCAGCTGCTGGCGCATGTCCTTGATGACCTCATCGGGCGTGCGGAAACCAAAGGGTGCCGGATTACCGATGTTGAGCTTGAGGATGCGCTCGCCTTCGTCCTCCATACGGGCAGCCTCGTCGACGACGGGGCCGCGCACGTCATACAGGACGTTCTCGAGTTTGGCGGATTTAGAAAAAGTACGCATGGTGGTGCTCCTTGGAATTTGAGCTGAGGGATGGGGTTCGGGCTTGGAAACGTTGCGGGGCGATGATGTCTCGCCTTGGTCGGCGTCACCGGCGATCAGCCAGGTAACATCGACCTCCAAAATACGGGCGAGCAGCTCTGCCACATCGCGCCGCGGAATCGTCTTGCCGCTCACATATTGGCTCATCTGACTCTTGCCGAGTTTTTTGCCGAGCATCTCCGATGCACGGATTACGTCCGACTGGCGGACGTCGCGATCGGACATAGCCTGTCGCAGGCGATCGCAAAACGCCTCTTGGGCCACAGGAACCTCCTTGCTGGCAAAGTTCAATTTATAGAACACGAATTGAACCAAAGTTCAATTTAGGCAGCAGTATAACGCGCCACCTCATTCGAAAGTTCAATTTCATAAGAAAATGTACCGGACTCTGAGATTTGCCCAAAGCGGACAATGACGTGTACACGTTTAGAGGTATTCGAGGAAACGAGCCGCCGCAAGCGAAACGTCAGCGGTGCGGCATATGGCGTTGATCTGCCGATGGGGATGCCCTTCGAGCGAACGCACGGCAACATCGAACTGGCAGCGGCGCAAGATGAGCGCGGGAAGAATGCTCACGCCCAGGCCGTCCTCGACCATAGCCATAATCGCATAATCATCCCAGGTCGACAGCTTAGAGCGCACCGCCAGGCCCGCGCGGCGGAACAGCGGCGTGATCTCGTCGTCGCTACCGCGTTCCAGCAGAATAAACTGCTCGTTGGCCAAATCGGCAAGGGAAACGATCTCCGCGGTGGCAAGCGAGGAGTCCGCTGGCACCACGGCCATCAGCTCGTCTTGCACCAACGGCCGCGACGCCATGCCGGCGCCGCGTGGCTCACGCGGGATAAAGCCCAGATCGCAGCGGCCCTCTGCCACCCATTGTTCAATCTCTGAGTAATCGCCCATCAGCAACTCATAATCGACGTCCGGGTGATCGGCGCGAAAACGCGCAATCACCGGCGGCAACACGTGGGTCGCCACACTCGAAAACGTACCGATGCAGATTTTGCCGCGCATGAGCCCGCGCATCTCATCCACCCGTCGTTGCAGGCGGCCAAACTCTTCGCATAACGCCTCGACTGCCGGCATGACCTGCCGCCCATCGGCAGAAAGCACTACGCCCTCGCGGCTTCTATCGAGCACTTTAAAGCCCCAGTCGGCCTCGAGATCGGCCACCATACGGCTCACGCCCGACT
Source organism: Collinsella sp. (assembly GCA_048434495.1). Lineage (GTDB taxonomy): Bacteria > Actinomycetota > Coriobacteriia > Coriobacteriales > Coriobacteriaceae > Collinsella. The sequence continues at coordinate 86,770 of DBGAQS010000001.1, read as the reverse complement.
GCGAATAGCTCAGCCGCTCGGCGGCGCGCGTAAAACTGCCGGCGCGCACGGTCTCGAGCAGCACCTGCATCTTTTGAATATTCGTCTCCACGGCACCCCTCCACCTTTGCATGAGTCTTTGTCATGTTATCCATGCATTATATTCGCTTTTCTTCTAAAGCCAGTTCACCCATAGTGAACATGCTCAGATATAGAGGGGATATCAGCACATGAACAACGGACTGTTTGCGTACTTAGCAGCATTGCTATTGTTTGGCTCCAACGGCATCATCGCCGCCGTCATCGCACTGCCGAGCTCCGATATCGTGCTACTACGCACGTTTTTGGGCGCACTCTCGCTTGCCGCCATCCTCGCCATCACCCAACGCCATAAGTTGCAGGCGCCATCTCGCCCCCGCGAAGCCGCAGCCCTCCTCCTCTCGGGAGCCGCGCTGGGCGCCAGCTGGATTTTTCTGTTCCGCGCGTATCAGACGATTGGCGTCGGCGTCTCCTCGCTGCTGTACTACTGCGGTCCCATCATCGTCATGGCCCTCTCACCGCTTATCTTTGGCGAAAAACTGACCGGCGGCAAAATCGCCGGGTTTATCGCCGTCGCCTGCGGCGCTTTTCTCATTGCGGCGCAAGGTCTCGGCGGCAATATGCCCATTGTGGGCATCGTCTGCGGCATCGCCTCGGCCTTCTGCTATGCATTGATGATCATTGCCAGCAAGAGAGCGCCGCACATCGAAGGCCTCGAGAACTCCGCGCTCCAGGTGAGCGCTGCCTTTGTGACCGCGCTTGTCCTCACACTCGCCACTCAGGGAGTCCCCTCGTTCTTATCCCCCGGCATCGCCGCAGGCATAGATTGGCGCGCCGTCGCTATGCTCGGCGTCGTCAACACCGGCATCGGTTGCCTGCTCTACTTTAGTGCCGTCGCCAAGCTGCCCGTGCAGACCGTCGCGGTCGTCGGCTACCTCGAGCCACTTTCGGCCGTCGTATTCTCCGCCGTCCTCTTGGGCGAAGCCATAACGCCGGTCCGCCTGATGGGCGCCGCGCTTATCATCTGCGGCGCGATCTTTTGCGAACTCGCCGGCAAACGCGCAAGCGCCAAGGCCGGTATCGCCCAGGCAGCACGCGCCTAAAAGCCCCTCTTCAGTTTCCACCGACGAGCCCTATCGATCCCACCGAGCTGCTCGAGAGCGTCGCCGATACGCCCGAACAGCAACAGCTCGACGGCCTCGAGAGTGCCCAGCTCAACGACGTCAACTTCTAGCGACGTCACACATCGATGACAGTGGCCCTGCACCTCACGGGAGATGCAGGGCCATTTTGCATTGCAGTAAAGCTATGGGCTACGAACGACGCGGCTCGGGAACCACGAGCCTATCGGGGCTCGCGCCCTCGGCATCCATCAGGCTCACGTAGCGAATCGATGGGTCATCGTAGGTCGCGTAGTAATAATTGCCCGTACGCGCGCTAAAGCATCCGGTGTAGATGGTCTTCTCGAACTTGCCGTCGCCCATCTTGGACGCTCCCTCGATCATCGCCACGCCCTCGAGCGAACGGAACATGCGGACGACGTTTTCGGCCTCGCTGCCCTTTTGCGGGTAATTGGCATTGAGGTAGGCCGCCTTTACAAAACGGCTCGGCGAATAGCAGTCGCCCGGAATACCGCGCATGCCGGCACCAGCGCCATAAGGCTTGAGCTCGGCGGCGCGCCATGTCGCCGTCTGCGGAAAATCGCTGGTGGCGGTGATATAGGTGCGCAGGTTTTCCATATGCCACGGGAAAGTCGGCTGGTTGGCAAGGGTATCGACCGGGTCGTCGTATACATGCAGGCCGTCGGCCATCATCTCGACCACGATACTGCGCTGGCTGTCGCCGATAATCCAATGGAGCAGCGACACGCCCAGGCCCTCGCCGGCAGATTTGGCGACAATCACCGTATCGCGCAGTGCAGCCTCGGCCTCGTCGACCGTCGAGAACGTCGCCGCCACCCACAGGGGAAACTCGTAGGCCGCGATATTGGTCTTGCCATCAACCGGCCCCTCGGCATACTCGGCATAGCCGGGAAAGTTGAGCCCCGCCACAGCCAGGCCCGCATCGTTGCCGCAATCGAAAAACATGGGATAGTTCTTGTAATCGATACACATACCGATTACCGCATGCGCCGCCGTCGCATCGTCGATAAACGAGTACGGGATGTGGAACCCGCGGGGCACCACGCGAACCTGCTCGCCGTATCCAAAGCTCCAGTCGAGGTTGCGGCCCAGATACATGTAGCCGGAATTATCGGTAAATCGAATGCTCGTGCACATAGCGCCTCCTAGCTCAATGTTCTTACTAAGGTCATTGTCACCAAACAAAGGAGCGCTAAACAAAAAAGTCCGGACATGACAACAATGTCATACCCGGACTAAAAACGACGAGGTGCGGTGCTTTGGTCCCCTTAGACCAACTTTCCAAGACAGTGATCAATCATGTGCTGGATCATTTGCGCCTCAAAGCCTGCGTAATCGCGGCGGCACTCCTTCATCTTGCCGTCGACGATCTGGTCAAAGGCAACCTTGCACTTGATATAGCGCGTGGACTTGGTGACCTCCTCGTGCGTCAGGCAGCTCTCCTCCATCTTGCTGGCACCCAGGCCAAACACCAGACGGGGGTTGTAGAGCACGTGGGGCTCGCCGGCGTCGTCCAGGTAGACGCAAACCTTCTTGGTAACGCCAATCTGGTTAGCGGCAAGGCAGCCGGCATCGTCGAGCGACTTGATGGTATCGATCAGGTCCTGAGCAACCGACTCGTCCTCGACGGTCGCAACCTCGCAACGCTGGGACAGGATAGCCTCGTCGTGGCAAAGCTCTTTAATCATACGTTCCTCCATAGGGGTCGTTGTAACCGCTTAAGTATACGGTACCTACACAATTTCATGCGAAAGATACCGCCCGTCCGTTACAAACCGCCGAACATCAACATGTGAGGAACACCAACTTCACAAAGGCGATATAGTGGGTGGGTTCGTGTCAATCGGCCTAAACTCGGGGCCGAACAAGGAAAGGGTATGCATGGACGAACTTTTTCACGTCAGTGAGCGCAAGTCCACAATCGGGACCGAACTTCGCGCTGGACTGACAACATTCCTGGCGATGGCCTACATCATCGCCGTCAACCCCGCAGTGCTCTCGGGCGCCGGCATCGATGCGGGAGCGCTCGCCTGCGCCACTTGCCTGGGCGCCGGCATCATGACCATCTGCATGGGCATCTTCGCCAACCGTCCGCTCGCATGCGCGTCGGGCCTGGGCATCAACGCCATGATTGCGGGCATCACCACCACCATGTGCGGCGGTGACTGGCACGTGGCCATGAGCGTCATCTTCCTCGAGGGTGTCGTCATCTTGCTGCTCGTCCTTTGCGGCCTGCGCGAGGCCATTATGGACGCCATCCCCGTGGTTCTGCGCCACGCTATCTCGGTGGGCCTGGGTCTGTTCATCGCCATGATCGGCCTGTGCGACGCCGGCATTATCACCGCTGGCGCCGGTACACTCGTCGGTCTGGGCGACATCACCTCCCCCACCTTTATCGTCGGCATCATCTCCATCGTCGTGACGGTTGCCCTGGCCTCCCGCAACGTGCCGGGCTCGCTGCTCATCGGTATCATCGTCGCCGTTATCGCCGGCATCCCGCTGGGCGTCACCCACGCCCCCGAGGGCCTCATCGCCCCGCTCGACTTCTCGACCTTTGGCGCTCCGTTTGCCAGCACTGCCGACGGCAACCTTGCCATCGTGAAGGTCCTGACCGACCCGATGCTGCTCGTCGTTGCCTTCTCGCTGCTCATGAGCGACTTCTTCGACACCATGGGCACCGCGATGGCCGTCGCCAAGCAGGGCGAGTTCTTGACCGAGGACGGCAATGTCGAGGACATCCGTCCCATCCTGGTCGTCGACTCCGTGGCCGCTGCTGCCGGTGGCTTTATGGGCGTCTCCTCCATCACCACCTTCGTCGAGTCCACCTCTGGCGCTGCCGACGGTGGCCGCACGGGCCTCACCTCCGTCACCACCGGCGTGCTGTTCATTCTCGCCGCGTTCTTCTCCCCCATCGTCACCATCGTTTCCAGCGCCGCCACCTGCGGTGCTCTGGTCTACGTCGGCTACCTCATGATGAGCGAGGCCTCCGAGATCGACTGGTCCGACGTGTCGCAGGGTTTCCCGGCGTTCATGATTGTCGCCGGCGTGCCCTTCACCTACTCCATCTCTGCCGGCATTGGCCTGGGCTTTATCGCCTACGTGATCGTCGCGCTCTTTAAGGGCGAGGCCTCCAAGATCAAGCCGCTCATGTGGATCGCAGCCCTTGCCTTCCTCGTCTACTTCTTCGTGGCGTAACGGCATAGTCTGCTAAAACAAAACAACAAGGCGTGGAGTCGCATCGAACGGCTCCGCGCCTTTCTTTTAAAGCCAGGCAACGCACGGACGCGCGATGTATTGCTTCCCGAGTTTTGGACATTTTGCCCTCCAAACGGCACTACCGCCGGCTACATCCTGCAGATATGCTGGGCGTAATCGCATAGGCCCTATGAGGATGGGAGTAGCCATGGCCGCCTTGTTCACGACCCCCAAGCGCAATGACAAAACCTCTGGAGCCCATTTTGTCGAGCCCGACGTTCGCCGTCGCATAGGACTCGCGCACAGCAGCTGGCGCCGCGTGACGCGCCGCATCGTCGTGGGTGCCGTGTGCGCGCTCACGGTGAGCTCGCTGCTCATGCCGAGCGTCTCGCTCGCGGCGGAGTGGGTGGACGTCGATGGCGTCCGCCACGAAGCGGCCGCGGGGCCCGCGGGAGACGCCGCCGGCACCTGGTCATGGGACGGCGCCGATGATATGAAGCTCAACGGCTACAACGGCGGTGCGATCGAGGCAGCGGGCAAGCTCAACGTGAGCTACGAGGGCAACAACACCGTCGCTAACGACGACGGCCGCGGCATCAAGGTTAAGGATGGCGCGAACGAGAACGCCGAGCTTAATATTCAGGGCGACGCGTCCAGCACGCTCAACGTGGCATCTTCTCGTGACGCCATCACTTCCGTCGGCAACATCAACATCGACGGCGCTGGCACTGTCAACGCCACGAGCACCGAGCACGATGCCATCGATGCCGGGGGCGATGTCACCATCAAGAGCTCGGGAAACGTTAACGCCACGGGCGATTCGGATGGCATCAGGGCCGACGGCAACATCACGATCGACAACAGCGGAACCGTCACCGCCAAGGCCACCGAGGATCAGGGTATCGATGCTAACGAGAACCTCATCATAAAGGGCGGCGGCAAGGTAGAGGCAAGCTCTATCAAAGACAATGCGATTTGGGCCGACGGCAACATCGAGATCTCGGATGGCAGCCAGGTCAAGGCAAGTTCCGAGGAAGACGCCGCCATCGACGGTAAAAACAGCCTCACGGTCACGAACGCTTCCCTCAACGCAAGTGGCGTTGGGTATGGCATCTATGTCTACAAGGGCATCACGCTCGATGGCGCGACCGTGACGGCCCGCGCAAGCTCAGATGGCGGGGAAGTCAGCGCACTCTTCACCGATGAGGACGACATCGTCATCAAGAACGGCTCGACTGTGGATGCGCTCGCAGAAGGCAGGTTCTCGGTTGCAATCTCCACCAGTAATTTCTACTCCGGCGAAGCGGGTGGCCATATCTACATCAGCGACTCCGTTGTCAAGGCCATAGCCCGCTATGCCGAGACCGGCGGCGACGGCCCCGACCACTACAGTGGAGACCAAAACGACGAAATCATCCCTGAGTCCGAGGGCCTGAACATCGGCATCTTCGCGCAGACCGAGAAGGGCATCACGCCCGCGACCATCTCGATCGTCCGCAGCAAGGTCACGGCCGAGGGAGACACGGCGGCTATCTTCGCCCTTGCCATGAGCGCGGACGGCAAGGCGATCGGCACCATCGAAATCAAGGACGCCATCATCCAGACGCCTGCAGGCGGCAAAGTCATTGACTATCGCAACAAGGAAGAGCTCAGCGACGGCATCGTCTACGAGGCGGGGCAGACCATTGGCACGGGCGATGCCACGATTGACTCCCCCTATGACGCCGCTGTCGCCAAGAGCACGGTCATCGTGCCTCCCGAGGAGACCAAGCCCGAGGAAAAGCACGGCAAGACCAAGCCCGAGGGTTCCAAGTCCGAGGGCACGAAGACAACCAAGACCGTTGCAGTTGCAGCCAAGGGAGCCAAGACCGTCGGCAAGCTCGCGGCAACCGGCGACACCTCGAACGCAGCCATCGTGGCAGCCGCCCTTGCGGGAACAGCCGCCATCGCCGCAGGCGCCCTGGCGAGTCGCAAACGTTCGTAAACACTTTTTCGCACAGGACGGGTGGATCGCAGCCCTTGCCTTCCCCGTCTACTTCTTCGTAGCGTAAGGGCAAGGCTGCAAAAGCTGAACAATAAAGCGCGGAGTCGCCATGCGGCCCCGCGCTTTTCTTTTAGCGTCGGTCCCTGCGCCGGCGTGCGGCCTATTTCTCCCCCATTTTGGCCATTTTGCCCTCCAAACGGCACTACCGCCGGCAACATCCAGCAGATACGCTGAACCTAGCCGTATAGGCCCTATGAGAACGGGAGCAACCATGGCAGCCTTGTTCACGACCCCCAAACGCAATGACACTACCGCCGGAACCCATGTTGCCGAACCCGACGTTCGCCGTCGCATAGGACTCGCGCACGGCAGCTGGCGCCGCGTGACGCGCCGCATCGTCGTAGGCGCCGTGTGCGCGCTCACGGTGAGCTCGCTGCTCATGCCGAGCGTCTCGCTCGCGGCGGAATGGGTCAAGGTCGGCGAAACCAAATACAACGCCGGCACTGCGGCGGGCGACGAGACCGGCACCTGGTCGTGGGACGGCGCCGACGACTTGAAGCTCAACAACTATAACGGCGGCGAGATCCAGGCCGCAGGCAAGCTCAACGTGAATTACTCGGGAAACAACATCGTCACTGCCGACTGGATCGAAGGCATCAAGGCTTCTCATGGCAAGAATGAGAACGCCGAGCTCAATATCCAAGGCGACGCGGGCAGCACGCTCAGCGTGACATCTACTGAGGACGCTATCCTCTCCACGGGTAATATCAACATCGACGGAGCCGGATCCGTCAACGCCACGAGCGCTGGGTTTGATGCCATCGACGCCGAGGGCGATCTCGCTATCAAAGGTTCGGGCAACGTCAACGCCACGGGCGTATCGGATGGCATCAGGGCAAACGGCAATATCACGATTGACGACAGCGGGGCCGTCACCGCCAGGGCTACCAAGGACAAGGGTATCGGAACCGACAAGAACCTCACCATCAAGGGTGGCGGCACAGTCGAGGCAAGCTCAGCCGATGGTGAGGCCATTTGGAGCGGCGGCAACATCAATATCTCGGACGGCAGCCAGGTCAAGGCGAGCTCCGAGAAAGACGCCGCCGTCGAGGCCAAGGGCAGCCTCGCAGCCACAAACGCCTCCCTCAACGCAAACGGTGTTGAATATGGCGTCTATGCCCACAAGGGCATCACACTCGATCATGCAAACGTGACAGTCCGCGCAAGTAAAGGCAGATACGGTGACGCCATTGCCCTCTTCACCTACCAAGACGATATCGTCGTCAAGAACGGCTCCACCGTGGACGCGTTTGCGGAAGGCGAGGTTTCGGCTGCATTCTCCACCAGAAACGATCGACCCAACGAGGAGGGTGGCCACATCTACATCAGCGACTCCGTTGTCAAGGCCATAGCCCGCTATGTCGAGAACGGCGACGGCCCCATCCCCTACAGCGAAAACCAAGATGGTGAGACGAGCCCCGAGCCCCAAGGCGAGAACATCGGCATCATCGCCCAGACCAGCGAGGGCGTCACACCCGCAGTCATCTCGATCATCCGCAGCAAGGTAACGGCCGAAGGAGATACAACGGCAATCTTTGCCCGTGCCATGAGCGCTGACGGCAAGACAATCGGCACCATCAAGATTGAGAACGCCGCCATCCAGACGCCCGAAGGCGGCAAGGTCATTGACTATCGCAAGCTGCGTGACGGCATCTACGAGGCAGGCCAAGCCATCGGCACGGGCGACGCTGTGATCGACTCCCCCTATAACGAAGCTGTCGCCAAGAGCATGGTCATCGCACCTCCCGAGGTAGCCAAGCCGGAAGACCCCAAGCCCGACGAGACCAAGCCCGCAGAAAGCAAGCCCGCGGAGTCCAAGCAGAACCCCAAGCCTGAGTGCTCAAAGCCGACCAAGGCCGTTGCGGCTTCAATCACGAAAGCCAAGACTACCGGCGTGCTCGCGGCAACCGGCGACACCTCGGGTGCGGCCATCGTGGCAACCGTCCTTGCGGGAACAGCCGCTATCGCCGCAGGCACCATGGCGAGCCGCAAGCGCTCTTAGACGCCTCTGCGCACATGGCAGCTCCCGCGAAGGCCCCGAGTCCCAGCACCGTTTAACAACGCCACCGCCGAGCTCCCCTCCGGCGGTGGCGTTTTCCATATGTGTCCGCAGGGTATGCACGAGATTGTCTTTGGTCTAGCCCAACCTGCATGAGCCGGCGTGCGACAATGGGGGCCGTCGATATCACAACGCCGAGAGAAGCCCGTCATGGAAGCGCATCAAAAGCAGATAACCGTTCATGCACAGCATGCCGAAAGCGCACCAGTCATCTATCTTCCCGTGGTCATGGGCGACGGCACGGAGGTTTATGAACGCTGCCGAGAGCTCAACTGCCCGCCCTTCACGCTTGTCGGCATTGGCAGCCTCAACTGGAATCGCGAGCTGAGCCCCTGGGTATGCGACGGTACCGTGCGCGATGCCGAGCCCTTTGGTGGACAGGCCGCTGGTTTTCTTGACGAGTTGTTGAAGCAGATAATCCCAGAGGCCGAATCATCGCTCCCGCAACCGCCCACCTGGCGCGGCGTTGCCGGCTACTCGTTGGCGGGTCTTTTTGCACTGTGGGCACTTTGGCAAACAGATGTCTTTGAGCTCGCGGCGAGTGCATCGGGGTCGCTGTGGTTCCCCGGCTTTATCGACTACGCGCGCGAGCGCACGATGACAGCTACGCCCGACGCCGTCTATCTGTCACTCGGCAAAAAGGAAACCAAGACGCCCAACCGCATGATGCGGCACGTACTCGACGATACGCGCGCGATGGAAGAGCTGTTTATCGAGCGTGACATTCCAACAACGCTGGAGCTCAACCCCGGCAATCACTTTACCCAAACTGACCTGCGCATGGCACGCGGCATCCACTGGATACTGACGCATTAAAAATGGCATCCACGCGTACATACGCATGGACGCCATTTTTAATTTGGCTGAACGCAGCTGCTATTCAGCAGTCTCCTCAAGCTCGGAAGTATCGAACTCAAAGTCGTTACCGGGCAGGATGGCGTTGAGCACAATGCCCACCAGCGAGCCCACGGCAAGGCCCGAAAGCGAAATCGTCACGCCGCCCAGCTCCAGCACGATGGCACCGGCGGTACTGTAGGCAATGCCGAGCGAAAGCACGAGCACCAGAGCCGCCACCAGCACGTTGCGGTTGTTCTGGAAATCAACCTGGTTCTCGATGAGGTTACGTACACCAACGGCGCTGATCATGCCGTAGAGCACGAGCGACACACCGCCGATAACGCATGCCGGCATGGCGGCAATCACCGCAGCAAACTTGGGGCAGAACGAAAGCACAATGGCGCAGCAGGCGGCAATGCGAATCACACGCGGGTCGAACACACGCGTCAAGGCAAGCACGCCGGTGTTCTCGCCATACGTCGTATTGGCAGGAGCGCCAAAGAGCGATGCCAAGATGGTCGCCAGGCCATCGCCGAGCAGGGTACGGTGCAGGCCGGGATCGGCAATGTAGTTGCGCTCACAAGTCGATCCGATGGCGGAGATATCGCCAATGTGCTCAATCATGGTCGCAAAGGCCAGTGGCATGATGGTGATAATGGCCGTCGTGGCAAGACTGCTATCGAACTGCGGTCCAAAGAGCGCAAACACGGTGTTGTCCCACACGACGGGCAAGCCAACCCAGGGGGCGGCTGCGACGCCAGAGAAGTCGACCTCGCCCAGCGCGGCCGCAACGGCATAGCTCACCACAACGCCCAGCAGAATCGGCACGATCTTGACCATGCCGCGGCCCCAAATGTTGCAGATGATGATCACGGCAACGGCAATAGCAGCAACAAACCAGCTGGTCTGGCAGTTAGCAATGGCAGAGCTTGCCAGGATCAAGCCGATGGAAATGACGATGGGGCCAGTCACCACCGGCGGGAAGAAACGCATGACACGCTTGGCGCCAAAGGCGCGGAACAGGGCCGCAAGCACCGGATAGAGCAGGCCGGCACAAGCTACGCCCAGGCAAGCGTAGGGCAAAAGCTCAGCCTCGCCGTTGGGCGCAATGGCGGCATAACCCGCGATAAAGGCAAACGAGGAGCCCAGGAACGCGGGCACCTTACCGCGCGATAGAAAATGAAACAGCAGCGTGCCGATGCCGGCGAACAGAAGCGTCGCCGAAACGGAAAGGCCGGTGAGCACGGGCACGAGCACCGTGGCTCCGAACATCGCAAACATGTGTTGCAAACCCAACACAAACATGCGCGGGCGGCCGAGCGACGATGCATCGTAGATGGCATCGGTGACGGCGGGCGTCGAAGACTGGGACATGGAAGTCCTTTCGAATGGAAGGGCGATCAGGCATATCGGATAACCTGCCCGAACGATACGATCCGAACCATTGTACGCGATATGCAGTACCTCGCACGCGCCGCCACCTGCAAACGCTAGCGCTATTTCCAAACGCGCTCGGCAATACGCCTGACCAGCGCAATCTTTGCCCACTGCTCGTCCTCGGTCAGCTTATTGCCAATCTCGCAGCTGGCAAAGCCACACTGCGGAGACAGATACAGGTTCTCGAGCGGCACGTACTTTGCCGCCTCGCGGATGCGCTCGACGATAACATCCTCGTTCTCGAGCTCTGCCGCCTTGGTGGTCACCAAGCCCAGCACGACCTTCTTGCCGGGAGCAACGTACTTGAGCGGCTCAAAACCACCGGCGCGGGGCGTGTCGAACTCCAGATAGAACGCGTCAACGTCCTCATGCGCAAACAGGTACGGCGCGATGGGGTCGTAGCCGCCCTCAAAAGCGTAGGTGGAGTGGTAGTTGCCGCGGCATACATGCGTGTTGATAACCAGATCGTCGGGCTTGCCCTCGATGGCGGCATTGTTGAGCGCCACGCCCAGCTCGCTTACCTTTTGCAGGTCGACCGGGCTCATGCCGGTTTTGGCAACAAAATCGGTATCGCAGTAGATGCCCCAGGTGCAGTCATCAAACTGGATGTTGCGGCAGCCCGCGGCATACAGGTCAGCAATCACGGTGCGGTATGCTGCGGCAATGGCACCGACGAGCTCTTCGTCGGTCTTGTAGACGGCGTGCAGACTCTCCTGCTGGCCATCGCAGCGGTCGAGTGTGACTTCGGAGAACGTCTGGATCGGCGCCGGAATGGTCTGGCGCGCGACCTGGCCCTCTCCCTCGAGCGACTTGATAAATTTGAAGTGCTCGACGAACGGATGATTCTCGCCGCTAATGGGACCGGTTACCACGGCGGTGTCGGCGGTAGTCTCCTCATCGTGGAACATGTAGCCCGTGCGCGAGGCGCGGCGCTCAATGCCGTTGAGGCCCCACATAAAATCGAGGTGCCAGTAGCTGCGGCGGAACTCGCCATCGGTAATCACCTGCAGGCCGGCAGCCTTCTGCTTGGCCACTAAGTCGCGGATGGCCTCGTCCTCGACGGCCTTAAGGCCGGAAGCGTCGAGTTTACCCGCGACATAGGCGGCACGGGCGTCCTTTACAGCCTGCGGACGAAGAAAACTGCCGACGATATCGGCACGAAACGGCGCGTTCGGTTGAATCGAAGTGCTCATAGATATCTCCCTTTGCATTGGTTGCTTTACTGGGACAGAGTATGAGCGCTCATATGGACATCGTAAAATATATGTTTATAACAGTTTGATATAGATGCTTCCTATATCAGTTTGGACTGCCATAAAGAGATTTGACCCGTGCAGAACGCAGCAGTCTAGATGTGCTGACGAATCGCTTCGATATAGGCCTGCCCGTAGCGCGTAAGTGTCGTGTTCTTGCGCGTGATGATGCCGATCTCCATGTACTCGTCTACATCGAGCGGAATGGAGATAATGCCGGGGCCGTTAAGTTCATGGCTGATCACGCCCGAACAAACCGTGTAGCCGTTAAGGCCCATGGCCAGATTGAACAACGTCGCACGGTCGCGCACGCGGATATTCTTGCGGCGCTCAAAGGTCGAGGTCAGCTCCTCGGAATAGTAAAACGAGTTGTAGCTGCCCTGCTCATAGGACAGGAACGGGTAGTCCTCGAGATCTTCGAGCGTCACGCTGGCGTGGTCCGCCAGTGGATGGTCGGCGCATACAAAGACATGCGGCGTGGCGCAGAAGAGCCCCTCGAATACGAGTTCGTTGGCGGCGAGCATGCGCTCGATGACCTCGCGGTTATGCTCGGATAAGTACAGGATGCCCAGTTCACTTTTCATATGCGCGACGTCCTCGATAATCTCGTGAGTCTGTTCCTCGCGCAGAGTAAAGTCGTAACGCGCGGCATCGAACTCGCGGATCACGTCAACAAACGCGTTAACGGCAAAGGAATAATGCTGACAGCTCACACTAAAATGCGGCACCTGCTCGGATGCGCTCTTGTACTTACCCTCGAGCAAATCGGCCTGGTCGAGCACTTGGCGCGCGTAGCCCAAGAAGGTCTCGCCCTCCTCGGACACAATGACGCCCTTGTTGGTGCGCTCAAAGATGTGTACACCCATCTCGTTTTCGAGATCGCGAATTGACGCGGTAATCGAAGGCTGCGACACAAAGAGCCGGCGCGAGGCCTCGGTGATGCTGCCGCATTCGGCAACTTTGACGACATATCTGAGCTGCTGGAGCTTCATGGCTTTCTCCCTAGACGTTCGTGACGTCGAAACCCGTCGCGTCCATCTGACGCATAAACGACGGCATCTCCCCCGTCGCGGCGCAGGCGGCAATCTGATGCAGAGCCCCGGCAACCGCATCATCTGCCGCAGCGCCGATATGCCAGCGCGCGGCAGCCGTGACGGCCTCGTTGGCATTGGCGACTGCAACGGAATTGGGAACGGCATCGATCATGGGCAAATCGTTATCGGAATCGCCGAATACGGCCACCTCGTCGGGCGTCAGGCCCAAAGCGCGCGCCAGCTCCAGCGCAGCACAGCCCTTGTCCCAGCCGGTCGGAAGAACGTCGAACAGGCGCACGCGGTTGTTGGGAAACGCGAGCGAGAGCTCCGGCACCTCGGCGGCAACACGCTCGCGCAGCTCGGCGAGCTCCTCGCGCGAACGGGCACTCCAGATATTCGCCTTGTATACCGGGGCATCGTCAACGACAGGGCGACAGGGAGCCTCTTCGCCCTTGAGCCACGCGTTGCCGCCTGACTCCATGGCGCGACGCACACGCTCGGGATCGCTTGTCACGCAATAGGCGTCGTTGTCCCAAAAGTCATCACCCAGACGGTAGACCTTCAAATAGGTATCGTCGGTCTCTTGCTCCAGGTAGTCGGCCAGGCGCATAAGGGCATCGTTATCAGTTGCGCGCGAGGCAACCGCCTCGCCATCGACAAACATCACCTGGCCGTTGCAAAACGCACCGGTCGAGAAGCACTCGGAGCGATTGCGGAACATCCAGCTCATCGCGGACGGCTGGCGACCCGAAACCGGGCCAAAATGCAGGCCCGCCGCCTGCATGGCATGAATGCCCTCGATGGCGCAGTCGCTGGCGCCATCGTGTCCAGCAGGAATCAGCGTATCGTCCATATCGGTCAGCACAAGTTTGATCATAAGGTCCCCTCGGTCATTCTTTATCCCGTCTATTGTAACGACCTGCCAATAAGGGACAGGTTTATCTTGGCAGGTTTTATCTGGGAAAATGCAGCGCCCCTGTTGCCACCTGCCAAAATAAACCTGTCCCATATTGGCAGGTGCGCTAGTATAGGGAACAACAGATTCGATGCGGGAGTGCCGGCGGTGCAAACCACAAGGCTGAGAGGGCATAGGGCCCAATCCTTTGAACCTGTCAGTTAATGCTGGCGTAGGGAGCATGCCGCCTTTACAGGGGCGCTGTCTATGCACAGCGCCCCTTTTCTATGCCAAGGAGGCATGTGCAGTGATTGATTCGGAACAGCTTAAGCAACATATGGTCAAGGCCGTAGAGGAGATTCGAGCCACCAATCCGATGGCCGGCTCCATCACCAACACGGTGACGATCGACTTTGTCGCCAACGCGCAGCTCGCCGTGGGCGGTTCGGCCGCCATGGTCTATCTGCCCGACGAGGGCGAGGCGCTCGTTGCCGGCGGCGGCGCCATCTATCTCAACATGGGCACGCTCTTCCCCATCTACGAGCAGACGATTCCCCGCGCGGCCAAGGCGGCACACGACGCCGGCAAGCCCTGGGTGCTCGATCCGGTGGGTCTGGGCATCGGTAGCCTGCGCACCCAGCTGGTAAACGAGCTCAAGCAGTACAAGCCCGCCATCGTACGCGGCAACGCCTCCGAGATCATCGCACTCTCCGGCCTGTGGGGTCTTGAGGGCGAGTCGGCCGATCTGAGCCGCGTACGTGGTGTCGATACCACCGACACGGTCGACGCCGCCCGCGATGCCGCCGTGGCGCTCGCTCGCTACACCGGCGGCGCCGTTGTGGTCTCGGGCGAAGTCGACCTGATTACCGACGGCACGACCGTGGCCAAATCCCACGGCGGCAGCCCGCTCATGTCCAAGATCACCGGCTGCGGTTGCTCGCAGGGCGGCGTGCTGGCCGTGTACGCCTGTGCTACCGATCCGTTTACGGCAGCAGTCTGCGGCACCGCCGTCTACAACGTTGCCGGCACGCGTGCCGCCGCCGTCGCCGATGCCCCGGCAAGCTTTAAGGTCGCCTTTATCGACGAGCTCTACCGCGCAACCGCCCAGGATATTGCCGACAACCGACTCGAGCTCGAGGAGGCATAAGCCATGTCCGAACCCGCAACAAATGCCGGCATGAACACGCTCGTCGCCGTGGCCATCGCCCCATGCGGCACCGGCGACGAGCTGTCCGCCGAGGTCGCCGAGGTCGTGCGCGTCATTCGCGAGAGCGGCCTTCCCAACCGCACCACCTCGATGTTCACCGAGATCGAGGGCGACTGGGACGAGGTCATGCAGGTCGTGCGCGACGCGACCTTTGTGTTGGCGAGCAAGGGCATCCGCACCGAAGTCGTGCTCAAAGCCGATATTCGACCCGGATTTACCGACACCATGACCGGCAAACTCAAGCGCATGGAAGCACAGATCAAAAAGCAGGAGGAAGCACAATGAGCATCCGCGACAACCTTGATATCTCGGCCTATCTGGTGCTCGGCCCCGAAAACACCCTCGGACGCCCCGTGGGCGATGTGGTGGCCCAGGCGCTCGACGCCGGCTTTACCTGCATTCAGGTGCGCTCCAAGGTGGCAAGCGCCCGCGAGATCATTGCGCTGACCGGCGACGCCGCGCAGGCAATCGCACAGGCTGGCAAGACCGGTCAGGTCGCCTTGCTGATCGATGACCGCCTTGACTGCGTACTCGCCGCACGCGAGCAGGGCATTGCGGTCGACGGCGTGCACGTGGGCCAGAGCGATATTCCCGTCGAGGTCTGTCGCAAGCTGCTGGGCCCCGACGCCATTGTGGGCCTTTCGGCCCGTTGCGAGGAGATGCTCGAGTACGTCAAGACCGCCGACATGAGCCTGGTCGACTACCTGGGCATCGGCCCGCTCCACGAGACCGAGACCAAGCGCGACTGCGGACGCGCGGCCGACGGCTCTATCATCACCAAGAGCTTTGAGGACCTTGCCGCACTCCACGCGGCAAGCCCCGTGCCCATCGTGGTGGGCGGCGGCGTTAAGACGGCCGACTTGCCGCAGCTTAAGGCCACCGGCGTCGACGGCTTCTTTGTGGTAAGCGCCGTCTGCAGCGCCGACGATCCCTACGCCGCGGCCAAGGAGCTTGTCGACACCTGGCAGCAGGCATAAGCATAAGTCGAGCAGCCGATTTGCAGCTTCATATCTTCAGCAATGGAAAGCGCATCCCAGTTTGGACACCCATTCTGGGATGCGCTTTCCATATAGAGGCTTAACGGGAAACCGCATCCCAGTCTGAACGCATATTCCGGGACGAACTTTCCGAAACCCCACCGTTTGGGAAACTGTAGCCCGTTCTGAGCGCTCATTCTGGGACGCGCTTTCCGCCGAGTCCGCGGCAGCTTGTCCTACCCCGCCAGATACGTTTCCAGCGCGGACAAAGACGCCTCCGCATCGTGGCGGCCGATCTGATAGATACGCTCAAGCTCATCGGGCTCGCGGCACAGCGACGGCACCTTTACCGATTCGCTCGGCCGCACCACAAAGACCTCGCCGGCAGCCTCGCGACGTGCCAGGTCATCAAGCGTGGCATTGTAGGCCTCATGCCGATGCTCAAGCGCCGCAACAAACTCCGGGTAGTGACGGAACACGCGCCGCAGCATGGGCATCACGCTGTTGGGCTGCTTCACAAAGCCCGCCGGCTGCGTGAGTACCACAATATTGCGGTCATACCCCTGCGCAAACAGCCAAGCACTGGGAATGGAATCGGCCACGCCGCCATCCAGATATTTATGCCCCTCAATGGCGACAGGACGCGTTGCCACGGGAATAGCAGACGACGCCCGAATCCACTCGATATCGCGCTCGTCGCCATACGGCAGATCGTGATAGACGGCCTTGCCCGTCTCGATATCGGTACACACGCACGTGAACCGCATGGGGCAGGCACGATATGTCTCCAGGTCGATGGGATCGCGCTCGATGGGCACCTCGTGATAGGCAAAATCTGCATTGAACATATCGCCGGTTCGCAGCCAGCTTGCTACACCCGCATAGCGCTTATCGGCGCAATAGGCCTTGTTGTAGCGAATGGCACGACCAATCTGGCGCGATTTAAAGTTGTAGCCAAACGCCGCGCCCGCCGAGACACCCACCATATGGTCGCAGGTCAAGCCACGCTCCATCCATACGTCGAGCACGCCCGCCGTATACATACCGCGGTAGCCGCCTCCCTCGAGCGCAAGCCCCACCATGCGCGTCAGATTTGACTGTGCCATGCGACCATCTCCATCCCCGCAAATTTGAACGGAACAAGTATACCCGTCAACATATACCGCCCCAGTCGCATTTTCATCGAACATCGCATCGTCGCGCTACCGTTTGTCGAATAATAGCCGCCCACAGCATGTGCACCCCCATATAATTTGTGCTGTTGTTTACATTACTCAGTAATTATCAGCAGCGAACACGAGCCGACAAATTGACCCAGCGGCGCAACAAGGCGGGAGCATGGATACACGCAAAGCGTTGAGCAGCAACGCATGTGCACAACGAGCTCGCCCGACGCAATCCGCCCCGACCTCAGAAAGCCGCTTACAGTATGGATAACGCCAGCAATAATACCGAAACGCTCGAAAAGACCATCCGTGACCTTCTGGAGCGTCAGGACGATCTGATCAGGACCGCCTTTACCGACGAGCTCACCGGACTTGGCAACCGCGGCGGCTTTACCCGTTCCTTAGAGGAACTCTGGGAGCAGGAACTGCCCGTGACCATGGCGTTTATCGACATCGATAACCTTAAGCACTGCAACGACATCTTTGGACATGACGAGGGCAACCGCTATATCTTGCAGGTGAGCCTCTATCTCAAACTGTATATGAAGGTGGACGAGGCGGCATTTCGTCTGGGGGGCGACGAGTTCGCCATCCTATCTACGATTGCGACCGAGGACGACCTTGCCGAACGTCTGGAACACTGCCGAACGGTACTGCTCGAAAACAACGCTTCCAAGATGCCTCACTCGTTTAGCTACGGAGTGGCACACGCCGACCCCGCCCTGGGCGAAGCCCCCAATCGCTTGACGAACGATGCCGACCATCGCATGTACGACTACAAGCTACGTCATGCCGTGCACCTTGATCGACGCAATATCGCACAAGCCCACACCGACGACTTCGAAATAAGCGATCGCATTTTCGACGCCCTTTCGATGCTCAACGAAGGCCGATATTTCTTTATCGAGAACTTGGACAAACATCGAACCCTTTGGTCACAAGGCGCCTTGCGCGATCTTGGTCTTCCTTCGGAGCATATAGACAACTGCCACGATTACTGGAAAACGCGTGTCCATCCCGATGACCTTGAGGCCTATACCAACGACATCGACCAAATCTATGACGGCTCCAAACATCGCCACGTCATGCAGTACCGCGTGCGCAATGCCGCCGGCGACTACATCCTCGGCCGTGCTCGCGGGTTTCGTATCGACGGCGACGGAAATGTCCCCTCGCTCTATGTCGGCGAGCTCGTCAACCACTCGCTTGCCGAGACCGTCGACGCCGCCACGGGCCTCGGAATGCAGCGCACGCTGATCAACGCTATCGATGCCTGCCGTCGCGACCATTGCAAGACGGGGCTTATAGCAGTGCGCGTTCGCGGCACGGCAAAGCTCAACGAGCTCTACGGGGCCGAGGCCGTCGACAACATGCTCGCCGAATACGCAGGCCGCATGCTGTCGATTACTCGCGGCAGGAGTCGCGTCTTCCGCTCACGCAACGCCCAGTTCGTCGTGCTTAGCAACAATTTGGATCACGAAGCATTCGAGCAACTGATCCAACATCTCAAAGAGGCCGTTTTCGCTCCCGTTCGAATCGCGGACGACACCATTACCCCCGTCTGTCTTGTCGTTCCGGCCTTTTACGAGCACCTGACCAATCAAACGGCCGCCGTTTTAGGCGAACTCGACCGTCGCATTCGCACGGCCGGCGGGCTTGTTCCCAACGACAGCCTCCCCATACCCGAGGTGGAGCGCAAAAGCGCCATCGCCGAACGCATCGATTCGCTCACGGGTCTCTATCGACCCAGCGAGTTTATGCGCCGCGCCAACGAATTTCTCGAGACAAGGCGCAACGGCGCCTGGTGTATCGCCACCGTCGATATGGGACACATGCGACTGTTCAACGAATGGCACGGACAGGCCGAGGGCGACCGCATGCTCGCCGATGTGGGCACGGTCCTCAAGGACATCGAGAATGCCAACATGGGCGTCGCAGGGTACTGGGGCCAAGACGACTTTTGCATACTCATCCCCTTTGAACACGACACCGTCCATCAGATCTATAGCCGCGTTCGCCAGGCCGTGGCCAAGTATGATGACGGCGTGGGATTCTGGCCGTCCATGGGCGTCTACCCCATCGACTCCAACGAGAAAATCACCATCGATGCGCAGGCCAAGGCCATGTTTACCAATCGGCGCGCAAAAAACGACTTTAAGGAGCGCATTGCCATTTTCCGCCCCGAGGAGTACGAGCGCGAAATCGCGTTCCACCGCACGCTGACCGAATTCCAGTACGCGCTCTCCAACGGCCGTATTACCTACTACCTGCAGCCCCAGGTCGACATGGAAACCGGCGAGATCATTGGCGCCGAAGCGCTCACGCGCTGGATCGACAAGGATGGCTCCCTCATTTCGCCCGCCACCTTTATCCCCGCTCTCGAAGAAAGCGGTTTTGTGGTGACGCTCGACAAATACGTTTGGCAGGGCGTTGCCTTGTGGCTGCGCGAGCGCATCAATCGGGGGCTTCGCGTGGTTCCGATCTCGCTTAATGTGTCGCGCGTGGATATCCTCGCCTGCAACGTTGCCGAGCATATGGGAGCGCTCGCCGCCCAATACAACCTGCCGCCCGAGCTCATGCGCATCGAGATCACCGAGACAGCTTATACGGGAGAGTCCGAGGCCGTGGATAAACTAACGGCCGACCTGCACACCCGCGGCTTCTCGACCTATATGGACGATTTTGGCACCGGCCAGTCCACGCTCGCGATGCTCAAGAACGTCAACGTCGACGTCATCAAGCTCGATCGCACGTTTGTGCCCGATAACGGCGATGAGGGCCGCAGCGTGCAAATCATCTCATCAATGCTCGAGATGGCGCAGTCACTCCATCTGCCCGTTGTGATCGAAGGCGTCGAGACGGACAAGCAGGCAAACATGCTGCGCCACATGGGCGCCCGCTACGCTCAGGGATTCCTCTACTACCGCCCCATGCAGGCGGAGGATTTTGAGGCATTGCTCGATGGTGGCAACGACAACTAATACGCTCGCACGCAAAACGCCACCGTCGAGGGGAGCGTTTGTTCCCATGAGCTAACTAACACTCCAATCTAAACCGAATTGGGAGTAAGATACAAACCATTGTTCCATCCAAGGAGGCAATCCATCATGAACGAGTCGTATCGCCTGGGCGAGCAATCAATCATCGCTCATCTTCAGCGACTTGCGAACGGGGCCTCAACCACCGAGCTCGATGTTGCCGCGCTGCCCCCGGAGCTGCGTGCCATCGGTGAGCAACTGCAGAAAACGCTCGCCATCCTGCAACAAGAACGTGAGTTGCTTGAGCACGGCGCCTATATCGACTCGCTCACCAATCTTGGCAACCGTGGCGGACTCGACCGCCATGTCGATCAGCTCTGGCGCAAAGGCACCCCCTTCACCTGTGCCTATATTGACATCGATCGCCTCAAGCATTGCAACGATAAGTTTGGCCACGCCGAGGGCGATCGCTACATTCTGAGCATCTGCCGCGCACTCACCGAGACAATGGAGCACGATGAGTTGCTGTTCCGTATCGGTGGAGACGAATTTGTACTTATATCCCCCACGACAAACGAAGCCGAGCTCGAGCAGCGCCTGGAGTGGACGCGTGCCAATCTTATCGAGGCAACATCGGACGGCAAGGCGCCCATGATCGCCAGCTTTAGCTTTGGCTGCTCGCGCGTCGACCCGCTTGCAGGCGATACGCGTCGCCAGATGACAAAGGACGCCGACCGCAAAATGTATCGCTACAAGCTCATGTACCGTGTGCAACAACCGGAAGAAGGCGATGCGCTGCAACGCCCGATCACCGAACAACCCCCCCCCTGCAACGACCGAGTGTTTCAAGCGATCTCCATGAGCTCCGAGACACGCTATCCGTTCATCATTAACCTCGACACCGGCGAATCGCAATGGTCGGTTAATGCCGTGCGCGATTTTGACCTACCCTCCCAGCATCCCTACAACTCGCTCGATATATGGCTTGCCCGTGTTCACCCCGAGGACCGCGACAACGTACGTGCCGAGCTCGATATGGTGGTAAACGGCACGTGGCACTTCCACTGCATGCAGTATCGCGTCATGAATACCGCCGGAAAATACGCGCTTTGCGACTGCACGGGTTACCGCCTGGACGGCACCGATACCGAGCCCAACATGTATGTGGGCATTGTCACCAACCGAAGCTTGGCAGATACGACCGATTCCGTGACCGGTCTGGGCGATATCCACGCCCTGGTCAACGCCATTGGCGAGATGCGTCGCGTGGCACGAAACGCGGGCTTGATCGCCATTAAAATCGACGAAATCGCACAGGTCAATGCCCGCTTTGGCTTTGATGCAGGCGACCGCGTTTTGGCAGAAAGCGCCGCCTGCCTCATGGATTGCTCGCGCGGCAAGGGTCGTCTGTTCCGCTCGACCGGACCGATGTTCGTGGCGCTCTTCGACGACTTTGATCCCGAAGAGACCGACGCGGTTGCAGACGAAATCGAACGGTTCTTGGGCTCTCCCGTGCTCTTTGGCTCATTTGAATATCAGCCGCCCCTTCGTGTGGCCACGCTTCATCTGGACGCCGTCGACCGACAGCCCGTTTCCATTTTGAACGAACTCAATGCGCTGATTAAAGAGGCACCGCAGGTACCGGGCACCAAGCTGGACTAGCGTTATGGGGCGCATGATGGTTAATTTCCGATCTCAACCGAACACATTGGGCAAATAGGTCGTACCCGCAGTTAGCCGAACGTCCCCTCAGTCCCTCCCGGGGCCCGGGGGCACCGTTTCGATACTCTTGGTTTACTTTGCCTGATGCAAATAAGTGCTCAACAAGATAGAACCTATCCCCCGCCACGGATATGCCCTCGAGTAAATCTGTTAAGCCAAGCCTATCAAATTCTATTGACAATTGGCTGCATTGGTCCATTTTGTCGTCCAGCCACTTCCGCTGGCTATCGCCTCATAAACACAAACCTAACGAGCCGCACGAACGACAAAGAGGCCAAGCTGAACAGAAGTAGAACCAAAACTTCAAAAACGCTGGTATTCCAATCGCGTACCCAGCCCTCTACCGCCCACAAGAAAAACAGCAGCCCCATCCATAACGTCACAGAAGAAATCAGCTTTGCGTAAGGGCGTATATCAATCTCGCTCTCCCTTTTTGTGACATCATATCCAGCAATTGAGCAGAGCCATCTTCCTCTTCGGTATTGGATTGAAAGGACAATCAAGGCAATCGAAGTCATCAAGCAAACAGCATCCCCTATTTCCATAGAGCTTCCTTTGCTTTCCGTCCTAGTTACGCATTCACAATCGAATCAAACCAAGTGTGAATTACTCGATAGCAACCGCCTTAGTATAAACCATAGCCGCCGCAGCAGCCCGCCTTCCAAGGCCTCAAAGCTCGCCATCGAGGGCGACCCGCCCAGACCCCTTACAATCTGCTCGCACGAGGCCCCGCACTCCAACATCCTCTGGACCGCATCCCGCTCGTACCTGGTGAGCGTGCCTGCCGTGGGCCCTCGGGGCCGGCATCGTGCCTCACGCCATCTGCCCGCTCGTGCGATAATCCTCTGCAGAAGTCACCGACAGCAGAGGGAGTTAGTGATGAAGGTTCTTTTGGTCAATGGCAGCCCCAAGGCAAACGGCAACACCGCCCGCGCACTCGCCGAGGTCGCCGAGCAACTCAGGGCCGAGGGCATCGATACCGAGATGTTTCAGCTGGGCGCCAAGCCTATTCGCGATTGCATCGGTTGCGGCCAGTGCGGCAAACTCGATTGCCGCTGCACCTTTGACGACGACATGGTCAACGAGTTGATTGCCGCCGCCGAGCAGGCAGACGGCTTTGTCTTTGGTTCGCCCGTCTACTACGCGCACCCCAGCGGACGTATCCTCTCTGCCCTCGACCGTGCATTCTATGCTGGCAGCAAGGCCTTTACGCACAAGCCGGGCGCCGCTGTCGCCGTTGCCCGTCGCGGCGGCACTTCGACCACCTTCGACGTGCTCAACAAGTACTTCACCATCAACCAGATGCCCGTGGTAGCATCCACCTACTGGAACAACGTCTTCGGTGCCATGCCGGGCGAGGCCGCCCAGGACGCCGAGAGCCTTGCCACCATGCGAAACATCGGTAAAAACATGGCCTGGCTGCTGCGTTGCATCGAGGCGGGAAAGGCCGCCGGCATCGAAGCCCCCGAGGCCGATCGCGAGCGAACCAACTTTATTCGGTAGAACGGCGGAACATAAATATGAACGTGCAAATTTTCGGGACTAAGAAGTCCTTCGATACCAAGAAGGCGCAGCGTTATTTTAAGGAGCGCCGCATTAAGGTGCAGTTTATCGACCTGAAGGAAAAGGAGATGAGCAAGGGCGAGCTCACGAGCGTGATGCAGGCGGTCGGCGGCATCGATAAGCTGCTCAACCCCAAAGCCAAGGACGAGGAAACGCTCGCGCTCATCCAGCACCTCACCCCCAGCCAGCGCTTCGATAAGCTGCTCGAGAATCAGCAGGTTCTTGCCGAGCCCATCGTGCGCAACGGTAAGAAGGCCACCGTCGGCTATTGTCCCGACGTATGGGGAGCCTGGGAGTAGCCTGTGTTATTTGTCGGCGCGTGGGTATAAGAGCAGGCGTTTGGCATAAGATTCAACTGTAAGCCATGTCTAACAAAGGAGGGCACATGCCCAACAAACCCGTGAAGATCATCATGCTTACCGGATACCTCGGTGCCGGCAAGACCACGCTGCTCAACCACATCCTCGCTAACGACGGCGGCATCCGCGCCGCCGTGATCGTCAACGATATCGGCGAGATCAACGTCGACGCCAGCCTTATCGCCGACGGCGGCCTTTCCGAGACCGACGACCTCATCCCGCTCACCAACGGCTGCATTTGCTGCACGCTTTCGGACGACCTGGCCAACCAGCTGCAGGGCATCGCCGATTCGGGCGACTTCGATTACATCATCATCGAGGCCTCGGGCATTTGCGAGCCCATCCCCATCGCCTACACCATCTCGAGCTTCTGCGACGAGGCCAAGGTGGGCGGCGAGCCCAAGCTCGCGCTCGACAACATCGTGGCCGTGGTCGACTGCGCCCGCATGTACGACGAGTTCAACGGCGGTCGCGACCTGCTGGCCGAGGATATCGACGAGGACGACATCGAGAGCCTGCTCATCCAGCAGATCGAGTTTTGCTCCACGCTGATCCTCAACAAGACCGATACCGTCACGCCTGAGCAGATCGCCGAGCTCAAGGCCATCGTGCGCAGCTTGCAGAAGGACGCCGTGATCGTCGAGGCCCAAAACGGCGAGGTCCCCATGGAGGAACTGCTCGATACCGACCGCTTCGACTTTATGCGCGCCTACAACTCCGCCGCCTGGATCGAGGCCATGGAGCATCCCGAGGAGCACGACGACCCCGAGGTGCTCGAGTACGACATCGAGACCTTTGTGTACTCGCGCCGCAAGCCGTTTGACCTGCAGAAGTTCACCGATTTTGTTGAGCAGGAGTGGCCCGACGAGGTCATCCGCGTCAAGGGTCCGCTGTGGCAGGCCAGCAATCCGGACATGTGCTACATGTTTGAGCAGGCCGGCCACCAGATGCGCCTGATGGAGAACGGCCTGTTTGTCGATTCCGCACCCGAGGGCGAAAAGCAGAAGATCATCGACGAGAACCCCGAGATCATGCAAATTTGGGACGACGAGACGGGCGACCGCATGACGAGCCTGTGCATCATCGGCCGTCACATGGACAAGGACGCGCTCATCGCCGCCCTCGATGCCTGCCTGACCGACTGGCACCGCGCCTAGGTTTATCCAAGCGGGCATTTTTCCGCCCACGTAACCGCCAAACCACCACGAAGGTGCCTGTCCCCTTCGTGGTGGTTTTTCGTTCTGAGCCAAGGAGATTCATGTTCAACATCGTGCTGTACGCGCCCGAGATTCCGGCCAATACGGGCAATATCGGCCGCACCTGCGTGGTCACCGGCGCACGCCTGCATCTGGTGGAGCCGCTGGGGTTTTCGCTCGACGACAAGACAGTGCGTCGCGCCGGCCTGGGCTACTGGCAAAACTTGGACGTGACGACCTATGCCGGCTGGGAGGACTTCCTTGCGCGCAACGGTCTCTCTCCCGCCGACGAGCGCCTGCACCTGCTGACCAAAAAGGCGCGCCGCACCTATGCGCAAAGCACCTACCGCGACGGCGACTTTTTGGTCTTTGGCAGTGAGAGCTCGGGGATTCCCGAAGAGCTGCTCGCAGCGGCGCCCGCATGCTGCGAGCGCATTCCCATGCTGCGCGACTGTGATTCGCTCGATAACGCCGAAGTCTGGGAGGCCCACGAGGAGGCGCTCGGGCATACCAAGGACAGCCACGAAGCCATCCTTCGGCAGGATATCTGCGGCAACTTTATCGACCCGGCCGACTACCGCATTAGTGCACTCAACCTCTCCAACAGCGCCGCCATCGTCCTCTACGAAGCCCTGCGCCAGACAGGCTTTCCTGGCATGTGACAAAGGGACTGTCCCTTTGTCACATTGATGCACCAAATAACGAGCCGTCGCTTTTAACCAGAATTAACTAGAATAAAATGGAGTTAAACGGCGATGTGAAAGGAGAGCCTTGTGGAATATCTCGAGAACCCGTTTACCCCCAGTTTTGGTGAGGTTCCTGCCCATCTCGCCGGCAGACAACAGATTATTCGGGATTTGGACCGTGCCTTCTTGAGCCAGCGTAGACGCCCGGAATTGACCTCGATCTTCTCAGGTGCGCGTGGAACCGGTAAAACCGCTCTCATGTCGTCGCTCGCGACAAGGGCAGAATCCCACGGCTGGATAGCCGTAAAGACGACCGCGCTCTCGGGAATGCTTGAGGAAATCGAGTTCGGGGCGAAACGTGCTGCAGGCCATCTCATCGACCCGTCTAACAACTTCGAAGTCACCGGTCTCGGAATTGCACCATTCGGCAGTATCGAGGTCAATCGCGTTCACGATGCCTCGACTTGGCGTTATCGCATGAGCGACATCATCGACCAGCTCAACGAAACGGGCACCGGTCTGCTCGTCACGGTTGATGAGGTCGACCCGACGCTCGACGAGATGATCCAGCTCGCAGCCACGTATCAGCACTTTGTGACCGATGGGAAACGCGTCCCCCTACTCATGGCGGGACTTCCTAACAACGTCTCGACGTTGCTGAACCACAAGACGGTCTCGTTCCTTCGTCGCGCCCAGCAATATCATCTGGGGCGTATCGCCGACTACGATGTACGCGAGGCCTTGATCCGAACGATCCAGGAAAACGACCGTTTGGCGGATGCCGAGGGAATCGATAAGGCCGTTCGCTCGATTTCGGGCTTTCCCTTCCTTTTGCAGCTTGTGGGTTACCGCGCCTGGGATCTCACGAGCAACTCGAGAGAAATATCGTCTCGCGACTTTGACCAGGGAATCAAAATCGCACGCGACGAAATGGACGACCGGATCCTCGCGGCGACCTATCGGGAACTCACTGCAGAGGACAAGCGATTCCTCATCGCCATGCTCGATGACGAGGAAGAGTCCACCACCGCCGACCTTGTCGGGCGCCTTAAGCGTTCGCCGCAACAGGTCTCCCGCTACCGACGCCGCATGATAGACGCAGGCATTATTGGGGAACGCGGGCGCGGTATCGTCGCTTTTGAATTACCGTTCTTCCGCGACTATCTCGCCGCTCAATGCGTGAAATAGGCATCAATGTGACAAAGGGACAGTCCCTTTGTCACATTCGGTTAGAGGTAGCGGCCGGTGATGCTTGCGGAGCAGGCAGCGATGTCGCCCGGCGTGCCGACACAGACGATTTGTCCGCCTGCGTCGCCGCCGCCCGGGCCCATGTCGATCACGTAATCGGCGTTACGGATAAGGTCGAGGTCGTGCTCGATCACGATAACCGTGGCGCCCTTGGCAACAAGGCCATCAAACACACTCAGCAACACCTGAACATCGAGCGGATGCAGGCCAATCGTGGGCTCGTCGAATACGAATACGGCATCGTCCTGCACGCGGCCCATCTCGCTCGCAAGCTTAAGGCGCTGCGCCTCGCCGCCCGAAAGCGCCGGCGTGGGCTCACCAAGCGTGAGATAACCCAAGCCCAGGTCGTGCAAGGTCTGTAAACGCACCTGAACCTTCTTGAGTCCGACGGTCGCGTCGAGGGCCTCATCCACGCTCATATCCATGAGCTGCGGCAACGTAAGCAGGCTGCCGTCCTTGCCCTCGCGATGAATATGCGAGGCCGCGTCTGCATAACGCGAGCCGTGGCATGCAGGGCAGACGATCTCGACATCGGGCAAAAACTGCACGTCGAGCGATATCGAGCCCGTGCCATCGCACGTAGGGCAGCGCAAAGCGCCAGTGTTGT
This sequence comes from Collinsella sp., assembly GCA_048434495.1. GTDB lineage: Bacteria > Actinomycetota > Coriobacteriia > Coriobacteriales > Coriobacteriaceae > Collinsella. The sequence goes on along the minus strand of DBGAQS010000001.1, from coordinate 59,147 downwards.
AGCTAAAGGCACCCGCTTTATATCCTGCCGCCTTGGCCTCGGGCGTACGGGCGAAGGCGCGGCGCAGCTCATCATGGATGTCGGCATAGGTCGCTACCGTCGAGCGTACGTTGGCGCCGATGGGCGTGGCGTCAATCAGGTTGGCGCGCGCGATGCCCTCGGCATCGACCCAACGCACGTGCCTTGGCAGGCGCTCACCGGCTGCCTGTGCCTTGAGCGCCGGGATGAGCGTCTCGAGCACCAACGTCGTCTTGCCCGAACCCGAAACGCCCGTCACCGCGACAAGGCGGCCGCGCGGGATATCGACTTCGAGCGGTTTGACGGTATGGATGGCATCGGTCGCCATGTGGATATGGCCTAGGTCGAACATTTCGTCGTCAGCCACCTGCGGGCGCAGACGCTTGGGGTCCGAGCGCAAGAACGGCGCGATGCGGCTGCCCTGCGATTGCTCGACCTCACATACCGTACCGGCGGCGATTACATGGCCGCCGCCTGCTCCCGCAACGGGGCCCATCTCGACCAGATAGTCGGCTTCTGCCAGCACGCGCGTGTCGTGGTCGACAACAACCACGGTATTGCCGTCGACCACCAGATCGCGCATCACGCCCACCAAGCCGTCGACATTGGCAGGATGCAAGCCGATCGAAGGCTCGTCCAGCACATACAGCACGCCCGTCGATCGGTTACGCACCACGCGGGCGAGCTGCACGCGCTGACGCTCGCCCGTGGAGAGCGTGGCACCGGCGCGGTCGAGTGAAAGGTAATCGAGGCCCAGATCGACCAGTCGACGGGCCGTGCTCAAAAACGAATCGCAGATATCCGTCGCCATGGGCTGCATCTCGGCCGGCAAGGATGCGGGCACCCCGCGCACCCACTCAATCGCCTCACCCAGCGTCATAGCCGCGGCCTGCGCCAGATTGATACCGCGCACCTGGGGATGGCGTGCGGCCTCGGAGAGACGCGTGCCGCCACAGTCACGGCATGGCCCCTCGCGCAAAAAGCGCGCCACGCGCTTGAGGCCCTTGTCGTCCTTAACCTTGGCGAGCGCATTCTCGACGGTATAGACAGCGTTGTAATAGGTAAAATCGAGCGGCGTGGCGCCCTCGCCGTTTTTGGGAACGTAGAGAATGTGCTTTTTAACCGCCGGACCGTGGAACACGATGTCGCGCTCTTGAGGCGTGAGCTGGTTAAACGGCACGTCGGTGCGCACGCCCATCTCGCCGGCTACCTGCTTCATCAGATCCCACATGAGCGTACCCCAGGGAAGCACCGCGCCTTCGTTGATGGTCTTTGACTCGTCGGGCACCAGGCTCGCTTCGTCCACCTCGCGCATGACACCGGTGCCGCCGCAGGTAGGGCACGCACCGCCGCTGTTAAAGGCAAGGTCCTCGGCACTCGGCGCGTAGAACTCGCGGCCGCATGCGGGGCACGTGAGCGACAGGCCCGCAGCCACGTTAAGGCTCGGCTCCACACGCGCCCCGCAATGTGGGCACACGTGATGGGCACAGCGGCTAAAGAGCAAACGCAGACTGTTGTTGAGCTCGGTCATGGTACCAAAGGTCGAGCGCACGCCTGGCACACTGGGACGCTGATGCAACGCGAGTGCCGCCGGTACGTGCAATACCTCGTCCACCTGGGCGTGCTCGGCCTGCGTCAGGCGACGTCGAGTATAGGTGCTGAGCGCCTCCAGGTAACGGCGCGAGCCCTCGGCATAAAGAACTCCCAGCGCCAGCGAGCTCTTGCCCGAGCCCGACACGCCGGCAATGCCCACGAGCCTCCCCAGCGGAATATCGATATCGATGTCCTTGAGATTGTGGACACGTGCACCGCGCACCTCGATAGCCTGCGGGCTCATCTTCTGTTCCGTCACCTTTATCACCCTACTCATGCCATAAAACGCGGTCGCGGATATACTCGCCCAGCATGGGCACGGTAAACCGCACAAGGCCGTATCCGGCGGCCTCGATGACGCGCTCGCGAATCAGGCTTGCGCGATATTTACTCGCCCAGCTCTGGGTACGGTCGCAGCGCTCAATGATATCCGCCGTGCGCGTCGGCTTGTCCTCGTCAACCGCCATAGCCTCGATAAAGAGGCGCTGAGGGCTGCGCAGACCGTAATACAGAGGTGCGTCAACCGCTTCGTAGAACTCGGAGACGGCATCCGCATGGCCATCCTCGACATCGCGCCTTTCAATGACTTGCGAGCCACGCCGGACAGCAGACCGCCACATGTAATAGCCCACCAGCTGAACCATATAGGGATGCCCCATGCTCTTGCGCGCCGCAAGGTCCGCCGTCTCCGCGTCAACGTAAAGACCAGCGTCTTTGACCGTCTGGATATACGAATCGCGCACTTTGGGCAAAGATATTGCCCCCAACGTACGCTGCTGGGCACGCCGCAAAAACGTCACGCTCGGCTCTTCGAGCAGATCGTCAACCATACTGGGCAAGCCGGCGAACGCCAGCGCAAGACCGCGCTGGTCGCTATCGGGCAAGCCCGTGGCATCCTGGTCTCCGAGCACCTGCTGATAGAGGACGGCAAGAGCCGCCAGTTCCTCGATAGACACCGATTGTGCCTCGTCAATCGCAAACAAGACGCCCTTGCCCGGACCGAGCTTCTTGAGACGCTCGTTGACCAGCCCTCGCAATGTCTCGCCTTTTGCCCGCGCCGCCTCGACCGACATCCGGCCAAACGACGGCCCAAACTCCATTGACGTCACAACGGGTTTATTCGAGCGAAGCGCGTCGGCCAAGCGGTCGCACAAACCAAGCGAAGCGGAATCGGAGACAACCGCCCATCCGCGCTCGCTGGCTAGACGTTGCAGCTCCCGCAGGAGAACCGTTTTGCCACAGCCGCGGTTTCCCGTAATGAGCATGAGCCTGCCCGGCGCTCCGGCGCCGTTGTCGAGCCCTTCCTCAAAATCTTCGATGACCGACTCGCGACCGATGAGTATCGGAGGCCGCTTACCAGCTGTGGGCTTAAAGGGGTTTGGATTCATATCGGCCTCCTCGGATTGGCAAACCCTGGTAACAGTTATACCAACTTATACTGAGTTATACCAATAGCATGTGACAAAGGGGCTGTCCCTTTGTCACATGTGGCCGAAAAACTCGGCGTCTGCTGCTCGCCAGGGACGGAAGGTGGCGGGATCGATCTTTACGTGCGCTGCGGCGGGCACGTCATACCATTTGACCGTGTAGCCGGCGCCATGAGAGCAAAAGACCGAGTCGGGCGTGTTGGGCAGATCGGCCTCGGGCTCATAGGCGGCCGTCTCGATTACGCGCTCGGCATCATGGCAAGCCGCATAACCGGCGAACTCCAGGTACAGATGACCGCGCCCGCTCGTGTAGGCAGCCACCTCCAGCGCGTAATCCTGCACCTCGGATGCCGGCACGCGACCCACAAGCTTCGCTCGGTCTCCCGCCATCGTCGGCGGCTCGTACTCGGCACCCATGCGTGTGACATCTGACAACGCCCGGCCCACGCACTCCCCCGGCACCTCGAGCTCAAAGTGGTACCACGGCTCCAGCAACACGTCTGCGCCGACCTCGCGCGCCTGCATCAAACCCTGGCGAATCGCGCGATACGTGGCCTGGCGAAAATCGCCGCCCTCGGTGTGTTTGGCATGCGCGCGGCCGCCCGTGAGCGTAATGCGCACATCGGTGATGGGCGAGCCGGTCAACACGCCCAGGTGATCGCGCTCCATGGCGTTGGTGAGTGCCAAACGCTGCCAGTTAAGATCGAGCTCGTCGGTCGAGGTCACGGTGCCAAACTGCACACCCGAACCCGCCGGCAACGGCTCCAGGCGCAGATGCACCTCGGCATAGTGGCGCAGCGGCTCAAAGTGGCCCACGCCCTCGACCGGCCGCGAAATAGTCTCCTTATAGAGAATGCCGCCGGGCTCAAACGCAACCGAAAGGCCAAAGCGATCGGCCAACACCCGCTGCACGACCTCGAGTTGCACGGCGCCCATCAACTGCAAATGGATCTGCTCAAGATGCGTATTCCAGCTTACGCCGAGCATGGGATCTTCGTCCGCCAACTCACTCAGCGCTTTAAACACCGCATGAACGTCGTGTTCGCCCGGCAGCACCGTATAGGTGAGGACCGGAGCGATGACGGGCGCATCGCCCGCGGGCTCCGTGCCCAGGGCGTCCCCTGGGCGAACGTGCGCAAGACCCGTCACGGCGCAAATACCGCCAGCAGCAACTTCTTGGGCAAGCTCATACTTCTCGCCGTTATAGATGCGTACCTGATCGACCTTCTGTTCCCACGCCTCGGCACTGGAATGCCCGCTGATCATCTGTTTTGCGCGCAGCGTGCCGCCGGTCACTTTAACCCAAGCCAAGCGCTCGCCACGATCCCCGCGGCTGACACGATAGACGCGCGCGGCAAACTCCGGGAGCCACGCCTGCTCACGCATCAGCGCGCATATACCATCCAGTAGCTCGTCAACGCCTTGGTCCTTGAGCGCCGAGCCGGCAAAGCAGGGAAAGAGCTTGCGCTCAACAACCATGCGCGACAGCGTTGCGACAGAAAGCTCACCCGCTTCAAGAAACTCCTCGAGCGCCGCTTCGTCCAACGCAGCAGCGTCCTCCTGAACGGCGCCGCCCGCCAGCAGCTCGTTGGCATCCAGGCAGCCCTCGGAAAGACGCTGCCCGAGTTGTGCCAGCAAAACATCGCGGCCGGGATTCTCCAAATCGATCTTGTTGATGAAGATGAACGTCGGGATGTCATAGCGTGCAAGCAGGCGCCACAGGGTTTCGGTGTGCCCCTGCACGCCATCGTTGGCGCCCACCACCAGAATCGCGTAGTCCAGGGCACGCAGTGTGCGCTCCGCCTCGGCAGAAAAATCGACATGGCCGGGAGCATCCACGAGCATGACGTGGGTATCGCCGTGGTCGAGCACGGCCTGCGACGAGAAAATCGTGATGCCGCGCTCGCGCTCGATCGTGTTAGTGTCCAGATGCGAATCGCCATCGTCCACGCGACCGCGCTTGCGAATGCGGCCCGCGTTGAACAGCATGGCCTCGGCCAACGTGGTCTTACCGGCATCGACATGCGCCAAGATTCCAACGACCGCTTGCTTCGACATGGCTCTCCTCTTATTGCAAGCCCATCGCACGCGGCAACGGGCGTCCTCGTTCCACACTGGATGATACAATTTACGGGCCGGCGGGCGAAGCGGGCCCTATCCCCCGACCGAGCTCATCGCCCCGCGTTGCCGCGCGGCGATTTTCGTAGGTTCGCGCCTTGCGAAAGCCGGCACCTCCCCTTTTTGTCTGCCCGGGTTCATCTGGGGCGGTAACAATGCGAGTCCCACAACGACGCGTTTTACCAAAAATGGCCCCACTCGGGGCCATTTTTTATTTGAGCTGGATGATGATACGTGCCTTGGCTCCTACGCCTCGCGCAGCCAATCAAACGCGACACGCGCCGTGCCGTCGGACACATAGACGATACCGACACGCTCGAACCCCGCCTTGGCGATGGCGCCCTGCATGGGCAAGTTGTCCTCGTGCGTGTCAATACGCAGGTGATCGGCACGCTCTTTGGCAAAGGCGAACATCGCAGCCGCGATACCGTGCACGGTGCCGTCGGATGCCACACGGTGCAGCACGGCGTACGGAGTGTCGCTGCGCCACCGACCGTCCTCAATGACGTCATAGCACTCGTCCGGACCCGGTAAAAAGGCAAACGTCGCTACCACGTGACCGTCAACTTCGCACACATAGCTGCCACCAGCGGCGATATCGGCAGCCAGCTGCTCGGCCGAAGGCGTGCCCTCGGGCCACTGCGTGGCGTTGCCATGCGCGCGCATAAAGGCGCGGGCCGCGTCATAGATAGCCATGACGGCGGGAATGTCGGTATCGAGGGTTTTTCTGATCATCACGCGGCGACCTCACGTTTATTGGTATCACTTTGACTGAGCAATGATACCAACGTTTGGAGAGGGGCGCGAAGCGGATGGGAAGCAAAAAGCGAGCCGCCTGGTCAAAGGCCAAAAGCGAGTTTTTGGGCGCTGCCACCGGCGGCGATATGAGCGATCTGTTTGCGCGCGAAGACGAGCGCCGCGACGCACTAGACGCCGAGCGCGATGAAGCCTGGCGCTACAAGTCGTGCGAACGCAAAAACCGTTACGACACGCGCGCCGAGGCCGAGGCAGTTATGGCCGACTGCGAAAACCGCGGGCGGCGCGGCCTTGCCTGCTACAAATGCGAATACTGCGGCGGATGGCATCTGACGTCGCACCCCTGGAAATAGACCCCGCATCGGCACGGCGCTGGCGAAGCGCCGGCCATCGTGCGCAAGCTACGGGCGCGGCGGCACCAAAACATCGTAGCGAACGGCCTTGCCCGCGAGCTGATAGCTCGGCTTAACGCCGGCAAGCAGCGGCCCCTTCACCGGCCGCTTGATAACGACCTTACGCGGGTGCACCGCAAGCGCGGCTTCGACCAGCGTCTCCTCATCGGCACACGGCTGTTCCAGATGATGCAAGAGTTGGAACTTCTTTTTCACCGCCGCGCTCTTGGTGCGCCCGGGAAACATGGGGTCCAGATATACCACGTCAGGAGCGGTGAGCTCGCCCTGCCCGATCAGCTCAGCTACATGGCGAAGGCCGGCGATGCTGTCCTCGCCCGCATGCAAGCGCATTCGTGCCACGGCTGTCGCAAGCGCCGGATCATCTGTCGCGCGATCCAAGGCATCCTTGAGAAGCGCCGCGATCACGCAATCCTGTTCATACAGATCGACGGTAAAGCCCGCGGCCGCCAGCAGCAGCGAGTCCTCGCCAAAGCCTGCTGTGGCATCAATCGCCCATGGTTGTTCGATGCCTTTTGTGCGCGCAGCCTTTACCAACAGCTCTTGCTGCAGACGACCCTGCTTGAGCCGTGGAAGCATGCGGCCAAAATCGGCACGCAACTCCATCGTGCCGTCGGTGAGCGTAAGGCCCTCGGACGTCCGCACGAGCTCGAGCCCAGCAGCCCGAGCAACAGAAAAGGGATCGACGACGCCCATGGACACTCCTTAGCAAACAAAACGAATACATGGGCGCCATTCATGTCGGCACCCAACCGTCCGTTATTGTCCCACATGCGACATGGTCCACAGCATCCCAATGCAAAGCACCGCCATCAATACCGTGCACACGGCAGCGATCACAGAATCACTCATGCGCCTTCCCAGCGACCGCGGCTCATCCACTTGCTTGACTCCGTACATCATGGCTCCTCCTTCGGTCCAGCTCTTACCATGGCCTCATCATCGCAGCGCCGCGCATGCGCTGCCATCGATTTGACTTACGTCCAGCTTTCCTTTTTGAAAGGTTGAACCGTGCAGGCAAGAGACGCTTTCAGGCGCATGCATCGCCGCGTTGAACTACAATGTGCTTCACCATATGTGCAGCACATAGGGTGCGCCAGGTTGGCGTACTCGTATCGAAAGGACCAGCCATGAGCTTCACTCGCAAGACACTCAAAATCCTTGCCCTGATTTATTTTGTTCTGGGCATCGCCAGTCTCGTCATAGGAATCGCCGGCATCGCGACCGGCAAGTTCGAGTCCACCTACGGATCGAACGCCATGCTCGCCGCGGCCGTGATTATCGCCAAGGGCCTCATCGATCTTGCCGCGGGCGTTGCGGGCATCAAGGGTGCCAACAAGCCTTCGCAGGTTGACGGCGCGTTTAAGCTCGGTATCGTTGCTGCAGTCGCCACGCTTGCCCAGGCGGTGCTCACGCTTCCCGCGTTTGGCGGCGACGCCATCAACTTTGGCGCCTTTGTCATCGTGGTGTACGACCTGTTCTTTGTTCAGCAGGCGCACGCCGTCAAGGCCGAAAACAAGGACCGCCTGTAAGCGCTCGCTTCTCATAGCCTCTGCAGCCAAGCAACTAAAAAGGGCCGATCGCACATCTCCGCGGTCGGCCCTTTGCATTTGCCCAGATAAAACCTGCCAAAATAAACCTGTCCCTTTTTGGTAGATTAGTGGCGGTACTCGGCGATGATGAAGTCGATGTCGGTCTGAAGAGTGTCCAGGTTTGCCAGGCGCTCTTTGTCGGCGGGGCGCGTACGGTAGTAGTACGGCGTCATCTGGAACACCGCCTCGATGTCAGCCTGGGTCTGGAGCGTAATGTTCGCAGACACCCGCTGCGTTCCCACCAACTCGAGCTCGGTCGTCTTCGGCAGCTTCTCGTCGTTAAGGTGCGGCGTGTCGTAGAGCACCTCCTTGAGCCCAAACAGATGACGGGCACCCGGCACCACGGTGTAGAGCGAGCCCTCGGGTGCCAGCACGCGGGCAAACTCGCGCTCGTTAAAGGGGGCAAAGAGCTCGGTCACCATATCGAAGGCGCCATCGGCCACAGGGATATCCTTCATGTTGGCCACGAAGTAGGTCGCATCGCCGCGCTTGGCGGCCAGGCGCACCATCTCTTTGCCCAGGTCGAAACCGTAAGCATCCACGCCCGGCACCGCACCCATGGCGCTGGTGTAGTAGCCCTCGCCGCAGCAAATATCGAGCAAGGTCATGGGGCCGTTCGTAGACGCGGCACGTTCAGACACCCGCTCGCGCACCAGCTCGACCATCGCATCGCGCAACGGCGCATAGTAACCGCGGTTAAGAAAGTCGCGACGGCTGCGCGCCTGCGACTTGGGATCGCCCATGGAGTCGCCGCTCTTGGACGAGCGCAGCAGATACAGATAGCCCTCGTGCGCACGGTCAAACCGGTGTCCGCCCGCACATGCAGCACCGCGCTCGTCGTCCACCAACGGCTCATGGCAAACGGGACACAACAACATGGCAACTCCTTAGCGCGAACAACACAACGCCCACCATTGTCGCACGCCTTCCCCACCTAGTCATTGGGGACGTTCTTGAATGACTAAGGAGTGTCCCCAGCTGCCGGCAGAAAAGGAACGTCCCTAAGTGCCGACTGCCTAAGTGCCGACTGGTTGCATTAGGAGTATCATCGTCTGCGCAAATAAGCACGGAAAAGCATATTAAAGATTGAGAGCGTATGGCTGATACCGCATCTAAGCACATTGACATGACCACCGGCTCGCTATGGCGCAATATTCCTCTGTTCGCCTTTCCCGTCGCCGCCACGAGCATCCTAGAGCAGCTGTCGAACCTCATTGCCACGGTCATCATCGGTAACTTCTCGGGCGACCAGGGAACGCTCGCCATGGCGGCGGTCGGCTCCAATGTTCCGCTTACCAGCCTTATGATCAACCTGTTTATTGGGCTGTCGCTTGGCTCCAACGTAGTCATCGCCAACGCTATCGGCCGCAACGATCAGAACATGGTCAAACGCGCCGTCCACACCTCGATTCTCATGGCGCTTGTGGGCTTTGTCGTCATCGCGCTGGGCGAGATCTTTGCCGAGCCCATGCTCGCGGCGCTCAACGTTCCCGCCGAAACCATGCCGCTCGCTTCGCTCTACCTGCGCGTCTTTTTGCTCAGCATGCCCTCGATCTTGCTCTACAACTTTGAGGCCGCGATCTTCCGCTCCGTCGGCATCACCCGCATGCCGCTGCAGGCGCTTGCCGTGTCCACCGTCCTCAACATTGGCCTGGACCTCATCTTTGTCCCCGTACTCCACTGGGGCGTCGCGGGCGTCGCCATCGCCACCGCCATCGCCTACACCGTCAGCGCCGCCACACTCTTTATCCGCCTGCTCAAAACCGACTCCGTCGTCCGCGTCACCCCACGCGACTTAGGCTTAGACCCCGTCGCTCTCAAGCGCATCGTCAAGATTGGCCTGCCCGCCGGCATCCAAAGCGCCGTCTTTGCCGTCGCTAACATCATCATCCAGTCCGCCATCAACAGCCTGGGCACCGAGGTCATGGCGGCATCGAGCGCCGCCATGAGCCTGGAGTATGTGTGCTACAACCTGCTCAACAGCTTTAGCCAGGCCTGCACCACCTTTGTGGGGCAAAACCACGGCGCTCGCCAGATCGACCGCTGCACCAAGACGCTCAAGGTCTGCCTGGTCGAAGGCGGCATCGTCGCGCTCACCACCATCGTCATCATCGTCGGTCTGGGGCGCGAGATCCTGGCGCTCTTTAACAGCGATCCCAACATCGTCTCAATCGGCTATATCCGCGTGTGCTCGATCTTCCCGGCATACGCCTTTAGCATGTTCTACGAAAACATGTCCGGCTACCTGCGCGGCTTTGGCATCTCGCTTATGCCCGCCCTCATCACCATGATTTGCGTCTGCGGCATCCGCTTCTATTGGGTGTTCTGCGTGTTCCCGCACTTCCGCACCTTTGCGAACATCATGATGGTCTACCCCATCAGCCTGGGCACCACAGCGTTCTTTATGGTCGTGGCGGTATTGCTCTGCCATCCGGCACGCACCTATCGTCTGGCGCAAGCCAAGACTGGGGCGCGCTAGACACATCCAACAAGGTGGCGCATCGGCAACTAGCTCACGATATGTGAGCTCATGTAGTCGATAAAGCGCCTCGTGGCGATCGGCATGGTATCCCAGCTGCGCCAGGCTGCCACGACGTCGCGTGAGGGAGCGTGCACGATGGGACGCACGCAAATATCAGCCTGCATGCCCTCGACCGTACGCCGGTAGAGCATGCTCACGCCGAGGCCCTCCTCCACCATCGCCATAATGGTGTAGTCGTCGGTAACCTCACTTGTCACGTGCGGGGACAGCCCGTGCGCCGCGAATGCATCGAGCACCAGGCTCTGCTCGCCCTCATCCAGCAGCACAAACGGTTCGGACGCGAGGTCGGCGAGCGTCACCTTTTCCTTTGCCGCCAGCGGATGGGCGGCTGGCAACAGCGCCACCAGCTCGTCATGATAGGCCACGCGCTTCTCGAGCCCTGTGGTAAATCCACGCGCCGTAAAGCAAAAGTCAACCACGCCATCGTGCACCCATTGGGCGTTGCGCGTGTAATCGCCCTGCTTGAGGGTAAAGCGCACGCCCGGATGCAGGGCCCCAAAGTCGCGGATCACGCGCGGCAGCACGGTACGGCTCACGTTGGTAAACGTCGCAATGCGAATGTCGGTCGATGAAAGCCCCAGCAACTCCTGACGCTTGCCCTCGAGCTCGGCCTCGGCCGTTACGATCTGGCGCAGATACGGCAGATACTGTTTGCCGTCGCGCGTAAGCGAGACGCCCTGCTTGCCGCGCTCGATAATCGTGGTGCCCAGCTCGCGCTCGAGCGCCTTGACGGCCTGGCTCACCGCGCTTTGCGTATAGCCCAGCGCGTCGGCGGCACGTTTCAGGCTGCCGCAATCGACCACCATACATACAATCTGATACCGCGATGCCATCGTGCCTCCACTTCGATGTAGCCGTAAAACGTTTTGCCAGGGTTTTTTCTTCCAACATTAGTATTTCTTAATCATACTGAAGATACATTCGCTTTACTACATCCATATCTGGGAGCAGAATCCTTTTTGCGAAACCGTTCTGTAACAAAAGGAGTCCCATGGATCGCAAAAAAGCAATCGCGCTCTCATTTTCCGTTCCCGTCGCATGGGGCTTTTCGTACCCCCTCATGAAGATCGGCATGGACAGCATGAACGCCACGAGCATCGTCGCGCTGCGCTGCATCATCGCCTTTGCGGCCTGCCTGCTGCTCTTCCACAAGCACGCGGTGCGCATCAACCGTGACCTGATGGTCCGCGCCGCCATCATCGGCGCCATCATGGCAACCGAGATCACCTGCATGTGCCTGGGCTCCAGCCTCACCTCCGCCTCCACCGCCGGCTTTTTGCAGAGCCTGACGGTCGTAATCGTGCCGTTTGCCAACGCGGCCCTGCTGCGTCGCGCCCCCGAGCGCAAGGTGCTCGTCGGCACGGCCATCGTCACCTGCGGCATGCTGCTGCTCTCGGGCGCCGACTTTACCAGCCTGAATCCCGGCGCGATCATCATGCTGCTCTCGGCCTTTATCTATGCCGGCCACATTATCGTAGCCAAGCGCTTTGTCGAAGAAGTCGACCCGCTGGCTCTGGGCGTTTGGCAGCTGGGCTTTGGCGGCCTGTTCTCGGGCATCGCCGCATTTGCCTTTGGCGGCTTTACGCTTCCCAACACGCCGAGCGAGGTCGCGGTCGTCGTCGCACTCGCGCTCATCTGCTCTGCCTATGGCTTTATCATCCAAACGCTCGTGCAGCCCCACGTGCCCGCCGAGACCACCGGCTTCGCCTTCTCGCTCGAGCCGGTCTGCTCCGCTGTCTTCTCGTTCTTCCTGGTCGGCGAGGTCCTGAGCCCCATCGCCTTCTTTGGCGCCGCCCTCATCCTCACCGGCGTGATGGTGGCAACCGTCGAGCTCCCGTGCCTTCGCTCGCAAGGACACGCTCACATGGCAGGAGCGCCCGAGCGCGTCTCGTAGACCCCACTCTTCATACAGCCGCGGCATAAAGGCAATCGGTGCGCCTTTACAATAGATACCAACAGAATATCTGCCATAAAGGAGCCCCATGGACACCGCAACTCGCGACCGCAACATAGCAACCTGGTTGGGCGATGCGCCGCAGCCGGTACGTGACACTACGAACCAGCTGCTCGAGCGCATCGCCCTTTTGCGTGCCGAGCAGACCATCTACCCGGCACAAGACGACATCCTCAATGCCCTCGCCTACACGCCGGCCGACCAGGTCAAGGTTGTCATCTTGGGTCAAGATCCCTATCACGGACCCAACCAGGCCATGGGGTTATCGTTCTCGGTCCCCGCGACGCAAACCAAGTTGCCGCCGAGCCTGCGCAACATCTATAAGGAACTCAAAGCCGATCTGGACTGCCCCTTTCCTGCCACGGGAGACCTAACCCCATGGGCACAACAGGGCGTCCTGCTCCTCAACACCACGCTCACCGTGCGCGAGCATGCCGCCAACTCGCACGCCAAACTGGGCTGGAGCACGCTCACCGACTATGTTATCGAACGCTGCTGCCTGCTGCCCCAACCGGTCGTCTTTTTGGCATGGGGCCGCTTTGCCCAGCAGATGGTCGAGGGCAAGCTCGCCGCGACCAGCGCGGGCAGAAAAACCAGCAAGTTCTGCCTTGCGTCCACTCACCCCTCGCCGCTTTCGGCAAACCGCGCCACGGCAGAACTCCCCGCTTTTATGGGGTCGCGTCCCTTCTCGGCAGCTGATCGGCTACTCGAACAGCACGGCTCGACCCCCGTCAACTGGACTTGCCTCGGCTAAAAATCGATACATCAAAAACGCGCCCGACAGCTTCCCATCGGGCGCGTTTCCTATTCGGGCCAAATAAATTGTGTGCGGCCGGCCTCGCCGCCATCGATCAGCAGGCTCTGCCCGGTCATAAACCGGTTGGTCACGCCCACAAAGTAGATCCACTCGGCGATCTCTTGGGCGGTGGCCCAGCGCTTAAGCGGCGTGAGCTCCATAATCTGGCTCCACAGGCGCTCGTCCTCCATCACGCAACGGTTGAGCGGCGTGATGACGCCACCCGGGTCCACACTGTTGGCGGTAGCCTGCGGCGCCAGACGGTTTGCAAGGTTCTTGGTGTAGGCGATAACGCCGCCCTTGCTGGCGGCATAGGCGGGAAACTCCGATCCCGTATGCCCGCTCGCCGACCCCACATTGACCACGGATGTAATGGCCGGCGCCGGCTTGGCGGCAAGCCCCTCCCCCACAAAGGCGTAGTGCTCGGTCACGTTGATGGTGCCACGCAGGTTGGCGGCAATATCGTCGGCCGAATCCTGTGTACCGGCAACGTTCACGATCACCTGGGGTTCAAGCTCGTCTGGAAACGAATCCGGCTCGCAGACATCAACGATCAGATGGCGATAGTGCTCGTGCTCGACTGCCGCCGGCAGCAGATCAAAACCCACGACCTCGTGACCCTCGTCCAAAAAGCGCTGCACGCACGCGGCTCCAATACCACCCGAAGCACCCGTGATCAAAACCCGCATACTTGCTCCTTAGGCGATTGCGTGGCGCTCGAGGTACTCGGCGCCCACATTCTCACGCTCCCAGCCACGCACGACCTTGTAGCCCACGGGGCTCAGGAAGACCTCGCACAGCAACTCGGCAACAGCGCCGGTCAGCGAGCACATAAGGACCTGTACCCAGGTCCAACCAAAGAACGTGTGGCTCACCACAATGGCAAAGACCAGGTTGTCGATAAACTGGCCAACACCCGTGGACACATAGGAACGGAAGGCAAAGCTCGCAAAGTTATTCTTTTTGAGCATACGGCCGAGCGACTGGTTGAGCGTGGAGTTCACCACGGCAGAAACGAGCATGGCGAGCGAAGATCCAAACACCACGTACCAGGTACCGCCGATGGTAGCATTAAGGGCGGTGTTGACCTCGATCATGCCCGTGTCATAGTAGGCGCCCCACATGCCGGGCGTGAGCGAGCACAGCCAAAAGCACAGACTCACGGCCAGGTTGACCGCCAGCGCGAGGATAGAGATTTTGATGGATGCCTTGGCGCCAAAGCGCTTGCAGATCATGTCCTGGCACAAAAACGAAACCCAGCTCACCACAAAGCCGCAATCGAGTGCCAGATACGGCAGGCTGATGAGCTCTTTGTTGGCCAGCAGGTTCATCATGATGACGCTCACGAAAAACAGCGAAACCGTTGCCGCGGGAATGCTCCGCAACAGGACCTTGTAGTCCTCCATGACCTTCTTGATCATTATGTACTCCTTTGGTTTTAGGTTTAACGAGCAGGATATCGGACCCGAACTGCTCGGACGTCACGGTCTTGAGACGACGATGGGTATAATAGCCGCTCACACGGCATCAGGCAAGCAAACGGCGCGGCAGCCCCACAGGGCCACCGCGCCGATGCATTAAAACGCTACGTTGCCAAACTCCGACAGGATCAGGTCGGGGTTGTGGTCGGTTGCCCAATCCACGTTCCACGGACTCGTGAACAGCAGCAGCTTACCGCCGCGCATGTCCTCGACGCGCAGCGTGTCGCGCGTAAGCGAAAGGCCCGGGATATCGATGGTGTCGGGGTCGTTTTGGATCCAGCGAATGTCCGTATAGGGCAGCGGCTGGCGACGAACCTCAACACGGTACTCGGCCTTGAGGCGGCGCTCGAGCACCTCAAACTGCAGCACGCCGACCACGCCCACGATGACGCTCTCCATGCCGGCACCCAGCTCGCGGAAGATTTGGATGGCACCCTCCTGGGCAAGCTCCTCCATGCCCTTCACAAACTGCTTGCGCTTGAGCGTGTCGACCTGCGTAATGCGAGCAAACATCTCGGGGGCAAACGTCGGGATCTGCGGATACTGCACGTGGCGCTTGCCGGAGCACACGGTGTCGCCGATGCTAAAGATGCCGGGGTCGAACAGACCCACGATATCGCCGGCGTACGCCTCGTCCACAATGGCGCGGTCGTCGGCCATCATCGAGGTGCCCGTGGCCAGCTTGAGCTTGCGGTTGCCCTGCATATGGAAGGCATCCATGCCGCGCTCGAACTTGCCCGAGCAAATGCGCACAAAGGCAATGCGGTCGCGGTGGTTCTTGTCCATGTTGGCCTGGATCTTAAAGACAAAGCCGCTAAAGTCGTTCTCGGCGGGCGCGACCGGCTCGCTGGCGAGCGTATCGGTATAGGCACGCGGCGTCGGGGCCAGGCGCAGGAACTCCTTGAGGAAGGGCTCCACGCCAAAGTTGGTGAGCGCCGAGCCAAAGAACGCCGGGCTCAGCTTGCCGCAGGCCACGGCATCCAGGTCGAGCTCGTCACCGGCGCCATCGAGCAACTCGATGTCGTCCATCAGGTTCTTATGGTTCTCCTCGCCAATGAGCTCGTCCATGGCGGGATCGCCCAGCTCGGCCTCGACCTCGGCGACCTTCTTGGTGGCGTTGGCGTGGCCGTCGCCCTCAAACGCGATAACGCGACGGGTCTGGCGGTCGAACACGCCGCGGAAGTTGCGGCCGCTGCCGATCGGCCAGTTCATGGGATACGTATTGATACCCAGGACGTTCTCGATCTCTTCCATGAGCTCAAAGGGGTCGCGAGCCTCGTGGTCGAGCTTGTTCACAAAGGTGAAGATGGGAATATGGCGCAGCGTACAGACCTTAAAGAGCTTTTTGGTCTGGGCCTCGACGCCCTTGGCGCCGTCGATAACCATGACCGCGGCGTCGGCGGCCATAAGGGTACGGTAGGTATCCTCCGAAAAGTCCTGGTGGCCGGGGGTATCGAGAATGTTGACGCAGGCGCCGTTGTAGGTGAACTGCAGCACCGAGGAGGTAACGGAAATACCGCGCTCTTTCTCGATGTCCATCCAGTCCGAAACGGCATGCTTGGCCGAGCTCTTGCCCTTGACCGAGCCGGCAGTCTGGATGCTGCCGGTATAGAGCAGCAGCTTCTCGGTAAGCGTGGTCTTACCGGCGTCCGGGTGGCTGATGATCGCGAATGTGCGGCGCGACGAGATTTCATCCGACAGGCTTGCCATGCGGATCCTTTCTTGCATTGAGTGCATTACGTCGTTGTAACCGCACCATTGTAGCCGCGAAATCCCGCCATAGGGCACCTATCAGGACAAATTCATCAGTTGGGGCCTGGGTAGCCGGCCCAATCCGAATTTGTCTCTTGCGTAACTGTACATAGTGTATATATACTGTGCTTACCGGTTATATACACGTGTAGCCCAACAGCTAAGGAGCCGCTGTGGACATCATCCTATCCAATTCGAGCGACAAGCCCATCTATGAGCAGATCTCCTCGCAGGTCAAAGCTCAGATCCTTTCGGGCGCACTCGCTGCAGGAGCCAAACTCCCCAGCATCCGCGCGCTCGCGAGCGACCTCGGTGTGAGTGTCATCACCACCAAGCGCGCCTATGCCGACCTGGAGCAACTCGGCTTTATCTGTACCGTGCAGGGCAAGGGCTGCTTTGTCGCCGAGGGCAACCAGGAACTCTTGCGCGAAAACCAGCTTTGCCATATCGAAGAGTTGCTTGCGCAGGCCGCTACGCAGGCCGAAACCCTGGGCGTCACGCGCGACAAATTGCACGAGATGCTCGACCTTGTAGCCCCCGAAACCATGCAGTAGCCATCTGCAAGAAAGGCTATACCATGCAAAACTTGCTAGAACTCAAAGGCGTCTCACGCCGCGTAAGCGACCGCTTTTCCCTACGCGATGTCACACTCACCGTGGAGCCCGGCCAGATCGTCGGCTTTGTGGGCGCAAACGGCGCCGGCAAAACAACGACGATTCGCGCCGCGCTCGGGCTTATAAAGCTCGATGCCGGCGAGGTGCACCTGTTTGGGCAGCGCTGCGACGCCAACGTGCCCGACGAGACGCAGCGCCATCTGCGCTCCCGCGTCGGCCTTGTCCTGGACACGTGCCCCTTCCCCTCCACGCTCAAGGTGGGCCAGATCGAGACGCTCGTAGGCCCGGCATTCCCCACGTGGAGTCGCGAAACATTCGCCGGATTCATCGACCGATTTGGCCTTGACCCCAAAACCAAGGTCAAAGACCTCTCCCACGGCATGGGCATGAAGCTACAGCTCGCCTGCGCGCTCAGCCACAATGCCAAGCTGCTCGTTTTGGACGAAGCCACCGCGGGCCTCGATCCCATGGCACGCGAGGAGCTGCTCGATGAGCTGCTCGCCTTTGTTTCCGACGGCCAGCGCAGCGTAGTGCTCTCGAGCCATATTACGTCCGACCTCGATCGCGCTGCCGACCGCGTCATCTGCATCGATAACGGCTCGATTGCGTTTGACCTGCCGCGCGAGGACATTACCGACCGAGCCGGCATCGCCCACTGCGCCCAAGCACAAGCCGCCGAGCTTATGGCTTGCGTCGAAGGCGCCCGTGCCGCCCACCACGCCTATAGCGTGGACGTGCTCGTGCCCAACCGTCGCGAAACGCTCGAGGCCTTCCCCGAGATTCCCTGCGATCGGGCAACCATTGATGACTATCTGCGCCTCATGTTGAAAGGGGCTTCGAAATGAAACGCGCCTTTATGTCCGAGCTCGCCATCGTTCGCACGCTCGTCCCGAGCATCGCGGGCGTCGGCCTGTTCATATTTGTCGTGCTGACCCTCGCCAACGCATCGGATGGCGATTCCGGCATGAGCGCCGGTGCCTGCGCGGTCAGCGCCATGTCGCCCATCATGGTCATGAGCTCGCTGGCCGGCTTCGACAATCAAAACGGATGGGAGCGCTATCGGGCAACGCTGCCCATCTCGCGCAAAGACATCATCTGCGCACGCTACCTCTGCATTGTTGCCTTCTCGGCCATCATGGCGTGTGCGACCGTGCTTTTGAGCACCATCACTCTTCCGTTCTTCGATCACACGGGCATGCCCTCGACGGGACAGATCGTCTTTGAGACCACAATAGCCTCCGCCGCATCGATGCTCATCTCCCTCATGATGGTGTTTCTGGCACAGCCGCTGTTCTTTCGATTTGGACACATGGAGGCGCTGCGCCTTTCCGTCGGCCTGTTTGCCCTGCTCGGATGCCTTGCCATGGCCACGCTGAGCTCCTCCAACCCCATCAGCAACTGGCTCATGTCGATTGCTGGGGCGAATCCCAATCCTGCCGTCCTCGGCTGCCTGTGCGCAGGAATTGCCGTACTGGCCCTCACGCTATGTGCAATCAGCTGCACCGTCAGCACCAAGGTCTATCGGGCACGCGACCTGTAGGCAAGCAAATCTCGACCCACGCGGGCCGCAATCGGTCGCAATCGCCCATCCGCAAATCCATGGCAAACGGCATGTCCCCGGCGTGCGCCACCGTACTACTTGCGCAGCGGCTTGGGAAGCGGAATGCCGGCGGCGATAACAGCGGCGATGATCATGCAGACGATGCCCTTGAGCGGGAAGCACATGAGCAGCAGGCCCACGACCATGACGGGCTGACGCATGACGGCGCCCATCGTCGAGGCGGTGCAGACGGCGACGCAAAAGACCGGATCTGCGCCGGTGAGGATGGCAAGGCCATAGCCCAGGCTCACACCCGAGAAGATAACCGGGAAGAAGTGGCCGCCGCGCCAACCAAGGTTGATGAGGGCGGGCGTCAGCATGGCCTTAACAAGACCGGTCGCGATAAGCACGCCAGCGGGAATGGTCAGATAGGTTTCCATGAGCACATCGGCCTGGGTCTCGCCGGCAAACATGGTGTAGGGCAGGACCGTGCCACAGATGGCGAGCGCCAGGCCGGCCAGCATGGCCTTGACGACCGGGCGCTCCCCTATTGCATGGGACAGTGCCTCGCTTGCATGCTCAGAGACAAAGAACAGCCAACCGCATACGGTGCCGACCAACGCCAGCGGAATGAGCCAGACAAGTTCCAGGTTACCCACCTGGGCGGCCTCGAACCTGGGCATGCCCATGCCGCCGCCCATAAGCTGGCCGAGCAGCAGATAGGTGCCCAGACCGCCGGCAATCGCGATGCCGTAGACCACGGTCTTTTGCGCCTTGGGCAGCTTGATGGTGATCTCATCGGACGCGGAGTCCTCGCCAGCACCCTGACCGTCAGCACTTCCGGCGAGCGGCGCCACAAAGCCAAACACGGGCGCGGTAAAGAGCGCCGTCAGGACAGCCTGGGTGCCCAGCAGCGTGAGCTCCCTAAACTCAGCTCCAAAGCGACGCATGCGATCGCCGACCCAGCTGCACAGTCCCGCGATAACGCCGGTCAGGCCGGCCTCCGGTCCAATACTTCCGCCAAACAGCAACGGCAGCAGCGCCGCGAGCGAAAGCTTGCCCAGATTGTCGTACGGGTAGCGACCGTCTTGCTTGACCTTGGTCATGACCTGGTTGAGGTCGTCGGTCTTGGCGCCCGTCATCTTTTCGTACAGGCCAATCGCCAAGCCGCCCAGCAGGCAGACAAAAAACGGGTACGGCAAAAAGCCAAACGGACCGCTGGCGAGTTCGGGCGAAGAGACACCCAGCATATGCGGGACCTCGGTCCACAAATAATCAATGCCGTGCTCCATCGCAAAGAAGAATAGCCAGACTGCAGCACCCGCGAGTGCACCGGTCACGGCAACGCTGACCAAAAACAGCGCGCGGTTTGTGGGTTTGGCAAGGTTGTCCATCGGGACCTCCCGTGGTCAAAATCGACAAAGATACGTTTTATTGTAGAGCGAGCGTTGCCCGAACGAGCCAACCGTCTGCGCCGCAAACGGCACCATTGGGAGTCATAGTGGGGCAGGCTCAAGACTTATCCGTTAATAATCGAGGCAATCTCGCGCAAATCGTCGGCAAAGTAGATGCCGTGCTGCCGCCTCGGGCTCGAAAGCCCCTTATCAATCATGTGTCCGAGCAGCGCCTTGAGATCGTTGTAGTAACCGTCCAGGTTATACAGGATGCACGGCGCGCTCAGATGCCCCAGCGACACGGCCGACATGACCTCGGCAATCTCCTCGAGCGTACCCGTCCCGCCGGGAAAGGCAATGAAGGCATCACCAAGCTCGATCATCTTGGCCTTGCGCTCGGCCATGTCGCTCGTCACGATGAGGTCGTCGATACCGTCATGTTGAAACTCGGCCTCGATAAAAAAGCTCGGTTCAACACCCGTCACGTGTCCACCGGCATCGAGTACGCTATCGGCGAGCGCACCCATCAGGCCCGATTTGGACCCGCCGTATACCAGCGCGTGCCCGTTGGAGCCAATCCAGTTGCCCAGCTCTTGCACCGCAGGCAGAAATGCTGGGTCGTTGCCGACGCTGGCGCCCAGGTATACCGTGATATACATATTCAGTCCCCCTCGTCGTGACGCGCGGCGCCCCCTCTAGCGTTGGCGTCGGCGATATTCGCGCACACGGCGCGATAGGTCGGCAAGCTCGTCACGATCGAGCTCTTCCAAATGCTCCAGATCATCCATAAAGCGCGCCATGGTGTCCTTTTGGCGCATCTTGATGAGCGTGTTGCAGTAGTTCACCGCCACGCCCGTGAGCATGGCGATGTAGAAGATGCTGATGACGCTCAAAACGACGGTGATAGCGCGGGCAACCGGCGTCTCGGCCGGGATATCACCGAAGCCGATCGTCGATACGGTCTCAAAGCTAAACCAGAGGCCGTCGCCAAACGTAAGGGTCGTGGGCTCGGACAACCAGACGGCCGTCGAGCACAGCAGATAGAAGACGAGAAACAGGCCCGTGATGCGCGCAAAGCCAGCCTGGCGCAAAACATCGGCAAGCGTCCTCAACTTGTTCATCGCGACCCCTTTTCCCAGACGCCCAATCACATTCGCTCGGTATTGTCCCACAACCGGCAGTTGGGGACGTTCCTTTTGTGCCGGCAGAAAGGGACTGTCCCCAAGTGCCGGGCGGGACCGTTTAGCGGCTCAGCTGCCGACTAAGCATGCTGAGCTGGTATCCTTATGCGAAACTGTCTCAACTCGATAGGATTTCATGTGAAACCTTCCACCGTCCTTCGCTTGGCTCTATATCGCACCCTGGCCGTCGCGCTTGCCGCGCTCGCCATACTGAGCGCCGTCATGCCCGCCCCCGCCTTTGCCGCCGACTCCGACCAGCAGGTCAAGACGGTCCGCGTTGGCTGGCTCGTCAACAACAAAGGCTTCCAGGAAGGCATGCCGGGCGAGCGACTCTCGGGGTGGGGCTACGAGTACCTCCAGACCCTCTCGTATTACACAAAGGGCTGGCAATACGAATACGTTAGCGGCACCTTCTCCGAGCTTATGGACATGCTCGAAGCAGGCGAAATCGACCTCATGCCCAACATCTCGTATTCGGCAGAACGCGAGCAGAAGCTGCTCTTTTCCTCGAACCCCGAGGGCACCGAGCGCTACTACATCTACGCCAGGCCCGACCGCGACGATCTGGCCAAGGGTGACCCCCAGGCGCTCCAAGGCCTCACCATCGGCTGCAACTCTGGCGTTATGCAAACTATCGTCGGCCAGCAGTGGCTCGCCGACGAAGGCGTCACCTGCACCTATAAAGAAATCGACACCGGCAGCGCCCTCTTTGAGGCGCTTGCAGACGGCGAGGTCGACGCCGTCATCATGAACGATACCATTTCGTCGCCCGATGCGTCACCCATGTTCTACGTAGGCTCGAGCGACTACTATTTTGCCGTTCCCAAAAGCCGCCCCGATCTGATGAACGACATCAACGCCGCCATGACGACCATCGCCCGCGATAACCCGCGCTATAACGAGGAAGTCAAATCGAGTTACTCGACCCAAAACAGTGGCTCGTCATCGCTCACCGGCCCCGAGACCACCTGGCTCAAAGCAAACGGCAATACCATCACGCTCGGCTATCTTAAAAACCAACTTCCCTACTGCACGCAAAATGACGACGGCGAGATGGAAGGATCGCTCGCCTCGCTTGCAACGACGTTGCACGACAAGTTTGGTATTACGGTCAAAACAATCGCACTCTCGAACAACAGGCAAATGATCAAAGCCCTTTCCAACGGAACCATCGATGTCGCCCTGCCATTGTTTCGCGACTACTGGCTCGCCGAGCAGACAGGAGTCATCCAGTCAAACTCGATGGGAACGGTTTCGCTGACCGCCATTCACAGTGGCAAAAACCTGAACAGCGACCTTAAGAACATCGCTTGTACAAAGAGCACAATCGTTAACCGTTTTGAGCTCGAAAGTCTCTTCCCGAACGCAACAGTAACCGAGTACTCGAATGACGGCGAGGTGCTCAAAGCCCTCAATGAGGGGAAGGCACGTTGCATCATTGTCCCCAGCACGCGCCTGGAAACTCTCCGCGACACCTACGACATCGAGGATTTCGAAACACAGGAACTCACCAACACGGCGCAGCTATCGTGTTTAATTTCGCGCGGCAAGCCCGAGCTGCTGGGAATCATCAATAAGGGCATCGTCAATGCAGGTGAATCGCTCTCTGCAAACAGCTATTTCCCCACATCGTACTCGGCGCAAGAATCGGACACGTTCCAGTTTTTCTATCGTAACCGCACCGCCATTGCGACTGTTATCATCTGCATCTTGCTCACCAGCATCGCCATCCTTGTCTGGTCGCTTTACCGCGCACAGGAGGAACGGCAGAAAGCTGATGCCGCCAACGCCGCCAAAACCGCTTTCCTCACGCGCATGAGCCACGACATCCGCACGCCGCTCAACGGCATCCTGGGCCTTATCGAAATTGAGGAATTGAGAGAAGGCGACATGCAGGTCGCCCGCGAAAGCCGCGCCAAGGCGCGCGTTGCCGCCAATCACCTGCTGTCACTGATTAACGACATCCTCGAAATGGGCAGGATCGAGGAGTGCAAAGTGACGCTCGAGCACGAATCATTCAACCTTAAAGAGCTGTGCGACAATGCGCTCGTACTGTGCAAGCTCCGCGCATCGGACCGCGGCATAACCATGCTCGACACCAGCGAGCCCTACGCTGTCGACCAATATATGATCGGCAGCCCCACCCATATTCGGCAGATCCTTGTCAACCTGCTCGACAACAGCATCAAGTACAACAAGCACGGAGGCACCGTCACGTTCTCATCGACCATCAAACCGGTCGACGACGAGCACGCGGTGTTTTGCTTTAGCGTCTCGGATACCGGCATTGGTATGACGCCCGAGTTTTTGACGCACATTTACGAGCCGTTTGCCCAGGAAGGCGACGATGCGCGCAGCAAGTTCCAAGGAACCGGCATTGGCATGTCTATCGTCAAATCGCTCATCGATATGATGGGCGGCACGATTGAGATTTCGAGTGAGGTTGGCGCGGGAAGCACGTTCAACGTCCAGATACCGCTCGATATCGACAAGAACCCTCAGGCAAAAGAACGTACGGACGAGCAGGCATACAGTTGCTCGCTTGCAGACATGAACGTTCTTTTGGCAGAAGATAACGAGCTCAATGCCGAGATTGCCCAGGCTCTGCTCGAAAGCGAGGGCATCGTCGTAACTCGCGCCGCCGACGGCAACGAAGCGGTCGACCTATATGTTGGCCGTCCCGCGGGTAGCTTCGATGCGATTCTAATGGACATCATGATGCCGGGCATGGACGGCTACAAGGCAACCCGCACGATCCGCCTGAGCGAAAAGGCCGATGCGGCCGACATCCCCATCATCGCGCTCACCGCCAACGCATTTGTCGAGGACGCCAAGGCAGCACACGATGCCGGTATGAACGCCCACCTGTCCAAACCGCTCGACTTTAACAAGCTCAAAAACATACTCGCCTGTATCAAGAAAAACGGGGCTGTTTCGCTATAGTTTGTGCTCAACCACCATGCGCAGTAGAAAGGAAGCCAACGATGTTTAGGCCCTTGCGTCGAAAGAAACGCGCCATCACCGACGAGAAGGCGCGCGAACTGCTCGCTACCTGCAAGCGCGGCGTCCTTGCCGTCAACGGCGATGATGGCTACCCCTATGCCATTCCCGTCAACTACTTCTTTGACGCCGAGCACGACAAGATTTATTTCCATGGCGCCAAGGCTGGCCACAAGGTCGATTCACTCAGGCATGATGATAAAGTCTGCTTTACCGTTTACGGCAACGAGTGGTACAAGGACGGCGACTGGGCTCCCTACGTTATGAGTACCGTTGTCTTTGGTCGTTGTCGCCTGGTAGATGAAGCGCCCGCGTTTATCGAGGACAAAGTCCGCCAGCTCGCGCTTAAGTACTACCCTTCCGCCGAAGAAGTCGAGGAGGAAATCGCCAAAGACATCAAGGGCGTCCAACTCTACGAGATTTCGATTGAACATCTTTGCGGCAAGCAGATTCACGAAAAGTAGCGAATGCGGAAAACGCGCTCGCTACCCTCTGCGCCCCATGCGCCCACGCATTTTGACGGCGTGGGCGCATGGGACAGCACTCGAATCGAGCGCGCCCTATACCCCAAAAACGTAGCGGTCCAGGCGCTCGCACGCCTCCCTTACGCGCGAAAGCGGCAGTGCCAGATTCACGCGAATGTGGCAAGGTCCATGGAATGGACGGCCGTCCTGATAGCCCACGCCCACACGCGCGCCCTCGTCGAGCAACCACTGAATATCGTGGCCATGATCGCGGCACCACTCGGTGCAGTCCAGGAACACCATATACGTGCCCTGCGGGCGCGAAAACGCGACGCCCTTCCAATGTTTTTCTGCATACGTGCAGAAGTACTCGATATTGCCGGCAAGCACCTGGTTGAGCTCGTCAACCCACTCGTAGCCCTGCTGCTGGTAGGCACCGATAAGCGCATGCATGGAGAGGACGTTCATCTCGTTGTAGTGGGTCTTGTTGGACACGGCGCACACGCGGTCGCGCAGCGTCTCGTTATAGATGATGTGGTAGCTGCCGACCAGGCCCGCCAGGTTAAACGTCTTGCTGGGCGCATAAAGGGCAACCGTGCGCATGCGGGCATCCTCGCTCACCGACTGCGTCGGGATATGCTTGTGACCCGGCAGGATGATATCGGACCAAATCTCATCCGAGATCACCACGCAATCATGCTGGCGATAGATGTCCATGGCGCGCTCGATCTCGTCGCGCTCCCATACGCGCCCGCAGGGATTGTGCGGCGAGCAGAACACCGCGGCATGGATGTGGTTTTGGGCGAGCTTGCGCTCCATGTCCTCATAGTCCATACGCCACACGCCTTGGTCGTCGAGCTTAAGCGGGCTGTGGACAATGCGATAGCCCGCGGCTTCGATAGACTTGGTAAAGCCGATGTAGGTGGGGCTGTGGACCAGCACCGCATCGCCCGGCTGGACATACGCGCGCAGCGTCGACACAACACCGCCCAGCACGCCGTTTTCGTAACCGATATGTTCAGGGCGCAGACCCTCGACGCCATTGCGGCGGCTCTGCCATTCGATGATGCGGTCAGAGTACTCGGCACGCGGATCAAAGTAGCCAAACATGGGGTGCTGGGCACGCTGAATGATGTGTTCCTGGACCGTGGGCACCGTGGCGAAGTTCATGTCCGCCACCCACATGGGAATGCGATCGAAGCCCTCGTCGGGTGCGTTTGGAGCCATGCCGGGGATCTCACCCCAAGAATCAACGGCGATGGAGTCCATGCCGTGGCGGTCGATAAGCGAAGTAAAGTCGTATTTCATCCTGGGCTCCCATGCAAAGCGGATTGTTTTGGTAGGCGTTATTGTCCACCAGCATGGGCGGTTTTGGCATGGGGTTTGGCTCTTAATTTGACGGGTGCGGACGAATGGCTGATTAGTCTTGCGCGTCGTTGACGGCGACTACGGTTAGCCGGGTTTCATCGACCGTAAAAGATATGTCGAGCCCGGCGAAGGCCAAGTGATAAACACGGTTTGGCTCGTGCTTGCTGCCCGCGCGGCGCGGATCCTGGCGAAGAACCTCAACCAAGCCAGGAAGCTTTGTAGGCGGGACCATATCCTGCAGCGCTTGCGGAAACTCGACGTCGAGCTCTTGCCACGGCGCATCCTCAATCCAGCCGCCGGTCGCATCCGGATGGCAATCCGCAAACGGAATGTAGGGCTTAATGTCGTAGATGGGCGTGCCGTCGCGCAGGTCGGCCCCCAACACATGGATGATGGGACCATCGTCGGTGAGCTCGACACGATCAAGCTTGACGCAGGTGAGACCGATGGGATTAGGGCGAAACGGACTGCGCGTGGCAAAGACGCCCACACGCTCGGCTCCGCCCAGACGCGGCGGACGCACGGTTTTCGACCACTTGGCATTAGTTCCGGACCTGTCCTGCTTTTTGGCATCGGCGGCTATGTCCTTAGCCGTGCCGCCGGGCGTGCCGTTTTCGAAGCGCCAGAGCAACCATAGGTGAGAGAAGGAATCCAGACCCTCAACTGCTGCGTTGGAGGCAAATTCCGGTTCAAAGACGATGCGTCCCTGCAAATGGGGCGCCAAAAAGCTGTTGCGCGGAATGCCGAACTTCTGCGGCAGATCGGTATGTATGTGTGCAATAGGTTCCATGCCGGTCATTGTACGGCATGGAGGCGTGGGACGTTGTACGCAATTCTTCGCCGCAGCCCCCGTCGCGCAACCAACGGTTGCTTGGAAGGGCACCTGCCGCCGCGTATGCTTAAAGCCAACAACCAGCAGAAAGGAGCCGTTATGGCCTTCGCAGAAAAGCTCATTGCTGTCCGTCGCGCCCATCATCTTACCCAAGAGCAACTCGCCGCCAAGCTCTTCGTCACACGCCAAGCCGTCAGCCGTTGGGAACGCGGCGAAGTCACACCGGGCATCGACATGATGAAGCTCATTGCCGCCATAACCGGAGAACCGCTGTCCCACCTGCTCGAAATGCCCGAGCACTATTGTCAGAGCTGCGGCATGATACTCACGCCCAACGACTGCGGCACCGACGCCACGGGCGCCACGACCGACCATTACTGCAAGTGGTGCTACGAGCACGGCAAGTACACCTACGACACCACGATGGAGGCAATGATCGAGGATTGTGCCCCGCGCCTGGCACAAAACACCGGCATGTCGCTCGACGAGGCCGTCTCACTCATGGGTGCCGTCTTGCCGCAGCTGGAGCGCTGGCGCGCCGTGCAGGAAAACGAGGAGCGCTTCGGCGCCGAGGCGCGGGCGCGCTATGGCGACGAGGCTGTCGATGCAGCAAACGAGGCACTGCTGGGCATGGACCCCGAGACATGGAACGACATGAAGGAACTTGAACGCGCTGTTCTGGGCCAGCTCTCGATTGCCATGGGCGATGGCGAACCGGAAGGCAGCGAGGCCCGCAAGCTTGTAGCAATGCACCGTCGATGGATTGGCCTTAACTGGGGACACGAGCCCCAAGACGAAGCATACCTGGGCCTCGCCCACGGCTATCTTGCCGATCAGCGCTTTATCGACTACTACGACAAGCCCTGCGGCACCGGAGCCACGGCGTTTCTGGTCCATGCCATCGAGTCATCAATGGATCGCGCATAGACTGCGGCGGCTTTGGGTATCTCAACCGAAACCTCAACCGATTGGAGACACCATGGCTACTGATCACGAACTCGTGCTCTACGTTATGACCGGCTGCCCGTATTGCATAAAGGTCAAGCGCTTTTTGGCCGATAACGGCGTGACCATCCCCGAGCGCAATATCTCGACCGACCCCGATGCCGAGCAGACACTCATCGCCGTCGGCGGAAAGCGCCAGGTTCCCTGCCTGTTCATCGACGGTAAACCGCTCTACGAGTCGAGCGACATCATCGCGTGGGTGCAGAAGAACCTGCTCTAGCACGCGCACTGCGGCCAGTTCGCGCCAACCGAGCCGAACCCATACGAACCAAACATGTACGCCAGCATCCAAAGTCGACATTTTCCGACATCTTTGGATGCTGACGTACAGCTTTTCAATCTAGTCATTGGGGACGTTCTTGAATGACTAGTCGTTAAAGAACGTCCCCAACGACTAGTAGCCACAAAAGCGGGCAACAGGCGCAAGCGGCTGCTCGCGAAAGACGCGCTCGACAGCAGCGCGGTATTCATCGACCTTTTTGGTCTTGCGAACGAGCTTGTGAACGGTCGCGGGATCGGCGAAGGCGCATTTGGCGTAGAACCACCACTCCTTCATGCGAAAGACCGCGTTGTCCCCAATCTCGTCCGCATAGGCCGCAAACAGCATGTCGTGGAAGCGCTGCAGCTCAGCGGCCGTGGCAGCAGGGCCGCCCTTAACCATGCGAGCCAGCGCGGGGTTCGCGAGCAAGCCGCGCCCCAACATTACGTGGCGTGTTCCGGGATAGGCCCCCACCAGCGCATCCATGTCCTCAAGATCAAAGATGTCGCCGTTATAGGCCACGGGAAACGGCGCCCGCTCCAACGTCTCGCCGTAAAACTCTTTACGCGGCGAGCCCGTATAACGGTCCTTTTGCACGCGCGGATGCACGATCAGCTCTGCCAGCGGCATGCGGCAATAGAGGTCGAGCACGCGTTCGTACTCGTCATCGCTTTCCAACCCCAGCCTGGTCTTGACCGACACCGGCAAGGGTGAGCGTTCGCACACGTCGCTCAAGAACACCTCGAGCTCATCCAGGTTGCGCAGAAAGCCCGAACCCTTGCCTTTGGCAACAACCGTACCCGAGGGGCAGCCAAGGTTGAGATTGACCTCGCGGTACCCCATCTCGGCGAGCACCTGCGCCGCCCACACAAACTCGTCCGCATTCTTGGACATCAGCTGAGGTACTACGTTAAGCCCCTGGTTATTGGCAGGATCGACCTCTTTAAACGCCTTGCCACCAAAGCGGTTGCCCACCCGCGGCGGCGGCAAAAACGGCGTGTAATAACAATCGAGCGCGCCAAAGCACTCCGCATGCATGCGACGGAACACATGCCCGGTAATCCCCTCCATGGGGGCCAGCGATAAATTCATCAACATCCACTCTCAAATCAATGTGACAAAGGGACAGTCCCTTTGTCACATCCCATTCAAGCGGTTCAGGAACTCTTCGCAGGCGCGAGAACGCAGGCGATATTTTTTCCACACCAGATACGATGCAATGGTGAAGGGGCAAAAGGGCAGTCCCTTTGCCCCAAGTGCCGGCTACCGGACGCAAGCTAGTTGCCGTTCGCGAACGCCGCCCATATTTCGAGGTCTAATACTTTTCCCGAGAAGTGAACGGCTGTATTTGGACTCCCGAAGCATTGACATTTTTAGGCGTCAAAACCGCAGGATTTGACTGGCAAAACCGCAGGAAATTGTACGCCAAAAGTGTCGATGCTTCGGGAGTCCGTTTACACTCGTTCACTTCTCGGGAAAAGTATTAGACCTCGATTCCGCAGTCCCCGATGTGACAAAGGAACAGTCCATTTGTCACATTCAGAATTGACCCCCCCCCCGCAATAGCTCATCGATGGCGGGATTCTCTATACTGAGTCACATATGACGGTATCGCACCAAAGGAGAACACCGTGACCACGTCGCAGATATCCCTGCTCGCGCTCATCTTGGTTGGGGGCATCGGCATCCTGCTTATCGGAGTGAGCGCGCTCATGAAGGCCGCCGCCCGCAAGAAAGCCAAGGCCTGTACCGCCGTGACCATGGGGACGGTCATCGACCATCGCTTTATGGGTGAAGGCAGAATGAATCCCGTTTTGGAATACACCGTCGACGGCACGCAATACCGCGCGAAAAAACAATTCCGTGGCATAAAGACCAAAAGCCTGTCGGGACTCCCCATCCGCACGCAAGCCACCGCCTACGAAGACGCCAAGGGCTGGCTGCACGTGCAGACAGGCCCCATCGCCCGCCTAGGCACCCTCGCGGAGCAGCTTTGGCCCCTCGGTAGCCAAATGACCGTGTACTACAACCCCAGCAACCCAGACAAAAGCTATGTCGAACGCCCCATCGTGGGCAACTTTGCCACACTGATGTTTAACATCGCAGGCTTCTTGCTCATCGCGATGAGCATCTTGCTCTATGTTCTTATCCAGCGCTAGCTCAAACTGATGCGCCCCGCGCCCCATGCGCCGCAACGACCGTTACGACACCAAGGATCAGCCATGGCAACACTTTCCGAACAAGAACGTAAGCGCATCCAGCGATACTGCATCTGTCCCAAGGTTGCCGGCGCGGCGCTTGCCATGGCATTCGTGCTGCCCTTATTGATTATTCCTTTCGAAATGATCGACGACATCGTCTTCCATCACGAAGGCTTCCAAGAGACGGGCATGATGACCGCCTTGGTGCTCACCGCCATCGAGCTCGTCATATTCTGCTACTGTGCCCTCGCGCCGCGTTTTGGCATGCGCGGCAAGCAGTGGAAGGAAATGCAGAACCGGCTCGCCATCGAGCAGAGCGAGAAAGACCGCTCGGCACAAATCGCAGGCGTTGTTGGCACGCAGGCCGCCGCACGCCTGCTCAAGAACAGCGACAACGAGACCGCACGCAACCTGGGCGGCGCGGCAGAAGTCGCCGCTGCCGTAGGCGCCGTCGCCACCGCGGCAGACGTGCTTGCCGAAAGCTTCGCCAACGCAAGGGCCATGGCAGAGGCCTGTGGCGTGCCTGTCCCCCGTGCAAAGAAGTGGGTCGTCGCGCTTGTGGCGCTGCCCCTCGCGATCGTGTGCGGCGCCTATATCCCGCAGCTGGCGCAGGGAAACATCGAGATGCAGGAGAACGCCGCGGCCGCGGCCGAGCAAATTGCCATCGCCCGCAAGACGCTAGGACCCGCATGCGAGTACGTGTCCGCCGATGACCCTTACGAGCGATATCAAGATTACGGCTATCACGTCCGCGGCTACCTTCACGGCGGCGACTCCGATACCCAGAAGACCTATACGTACCTGGATTTCGACAACAAGGGAACGCTCAAGGAAGTGAGTTACATAGCAGAGATCGACCCCGACGCGAGCCTTGAGGACAACCTCGCCCGCATCGAGCTCGACTTGGACGAACTTTCCTCTGTCGTCCAAACCGTAGACGTCAAGACCGTGAGTCCCGAGCTCCTAGCACCGCAAAAGCTCCCCGAAGAGTTTAGGCAGGCTTTTTTGAACGGTTCGCTCTACGAGAGAATCTCCATCAGGACGAGTGACAACCCCATCAAAACGTACTATTCGTTTGACACGGATCCCGAGGATGAATTTGACGAGTACACCCATCCAAGCATCCGTATCACATTGATGGGCAAAACGAGCTAGCCACCCAATGTGACAAAGGGACTGTCCCTTTGTCACATTATTCGGAGCGTAGGGCTTCCACAGGGTCTTTCTTGGATGCGCTGCGAGCCGGCAGCAGGCCGGCAACGACCGTCAGCAGCACCGAAATTACAATGAGCATCAGCGCGTCTTGAACGGGCAGGCTCATCAGGTTGGGCACCTGCTTGGCCGCAAGCGCCCAGGCATTAACCGGAAAGCTCACGGCCACCACGACGACAATGGCAAAGACGCCGGCAATGAGGCCTTCGATAAAGGTCTCGGCATTAAATACGTTGGCCACGTTGCGCTTTGACGCGCCGATCGCGCGCAGGATGCCAATCTCCTTTTTGCGCTCCAGCACGCTGATGTAGGTGATGATGCCGATCATGATGGAGCTCACCACCAAACTGATACTCACGAATGCGATGAGCACCAAGCTGATAGTATTCACGATGTCGGTCACCGAGCCCATGATGATGCCCATGTAGTCGGTATACGAGATTGCCTGCTCATCGTGGCCAGCAGCTTTGACCTGCTTGTTGTACGCATCGATGTAATCGAGCACGCGCTCCTTGGCCTCAAAGTCGCGCGGGAAAATCTTGACCGAAATGGGGTCCGCCTCGTCCGCATAGCCCAACGTGGTCAGATTGTTGTCGTAGGTGAGCTTCGACGCCTTGGCATAGCTCATCATGAGCGAGCTCAGATCCTCGGCGTCCATGTTGAAGTGGATGGCACAAGCAAAGGCGCCCGCATCCACGCGCATGGCGCTCGCCAGGTTGGCAAAACTCGAAGACATCTGCGTCGCCATTTGGTCCATGAACCCTGCCGCACCCGCCTTGAGCTGGGTTGATACCGTCGTCGCAATCTGCTCGCTGACCGCCTTCATCACCTGATCCATAGACTGCTGCAAATACGGAGCCAGCTGCTTTTGCACATAGTCGCCCATCACCTGCTGCAGACGCTCGGCCAAGGCATCGCCGCCCAACGCCTTGAGCTGAGCCAGGCATTGCTGGGCTGCGGCATCATTCTCAAGATACGCCGAGAATGCGGCAGCAAGCTTTGACGCGTCCTTAAGATCTTCGGGCGACAGCGCCTTAAACTGATCAGACTGCAGAAAGCCCTCAAACAGCTGGTTGGCAAGCGTTCCTACCTGCTGCATCTGCTCGGGCGTGAGTTCCAGACCGTCAAAGATGCCCGAGAAATCTGGGGCCGGCGCTTTGGCCATGATGTCGCTGAAGTCGATGTCCTTCCCAACGCCCGAAAGGTCAAGGTCCAGCCCGGACAAGTCGATACCAGAAAGGTCTATACCGCCGGCCGCACCCGAGAGCGCCGACGTATCGAACGAGAACGCACTCTTCAGCGCCGCTTCGTCCACACCGAACATGCTGCCCAAATCCACGCCCTGTTTGGCCTCGCCTTGCAGTTCATCGAAAGACTTGCCCGTAAAGACATCCGTCTCGGGGTGGGCAAGCTGCTCCTGCACGATTTGCGAATCGGCAGCACGCTCCATAAGCTGGCGAGTCAGCGCATGCGTATAGGCAATGCCCGGGGACAATGCGCTCGCGTTTGCCGCCTCGTTGGGTCGCACCACGCCCACAATGCGCACGTCAATACCGTCGGCAACCTTGGCTTTCATAAAGTCGGCGTCGCCAGACATGTCAGTCCACATGCCGGTCTCTTCGTTTTTGCGATAGGCATCGGCCGGCGACAACACCTTAAACGTCGTGGACAGTGCATCGTCGTAGGTAAAGTCGCTGCCGGTCTTGGGCGTCTTGACCTTGCCGTCGGCCGTCATGGCACTGTTAACCAGGTCGTTGAGCTCATCGATATCCAGCGCGCCGATGCTGTAGAGCGTGTAGTCGCCCACCGTTCCGCGGCTCGAAAGCACCATCACGGCCTCGTTGGCGGACGTAGGCCAATGGCCGGCAACGACATCGTACTGGCTGTCGAGCAGGCTCTGGTCGTCAATCATCTCGTTAAAGACCGACGTTCCCATGGAATCCATGCTCACCGTTGCCGCCGAGCTCGCGCCTCCGCTCATGGCCTCGGTCATAGCGTTGGGAACAAGGCGAACGGGCTTCTCGTCGCCCTTACTCGAACGATAGACAACCGGCGTCACGCCGTAACCATACTGAATAGCGTTGACCTCTTTGTCGATACCGTTGCCGCCGTCGTCAAGCCATGCCTTAAAGCTCGTCATATCGTTAGATTTAACACTTGCGAACATGTCCTTTACGGCCGTGACCACAGGGATCTTATCGGTCCCCTGAGCCTTGCCGCCGGTAGCGCCATCGGACGAGTCCTCGCCCTTGGACGCCTCCTCATCCGTGCCCCCCTGTCCGCCCATCATAGACGACAGGTCGTAATCTTGTTTGGAAATCGTAAGCGGGTAGCTTGAGAGCGTGTCCTCCTCGACCTTTTTGATGTAGCCGTTTACGCCGTTGGAGAGCGCCAGAATCGCCGCGATGCCAATAATGCCAATCGAACCTGCAAAGGCAGTCATGGCCGTACGGCCCTTCTTGGTCATGAGGTTTCGGGCAGAAAGCCCCAGCGCCGTCATAAAGCTCATCGAGGTTTTGCGCGTGGGTTTTGCCTCGCGATGTGCGACCGTGGCCACATCAAAGGGGTCGGAATCGTCGGTGACCTTGCCGTCCGCCAGGCTGACGATGCGCGTGGCGTACTGGTACGCCAGCTCGGGATTGTGCGTGACCATGATGACCAGACGATCGCGCGCAACGTCCTTGAGCAAATCCATAACCTGCACGGACGTCGTTGAATCCAAGGCGCCGGTCGGCTCGTCAGCCAGCACAATCTCGGGGTCGTTGATCAAGGCGCGGGCAATGGCCACGCGCTGCATCTGCCCGCCCGAAAGCTGGTTCGGGCGTTTGTCAACGTGCTCGCCCAGACCAACCGTCTCGAGCGCCTTACGCGCACGCTGGCGGCGCTCGGCATGTCCCACGCCCGTGAGCGTAAGCGCCAGCTCCACGTTTTCCAAAATGCTCTGGTGCGGAATGAGGTTGTAGCTCTGAAACACAAAGCCAATGCGATTGTTTCTGTAGGCATCCCAATCGCGGTCGCTGAAATCCTTGGTCGAGATGCCATCGATCAGCAGGTCGCCGGAATCGAAATGGTCGAGTCCACCAATGACGTTGAGCATCGTAGTTTTACCCGAACCCGAGGGACCCAGGATGGCTACAAACTCGTTATCGCGAAAAGACAGGCTTACGCTGTCGAGCGCTACCTGCGTAAACGACTGCGTAACGTACCTTTTGCAAATAACTCTGAGATCCAGCATGGACGGCAACCTCTCTCGCGCGGGCGCGCTCGCCCGCTCCCCCGCCGTTCACGTTCGGCGCGTTTGTCCTACTCTATCCTCATTTTTGGCCGATACCAGTGAGGAATGTAACGAACCGCGCCAAAAAACGAACGGGACAGCACGCCGCATGGCGCACCATCCCGCATATAACATCCCCGATGTGACAAAGAGGCTGTCACTTTGTCACATTCCAATGCGCGCTACTTTTCGAGCCCGCACGGCATAACGTTAGCGCTGCCGCGGCGAGCCTCAGTCACGGCTGCAAAGAAGCGATAGCCGCCCGAGAAGTTAAAGCACTCAAAGCCATGCTGCGCCAAAATGCGGCAAGCAATGTAGCTGCGAATGCCGCTCTGGCAAATCACGTAGACCGGCTTGGCCCGGTCGAGCTCGCTCAGGCGATTGCGCAGATCATCGACGGGAATGTTTACGAAACCATCGATATGCCCGCGCTCATACTCCCCTTCCGTACGAACATCGAGCAGCTGCACGCTGCCATCGCGTGGCAAGTTGGGCTCATCCTCCCAATGCCACTGCGCCAGTATGCCGCGATTGAGGTTCTCGATCATAAAGCCCGCCATATTGACGGGATCCTTCGCCGATGAATACGGCGGCGCGTATGCTAGGTCCAAATCCTTAAGCCTATCGCCGCGCATGCCTGCCTGGATGGCAGTCGCCAGAACGTCGATACGCTTGTCCACACCATCGATGCCCACGATTTGCGCACCCAGCAGGCGCAATCCCTGCTTCTCGAAGACAACCTTCATGGTCATGGGCGTTGCACCCGGATAATAACCCGCATGCGAACCGGGCGACAGGACCACGCTGTCGCAGTCAATTCCCGCCGCGTGTGCCGCCTTTTCGGATAGTCCCGTGCTTGCCGCCGTCAAGTCGAATACCTTGATAACCGATGAGCCCAACGATCCGAGGTAGCAGCTGTCCATGCCGGCTATGACATCGGCGACGACACGCCCCTGCTTGTTGGCGGGGCCGGCGAGCGAAATGACCGCGTCCTCGCCGGTCACCTGATGCGTGACCTGCACGGCATCGCCCACGGCATACACGTCGGCAGCAGAGGTCTCCATGCGGTCGTTGACCACAATAGCCCCCTTGATGCCCAGTTCGAGCCCCGCCTCTTGCGCCAGATGGCTCTCAGGTGCCACGCCAATGGCAAGCAGCACCATATCGGCTCCGATAGGGTCATCGCCCGCAACATGGGTGACAACGCGGCCATCAACTTCCTCAAAACCTGTCACATCGGCCTTGAGGCGCAGATCGATACCGTGCTCACGCACCTCGGTATGCAAAAGGGTCGCCATGTCGTAATCCAGGTTGTTCATAAGCTGGACGGGACGCTGCAGAAGGGTCACCTGGAGCCCCAGCTCGCACAGATTCTCCGCCGTCTCGACGCCAATGAAGCCGCCGCCGATCACGACGGCACTGCTCGGTCGCCGCTCTCGAACATAGCTGTGAATACGCAGCGTGTCCTCAACGGTGCGTAGGCTAAAGATTTTATCCGAGTCGATGCCCGGCAACGCAGGGCGGATCGGCTTTGCACCCGGCGACAGGATGAGCTTGTCATACGTCTCGACAAATTCCTCGCCCGTCAGCATATTGCGAACCTCGACCGTATGCGAATCGGGATGGATGGCAAACACCTCGTGACTCGTCTTGACCGCAATGCGAAAGCGCTCCCAAAAGCCCTTGGGAGACTGCAGCGTCAATGCGCTCTCTTCTTCTATCACGCCGCCAATGTAGTACGGAAGCCCACAATTGGCATACGATACAAAACCCGTGCGCTCAAAGATGACAATTTGGGCCTGCTCGTCGAGTCTGCGCAAACGTGCCGCCGCCGATGCGCCGCCCGCGACGCCTCCAACGATAACCACCTTCATAGCTAACGCACCACCTTTCCCGTGTAGCCGCTTATGCCGCCGATATTCTTGACACTGCCATACCCAGAACGCTTAAGAAAACTCACAGCTTGGTTGCTTCGCGCACCGCTCGGGCAATGCACGAAAAGCTGCGTGCCCTTTCGACGTATACCCATGATGCTACCCCGAAGCAGAAAAAAGAGTCGCTGTTTCCAGCGACTCCCCTTCAGTTGTCTGTCCCACGGACTTACTGTTCGCTCTTCGCGAGTGCCTGATCGATCAGTTTGTTGAGCGCCTCGCGCTGCTCAGCGGAGTTGATGCCGCCCATGATCGGCTCTCCCACAATGTTACCGTTCTGGTCGATCACGTAGGTGGTCGGGAACGAGTACAGGTTGGAGGTGAACTTTCCGGCCTCGCTGTCCGACTTAAACCAGATGTTCTTATACGTCACGCCCTTCTTGGAAAGCACGTCCTTGGCATCGGCCACCTCGTCTTTGTTGCCATCGAGCGTAAAGGAATTAACGCCCACGACCTGGCCGCCCTTCTCGGCAAGCTCCTTGTTGAGCTTCTCCAGATCGCCCAGCTCTCCCACGCACGGCTTGCAGGTGGTAAACCAGAAGTTCATGACGGTGACCTTGTTCTTGGAGAACAGCTCGTCGCTGTTTACATCGTTGCCGTCCAAGTCCTTGCCCTTAAAGCTGGGGAACTTCGTCTCCCCGCTCTCGCCGTTAGTCATGCCTGCGGTCGAGGCATCGACGCTCTCCCCCTCGCCGGGCGTGCTGCCGCATCCGGGGAACTCCTTCTCCAGCGCCATGAGCTTGTCCTCGATCTCCTTGACCTGCTGCGCGCCGGCCTTAAGCGTCTTAAGCTCGTCAGCCGCAAACTGATCCTTGGCGCCCTCGATGGTATCGAGCAAGAAGTCACTGTAGTTCTTGCCGTCCTCAATCATGGGAGTGTCTTTGTTGGCTGCAAGGAACACCTTTTCCCATAGGGCGTTATCGCTCGCAAAGATCTCGTTTTCCTTTTGCAGCAGCTGCTGGTACAGCTCGGCCGCCTCCTCGGCACTCGACGGCTTTTGCGCTATGAGCTCGGCAATCTGCGCATCGCCGCTCGTAGCACCCTTCGCGTCGCCCTTGGGGGCAGAGCACGCCGCGAGAGTCAGCGCCAGCACGGGCAGCATCAACAAGGCCGCAATTTTTGATAGTTTCATAGTTCCTCCGTTTATATCGAAACTTATATAGGTACCTATTTGTTTTCGCAGTCCTGCGCGGACTGCGCGGTCTTGTCGCCCGTCACGCCCAGCCCATAGCGAAAGCTAATAGCATCGACGGGGCACGCGCCCACGCATTTGCCGCAACGAATGCACTCGGCATGGTTGGGCGTACGCGTAACGTCCACGTCCATTTGACACACCTTGGCGCACTTGCCGCACGAAACACATTTGCACTGGTCAACCTGGATCCCCAGCAAAGACACCTTGTTCATGAGCGCATAAAACGCACCGAGGGGGCAAATCCATTTGCAGAAGGGGCGGTAGAACAGCACGCTCAGCACTGCAACCGTAATGAGAATCGCGAGCTTCCAGGTAAAGAGCTTTCCCAGCGCGGAGCGGATTCCCGTATTCATGATGGACAGCGGAATCGCGCCCTCGAGCACACCCTGCGGGCAGATGTACTTGCAAAAGAACGGGTCGCCCATACCCACATCGTTAACCACCAAGACGGGCAGCAGCACCACGGCAAACAGTAGCACGGCATACTTGATGTACGTGAGCGGCTTGAGCTTTTTCGTGGAGAGCTTTTTGCCGGGAATCTTATGCAGAAGCTCTTGCAGCCATCCAAACGGGCACAAAAAGCCGCATACAAAACGTCCCAGTAGCACGCCGATTAGAATGAGCGTTCCGGTGACGTAATACGAAAAGCTGAACTTAGACGATCCCACCACCGACTGAAACGACCCGATGGGGCACGCACCCGAGGCCGCCGGACACGAGTAGCAGTTGAGCCCCGGCACGCAGACGGCTTTGCCCGCCCCCTGGTAGATGCCCCCCTTGGCAAAGTTAGGCAGGTGAATATTGGTCGCAAGCGTCGCCGCCGCCTGAATCAATCCGCGGAATCTCGCCAAAAGATGCGATGCAGTGTTTTTTCTTTTATCCAATTCCGATACACTCCAAGCACAGCCTGATTGCCTTGGCCAGCACGGCATCTGCCTCGCCGCGCATAATTCCAAAGCCAACCATGGCTACCCCAACGATCAGCAAAGCCACCTGCGCCACAGGCTTAATTGCTTTGAACAATCTGACCACTCCTTTCGTTTCGCGACCCATTGGACCATACCGACTATAAAATCCGTGTTAAGCGTGAATGACTATGCAAGGAGAACGTTATGCGCATCTTGGTCGTCGAGGACGAGCGGGCGCTGTGCGATGCGATCGCACGCAGCCTGCGCAACTTGGCCTATAGCGTCGACTGCTGCTACGACGGGCAGCAGGCCCTCGATCTGCTCGATGTCGAGACCTTTGATCTTGTCGTGCTTGACCTCAATCTCCCCCATGTCGACGGCATGACCGTGCTCAGGCAACTCAGGACAACTGATTGTGAGACCAAGGTGCTTGTGCTCTCGGCACGTGGCGAGGTCTCCGACAAGGTAGCGGGGCTCGATGCGGGCGCCAACGACTACCTCACCAAGCCGTTCCATCTTGACGAGCTGGCGGCACGCATACGCAGTCTCACGCTCAGGCGCTTTACGCAAAACGACGTTGTTCTAGCCTGTGGATTGTTGAGCTTTGACACCAAGGCGCGCCTCGCCTCCGTGGGCGGCGAGACCCTATCCCTCACGCGCAAGGAGACCGGCATCTTGGAATACCTGATGCTTAACCAGGGGCGGCCGGTGAGCCAGGAAGAGCTTATCGAGCATGTATGGGACAGCAGCGTCAACAGCTTTAGCAACGCGACCCGCGTGCATATCTCGTCGCTGCGAAAAAAGCTGCGCGGTGCGTTGGGGCACGACCCCATCCGCAACCGAATCGGCGAAGGCTACGTTATGGAGGACGGCAAATGAAGCGGCTGTCGCTGCAGTGGCGCATCACGTTGATGACGGCACTGCTGATATGTTCGACCTGCGTACTTATGAATTGCCTGGTTGGCTACTCCGGCATGCGCTACATGGACTCGATCGGCAATGAACTATCGGCGCACGGCAAGGTGGAGGCGGCCTCGCCCAGCTCATTTGACCCGACAAACAAAGAGCTCGACGATGCGCTGACCATCGTCGTGAACGACGCCCAAGAATCGTTTGGCGCGACGAGCTGGTATATAACTGCGGCGGTGACGCTGCTCGGAGGCGTCCTGGCCTACTTTGTGAGCGGGCATGCGTTGCAGCCGTTGCGCTCCTTTGCGGCACAAGTCGAGAGCGTGCGGCCCGACAACCTCGCCGACACAAAAATCAGCGAGGACGTGCCCTCTGAACTCAGGCGCTGCAGCGCGTCGTTTAACGACATGATTGCCCGCCTTGACGAGGGATTTTCCGCACAAAGACAGTTTACGGGCAATGCGGCGCACGAGCTGCGCACGCCACTTGCGCTCATGCAGGCCCAGGTTGAGCTGTTTTGCGCCGAGCACCCCGACGTCGACGCCGATACAGCGAGCCTGCTCGGGCTGCTGCAGGAGCAGACCGAGCGGATGACGCACATGACAAAGACCCTGCTCGAGATGAGCGAGCTGCGCAGTGTCCCTTGCAACGATGCGATTGACCTGGCGCCGATGATCGAAGAAGTACTCACGGACCTGGCGCCCCTTGCCGAGCAAAAAGACATCACGCTTACAAGTGAGGGCGACGCGCAAACGATCGGCAGCGATACGCTAATCTATCGGCTGCTGTTCAACTTGGCCGAAAACGCCATACGTTACAGCGCGCCCAACTCGACCGTGCAAATCAACGCCTGCGCCGAAGGCGACCGCGTGCTGCTACGCGTGCGCGACCAGGGGCCGGGCATTCCCGAGCAATACCAGACGAGCATCTTCCAGCCCTTCTTTCGCGTCGACAAATCGCGCAGCAGGGCATATGGCGGCGTGGGGCTGGGGCTTGCACTGGTCTGGGAGATTGCCGCACTCCACGGCGGCTCCATCGAGGTCGAAGAAAGCTCGCCATGCGGAACGACCATGCTCGTGACTCTTCCCACTCGCGCACTCGGCTCATTAAAATAACGAACGGGATGGCACGCCGCGTGGCGTACCATCCCGCACATAATATCGAGGATGTGACAAAGGGACTGTCCCTTTGTCACATCTGCTAGTTCTCGTCGCCTACCAGCTGAGTTAGCTTACTCCCACTCGACCGTGCCGACAGGCTTAGGCGTGAGGTCGTAGCACACGCGGCAGATACCGGGGACCTCGGCGGTGACGCGGGCGGTAATGCGCTTGAGCAGCGCCCAGTCGAGCTCGGGCACCTCGGCGGTCATGACGTCAACGGTGTTGATGCAGCGGATGATGCAGGGCCAGTCGTAGGCGCGCTTACCCTCGCGCACGCCGGTGGCGCGGAAGTCGGGCACGACGGCAAAATACTGCCAGATTGTCAGACCTGCCTTGTCAATCTCCTCGCGCACGATGGCGTCGGCTTCGCGCAGCGCCTCAAGACGGTCGCGGGTGATGGCGCCAAGGCAGCGAACGCCCAAGCCGGGGCCGGGGAACGGTTGGCGCTCAACCATGTTCTCGGGCAGGCCGAGCTCGCGACCCACGACGCGCACCTCGTCCTTGTACAGCAGCTTAACGGGCTCGCAGAGCTCAAACTGCAGGTCCTCGGGTAGACCACCCACGTTGTGGTGAGCCTTCACGCCGTCCTGGGACTCCAGAATGTCGGGGTAGATGGTGCCCTGGGCGAGGAAACTGACCTCGTCACCGACCTTGCGGGCCTCCTCCTCGAACACGCGAATGAACTCGGCGCCGATAATCTTACGCTTGGCCTCGGGCTCCTCGACGTCCACGAGCTTATCCAGGAAGCGATCAGTCGCGTCAACATAGACCAGGTTGGCGTCCATCTGATTCTGGAACACGTCGATGACCTGCTCGCTCTCGCCCTTGCGCATGAGTCCATGGTTCACATGCACGCAGATAAGCTGCTTGCCGATGGCCTTGATCAGCAGCGCCGCGACAACAGAGCTGTCGACGCCGCCAGAAAGGGCCAGCAGAACCTTCTTGTCACCGATCTGCTCGCGGATTGCGGTGACCTGCTCGTCGATGAACGCCTGAGCAAGTTCGGGAGTGGTGATACGCACCATATCGTCGGGACGCTTGTTGGGATCCATGCAGGGCTCCTTTTCGGGTCGATGGAACGCGCCGCACATATGCAAACGCGCTGTCATATGACCTCATTATATGCAGAGCGAGGTTCGTTTCCCATCGCTTCGGCAGAGCTTTTTGCAGGGGCGGCAGTTTTTCCTTATGCCAAGGTCAGCCATGCCTCGACAACCACCTTAAGAGCATCGCCAATAGACTCTTCCTTTATACGTTCGGCATAATCGTAGGCGATACCCACAAATTCCAGTCCCGAGCAACAGGAGTACAATTGCTGCTAATGTTGCCACCTGATGGGAGATGGAAGATGGACTGCGATGGCTACCCATGCATCCCCATGCCGTTGATGTGCACCGCCTTTGTGCCGGGGCAGATTGACGCTGCGGTTGCAGGCATTTCCGACCCCGATTCACGCACCATCGCCACGGCAGAAGCGCTGTACTTTCGCGGACAGGCCACACTCGCCGCCGAAACAGCACGCCCCTATCTTGACGCCACCGATCCCGCGCTGCGCTATTCCGCATGCTTTATCTGCGGATACGCCAGTCTGTCGCTCAACCGTATCGCCGACGCCCGCCGGTGCCTTGCGGGCATCCTCGATACGCCAACTGACGAGGAATCGCCCGCCGTCCACGCCACGCATATCCTGTTCGCCTCGGCCGCGAGCGTCCTGCTGCACTTGCCTTCCCCGTATTCTGCCGAAGAGTTTTATCCGCTTGCGGCGCATCTGCCCGAAGGCCTGCGCTTGTTCGCCAGCTACGTGATGGCGCATGCCCTGTACCTGCGCGGCGAATATGGCCGCAGTCTGGGCATGGCGGAAAACGCCCTAATTATGAAACAGGGAAGCTATCCCATCTCGGAACTGTTCCTGCACCTGGCAGCTTCCATGGCATACATGAGTCTCAAAGACGTCGACGCCGCAAAAGCGCATTTTGGCGCCGCTTGGGACATTGCGCGCCCCGACGGCCTCATCGAGCTCATCGGCGAGCACCACGGCCTTTTACAGGGGCTCATCGAGGCGTGCCTAAAAACGCAATACCCTGACGATTTCGCGCGCATCATCGAGATCACGTACCGCTTCAGCTACGGCTGGCGGCGCATCCACAACCCCGATTCGGGCGAGGACGTGGCCGACGATCTAACGACCACGGAATTCACCATGGCCATGCTCGCCTGTCGTGGGTGGACCAACGCCGAAATCGCACGCCATATGGGAGTATCGCCGGGCACCGTCAAAAACCGCCTATCCGGCGTATACGCAAAGCTTGGCATCGGCACACGCGCCGAGCTGGTCGCGCATATGTTGCGTTAGCGACCGGGCTGCCAAGCGCATCGAACGCGTTCCGGAACCCGGCGCTTCGCTCGATCAATTTGGACATTTTGGCCATCGAACGGCACTACCGCCACGAAGCGTCTTCTCGCAAAATTGGATTATTTCCACCGATATTTGCGGGATGGGAGCCCAAGATGCTTGATCGCCGTTCGTTACTTGTTGCTGGAGCGTCCTCGCTGGCGAGCATCATGTTGCCTCGCGTGCCGGGAAGCGAAAATGCCTTCCTGCTGCCGTTCGCGCCCACCGCGGCCTATGCCGACGAAGAAGATCCCTTCAAGGTGCTCGTTCTCTCGCGCACCATGTTTGGTGTAGTCGTGGTCGACGTCGCCAACAAGAATACGCCCATCGCAGGTGCCCAGGTCACGCTCACATCGCGCTATGCCGTAGGCAAGCAGCTCACCGCCACGACCGATGACGAAGGCACGGCCATCTTTGAGGTCGCCCCTCTTTCGGAAGACTACGTGGACGAGGCAACGCTTCTCGACGCGTACGACTTTAACGGCGGCATCTCCATTAGCATGGCGGGCTACCGCGATGTCGAGATTCCCCTTGCGCGTATCCAGGGCGGCACCGCCATAACCGCACCCACACGTCCGCTGTCCGACGGCGAGCCGTACTTCCGCCAGCTCACATTCGACGAATGGGACATCCAGTACGCTGATGCCACGTTCATGGCATTGCCGAAGGACGACGCGGCAAACGACCAACCCGACACGCATGCCTTTATTGTACAGGCACATCTGCCACAGGGTGGACAGGCAACGCTGCACATCAACAAGGTAATGCCCGCCACGGGTAGCTCGCCCGAAACCGTCACGCAGATCGGCCAGATCAAGGCCAGCGCATCAGGCGCGGA
This sequence comes from Collinsella sp., assembly GCA_048434495.1. Taxonomy (GTDB): domain Bacteria; phylum Actinomycetota; class Coriobacteriia; order Coriobacteriales; family Coriobacteriaceae; genus Collinsella. Next base: position 15,031 of record DBGAQS010000001.1, on the reverse strand, counting down.
TAATCTGGCGACGTTCACACTCGAAGACAAGTTTCTCGACGCGGCATCGGGCCTTCTGGAGGAAGGGTGCAAGCTGCGCTTTGTCCTCGACTATCAGGGCAAAACCTACACGCTCTCATCCCCCATGGCCGTTGTCACCGCGCCGGCCGCAAAGGCGGAATCGGGCTCGACCACTATCGTCCCCACTACCATGGACCAAGAGGTCACTCCGTTTGATTTCCCCGCGGCGTTTCCCGGCATCGGCGGCAATAAGTTCACGTGCTGGATACCCACATTTCCGATCCTCTTCGATTTCTCGTTTGCTGGATACGTGCTGTTTGGCGGAGGATACAAACCAGCCAGCTATATGAACGATTCGGGCAATCCGGATCCGGAGTACTGGAAGAAGTCACCGCGCGAGTCGGGCGCCAAGCAGGCAAACCGCTACCTCGACGAAATGGAGGGGAAGTGGAATCAGTACAAAAGTATGAGTGCCGGTTCGGGCACCGATCCAAGAAACACCAAGCTCCTTCGCCACCATTGCACGCCGCTGTTCACGATGGATATCGCCACACAGCTGTACGGCTCGCTCGCCTACGATTGGGTGGGCAAAACCTGGGGTGACAACAACGACCCCGCATACGGCAATATTAAGGCCCTCTTCCAGGTAAGAACCGACCTCAATTGGACCGAGCAGTTTACCCTAGGACCGGTGCCGTTTTTCCTAAACGTCAACCCCTGGGTGCTGGCAAAACTGGCGCTCGCCGTGGGCGCCCACACGCACGGCAGCGGCGCGGCGTTTTTCAAGAACATTTCGCTCGACTATTCCAACACGTCGGGCTCGTTCACCATCCAGATCGGACTTGCCGTCACCTTTGGAGCCGGCATTGCAGGCGTCGCTTCGTCCGCTGTGCGTGGCGCCGCATCCCTCACACTGTTCATTGGATACGAGAAGGCGGACGGTCACCAGCTTCCGCGGCTGCGTGTAGGTGCAGACGTCGATGTCGATGTGATACTCCAGTTCGTAATGTTCAAGTGGACTACCAAGGCTTGGTCGGGATCGTGGCCCACGCTCATCGATTCGTGGAATATGTCGGTGAACAATGGCGACCAGTATGTACTCCAGCGCTCTGAGCTCGCATTGGGTGGAGATATGCCTTACACGCTGGATGCCCGCTTCGGCAAGACCGGCAACATCGAGGCAGGTGGTGTGCCGCAGTTTATCGCATCGGCCACCATCGTCACCAATTCCGAGCTGCTCGCACGCGCCGAGGTTGCAGCCGCCGCGATAAACATCGCGCCTACCGTACGCGATTGGGATCAAGCGGTCACGCGCATTGAGCTCGAGGCGGATTCAGAAAGCGACGACACGGGACAGATCGAGCATTTCGTCCATGCACTGGTAGAGAACGACGAAAACGCCGCGCCGATGTATGAGTACACCTACATCGGTCAGTCAACGAACGCCGTTGCGGACCCGAACGCCAATTCTGCCGGCGTGTCGGAGGACGAGCGTGGCGGCATAAAACCCTCGAGCGACAACGTGCTGTTTTCCGGCGTGCTCAGCGAAGCCCACATGAAGCTAACGATGATTGCCGGCGTAGAATGCCTGTTCCGTATCGCCTCGGTGCGCTACGGCGACAATGGCCGCTCGCGCCTGGTGGTGCACACAAAGGCAAACGGCACGTGGTCCGCTCCCACGCCCGTGGACTTTCCCCTTGGGTTTGGCGAGGGCGACGTGGAGCGCGACGGCATATTCGATTACGACTTCGACGTGGTGGAATATACGGACGGAAGAGGAAACCAGGACGCCTACGTGCTGCTGGTCTCGGGCGAGCGCCCCGCCGGCGACAACACCCTTTTCGATACGGCAAGCACAGCCGGCATACTGTCCGTTGTGCGCCTGCGCATAAGTAATGACGAGATCCGCGTTGTGTCGCATACGTCATGGCGCAGCATCTCGCGCGGCCGCCTGCAAGAGGATGGCTACCATTGCCTGCAGTGCCCGCGCATCACGGTAGGCAAGACGCTGATCGACGGACGCCTGTCGGGTGCCTACCTCCACCGCCGCGGAACCACCGCAGAAAAGGCGCTCGGCAGCGAGGCCGAGGTTGCGCTGGAATGCTTTACCCTGTGGTCGGATGATTTGGGCGACAGCCTGACGTTCCGCCAAGTTCTTCGCTTTCCGCAAGCACCGTCGAGTATCGAGCTGAGCGAGCCCGAGAATATCAACGGCAAAATGGTGGTGCCCGTTGCGTACGAGACCGCAGACGGTTGCGGCTGCGCATCGTACGCCGTGATCGGCCAGTCCATTGCGGGCTGGGGCGTTATGCCACCAGACGCCACGGTGCCCCATGCGGTGCCGTGGCCACAACATTCGGGCTTTTTGGCCACCGTCAACGAGCAGCTGCAGCATATTACTTGGACGCGAGGCGCATCGGCATTTGCAACGCAGCCCGTGGGTGCCGCAGGCTGTGGCCCGGCATCGTTTAGCGTAAGCAACAACGGCAGGTGCGCGCTCTATGTAGAGAACACCGATGGCAAGGTGGGGCAAACCTACGACGAAGAAGGCAACCCGGTAGCAGTAATGGGCAAGCACTTCCGCATCTTCGCCAGCACCTTGGCAGGCGATCTGTTCACGGAGCCGTTCGTGATGTGCGAGCTGGACCATCCCGTCGATCAGATAACGACATTTTTGACGTCGGGAGGCATGCTCTCCGCGCTCGCCACGCACATTGTGAGCGCGGAGAAGAGCGAGGCAGAGCTGCACGGCATCGAAGTGCCTCTGGTGGCGTGTGCCACTCCGACGGGCGCGGTCGCTACCTCGGGCGCGGTGGTGCCCGGAGCAGCAGGCGAATCCTTCATGGTCACGGTGCGAAACGACGGCAACACTTTGCTGACTGCCGGCACAATCGATCTGTACCGAGAGGGCTCCAGCCAGCCGTTCTCCAGCGCATCCATCGGATTCGGAGCGAACGCACGCATGGCTTCGATCTACGATCCAGAGCTTGCCGAAGACGCTTCGGCCAACGACATGGCACACGTAAAGTACGCGCTCGAGACGCTGGGCGCACGTTTTGCAACGCACCCGCTGGTAGCCGACAACGGCAACGCCGTGCTGGCACCGGGTTGCACGGCACAGTTCCGCATGAGCTTCGCCATCCCCGAGAGTTGGAGCGACGAAGTGAGCAAACGCGTCACGCTGTATGCGAAGGCGCGTAATCTGGTGGCGCTCGATCCCGTAACGCTCGAGGAGATCCGACCGGGCGCAAACTCGGCGCTGAGTGCCGTTCTGCACGAGCTTCATGTGCCCGACGCGGCATGCGAACGCTCAGAAGTTCAGGTCGGCGTATGCGACAGCGCGGATACGACAGGACTTCACGACGCCCCGATGACAGCAGACGGCGATGGTGGCTCGAGTGGAGGTGGTTCCGACGGAAGCAGCTCCGGTGGCGGCAGTGGCTCTGGCAGCGGCAAGGATCACGGCAATAACAAGCGCTCCAGAAAAGCGGGCACGCTCGCCGGCACGGGCGACAGCAACGTCCCCCTAACCGCAGCCGCAGCAGCACTCGCCGCAGCTGGTGCCGGCCTTGTCGCCTACAGCGTCCGCCGCACGGCGCTCGAAAAAGACACCGCCAATGAGGTCAATTCGGATAGGCCTCGCTAGCTCCTAGTTACCTTTGTGAGAGACGCCGACTCGGCTCATCGAACATCAAAATGGGCTGGTTCTGAATACCCAGAGCCAGCCCATTGCGCATTAAATGTCGTCTGAGGAGTCGAGTTCTGCCTCGAGCTTGGCACGGCGTCTTTTCGCCGTGAAAAACGTTGCGCACAGGACAGCAAACGTGGCCGCGAAAATCGTCGCACCGCAGAACACGCCCGTGACCAGGTTCGCCAACCAAAAGACGCTTTCGAGCGGTACGATCTGCGCCTCAGCGATACAGCGCATTGCGGCAATAACAAGCGCGAACGCGGCGCCGCTAAGACCGCTGACAAGCAGGAAATATCCAACAGGAAGATGCTCGGTTTGCCCAAAACGATTGGTATCGACATAGCCCTTCCGCGTTTGCAGTCCTGCGCAAATCAACATCACGAGAACGAGCCACAAATACATGGCTGCCTCGAACGGCGTTGCAAAGCCATGCGGCATTTCACTAGCGTCGCTGTGAACCCACGTAACCTGTCGAGCTATAAACTGGTAGAAAAAGATCATCAACATGCCAAACGAAAGCAGCACGAAGCCAATCTTGTAGATCTTCGCGTTCTCAGCCTCCAGGCGTTCATCCTTTGGGCCGGCATATTCACGCCACTTTTGCACGATTTTCAGATCTTCATATTTCATAGTGAACTCCTAAAGAGCATTAGGGTCGGCGTCGGTTTCGTCTTCCCAAAACAAGTCGTTCAACGTAACGCGCAGCGCCTTACAGATTGCCACGCACAAATTGAGCGTGGGGTTGTAGCCGCCCGCCTCGATAAGGCCGATGGTTTGGCGCGTAACGCCCACGGCTTGGGCTAAGTCAGCTTGCGAAAGGCCAGCCGCCGCGCGTGCCGCCTTCATGCGTAGGTTCTTTTTGCCCGGCATGGAGTTCCTTTCGTAGTAATGGACAGATATCCGTTGCAACATGACAGAAATATATTGCATCCTTCACAAGATGTCAACTATATCTGTCATTATGGAAACCATGTCCGCCATCGCCATGTGGACATAACAATTTCGATTCGCTATTCAATCTTACTCGGACAAAACCGAGTCGGAAGGACCCGAGTAAGTGGGACTTATCAGCATGGCCAACGCGCACGCCAATAACCGGATTTGCCGGAACCATGCGTGCCCCATCGTTTAATAGCTCCGTTATTGTTCGATGATCTTCTTGACGACCGCGGGAACGCCTGCCGCCACCACGTTGTCCGGAAGGTCTTCCGTCACGACGCTGCCCGCGGCAATTACGCAACCGCTGCCGATGGTAACCCCCTGCAACACGGATACGTTCGCGCCAAACCAGCAGTTATCGCCTACAACAATAGGCAGAGCCTTCTCGAGACCCAAGTTGCGGTCCTTTGCCTTTAGGGGGTGCGAAGCGGTGTAGAAGCCGCAAAACGGCCCGATAAACACGTTGCCACCAAAGGTGATAGAGCCGCCGTCCATAAAGTAGCAGCCATGGTTTACAAAGCAGCCCTCACCAAAGCTCGTCTTGCTCCCGTAGTCAAAGTAGGCAGGCGAAAGGACCGTCAGCCCTTGCGGAAGATCGGTATCGAGCAAGGATTTCAAAGCGTCAAGCTGCGCGTCGCTTCCGGGTTTTGCCATATTAAAGTCATAGCAGAGCGCCTCCGCCTTTGCGCGTTGCGCCAGGAGCTCCTCGTCAAAGTTGGCATCATGCCACTCCCCGCGCTCCATCTTCTCTTTCTCAGTCATTGCGCCCCCTCAAACAACATGCAGTCTTGATGCGGCAATTCTACCAGCCGATAAGCCACGGTTTTAACACGAGCACCACGCCGCGCAGGGAATGACCGCAGAAGCTAAAGGTCACCGACTCCGAACGCGCGTTCGATGGAATTCGTGTTAGTTGGAATCGTCCGAGGCCTGGGCTATGCTACCTTGACTATCTATATGACTACAACGCAGCAAAGGAGCATCGAGAGAGCGAGCATGGCAAAAAACACCGCAAACTATGGTAACGACAGTATTCGTCAGCTCAAGGACGAGGAGCGCGTACGCCTGCGCCCCGCCGTTATCTTTGGCTCGGACGGACTCGACGGCTGCGCGCATGCCGCCTTCGAGATCCTGTCCAACGCCGTTGACGAGGCGCGCCAGGGCTACGGCAAGCTCATCACCCTTACCGCCTTTCGCGATGGTTCCATTCAGGTAGAGGACAACGGCCGCGGCTGCCCGCTCGACTGGAACCCCTCCGAGAAGCGCTTTAACTGGGAGCTCGTCTTTTGCGAGCTCTACGCAGGTGGCAAATACAACAACAACCAGGGCGGCGACTACGACTTCTCGCTCGGTACCAACGGCCTGGGCTCGTGCGCGACCCAGTACGCATCCGAGTACATGGACGTCACGGTTTGGCGCGACGGCAACAAGTACTCCCTGCACTTTAAGAAAGGCAAGGTCGTTGGCGCCAAAAAGAAAGCGCTTGAGATCGAGCCCAGCGACGAGGACCGCACCGGCACCACCATCAAGTGGCGCCCCGATCTTGAGGTCTTTACCTCGATCAGCATTCCCCACGACTGGTATCGCGAGACCATGCGCCGCCAGGCCGTGGTCAACGCCAACGTGACCTTCCGCCTGCGCATTGAGGGCGACGATGGCGAGTTTTCCGAAGAGGATTTTTGCTATCCCAAGGGCATCGAGGACTACGTGCTCGAGAAGGTCGGTACCGACTACCTTACCGAGCCCTTCTTTATCGAGGCTGACCGTCGCGGTCGCGACCGCGAGGACCTGCCCGATTACAACGTCAAGATCACCGCGTGCATGTGCTTCTCGCGCACCTTCATGATGCAGGAGTACTACCACAACTCGTCATGGCTCGAGAACGGCGGTTCGCCCGAAAAGGCCGCCCGTAGTGCTCTGACCAGCGCCATCGATGCCTACATCAAGCAACAGGGCAAGTACAACAAAAACGAGAGCGGCATTAAGTGGCAGGACGTCCAGGACTGTCTGGTGCTGGTGACCAACTGCTTCTCCACCCAGACGTCCTACGAAAACCAGACTAAGAAGGCCATCAATAACCGCTTTATCCAGCAGGCGATGACGGCATTCTTTAAGGAGCGCCTCTCGACCTATCTGATCGAGAACAAAGACGCCGCCAACAAGATCATGGAGCAGGTGCTCATCAACAAGCGCTCGCGCGAGAACGCCGAGAAGACGCGCCAGAGCATCAAGACCAATCTGCAGCAGAAGACCGACATGGCCAACCGCGTGCAGAAGTTCATCGACTGCCGCTCCAAGGACAAGAGCCGTCGCGAGATCTACATCGTAGAGGGCGACTCGGCAGCAGGCGCCATCCGCACCTCGCGCGATGCCGAGTTCCAGGGTGTTATGCCCGTCCGAGGCAAGATCCTCAACTGTCTGAAAGAGGACTACCCGCGCATCTTTAAGTCCGACATCATCATGGACCTCATGCGCGTGCTGGGCTGCGGTGTGGAGATCAAGGACAAGCGCATCAAGAACCTTGGCGCCTTTGACCTGGACAACCTCAACTGGAACAAGGTCATCATCTGTACGGACGCCGACGTCGACGGTTATCACATCCGCACGCTTGTGCTCACCATGCTCTATCGCCTGGTGCCCACGCTTATCGACGAGGGCTACGTGTATATCGCCGAGTCGCCGCTCTACGAGATCAACTGCAAAGAGAAGACCTACTTTGCCTACACCGAGCTCGAGAAGAACGGCATCCTCAAGGAGATTGGCGACCAGAAGTGCTCGATCAACCGCTCCAAGGGTCTTGGTGAGAACGATCCGGACATGATGTGGCTCACCACCATGAACCCCGAGACGCGCCGCCTGATCAAGGTAGAACCCGAGGACGTCACCAAGATGGAGACCATGTTCAACCTGTTGCTGGGCAACGACGAGACGGGCCGCAAGCGTCACATCTCCGAGCACGGCAAGGAATACCTGGACCAGCTGGACCTGCAGTAGCAGCAAATCGATAACGACGGCCCATAAGAAGTTCAAGAGGAAATCGTGGCAAAGAAGAAGACGAAGAACCAGCCCAAGAAAAAGCAGGTCAACGCCGAGAACGTCATCGGCCTGCACTCCGAGGTCACCGACCAGCCGATCACGCAGACGCTCGAGGTCAACTACATGCCCTACGCCATGAGCGTCAACGTCTCGCGCGCATTCCCCGAGATTGATGGCTTTAAGCCCTCGCATCGCAAGCTGCTCTACACTATGTACAAGATGGGCCTGCTCAAGGGCGAGCGCCAAAAGAGCGCCAACATCGTGGGCCAGACCATGAAGCTCAACCCGCACGGCGATGCCGCGATCTACGAAACGATGGTGCGCCTGGCGACGGGCAACGAAGCGCTGCTTGCCCCCTTCGTGGAGTCGAAGGGCAACTTTGGCAAGTACTATTCGGGCGACCTGAGCTACGCCGCCTCGCGTTATACCGAGGCCAAGCTCTCCCCCATCAGCGCCGAAATCTTCAAAGACATCGACAAGGACCCGGTCGACTTCGTTGACAGCTACGACGGTGCCATGAAGGAGCCGCGTCTGCTGCCCACCACGTTCCCCAACATCCTTGTCTCGGCCAATAAGGGCATCGGCGTCGCCATGGCGTCCGACATCTGCGGTTTCAACCTCAACGAGGTCTGCACCGCCACGATGCACTACCTGAAGGACCCCGACTGCGACCTGCTCGAGTACATGCCCATGCCCGATTTCTCGACCGGCGGCGAGATTATCTACCGCCGCGAGGAGATGGAGAAGATCATCGAGACCGGTCTTGGCAGCTTCCAGATTCGCTCCCGCTGGCGCTGGATTCCCGAAGAGCGCATCATCGAGGTGTACGAGATTCCCTACACCACCAAGACCGATGTCATCATCGAGCGCATCGTCAAGCTCTCCAAGGAGGGCAAGGTCAAAGAGATCGCTGACATCCGCGACGAGACCGACCTCTCGGGCTTGCGCATCGCCATCGACCTTAAGCGCGGCGTCGACCCCGACAAGCTCATGGCGAAGCTCTATCGCTCGACCACGCTGCAGGATTCGTTCTCATGCAACTTCAACGTACTGGTCGACGGCTATCCCCGCGTTATGGGTGTGCGCCAGATCTTGCACGAATGGGCCAAGTGGCGTATTGAGTCCACGCGCCGCCGCATTAGCTTTGACCTGGACAAAAAGTCCGAGCGTCTGCACCTTCTGCACGGCCTCGAGGCAATTCTGCTCGACATCGACAAGGCCATCGCCATCATCCGCGGCACTAAGCTCGAGGCAGAGGTTGTACCCAACCTTATGAAGGGTTTCGACATCGACGAGACCCAGGCCGAGTTTGTCGCCGAGCTCAAGCTCCGCAACATCAACGAGGAATATATCCTCAACCGCACCAAGGACATTGCCAAGCTCGAGGGCGAGATCGCCGAACTCGAGGAGATCCTCTCGAGCGAGGACAACATCAAGAAGGTCATCAGCGACGAGCTGGCCGCGGTTAACAAGAAGTACGTGATGCCGCGCCGCACGGGCAGGATCGAGCCCCATGAGGTCATCGAGGTAAGCCTGGAGCCCGAGGTCGAGGAGTACCCGGTCACCATCATGCTCTCGCGCGACGGCTACCTTAAGAAGATGACGGACCGCGTGCTCAAGAAGGCGACCACGCTCAAGTACAAGGACGGCGACAAACCCTTTATCGAGTTCCCGTCCTCCAACACGCACGAGCTGCTGGTCTTTACCAACAAGAGCCAGGTGTACAAGTGCAAGGTCGCGGCGTTTGAGGATACCAAGTCGGCCCAGCTGGGCTCGTACCTTCCGACCGATCTCGAGATGGAACCCGACGAGAGCGTCATCTGGGTCATCGACCCCGAGGACTACAAGGCCGACGTGCTGTTCGTCTTTGAGAACGGCCGCGTGGTGCGTGTCGCGCTTTCTGGATACGCTACCAAGACCAACCGCAAGCGCCTTAAGAACGCCATCTACGGCGGCAGCAAGCTGCTGTATGCGCAGGTGCTCAAGGAGGACCGCGACCTCGCGCTGGTCTCGAGCGACTACCGCCTGATGAACTTCAACACGTCGCTGCTCAAGACCAAGACGACCACCAACACGCAGGGCGTCCAGGCCTTTACGGCCAAGAAGGGCCGCTCGGTCACCACCGTCGGCACGACCGAGGAAATCCTTGGCGCCGGCGTCTCGGCCGAGAAGTTCACCGCGCAGAGCCTGCCCTCCGCCGGCGCCCTCATGAAGGAAAATGACATGCCGAGTTTGTTTGACTAGGTACCACGGCAACGAGATCGTTAGATACTTCGCAAAGCGACGAGGCCCGGAACGCAACGGCATTGCGCCCGGGACTCGTCGTTTTTCTTCTCAACTATTTTTTAACGCAGATAAATTGATTTCTGCTTATTTTTCTGCGTAAAAAATGTCAGCGTCACTACTTCGATGCCCTTTGGTCAGTCGTTAGCAAAACTTGCAAAAGTTAGCAAAACTTGCAAAAATTAGCAAAACCTGCAAAGGAGCTACCATGGAGTACAGCAAGAACCCCTTTACCCCAACATTTGGAAGCGTCCCTCCCTTTCTAGCGGGTCGCGAGCATATCCTGCGCGACATCAACCGTGGCTTTATCAACGGCCCAGGAGATCCCAACCTGTCGACCATTTTTACTGGCGCAAGGGGAACGGGCAAGACGGCACTTCTCTCGCTCCTTTCAGAAACGGCGCTTGAACACGACTGGATCGCAGCAAATGTCTCCGCCATGCCAGGCATGCTCGAAGATATTATCGAGCGAACCAAAGAAGCCGCAGATAGCTACCTTTCACAGCCTCACGTGCGCATAAACGGTGTTCAAATTGGTCCAGTGGGCCTCGATTGGACATATGCTCAAGAGGCCCAGGGCAACTGGCGTACACGCATGAATGGCATCTTTAAACAACTCGAAAAACATGATATCGGACTTCTCATCACCATCGATGAAGTCACAGTCGATCTCGAAGAAATGCTTCAATTTGCCTCTGTTTACCAGCACTTTGTACGCGAAGGTAAAAAAGTTGCCCTACTCATGGCAGGACTGCCCTACAAAGTATCGGCGTTGCTACGTAACGATTCCGTCTCGTTCCTCAGACGCTCCCAGTATCATCAGCTGGGACGAATCACTGATGTTGAGATTGCAAATGCATTTCGTAAAACCATTGAAGCAGGAGGACGCTCAATCACGCCAGAAGCGCTCGAGGATGCCGTGAAGGCCGTCGACGGATTTCCCTACATGATGCAGCTCGTCGGATATCGCACTTGGGATGTTTCGGAAAACTCGCTCCAAATCAGTACATCCGATGTCCAGCAGGGTTCTCTGCTTGCCCGTATGGAGCTGCGCGATCGTATTCTCGAAACGACCTATCAGGAGCTTTCCGATAAAGACATTGAGTTTTTGCTCGCGATGCTGCCCGATTCTGGCCCCAGCAGGGTCTCGGAGATAGCCAAACGCATGGGCGTCGCCAGCAACTACGCAAGCCAATACAAACGCCGCCTCCTCGAGGACGGCGTTATCGGGGAACGTGGACGTGGCCTCGTCGGCTTCGACATCCCCGCGTTCAGGGAATTCTTGAACGAGAAGGCGTTTTAGCACACCGGAATTGTCCGCGGGAGCATCGTTGCATGGCAATCAGCAATCCTCTTGGTAAGGGCAGCAAGCATTTCCGCTTGTGCTGATTGCCATGCGCTCCTCTTGTCCTTAGGCGAGCTTGCGGGCGAGCTCGCGCACCTCTTCCAACTTAGGCGAGGAGGCCATGCTGTCGCGCTCGGTCATGCCGCTAATGGTGACAATGCCCTGGTCCTCCCACTTGCAGTACGCGCAGGTTGACTTGTACATGGCAATCGCCGCATCATAGACACCCTCGCTGTGGCTATCGAGCAAAAGGGCCGTCTTGGTGAACGGGAAACCCGTGGCACCGAAGGCGTACAGGCGGTCGATGGCGGTCTTTTCCTGCGCAGTGATATCAAACCAGTAGATAGGCGAAGCGAAGACAACCATGTCGGTGTCTTTCAGCGACTCAATCACGTTGGCCATGTCATCCTTCTGCACGCAGACGCCCTCATGGGCGAAGCAGTACTGGCATCCTAAGCAGCCGGCGATCTTCTTGCTGGCAACGCGGATGACCTCGACCGTATGGCCGCCCTCACGCGCGGTCTCGGCAAACGCCTCGACCATGGTATCGGTATTGGCGCCCTTACGCGGGCTGCCGCTCAATACAACGATATTCATAGGATTCCCTCTCCTTCATGCTGCAGGCGCGCAGCATTTTTTCTTGTAACCAAAACGAATGGTGTTAATCAATCGCCAGCAGGCCATATCTCTTGTTCAAGTTCCCTAAAGAAGCTCAAGACGATTGCGATTGCCTTATACAACGTCGAAAATCAAAGAGGGCCCATAGCAACGCCACCTACCTGAAATGACATGCGGTCAAGACGAGCTACGAGGATCGTGACGAGCCGATACCGCCCGCATGCCCCCTTCGGAATAGGCGCTGAGCAGCTCCTGAGCGTGAGCAAACTCGGGCCCTCGCCTCCAACCGAGCAGGCGGTTGACCGCGAGATTTCCCTGGACGTTGTGGACGAAGAGCAGATAGGCGTCCTCGCGCGAAAGCCCAGTCTCCTCCATGATCGAGGGAACCATCTGCTCGGCGCCGCGCTCGACGACGCGCTGTGCCACCCGGGCGTACGCGTCGTCATCCGAGTAGAGCAGATAATAGTCATCGTTTGCCGGCGGACGCTGGCAGAGGGCACCCGCCTCCGTTCCCTCGAGCGGCGGCACCGCCGCCAAGGCCTCGTCGATAAGCGCGTCGAGCAGGGCGAACTTGTCCTCGTAGTGCAGATAGAACGTGCCACGGTTGATATCGGCGCGGCGGCAAATATCCGCTACCGTCATCTTCGCGAAGCCGACCTCGGCCAGCAGCGCGAAGAACGCCTCCCGTATGACCGAGAGTGTATAGCGTCGGCGACGATCGATCTTCCCCGCTTCCATTACCCCTCCAATTGCAACGCTCGACAATGCCCGGCAAACGCTCGTTTATCGACAGCAGGCCGAAGCTGTTCATTGCTCTTAAGCAAATCGACATGGATACTTTTTATAGACACCTGTTTATAATAGCTGAAAGAAGGTATCCAGTGACCCTGTACGAGCAGCTCGTTATCGAGCTCACCAACCGATCGTTTTCCCTTCATGCCGCCTACCGCAGCGGCAGCACGCCCTATGAGCTGAGTGACCGCGAGCCCGAGCCCTACGACCAGCAAATCGAGGACTTCGCCCGTATGATCGAAGAAGCCGATTGCGTGCTGGTGGGCGGGGCCTCCGGGCTCTCCGCGGCGGGCGGCGGCGACTTCTACTACGAGGACAACGCGACCTATCGCAAGCATTTCGGCAAATTCGCCGAGCGCTACGGTTTCAAGGGCGCTTTCGAGGGGTCGTTCTACCGCTGGCCCACCGCCGAGGCGCGCTGGGGATACCTCGCCACCTTCCTCGACACCACGCTCAACGCCCCGCTGCGCAAGCCCTACAGGGACCTCGACGCCATTCTCGCCGAGAAGGATTTCTTCGTGCTCACCACCAACCAGGACACGCAGTTTGTGAAGCTCTATCCCTGGGAGAAAGTGGCAGAGATCCAAGGCGACCACCGCTTCTTTCAGTGCTCCCGCTGTTGCACCGACGCGGTGTGGGATGCGGTCGAGCCGGTCTCCAACATGGTAGAGGCCATGGGAGACGGCCTTGAGGTTCCGACAGAGCTCGTGCCGCGCTGCCCGCACTGCGGGGCAGAGGCGTTCCCCTGGGTTCGCGGCTACGGCAACTTCCTGCAGGGCGAACTCTACGAGGAGCAGTACCGCAAGGTGTCCGAATGGCTCGACGCGCACGCACGGCAGAGGATCCTCTTCCTCGAGCTGGGTGTGGGCCGCATGACGCCCGCGTTTATCCAGGAGCCGTTCTGGGCCCTCACGGCGCAGTTACCGCAGGCCAGCTACATCGCCGTAAACAACAAGACGCAGTTTCTCCCCCGCGCGATCGAGGATCGGGGGCTCGCCGTTCGCGCCGACATCGCCGACGTGCTTGCCGACGTGCTTGCCGACGTGCGCAAGACGCTGGGGAGGTAGCGCATGGAGACGGCGAAAGCAGTTCGCATAGGCAGGGCGCTAGCCGAAGCGGATCTTGTCATCATCGGCGCTAGCAACGGACTCGACATGGCGGAGGGGCTCAACCTTTTCTGCGCCGATGCTCATTTCCAAGAGGCGTACGGGGACCTCGCCCAGGCAGACGGCATCGGCTGCATACTGCAGGGGCTCGCTTCCCCGGATGCCAGCGTGCGACGCCGATGGGCCGAGCGGTTCCATCAAAAGGAGTATCTCGAATATGAGCCCGGCTCGCTCATGAACGGGCTGCGGCGTCTTACGGAGCACGCCGACACCTTCGTGGTCACATGCAACATCGACGGGCACTTCGCGCGCGCCGGGTTCGACGAGAACCGCGTGCTCGAGACGGAGGGGGGGCATACGCACGTCGATCGACGAGCGGCGCCTCGCCCATCCAGACGCCCTCGCCACGGCCCAGCTCGAGGAGCTCGAGCGCCTTGTGCAAGCCCATCGCAACGGCAGGGTCGCCATCCTCGAACTTGGCGTGGGACTGCGCAACGGCATCATAAAGCACATGCTCGCCCAGATCGCGAACGTCTGCGAGCACGCCACCTACATCGTGTTCAACTACAGCCAGGCTATGGCGCCCGATGCATCGTGCGAGACGATTCTCGTTGACGGCGATATGGCCCCGGCTTTCGAGGAGATTGCCCAATGCCGTCTCTAGAGAGGGAAGCGTATAGGCTTCGAAGCCTTATCGACGATGCCGACGCCATCATCGTCGGCATCGGCTCGGGCATGTCAAGCGCCGCCGGGTTCAACCATTACAACCGCGCAGGCATGGCGCGCGCCGGAATGACGGACTGGCAGCAAGCCTTTGGCTTCAAGAGCCTTTTCAACGGCTTCTACCACCTCTACCCCAGCCTCGAGCAGCGATGGGCATACTATGCGCGATACATCGACTTCATGCTGCGCGAGCCGACCTCGCAGCCCTATCTCGACCTACGGTCCCTCATCGGCCATAAGGACTACTTCATCCTGAGCACCAATGTGGACACCCAAGTCGAGAAGACGTTTCCCACCGAGAGGATCTGCAACTATCAGGGAAGCTTCGCGCACCTTCAGTGCAAGCAGCCATGCTGCGACGAGCTCTTCGACGCGAGCCCCTACGTCGAGCGCATGCTCGCGGGCATGGCGGGGTTCGAGGTCCTCAGCGAGGATGTCCCCCGATGCCCGCACTGCGGCTGGCAGCTTGTGCCGTGGGTGCGCGACGACACGTTTCTG